>CAVVCG010000011.1:0-655238 GCA_963746655.1 uncultured Actinomycetes bacterium | reverse complement strand
GACGCTGTCCCGCGGTCGGCAGGCCAGTCAGCACCTTGTCCCGGCTCTGCCCGTCGAGTGCTTTCAACCGTGGGCGACCCGCACATCTTCTGGTGCCAGTCGGACGTTCCTGCCGCCTGGGGCTTGCGAACCTGTGCGGTTTCGCTCTAGTGAGTGGACTGTCCCCCGACCAGCGGGAGGTGTAGATGTTCGGCATCGACTCCGCTGCGGCAGTGACGGTCCTTGCTGGCCCTGGTGGTGATCCTCGGGTTCGCGGATTCTCTTCAGGACGTAGGACGCGTTGGGGACCAGGGCACGGCCCGTCGACCGGGCAGGCGAAAGCCTGGTCGGCGGCTCGGCCGTGCTGCCGGGTGATCAGCCCGCGCCGGCGCTTCCACGGACGCGTGGTGCGCCACCGCGGGTAAGCCTCCGCGCCAGCCAGTGTGCGGTCACCATGTGGTGGGTCGCCGCCTCGACCCTGCCGCGGACGGTCGGCCTGCGCTTCTTCTGCCTGAGCCGCATGGCCGGCGCTCGCCGCACATGCACGGCAGGCGCGTCGCTGCATAGGACGCCAGAGTGCACCGGATACTCGGCTGGCGAGCCCCGAGCCGAGGCGAGCGCCGCAAGGGCGCCCGCCTCAGGTGCTGCGTCTCATTCCGGCTACGTCTCGATGCGGCTTCGCGAGCCGCCGTAGACGGCGAGTGCGTAAATGACGAGCAGGTCGACAGCGAAGATGCAGAGTGACCAGAACGGGTACGCCTGGATCATCAGGAGCTGGGCGACCGCCTGCAGGCCTGCCATCGCGATCCCGAACCAGCGCGCCACCTGCGAGCCGGTCAGGACGGACAGGCCAGCGACGAGCGTGAGCGCTCCGGCGATCATGATGATCCAGCCCCACGTGTTGAGGTCGCTGAAGACGAAGTGCGCGCCCGCCACGTAGAACGAGGACCGCGACACCGCAACGATCCCGTCGATCAGGCCGACGATCCCGCCGAACACGAGCATGATGGCCGCGAAGGCCATCCAGCCGACGCCCTTGTCGTCGTAGTAGAGCTCGGGCTCACGATCAACCGTCACCGTGTCCATGCGTGGGTCGTACGTCGTCGGCCGCTCCTCCAATTTGGTGCTCATCCGCCTCGCCTCCAGTCGTTCGTAAGGTGCCTCCGCATGCCGCGGAAGCCCTGGCGAGCCCCATCTCGCCCTGAATCGCAGCGCCGCCATCGGGTCGGACACTGATTCCGCTGCACCCAAGTACTTACGGCTCCACCGACATGGTCGAGACCCGTCGGAGTGAAGGCGGCGCATGCATCGTCCGCTGGGGTGATGTCAACCCAGGCCCGGCCACGCGGAGCGCGACCACGCGCGGCCATCGGGTTCGTCCCGATTCGGGAACAGCAAACTGCTGATCGCACCGAGCTGCAGACCGGACTTGATTCCCGATCGGTTCGCGTGGTCCAATCGAGACCGACGTCGCACGCCGCCGCGACTCGGAGCGACCGGGGGTGCACAGCTGGCTGCCACGCGCGAACCCGTTCCTGCCGGACTCGAGATCCACTCCGAGCCGCGCGAGCCCGTCACCGACCCGACGCTGGGGATCCCCGTCGAGGTCGACCGCACCGGTGAGCCGCCCAACCGCCTCGTCACGATCGGCGACTCGATCTCGCACGGCTTCCAGAGCGGAGCGATCTTCCACACGGAGGTGTCGTGGCCGGCGATCGTCGCCTACGAGCTCGGCTGGTTCAAGTCGTTCAGGCGCCCGGTGTACGAGCAGCCGAACGGGCCTGGCGGAATCCCGTTCGACATCGAGCGCGCGCTCCGCTCGTTCGAGAGCCAGTTCGGGTCGAGCGCGAGCATCTTCGAGGGGCCGGCGATCCTGCTCTGGATCAATCGCTATCTGGACAAGATCGAGAAGTACTGGGAGTTCGGGGAGGGAACGAAGGTCCCGAAGGGCGACATCCTCCACAACCTCGCCATCTTCGGCTGGGACGTGCGCGACGCACTCGAGCTCACCGCCAAGCAGGTGCGGGCCCGGATTGCGAAGCCGACCGACGACCGGATCCCGTGGAAGCAGATGGTCGAGAACGCCAACGATCGGGCCGCGCTCTACGTCCTCGAGCGTGCACGAGCCGGCAACCGGCTGCTGACGCCGTTCGGGGCAGCGCGAGCCCTCGGCGCCGAGGGCGCCGCCGGCAGGCCCGGCATCGAGACGCTCGTCGTGATGCTCGGGTCGAACAACGCGCTCCAGACGGTGACGAAGCTGCAGGTGCACTGGAGCGGCGACGGGTACGACGACGTCGAGAAGAAGGCCGCGTTCACCGT
Source organism: uncultured Actinomycetes bacterium (assembly GCA_963746655.1). Taxonomy (GTDB): domain Bacteria; phylum Actinomycetota; class Thermoleophilia; order Gaiellales; family Gaiellaceae; genus CAVPGP01. The sequence goes on along the minus strand of CAVVCG010000011.1, from coordinate 652,940 downwards.
CTGGCGGCCCGAGCACTTCGCCGCCGAGTGGAAGCACGTCGTCGACGAGCTGCGCAAGATCAAGGCGCGGCATGTGATCGTGGCGACCGTGCCGGCGGTGACGATCGCGCCGCTCGCACGCGGCGTCGACCGGAAGGTGCGGCAGGGATCGCGCTACTTCCCCTTCTACACGCGGCCGTGGATCACCAACGACAAGTTCAGCACCAAGGACGACCCGTACATCGACGAGGACGAAGCCCGCGCCATCGACTCGGCGATCGACGCCTACAACGCGACCATCATCGAGTCGGTTCGCGCCGCCCGCAACGACGGCCTCGACTGGTATGTGTTCGACGTGGGCGGCCTGCTCGACCGGCTCGCATCGAGGCGGTACCTGCGCGACCCAGCGGCTCGGCCGGACTGGTGGACGCCGTACCCGCTCCCGCCCGAGCTGGCGGCGCTCGATCCGGTGCCGAACACGCTGTTCTTCGCGTCGGCCCCGCAGGGACGAACCGCCGGCGGTCTCTTCGCGCTCGACGGCGTGCACCCGACGACGATCGGCTATGGCGTGATCGCCGAAGAGGTGATCAAGATCATGAACTCGGCCGGCGTGCAGTTCCGGAAGCCGACCGGCGAGTTGCGCCCCGAAGGCCACGTCGACTTCGCACGCGTGCTCGCTGCGGACAGCCTGATCAACCGGCCGCCGACGTCGCTGTCCGGCAACTTGTCGCTGCTCGGAATGTTGGACGCGAAGATCGACTGGGTGCGGTCAATGTTCTGAGCCGAGCGCTGGCGGGCTGCGCCTACGGCTGTCAGTCCCGCGCGCATGAGTCCATTCCGGGGCGAGCGAATCTACGAAGCTCGTCGTAGCTCGTTCCGTAGGGTCGCGCTCGCCGATGCCTGGACGAGTTCGCAGTAGCTCGGCGACCGGCAGAGTCGCTACTTGACGAGCGTCAGCATCTTGAACATCGGCAGGTACATGCTGATGATGATCACGCCGACCATGATCCCGACGCCGATCATCATCAGCGGCTCGATGATCGAGGTCAGGGCCTGGATCGACGCGTCGACCTCTTCCTCGTAGAAGTCGGCGATCTTGCCGAGCATCTTGTCGAGCTCTCCCGTCTCCTCGCCGACCTTGACCATCTGGGCGACCATCGGCGGGAAGACGTCGTTCTCGACCAGCGGCTGCGCGATCGGCACGCCCTCGTGGACGCGGGCGCGGACGGTGGTGAGGGCGTCCTCGACGACCCAGTTACCGGCCGTCTGGCCGGTGATCTCGAGCGCGCGGATGATGTCGACGCCGGCGGCCACGAGCGTGCCGAGCGTCCGGGAGAAGCGCGCCATCGTCACCTTGAGGACGACGTCGCCGATCTTCATCGGGATGTTCAGCTTGAAGCGGTCCCAGATCTTCCGGCCGGGCTCGCTCTTCTTCCAGCGCAGGAAGCCGAAGATCGTCAGGGCCCAGATCGGGATGATGAAGTAGAAGTTGGCCTTCAGGAAGTCGGACGCCGTGACGACGATCCGGGTCAGCATCGGCAGCTCGCCGTTCAGGTCCGTGAAGATCTTCGTGAACACCGGGACGAGGAAGAGCAGCATCCCGATCAGGACGAGGGTCGCGAACGTCAGGACCATCATCGGGTACATCATCGCGCCCTTCACGCGGCGCTTGATCTTCGTCTCGCGCTCGATCTGGAACGCGACGCGGTCGAGCACCTGATCCAGGATTCCCGCCGCCTCGCCCGCCTCGACCATCGAGACGAACAGGCGGTTGAAGACCTTCGGGTGGCGGCCCATCGCCTGCGACAGGAGCAGGCCGCCCTCGACGTCGGCGCGGAGCTCGCGGATCACAGCGGCGAGGTAGGCGTCGTCGGTCTGCTGCTCGAGGATGACGAGCGCGCCGACGACGTTCAGGCCGGCCTCGATCATGGTCGCGAACTGGCGCGAGAAGATCTGCAGCGACTTCGGGTCGATCTTCTTGAAGACGGTGCGGGCGCTGTCCTCGCCCGAGGCGGGAAGCTCCTCGATCTTCTCGGCGAGCAGGCCACGAACGCGGAGCTGCTCGCGGGCCGCGTCGAGCGTGGGTGCGTGGATCTCGCCGGCTTGGATGAGGCCGGAGGCGTTGATCGCGCTGTACGCGTACGCCGCCACGAGCTCTCTATCGGCATGCCGGAATGGGGCCTTGAGCCGCCGTCTAGGGCTGCCGATACAGCCTCCGTGCAGCGCTTGCGCGAAAGCGAGGGTTTCGGCCTGGTCGAGCTCCTGATCTCGATGACCGTGCTGAACGTCGCCCTGCTGGCGCTGGTGGCGACCTTCAGCTCCGGCGCCGTCGCGCTCACCCGCTCGAGCAAGATCGGCAGCGCCGCGGCGCTCGCGAACGCGCAGGTGGAGCTCTACCGCGCGTTCACGTACGACGCGATCGGACTGGACACGAACGCGACGACGGACGCGACGTACAAGGCGGACTCCGCGTGCGTCGGCGGCGCGACCTGCTCGAACATCGGGCCTACTTCTCCGACCTGCTCGGTGATCACCGGCTCGGGCGGCAGCAACTGGGGGATCACCGATGCGTGCACGCCCATGCGGACGATCTCGTCGGCCTCGAGCCCGGACAAGCTGAGCTACCGGGTCGACACGTATGTGCGCGTGCTGACCGTCTCGGGCCAGCGCGACACGAAGCAGGTGACCGTCGTCGTCCGCGACGGCGCCGCTCTGACGAAGGTGCTGGCGCGCGTGGTCACGGTCTTCGACTGCTCGACCGGGCAGAACCCGAGCGGCGGCTCCTGCTAGCGGCCTGATGTGAGTTCGGTGCGCGCCGCCGACGCGCGTCGCCGACCCCCGGGGACAGTCCCCCGTCACGGCCGAAAAGAACACCCCGCCACCCACAGGGGACAGTCCCCCGCCACGGCCGAAAAGAACACCGCGCCACCCGCCGGGGGACAGTCCCCGGTCATGCCGTTTCGGGCCATGGCCGCTGCTCTGGAAACGGCCGCCGAGCGGGAAGAAAGCGCGGACGGCTAGGGCGTCTTGACGAGGACGAGTCGGTAGCGCGTGTCGTCCGTCGTGTTCACGAGCGTCAGCGGCACGCCCTGCTTCAGGGTCACCGTCTGCCCGCCCGCGGCGTACGTGCCCCCGACGACGCCGATCTCCGCCGTGCCCTTGCCGCAGGAGACGAGCCGGAAGGTCGGCGAGCCCTGCGGGAACGTGCCGCCCACCCCGACGCGCTCCTGCTTTCCGTTCACGGTCAGGGTGACCGTCTTCGCCGGCGCAGGCGCGGTGCCGCCCGTGACGCCGGTCGACGTGCCGCTCGGCGGCACGACGCCGTCGTCACCCGAGCCGGGCGCGGCGGTCGAGCCGGGAACGTCCGCGCCCGAGGACTTGCCGGGCTCTGCGCCGGGCTCTACGCCGGGCTGCGACCCGGTCGTCGTCGCGGTCGCGCCCTCGGCGTCGCTGTCGGTGCTCCCGCCCGACGCCGAGATCTGCTGCACGAACGGATCCTTCGACTCGAAGAGGCTGAACCCGACGAGGCGGGTCTGCGTGGGCAGAGCGGGAAGGTCCGTGTCGACGAGCTGGCCGATGCCGGCGGCCGGCGCGGCACCCGTCGCGCCCGGAGTCGGGGGAGCGAACGACGTCGGCGCGGAGGTCGCGCCCGGCGTGACCGTGCTCGTCTCCGCCGGGGGCGGCGGGGGAGCAGCCTCGCCGCCTCCGCCCATGATCATCGGCACCTCGAACGCCGCCGCGGCGAGCAGGGCGACGCCGCCGATGGCGACGAAGATCTTCTGCTTGCGCTGCTTCGCCTTGAGAAGGTCGGCCTTCTTCTTGCGCGCCATCAGCCGCCCGCCCCCGCCGCGGTCGCACCTGAGGGAGGCGGCGTCGACGCGTCCGTCGACGTCGCGGTCGTGTCGGTCGACGCCGGCGCGGGCACGGGCACGGTGCCCGGCGTCGTCGTCGCGGGGGTGCCGTACATGTAGACGCCGACGTCGAGGCTCGCCTGGATCTCGGGGAACAGATCGGGACCCTCCTCGAAGCGCACCGTCTCGACCGTGAACAGGCGGCCGCTCGCCTCGAGCTGCCCGCCGCGCACGGCGACGAGGTTGCGAAGCCGGAAGAGGAAGTCCGACAGCCCGTAGAAGTTGCCGACGAACGTGATCGAGATCCTGCGCTTCGTGAACCCGCTGCCGTTGCTCTGGTCGGACGGCGTGATCGACGTGAAGCGCACGCCGCTCGCCTCTGCTGCGCGGCTGAGCTGGAGGATGACGCCCGCCATGTCCTCCTGATTCGGCATCGCCTTCGTCAGCTTGAAGAGCTCCGCGACGCGCAGCGGCGCGGCGGGATGCTTCTGCAGCAGCATCGCCTGGCGGTTCGCGTCGATCTGCGCCTGGGTGTCGTCCGCCTGCTTCGCGAGCTCGACGGCCTTCGCCCGCTGCGGGGAGACGAGCAGGAACCAGCCCGCGGCAACGAGGATCGCGCACCAGACGACGGCAAGGCCGATCTGGACGTTCGGGTTGAGCTTCCGGATGTTGCTCACGACGTCGCCCCGGGGCTGCGCACCACGGCGCTGATCGAGAAGCGCACCACGGGCCGGTTGCCGATCTTGTCGCCGGTCGAGCTGATCAGCTGCACCTGCGTCAGATCGGGGAGGACCTGCAGGCGCGAGAGCAGCCGCGCGACGCCGTCCTGCGAGTACGTGTCGCCCCCGAGCTGGAAGGCACTCGCCGCGGCGTTCGGTCCGGTGGAGGGCGCAGTCGCGCTCAGGCTCGTCAGCCAGACGTCCTTCGGCAGCACCTGCGCGAGCTCGCGAAGGACGCGGTCCCACGCCACCCGCTCGGCGAGGACCGAGCTGAGGATGCTGATCCGCTGCGCGCGCTCGGTGGGCAGCTGGCCCTCCAGCGCCGACGCGGGCCGCGGCTTCGGAGCCGGCGTCGCCGCCAACTCGGCCTGCAGCGTCTCGAGCGTCTTGCGCTGGTTGCCGACGTTGGAGCTCGCCGAGAGGAAGACGACGGCGAGCACGAGGGTCACGACCACGGTGCCGAAGCATGCGATCAGCGCCGGGAGCGCCGGGCGCTGGCGCCCACCGGCCTCGTCGCCGGGGAGAAGGTTTACGGCCCGCATTAGTGGCTCTCCTGGTGACGCCTCTGGATGCTCGGGTTGAGAGCACCAAGCGATGCAAGGACGCAGGGAGCGTCGATAGTGGCGACTATCGACGCTCCCGAGGACGCCGCAGCGCGCCGCGTGATCGCGGGCCGAGCGCCGGGGAGTGTCACCAGGAGAGCCACTTAGTCGTCGATCCCCAGGCCGACGGCGACGGCGAACGACCCGACCTGCTCCGGGTCCTTCAGCTTCTTCCCCAGCTTGACGCGCGCGAGCGGGTCGCCGACGCGCACCGCGACGCCGATCAGCCGTTCGAGCTCGACGGCGAGCCCGGGAACATGCGACGTGCCGCCGGTAAGGACGATCTGGCCGATCCCGAGCGAGCCGGGCTGATTCTGGTAGAAGCGCAGCGAGGAGACGAGCTCGCGCGCGAAGGCCTGCAGCTCGCGCGTCGCCGCCTCGGACGCGGCGTCGGTCTGCTCCTGCGTGAAGAGCTCCGGTGCCTCCACGGTCCCGCCGAAGACGAGCGCGTGCTTCAGCGGCTCCACCTCGGTCGGCGTCATGTCGAGTACGCGCGCGATTGCCACGGAGAGGGACCGGCCGCCCCAGCTGAGCACCCGCGTGAACTCGCAGATCCGTCCGTCCGAGACCGCGAGCGTCGAGCGATCGTGGCCGACGTTGACGACGACGCTCGCGCCCTCGGGATCCGGCGCCTCGGGAGGCGGGGGCGTGATGACGGCGCGCAGCATGGCGAACGCCTCGAGGTCGATCCCGGCCAGCCGCAGCCCGGCCTTCTTGCAGGCGAGGACGTAGCGGTCGACCAGCTCGCGGTACGCGACGACGAGCAGCACGCGGCGCGTGATGCCGCCCTCCTCGTCGCGCGTCTCGCTCAGCACCTGCCAGTCGAGGACGGCCTCCTCGAGCGGGATCGGCAGCGTCTCCTGGGCGCGGAAGCGGATGGCGTTCGCGAGCTGGCGCGGGTCCTCGATGCCGGTGATCTCGAAGGTGCGGACGCCGATGCGGTTGTTGGCGATCCCGAGGCGGACGTTGCGCTTCGGCAGCTTGTGCCGCGCGAAGAACGCGGCCAGCTCGGTCGCGAGCGTCTCGGGATCTCGCAGCTCGCCGCCGACGATGATCCCGTCGTCGAGCGGCTCGCGGGCGACCTGCACGAGCTCCGGCGAGCCGTTGTTCACGACGCGCGCCGCGGCAAGCTGCGAGGCGCCGATCTTCAGTCCGACGAACATCTGCTTCTTGCCCTTCCTGCGCGCCGTGCGGTCGACGGGCGCCGACTTCGCGGCGTCGGGCGACCTGCCGAACGAGAGATCCATCTTCCAGAACGGCTGCCCCTTGACCTTCGGCGCCTTCGCGCTCTTCTTGGCGTCGCCCTTCTTGCCGAAGGCGAGATCCTTCTTCCAGAACGGCTTGCCCTTCTCCTTCGGCGCCTGCTCCGCCTTCGGAGCGGCGTCCTTCTTGCCGAGCGAGAGGTCCTTCTTCCAGAACGGCTTGCCCTTCTCCTTGGATTCCTTGGACTCCTTCGGCTGCTTGGCCGGCGTCTCGGCCTTCGGCTTGCGAGAGAGCGAGACGTCCTTCTTCCAGAAGGGCACGCGCTGCTCGGCTTGGACTACGGCCTCCGCGACCGGCTCGGGCTCGGTCGCTCGCAGCGGGCTGGGCGGAAGCCGGAGCCGGAGCCGCGGCGGCCTGCTCGGCCTGCTGCTGCTCGACGCCTGCGTCCTCGAAGTTCGCGGTCAGCCAGCCGTAGCTATCACCCTCCGCGGGGAGCTCGGCCTCGCCCGCCGGATCCGGGGGCGGCGTCTCGAGAACCGGCTGCGGCTCGGGAGCGGGCTCGGGGACTGGGACGGGCCGCCGGGGCCGGCACGGGCTCGACGACGACAGGCTCCGCCTCGGCAACGACCTGCTCCGGCTCGACCGCGACAGGCTCGGGCCGCGCAACCGACTCCTCAGCCGGCTCTTCGACCGGCTCTGCCTCGACCTGTGCGACTTCGACCTCGGCGACCTCGGTCTCAGCAACTTCGACCACGGGTTCAGCGGCAGCTGCGACCACAGCCCCGGGCGCGGGCGCCTCGACCGCGGGTACGTCAACGGCAGCCTCGGCGGCCGCCTCGACGGCTGCGGGCGCGACGGCCTGCGCCGCCGTCGGCCTGTCGCCGAAGGAGATCTCCTTCTTCCAGATCGAGGTCTCCTTGCCGGGCCGGCCGGTGGAGAGCTCCTTGTTCGGGTCGCTCATGTCGCGCGCCTCCTAGGCACCCGCGACGCGCAGCCCGCTGCGCAGATCTCCGGCGCCGTTCTCGTCCTCCCAGCCCGCGCGCTCCAGGAGCCCGAGCAGCTGTTCCGGCCGGCTCGACCGCGACAGGGCCGTCTCCTTGGTGATCACGCGCTTGAGGACGAGCTCCGCCAGCGACTGCTCCATCGTCTGCATGCCCTTGCTCGTCCCGGTCTGCATGACCGAGTAGACCTGCTCGACCTTGCCCTGGCGGATCAGGTTACGCACCGCGTCGTCGGGGAGCAGGATCTCGAGCGCCGGCACCCGGCCGGAGCCGTCCGCCGTCGGCAGCAGCGCCTGCGTGACGACGCCCTGCAGCGTGCCCGCGATCTGGACGCGCACCTGCTCCTGCTGCTCGGGCGGGAAGACGTCGATGATCCGGTCGACCGTGGAGGGCGCCGACTGCGTGTGCAGCGTGCCGAAGACGAGGTGCCCGGTCTCGGCGGCCGTCATGGCCGTCTGGATCGTCTCGAGGTCGCGCATCTCGCCGACGAGGATCACGTCCGGGTCCTGGCGGAGCGCGCCGCGGAGCGCCTCGCCGAACGAGGTCGCGTCGACGCCGATCTCGCGCTGGTTGACGATGCACTTCTTGTGCTTGTGGATGAACTCGATCGGGTCCTCGATCGTGAGGATGTGGTCGGAGCGCGTCCGGTTGATCTCGTCGATCACCGACGCGAGCGTCGTCGACTTGCCGGAGCCGGTCGGGCCCGTGACGAGCACGAGGCCGCGCGGCTTCTCGGCCAGCTGGTGGAGGCTGGCCGAGAGACCGAGCTCCTCGAGCGACTTGATGCTCGCTCGGGATGAGGCGGAACGCTGCGCCGAGTGCCTCGCGCTGGTAGTAGACGTTGACGCGAAACCGCGCGACGCCGGGGATCGAGTGCGCGAAGTCGAGCTGGCGCCGGATCTCGAGCTGCTTCTGCTGCTCCGTCGAGAGGATGCGGTAGAGGAGGTCACGCGTGTCCTCCATGGTCATCGACTCGAAGTCGTCGAGGCGCTCGAGATGGCCGAGCCGGCGCAGCGCCGGAGGTGACCCCACCGACAGGTGGAGGTCGGACGCGTTTCGAGCAACCATGCGCTCGAGCAGCTGGTCGATGGAGTATTCCGCAGGCATTCATCGCGGCGTATCGGCAGCGGCCCTCACTCACTTGAGGGGGAGTCCGAGGGAGGCCGCGGTCACTCGATCGAGCTACTTCGCGGGAGGGGACGCCGGATCACTCAAACGGGGCTAGGCCAGATGTGCGCGGCCGCCGATGTGGTGTGAGCCACCAAGTCCAACCGCTCGAAGGGAGCACACCTCACCATGATCGACAAGCTTCGCGCCCGTCTTGCAGCCGAGGAGGGCTTCACCCTCATCGAGCTCCTGGTCGTGATCATCATCATCGGCATCCTGCTCGCGATCGCCGTCCCCTCTTACCTCGGCTTCCGCACGCGCGCCAACGACGCCGCGGCAAAGGCGAACATCCGCGCAGCGATCCCGTCGGCCGAGGCGTTCTACGCCGACAACGGCACCTACACCGGGCTCGACCTGACGGCACTCAAGAGCGTCGACCAGGGCGTCTCCCCGTCCATCGAGGTCGCCGTCTACAACTCCGGCACCGGCTACTGCCTCGCCGACCACAACGGCTCGAGCAAGTTCTACGTCCAGCGCGGCGCCGGCGCCTCCGGCCCGTACAGCGGCGCGGTCACGGCGACCACCGCCGCCGTCGGCTCCCTCTGTCCGTAGAAGACTCAAGGTCACGGCACGGCCGAAGGGCGCGGGAAACCGCGCCCTTCTTCTTTGCCCCCGCACACGTGTGCATCAAGTGGACCGCGGTCGAGCTCCCCCACCGTGAGGGATGAATCACCCGTCCGAGGGTGAGGTTCGCGGAGCGCATCCCCGATACGCCTCAAGCCACTGGGCACGCCGCCTGCTCACCAAGGAGACCCCGTGATCGACAAGCTTCGCGCACGTCTTGCAGCCGAGGAGGGCTTCACCCTCATCGAGCTCCTGGTCGTGATCATCATCATCGGCATCCTGCTCGCGATCGCCGTCCCGTCCTACCTCGGCTTCCGCACGCGCGCCAACGACGCGGCCGCCAAGGCGAACATCCGGGCGGCGATCCCGTCGGCCGAGGCGTTCTACGCCGACAACGGCACCTACACCGGTCTCGACCTGACGGCGCTCAAGAGCGTCGACCAGGGCGTCTCCCCGTCCATCGAGGTCAAGACCTACAACTCCGGCACCGGCTACTGCCTCGCAGACCACAACGGGACGAGCAAGTTCTACGTCCAGCGTGGCGCCGGCGCCTCCGGCCCGTACAGCGGCGCGGTCACCGCGACCACCGCCGCCGTCGGATCCCTCTGTCCGTAAGACCACGGCGCGCTGAGAGCGACGGAAGGGGCGCGGGCGACCGCGCCCCTTTCCTTTGCCGCTCACCCGCTGTGAGGGAGAGATCACCCGTTCGGAGGCTGCGGAGGCGGCATCGCCCCGGCCGATAACGCTCGTGCCACCAGAGAAATCCCCCGTCCCACAAGGAGAGAGCTCCGTGATCGACAAGCTTCGCGCGCGCCTGGCAGCAGATGAGGGCTTCACGCTCATCGAGCTGCTGGTCGTCATCATCATCATCGCCATCCTGCTCGCGATCGCGGTGCCGTCCTATCTCGGCTTCCGCTCGCGCGCCTACGACGCCTCCGTCAAGGCGAACATCCGCGCGGCGATCCCCTCCGCCGAGGCCTACTACGCGGACAACGCCTCGTACACCGGCCTCGACCTGACGCAGATCAAGAGCATCGACCAGGGCGTCTCGCCCACGCTCGAGGTCAAGGTCTACAACTCCGGCACCGGCTTCTGCCTGGCCGACTCGAACGGCACGGCGAAGTACTACGTCCAGCGCGGCACCGGCGCCTCCGGCCCGTTCAGCGGCCAGCTCACCGCCACCACGGCCGCGGTCGGCTCGCTCTGTCCGTAGGCGGACGACGAGTCTGAGAGGAGAAGAGGGCCCGGGCGACCGGGCCCTTTCCTTTTGCGCGAGCAGCGCCGATAGAGGACGGGATGACGCTGCTTCGCCGCCATCGGCCGCTCGTCGCCCTCGTGCTGCTCTCGGCGGTCGTGCGAACGGCGCTCGCGTGGCGCCAGGTGACTCCCGTCCTGCTCCCGGACGAGTACATCTACTCGGAGCTGGCGCGCTCGCTCGGCGCGCACGGGCTGCCGCAGATCCGCGGCGAGCTCTACGCCTTCCCGGCGCTGCTCGCCTCGCTCGTCACGGCACCCGCCTGGCTCGTACAGGACGTGGGCACCGCGTACCGGATCGCGCAGGCCGAGGGCGCTCTCGCCGTCTCGCTCGCGGCCGTCCCCGCCTACGGCCTCGCGCGCAGGCTCGGCGTCGAGTCCCGGCTCGCGCTGCTCGTGGCCGCGACCGCCGTGCTCGTCCCGGACGCGGTGGGCGCCGGGCTGCTGGCGAGCGAGCCCTTCGCCTATCCGCTCTTCCTCGCCGCGCTCTGGGCGCTCGTCGTCTCGCTCTCGGGCGGGAGCCGGGCGAGCCGCGTCGCGTTCCTCTGCCTGACGGCGGCGGCGTGCCTCGCGCGCGTGCAGCTGCTCGTCCTGCCGATCGCCTACGCCGTGGCGCTCCTTGCCGTCGGCGGCCGAAGGCGCTCGCTGCGGCGGACCCTCCGCGTGCACGCGCTGCCGGTCGGGACGTTCGTTGTCGCGACCGTCGCGGCGGCAGCCGCCGGCCCGGCGCGCGCCGCGGGTGTCTACGGCGCGCTCTTCGACGCGGGGATCGGCCCGCGCGCCCTGGCCCACTGGATGGCGATCGACGCCGTGATCGTCTGCGTCGCCGCCGGCTGGCTGCTCGTCCCCGGCGCCGCCCTCGGGCTGGGGAATGCCGTCTGGCGGCCCGCGTCGCGCGCCGAGGAGGTCTTCGGCTGGGCGGCGCGGCACGCTGACCGTGCTGCTGCTCGCCGAGGCGGCGTTCTTCGGCCGCTACACGGCGCAGCTGGTCGAACGCTACGCGTTCTACGCGGCGCCGATCGTCGTGCTCGCGTTCGCGCTGGCGCACGGGCGCGGGCTGCTGCGCACCCGGGCGCACGTGGTCGGCTGCGCCGCGCTGGCGGTGCTGGGAATCGTGTCGCCGCTGATCGACGATCTGTTCTTCTCCAGCCCGGACCAGTCGCCGGTACTGCTGGCCTACGCGCCGCTCTATCGGCTGCTCGACTGGCGGGCGCCGGTCGTCGCCGGGCCGGCGCTGGCGGGCCTCGCGATCCTCGCGCTCGTGCTCTGCGCGCGCGGCCGCACGCTCGCCGCCGCCGCGGCGGCGGCAGGCCTCTGCCTGACCGTGACCGCGTTCGCCTCTCTCGAGCTGCAGTCGCACTCGCGGATCGTCACGGACGGCGGCGGCTCGTTCGTCGACCGCGCCCGCGTCGGCGAGGCGCCGTATCTCGCGTTCGCCGCGACGTCGCGCGGCGAGGCGCTGACGACGCTCTTCTGGAACCGCACCGTCGACCGTGTCCTTCGCGTGGGACCCGGCACCGACGGGTTCGCCGCCGGCGAGGCGCACATCCGCGCCGACGGCGCGATCGTCACCCGCGGCCGGGAGGTGCACGGGCCGCTTGTCGTCGACCGGACCGGCGCCCTCGCCTCGTTCAGCTCCGGGACGGTCGTCGCGCGGACACGCACGGCCGAGCTCGTGACGGGGACGCTCCGGCTCGGCCAGCTCGTCGACGGCTACTACGGGGTCGGCCGCTGGCTCGCCGCCAAGGGCTCCGTCCGCGCGTGGGCGCCGGCGCGCTTGGCAGCTGACGCTCCGCTCGGACGAGAACCGGCCGCAGCGGCTGGTCTTTCGCTCGGGCGCCCGGCGGGTCTCGTTGACGATCGAGGAGCGCCCGCGCACGGTCACGCTTCCGCTCACTCGGAGTCGCTGGACCTGGCTCTCGCAGGGCACCTGGACACTCACGAACGGGCATCTCGTGGCGCTTCACGTCGATTCGATCCGGATCCTCCCGGCCGCGTAAAGACTCGCCCCGCCGCTGCCGATAGAGGTCACATGACGGTGAGCCCGCAGCTGCGCGCGATCTTGCTCGCATCCGTTCTCGCAGCGACGGCGCTCGCGCTCGGGTTCTACACGCTCTCCCAGTCCAACAAGGGCGGAGGCGGAGCCGACGAGGCCCTTCCGCCGCCCGCCTCGCTCGCCTCGCCGCACAAGGCCCTCCCGGGCTCGGGGCCCAAGGCCAAGCAGGCTGCCACACACGCGACGAAGGCACACGCCGACGTGAAGGTGAAGGTGAAGCCCAAGCCCAGAATCAAGCCGCAACCGAATCCCTTCGTCGTCGCGGCGAAGACGGCCGGCATGGCGCCCGCAGTCGCACGCGCGCTCGGCAGGTACGAGGTCGTCGTGGTCGCGCTCTACACGCCCGGTCTGAAGATCGACACCACCGCGAGGGCCGAGGCGCGGGCCGGCGCAGCCACCGCGCATGTCGGCTTCATCGCGGTCGACGCTCACGCCCAGGGCACGGCGCTCGCGCTCACGAAGGCGCTCGGCGTTCTGGACGCCCCGACGGTGCTCGTCTTCCGGCGGCCCGGCGAACTCTTCGTCCAGCTCGACGGCTACAGCGATCACGAGACGGTCGCCCAGGCGGCCCACAACGCGGATCCCACGCCGGGCGGCGTCGACAGGTCCGCGTGGTCGCGCGACGCCAACACGATCTGCGTCGAGAGCGAGAAGCAACTCGCCGGCCTGCCCGTTGCATCGACCGAGGTGCAGCGAGTCGGCGTCGCGCCGCAGCTGCAATCGATCGAGAACGACACGAAGACGAAGCTGCGCGGACTCACTCCCGCTGCCGGCACGGCTCCCCGGGTCGCCCGGATGCTCGCCGCCTGGGACCGCATGGAGCCCGTCCGAGTCGAGTGGATCGGTGCAGTGACGAGGGGCGACAAGGTCAAGGCTGCAAAGCTCGAGACGCAGCTCCAGGTGCTCGGCTCGAGAGGCAACCGGCTCGCCGTCTCGCTCGGCGCCGGCGCCTGCTCGATGGCGTGAGCACGAAGCCTCCTGCCGGCGGGCTCCGGACCGCCGCCACGGCGCGGGAGCTCTTCGTGCGCCACGCGCGCAAGGAGGGAAAGTCCGTCGCCGTGATGCGGGCGATGGACTACGGGTCGGAGTGCATCGTCGAGACGCAGGTCTTCCCGCCCGGCTCGCCGACCGCGGTTCGCCCCGGTCCGTACACGTTCCCGGACGTGCGCCAGGCGACGGCGTTCGTGACGGAAGCCGTCGAAGCGCTCATGCTCCTCGGCTGCGACGTCCACGCGGAGTAGGCCCGCCCGCGTCGAAGAAGGCCGCCATGGCTAGGCATGGCCACTGCACATGGCTAGCCATGGCCCTCTCGGCTAGCCATGGCCAGGCGCCCCTTCAGGACGTGTAGTGCCGAAGCGCCTTGTCGGCCAGCCGGTCCAGCGCCTCCACCGAGAGCTCCAGGTGCTCCGGCTTCGTATCCTCGAGCTTCGTGTGCGACAGGCCGCGCAGGCTCTGGACGAACAACATCACCGTCGGGATGCCGGCGCGCGACACCTCGGCGGCGTCGTGCAGCGGGCCCGACGGCAGGCGGTGCGACGTGCCGGCGACCTCGCGGATCGACTCCTCGGCGAGCTCGATCAGCGTGTCGTCGAAGAGGATCGGCTCGATGCTCCAGATCCGCTCCCACCCCGCTTCGATGTTCTCCTCCTCCGCGAAGCGCGCCGTCGCCTCCTTCGCGGCGTCGAGCATCGCGGCGAGCTTTTCCGCGTCGAGGTGGCGCTGGTCGAGCAGCTGCTCGGCCGTCTCGACGACCGAGGTGACGATGCCCGGCTTGCAGACGACGCCGCCCGACGTGCACACGGCGCCGCCGCCGGTCTCGCGCGCGATCTCGCGGATGTAGAGGGCGAGCTTCGCCGCGCCCGCCAGGGCGTCGCGGCGCTTGTCCATCGGCGTCGAGCCGGCGTGTGCGGCCTGGCCCTTCCAGGTGATCCGCGAGCGCTCGACGCCGAACGTGCCCAGGACGACCCCGAGCGGCAGGTCCAGCGACTCGAGGACCGGCCCCTGCTCGATGTGCAGCTCGAGGTAGGCGACGGCGTGCTCGAGCTGCGCGCGCGCGTCGAGCGCCCGGTCGAGGTCGACGCCGTGCTCGCGCAGCGCGTCCGGCAGCGCCACGCCGTTCGCGTCGGTCAGCCGGCGCAACTCGTCCTGGTCCCGCATCGATCCCGCCGCGGCCGACGAGCCGAAGAGCGAGCGCCCGAAGCGTGCGCCCTCCTCGTCGGCCCAGTTGACGAGGCGCACCGTCAGCGGCGGCGTGCCGTCCTCGGCGATCCGCCGCAGCACCTCGACGCCGGCCATCACGTTCAGGCTGCCGTCGAGCCAGCCGCCGTTCGGTACGGAGTCGATGTGCCCGCCGATCAGCAACGCACGCTCGGAGGCGCCGGCCAGGGTGAACCACTGGTTGCCCGCCGGGTCCGTCTCCTCGGTGACCCCGATGCCGTCGAGCTTGCCGGCGAGCCAGGCCTTGGCCTTGGCCCAGGTCTCGGTCCACGCCACGCGTTGCGCGCCGTTCTCGTCCCCGGTCAACTCACGGAGCTCGCGCAGCTCGTCGACGGTGCGGCTCGGCTGGAGTGGCATCCGGGCGCGATCCTACAACGCGTCCGCCGCGGCATCGGCGCGGGAGCGGCCGCGCGCCACGTGCGGCCGACCGTGGTACAACCAGCGCGTGGCCCAGGTCGCAGTCGCCCCTGCCCGCGGGCGGACGTCTACGCGCGAGCGAATGGTCGTGCGCGGCCTCACGCGCGTCGGCGCGGTCATCCTGACGCTGGCGGTTCTCTGGGGCCTCTGGGAGCTCTACCGCTGGATCTGGGTGACGACCGGGTGGACGCACCCCTTCCCGGTCGACGACATCACCATGCCGCACATGCACACGATCGTGAAGGCCCTCTTCGAACCGTCGCGGGTCAACGGGCCTCTGCTGATCACGGTGCTCTGGCACTCGGCCCTCTTCACCGCCAAGGAGGCCGCGCTCGGCTTCTGCCTCGGCGCCGTCTTCGGCTTCACCATCGCCGTGCTCCTCGCCCACTCGCGACTGGCGCAGCGGGGCTTCCTCCCGTACATCGTGGGCTCGCAGACGATCCCCATCCTCGCGATCGCCCCGATGGTCGTCGTCTGGGTGAACCCGAGGCTCCCAGAGTCGCTCTCGGGCTGGGGCGCAGTCGCGGTGATCGCCGCCTACCTGACGTTCTTCCCGGTCACGATCAACACGCTGCGCGGGCTCGAGTCCGCCGACCCGCGCGCGGTGGAGCTGATGCGGTCCTACGCAGCCGGCAGCTGGAGCGTCCTCTGGAAGCTGCGCGTCCCCGCCTCGCTTCCCTACCTCTTCACGGCGCTGAAGATCGCCGCCACGGCGTCGGTCGTCGGCGCCATCATCGGCGAGCTGCCCTCGTCGATCCAGGACGGGCTCGGCGGCGCGATCCTCAACTTCAACCAGTACTACTCGATCGTGCCTCAGAACCTCTGGGCGACGAACCTCGTCGCGGCGGCGCTCGGAATCACCTTCTTCCTCGTGGTCGTGCTCGCCGAGAAGCTCGTCGTCCGCCGGGCCCCGGAGCACCGCGCGTGAGCGAGAACGCCGGCACGCCAGAGCCGGTGCAGCCGGAGCCCGTGCAGCCGGAGCCGGTGCAGCCGGAGCCGGGCACGACCGATGCCGTCGTCTCGATCGACCGGCTGACGAAGACCTTCAGGCGCGGCAACGTGACCGCGCTGCAGGACATCGACCTCGCCTTCCACCCGGGGGAGTTCGTCTCGCTGATCGGCCCGTCGGGCTGCGGCAAGTCCACGCTCCTCCGCGTGATCGGCGACCTGATCGAGCCGACGAGCGGCACCGTGACCGTGAACGGAAAGTCCGCGCACCAGGCCCGCCTCGACCGGGACTACGGGATCGTCTTCCAGGACTCCGTCCTCTTCGACTGGCGGACCGTCGCGAGGAACGTCGGCCTGCCGCTCGAGATGCTCGGCTGGAACCGAGGTCGCCGCAGGCAACGCGTCCAGGAGATGCTCGACCTCGTCGAGCTGACCGGCTTCGCCGATCACTATCCGTGGCAGCTCTCGGGCGGCATGCAGATGCGCGTCGCGATCGCCCGTGCGCTGTCGTTCGAGCCGCCGCTCCTGCTGATGGACGAGCCGTTCGGCGCCCTCGACGAGATGACGCGCGAGCGCCTGAACCTCGAGCTGTTGGAGATCTGGGAGCGAGCCCGGTCGACGGTCGTCTTCGTCACCCACTCCATCTCGGAGGCGGTCTTCCTCTCGACGCGCGTCGTCGTGATGAGCCCGCGGCCGGGACGGATCGCCGGCACCGTCGTGATCGACCTGCCGCAGCCGCGGACGGTCGACACGCGCGAGCTCCCGCGCTACTTCGAGCTCGTCACCGAGGTACGAGAGATGCTGCGCGGTCTCGGCGAGCACCTGATGGAAGAGGAGGTTGTGCGGTGAGCGCCACGCTCGCTCCGCCGCCCGAGCGCACGCTCGGCCGCCGAGTCGGCCGCGGCGTCGCCGACTGGATCCCGGCGCTCGTCGTCTTCGTGCTCGGGATCGCCGTCTGGGAGGGGGCGATCTCGGCCTTCCACATCCAGCAGTTCCTGCTCCCGCGACCCTCGGAGATCGTGCGCACGTTCTGGGACGAGCGGAGGGCGCTCTGGGAAGCCGGCTGGTACACGTTCAAGGAGGCCCTCGGCGGCTTCCTGGTCGGCTCGACCGCGGGGATCCTCTTTGCGGTCGTGGTCAGCCGCTTCCAGAACGTCGGGCGCGCGCTGATGCCGATCGCGATCGCGGCCAACGCGATCCCGATCATCGCCTTCGCGCCGATCTTCAACGCCTGGTTCGACCCGCTCTCGCCCAACTCGAAGATCGCGGTCGCCGCGGTGCTCTGCTTCTTCCCCGTGATGGTGAACACGCTGCGCGGGCTGACGAGCGTGCACCCGTCGTCGATCGAGCTGATGCGCTCGTACGCGGCGGGCGAGCTGACGATCTTCTGGAAGCTGCGGGCGCCGACGTCGCTGCCCTTCGTGTTCGCGGCCTTGAAGGTGGCCACCGTACTCGCGATGATCGGTGCCATCGTGGGTGAGTACTTCGGAGGGTCACAGGGCGCACTCGGAATCCAGATCAAGAACTCCGCGGCGCTGTTCGACTTCACGACCGCCTGGGCGGCGATCATGGTCGCCAGCATCCTCGGAATCGCGTTCTACGCGGCCGTGACGGCCGCGGAGCGGCTCGCTCTCAAGTGGGATCCAACCCGTCAGGAAAGGGGTAATGCATGAAGAAGGTCTGGTTGGTCGCGGCACTCGCCGCAACGGCGACCGCCGTCGCCGTCGGGGCCGGCGTCGGCTCGGCCGCACCGCAGAAGCAGCAGGCGACGAAGGTAACGCTGCAGCTGAAGTGGGTCACGCAGGCGCAGTTCGCCGGCTACTACGCGGCGAAGGAGAAGGGCTACTACAAGAACTCCGGCCTCGACGTCAACATCAAGGTCGGCGGGCCTGACATCACGCCCGAGCAGGTCGTTCTCTCCGGCCAGGCAACGTTCGGCCTCGACTGGCTGCCGAACCTGTTCGCGACACGCGAGAAGGGCGGCAAGATCGTGTCGATCGCCCAGGTCTTCGCCCGGTCGGGGATGACCGAGATCACGTGGAAGAAGAGCGGCATCACCTCGATCGCCGGCATGAAGGGCAAGAAGGTCGGCGTCTGGTGCTGCGGCAACGAGCCGGAGCTCTTCGCCGCGCTGCAGAAGAACGGCATCGACCATGCGAACAGCAGCGACGTCACGATCGTCAACCAGCCGTTCGACATGAACCTGTTCCTCCAGGACAAGATCGACGCGGCGGCGGCGATGACCTACAACGAGCTCGCGCAGGTGCTGGAGACGAAGAATCCGGACACGGGGCAGCTCTACAAGCTCTCCGACCTGAACGTCTTCAAGATGTCGAGCCCGCAGGTCGGGACCGGCATGCTCGAGGACAACATCTTCGTGACGGAGAAGTGGCTGAACAACGTCAAGAACAGGGCTACGGCGATCGCGTTCCTCCGCGCCTCGTTCCGCGGCTGGATCTACTGCCGCGACCACATGACCGAGTGCGTGGACATCGTGCTCAAGAACGGGCCGACGCTCGGCACGGGCCACCAGACCTGGCAGATGAACGAGATCAACAAGCTCATCTGGCCGAACTCGTACGGGGTCGGGCACGTGTCGAAGCAGCAGATCGCGAACACGGCGAACATCGCGAAGACGTACGGCGTGATCAAGAAGGCGCCGTCGAAGGCAACCACGTACCAGTACGCCGACAAGGCGCTCGACCAGCTGAAGAAGGCGGGGGTGGACGTCTACGGCAAGAACTACAAGCCGGCGACCGTCACGGTCACCGAGGGCGGCAAGTAACCCTCGTCCAACGGCTCGAGGCGGCCGCCCCGCGGGGCGGCCGCTTTCGTTCTACGATCATCCGCGAGACCGAGGAGAGCGAGAAGGAGGCGAGTCTGCATGTCCGTTCTGATCAAGGGCGGCCGCGTGATCACCGCGGCGGACGACTACGTCGGCGACGTCTTCATCGACGGAGAGCGGATCACCCTGATCGGCGAGTCGCTCGACGTCGCCGCCGACCGGGTGATCGATGCCTCCGGCAAGTACGTCCTGCCCGGGCGCGATCGACCCGCACACGCACCTCGACATGCCGTTCGGCGGCACGGTGACGGTCGACGACGTCGAGTCGGGCCAGACCGTCCGCCGCGTTCGGCGGGACGACCTGCCACGTCGACTTCGTCATCCAGCCGCAGGGCTCGAGCTTCGCGGACGCCCTCGCCGACTGGCAAGTCGAAGGCCGAAGGCAAGCAGGTGATCGACATGGGCTACCACATGGCCGTCACCGACCTGAACGGACGGCGGGTCGCTCGAGGAGCTCGCGGCGACTGCCGGACCAGGGCGTCACGTCGTACAAGCTCTTCATGGCCTACAAGGGCGCGCTGATGGTCGACGACGAGACGCTCTTCAAGACGATGGAGGTCGCCGCCGACACCGGCGCGCTCGTGATGGTGCACGCAGAGAACGGCGACGCGATCGACGTGCTCGTCAAGAAGGCGCTCGCCGAGGGGCACACCGCGCCGCACTGGCACGCGCTGACCCGCCCGCCCGAGACGGAGGGCGAGGCGACGAATCGCGCCATCCAGCTGGCGCGCGTCGCCGGCGCGCCGCTCTACGTCGTCCACGTCTCCTGCAAGGAGTCGGTCGAGCCGATCCAGCTGGCACGCGAGAAGGGCTGGGACGTCTGGGGCGAGACGTGCACGCAGTACTTCTTCGTCGACTACACGTTCCTCGAGCGGCCGAACTTCGAGGGCGCGAAGTTCGTCTACACGCCGCCGCCGCGCGACAAGGCGAACCAGGACGTGCTCTGGAACGCCGTGCGCACCGACGTGCTCTCGGCGATCTCGACCGACCACTGCGCGTTCCTCTGGGACGGGCAGAAGACGCTCGGCAAGGACGACTTCTCGAAGATCCCGAACGGCGGCCCGGGGATCGAGAACCGGCTGCAGATGATCCACGAGTTCGGCGTCCGCGCCGGGCGGATCTCGCTCAACCGGATGGTCGAGCTGCTGGCGACGAACCCGGCGAAGCTCTTCGGCCTCTATCCGCGGAAGGGCACGATCGCCGTCGGCTCGGACGCGCGACGTCGTCGTCTTCGATCCCGAGAAGAAGGTGACGATCTCCGCCGTCGACGCACCACTCGAAGGTCGACTACAACCTCTTCGAGGGCACCGAGGTGACGGGCACGCCCGAGATCGTCCTGCTCCGCGGCAACGTGCTCGTGGAGAACGGCGAGCTCGTCGCCTCGCCGGGCATCGGCCAGTTCGTGGCGCGCGCCAAGTTCGGCGAGGAGCTCGCCCCGGCGCGGGCCGCCGCCCTGGCGTAGCGCTCCGCATTCGACGTGCCCGGGCCTGACCCCGGGCACGTCGACGCGGTTCGTCCTACCGGGTCTGCGGGAACCCGAGGTCGACCTTGGACGTCGCCGGGTCGGGCCAGCGGGACGTCACGACCTTGCCGCGGGTGTAGAAGTGGATCCCCTCCGGCCCGTAGATGTGGGTGTCGCCGAAGAGGGAGTTCTTCCAGCCGCCGAACGAGTAGTAGGCGACCGGCACCGGGATCGGGACGTTGATCCCGACCATCCCGGCCTGCACCTCGAACTGGAACTGGCGGGCGACGCCGCCGTCGCGCGTGAAGATCGCCGTCCCGTTGCCGTACGGGTTCTCGTTCACGAGCCGGACCGCCTCGTCGTAGGTCGAGACGCGCGTCACGCCGAGCACCGGGCCGAAGATCTCGTCCTTGTAGGCGGTCGTTGGCGGGCTCGACGTTGTCGAGCAGCGAGACGCCGAGCAAGAAGCCGTCCCCGTCCGGCGCGCTCTCGCGGCCGTCGACGACGACCGTCGCGCCCTCGTCGGCGCCCTTCTCGATGTACGACGCCACCTTGTCGCGGTGCTCGCGCGTGACAGCGGGCCCATCTCCGAGGCGGGATCCATGCCGTCGCCGACCTTCACCTTCGGGATCCGCTCCTTGATCGCCTCGATCAGCGGGTCGGCGACGTCGCCGACGGCGACGACCAGCGAGATCGCCATGCAGCGCTCGCCGGCCGAGCCGTACGCCGCGGAGACCGCCGCGTCCGCGGCCATGTCGATGTCGGCGTCCGGCAGCACGATCATGTGGTTCTTCGCGCCGCCGAGCGCCTGGCAGCGCTTCCCGTGCGCGCGTCGCCGTCTCGTAGACGTACCTCGCGATCGGCGTCGAGCCGACGAACGAGATCGCCGCGACGTCGGGATGCTCGAGCAGCGCGTCGACCGCGACCTTGTCGCCGTGGACGACGTTGAAGACGCCGTCCGGCACGCCGGCCTCCTGCGAGCAGCTCGCGCGGTGTAGACCGACGCCGACGGATCCTTCTCGGACGGCTTGAGGACGAACGTGTTGCCGCACGCGAGCGCAGGCGCCCACATCCACATGGGCACCATCGCCGGGAAGTTGAACGGCGTGATCCCCGCGACGACGCCGAGCGGCTGCCGGATCGAGTAGACGTCGATCCCGCCGGAGGCCTGCTCGGTGAAATCGCCCTTGAGGAGCTCGCGGGATGCCGCAGCAGAACTCGATCACCTCGAGCCCGCGCGTCACCTCGCCGAGCGCGTCGGAGAGCACCTTGCCGTGCTCCGCCGTCAGGATGCTTCGCGATCTCCTCGCGGTGCTCGTGGAAGAGCTCCCGGATCGTGAAGAAGAGCTCCGTCCGCTTCGAGAGCGACATCGCGCGCCAGGCCGGCAAACGCGGCCTTCGCCGTCTGGACGGCCTGGTCGACCTCCTCGACGGTCGCGAAGTCGACGGCGCCGGTCTGCTCGCCGGTCGCCGGATTGAACACGGGGCCGGTCCGCCCCGAGCGCCCGGCGGCGGCCTTGCCGCCGATCCAGTGGTTGATCGGCTTGACAGTCGCGGGTGCGTCGATCACGTCCGTCATCGGGTCCTCCTGAAATCGATCCTAGGAGGGTATCGCGACCGGCTCGGCACCGAGGGAGCGAGTGAGGGGGTGCGTCCCCATCGTTAGCTCGTGAGGCCCGCCGGTTCCTCGTTCGACCTCGCGCTACGATCGTGCGAGCGACCGGAAGGAGCGACGAGAGATGGCCACTGTCGAGGAGAACACCGAGCTCGGACGGCAGATCGTCGAGGAAGCGAAGCGCCACGTCCTCTACTCGTGGTCCGTCCAGGACGCCATCAACCCGATCGCCGTCGCCGGCGCCGAGGGCCGCTACTTCTGGGACTACGACGGCAACCGCTACCTCGACTTCGCCTCGCAGCTCGTCAACGTCTCGATCGGCCACTCGCATCCGAAGGTGATCGCCGCGATCAAGGAGCAGGCCGAGAAGCTCTGCACGATCGGCCCGCCGATGGCGACCGAGTCGCGCTCGACCCTCGGCCGGCTGCTCGCCGAGGTCACCCCCGGCGACCTCTCGATGTCGTTCTTCACGAACGGCGGCGCCGAGGCGAACGAGAACGCCATCAAGCTCGCCCGCTGGTACACGGGCCGGCACAAGGTCATCGCGCGCTACCGCTCCTACCACGGCGCGACCGCCGGTGCGATCACGCTCACCGGCGACCCGCGCCGCTGGCCGGCCGAGCCCGGCCTGCCCGGCGTCGTGCGGATGCTCGACCCGTACACCTACCGCTGCCCGGCCGGGCACCCCGACCCGTGCCCGGTCTGCTCGGGTGCGCCGCACCTCGAGGAGATCCTCATGTACGAGGGCGCCCGAGACGGTCGCCGCGGTGATCCTCGAGACGGTCACCGGCACGAACGGGATCATCGTCCCGCCCGACGGCTACCTGCAGTCGATCCGCGAGACGTGCGACCGCCACGGCGATCCTGCTGATCACGCGACGAGGTGATGGCCGGCTTCGGCCGCACCGGCAAGTGGTTCGGCGTCGACAACTGGGACGTCGTCCCGGACATCCTCACCGTCGCGAAGGGCATCAACTCGGGCTACGTGCCGCTCGGCGCCATGATCGTCTCGCAGCCGATCGCCGAGTGGGTGCGCTCGCGCTACTTCGCCGGCGGCCTGACCTACTCGGGACACCCGCTCGCGTGCGCGTCCGCCGTCGCCTCGATCGAGGCCTTCAAGGAGGAGGGCATCGTCGAGAACGCAGCCGCCATGGGCGACTTCTTCCGCGTCGAGCTGGCGCGGCTCCAGGAGCGGCATCCGTCGATCGGCGACGTGCGCGGCCTCGGGTGCTTCTGGGGGCTGGAGCTCGTCAAGGACCGCGGGACGCGCGAGCCGCTCGTCCCGTTCAACGGCTCGGGCGAGGCGGCGAAGCCGATCGGCGCGCTCGGAAAGGCGGCGCTCGATCGCGGGCTCTATCTGATGACCCACTGGAACGTCGTCATGGTCTGCCCGCCGCTGACGATCACCCGCGAGGAGGCCGACGAGGGACTGGCGGCGCTCGACGAGGCGCTCGCCGTCGCGGACGAGTTCGTCGCCTAGACGATTGATTCCCAACTGGCGTGCTTCCGAGGGCTGCAGCAGCGTGGTCGAGCCGTGATCCCCGACGAGGTCCGGCGCTTCGCCGAGGACCCGTCCTCGGTCGGGCCGGAGCCCTCGACCGTGATCCGGACTCGAGCGGATCCTGACGGACCGCTACTGCATCTTCACTCGGGCCGACGTTCACGAACGTGCAGCGGCTGCGGATCCCCGAGCGACGAGGCCGATGCGACCATCGCCGAGATCAGATCGCTGGTCGAGGAGCTGCGTCGCTCGCCGAGGGTGGACTGGTGGATCGGCAGCTCCGCAACGCCCCGCGGACCTCGCGGAGCGGCTGCTCGCCCTCGGGTTGCGTGCGACGAGAAGGGACGAACGGTCGCGATGGCCTGCCTCGAGACGCCGCCCGAAGCCCACGGCGTGACGGCGCGCCGCGTCGAGACGTTCGAGGAGTACTCGGCCGCGCACCGCGATCGCGTTCGAGGCGTTCGAGACGCCTCCGGAAGAGCGCGAGCGTTGGCAGCGCGATCGAGGGCGAGCGCTGGGAGGTCGAGCAGGCCGACCCGACTGCGTTCACGTACATCGCGCTCGCTGGACGGCGAGCCGGTCGGCGCCGGGCGGGCGATCTTCCAGCCTCCCGGCGTCCTCTGCATCGGCGGCAGCGTGCTGGTGCAGGCGCGCGGGCGCGGGGCCTATCGCGCGCTCGTCCGCGCCCGCTGGAACGACGCCGTGGCGGCCGGAACGCCGGCCCTCGTCGTCCAGGCCGGCGACCTGTCCCGCCCGATCCTCGAGCGGAGCGGCTTCGTCCCGCGTCGCGGAGATCGACGTCTTGTACGACCGGCGCGCCTGAGCCATCATCGCCCGATGACGTACAACGAGGGGAGTCGTGAGCTTCAGGATCACTTCGACACGCGGCGCCTCGCGGACCGTCTGGAGAGCGTCACCGTCCGCGACACGATCGACGACGACGACCGCGCGTTCATCGAGGCCCGCGACATGTTCTTCCTCGCGACCGCCGACGCCGAGGGCCGGCCCCAGTGCTCGTACAAGGGCGGCGCGCCCGGCTTCGTCCGCGTCCTCGACGAGCGGACTCTGGCGTTCCCGAACTACGACGGCAACGGCATGTATCTCTCGGCCGGCAACGCCCGCGTCAACCCGCACGTGGGCCTGCTGTTCATCGACTTCGAGAACCGGCGGCGCCTGCGGCTGAACGGGATCGCGTCGCAGTCGGAGGACGACCCGCTGCTCGCGGAGTGGCCGGAGGCGCAGTTCGTCTGGCGCGTGCGCGCGACCGAGGTCTTCCCGAACTGCCCGCGCTACATCCACCAGTACCGGCTGGTCGAGCGGTCGCGCTTCGTGCCGAAGGAGGCGTGCGAGACGCCCGTGCCGCGCTGGAAGACCGAGGAGTGGTCGCGCGACGCGCTGCCGGAGGGTGATCCGGCCGCCGACCCCTCGCGCGAGGTGCTCTGGCGGGGCTGATTACGGCTTCGCGGCGCTCTGCGGCCTGCCGAGAACGCGCACGAAGGCGTCCACGGCGGTGGGGTCGAACTGCGTGCCCGCCGCCGCCCGCAGGCGCCGGCACGCCTCCTCGTTCGAGAGCCGCTCGCGATACGGCCGGTCGGTCGTCATCGCGTGGAACGCGTCGCAGACGAGGATGATCCGCGCCTCGATCGGGATCCGCTCGCCGGCGAGCCCGTCCGGGTAGCCGTAGCCGTCCCAGCGCTCGTGGCAGGCTCGGACCACGGGGCGAACGTCGGCGAGACGCTCGATCGGAGCCAGGATCCGCTCGCCCAGCACCGGATGCTGCTCGACGATCACGCGCTCCTCGTCGGTGAGCGGGCCGGGCTTTCGCAGGATCTCCGACGGGAACGCCGATCTTGCCGATGTCGTGGAAGAGCGCCCCGAGCTCGAGCCGCTTCAGCGCGCGGGCGTCGAGACCGAGCTCCTCGCCCACGTGCCCTGCGACGTCCCGGATCCAGCGGGCATGCGAGGACGTGTCCTCGTCGTTCGCCTCCAGCGCGTTCGCGAGCGCCTCGACCGTCGAGACGAACGTCTCCTCCAGGTGCTCGAAGTTCCAGGCACTCTCGATCGCGAGGCGCGCCTGCTGCACGAGACCGGCGAGCAGCCGCATCTTGCGCTCGTCGAAGTCTGCCTCGTCGGTGACGCTGACCGCGATGCAGCCCGGCCGCCCACCTTCGACGCGCACCGGCGCGACGGCGAACGTCAGGCCGCGCTTCTCCTCCGGGACGCCGTCGATGTGGGCGAGGTCGTCGGGGCGAAGCAGGAACGGCTCGGATGCGGCCAGCCACTGCTCGACGACGTCGCCGCCGTAGCGGGCGCGGCGCATTGCAGCCGCCTCGTCGTCGGGATAGCCCCACAGCGTCTCGACCTCGAGCTCGCCGGTCCTGGCGTTCGCGAGCCAGAACGAGCAGCGGTCCGAGCCGAGCGTCCCGGCGGTCAACCGCGACGATCCGCGCGAGGACGTCCTGCATCCCCTCCGCCCGGACGAGCTGGCGGCTGAACTCGAGCAGCGCGTTCGCGATCTCCGCCGCCAGACGCTGCTCGTGCGAGAGCCGGGCGCGCTCGAGCGCGGCGCCGGCCTGGTCGGTCAGGCCGTTCAGCAGTCGCAGCCGGTCCTCGGTGGGCGGCTCGGGCAGCACCGCCGCCAGCCAGCCGGGAACCTTCGCGTAGGGCTGCAGCGGCGCAACGGCCACCGGCGCGGTCGGGGCGATGCCGGGAGCCCCGGCGGCGAGGAACGGCGTCGAGCGGCCCGCGACGAATGCCTCGCCCTCCTCGATCGTGACCGGTACGCACGGCTCGTGCGCGTCCGAGCGGCCGCGGGACGCGACACACGTGAAGGCTCGAGCCCGCTCGTCCCGCAGCCAGAGGCACGTCTCGACGGCGCCGAACAGTCGCTCGACCGCCGCGACCGCTTCCTCGGCGATACCCTCGAGCGTCGTCGCCCTCGCCAGCGCGTCCGAGAACTCGAGCAGCGCCTTCGCGCTCTCCGCCTCACGCCGCTGCACGTCGTAGAGGCGCGCGTTCTCCAGTGCGACCGAGGCGTGGCCCGCGAGCACCTCGAGGAGCCGCACGTCGTCCGCGTCGAACTGGTTCAGTCCGAGCTTCGAGATCACGAGCACGCCGATCACGCGCGTGCCGAACTTGAGCGGCACCGCGGCGAGCGACTCGTCGACTTCCTCGGTGCCGGGCAGGACGACGGCGTACTCGCAGTTGAGTGCGTCGTGCACGAGCATCGACTCGCCGGTCTCGGCGACGTGGCCCGTGATCCCCTCGCCGACCTTCAGCGCGAGCACCTGGGCGAGCGGCAGCTCCTCCGACCGCAGGTCGCCGATGTGCGAGACCGGAATCAGCTCGTCGCCGTCGCGCACGAACACGCGACACGAGTGGTAGTCGATCAGCATGCGCAGCTCGGCGGCGATCGCGTGCCCGATCTCGCGCACGTCGTTCAGCCGGTTGAGCTTTCCGGCGAGGCTCTGGAGCAGCTTCAGGTGGGCGATCGACCGGACGTCCCGCCGTCCGGGCTTCGCCTGAGGTCGCTCGCGGGTCGAGTCGTCGAAGAGCACGACCTTGTCCTTGCCGCGGGCCTTCGCGGTCATCATCGCCGCCTCGGCGCAGGCGACGAGCTCGCGCGGGTTGGTGGCGTGCTCGGGGCCCTGCGAGATGCCGATCGAGACGGTGATCCCGCCGGCCGGCTCGAAGTCGGTGTCGCGAAGCCGGTCCGTGAGGCGTCGAGCGAGGCCGAGCGCGTCGCCCGCGTCGCACGAGGGCATGACGACCGCGAACTCCTCGCCGCCGATCCGGCAGACGACGTCCGACGCGCGAACCGTGTCGCGCGCGAGGCGCGCCGAGCTGCGACGAGCAGCTGGTCGCCGACGCCGTGCCCGTAGATGTCGTTGACCTTCTTGAAGTCGTCGATATCGAACATCAGCACCGCGACGGCATCGTGCGAGCGATGCGCGCGTGTCAGCTCGGCGCGAAGCCGCTCCTGGAAGAAGCGGTGGTTGTAGAGGCCGGTCAGAGAGTCGGTCTGCGCCTGGTGCACGAGCCGCTCCCGGACCTGCGCGTTGTCGAGCGCGAGCGCGGCGGCGTCACCGAACCACTTTGCGAGCTCGAACTCGTGCTCGGCGAATCTGGCGTGCTCGCCGATGCGGTAGATGTTGAGCGCCCCCTTCAGCGCCCCGCGCGCGATCAGCGGCACGGTGATCAGCGCCTCGGGCTCGCTCGGGCGTCCCCGGAACGAGCTTCACGCGGGGGTCGAGATGCGCCTGGTTCGTCAGCACCGGGCGTCCGCTGCTCGACGGCCCAGCCGGTGATGCCCTCGCCGAAGGGCGCACGGTCGCGCATGATCTCCTCCGCCCACTCGCTGCGCGCGAGCACGGGGACGAGCATCCGCCGGGCGACGTCCGCCTCGTAGACGTGCAGCGCCTCGTACGGGATCGAGCTCGGCGAGCGTGTCGGCGATCCGGTCGAGGAGCGTGTCGACGCTCTGCTCGGAGAGGACGTGGTGGAACACCTCGGCGAGCCGCCGGTACGACTCGACGAGCAACTCGGGTTGTGCAGAAGGAGCTGCCTGCGCCGCCCCCGCGGCGAGGTCGGAACTGGGCATGTTCCAGCTCGTATCGGTTGTTCCCATCGCCTGCTTGAGCGGTTTTCGCCGCCTAGAACTCGTCCGGGTAGGCAACGTGCTCGAGCTTCGCCAGGACGCCGAGGCCCCGCCAGTAGATCGTCCCAGACGTTGGGTAGTAGCAGACGTCGTCCGGCTCGCGCGTCCCGTACGCCAGGAGCGTCAGGCCGGAGTCGCCTGCGCGGAAGCCGTGGGCGACGCGCGTGCCCGCCGGTCGCGCGATCACGTGCCCGCGGCGGACGGAGTGCTCGTCGTCGCCCAGGTACAGCGTTCCGGCGCCGTCGAGGACGACGAAGATCTCCTCCTCGGCGGAGTGACAGTGCCTCGGCGCACCGGTCTCGCCGGGACGGAGCTTTGTCCAGTTGAGGCCGGTCGACTCGGAGATCCCGCGCGGTGCCAGCGCCTTCCGGCGACCGCCGTGCTGCGCCTCGACCTCGTCGAGGTTCCGGATCGTCTCCGGGCGATCGGCCTCAGGCTCGGGGAAGTCAGGCGGCCCGATCTTCGCTTCGCGGTGCCACGGCGTCCCTTCCATGTGGACGTCGATCCAGCCGCGGCCACCTCCACATCGTCCCCGAACGCGGCAGCACGGCACTCGCACCCCGTCGGCGCTGGCCGAAGACGAGATACTCCATTCCGTCGGGGCCGCCGCGGAGGGTGTGCGCCTCTTCGTAGACGCGATGGATGAGACAGTCGCCCTCGCGCACCGCGTACGTCTTGCCGGCCTGCCACGAAAGGCCCGAGCCGCGGAGGACGAAGAAGATCTCCGCCTCGCCGTAGTGCATGTGCGGGGCGTCGGGATCTCGCCCGTCGCCAGCTCGACCCGGCTCACGCCCACCGTGACAGTACCCGCAGCCGTACCGAGGTTGCTCCAGGCCGCACCGATCCAGCCCCGCTCGCGCCGAACGGGCTCGACGTCGTCCCAGTGGATCACGTGCTCAGGCATGCGTGATGGAGGTGTACACCTACATCACGTCGGCGAAGGGTGGAGGTGTACACCTACATCATTTACCGAAAAAGATCACGCTCGGGCTCCATCACGAGCTCGCGGGCCGCGCCCTCGCCCTCCAGCCGCGAGACCGCGCACGACGGCAGCGGGCACCCCGTCCGCCTTGCCCATCACGAGCTGCGCCGCGCCGGCGATCTCGTCCGCGATCGCGATCTGGCTCGTCTTCAGCTCGTAGCCGGCCCGGTCGCGCGTACCGCGGAGATCCTGCAGCGGGGCGAGGCCCGCGACGCCGATCGCCACGTCCGTCGTGCCGTGCCGGAACGGGCGGCCGAACGAGTCGGAGACGATCACCGCCACGTTCCGAGTCAACCCGTCGCGGATCCGCCGCGCCGACTCGTCCGGATCGAGCGGGAGCAGGACGAGCGTCCCGGCCTCGGGCGCGTTCGAGGCGTCGACGCCGGCCGACGCGCAGACGAAGCCGTGCCGGGTCTCGGCGATCACGAGCGGGGCGCGCGTACGCACGATCCGCGCGCTTTCGCGGAGGATCACCTCCAGCTTGCGCGGGTCCTCGTCCTCGGCGAGCTCGCGCGCCTGCGCCGACGGCTCGACGTCGTCGAGGCGGACGACGCGCCCCTCGGCCTTCGAGACGACCTTCTGCGCGATCACGAGCACGTCGCCGTCGCTGAGGTCGATCCGTTCCTGGATCAGCGCGGCGAGATCGTCGCCCTCCCGGATCTCCGGCAGTCCCTCGACCGGAACGATCTCGATCACAAACCCGTGACTCTGAGGCCGGCGTGGCCCTTGTAGCGACGGTTCAGGTTGACGATCACGGCAGTCAGCCCCTCGAGCGTGCGCGCGCCCGCGAGCGGACCCGCGTCGCGCGCGCTGCCGGCGACGACCTTGCCGGCCAGCTCGAGCGCCAGCTCCTTCGCACGCTCGTCGTCGCCGCAGACGAGCGCATCCTCGTCCGGCGGCTCGTCCTCCAGATTTGCCGCAGCGATCGAGTGCAGGCCGGCGGCGACGGGGGCCGACACCTCGTCGGCGACACGCTCCGCGATCGAACGCTGCTCCGGGTCGGGACGGACGCCGTCCTTCGAGAAAGCGAGGTTCGAGGCAACGCTGAGGAGCGGCGTCTGGCCGAGCGCCCCGGCGACCTCGCGCGCGGTCTCGATCGCGGCGTCGGCCTTGACCGCGAGCACCGCGAGTTCGACGTCGCGTACGGCCTCGGTGTTGACGGCGCCGGCGCAGCCGAGCTCGGCTGCCGCGGTCCGGGCGCGCTCCGCATCGCGGGAGCCGATCACGACCTCGTCGCCGGACGCCACGAGCCGCGCCGCGAGCGCTCGGCCGAACGAGCCCGTCCCGCCCAGCACCGCGACCCTCACGCCGGCTGGCCCGCCGCGTCGAGCACCGCCTCGGCCAGCCGCCGACGCGCCTCGTCGTCCCTCATCAGCGTCCGCGTCACGATCGGCCTGACGTCGAGGCCGGCGGGCGAGTCGGCCGCGTCGAACACGAGCGCGTCGATCAGCCCTGCGTAGCAGCCGGCGAGATGAGCGGGCGAGGTCCCGCCGGCGAGCCGCTGCAGCATCCGGTCGGCTGGTCCCTTGACCGCCCGGCCGCCGATCAGCGGGCTGACGGCGACGCACGGGACCGTTCGCGCCTCGATCGCCGCCCGGATCTCCGCGACCGCGAGGATCGGGCCGATGCTGACATACGGGTTGCTCGGCGCGAGGACGATCAGATCCGCGCCGACGAGCGCGTCGAGCACACCCGGCGCGGGTCGCGCCGACCCGGCGCCCTCGTAGCGCACGCCGTCGACCTCGTCCGAGTGGCCCCGCGCCACGAACCATTCCTGGAAGGGGAACTCCCCAGCCGGCGTGCGGATCCACGTGCGCAGCCGGTCGTCCGTGGCAGGCAGAAGCGCCGCGTCGAGCCCCAACCGCTCCGCGAGCCGTCCGGTCACCGACGACAGCGGCTCGCCTGCGCGGAGAGCCTGCGAGCGAACGAGATGCAGGCCGAGGTCGAGGTCGCCGAGCCGGAACCAGTCCTCCCCGCCGAGCTCCGAGACGGTGCCGAGCGCGTTCCACGTCTCGCCGGCCCGGCCCCAGCCACGCTCCTCGTCCGCCCGCCCTGTGAGCGTGTAGAGCACCGAGTCGAGGTCGGGCGAGACGTGGACGCCCAGCACCTCGACGTCGTCGCCGACGTTGCCGATCACGGTCACGTCCGCGAGGGGGACGAGCCCCGACAGGAACCGCGCTCCTCCGACGCCGCCCGACAGGACGGCAGCCTTCACGCGGCCTCCCGACGGGCGGCGCGCGTCCGCGGCCCGACGCGACCGACGAGCCGCTCGAGGTCGGCCAGTGTGTCCACGTCGTCGGCCAGGTTCGGGATCTCGAGCAGACGCGAGGACGCGAGCGCGGCGAACCGCTCCGCGCTCCCCGGTCCGTAGACCGGCTTGAAGAGCGTCGGCGACGCGAGCGCGAGCGCGTTGGTCGTCCCGTCGGCGGCGGCGACGACCGCGAGCCCGCCCTCGGGGACGGAGCCGAGTAGCGCCAGCAGATCGCGCGGCGTCGCGCACGGCAGATCTGCGTTGACGACGAGCACCGGCTCGTCGGGCAGCTCCGCGAGCGCCGCGCCGACCGCCGCGCCCTGACCGCCCGGCGCGTCGGCGAGCAGCGGCCGTCCAACCTCGCGGCACGCCGCCATCAGGTCGCCGAGCATCGCCTGCGCCAGGCGCTCCCTCGACCTCGCCGGCAGGCGGCTCTTGGCCGTGCCGGGCCGATACGGGATCACGATCGCCGGTCCCACCCCGGGGAAGACTAGCCGCGTCGCGCTGGGTCGCGCCCTGGTCTGCCGGCGCACACCGGATGACGCGTCCCACAAGGAGACAAAAACTGCGCTCGGCTCAGGCGCGGGCGGTGCCCGGGCCGCTGCCGACCCACTCCTGCAGCTCGTACCAGTGCGTATCCGCGAGCGCCGCGGCGACCGCCGGCTCGGTGTGCCCTCGATTGAAGACGTGCCGCTCGAGGTCGCAGCAGATCGAGACGGAGTCGGACCGAACACCCTCGATACGGACGAGCACCTCGGACGGCAGCTGCGCCTCGGCGAGCGTGTAGTGCTTGAACTGGAGGTCCGGGTCCAGCTGCATCAGCTCCGGCCAGTCGGGACAGGTCCGCGAGCTCATCGCGACGGAGTTTCGGCCTCGCTTCCGATCTCCTTCAACGTCCACTGCCCGTCGAGCAGCACGGCGCCCCGCTCGGCGCCCGGTCGGATAGACGACGAAGCGCAGCGCGTCGTCGAGCAGGTGCAGGAGACGCCCGCCCTCCGCCTCCCGGAGCGCGAAGCGGAGGTGGAAGCGCCCGTCGGCAAGTGGCAGCCGGTCGAGGGCGAGCTCGAGAACCCGCTCACCGGGCTCGGCGCGCCAGCCCAACGCGGCGCGTGTCCTGCTCGCCGCTCGCCAGGAGGACGCCGTTGTCGTCGCGCAGCTCGAGCACGACCACGGGCGGCTCGACGCGGCTGCTCGACCGAGACACGCAGCCGCACCGTCAGCGGCTCGCCGGCCGTGAACTGGAGCCGCTCGTCCCCCTCAGCGTCGACCAGCACGCCCCCCACGATCCGCGCCTCGCCCGTGCCGAACTCCCGGAGCCCGGCCGAGAGCTCGTCGGGGCTCTCCTCCGCCGCGAGCAGTGCGTGGTACCGCGCGATCGCGTCGCGGACGGGCCCGTCGAAGTCGACCCTGCCGTGTCGCAGCAGCACCGAGCGGTCGCAGAGCCGCTCGACGGCGGCCGCGTCGTGGGAGACGAAGACGATCGTCCCGCCGCGCTGCTTGAACTCGGCGATCTTGCCGAAGCACTTGCGCTGGAAGCCCTCGTCGCCGACGGCGAACACCTCGTCGAGGAGCAAGGCGTCGGCCTGGATGTGCGCCGCGACGGCGAAGCCCAGGCGCATGTACATCCCGGACGAGTAGGTGCGGACCGGCAGGTCGATGGCGTCCTCGAGCCCGGCGAAGTCGACGATCTCGTCCATCAGCTCCCGTACCCGCACCCGCGAGAGGCCGTGGATGGAGCCGTTCAGATAGACGTTCTCGCGCCCCGTGAACTCCTGGTGGAAGCCCGCGCCGAGCTCCAGCAGCGAGCCGATCCGCCCCTCGACGGCGACGCGGCCCGACGTGGGCTTGATGATCCCCGAGAGCAGGCGCAGCAGCGTGGACTTTCCGGAGCCGTTGCGACCGACGAGCGCCACCGCCTCACCCGGCTCGACGTGGAACGAGACGCCGTCGCAGCGCCACGACCTCGCGGGCCGGCGTGCGCCCGCGGAGGACGAAGAGGTCCTTGAGCGTCCGCGACGGCTGCGCGTGCACGCGGAACACGCGGCGCACGTCGTCGACGAGGATCTCGCCCTTCCTCATAGCTCCTTGACCATGAACACAGCGCTCTCGTAGTAGCCGAGCGACCGGTAGAGGCCGCGGGCGACCTCGTTGCCGCCGAAGACGTTCAGCGCGATCCGCGGCAGCTCGCGCCGGCGCGCCTCCTCCTCGGCGAACTTCATCAGCGTCCGGCCGTGCCCCTTGCCGCGGTGCGCCTCCTCGACGCGCAGCTCGTAGACGAAGAGCTGCCGGCCCGACATCCCCTCCCGGTCGCAGAGCCACAGGTAGCCGACCGCCTCGCCGTCATCGTCGTCGAGGGCGTAGACGTCCTGCTCCGGGCTGCCCCAGCCGTCCGGCCAGAGCGAGCGCATGTCGTCGACCGCCTTCTGCCGCGCGGCGTCGTGCGGGACGCCGCCGCTCTCCTCGATGTCCCGCGCGTAGCCCGCCCGCGCGCCGTCGTACCACGCCGCGAACTCGTCCTCACGCAACGGCCTGATCACAGCTGCCGCCTCACGATCCCGGCGAGAGCGGCCACGAACGCGGGCTCGTCGTTCGGCATCTCGATCCGGCTGAGCTCGAGCCCCAGCTCGCGTGCGCGATCCCTCGCCTCGGTGTCGATGTCCCAGCGGATCTCCAGATGATCCGACACGAACCCGACGGGACACACGAGCACGTCGCGGATTCCGCGCTCGTGCAGCTCGACGAGGTGGTCGAGGATGTCGGGGCCGAGCCAGGGCTCGCCCGTCGGGCTCTCGCTCTGGAAGGAGAACGACCAGTCCTCGATCCCGGCGCGCTCGGCGACGAGTCGGGAGGTCTCGAGGAGCTGATCCTCGTACGGGTCGCCCTCGGCGACGGTCCGCACCGGCAGGCTGTGGGCGGTGAAGACGACGTGCGCGCGCGTGCCCCGGATCTTCTCCGCGAGCAGATCGACGAAGGCGTCGTCGTCGTACCACGCGTCGACGAAGCGCAGCTCGGCGCGGCCCCGCAGCCCGCTCCTCGAGCAGGCGCCGGTAGCCGGCGATCGAGCCTCGCGAGTAGTGCGGCGCGAGGACGAGGCCGACGATCGGGTCGGCGCCGGCGGCCACGGCTCCGTCCGCCGCCTCGGCGATCCGCGGCTGCCAGTGCTTCATGCCGGTGAAGACGGGGAGCCCGAGCTCGGCCTCGAGCGCGGCGCGCGTCCGCTCGGTGATCGCGTTCAGCGGGTTCGAGTCCTCGATCCCGAGGCGCCGGTAGCGGCCGACGAGGTCGTCGAGCTGCTCGGGCGCGATCGGCCGCCCCCCGCGGATGTCCGCGTAGTAGGCAGGAACGTCGGCGATCCGCTCCGGCGAGCCGTAGGCCATGAGGACGACTGCTGCGCTCACGCGCGTGACGGTAGCCGACTCGCCTCCACTGCCAACTCGGCGAGCAGCGGCAGGAAGCCCTCGAAGCGGCCGCACGTAGCGCTGTCCGGGACACCCGGCCCGAAGACCGCGTCGAGCTCCCGCTGCGGAATCGCGCTCAGGCCGCGACCGGTGCGGAGGTTCGCTCGTGGACGAGCTCGCGCAGGCGGCCGAGGTCGTCCGGATTCGTCTGCGGGAGGACGCCGTGACCCAGGTTGAAGATGTGACCCGGGCGGCCGGCGGCGCGTTCGAGCACGTCCAGCGCCGCCGCCTCGACACGCTCCCACGGGCCGAGCAGGACGGCGGGCTCGAGATTCCCCTGGACGCCGCGGTCCTCGCCGACCTCGGCCCAGCCGCGGTCGAGCGGGAGCCGCCAGTCGAGGCCGATCACGTCGCCGCCCGCGTCGCGCATCGCGCCGAGCAGGTGCGTCGTCCCGGTGCCGAAGTGGATCGTCGGGCAGTCGAGCGCGTCCAGGATGCGCTTCGAGTACGGCGCCACGAACTCCTCGTAGTCCCGCTGCGAGAGCGCGCCGACCCAGGAGTCGAAGAGCTGGATCGCGTCGGCGCCGGCGCGGGCCTTCGCCTGCACGTAGAGGGCGAAGCAGTCGGCCAGCTTCTCCATCAGCGCGTGCCAGACCTCGGGCGCGCCGTACATCATCGCCTTCACCTTCGTGAACTCGCGGCTCGGCTTTCCCTCGATCAGGTAGCCGGCGACGGTGAACGGGCCTCCGCAGAAGCCCACGACGGCCTGGTCGGGACGGAGCTCGGCCCGCACGAGGCGCACCGCCTCGAGGATCTCCGGCACCGACTCCTCGGGGTCGGGCACGACGAGACGCTCGACGTCGGCGAGGCGCTCGACCGGCTGCTCGACGACGGGGCCGAGGCTCTCGACGAGCTGCACGTCGACGCCCATGCCGATGACCGGGAACATGATGTCGGCGAACATGACGGCTGCGTCGACGTCGTGCCGCCGAACCGGCTGCAGGGTCACCTCGGCGCAGAGCTCCGGCTGCCGGACGATGTCGAAGAGGCCGTAGCGGGTGCGCAGCTCGCGGTACTCCGGGAGCGAGCGCCCGGCCTGACGCATGAACCAGACCGGCGTGCGCTCCACCCGCTCGCGGCGGGCCGTCCGGACGAGCAGAGGTGCCGTCATCGCGCCCTACACTAGCCGGGCCTCATGGACACACCTGTCCCCAAGGGCCCGCTGGCCGCCCGCTGGCGGAGCTGGAGCCTCGACGGCCGCCGGGCCGGAACGCTTGCACGCGCCCGCGTCGCCGTCGAGAACGCGGGCACGGCGACGTGGCAGACGCGAGGCGACGCGAGCGGCATCCACGCGTCGTACCACTGGCTCGACGACCGCGGCAACGCCGATCGTCTGGGACGGCCTGCGCACCGACCTGCCGCACCCGGTCGCGCCGGGCGAGACCGTCGAGCTCGAGCTGGAGGTGCGGCTGCCCCTGCCCCCCGGGCCGCTACCGGTTCGCCCTCGACCTCGTCGACGAGGGGCGGTTCTGGCTCGCCGAGCTCGGCAACGAACGGCCCGAGGAGGACGTCGAGGTCGTGCCGCGGATCGAGCGGCGACTGGCGGTCGTCGGCGCCGAGGTGGGAAACCAGGAGGAGCCGCTCGTGGCGCTCGATGAGGCGGAGGCGGTCGCGCATCTCGCGCCCGGTGCAGAACCCGCCGCGGACTGGTCGCGGAGGGTGCTCGACGCGCACCAGGAGGGCTTCGCGATCGTCGGCGGCGCGGTCGAGACGGACGGGCGCCGGGCCCGCAAGGCGCTGGCGGCGTGGGCGCCGGGCGGCGGCCGCGTGCCGTCGTTCCCCGGCCCGCTGCTCTTCCCGTCGATCGTGCGGGACGTCGACGCTGAGCCGAGCCCCGGCCCCGAGGGTCTCCCGGCGATCGAGCCGTCGCGGGACCATCCACACCGCCGCGAGCCGTGGCTCTACGACGGGCGCATCGTCGTGCGACTCGCTAGAGCTCCACGGGGATCCGGTCGTCCACGCGGCTGAAGACCCACGCGCCGAGCGCCGAGCGCGGCGACCGCCGCGACGACGAGATAGACGACGTCGGCGAGCCGCGGCAGCCGGCCCTCGTAGAGCGGCGCACGCAGCGCCTCGATCGGCGGCGTGATGAAGTTCCCCCAGCGGAGCACCTGGGTCAGCGTGCGATGGTGGTCGAACGCGTCGATCGCCGCGTAGGAGTAGACGATCGGCGTCAGGAAGAACCACGGCAGCAGCAGCGCCGCGAGCAGATGCTCCACGTCGCGGTAGAGCACGTTCAGCGACGCGA
This sequence comes from uncultured Actinomycetes bacterium, assembly GCA_963746655.1. Lineage (GTDB taxonomy): Bacteria > Actinomycetota > Thermoleophilia > Gaiellales > Gaiellaceae > CAVPGP01. Next base: position 615,943 of record CAVVCG010000011.1, on the reverse strand, counting down.
TCGCGAGCGCGCAGCCGGCGACGAGCGCGACGACACCGACCGCGAGCAGCGGCGTCAGCCAGACCGTGCCGCGCGTCTCCGGGATCACGATCGCGTTCACGATCATCAGCACCACGAGCATCGCCGCGAAGGAGACGAGCTGGGTGGCCACGATCGAGAGCGGCACGAGCTGGCGCGGGAAGCGGATCTTCTTGATCAGGTCGGCGTTGTCGAGCAGGCTGCGCGCGCCCGCCTGCAGCGACGTCGAGAGGAAGATCCACACCGCCAGCCCGGAGAGGAGGTAGAGGGGATAGTGCGGCATGTCGATCGCGTGCCAGAGCACGCTGAAGACGAGCGCGTAGATGCCCATCAGGACGAGCGGGTTGGCCAGCGACCAGGCGACCCCGAGCGCCGAGCCGCGGTACTTCGCATGCAGGTCGCGCCGGAAGAGATTCCGGAACAGCTCGCGGTAGCGGAAGAGATCCGAGTAGATCGTCACTTGCGCGCTCTAGTCTAGGCGGGGGGCCCGCGGGAGGAATCGACCCAAACATGCGCCTAACAGCACTTCATTACCCTCCACGGGCGTGAGCGCGCTGGCCGTCCTGATTGCCCTGCCGGTGTCCGCGGCGGCGATCTGGGTCCTACTCCACTCGCCGCTCCGGCAACGCCTCCTCGTCGCACCGAGCGGCGATCGCTGGCACACGCGCGAGACGCCGATCGGGGGCGGGATCGGGATCGCGCTCGGCTTCGCCGCCGGGGTCGGGGCCGCCGTCGCGAGCGGCTACATCGAGGCCGACACCCAGCTGCTGGGAATCCTCGCCGGCTGCGGGATCCTCTTCGCCGCGGGGCTCGTCGACGACTTCGTCAACCTGCCGCCGGCCGTGAAGCTCGTGGCCCAGATCGGGGCCGCCGTGCTCGTGATGCTGACCGGGACGAACGTCGAGATCGTCGGCAACGACATCCTCGCCTTCGCGATCGGTCTCCTCTGGCTCGTCGGTCTGACGAACGCGTTCAACCTGCTGGACAACATGGACGGGCTCGCCGCGACGCTCGCCACGATCGCCTGCGCGTTCTTCGCGATCGACGCCGCGACGACGCACGAGAACCACCTCGTGCTCGCGATCTCGGTCGCGCTCGGCCTCGGCTGCGCCGGCTTCCTCCCGTACAACCTGCGCCCGGGGCGCAAGGCGCTCGTCTTCATGGGCGATTCCGGGAGCCAGCTCCTCGGCTTCGCCCTCGCGGTGCTCGGCCTCGCCGCGAGCTACACGGCGGCGTCGGCGACGGTCGCGACGCTGCTCCTGCCGGTGCTGATCCTGGCCGTTCCGATCCTCGACACGACGCTCGTCACGGTCGTGCGCCTGCTCGACGGACGCCCCGTCTACGAGGGCGGCCGCGACCACAGCTCGCACCGGCTGGTCTACCTGGGCCTCTCCGAGACGAGCGCCGTCGTGCTGCTGGCGCTCGTCTCGATCGCGCTCGGCGCCACGAGCCTCGCCTACACGACCCTCGGCAACGGGCGGATCGCAGCCGTCGGCGTGCTGATCACGTTCGCGCTGCTCGTCCAGTTCGGGAGCTTCCTCGCGGACATCGACCGCGAGGGGCGGATCGACCGGCGTACGTGCCTCCTTCGTCCATCTCGGGCGCCTCGCCCAGGTGCTGATCGACGGCGCGCTGATCGGCGCCGCCTTCCTCTTCGCCTATCTGCTCCGCTTCGAGGGCACGGGCACGTTCAACCAGCGGCACTTCTTCCTGGTCTCCCTGCCGGTGCTCCTCTTCGCGCGCTACGTCGCCTTCATCCCGTTCGGCCTCTACCGCGGCGTCTGGCGCTACGCCGGCTCTCGCGACGCGGTCGCGGCGGTCGCCGCCGTGGTGCTCTCGGAGTTCGTGGCCGTCGGGTTCATCACGCTGACGCAGCCGCCGTTCGGCGACTTCTCGCCGAACGTCTTCGTGATCGACGCGTTCATCTGCAGCGTGCTGATCGTCGGCTCGCGCTTCGCCGAGCGGGCGCTCGCCCGCGCCCTGACGACCATCCGCGACCGCGGACGGGAGCCGGACGCTGATCGTCGGCGCGGGCAGGACCGGGCGCAGCCTCCTGCGCGAGCTGCGCGAGACACCGGGCGAGCGCGTCGTCGGCTTCGTCGACGACGACAGGCAGCTGCGGCGGCGCCGGCTGCAGGGAGTGAGCGTGCTCGGCGGCACCGGCGAGATCGTCCGGATCCTGGAGCGCGCCCACCCCGACCTCGTGCTGATCACCATTCCGGACGCGCCCCGCGAGGCGCTCGACGCGATCGTCGGCGCCTGCGCCGACGCGGGCGTCGCGTGCCGCTTCGTCCGCCGCGAGATCGACCTCGACCCGCAAGGTCATCCTCGGGGTCGTCGAAGAGTGAACATCGCCGCCGAGGGAGCGGCTGAGGAAACAGCCCAGGCGCGTCCCACGTTCCTCGACCGGGTGGTCTCGGCCTATCCGGTTCTGACGCTCTACGTCGTCCTGTCGTTTCTCTACTGCTGGCAGGCGTCGGGCCGCGCGTCGCCGTTCGTCTTCAGCGACGAGCTCGAGTGGGCGGAGCTCTCGCGCGGGATCGCGGCCACCGGCCACGCGATGCTCCGGCTGCACCAGACGTCGCCGGGCTCGATCTACGCGTATCTGATCGCCCCGGCCTGGTGGCTCGGCTCGACGGAGCGCGGCTACGAGGCCGTCAAGTACATCGGGACGCTGACGATGACCGCGTCGCTCATCCCCGCCTACCTGCTCGCCCGCACGCTCGTCCCGCGGCCGCTCGCGCTGTTCGCGGCGGCCGGCACGGCGATGGTGCCGGCGCTGATCTACGGAGCGATGATCATCCCGGAGCCGCTTGCGTACACCTACTCGACGCTGTGCCTGTACGCGGGCGCCGGGCGCTTGCGACCCGCAGTCGCCGGTGGATCGCGGTGTCGCTCGTACTCCTCGTGGCGGCGCCGGCCGTCCGCTCGCAGCTGGCGGTGCTGCTCGCCGCGGCGCCGCTCGCGGCACTCGTGTACGCGGCGACGAGCCGGCGCGGGCGACGCGTGATCGGATCGTGGACGCCGGCGCAGCGAATCGGCGCCGCCGTGCTCGGCCTCGGCGTCGCGATCTTCCTGAATGCGGCGCTGACCCACCACTCGTACAGCTGGCAGGTCGGAACCGCCTTCAGCCACCGGATGCTCGAGTACGGGGGATGGGCCGTCGGCGCGTTCGCGATCGGAGTCGGCGTCTTTCCCGCGATCGCCACGCTCGCGTGGGTGCTGAGCATGGACCAGCGAAAGGCGGAGGAGCGGGCGTTCCTCGCCGTCGCGTCCGCCTCGATCTTCGTCTTCGTCCTCTACGCGGCCGTCAAGGCCTCGTACCTGTCCACGACGCTGGCGACGCGCGTCGAGGAGCGCAACCTCATCTACCTCAGCCCCGTCGTCTTCATCGGCGCCGCGGTCTGGCTCGCGAGCCTTCGGCGTGCGCGTCGCGGCGGTCGCCGTCGCCACCGCCGCGATCGTCTGGGTGCTGGTGATCACGCCGTACCAGATGGACCACCACCTCTATTCCGACGCGCCCGGGCTGGCGGTCCTCGCCGCGGCCAACCGCGCCTGGGCGTGGAACGACGCCTACGCGCAGAACGTCCTCCTCTGGATCGCGGGCGTCTCGGCGGCGGTGCTTCTCCTTCCCATCGTGCTGCGGCGCTTCGCGCCGCGCCTGCTCGCCAGAGCAGACGGTGGTCGCGGCCGCGACGGCCGTGATCGCGGTCGCCGTGCCTGGGATGGACGATCACCGCCGAGGTGACGGCGGCCAACGCGGCGAAGGACGTCTCGGAATCCGCGATCGGCTCGATGCCAAAGCCGCCCGACTGGATCGACGCGCAGACCGACAGGGCGCGCACGCTTTTCCTCGGCCAGCGCGTCAACGAGAACGCCTTCTATCCACTCGAGTTCTGGAACCAGTCGATCGGCGAGGCGTGGACGCTCGACGCCACGACCCCGCCGCCTGGCCCATCGTTGACGCCGAACCTCGCCAGGCCCGACGGGACGCTCGATCCGCAGCGGGACGTCAAGTGGGTCGTCGGCGTCAACGGCGTCACCGTCGTCGGGAGGCCGGTCGAGGTCCACGGCGCGACGACCCTCTTCCGCGTCGCGTTGCCGCTGCGCATCCGCGACGCGTCGAGCGGCGTCTACGACGACGGCTGGATCGGGCACGACGCGTCGTTCGCGGTCTACTCGACACCCGGCGGCGGCTCGGGCGTCGCAAAGGTGATCGTCTCGCGCGGCGGCGCAAGCGGACGCGAGCCCCGCTCGACAGGTGCGGGTCCGCCTCGGCACGGTGCGGATCGACCGCAACGGGCAGCCGCAGATCAAGCGCGTGCTCGCGGAGCGCCGTTTCACCATCGGCGGCCGGGAGGTGCACACGTTCTCGTTCCCGGCGAAGCCGCCGTACCGCGTCGAGATCCACGTCGACAAGACGTTCAAGCCGTCCGACTTCGGCAGCTCCGACGCACGCGAGCTCGGCGCGCAGGTCGCGCACCGGTTCGTCAGGACTCGGCGCTAGGCGCGGCCCGGTCAGCGCCAGGCGCCGAGCCGCTCCGGGTGCTTGCGCACGAAGCGGAGGATGCCGCGCCAGTGCCAGAGCGTGCGCCTCGTCAGGAGACGGCGGTCGGTGACCGCCTGGTGCGCGTGCTCGACCACGGCGCTCGGGGACGTACCACCGCTCCCAGCCGGCCTTCGCGGCGCGGTAGCAGAGGTCGATGTCCTCGCCGTAGAGGCGGAAGCCCTCGTCGAGGCCGCCGAGCTCGTCGAGCATCTCGCGCCGGAGGAGCAGGAAGCCGCCGAGCATCCAGTCGGCCGGCACGGGCTCGGTCGGGCGCTCGCCCAGGTGGTAATGCTCTCTCTGCACCGTCTGCGGGTCGCGGAGCAGGCGCAGCGGCGTCCGGCGCCGCAGCGTGCCCAGCACGGTCGGGAAGCGGCGGCGCGAGGGCTGCCACGTCCCGTCGGGGTAGACCATCCGCGGGCCGGCGACGCCGGCGCGTGGGTGCTCCTCGAGGAAGCCGCTGCAGCGCGCCGACTGCGCCCTCCCGCGGGATCGCATCCGGGTTGACGCTGAGGACGAGCTCGGCGTCCGTGGCCGCCGCGCCGCGGTTCACGTTCCCGGCGAAGCCGAGCGGCCTGGGGTTCTCGAGCACGCGCACGCCGTCGGGCACCTGCCCCGCGCTCCCCGGGACGTTGGCGACGACGACGACCTCGTCGACCTGCGGCGCGAGCGCGGGCAGGAGTCGCTCGACCTCGGCGGCGTTCCCGTGCGAGACGACGACGGCCGCGACCCTCACGCCAGCAGCTCCCGGTAGACGTCGAGCGTCAGCCGCGCCGTCTCCGCCCACGAGTAGCGTCTCGCCCGCTCGAGCCCGGCCGCGCGGAGGCGCTCGCGATCGCGCGAGCGCGCGCCGCACCGCCTCGCCGAGCTCGGCGCGCGGCGCGAAGAGCGCGGCGTCGCCGGCGACCTCGCGCAGCGCCCGCTCGTCGGCGGCGACGACGGGCGTGCCCGACGCCATGGCCTCGACGAGCGGCAGGCCGAAGCCCTCGTAGCGCGACGGGAAGACGAGCGCGGCTGCGCCGCGGTACGTCTCGGCGAGCTCCTCCATGGAGAGGTAGCCGCGCAGCTGCGCGCCGCGGCGACGGAGCTCGTCGGCGAGCGCCGGCTCCTTCTCCGGGCCGACGACGACGAGCGGAAGGCCGGCCTCCTCCGCGGCGTCCGCGGCGGCGAGCGGATCCTTGCGGGCCTGGATCGCGCCGACGTAGAGCAGGTAGCCCTCGTGCTGCGCCGCCCGGCGCGAAGGCCGGGTCGACACCGTTCGGCGTCACCACGATCCGGTCCTCCGGGATCCCGTAGAGCTCGATCAGGTCGCGCTTCGTCCGCTCGGAGACGGTCAGGACGCGGCGCGCCTTCCGCGCGGCGCGCGGCACAGTCGCCTTGAAGGTCAGCCGGTCGGCGAGGCTCATCAGCGAGGAGTCGCGCTCGAACGAGAGGTCGTGGATCGTCACCACCGCGGGGCAGGGGCACGCGAGCGGGAGCGCGTGCTGGAAATGCGCGAGCGCCGGCCGCAGACGGCGGAGCAGGCGCGGCGCCGACCAGGCCATGCGCAGCTCCTGGCTGCGCGCGGGGAGGTGCACGGCCTCGACGCCGTCGGGGACGAGCTCCGGATGCCTCGTGAACGCGACGAGCCGCAGGTCGTCCGCCTGCCGGCCGAGCTCGCGCAGCAGGTTCGACACGTACGTCTCGTCGCCTGTGCGGCGCCGGCCGAGGACGTCCGCGTCGATCGCGATCACGCGAGCTCCTCGTAGACGGCCTGCGTCCGCGCGGCGACGGCCTCCCAGGTCGCGACGACGCGCGGCTCGAGGCGCACCGCCCGGCGGATCCCGTCGCGGATCGAGTCGACGTCCAGCGGGTCGACGAGCGCCGCGTCCGGGGCCAGCTCCTCCATCGCGGTGCCGCGGCTCGTGACCACCGGGCAGCCGCAGGCGAGCGCCTCGGCGACCGGGATCCCGAAGCCCTCGTAGAGCGAGGCGTAGACGAGGCAGCGTGCGCCGCGGTAGAGCGCCGCGAGCTCCCAGTCCGGTACCTCGCCGAGCCAGCGGACGTTCCGCGGCGGCTCGACCCCGCCCCAGCCGCGGGCGCCCACGACCCGCAGCTCGCCGTCCACGGCCGCCGCGATCCGCGCGAGGTTCTTGCGCGGCTCGAGCGTGCCGACCGCCAGCGTGTAGTCGCCCTCGGCTTTCGGGCCGTCCGGAGAGAAGATCTCTTCGACGCCGTTCGGCACGACGCGGATCTTCTCCTCCGGGACGCCCAGGAGCTCGACGAGCTCCCGCCTCGTGAACTCGGAGACGGCGATCAGCCGGTCGGCCGCCTGCACGACGCGGGGCACCGCAAGCCGGCTGTACGTCCGCGTCCAGCGGTTGAACCACTCCGGGTGGCGCAGCACGCCGAGGTCGTGCACGGTGACGACGAGCGGCACGCGCGCCGCGGGCGGGCCGCGGAACGACGGCAGGTGGAGGACGTCGTAGCCCCGGCGCAGCGCGAGCGACGGATACCAGACCGCGTCGCGGGCGAGCGTCGCGACCTTCGACGTGCCGCCGAAGGAGATCCGCTCGACGTCGAGATGGCGCAGCAGCCCCGCCACGTAGCGCGCCGTCCCGGCGCGCGTCTGCACGAGCGGGGACACATCGAGTGCCACTCTCACGCCCCGAGCCGCCTCAGGAACGTGAGCGAGCTCATGCGCCGTACCCCTCGAGGAAGACCTCGCCGACGCGGCGCCACGAGAACCGCCGCACGTGCTCGGCGCCGCGCCGCACGAGCTCGTCGCGGCGAGCGACCGCGTCCTCGATCGCGGCGGCGATCGCCTGCGGGCTCTCCGGATCGGCCCGCACCGCCGCGCCGCCGGCGGCCTCGTCGAGCGACTCGTGGGAGGACGCGACGACGGGGGTGCCGCACGCCATCGCCTCGAGGATGGGGATGCCGAAGCCTTCGAACCGCGACGGGTAGACGGCGGCGGCCGCTCCGCGGTAGAGGCGCGCGAGCTCCTCGTCCGTGACGTAACCGAGCCGCTCCACACCGGGCACGTCGAGCTTCGGCTGCGGTCCCCAGCCCGCACCGCCCGCCACGGCGAGCGTGTAGCGGTCGCCGAGCAGCGTCCACGCGTCGACGAGAGTGTCGAGGTTCTTGCGGGGCTCGAGCGTCGCGACGGTCAGGAGGTAGAGCTTCCCCAGGTCGGCGCGCTCGCCGTCGGCGCGGAAGACGTCGGCCGGCGCCGGGTGGGCGACGCGCGTCCGCTCCTCGGGGACGCCGAGCAGCTCCACGCACTCGCGCGCCGTGAAGGCCGAGTTGCAGAAGAGCACGTCGCAGGTCCGCGCGGCGTTCCGGTACTTGCGCCCGTGCATCGTGCGCGTGCGCCCGGTCACCCACCCGGGGAACCGGAGCGGGACGAGGTCGTGGATCGTCGTCGCCCGCACGCCGCCTCGCTGCGGCGGGTACATCCAGTCGGTGAAGTGGAGCGCGTCGAAGCGGCCGACGAAGCGCTCGGCGGCCGGCCGGCCGAGCATGCTCCACGCGGTGCGGACGGCGTGCGCGAACGGCAGCCGCACTGCGGCGAGCTCGATCTGCGAGACCCGCGAGCGTCTCGCGGATCGTCCTCGCGCCGGGGAAGCTCGTCGGCGCGAGCGCGACGATCTCGTGCCTGCCGCCCGCCGCCTCGACCAGACCGCGCAGCGAGCCGAGGATGTAGTTGTTGACGCCGGTCCGCTGATGGGAGAGCGGCGAGACGTCGAACACGATCCTCAAGGACGGACCGTGAAGCGGTCGAAGTGGACGCCGAGCGCCCGCGGGTCGGTCACGCCGGGCACCGCGGTCGGCGCGACGGTGAAGTGGGTGACGCAGCGGCCGTCCCGCGCGTGCAGCGGGACGCGGAGAACCGTCTGCGTGTCGTTGGGCGGCACCTGCGCGGACACCCCGCCGGCAGACACCGTGACCGGCCCGTGGTGCAGGTTCGGATCGCTGCGCAACGCGACGGCGAGGGTGCCGCCGCGGCAGCCGAAGGCCGTGTACGTCGCCTCCGGCCCCGACCACGAGTCGGCGTAGATCCCGCTCGTCTGCGCGCGCACGCGCAGCGGCCCGTCCACCCGGTAGAGGGCCATCTGCTTGACGGTGTCGGTCGCCACCGGCGTCCCGGCGAGGTTGACGGAGGTGTCGGTCAGGACGTAGCTGTGCCGATCCGCTCCGCGCAGCACCCCGGTGCGCGGGTCGATCGTCACCTCGGTCGTCGGCAGCCCCCCGGGCGCGGACGAGCCCAGGTCGTAGACGGGCCCGACGCTGCGGTTGAAGAACTCGTTCTCCCAGAGCGTGAACTTGTCGCGGTTCCCCGACCAGACGAACGCGACGTCGCCGCTCCGCCCCACGGTGCGGTCGACCCAGTCGCGGTCGGGACGGGAGATGCCGCCGAAGAGCGCGCCGAGCGAGGCGTGCTGGATGCCGCCGTGCGGGTTGGTCTCGATCGCCCAGAGCGAGACTGCGAACCAGGCGAGCACGACCGCCGGCAGCGCGAGCGCGAATCGCGGTGGGACCAGGAGGCCGAGCGCGGCGATCGCGATCGCGCCGAGCACGACGACGGCGGCGACCTGGTCGAGCGTGGTGATGGTGTCCTGCAGCGTCCAGAGCGGCAGGAAGGCAAGCGTGTCCGAGGTCGCGTTCCCGTTCAGGAGCCCCGCGTACGGGACGGCGCCGACGAGTGCCGCGGCGGCAGCGGCGACGACCCCGGCGGCACGCGGGCGGGGGAGGTCGAGCTCGATCCAGACCAGGAGCGCGATGAAGAAGAGCGGCGCGACGTAGAACATGTTCCGCTCCTCGATCCGGCTCACGAAGGGCGCGGAGGCGAAGACGGAGACCTCCAGGACGAGCCACGCCGAGAGCGAGACCGCCGCGGCGAGGAACGCGCGCGCCCTGGGCGGGCGCAGCACGGCGAGGAGCACGAGCGCGAAGAACGGCGCCACGCCGAGGTAGAGGTCGAGCTCGCCGACGTGGTAGACGAGCCAGCGGAACGAGCTCGCGACCGTGTAGTGCGTGTCGGCGGCGGCGCTGTACGCGCCGAGCAGATCCTTGAGCGAGTTGCCGCGCGCGAGCTGCACGGCGACGAGCAGCACCGCGAGGCCGCCGACGACGCCGTACGTGACGCGGAAGAGGCGGATGCCGGCGCGGCCCGCATAGAGCAGCGGCGCCGTCAGCACCGCCGGGAAGAGCACGATCGCCTGCGCGCGCGTCAGGTAGAGGAGACCGCAGAGCGCGACGAGCCCGAGCTGCCGCGGCACGGTCGGCCGCTCGAGCGCGAGCACGAGCAGCAGCGCCACGCAGAGGAAGAGCGGGTAGAAGATGTTCTCCGTCATCAGCGTGCCCGTGTAGACCATCGAGGGCACGGCGACGGTGAGCAGCGCCGCGACGAGCGCGAGCCCGGGCGAGACGACGCGGCGTGCGAGGAAGTAGGCCGGGACCGCCGCGAGCGACATCACCAGCGAGTTGATCCACTTGGCTGCCGTGTAGGCATCCGGCACCGAGGCGAAGAGCCTGAACGCGGGCGCGATCAGCACCGGGTAGACGATCCCCAACCCCTCGCTCGGCTCGCCGCGGACCAGGAAGCGCCCGTGCTCGGCAAAGCTCTTCGCGAGCTCGGAGTAGAGCAGCTCGTCGACCATGATCCAAGGCGCGACCATGCGTCGGGCCAGCGCGAGCCGCACGAGCACCGAGAGGACGACGATCCCCGTCAGCCAGGCCCAGGCCGGGACCGCCCGCACCCGTGCGAGCGGCAGCGCCTGCGCCCTAGTGACCAAGTCCGACCTCGCCGAGACGCGCGGCGACCTCGCCCGTGTCCTCCAGCCCCACCTCCGCCGCCGCGCGGGCGACCTCCCCGAGCACCGCGTCGTCGACCGCCCCGCCACCCGCTGCCAGCTCGAGCGCCTCGGCGTAGCGGTCGGCGACCGTGCCGAGATCGTGCTCACGCTCCACGTACTCGAGCGCGGCATTGCTCATCGCGGTGCGCGCGCCCGTCTCGCAGAGGAGCGCCAGCGCCGCCTCGAGCGTCCGCGTCTCCCACGGGTCGACGGGCACCTTGAGCGCGACCTCGTCCGGCAGCTCCGCGAACCAGCCGACGTCGGAGACGACCAGCGGCTTACCGAGCGCGAGCGCGCGGATCACGGAGCCCGACGTCTCGCCCATGGTCGGCGAGCGCAGGTTGACGAGCACGTCGCAGGCGGCCATCAGCGACCACATACGCGCCTCGGGGACGTAGTCGAGCCGCGCGATCGCGTCGCCGTCGTCGAGGCCGAGCCGTTCCAGCCGCCGGTCGAGGTCGAAGCGCTCCGCCGCGGCGCCCGCCAGCAGGAGGCGCGCTCCCGGGTGGCGCCGGCGCAGCCGCGCGAACGCGTCGAGGAGGTGCGGGATGCGCTTGTTCATGTTCAGGTGACCGAAGCAGCCGATCAGTGGCGCCCCGTGGACGTCCTCCCGGGTGGTCTGCGGCCTCGGCCACGCGGGGTGCGGGATCCGCCGGAGCGGCCCGTCGTAGCCGGCCTCCCGCGCACGGCGTCCGACGTAGTCCGAGTGGACGATCAGCCCGGTGGCGGCGTCGAGCACCTGACCCGCGAGCGGGTAGTCCTCGGGACGCGTCTCCCAGAGCAGCGGCAGCAGGTTGTCCAGCACGCCGAGCCCGACGAGCCTGCCGACGACGCCGCGCTCGCGCTCCATCGCCGCGAGGTAGCCGCGCCCGTCGCCGCGGCCGATCGTGATCCCGGCGATCAGATGATGGAGGACGAAGTCGTGCAGGACGACGACGCCGGGCCGCTCGTAGAGCGCGTCGACGATCCAGCCGTGCGCGGCCGGGTCGTTGCCGACGTGGTAGAGCGCGACGTCCGCGGACGGGTTCTTGCCGGGCTCGGCGACCACGACGTCGATCCGCTCCCGCAAGGCGGGCAGGAGCAGCGACGAGTAGTCGGCGATCCCCGACCGCGACGGCGGCATCGGGCTGTAGTAGGCGACCTTCATCGGTGGCTCTTCCGGTGCCATTGCCGGATGCCCGGGTCGCGAACACCAAGCGATTCAAGAACGCAGGGAGCGCCGATAGTGGTGACTATCGGCGCGACCGAGGACGCCGAAGCGCGCCGCGTGAGCGCGGGCCGGGCGCCGGTGAATGGTGCCGGGAGGGTCACGATAGGAGTGCGTCGATGCACGAGTCCCACGTGACGCGCTCTGCGATCGCCTTGCCGGCGCGGCCCCATTTGCGCGCCTCGTCCTCGCCGATCGCGAGCGCCTCGGCGAGCGCGGCGGGCTGCGGCTCGACCACGCGCCCGGTCTCGCGGTCGGCGACGACCTCGAGCGGCCCGCCCGCGTCGGTCGTCGTGACGACGGGCTTCTCGGAGAGAAACGCCTCGTACGGGACCATGCCGAAGTCCTCGTCGACCGGCGCGTAGAAGACCGCCCGGCAGCGCGCGTACAGGCCGGTCAGCTCCTCGTCGGAGATCCGGCCGGTAAAGCGGATCCGCCCGTCGAGCCCGTGCCGGCGGGCGATCCCCTCGAGACGCTCGCGGTCCGGGCCGTCGCCCGCGACGACGACCTGGATGTCCGGCCGGGCGGCCGCCGCCTCGACGAGCATGTCGATCCGCTTCGCGCGGTCGAGGCGGTTGACCGAGAGGATGAAGTCCTCATAGGCGTCGCAGCGATACGGCAGCTCCTGCGGCGGGTGCGGCAAGACCTCCGGCCGCAGCCCGGTCGAGCGCTCGATCCGTCCCGCGACGTTCCGCGAGGTGGCGAAGAGCCTCCGTGCCTCGCCGAGCGCGACACGGTCGAGCTCGTGCACCTTGCGTCGCAGTGCCCGGTCCTCGGGCGACTCGGAGAACTGCCCCAGGTCGGTGCGGTCGTACTCGTACGCCTGCCGGAATTGGTGCAGCACCCAGGCGACCTTGTTCGGATGGCGGATGCAGTAGGCGGGGAACTTCGTCGCGATCACGGTGTCCACCGGCTTCCCGTCCACCTCGTCGAGGTCGACCAGCCGCCAGAGGAACGCCTGGGTCAGCACCCGCTCGCCCGGGTACCACTTGAAGGGCACGGTGACGAGGGTCGCCTCGTGGTCGCGCTTGCGCAGCTCGTCGACGAGCGTGTTGGCCATGATCTCGGCGCCTCCCCGGGCGAACGGCACCTGGGGGGCGCAAACCGCGATCCTCATTTCCGCTCTTCGAGCGCCCTGACTGCCTCGGTCAGGCGATCGACCCGCTCCGAGAGGTCGTCGATCAGCTTCAGCACGGCGTCGTTGAACGCGCGCTGGTCGGCCGCGACCGGCTCCACGTACCAGCGCATGCAGCGGCGGAGGACGGCCTTGACCGGCCCGCCCTTGCCGACGATCGGACGCTCGGCCGAGATCGGCCACAGCCGCTCGGCCTGGTCGCGGACGCTCAGCCGCACCTGGGTCTGCGCCGGGTCGTCAGACGACCGCGGCGCGCTCTCGCGCACCTCCCGCTTCAGGCGCTCGAACAGGGCGGCGACGTCGATCTGCTCGCCGGAGTTGGACATCGCCCGAAGTGTAAAGAGGGGTGGTGAAGGCGCTGTAAGCTCGCCGCGTGCTCGGGCTCGTGATGCTGACGCTCGCGCCGGGCGAATCGGGTGGCAGCGAGACGTACGCCCGCGGGCTCGCGAAGACGCTCGCCGCGCGCGGGCGCGTCGAGGTGACGGCGTTCGTGCCGCCGCTCGCACCCGACGCGGCCGACGGGCTACCGGCGGTGGTCGTCGACCGGTACGGGTCGCCGCAGGGGATTCCTCGGCGACTCGGCGCGATGGCTGCGGCCGCGGCCCGGCCGCGCCTGCTCGGGCAGGAGATCCGGGCGGCTCACTTTCCCCTCACGCTGCGCGTGCCGCGCGTGCCCGTCCCATACGCGACGACGCTGCACGACACACAGCACCTCGATCTCCCGCAGCTCTTCTCGCGCGGCGAGCGCCTCTTCCGCTCGGTCGCCTACCGGCGCTCGGCTCAGGGCGCACGAATCGTGATCGTCCCTTCGGAGTTCGTTCGCGCGCGGGCCGTGTCGCAGCTCTCACTCGACCCGGCGCGTGTGCGCGCGATCCACTGGGGGATCGACCTCGACGAGCTGTCGCCGCGCGAGGGACCACGTGAGCCGTTCCTGCTCTATCCGGCGCGGCCGTGGCCACACAAGAACCACGCTCGACTGTGCGAAGCGTTCACCCTGCTGCGCAGGGAGCGGCCGGAGCTGCGACTTGTGCTGACGGGGCACGGGGAGTTCGGGCGGGTGCCTGAGGGCGTGGAGGTCCGCGGCCTCGTGCCGCGCGACGAGCTGGTGGATCTCTATCGCCGCGCCTCGGCGCTCGTCTTTCCGAGTCTCTACGAAGGCTTCGGCCAGCCGCCCCTCGAGGCGATGGCGTGCGGATGCCCCGTCGCAGCGGCGAACGCCGCGTCGCTGCCGGAGGTCTGCGGCGACGCGGCGAGTCTCTTCGACCCGTACGACGCCGGTGCGATCGCCGCGGCGGTGGAGGACGTCCTCGCCGAGCCGGACGCGTGGTCGCGCCGCGGCGTCGAGCATGCGCGGCGGTTCACGTGGGACCGCTCCGCCGAGGCGCACGAGGCTGTGTACAACGAGCTGCTCGCGCGGTGACGAGGCGCCACACCCTGGTCAGACCAAAGCGCACAAATGCGTCACATTCTTTCCCCACGTGAGCAACCATGCCGGTTTGCGCCGCACCCCCTGGTCAGACCAAGTGTCACGCCGGCCGCACATCGTGTGCACAGGTCAGCGGCCGAGACGGGCCTTGATGGCATCGACGTCGGGCGTCGACTCGTCGCGCATCCACGGCTGCAGGCCCCCCTTGAAGACGGCGAAAGCAAAGAGGTTCGCCTGTTTCGGGAAGACCTTCGTCAGGAGCTTCAGCGGTCTCGCGGCCAGCTTGAAGACGCCGCGGCCGGACGCCTCGAGCACCGACACGGGCAGCTCGAGCTCGCGGAACCAGACGAAGCGGTGGCGCGTCTGTGGGGCGGCAGAGGCGATCGTCTTCTCGACCTCGCGCTCCGTCCAGCGGTAGACGTAGTTGGGCGTCGCAGTATTGCGCACACCGCCCGCCTCGAACTGATGCGCCGCGACCGCCGTCAGCTCGTACTCGTCGACGACCCCGGCACGCTGCGCCAGCCGCATGAGCGCCGAGTCGCGCGCCTCGAGCGCGAGGATGCCGCGACGGGCGACGCGATAGAGCTCGAGCAGCGCCCGGTGCGGCGAGGCGCAGTGGTGCAACCCCGCCGAGACCACCGCCAGATCGAACGATCCGTCCTCGTACGAGAGATCCTCCGCGTCCTGCCGCTCCTCGCCGGGGCCTGGGGAGAGGTTCGTGATCAGGACGTCGGTGAAGCCCGCCGCCGCGAACGCCTCGCGGTCGGCCTCGCCGCCCGCGACGACGAGGATCCTCCAGTCGCGGGCCACGAGCCCCTGCTCCACGAGCTCACGGAGCACGCGCCGGTAGAAGGCTTCACGTTCCATTGCGAGGCCCCATCTTGCCGCGCCGGAAGTCGCGCCAGCCGGAGAGCACGGCGTCGGCCGCCGCGCGACGGTTCGGGTTCCGTAGCGCCCGCAGGAGATGCGAGCCGACGACGACGCAGCGCCGCAGCGCGCGCGCGCCCCGCGGCAGCCGGCGCATAACGCTCGGCCACGGCCAGCATGTTGCGCGTGTCGTAGTAGAGATTCGCCGTCGAGGCCACGCCGCCGGTCGAGGCCGAGCCCCTGTGCCACGCCTTCGCGTCCGGCGCGAAGACGACGCCGAGGCCGGCCTCCCGGATCCGCAGGCACCACTCGACGTCCTCGACGTACGCGAACAACTCCTCGTCGAGGAGGCCGACCCGCTCGGCCGCCTCGCGCGAGACCGCCATCGCCGCACCGGTCGCGCGACCCACGTCGCGCAGTCGGTCGTACCGGCCCGAGTCCCGCTCGCCCCAACCGGTCTGGCGCCCGTTGTAGCCGAGGCGCAGGTTCACCTCGCCGCCCGCATACATGAGCACGTCGGGCGGCTGCTCGAAGTAGACCTTGCACGCGAGGACGCCGGCGTCCGGCCGCGCGCGCGCGGCCACCTCGAGCGCGGCGGGGAGGCCGGGGTCGATCCACGCGTCGTTGTTCAAGAGCAGCAACCAGTCCGCGCCGCGCTCGAGCGCCCGGCGCAGTCCAAGGTTGTTGCCGCCGGCGAAGCCGAGGTTGGCGCCGGCGCGGATCAGCTCCAGCTCCGGGAAGCGGCGCTCGATTTCCGCGTCCGATCCGTCGGTCGAGCCGTTGTCCACCACGACCGTCTCGACTCCCGCGGCCCGGAGGGACTCGAGCGCGCGCGGCGTGTCGTCGCCGCCGTTCCAGTTGAGGACGACCGCGATCAGGAGCGTGTGAAGTGGGCGATCGAGCCGGCGTTCGCGCGGCGGGTGAACTCGCGATCACGCTCGACCTCGCCCGCGACCCGCACGACGCCCGCGTAATGGTTGCCGTAGCCGCCCGTGTCGACCGCGTCGTGGAAGAGCAGATGCCCGCCGGGAGCGACGTGCTCGCGCCAGCGGTCGAAGTCGGCGCGGGCGCCCTCGTAGCTGTGGTCGCCGTCGACGAAGACGAGCCCGGCAGGTCGCGGCGGCGGCTCGGCCGTGCGGGAGTCGCCGACGACGAGATGCACGCGCTCGGCGAGGCCGTAGCGCTCGAGCGCGGTGCGGAGCTCCTCGTCGAGCCGGGAGCCCGGCATGTCCGGCCGAAGCGCGACGTGCAGATCGTACGACCAGAGCTCGGCCTCGGGGTGCATCGCCGAGGCCAGCAGCAGCGTGCTGCCGCCCTTGAAGCGACCGATCTCGACGATCGGCTGCGGGCCGAGGTCGCGCGCGAGGCGGAAGAGGAGCCCGGCCTCGTCGATCTGCAGCGACGCGATCCCGTGGCTGAGCTGGTTACTGGAGAAGAGGAACGTGATGTCCTCCAGGCCGTGGATCTCATCCGGCCAGTCGTCGACTGCCGTGTAGCGCGCCGTACCGGGGTCGCGCAGCACGGCGGCGTGGACGAGGTTCTTGCCGACCGACGTGCGGCCGGCACGGAAGAGGGCGTCCTTCAGGCGCTCGCGCACGCGGGCACTCTAGATGGTTGATCGGTAATTGCGGTCGCCGGAAATTGCCGATCAATCATCTAGAGGCTTGATGTGAAACTCGGGTGCGTGCGGGGATGGGCCAGATCAAGCGGTTCAGCCGGATCGGGCGCCGCGCGTAGTGGTTGCTACGGGCAAGCCCGAGCCGGCTGAACCGCGCCGCGTCTGGCACACCAGCCGTGCGTGCCGGAGTTTCACATCAAGCCTCTAGTGGAGGGCGCGCAGGTACTCCCACGCCGCTCGCAACCCGAGCGGGCGCGCGGCGAAGAGCAGCGCCGTATAGAGCGCGAGCCCCAGGACGGCGGCAGGCCACCCGCCGACGAGCGCGCCGAAGAGCCCGAACGCGACCACTCCCGCGCCGACTTCGACCACCGCGAGCCGCGCGATCCCCGCGGCGACGAGCTCGGCGGCGCGCCGGGAGAGCGCCCACATCAGCACGCCAAGCGCGAATCCCGTCGAGACCGCGAGCGACAGGACGAGCCCGCGGAGCTCGAGCCAGCTCGAGAGCGCCCACGCCAGCGGCACCTGGAGCACGGGAAGCGCGACGGCGAGCGCGACCAGGACGCGCGGCGGCTCGAGCACGAAGAGCAGCGGATAGGTCAACGTCAGCGCGATCGAGACGAGCATCCACGGCGCGGTCCAGACGACGAGCCGGCCGAGGTCGTGGGCGACGTCCCCCGCGAACGAGTCGCCGAGCACGGCGCGGACGACGCCCGCGCCGACGAGTGCGAAGACGCCGACTCCGGCGACGATCGGCGCGAGCGAGAGCCACGACATGTGGACGACGTGACGCGCCGCCGTCCCCGGGGTGAGCCCTCGGCGCGTGAGCGGCGCCGACGAGACGAGCCCGAGCGCCGACGCCGTCGCCGCGACGAGCGACGAGGCGATGAAGTACGCGTACCCGAGCTCGGTCGCGTCGCCGCTGCCGAGCCGGACGGCGAAGACGTTTGCGATCAGATAGAGCGCCTGCAACGCGACCGGCAGCGCGACCCCCTTGCCGAGCAGCCCGAGCCGGCGGCCGGCGCCCGCGAGGCCGGCGAGACGCGGCCGGGCGGCCAGGCCGAGGATCCCGGCCGTCAGCAGCCCGTTGACGACGAGCCCCCAGGCGAGCGAGACGACGCCGTGGGAGCGAAACGCCACGAACACGGCAAGTCCGGCGACGGCGCCGATCGCGTACGCCGCCGCGGCGCGCCCGTACGAGTTCCGGGAGGCGAGCGCCGAGGCGAGCAGCGCCGCGTAGAGCTGCAGCGCGCCGGCGGCCACCATCCACGGGAGCCCGTCCGCGAATGCAGCCGCCGTCACCTCGCGATTCGTCACCGCGTCGCCGAGCGGCCCGGCCAGCACGACGCCGAGGACGACGACGGGCAGAGCAACGAGCGAGAGCGCGGCCGCCTGCCGGCCCAGCTCGTCTCCGAGCCGGCCCTCGACCTCCGCTCTTGTCAGCGGCGGCAGCGTGACGATGCGAAAGGACGCCGCTGCGAGCGTCAACACGAGGTACACGGCGTAGGCCAGGAAGAAGCCATCGGTCCGGTCGCCGCGCCCGAACTCCCGCGCGAGAACGACGCCGCTGGCCGCTGCAGAGCCCGTGACGACCACCGTCGAGAGCCCCGTCATGACGCCGCTCGAGAGCGTTGTCCACCGGGCCGTGTCGGTAGCCTGTGCCACGCAGCAAGCCTAGAGAGGCAGCAACGCAAGCGTGTCGAACGAGCACCCCATCTGGTCGCCCCAGGACGTCTCGGACCTCAAGTCGCAGTTCGGCGACGTCTATGCAGGACGCACCGTCGTGGTCACCGGCGCGGACGGCTTCATGGGCTCGCATCTCACCGACGCCCTCGTCGAGATCGGCGCGAACGTCGTCGCCTTCGTGCGCGCGACCTCGAGCGGCGCGCTCAACAACATCGGACACCTCAAGGGCAGGATCCGCATCGTCTTCGCCGACCTGACGGACAAGACGTCGATCGACTACCTCGTCCGGGACCTGCTCCAGGCGCCCGACCGGCCGTACCTCTTCCACCTCGCGGCGCAGGCGCACGTCGGCGAATCGTGGCACCGCCCCTACGAGACCGTGATGGCGAACATGGTCGGCACGCTCAACCTGCTCCAGTCGGTCGTCGACCACGGCCTCGAGCTCGAGAAGTTCGACACGGCCGGCACCTCGGAGGAGTACGGCAACGTCCGGGAGTCGGTCGCACATCACCACGACTTCGACGACGCGGGCGGCCTGATCCTCCACGAGCGCTCGCCGATCAACCCGAAGTCAATCTATGCGACCGCGAAGGTCGCCGCCGACTTCCTGACGATGAATTACCACGATGCGTTCGGCGTCCCCGGCGTCGTCACGCGCATGTTCAACAACTACGGCCCGCGCCAGAATCCGCGCTACGTCACGGGCACGATCATCACGCAGGCGCTGAGCCGGCCCGAGATCCTGCTCGGTGCGCTGGAGCCGCTGCGCGACTTCTGCTTCTGCACCGACGGCGTGCGAGGGCACCTGACCGTCGCGGCGCACGGCGTGCCCGGCGACGTCTACGTCTACGGCCAGGGCGAGAACATCTCGATGCAGGACTGGTCGGACCTGATCCTGCGCGTCGGCCGCGAGCACGGCTTCTGGGGCGAGGACCGCCAGATCGTCATCGACGAGAGCCGCCTCAGGCCGGGGGTCACGGACGTGATGGCGCTGCGCGTCGGCTACGAGAAGCTGCACGCCGAGACCGGCTGGGTGCCGAAGGTCAGCTGGGAGGAAGGCGTGCTGCGGACGATCGGCTGGTACGCCGAGAACCGCGAGCGCTGGCTGGGGCGTGTCGACTGGCTGGCGCCCGAGCGCGAGCCGGCGCAGGGGAAGCCCGCGCCGTGAGCGTCCTGCTGCGCGATCAGGTGCACGAGCGCGACGGCCTCCTCGTCGCCCGGGCCGACGACTCGAGCTATGCGCAGCAGTGGCAGGACGAGGCGACGACCGACCACGTGCGCTCCGCGATCGCCGTCCCGTCGGGCGCGGCGCACGACCTCGAGACGCTGACCGGGAAGATCAACCCGCTCTGGGCCCGCTTTCCGCAGGACCGGCGAATCGGCACGCTGCTGGACATCGGCCCCGGCTACGGCCGAATCGACCTCTGGCTCGGCCACGAGAAGGGACTCCGCTGCGACACCTTCTGCGCGGTCGACATCTCTCCCGCGATGCTCGAGCGGCTGCTCGAATACCGGCGCCGGTTCGACCTCTTCCCCGGTGCGACCGTCCATCCCATCCTCAGCTCGGCCGACTCGCTCCCGATCGCCGACGAGTCGGTCGACCTCGTCGTCTCGAGTGCCGTCTTCCTGCACATGGGGAAGCCGTACGTCGCACGGACGCTGGGCGAGGTGGCGCGGGTGCTCAAGCCGGAGGGGCACTTCGTCTTCGACACCTCCTTCCCGAACGCGATCAATCCTCGGAGCTACGTGCCCCGGCTGAAGCCGCACAGCCGCCGCGCGCCGCACCACCTCAAGTACTGGCGCCGCCACGAGGTCCGGACTGCGATCGACTCCTCGGGCCTCGGGGCGCGTGTCGGCTCGTACCAGGTCGAGGGCACCCAGTTCGCACTGGTGCCGAAGCAGCTCGGCCGGGTGTCGATCCCGCTCGCCGGCCGCATCAACGCGGCGGTCGCCGACCCGGCCCGGTTCCGGGACTTCCTGACCGTCACGTACAGCGCGTACAGCGACGGCGCGCTCGCATGACGCGGACGCTCGTCACGGGAGGCGGCGGCTTCCTGGGCTCGCGGCTCGTGGAGCGGCTGCAGGCCGAGGGCCACGAGGTGTTCGTGGCTCGGCGACGCGACTACGACCTGACCCGCCGGGAGGACGTGGAGCAGCTGTTCGCGGACGCGGCGCCCGAGCTCGTCCTGCACCTGGCCGCGGAGGTCGGCGGAATCGGCGCCAACCTGCTCTATCCCGGACGCTACTGGTACGCGAACCTGATCATGGGAGCACACGTGCTCGAGCAGAGCCGCCTGGCCGGCGTCCGGAAGGTCGTCACGCTGGGGACGATCTGCGAGTACCCGAAGTTCACCCCGGTGCCGTTCAGCGAGGACGACCTCTGGAACGGCTACCCCGAGGAGACGAACGCGCCGTACGGCATCGCGAAGAAGGCGCTGCTCGTCGGCGGGCAGGCGTACCGCGACCAGTACGGCCTGGACGCGATCCACCTCCTGCCCGTGAACCTCTACGGGCCGGGCGACAACTTCGACCCGGAGAGCGCGCACGTGATCCCCGACCTGATCCGGAAGATGCACGAGAGCCCGGAGCGGATCGTGCTCTTCGGCGACGGGACGCCGACGCGGGAGTTCCTCTACGTCGACGACGCCGTCGAGGGGATCGCGCTCGCGGCTGAGCGCTACGACGGCGCCGAGCCCGTGAACCTCGGCTCGGGCGCCGAGATCTCGATCCGCGACCTGGTCGAGCTCGTGGCCGAGCTGACGGGCTTCGAGGGCGAGATCGTCTGGGACGAGACGAAGCCGAACGGCCAGCCGAGGCGGCAGCTCGACGTCTCGCGCGCGGCGGCGCTCCTTGGCTTCCGCGCGCGGACGCCGCTCAGAGAGGGACTCGAGCGGACGATCGCGTGGTACCGGCAGCAGGCCGGCGTCCCGGCCTGACGCGTGCTCCCGGTCCTCGTTCTCGTGGAGTGGGCGATCCAGGTTCTCGTCGCCGTTCGCCAGGGCTCCGGGGGCGCGTTCGCCGTCGTCGTCGCGCTCGCGCTGTCTCCGATCGCGGTTGTCGCGACGGCGCGGATCGGCGAACGGCTCGCCGGGCCGCGCTACGGGATTGCGGCCGCCGCGGCGTTCGTGCTCCTCCCCCCGGCGGGCTCGCTCTACTTCCTCGACGCGTACGACCATGTGTGGTCGCACGACGTCCTGCCGCACCTGCTCGGGCTGCGCGGAACCTCCACCTACGTCCTGACCGTGCTGCTCGCCGTGGCGGCCGCCGGCCTTCCCCGCACGGTGCTCGCGGTCGCGGGAATCGTCGCGCTGGCGGCCGCGTTCGCGGTCTGGAGCCTCGCAGCGCTCGGGGACCTGAAGGGCGACCTGCACGAGACCGGCTGGAGCATCGGCCTGCTCGAGTGGCTGCCGCTCGCCGGCGCGCTCGGCGCCGTGCTGCGCTCGCGCCGCCTCGGCGTCGCGCTCCTTGGCTGGCTGGGGTTCTTCGTGCTGCGGGCCGCAGAGCAGACCTACGCGGACGGCTCGTTCTGGATCGCCCTCGAGCCGGCCCTGCCGGCGGCCGCCGTCCTGGTCGTCTCGGTCGGCCTGCTCGTGCCGCCGCTCAGGGAGCGGACGGCGGCCGCCCGAGCGAGCTGAGCTTCTCCTCCAGCAGGGCGATCCGCTGGGCGAGGATCACGTTCTGGTCCGAGAGCTTCGAGATCACCGTCGAGTAGTGGAGCAGGACGGCGAGGATGAAGAGCGAGGCGACCGCGAAGAGGATCGCCGGCGGATAGGTCTCCACGCCGACCCAGCCCGCGATGGTGTTCAGGCCTCCGCGCCACGCGGACAGCACGAGGAGCACCACTCCGGTCAGGAGCCAGAGCAGCGCGTACCGCTCGCGCAGCCGGCGGCTGCGGATCAGCTCGAAGACGATCAGCAGCAGCAGGAGCGACGCGATCGAGGCGGCGATCGAGACCTTCAACGGCGTCATGTGTGGCCCTCCTCCAGCGGGACGGCGTTGCGCCGGAACACGTTGACGAAGATCGCGAGCAGGACCTTCGCCATGTAGTAGACCGAGCGGACGGCGGTGATCGACGAGCGGCCGGCCGTGCGCTCGCGCATCGTGACGGGCACTTCGACCAGTCGCAGACGGTGCTTCGCGACCATGACGGTCGCCTCGACCTCCGGGTAGTCGTGCGGGTAGTCGGCCGCGAAGAGCGCGATCCCGCGGCGGTTCAGCGCCTGGAAGCCGGAGGTCGTGTCGGTCACTCGCTGGCCGATGATCCGCGAGACGATCCACGCGAGCAGGTGGATGCCGACGCGGCGCGACCGCGACGACCGGTAGCTGTCCTCGCCGGCGAAGCGCGAGCCGACGGCGATGTCCGCCTCGCCGGCGAGCACGGGCTCGAGGATCTTCGGCAGCTCGGCCGGGTCGTGCTGGCCGTCGCCGTCGACGCGCACCGCGAGCCCGTAGCCGTTCTCGTACGCGAAGCGGAAGCCGGTCTGGACGGCGCCGCCGATCCCGAGGTTGAACGGCAGCCTGAGGACGTGCGCGCCGCGCGCGGCCGCGACCTGGGCGGTGCGGTCGACCGACCCGTCGTCGACGACGACGATCGCGAACGAGCCGTCGAAGGCACGGATCTCGTCGATCACGACCGCGATCGACTCCTCCTCGTTCAGCGCCGGGACGATCGCGATCTTCTTCATGCGACGGCCGGCGTCGCCACGCCGAGCAGGTCGAGCAGCTGCCGGGCGCGGTGGACATAGGTGTGCTCGTCGAGCACGCGCTCGCGGGCCGCGCCGCCCGAGCTCCTCGGCCTGCCCGGGATCGTCGAGCAGCTCGCGGTAGGCGGCGACGGCCTCGTCGGCGTCGGAGACGAGCAGGAGCTCCTTCCCGGGCTCGAACCAGCGCTCGATGCCGTCGTGCGGGCTGGAGACGATCGCCGCCCCGGCCGAGGCGAGCTCGAACGGCCGGCAGGTCGACGAGGCGTGGACGGTTGCGTGCGAGCGGCGCGTGATGTTCAGGTTGACGCGCGCGGCGGAGATCGCCCGCGAGAACGTGTTGAACCCGACGTCGCCGACGACCCGCGCCGAGCCCGACGTCGCCCTGGAAGTCGCGG
Source organism: uncultured Actinomycetes bacterium (assembly GCA_963746655.1). Taxonomy (GTDB): domain Bacteria; phylum Actinomycetota; class Thermoleophilia; order Gaiellales; family Gaiellaceae; genus CAVPGP01. Next base: position 592,508 of record CAVVCG010000011.1, on the reverse strand, counting down.
CCGCCGAGCACGAAATCGACGTCCGGCAGCGCGCGCGACGGCTCGCCGACGAGCGCCTTCATCCACTCGCGGCGGAACTTGTCGCCGTAGCCGTAGAAGAAGACGTCCATCTCCTTCTCGACCGGCAGCGGGAGGAAGAAATCCGGGTCGGCGCCCCAGAAGACCGCCTCGGCGCGCCGGGCGCCGAGCTCGCGCAGCCGGTCGAGACCGCCCTCCGAGTTGGAGACGACGAGGTCGTACTCGCCCGGATCCGCGCCGTGGTAGTAGTTGAAGCCGGTGTCCATGCCGCCGAACTCGGGCAGGCTCATGGGCACGTCGCCGTCGTAGAAGACGACAGGAATCCCGAACCGCTCGCGCAGCGCCGTCGGAATGCCGCGGAAGTGCGCCATCGGCACGGTGAAGACGACGACCGCGTCGACGTCGCGCTCGCGCTCGAGGATCCGCTCGAGGTGGCGCTGCCAGCGCGGCGTCACCCAGCGCCAGATCGTCTCGCGGACGAACCTGTCGGCGACAGTGTCGTCCGGCGAGTCCTCGACGCGGCGCAGGTAGCGGTCGCCCTTCAGCCGGGCGACGGTGTCGCGCGCGAAGGCGAACGACTCGGCCTCGCGGTAGGTGGGATTCGGCTCGGTGCGCCACCACGGGCTCTCGACGGGACGCCCCCGGTACGGCGTCACGATCAGATCCGCGCCGGCCTCGTACATCCCCTTCCAGAGCTGCCACCACGCGGGCGTGCAGCCGTAGCGGAAGTCGAGGTCCACGGCGGACGCGACGGCGAGGATCTTGGGCGCCTTCATGGGCGGGAGTGTGTCAGGAGCGTGTTACGGAGCCGTTAGTAGGCGCCGCGCCGCGCTAGCACGGCGGGCACGGTCTTGAACAGGATCGAGACGTCGAGCCAGAGCGACCAGTTCTCGAGGTAGTAGAAGTCGAGCCGCACGAGGTCGTCGAAGCTGAGGTCGCCGCGGCGGGAGATCTGCCAGAGGCCCGTCATCCCGGGCAGGACGAGGTAGCGGCGGCGGTGCCACTCCTCGAGCAGGTCGTAGTCGCGTACGGGCAGGGGCCGGGGGCCGACGAGGCTCATCTCGCCGCGGAGCACGTTGAGCAGGTTCGGGATCTCGTCCAGCGACAGCCGCCGGAGGATGCGGCCGAACGGCGTCACACGCGGGTCGTCGCGGATCTTGAAGAGCGCGCCCGACGCCTCGTTCGCCCGCTCGAGCGCCTCCTGCTGGCGATCGGCGTCCGCGACCATCGTCCGGAACTTGAGCATCGGGAACTCCTGCTCGCCGAGGCCGATCCGGCGGTCGCCGTAGAGCACCGGCCCCCGCGACGTGAGCTTCACGAGCAGAGCGATCAGCAGCCAGAGCGGCAGCAGCAGCGTCAGCACGAGCAGCGAGACGACGACGTCGAACGTGCGCTTGACGGCCCAGTCCGTGCCGGCGAAGACCGGCGGGCGCAGCTCGAAGAGCGGCACCCCCTGCCCCGGCACGTACTCGCCGCGCTGGATCAGCAGATCGGTCGTCTGCGGCGCGACCCTGACCTTGACGCCGCGCCGGTGCGCGAGCTCGACGAGCTCCGCCAGCTCCTTCTCGGAGACGGCCTGGCCCGAGACGATCACCTCGTCGAGCGGCTGTCGGGCGAGCACGCCCGGAAGCCCGGCGAGATCCGCGACCACGGGCAGGTCGACCCCGTCCTGCCCGGGCGCGATCGCGCCCACGAAGTCGTATGCGATCCCCCCGCGGCTCTCGCCGAGGGTGCGATGCAGGTGCGTGAGCGAGTCGCCGACGCCGACGAGGAGCGCCTTCCGGCGCACGCCGACGAAGCGGAGCGCCGTCCCGGTGATGCTCTCGTAGCTCCAGCGCAGGAGCCCGATCGCAACCGCCGTCGTGACGATCCCGGTCGGGAAGATCAGGAACGTCGTGAACTTCTGCCCGACGGCGAGTCCGAAGACGAGCGTCAGCGCCGCGACGAGGACGAGCGAGCCGACCACCCGGCCGAAGCCCTCTCGCACCTCGCGCGCGGCGTACAGGCGCGCGCGGGCGAAGACGAGGATCATGATCAGCACGAGGAACGGCAGCCACTCCGCGACCGCGTCCCAGAGGAGGCCCCAGAGGATGGGCGTGTCGCCGGTGATCAGCGAGCGGACGACGAGCGCCGCGTAGACGCCGAGGATGAGGCCGACGACGTCGAGCAGCACGAGCGCCACGATGCTCGCGCCGCGCCGGATCAACGTCGTGAACGGGCTCCGCGAGAGGAGATACGGTCGGCTGGAGCGGATGTCCTCCACGGGCGCCGCCGACTCGGGGTCGGGCGTCGTCCCCGGCGTGAGAACGGTCTTGTTCACCGGCCGAAGAGTCTAGAGGCTTGATGTGAAACTCGGGTGCGTGCGGGGAAGTGCCAGATCAAGCGGTTCAGCCGGATCGGGCGCAGCGCGTAGTGGTTCCTACGGGCAAGCCTGAGCCGGCTGAACGGCGCCGCGTCTGGCACACCAGCCGTGCGTGCCGGAGTTTCACATCAAGCCTCTAGCCCTGTGGCGGCCGGTACCGTAGTGGCCCGAGCCATGTGTGGGATCTGCGGAATCCTCGCGCCGACCGGCGCATCGCCCGACCTCGACGCCTGCCGCGCGATGACGGAGGCGACGATCCACCGCGGCCCGGACTCCGGCGGCGTCGAGCACCTCGGTTCCGCCGCGCCTCGGCCATCGCCGGCTCGCGGTGATCGACCTCGTCAGCGGCGACCAGCCCTTCACGAACGAGACCGGCGACGTGGCCGTCGTCGCGAACTGCGAGATCTACAACTTCCAGGAGCTCCGGGCCGACGTGGCCGCCAGGGGGCACGAGCTCCGCGGCACGAACGACGTCGCGCCCCTTCCGCACCTGTACGAGGAGTACGGCCTCGGCTTCGCGGAGCGCCTCGAGGGCATGTACGCGATCGCGCTCTGGGATGCGCGCAGGGAGCGGCTCGTCCTCGTCCGCGACAGGCTCGGCAAGAAGCCGCTCCTCTGGGCGCGGCTCGCCGACGGAACGCTCGCATTCGCCTCGGAGCTGAAGGCGCTCGCGCGGCTGCCGGGGATCGACCGCACGCCGGACCTGAGCGCGCTCGACGCGTATCTCGCGCTCCAGTACGTCCCCTCGCCGCTGACGCCCTTCCGAGGGGTCGAGAAGGTCCCGCCGGGCTGCATGCTGATCGCCGAGGACGGCGAGGTGCGGATCGAGCGGTACTGGGAGCCGGTCGCCCGGCCGGAGCAGCTCACCGAGGAACAGTGGCTGCAGAGGATTCGCGAGACCGTGGGGCGCGCCGTCGAGCGGCGGCTCGTCGCCGACGTGCCCCTGGGCGTCCTGCTCTCCGGCGGAATCGACTCGAGCATCGTCGCCTCGCAGGTCGCGCGGGCAGGCGGCACCGTCCGCACGTTCAGCGTCGGGTTCGGCGAGTCCCGCTACGACGAGCGCCCGCTCGCGCGCCTCGTCGCGACGCGGTTCGGCACGGAGCACCGGGAGTTCCTCGTCGAGGAGAGCGCGACAGACTTGCTGCCGCGGCTCGCGATTGCGGTCGACGAGCCGCTGGGCGACGCGTCCGCGCTGCCGACGGCGATCGTCTGCGAGCACGCGTCGCGCTTCGTCACCGTGGCGCTGACCGGGGACGGCGGCGACGAAGCGTTCGGCGGCTACGAGCGCTACGGCGCCGTCCAGCTCGCTGCGCTCGCCGGGAGGCTGCCGTCGTCTGTGCTCCGCGCCGCGGCCGCAGGGGCGAGGCGCCTCCCCGGCGGGCGGCAAGATCTCCGCTCGCCGCTCGTCCGGGCCGCCCGCTTCGCCGAGGCTGCTGCGTCGCCTCCGTCGGAGCGCTACGGACGCCTGATGGAGATCTTCCCGCCGGCGCTCCGCGCGCAGCTCTGGACCCCCGAGGCGGCGCAGGAGGTCGGCGCGCTCCGGACGACCGGCGAGCTGCTCGGCCCGCCGCCCGCCCCGGGCATCGCCGGCCTGCAGCTGATCGACCTGGCGACGTACCTCCCGGGCGACCTGCTGCGCAAGGCCGACCTGACGTCGATGGCGACGAGCCTCGAGCTCCGCTCGCCGTTCCTCGACCGCGAGGTCGTGGAGCTGGGGCTGGCGCTGCCGGACTCGCTGAAGTTCCGCCGCGGCCGCGGCAAGATCGCGCTGCGGCGCGCTTTCGCCTCGGAGCTGCCGCCGGAGATCCTCGCCGCGCCGAAGCGCGGTTTTGGCGTCCCGCTCGCCTCCTGGTTCGCCGGCCCGATCCGGGATCTCGCCGGCGACGTCCTCCTGGACTCGCGCTCGCGCGGGCGCGGGCTCTTCCGGACCGCCACCATCGAAACGCTCATCACCGAGCACGCCGCCGGCCGGGCCGACCACGCCCACCGCCTCTGGACGCTGCTCATGCTCGAGCTCTGGCACCGGCGCTACGCGGACGAGGTGCCGGCCGCCGCACCACAGCTGGTGGCGGCGCGGGGATGAGGCGGGAGCCGCTGCGTCGGCTCCTGGCAGGGTCGCAACCGGAGCCGGACCGGATCTTCTTCTACAGCCCGTGGTTCAAGGGGCACAACAACCCGCGCTACGCGGAGCTGCTGCCGCGCCTCGGGCGCCTCGACCGTCATCTGCTGCTCTTCTCCGACCGGCGGCTCGTCCGCGGCGCCGAGTTCCGCGCCTGGCGCGCGACGCGACGCGTGACGGACGCGGCCGCCTTCGCGGCCGCGAACCGCCGCTACCGGAACCTCCTTACCGCCGACAACCGGCAGATCCGCCTCTTCACAGGCTCGGTCGTCTCCGACGTCGACGACCCGACCTTCACGCCGCGCGAGGTCGAGCTCCTGAACCGGCCGAACCTCCAGGCGTACGTCGTGACCGCGGAGCGCGCCGCGCGCAGATTCGAGGAGCTCGGCGTGCGCAAGCCCTGGCACGTGATCCCGCAGGGGTTCTCGAGCGGCTCGCTCTCGCCCACCCGCACGGCGGCGATCCGCGCGGCGAACCCCGGCGGCCCGGTGATCGGCTACACGGCTGCGTTCCTGCTCGCCCGCGGGGACCGGGACGGCGACAACCCGCTCTACAACGTCGAGCACCTCCTCGAGCTCTGGGACGAGATCCACGAGCGCGCTCCGTCCGCGCGGTTGTGGCTGATCGGGGGCGCGAGCGAACGCGTCACGCGGCGGCTGCGCGGCCGCGACGACGTCGTCCTCTTCGGCCGGCTGCCGCGCGACGAGGCGCTGAACCACGCGGCCTGCTTCGACGTCGCGCTCTACCCGCGCACCGCCGACCAGGGGATCCGCTCGTCGAAGGTCGGCGAGTACATCGGGCTGGGCCTACCGACGGTCTCGTACGACTTCGAGGTCACGGACGAGCTGCGCGAGACGGGAGCCGGCGTCCTCGTCGAGACGCCTCGCGCGTTCGTCGAGGCCGTCGTCCGGCTCGCCGGCGACGAAGCTGCCCGCGCGGAGATCGGCGCGGCCGCCCGCAGGGCCGGAGCGGCGCGCGACTGGGACGTGCTCGCACGCGAGTACGACGCCCTGCTCGACCGCTACCTGCCGCCCGGCAGCCCGAGCCGCCGGTAGAACGCATCGAGCGCGTCGGCCGGCCGGGACTCCGGAAACTCCTCGAGCACCCGCCGGCGCGCCGCGGCGCCCATCGCCGCCACCCGCGCCGGATCGGAGGCGAGCGCCACGATCGCCTCGGCGAGCGCGTCGACGCTGCCCACCGGGACGACGATTCCCGTCTCGCCGTCGGCGACGATCTCCGGCAGCCCGCCCGAGGCGCTGACGATCGCCGCGCGGCCGCGCTCGTGCGCCTCGAGCGCGACCAGCCCGAGCCCTTCGGCGAGGGACGGCGCCACGAGCACCGCGTTCCGCTCGAGCACGGGCTGGACCGGCCGCACGTCGCCGAGCCACGTCACGCCGTCGCTCGTCAGCGGGCGCAGCGAGGGCTCGAGCGGTCCCGCGCCGGCGATCTCCAGCGTCAGCTCCGGCACCTGCCGCCGCGCGATCGGAAAGGCGCGCAGGAGGAGGTCGAAGCCCTTGAAGCCCACGAAGCGGCCGATCGCGAGCAGGCGCGGCTCGGCGGGCGGCGGCGGCGGCTCCTTCCCCGGCCGGATGCCGTAGATGACGATCTCGAACCGCGCCTTGATCCCGGTGCGCCGCTCGAGGTCGCGGGCGAGGCCGTGGGAGATCGCGACGTGGTCGGTGGCGAGCGGCGCCGCGAGCCGCTCCGCGATCAGGAAGCGCCGCTTCTCGGGCCAGTCGGTGAAGCCGTGGTAGTGCGCGATCCGGACGGGCACCCTCGCCGCGAGCGCCGCGGCGAGCCCGTGCACGTGGGCGTGGACGAGATGCGTGTGGACGGCCGCGGCGCCGCGGAACCTCTTCGCGAGCTGCGCCGTGAGGATCGGGTCGACCTCGCCCCGGATCCGCAGCTCCTCGACCGGCGCGTCCAGCCGCTCGACGAACTCGAGCGCACCCGGCTCGCCCCCGTGGAGGACGATCATCCTCACGTCCCAGCCGCGCTCCCGCAGCAGCGGCAGGACGGACAGGAGGTGCGCCTCGGAGCCGGAGATGCCGGACACCTTCTGGACGTGGAGAATCGAGCCGCTCAGGTCGCCGCCTCGAGGATCCGCTCCGCCCAGCGTTCGACCGAGTGATCCCGCTCGACGCGCCGCCGCAGCTCGTGTCCGATCCCCGGGTCGACCGACGGCAGAAGGCGCAGGCGCTCGGCGAGCGAGTCCGGGTCGTCGCGGTCGAACCGAAGCTCCGGCGGCAGAAGCTCGTCGAAGACGGGATTCGACGCCAGCACCGGCAGGCAGGCCGCCGCCGCCTCGTAGACCACCTTGTCGGGCGCACCGGCGCGCATGTTGTTGACGAGCGCGTCCGCGGCGCCGAGCAGGGCCGGCACGCGGCTCCGGGGCACGGGCCCGTCGAGCTCGACGCGACCTCCGAGGCCCAGCTCGCGCACGAGCCGCTCGAGCTCGGTCCGGTGCAGCCGCTCCTCGTCGGTCAGCGTCGGGCCGTGAACGGTCAGCGTGGCTCCGTCGACCTGCGCCACCGCCCTGAGCACCGTGCCGAGCCCCTTCGCCGGCGAGTAGCGACCGAGCGCGACGAGGCGAAGCCCGGCCACGTGCTCCGTGCACGGGATCGCCGTGACGTCGATGCCGTGCCCGGTCGCGACGACCTTCTTCGAGTCGAGCGGGAACGAGCGCCGGTCGACGCTGACGATGCGTGTCGCCACGCGCTCGGCGACGCGGAGCGTCCGCGTGGCCTTCCAGTGCGTGTACCAGAGCAGGAGCGGGATCCGGAATGGGCGCGTCAGCGGCGCCGCGAGCACCGCATAGAGCGGCACCATGTGCGCCAGCACGGCCACGGGGCGCGGTCGCAGCTCGCGCGCCAGCGCAGCCTCGAAGCGGAGGCCGCGTCCGAGCCGGGTGCCCGAGCCGAACGTGCGGACGCGACAGTTCGCCGGCAGCACCCCCTCGACCGCCGTGTCGCAGAGCACCGTCACCTCGTCGAGGCGCGCGGCGAGTGCCTGCACCTTCTCGACCGTCGCGCCGAGCGCCGGATGGTCAGGGTCGAGCACCTGGGTGACGAACACGAGCCGCTTCACGAGAGCGCCCGGTCGACGAGCGCGCGCGTGCGCTCGGCGAACTCCTCGGGGCCGACGAGCCACGGTGCCGCGGAGTCCCGGGCCGAGGCCGCCAGGCGCGCCGCCTCGTCGCGGTCGGAGAGGAGCCGGACGAGCGCGGCGGCGAGCTCGTCGGGGCTCCCCGGGTCGACGAGCAGCCCGTTCTCGCCGTCGCGGATCACATCCGGGATCCCTGCGGTGTTCGCCCCGACCACCGGCCGCCCGCGCAGCAATGCTTCGACGACGACGCGTCCCAGCCCCTCGGACGGGGACGGCAGCACCAGCACGGTCGAGGCGTCGAGCGCGCGCACGAGGTCCGTCGGGTCGAGCCACTCGTCCCAGCGCGTCTGAGCCGGGACGTCGCGCACGAGCTGCTCGATCACCTCGGTCTGCGTCCCCCTGCCGACGACGTGAAGCGTGGCCTCCGGCACGCGTGGCGCGGCTCGCCTCCAGGCGGCGGCCAGACCTTCGACGTTCTTGTACCGCTCGAGCACGCCGACGAAGATGGCGCGCGGGCGCTCCGGCAGCGGCTGCACGGGGTCGCGCACGAAGAGCTCGAGATCGGAGAAGCCGACGAACGTCGCGGCCGGCTCGCGCCCCAGCTCCCGGACGAGCCGCGTCGTGTCGTTCGAGATCGTCCTGACCGCGTCCGCCTGCCTCACGGCGAACGTCGCAACTCGATCGGCGACGGGCGCCAGCAGGCGCCGCCGCGGCGATCCGTAGAGGCGCGTCGCCGTGCGCCAGTCGCCGTGCACGTCGACGACGAGCCGCGGCCGCCGCCGGGCGACGAGCCGCGCGATCAGCACCATGAAGCCCTCGTACGGGCTCTCCGCCAGCACGGCGTCGGGCCGGAAGCGTCGCAGCTCGCGGGCGACGGCGAACGGCAGCGTCGCGTAGAAGGTCGCGCCGCTCCGGGAGCGCCGCAGCCGGAACGTCTCGTCGCCGGCGCCGCCGTCGGCCGAGCTCGCGAGCACGCGGATCCGGAACTGCTCGGCGAGCGCGTCCCACTTGCGGGCGAGGCTCTCCCCGAGCGGCAGTCGGTACCGCGTCCGGCCGACCCAGAGGACGCGCGGCTTCGGCTCAGGCTCAGGCTTCATTGCGCGGCGTCCGCGAGCGCGGCCTCGAGCTCGCCGAAGATGCGGTCGCGGCCGAACCGCTCGACGGAGCCGCGCGCGGCCGCGCGCAGGCGCGCCTCCAGGGACGGATCGTCGAAGTACCGTCGGATCGCCGCCCCCAACGCCTGCGGGTCGCCCGGAGGGACGAGCAGCCCGTTCCGCTCGTCGACCACGATCTCGCCGACGCCGCCGACGTCGGTCGCGATCACGGGCGTGCCGACCGCGAGCGCCTCGACCACCGCGTGCGGGAAGTTCTCCCAGCTCGAGGAGAGGACGGCCGCGTCGGCGGCCGCGAAGAGCTCGAGCGCCTCGCGGCGGCTGCAGGCGCCCAGGAAGCGCGCCCGCTCGCGGACGCCGCGCCGACTCGCCTCCTCCTCGAGCCGCGCCCGGTCGGGGCCGTCGCCGGCGAGGACGAGCGCCACCTCCGGAGCCGCCGCCAGCGCGTCGAAGGCGACCTCGAGCGACTTCTGCGCGGTCAGCCGTCCCGCCCAGCCGAGCGTCGGCCCGTCGAGCCCGAGCCGCGCGCGGACCTCCTCCCGGGGCGCGAGCCCGACGGCATCCGGGGCGGGATTCGGCAGGACCGAGACGCGTTCCGGCTCGACACCCCAGCCGACGACGAGGTCGCGGAGCCAGCCGCTCGGGCAGAAGACGTGACTCGCGCCGCGGAGCGAGAGGTCGCGGGCGACACGCAGGCCGCGCGCGAAGAGCCCGCCGGGCCGCCGCTGGAACGTGTCCACGTCCTGCGCGCCGTCGAAGCGCCTCGCCCGCTCGAACGCGGGGTCGCCGGTCAGCTTGACCACGTACGGTCGTCGCGCGAGGCGGGCGCCGAGCGCGGAGCGGACGAACATCCCAGTCGTGTAGACGACGTCGGCCCGGCGCGCCCGGGCCCGGATCAGGCGCAGCGCCGCGAGGTGGCGAAGGCCGGTGGGCACTCTCCGCGACACCCACCGGACCGGGTACTCCTCCGGCGCGGGCGCAGCGTCGGCCGTGACGGCGACCTCGACCTCATGGCCGCGCGAGCGGAGGAACGATGCCACCTCCGGCGCGTGACTCGCGGGGCCGCCCACATCCGGAGGCCAGATGCCGCTGACGATGAGGACCCTCATTGCGCTGCCGGCGACACGACGCGGCCGGTCTCGCTGAGCCGCAGGATCACGAGAGTCCACCATGCGCAGAAGACCGCCATCGCGATCAGCGTCGCGGCGGCCGCGCCCGTGGCGCCCCACTCGGCGCCGAGCAGGAGCACAAGCGGAATCGCCACGGCCGCCTCGATGGCATGCGCGACGATCCGCAGGGTCGGCCTCCCGATCGAGACCGGGAACGACTTCGTCCAGCCCCAGATCAGCTCGAGCGCCGCCGCGAGCAGGATCAGGCGAGCCGCGTTCGTGGCCGGCACGTAGCCGACGTCGACCAGCTTGAGCAGCCTCGGCATGGCCCACCAGAGCGGCGGCAGGATCACGGCGAGCAGGAGCGCCGAGGTGGCGCTGTAGCGGCCGATCGCCCGGATGACCTCCCGCGTCCGTCCCTGCTCGACGTCCCGCGTCTGCTCGGCGAGGAGGACCATCCGTACGGGCGAGGAGAGCGAGGCGAACGCCGTCTGAGGCAGCTGGGCGATGCGGAAGTAGCCAACCTGCGTCGGCGAGGCGACGAGGCCCAGCAGCATCGGCAGCAGCGCCCCGCGCAGGGAGAGGATCCCGGTGCCGACGCTCGACTGGGTGATGAAGCTGATCAGCCTCCGGCGGTCCTCCTCGAGCGGCTCGGGCGGAGCGGACGGGAAGCGGTGCAGCGCCGCCACGCCGGCGATGCTGATCGCGGCGGCGCCGAGGACCTGTGCCACGAGGACTCCGACGAGCGCGCCGGTGACGCCGTACGACGAGCCGACCACCAGGCCGACGAGCCGCAACCCCGCGGAGAGCGTCAGGAAGCCCGCCCGGATGTCGTACCGCATCCGCAGCGTGAGCGCGGCGGACGCGACCGACTCCGGCGCCTGCGCGAGCGGCAGAAAGGCCGCCACGATGAACGGCACGGTCAGGCCCTCGGCGCCGTGGAAGAGCTCGTCGGCGAGAGGTGCGAGGATCAGGAGCACGGCGCCGGCCAGGAGGGCGCCGGCGAGCTTCACGGCGACCCCGACGCGGACCAGGCGGTGCAGCCGGCCCCAGCGCTCCTGCGCGACGTAGCGGAACCCGAACTTGACGAACGCCTCCTCGAAGGTGAGATCGAGCAGGCTCTGGAAGAACGACGCCGTCGCGATCACGAGCGCGAAGGCGCCGAAGCTCGCAGGCCCGAGCCGTCCCGCCGCGACCAGCGTGCCCACGAAACCGAGGCCTGCAGCCCCGTAGGCACCGGCGGCTGTCGATCCTCGCCGCCAGAAGTGGGTCGAGCGCATCGGGGCAGAAGGATATAGTGAGCGCCCTTGGCGGCCCCCTCGCAGACGGTCCGCCGCCTGGGCGTCGTCGCCCTCGCGGCCGCCCTTCCTCTCCTCTTCCTCCACGTCTCGCACCGGCCCGGCGTCACTGTGGGCTCCGTCTCGTTCGACCTCGCCGACCTGCTCGTGCTCGTGACGTTCGCGGCGGCGGCGGTGAGCGCCCGGCAGGAAGGAATCGAGCCGCTCCGCCGGTCGGCCGTGCTCTACGCCTGCGCGGCGGCGCTGCTCGCCTGGATCCTCGTCGACACGTTCATCCCGGCCCTGGGCGACGCCGACTACGCGTGGCGGACGCACCTGGTGACCGCAGGCAAGTTCGGGGAGTACGCGCTGCTCGCGGTCTCCGTGCCGCTGCTGGTCCGCCGTCCCGCCGAGCTGCGGCTGCCGCTGCTCGTGCTGCTCGTCTGGGGCGCCGCCGCGAGCGCCTACGGCCTGCTGGAGCTCCTGACCGGGATCGGCATCGGCCCGGCCGGCCGGCGCAAGCCGTCGTTCATCGGGTTCCACGACTTCGCGGCGGTCTCCGGCGCGATCCTTGCCGTCGGCCTCGCGGGGATCGCGTTCGGCTGGCGCCGCCGGGACGCCGCGGCCGCGGCGACGGCCGTCGGCGCGGTGGGGGTAGTCGTCTCCGGCGCCGTGTCCGCCCTGGTCGGCGTGCTCGCGGCGACGGCTGCGGTGCTTGCGGTCGCCGGCCGCCGGCAGGTCCTGGAACGGCGGCAGGCCGTCACCGTCGTCGCCGTCGCGGCCGCGGTGGCGGTCGGGACCGCCGCCCTGCGCGGCCCGCAGGTCGAGGCAGTGCTCCGGTTCGTCGGCATCGCGAAGAAGGAGCAGCAGAGCGGAAGCGTCGAGAGCTACGCGCACCGCGGCGTGCTGGCCTACATCGGGCTGCGCATCTTCCGGGACCATCCGGTTCTCGGCGCCGGCTGGCAGGCGTCCACCGCGGAGGAGGCGACCTACGGGCCCTATCTGGCGGACGCCCGCCGCCGCTACCCCGACCAGCCCGCGGAGGCCTTCCCTTCCCCGGCGCACCCGTGGGGCGTCCAGAACGCGTACATCCAGTCGCTGGCGGATCTCGGCCTCGTCGGCTTCGCCGCCTTCGGCGCCACGCTCGGCGCCGGCCTCGTCGTGGGCGTCAAGACTGCGCTGCGCGCCTCGCCCGACCCGGCGCTCGTCGGGCTCGCCGGCGCCTGCTGGATCCTCGTCGCCGGCGGGGTCCTGCTCGGGATCGGCCTGGTCGGCGGGATCGCCCTCGACGCGGTGCTCTGGCTCGGCATCGGGCTCGTGGCGGCGGGGCGGGCGTATGCCTGAGTGGCCGCAGGCGGACCGGCGCGACCCGAAGCGCACGTCCCACACGTACGCCGTCCGCGCGCCGCTCGCCCGCTGGCTGCGGGAGGAGGCGAAGCGGGCGCACGACCGTTACGGTCGCTACTCGCTCCTCGACGTGGGCTGCGGCCGGAAGCCGTACTTCCCCTTCTTCGAGCCCTACGTCGACCGCTACGTCGGGCTGGACGTCCCCGGCAACCCCGACGCGGACGTGGACGGCTACGTCGAGGCGATCCCGCTCGACGACGCCTCGTTCGACGTCGTCCTCTGCGCCCAGGTGCTCGAGCACGCCGACGATCCGGCCCGTGCGGTGAGCGAGCTGGCTCGGGTGACCGCGCCGGGCGGGCGCGTGCTCGCCTCGACGCACGGCGTCCAGGTCTACCACCCCTCGCCGAAGGACTACTGGCGCTGGACGGAGGCCGGCCTCGAGCGACTCTTCCGCGAGGCTGCGAGCTGGGCGTCCGTTACCGTTACGCCCGCCTCCGGAACGGCCTCCTGCCTCGCCATGCTCCTCTCGACCTACATCGACCTCGCGGCCGCAGCACGCCCATCTGCGACCCATCGGGCGACCCCCGATCGCGGCGCTGAACGCACTGGGCGAGTGGCTCGACGGGCGCGCGCCGCGGCTCGCGCGCGGCCCCGGGACGCTGCCGGCCAACTTCCACGTCCTGGCGGAGAAGGCATGAGATCGCTCGTCACCGGCGGCGCCGGCTTCATCGGCTCGAACCTCGTCCGCGGCCTCCTCGAGCGCGGCGACGACGTCCGCGTCCTGGACAACTTCTCGACCGGCAGCCGGGACAACCTCCGCGACCTCGACGTCGAGATCGTCGAGGGCGAGCTGCGCAGCTACGAACGCGTCCACAACGCGGTCCGCGGCGTCGAGGTCGTCTACCACCTCGGTGCGCTCGGCTCGGTGCCCCGCTCCGTGCAGGACCCGCTCACGTCGAGCGCCGTCAACATCGAGGGGACCCTCAACGTCCTCCTCGCGGCGCGGGACGAGGACGTGCGGCGGGTCGTCTTCTCGTCGAGCACCTCCGTCTACGGGACGAGCCGCGAGCGGCCGACGACCGAGGCGTCGCCGCCCGATCCGATCTCGCCGTACGGCGTAGCGAAGCTCGCCGCCGAGCGGTACTGCGTCAGCTTCAGCCGGGTCTACGAGACGCTCGAGACCGTCGTCCTGCGCTACTTCAACGTCTTCGGGCCGTATCAGACGCCGTTCTCCCAGTACGCAGCGGTCGTGCCGCTCTTCGTGACCGCGATCGACGCGGGCGACCCGATCACGATCCACGGCGACGGCGAGCAGTCCCGCGACTTCACGTACGTCGAGAACGTCGTCGACGCGACCATTCTCGGCGGCGAGGCGGCGGGGGCCAGCGGGAGGATCTTCAACGTCGCCGCCGGATCGCCGGCCAGCGTCAACGAGATCGCCGACAGCATCGGGCGGATCCTGGGAAAGCCGGTCGAGCGGCGCTTCGCGCCGACGCGGGCGGGGGACATCCGCGATTCGTGGGCCGACATCTCGGCGGCGCGCGAGATCCTCGGCTACGAGCCGCGGATCGACCTCGAGGACGGCCTGCGCCGGACCGTCGAGCATCTTGTCTGAGCGCGTCGGCGTGCTCCGGGTAATCGCGCGGCTGAACGTCGGCGGTCCCGCGCTCCACGTCACGTACCTCTCCCGCGGCCTCGACGAGCGGGGCTACCGGACGACGCTCGTCGCCGGGCGGATCCCCGCAGGCGAGGACTCGATGGAGAGCATCGCGACCGAGCAGGGCGTCCACCTGGTCCGGCTGGACTCGCTGAGCCGGGAGATCTCGCCGCTGGACGACCTCGCGCGCGGCTCTCGCACTCGTCCGCATCATCCGCCGGGAGCGCCCGCTGATCCTGCACACGCACACGGCCAAGGCGGGCACCGTCGGCCGCGTCGCCGCGCTGCTGGCGGGAGGGGCGCGGCCGCCGATCGTCGTGCACACCTTCCACGGACACGTCCTGCGCGGCTACTTCTCGCCTGCGAAGGAGCGCTTCGTCCGCCTCGTCGAGCGGCTGCTCGCCCGCGTGACGACGGTGCTCGTCGCGGTGAGCCCTCAGGTGCGCGACGAGCTCGTCGCACTGGGCGTCGCGCCGGCCGAGCGCTTCGCGGTGATTCGCCTCGGCATCGACCTCGAGCGGCGCGCTCCGGCCGATGCTCTTCCCGCCCCGCTCCGCGAGGCGGAGCTCGTCGTCGGCTGGGCGGGGCGGATGACCGCGATCAAGCGCGTCGAGGACGCGGTCGAGGCTGTCGCGCGCCTGCGAGAGCGGGGCGTGGACGCGCTCCTCGTGCTCGTCGGCGACGGCCCCGATCGGCGCATCGGCCGAGACACGGGCACGGGAGCTCGGCATCGCCGAGCACGTGCTCTTCCCCGGCACCAGTCGCCGAGATGGGGCCGTGGTACCGGGCCTTCGACGTCTTCCTGCTCCCGAGCGCCAACGAGGGCACCCCCGTGGCCGCGATCGAGTCGCTCGCGGCCGGGACCCCCGTCGTCGCGTCACGGGTCGGCGGCGTGCCCGACGTCGTCCGGGAGGGCGAGGACGGCTTCCTCGTCGACGCCGGCGACGTCGACGGCGTTTGCCGATCGCCTCGAGCAGCTCGCACGCGACCCGGAGCTACGGCGGCGGATGGGCGAGGCCGCCGCCCCGCGCGCGCGGGCGCGCTACGCGGTCGAGCGGCTGATCGACGACGTCGACCTGCTCTACGCCGAGCTGCTCGCCGAGAGAGGCCTCGCGGTGCCCGCTAGTGGGGCAGCCGCTGGAACGCGTTGAACGAGGGCTTCTTGCGCCAGTCGACGGTGTAGAGCCCGGACTGCCACCCGGCGAGCGTCGGCTCGTCGCGGAGCAGGAACCAGAGCATCAGGTCGACGCGCGGGTTCTTGCGGGCGATCGCGAACGACTGGGTCAGGTACTTCGACTGCAGGGCGTACGAGACGCCGTAGATCGGATCCGGCGGCTTCGTCTGGTAGCCGTACTCGGTGATCCAGAGGCGCTTGTTGCCGTAGAGGCGGGTCAGCTCCTGCGTCAGCAGGGAGAGATTGCCGAGCGTGATCGCCGTCGGCGCTGCGCCGTTCGCCGTCAACGGCTTGCTCGTGGGCGTCTCCGCCGGCGCGCCGTAGTACGGATGGTGCGCGTAGGCGTCGAAGTTCTTCGCGCCCGCCTTCTTGATCGCGCGCAGGAAGGCGATCGGCGAGACGGACGGGCGCGCGCTGGTCGGCTCGTTGTTGCCGCGCGGGGCCGTCGCGCCGCAGGCGACGCGCTCGCTCGCGAGCAGCGTCTTGTGGACGCCGTCGTAGACGGCGTTGCAGATCTTGGCGTAGTCGATCGCGCTCTGGATCACCCAGCGTGCCGCCGACCCGCTTGTACTGCGGCGTCAGGAAGATCGGGTTGTTCGGCTCGTTCCAGGCGAGCCAGAGCCGGACCGCGGGGAGCAGCCGGCCGTCCTCGCCCTCGAAGGTGCCGCTGTAGCGCGTCGCGGCGGCGTAGGCGAAGTTCCGCAGGTCGAGACGCCTTCGTCGGCGCGACGTTCGTGCCCTTGCCGCCGTTCGCCCAGCCCGGCGTCCCGTAGATCGAGAAGAGCACCGACATGCCGTACTGCTGCGCGTAGTCGACGGTGCGGTCGTAGAGCGACCAGTCGTAGGCGGGGTCGGCCGGGTCGGCGGGGTGCGCGGGCTTCGAGCGCGCGACGCCGAAGCGCCCGCCCCAGTACAGGTTGAGGCGGATCACCTGCGTGTGGAGGCTCTTCAACGCTGGGTACGTCCGCTCGACCGGGCCGTAGAGGGTCTGCGCCTCGTCGTAGATCCCGATCTTCAGGTAGCGCGAGGCGTGCGCCGGTTGCGCGGATGCGGCGATTGCGGCCAGCGCGAATAGCGCGAGAAGGGCCGCCGCCCTCGAGACCCCTGCTGTGGCAGCCCTCATCGTGGGCCAAGGATAGACGCGACCCCGGAACGCTCGTGCAAGCCTTACGAAGTCCTTACCGCGCGAAGACGAGGGACTCGCCGAACCGCCGGCGGCGGGGGTAGTGCTGACGCAGATAGGTCATCACCTCGGGCTGCTGGAGGAACGCGCGGCCTGCGAAGACGGCGCGCACGTCGTAGCGCTCGAGGTCGGAGATCACCCGCTCCGGCGTCAGCATCCCCGTCTCGAAGCGGAGGACCGCGGTGTCGACGAGGTCGCCGGGAACGCGCCGGTCGGCCTCGACCGCGGCGTACTGCCGGTCGGCGGCGACGAGCCTCCCCGGCGACGAGGCCGCCCGCAGCTGCCGCGCGCCCCAGACGAGCTCCGGCGGCACCGGGCCCCGCAGGTCGCGGACCTCGCGGAAGCTCGAGACGTACGCCGCTCCGACGGCGATCGCCGCCGCCGCAATCGCTGCGGCGCCCAGGGGCCTCGGCAGGAGGCGTGCCGCGGCGACGACGCAGACCGCGGCGGCGACCGCGGCGGGGGCGAGCAGGACGAGATGGTTGTCGTGCAGCGGCCGGTGCCAGATCAGGAAGGCGCCGGCCACGAAGGCGAAGAGCCAGAGGGCCCGCGTGTCCCTGCGCGCCCGGTCGGCGACGAGCGCCCCGAGCACGCCGAGCCCGATCAGCCACGCCCAGGCGACGTGCGGGCCGAGCACCTCCGTCCGCAGCCGGTACTCGTTCGCGGACTCGACGCCGGGGACGTCGCGCGCCTTCTCGTGGTACGTGACGGCACCGGTCCAGATGTCGCCGAGGCCGTGGCGATAGCGAAGCAGAACGAGCGCCCAGACGAGCGCCGCGGCTCCGGCCGTGAGCGCCGCCCGGCGGAAGGGGAGCCGCCGCTCGGACAGCAGCACGACCACGACGAGGAGCCCGATGCCGGCGGAGAGCTTGATCGTCGTCGCCGCCCCGAGCGCGAGGCCGGCGCAGACGGCGGTCACGTCCCCGCGCGCGAGCAGCAGGGCGAAGGCGACCAACAGGAGGCTGACCGCCGCCAGGTCGGCGGCGATCCGGTGCGAGAACGTCCCGTAGAACGGCGCCGCGGCGACGCCGAGCGCGGCGAGCGTCCCGGCCAGGGGGCCGTCCAGGCGCCGCCCGATCGCGTACGCGGCGACGCAGCCCGCGAGCGCCAGGATCAGGATCGCAGTCCGCACACCGGTCAGCGAGACGCCGAAGATCCCGGCCGCGCCGGTCAGGAGCGAGTAGTAGCCCGGCAGCTGCGAGCTGAAGACCTCGGTCCCCAGCTGCTGGCCGTGCCGCAGCGCGTCCGCGCTCGCGAGGTAGACGCCCTCGTCGTAGTCTGGCGGCGTCTCGGTCAGCCCCTGGACGAAGAGGACGAGCGATGCGAGGAGGATCCCTCCCAGCGCGAACGCGTCGACCGCCGGCAGGCGCCACTTCATCCGCGGGACGCTGATGGACTCAGCGCAGGTCCTTGTTCGACTCCATGTCGAACCACATGGCGAAGAGGGCGAACTGCGTGCCGGAGATCAGGAGCAGCGCGATCAGCACGACGGTGCCGACCGTCAGCTCGTTGCCGGCCAGCCGCAGCGCCACCTCGATCGCCCCCAGCACGAGGCCGACGCTCGTCATCAGGATCCCGAGCGCGTAGAAGAGCACCAGCGGATGGAAGTCGCGGATCACGTACTTCTCGCGGAGCCGCCAGAAGAAGCCCTTCACCAGCAGCCAGGAGATCTTCGGGACGACCGAGTGGAGGCGGATGCCCGACGTCTCGCCGACGCCGTAGACGGGCCGCGACGGGAAGTCCCGCACGCGGGCGTTCCAGACGTTCAGGTGCACGAGCATGTCGTTCGGGAAGCCGTATCGCGGATAGACCCGGTCGAGGTCGAGCACCTCGAGCGTCTGGAGGCCGAGGGCGGTGTAGCCCGTCTGCGAATCGGCGACGTGCCAGTAGCCGGATGCGATCTTCGTCAGGAACGAGAGCGTCGCGTTCCCCCAGCGCCGCATCCGCGGGATCATGCGCCAGTACTCGCCGGAGTAGAGCCGGTTCGCCTTGGCGTAGTCGACCTCGCCGGCCGCGACCGGGCGCACGAGCCGCTCCAGGTCCGCGGGATCCATCTGGTTGTCGCCGGCCATCACTGCGGTGACGTCGATCCGGTCGGCGAGCGCGCGCTTGTAGCCCGTCACGATCGCCGCGCCCACACCCTGCCTGCGCTCGTGCGTGAGCACCGTCACGCGGGGGTCGCCCTGCGCGACGGCGGCCGTCCCGTCGGTCGAGGCGTCGTCGACGACGTAGACCCGGTCGACGAAGTCGGGGATCCCGCCGAGCGTCTCGGGAAGGAGCCGCTCCTCGTTGTGCGCCGGGACGACGACGGCGACGGTCTTGCCGTCGAGCATCGCTATGCGGTTCGGCGCGCAGCGACCGGATCCCAGGCGACCGCGACGATCAGGCCTGCGAGGAGCCCGATCAGGGCGCCGATCGCGATCGAGTTCCGGCGGCTGCGGGCCGTCGTCTTCGCGGCGGACGCCCGCTGGATCACCTGGGCGCTCTCGACGTTCTCGGCCAGCGCAAGCTGCTGCTGCGTCTGGGACTGGAGGTCGAGCAGCTGCCCGCGCCGCTGCTGCGCGTTGTCAAGCTGCGTCGCGAGGACGAGCCGGTCGAGAGCCGACAGGCTCTTGTCGGAGACCTCGGTCTCGAGCTGGGTGATCCGCGGCACGAGCGAGTCGAGCTGCTCCTGGATCGACGTGAGCCGGTCGCGGTACCCCTTCACCTTCGTGCCGACGTACTTCGCCGTCGTCCGCGCGACGACGATCCGCGCCAGCTCGTTCGCCGCCTCCTCGGTCTTCGCCGGCTTCGCTCCCGTCACGGCGACCGTGATCAGCGGCACGTTGCGCGCCGCGGCGCCGGTGCCGGTGCCGACCTGGCCCGTGCTCACCTTGCCGCGCAGCTCGCCGACGTGCAGCCCGGCGGTTGCGGCGGCCTGCTTGAGCGCCGACTCGCTGCGGACGATCTCCGCGACGGCGCGCGGGTTCGTCGCGAAGCTCGTCACCGGAGCGCCGCCGCCCGGCGTGAACGGCTGGCCGAGCGAGACGAGCGCCTGTGCCCGGTAGACCTGCGAGCCGCCGACCGAGGCGAGCAGCCCGATGACGGCGCCCGCCACGAGGCCGGCGACGGGCAGCCACCAGCGCATCGCGACGGCCGAGCGCCAGCGCCCGAGATCGACCTCGCGCTCCGCGTCGAGGTCGGGAGTCGTCGTGCCCCTGCTCATCGGGCGGCGACTCTATCGGAGGCCCATCGCCACTGTCTCTCGACGCCCTCCTCGAGCCCGACCTGCGGCTCCCAGCCGAGCTCGGAGCGGATCCTCGTCGTGTCGGCCTTCGTCCGCCGCTGGTCGCCGGGCACCGCCGGATGCGTGCGGACGTCGAGCTTCCGGCCCGCCATGCGCTCGAACAGGGCGATCGTCTCCTGCATCGACGCCTCGACGGCGCCGCCGACGTTGTACGTGCCGCTCCCCCGCTCCATCGCGGCAACCGTCGCATCGACCACGTCGCCGACGTACGTCCAGCCCCGGCTCTGGCGGCCGTCGCCGTAGAGCTCGAACGTCCCGCCGCCGGCGAGCGCCAGCGCGATTCGCGTGAAGGCCATGTCGGGCCGCTGCCGCGGCCCGAAGGCGTTGAAATACCGGAGGACGACAACGTCGAGCCCGAAGCTCCGCTCGTACGCGCGCGCGAGGTGCTCGCAGGCGAGCTTCGTGATCCCGTAGGGCGAGAGCGGCCGCGGCACGGTGTCCTCGCTCGTCGGGTAGCTCTCGGCCTCGCCGTAGATCGACGACGAGGACGAGAAGACGACGCGGACGCCGTCGCGGGCAGCCGCCTCGAGGAGGCGCTGCGTCGCCAGCACGTTGCGCTGCACGTAGAGCGGGAAGACCTCGCCGAAGCTGCGCACGCCCGGCTGCCCCGCGAGGTGGAAGACGCCGTCGAAGCCGGCAAGCTCGAGCTCGTCCGCCGCCAGGTCGATACGACGCACGTCGAGGCCGCGCGCGTTCTCCTCCTTGAGGCGGGGGTCGTAGTAGTCGTTGAACGAGTCGAGGCCGACGACCTCGTGGCCGGCGACCGCGAGGGCCTCCGGACAGGTGCGAGCCGATGAACCCCGCAGCGCCGGTGACGGCGTACCGCATCCGGCGGAGCCTACCGACAGCTGGCGCACCGTCCGCAGACCGGCGATCATGCCGCGCCTATGCCGCTCGACCGCACCTTCGCGCTTCGTGCGCTCTCCCTCGGCGCGGCCATTGCGCTCGGCGCCGCCGCGACGCTGCCCGCGGTCCGTTGGGAGCCGCTGCACCTCGACGAGGCGGTCATGCTCGACTTCTCGCGCCGCTCGCTCGGTGCGATCGTCCGCGACGTGTTCGTCGACCGCGGCGGCGCACCCGCGCAGTTCCTCGTCGAGCACGTCACGCTCTCGTGGCCCGGCGGGGTGGAAGGGCTCCGCCTGCCGTCGCTCTTCTTCTTCCTGCTCTCGCTGCCCGTGGCGGCCGCCGTGGGGCGACGGCTGCTCGGCGAGACGGCGGGCCTGCTGTTGCCGCCGCTGCTGGCGCTCGCCCCGCTCGCGGTCGAGCTCGCGACCTTCGGCCGCATGTACGCGCTCTTCCTGCTCTGCGTGCTCGGAGCGACGTGGCTCGGCATCCGGGCGGCCGCGAGCGGGAGCCCTCGCGCCTGGGCAGTGGCGGGCGCCGCTGCGGGGCTGCTCGTCTACGTACACCCGATCGCGCCGCTCTACGCGCCGCTCGCGCTCCTGACAGGCCTCGCCGTGCGCCCGCAGCCGTGGCGCGCGCCCCGTCAGCGCTCCGCGAGCTGCGCCCCGCGCTCATCGCCGGAGCGGTCGCGGCGCTGCCGTACGCGTACGCACTCGCGGTGCTCGGATCGCGCTACCACGTCGGCGAGGCGACCCGTCTCCGCACGACGGCCGGACGTTCCGTCCCGGAGGAGAGCCTGCACGCGCTCACGCCGGGCGGAACCGCCGGTGCCCTGCTCTGCGCGCTGCTCGCAGTCGCGGGGCTCGTCTGGCTCGCACGGGACCGGCGTCCGGTCGCGATCGCGCTCGGCGCGTGGCTCGTCGTGCCGGTCGCCTTCTTCGCGCTCGTCCCCGCGGAGACGCGGTTCTTCGGCCGCTACCTCATTCCCGCGCTGCCGATGCTGCTGCTGCTCGTCCTGACCGGCTGCTTCGCCGTCGTCCGCCTCGTCCGCCTCCCCGTCGCCGCTGCGATCGTGCTCGTCGTCGCCCTGGTGGCGCTCGAGGGCCGAGAGGACGTCGAGCCGCCTCCGCGCCCTTCGCGAGCTGCGGCTGCCGCAGCTGGCCGCAGCGGTGCAGGCGGACGACGTGCTCTTCTCGTCCACCGGCTCGCCGCGCGCGGACCGCCCGCCGGAGCTGCTGGACGACTATGTCGCGCTCGAGCGGCCCGTGGGCGTCCAGGTCGAGGAGCTGCCCGCCATCGACCCCCGTTACGAGCGCGGGCTCGTGGCGAAGGGACGGCGGCGTGTCGTCGCCTTCCTGGACGGCGGCGGCGCGCCTCGCCGCGCCGTCTGGGTCTTCCGCGGGCGGCCGCGCCGCGTCGACGCCGCGCTCCGGCGGCTCGGCGGCTACGACACCGTGCGCGCCTCGCCGGAGCTCGCGCTCGTGCGCTCGAGCCGGCCGGCGGAGCCGCGGGAGCTCGTCCGCGAGGCGCTCGCGGTCAGGAAGGCTTGGGGCCTGACGACTCCTGCCGACCGGTGGCCCCGGCTGCTCGTCGAGGTCGACCGGGCGTCGCTCGCTTCGCCTTGACCTTCGGGACGAGGCCGTAGAGTCGCCCCTCGCCGACGAGGTACAGCCGCTCGTCGTCTGCGACGACCGGCGTGTACGCCCCGTCCGGGAAGGTGAACAGCACCTTGCCGGTGAGCGCGTCCAGCCCGAACGTCCGCTTGCTCAGCGTCGCGAAGTAGACGATCCCGTTCACGATCGTGGGCGAGCCGGAGATCTTCCCCGGCGCGTCGAACTGCCACTTGACGTCGCCCGTCGCGGCGTCGAGGCAGAAGAACTGCCGGCTGTAGGAGCCGGCATAGACGCGGTTGCGCCAGACCGCCGGCGACGAGTAGACCCAGCCGCCGGTTCCGCGGGCCCAGCGCGTCTTCCCGCTCGTGGCGCCGAACGAGTAGACCTTTCCGTCCGTCGAGCCGATGTAAACGCGGCCGTAGGCGACGGCCGGCCCGGAGTAGAACGTGCCGCGATGGCCGAGCCGCGCCTGCGCCCCCGCCTTCCAGACGAGCTTGTGGGTCTTGAGGTCGAGCGCGTAGACGTGGCTGTCGTACGAGCCGACGAAGAGCCGGTTGCCGGAGACCGCCACGGCCGACTTGATCTTTCCGTCCGTCTTGAACGACCAGGCGAGCTTGCCCGTCCGCGCCACGAACGCATAGATGCGGCCCGTCCAGTCGCCGACGTACACGTAGCCCTTGTGGACGAGCGGTGACGACTCCGACTGGCCGATCCGCCGCTGCCAGCGGATCGCGCCTCCGCCGGACTCGTAGGCCACGAGCAGGCCGTCCGTCAGGCCGCGCCTGCCCTTCGTGCAGCCGCGCAGGAACGTGACATAGACGAGGTGCCGGTCGACGGCCGGCGACGACGCCTGGCAGCGGCCCGTATCACGCCGCCAGACTTGCTTGCCCGTCGCGGCGTCGACGGCGAGGACCCGTCCGATGCCGTTCGCGAAGTAGAGCCGCCCGTACGCGATCGCCGGCGGGAACTCGACGAGCGCGCGCGCTCGGAACATCCACGTTTGCGTGAACGGCGGCTCGACGGCCGTGGGCGGCCCGACGCGGATCCGCTCGTTGTCGTAGCCGTACGTCGGCCAGGCGATCGTCGGCTCGGCCGGTGCGGGCGGCTCGGGCGCCAGCGTCGGTACGAACTCGACCGTCGAGGAGCCGCGCACGTTGTGGTCGGCGCGAACGCGCGAGACGACGAAGGCCGCGACGATGCCGATGACGACGAGCGAGACGAGCGCCGCCGCGAGCAGGATCCGCTTCACGCGGGCCTACGTTACTGACACCGCCCCCCGTAGGCCGCGAGTGATCCGCAGAGGGCGGCCCGGCTCTGGCGGAGGTATCCGTCGAGCTGTGCCGTCGGCGTGCCGACTGCGGCGCGCGTGCCGTCGAGGATCCGGACGAGGGATTCGAGGACGCTCCGCTCGGATCGGAGGGGGCCGCGGGCACGGACGAGAAGCCAGAGCGGAAAGCGCCTGGCCTCGAACCCGGGGCCGAGAGCGGAGCTCAGCGCCTGCTCGTCGAGGACGGCGCCGTCGAGCGGGACCGCGACGAAGGCCGCGCCGGCCGGAAGGTCGACGCGACGCAGCGCCCTCGTCACGAGCAGCGGCTGCTCACGGGGGAGCGCCCGCGCGTGCCGGGCCGCCGGAAGCGCCCGCAGAAAGACCGGAGAGGAGGGGAAGAGCAGATCCCCGGGCCGGATCGACGTCGCGAGCCAATCTGCCGGCGCGGCGGTGGCCCGGGGCCGCCCGGACTCGAGCGAACGCGGATCGGGCACCGCCGACGGGGCGGCGAGCGCGAGCGCCGCGACGGCGGCGACGAGCAGAGCGGAACCCCAGCGCGGCAGGAGCCGCTCGGCCCGGGCGACGCCGGCACCGACGAGCGCCACCCAGAGGGGCAGCGCGTAGACGAACTGCCTCGAGGCGAGGTGATCCGAGAACGACCGCCCCGAGCGGAGCAGCACGAGTATCGCGGGCATCCCGACGATTGCGAGCGCCGCCAGCGCGACGAACGCCGGCTGCGTCCCGAGCAGCGCCCAGGCGCCGAGCAGGGCGAGCGCCACGAACAGCAGGAACAGCGGCTCCCGCCCGCCCGCGAAGCCGCCGAGAGCACGGCCTGCGACCGCGGCGGCGCGTCCCGGGGAGACGAGCGACGCGTTCCCGCCCACTCCGGCGTCGAAGCGCTGAGCCAGGCGGTGATCCGCAAAGACGAACGGGAGTGTCGCGACACCTGCGACGAGCGCCGGCAGCGCGGGCCGGAGCGGCCGCCCGCGCCAGAGCCAGAGCGCGACAGCCCCCTCCGCCGCCATCGGCACGAGCCCGAACGGATGCGTCGCAGGCATGAGCCACGCCGCGGCGGCCGCGCAGGTCACTGTCGCAGTGGTCGGTCGATCGACCGCCCGCACGAAGAGGTCGAACGCGAGCGCCGAGACGAAGGCAAGGAGCGCATACATGCGTCCGAAGCTGCCGTAGACGCCCAGCATCTGCGATGTTCCCGCCGCAATCGCCGCGACGGCCCCGGCGGTCGGCCCGGCCAGCCTTCGCCCGAGGTCGTAGCAGAGCGGCACCGTCGCGACCGCAAGGAGCACCGACAGCCAGCGCAGCGCCGACTGCGAGGAGTCGATGCTCAGCGCGACGTGGGCGAGACCGAAATGGAGCGGCGCGCCGCCGCGGTCGGCGACCGCGGTGACGAGCGCCTCGCCGAGCGGCCGTGCGGCCAGCAGCCCGGCGAGCGCCTCGTCCTCGAAGACCGGCTTGCCGCGGACGTCCGGTGCGAGGCGCACGAGCAGGACGAGCGAGGCCAGCACGGCGACCGCCAGGCCCGCGAGGGATGACCGCGAGGTGACCAGAGCCGCCCGACGATCCAGGCTCGTGTCATTCGTGTCAAGAGCCGCGCAGCGACCGGGCCTCGACGGCCCAGAGCCGCGAGTACCCGTGCAGGAGCAGGCGCCTGCCGCTGCCGGAGACAGGCACGTAGTCCCCGTGCGGGAACCGGACCAGCGCCTTCCCCGTGCGGACGTCGACCCCGGTGATGCGCCTTCGCGCGCCTGCGTATGCCACGCCGTCGACGACCACGGCCGCGCCGGAGACGCGCCCGCCGGCCGGGACGGCCCAGATCGTCCTGCCGGTCCTCGCCGAGAGGCAGTAGAGAAGCCCGTTGTACGAGCCGAAGACCACCCGCCCGTGCCACGTCGCCGGCGACGAATAGACGTACGACCCGGTGCCGCGCGACCAGAGCCGGCGGCCGCTCGTCGTGAACGCGGTCAGCGAGCCGCCCGTCGAGGAGGGGACGAAGACGCGCCCGGCAGAAACGGCCGGCGTCCCGTACACGCGGCCGTTGACGCTTTGCGACCACTGCAGCCGGCCGGTGCGCGGCGCGAGTGAGAGAAGCCGCCCACAGTAGTCGCCGATGAAGAGGCGCGGCCCGGCGATCGCGGCCGAGGACGTGATCTTGCAACCGAGCGACCTCGTCCAGCGCAGCGTGCGCCGCTTCAGGTCGAGTGCGTAGAGCCGTCCGTTCCACGCCCCGAAGTAGTCCAGCCCGTCGCGCACGATCGGCGAGGACTCGATCGGCGAGCCGATCCGGAGCTGCCACCGCAGCGCGCCCGTGTCCCGGTCGAGGACGCGCACGACGCCGTCCATGCCGTGGACGACGACGTCGCTCCCGGCCACCGCCGGTGACGAAGCCATCCGCCCGCGTGAGGGCGTGTAGCTCCAGACGAGCGAGCCGTCACGCATGTCCACGGCCGAGATCGTGCCGCGGGCGTTCCCGATGAACGCGACCCCTTCGGAGACCACCGCGGGGAACTCGATCAGGTGGCCGAGCCCGCGGCTCCACAGCCGCCGGAACGGCGGCCGGACGCGTATCGCCGTCTGCGCCTGCGTCCGCGCCGGCGTGGCGCCGTAGAGCGGCCACTGGAGCCGCTGCTGGAAGATGCGCATCTTCGAGCGCGGGCGCTGCTTGAACCAGAGCCGCACCGTCCGGGTCAGGTAGCCCGGCTTCGAGATGGTCACGGGTAGCGCGGCCCGGTGCCTGATCGGCACGCGGGCGGCGCCGTTCTCCTTCGAGCGCCCGGCGTGGCCCCCGATCGCGACCCGCGCGCCGCGCACCGGGTGGCGCGTGTCGCCGTCGACCACCATCACGATCACGTCTCGCAGCCGGTGCTTCGGCGCGAGGGCGGCGGGATGAGATTCCTGAGTCGTGGACGCCATGGTCGCGGGCGGCGGCGCAGCCTCCTCGCGGGAGGCGCAACCGGCGACGACGATCAGGAGGGCCGCGAGGACCGGCGCAGCGAGTCGGGTCAAACCTCTCCGGGCTCCCCGGCCACGGGCTCCGGCAGGTCCTCGGCGTACGGCTCGAGCGTTCCGTCGTCCCCGGACGCGAGCGTCAGGTGCGAGAAGAACCGCGTCATCACGACGCCTTCCCTGAACTCGCCGAGACGGGGCTCCGGCCGCTCGCCGTTCGCGATCGCGATCGCCAGCTCCGGGTAGCCGGCGCCGGCGGCGTGCGGCAGCGGGAACGCGCCGCCGAAGCGCGCGTTGACGTCGGTGACCGGCAGCCGGCCGTCGGCCTCGCGGAAGCACTGGATCGTCCCGGGCCCCACGAGCCGCAGCTCCTCGGCGACGCGGCGCGCGTGCTCCATCAGCTCGTCGTCCTTGACGGTCATGCCCTTGATGGATTCGCCGCCCTTGGACTCGATCATTGTCCGCGGCACGGCGTTCAGGCAGCGCGACTCGAGGTCGCAGAAGACGTCGACCGAGAACTCCTCGCCCTGCAGCGCCTCCTGCACCATCGAGGGCACGGGCGTGTAGTCGAGGAAGAACGCCAGCTGCTCGGGCGTCTCGGCGCGGTAGATGTGCCGCGAGCCGAATCCCTCGCGGTCCTTCACGAGCACGGGGAAGGGCAGCTCCTCGGGCAGCTCGTCCGGAAGCCAGGTGCCCGGCGTGTCGATGCCCATCGCCTCGAAGCGGCCGGTGCGCCCCGTACTTGTCGCGCACGGCGACGATCACCTCCGCCGCCGGCAGCAGCAGCAGCGCCGGCGCGAGCGCCTCCCGCGCGTGCGCGAGCGTGATGTGATCCTGGTCGGCGAGGGGGACGACGAGGCGGACGTCGTGCTCGCGCACGAGCTCGGCGAGCACCGGCACGTAGGAGGGATCCTCGACGCGCGGCACGAGCACGTGCTCGTCCGCGTGGTAGAGCGCGGGCGCGAGCGCGTTCAGGTCGGCCGCGA
Source organism: uncultured Actinomycetes bacterium (assembly GCA_963746655.1). GTDB lineage: Bacteria > Actinomycetota > Thermoleophilia > Gaiellales > Gaiellaceae > CAVPGP01. The sequence continues at coordinate 565,089 of CAVVCG010000011.1, read as the reverse complement.
TCGTGTGCGCACCGGCATGCCTGAACGCGGTCACGATGTCGACGCGCTGCCCGGCGCAGGTGAAGAGAACGGTCGTCAAGGTCGGCAAGGGTAGCGGCCTCCCGTGAAGCTTTCGTTACGAGTCGGACGCCTCGCCCGCGAGGAGCGGGGTCACGGCGGCCAGAAAGAGGACCGGGCCGGTGATGACGCGCCGCGCGGAGGTGGCCAGGTGGTAGTGCAGCTCGAACGGCGTCGTCCAGTACGCGAGCAGCAGCCCGACGAGGGAGAGCCCGAACGTGAGGCCGGTGAAGACGACGCTCGCTCTCGCCCCGTTGCGCCACGCGAGGACGAGCGCCAGCGCCGCGAGCGGCAGGAGGAGCAGCCACGCCGTCGGGTCGAGCAGCCGCGAGGCGACGTAGGCGGTCGAATACGGCAGGCGCCCGGCGTGGTCGACCAGGAACGAGACGTCCAGGACGCGGCCGAGTGAGCTCTGGCTCTCGACGTCGTGCACGTGCATCCAGATCCGCCACGGCAGCAGGCCGACGGCGAGCGCGGCGGCCCCCGCCGCCAGGGGCGCCGCCCGCCTCGAGACGATCACGAGCGCGGCGACCAGCGAGACGTCGAAGATGAGCCCGTCGACCTTCGTCGCAGCGACGGCGGCCGCGAAGAGCGACAGGAGCACGAGCATTCGCCGGTCCCTCGTCTCGAGCCAGAGGTAGCCGAGCAGCGCCGGCCGTCGCGAACAGCACCGCGAGCGGGATGTCGGCCTCGGCGTAGGCCGCCTGCGTCGCGACCGTCGGCGCGAGGCAGATCATCGTCAGCACCGCCCACGTCACGAGCCGGGGGGCGCGCGACCCGACGAGGTGCAGGTAGGCGCCCACGAAGCCGACCACGAAGAGCCACGACTGCAGGTCGAGCAGCCGCGTCTGGACTCCGGTGAAGCGGAAGCCCGCCGCCTCGACGGCCGGCAGCAGGATCGGATAGTCCCGGTTGAGCAGATCGGCCTGGGTGAACCAGCCGGCGTCGAGGCCGTTCAGCTCGACGAGCGCGCGCGCCTTCGGCGTCCAGAACGTCCACGAGTCGTAGTTCCAGAGCGGCTGGAACCAGAGGTCGACGGCGACGAGCGCGAGCATCGCCGCCACGAAGCCGAGCAGGAGCAGCTCGGCCCGGGAGAGCGAGAGCGGGCGCGCCTCCGCGGGACGCCGCGCCGGGCACGAGGACGCCTGCGCCCAGCACGAGGCAGACGGCCACGACCTGCCAGGCCGTGAGCGGCGCACCGAGGACGTACAGCAGCTGCGCCGCCACGCCGTAGGACGCGACGCCGGCGAGGTACGCGAGCCCGAGCGCGCGCAGGAGCTCGCCGCGGGACGACCACCAGCCGACGGCCCGCGTGACGCCGACACCCGCCAGGAGGAAGCACAGGTTGACCGCCAGGAGGAGCGCGCCGTCACTCAACGGCGCACCTTCGCGAGGACGAGCGGCGGCAAGGTGCCCGACCGCGGCCGGACGACGCGGACGGGGCCGACCGGCGCCAGCGACGCCGGGTCGATCCCCCAGGCGACGATCCAGTCCGCCCGGCGAGGCGAGGCCACGGACCGGCGCGGGAGCAGCTTGCCCACCGCGAGCGACGGGAACGCCTTGCGCGCGGTCGGGTACGGGACCCTGTCGCCGACGGCGGCGTAGAACGTGTCCCCGGGCGGGATCAGCGACGGCACGTCGTCGAGCAGGTACGGCTGGAGGAACGCCTGGATCGGCCCCGCGCCGTTGCGGTAGTTCGAGTCGAGGCTCGTCGTGTAGCGCATGTCCTCGACGTAGCGCCACGCGAGGAACGGGGCGAGCCCCAGCGTCCCGATCAGCGCGAGCGCGGCCGCGGCTCCGAGCACGCCGCGTGGTGCGGGAAGCCGCCGGCGGAAGGCAAAGGCCACCGCAAACGCGACGGTCAGACCGACCGCGAGGAGGAAGACACCCGCCGGACTCCCGGTCCGCGGAAGTCCCAGCATGCTAGGCCGAGCCGCCTCCCTGCCAGCCGCCCGTCTCGCCCTTGTACGTGCCGGAGAAGAGCGCCACGGGCGTGCGGAGCAGGATCTTCAGGTCGAGCCGGGGGGATCGGTGGTCGACGTACCAGACGTCGAGCTCGATTCGTTCGTCCCACGGCAGCCGGGCTCGGCCGTGGATCTGCGCCCAGCCGGTCAGCCCGGGCTTGATCTCGAGGCGGCGCCGCTGCCGGTCGGTGTACTGCTCCACCTGGTAGCGGAGCGTCGGCCGAGGCCCGATCAGGCTCATGTCGCCGCGGAGCACGTTCCAGAGCTGCGGGAGCTCGTCGAGCGAGAGCTTGCGCAGGACGCGGCCCACGCGCGTGATCCGAGCGTCGCCCTGGTTGACGGCGAAGCCCGCGCCGAGCTTCTCCGCGCCGACGACCATCGTCCGCAGCTTCAGGAGCTCGAAGTCCTGGCCGTCCCTGCCGACGCGCGTCTGGCGGTAGAGCACGGGCCCGCGGTCCTCGAGCTTGATCGCGAGCGCCGCCGCGGCGAGCACCGGGCTCGCGACGACCAGGCCCGCGGCCGAGGTTGCGACGTCGAAGGCCCGGTTCACACGCGCGTTCCCTCCGCCGCCTCCCACGTCGCCGGCACGCCGCGGCGCAGATAGTTCCAGAGCGCCTGCACCGTCGCCCACGTGATCAGCACGTAGTAGCGCGCGATCCCGACGCCGATCGCCGCGGCCGCGAGCAGAAGCAGCTGCGCCGCGAGCACGACCTGGTAGACGAGCCCCTCGCCGGCGAGCGCGATCGACGTCGCCAGCAGCACGAGGTGGAGGACGCCGCTCGCGTAGCGCAGGTGGCGGTGCGAGAAGACCTCGAGCCAGTAGACGCGGCGGCAGCCGCCGCAGCATGCGGCCGCGCAGCGTGATCAGCCAGCAGTGCTCGAACATGCGCACCTTGCGCCGGTACTCGGCCTCGTTCGTCGGCGTCGGCACCTCGAAGGCCTGCGCCTCGCCGTCGTACACGGCTCGGCGCCCGTGCTGCACCATCAGGTACGGGAACGAGAGGTCGTGCCCGAAGCGCGGGTCGACCTCGACGTAGTCGGCGCGACGGACCGCGTAGATCGACCCGTTGCCGCCGGTGATCGACCCGAGCCGCGACTCCTGCTCGCGCAGCCAGACCTCGTAGCGCCAGTAGGCGCCCTCGCGGTTGCCGCCGTCCGCCGCCGTCAGCACGAGGCGCCCCGCCGCGTACGCGACGTCCGGGTCCGCGAACGCGCGGACGAGCTTGCGCAGCGCGTCCGGCGCCCAGGTCGCGTTCGCGTCGGAGAAGGCCACGATCTCCGCCTCCGTCTCGCGCACGGCGCGGTCCTGCGCCGCGACCTTGCCGCCGCGGGGGTTCCGGATCAGCTTCACACCCTCGAACCCGTCGACGATCTCGTGCGTCCGGTCGCTCGAGGCGTCGGAGGTGACGACGAGCTCGAGCCGCTCCCGCGGATAGTCGAGCGCGAGCAGGTTCTCGAGCCGCCGCGCGATCACCGCCTCCTCGTTGTAGGCGGGGATGATCACGGCAACGGTCGGCGTCGCCTCGGCCACGCGGCACGCGGCGCGGCCGCAGCCGGGCGAGCCCGGCCGCGAAGAGCGGGTAGAGCGCGTGCGTCCAGACAAGCGCGACGAGGCTCGCCCAGAAGAGGAGCTCGAGGACGATCACGCGCCCGATAGTACGCACAGCACCCCCCGGTCATAGTCAGCTAGCGTGGGCGGCCGTGAGCGGCTTGGGCGAGAACTACGATCGGTGGCACACCGAGCGGCGGCGCCCGACGATCGACCCCCGGAGCTGCCCCTCTGCGAGTGGATCCTCAATTTGCTTGAGGCGAGGCCTGGTGCCAACTTGCTCGACGTCGCGTGTGGACAAGGGACGTTCCTGACTGCCGCGGCAGCCCACGGGCTCGAGGTCGCCGGCGTGGACGTATCTGACGTCGCGCTGGCGGTAGCTCGCGAGCGGGTTCCAGCGGCGGCGCTGCAGGTCGGCTCCGGCGAACAACTGCCGTATCCGGATGAGTCGTTCGACTATGTCACCTGCATCGGGAGCCTCGAGCACTTCGAGAATCCGAATGCGGGAGCCGCGGAGATCCGCCGTGTGCTCAGGGCGCGGGGCCGCGGGGTCATCTTCGTGCCGAACCTCTTTTTCTCGGACATGTCTGGTTCGGGATCCGTCACGGTATCCAGCCCTCTGAGGGAGAGCAGCAGTTCTCCGAACGGTTTCTGAGCTCTCGCGGTTGGACCGAGCTCCTCGAGGAAGCCGGCCTGAGCGTCGAGTCGTGGCATCCCTGGAACTACATCTGGGCGACGCCGAAGGTCGGGCGCCGGACAGTCGCGTTGTGGAACGCCGCCTCGAGGCTCGTCCCGCGTAACGCCGCCTACTCGTTCGCGTTCGTCTGCTCGCGTGCGTGAGGCGCGAAGGCTTCATCGAAGATCCTGGTCCAATCCGATTCGGCCCCCAGGGATGCAGCTGCGACTCGAGCGTTCGGATCGTCGAACACCTCGAGAATCGCAATCGCGATCTCGCGCGGCTCGTAGCTGACCAAGCGCCCGGCGCCGCGCTCGGCCAGCCAGCGCGCTGACCATGGAACATCGGTTGCGACCACCGGAACACCCGCCGCTAGGTAGTTCTTGATCTTTCCGGGATCCGCGAAGTAGGAGAAGCCGGCTGCCACCGGATCGTACGTAGCAACAGCGACGCCGCTCTCGGCAATCATGCGCTCGAGGTCTCGATGGTCATCCACATAGCCGACGAACTCCACGGCGTCTGTGATCCCTTTTCCGGCGGCCCGGCGCTCCAACTCTCGGCGGTACGGTCCATCGCCGATCACCAGCAGGCGGGCGGCCGGCGCGCGCTCCCGGACGAGCGGGATCGCGTCTAGCACGGCCTGGACGCCCTGTTTTTCGAGCAGACTTCCCATATGGACGATCCGGTGCGGCTCGGCCGCTGGAATCGGCATGCGAGCGTACGCTCCCATCGGGACGACCCGCTGCGGCCCGATGACCCGCACGCTCTCGACGCGCGGCCTCCATCCGCGGCGACAGGTTCCACGTCTCGTCACAGCGCTCGACACACAGGCGGTCGAAGCGGTGGTAGACGCCGGTAAGCAGACCGCTCGCGAAGCGATCGTGAACGTAGTCGATCGTCCAGAAGTACGCCCGACGCGCCTTGCCAAGGCGGCGGGCTGCCAGGCCGGCCGCGGCGTTCAACGAATCGATGCCGACGAAATGGTCGATCGTGGCCGGCGTGCGCAGCCCCCACCAGAGGGAGAACCAGATGTCCTTCACCCACGTCGCAGGACCGGGGAATCTGCCGCTCCACGGGATAATGCGCTCGGAGGCAAGCCGGTCTCCCTCCCAACGCCGGACGACCGATTGCACCTCCCGCGCATAGTCAAATGCGTGCGCCACCGAGATGGTGCGCGCAGCGTGCGAGCGTGCGTAGTCCTCGAGCGCATCGGACGGACCGCTCGTGGCGTAGTGAGTCGCGAGCAGGACCGTCTGCCCTTCGAGCGGGTTGGCGTCGCTCATCGAGCGCGGGCTCGCGCGGGGACGCCAGTCACCACCGCTCCAGGCTCGACGTCGCGCGTGACGACAGCGCCCGCCCCAACCAACGCGCCCTCGCCGATCTCCACGCCGCCCATGATCACCGCGCCGGAGCCAATCGTCGCGCGGCGACCGACCCGCACCGGCAGGAGTTCCCAGTCGTCGGTCCCGGCGAGCTCGCCGCGCTCGTTGGTGGCCCGCGGAGACTTGTCATTCACGAACATGACGCCGTGACCGACGAAGACCTCGTCGCCGACCTCGACGCCGTCGCAGATGAACGTGTGGCTCTGGATCTTGCAGCGCGCGCCGATGACCACACCGCGTTGGATCTCGACGAACGTGCCGACCCGCGTGCCGTCACCGATCCGGCAGCCGTAGAGGTTCGCGAACGGGTAGACGACCACGTCTCGACCGAAGTCCACGTCGTCGATCAGGCGGTAGGGTGCGTCGTTCGCGGGCGCCGAGGCCATGCGGCCGCAGCCTAACCACCACCGCCGTGCCGACCACGACCTTCACCTTCGTCCTGCCGGCGCTGAACGCGTCGGGCCTGCTCTTCGACCAGGCACTCGGGTCGATTCGGCGCAGGAGTACCCGCAGGAGCACGTCGAGATTCTGGTCGCGGACGGAGGCTCGACAGACGACACCCGGGCCGTCGCCGAGCACCACGGGGCCCGGGTGATCGAGAACACGAACCGCCTCGCCGAGTGGGGTGTCAAGGAGGGAATGCTTGCCGCCTCCGGCGAGATCGTCGTGGTCTTCGCCGCCGACAACGAGCTGGTCGGCACCGACTGGCTTTCGCGCGTCGCCCGGCTCTTCGAGGAGGACGCCGCGCTCGCAGCCGTCTATGGGAAGCTCGTTTCCGGCCCGGACGACCCGCCGCTCAACCGCTACGTCGAGCTGATCCAGAGCGAGCCGCTCAACTGGTTCCTGAACCGGAACCTCGAGGCGTACCTCGCCGGAGCCGGCGAGCGACGAGACGGCTTCGCCCTCTTCCAGGTCCGGGCCGAGCGGCCGCTGATCTGGGGCGCGAACGGGCTCGCTGTGAGGCGCACGTGGGCCCTCCCCGTCTGGGAGCGCGAGGGCTACGTCGCGGACGTCGACGCATTTCACGGCATGATCCGCGCCGGCCATGACCGCGTCGCGTACCTGCCCTCGCCATACGTCTTCCACCACCAGGTCGCGACGCTCGGGGACCTCAGGCGCAAGTGGCGGCGGAACTCCAAGCAGCACCTGGTGCAGCAGGCCTCGACGCGCGATCTCGACTGGGTGCTCGTCCCCGGCTTCCGCCGCCGGGCGCTGCTCTGGGCGGTCTATAGCCTCGTGCCCGTCTTCTCGACCGCGGATGCTGTTCGCCGCGCCGTTCGGGATCGCTCGCCCTACTGGCTTTACCACCCGCCGGCCACGTTCCTGCAGGCGTTGACCTACGCACAGGCGCTCGCCTCCTCGGAGGCGGGGCGACGGCTGCTCAGCCGGTCGTTGCTGCGACGCCGCTGACGACGTTCGCGACGCGGCGGATCTCATCGTCCCGTAGCTCGGGGAACATCGGCAGTGACAGCAGTGTCCGGGCCCAGGACTCGGTAACCGGGAAATCGCCGTCGGAGTAGCCCAGCTTCGCGAGCGCAGGCTGCAGGTGCAGCGGTATCGGATAGTGCATCCCGCTCGCAATCTCGTGTGCAGCGAGCGCCTCGCGAAGCTCGTCGCGCTCGTCCGTGCGGATCACGTAGAGATGCCAGACCGGCAGCGCCCAGTCGGCGGTTTCTGGCGTGCGAACGGCGGCTCCGAGCAGCTCCGAGTACGTCGCCGCGTGCTCGCGCCGCAGCACGTTCCAGCGGTCGAGATGCCGCAGCTTCACGCGGAGGACCCGCCGCCTGAAGCGTGTCCAGCCGATCGTTTCCCGCGATCAGCACGTGCTCGTACTTCTCCCTCTGCCCGAGATCGCGAAGCATCCGGATCTGCTCCGCCAGCTCCGCCTCATCCGTGACGACGGCGCCCGCGTCGCCGTAGGCGCCGAGGTTCTTGCCCGGGTAGAAGCTGAACGCGGCGATGCGGCCGAGCGAGCCGCAGCGTCGGCCCTTGTACTCGGCGCCGTGCGCCTGGGCGGCGTCCTCGATGAACGCCACGCCGTGCCGCTCGCAGAGCTCGGCGAGCGCGTCGGCGTCGCATGGGTGCCCGTAGAGATCGACCGCCGGACGACCTTGGTGCGGGCGTGATCGCGGCCCGACGAGCGTCGACGTCGATCTGCCCGAGCTCGTCGCATTCGACGAGCACAGACGCAGCGCCCCGACGCGGAGCGCGGCGCACGGTCGCGATGAACGTGTCGCGGCGACGATGACCTCGTCGCCGGGGCCGACGCCGAGCGCGACGTACGCGAGGTCGAGCGCTGCCGTGCCGGAGCTCACGCCGACGCAGTACGTCGTGCCGAATAGTCGGCCCATTCCTCCTCGAACCGAGCAACCGCGCTTACCAAGGATGTACTGCGTCGAGGCGATCGGAGCGAGCACGGCGCCGTCGACCTCGCTCTTGATCGACGCGTACTGGCGCTTCAGATCGACGAACTGGATCGGCGTCACGTCCGCGCCTCTCGGCATTGACGTCGACCGGCGCCCCACCGGAGCGCAGCGACTCGTGCCGCCTCGAGCACCGCAACGACTCGGCGCCCATCGACGCCGTCCGTCTCAGGTAGCTCGCTCGCGCTCGCAGCAGCGACGAACGCGGCGACCTGCTCCTTGAGCGGCTCCGCGCGGGCACCTTCGGGATCCGGATCTCGCCGTCGCGGATCAGCGCGCGGTACTGACCGAAGTCGGTCCCACGGGCCGATTCGGACACCGCCTCGTAGCTCGCACCCTTGCTCGAAGATCTTCAGCTTCTCGTCGTTCGCCACGTCGTCGAAGACGACCATCCGCTCGTCGCCGACCGCGGTGATGCGCCGCACCTTGTACGGGTCGAGCCAGGACACGTGCACGCCGGCGATCGCCCCGTCCTCGAAGCGGAGCGTGCAAAGACGACGTCCTCGACGCCGTCGCGGAGGAACGACTGCCCCGTCGCGGACACCGAGACCGGTTCCCGGCCGAACAGGTGGAAGAGGATCGAGAGGTCGTGCGGGGCCAGATCCCAGAGCGCGTTCACATCCTGTCGGATCGGCCCCAGCCCCGTTCGGGCCGCGTGGCAGTAGAGCAGCCGGCCGACCTCTCCGACGCCACGAGCTCAGCATCCGTCGGACCGCCGGGTTGAAGATGAACGTGTGGCCGACGAAAAGTGTCCGGCCGGCTTCTTCGGCCGCTTCGATCAGCTCGTCGCACTCTGCGACGGACGACGCGAGCGGCTTCTCGCAGAGGACGTGCTTGCCGGCTAGGAGCCCGCGGAGCGCGAGCTCGTGATGGGTCGACGTCGGCGTCGAGACGATCACTGCGTCGATGTCGTCGTTCCCGAGCACGTCGGCTGGATCTGTCGAGGTCCACGGACGGGTAACGCGTGCTGACGAGATCGACCGCTTCGGACCGGAGATCGGCCGCAGCAACGAGCGTCTCGCCCTCGATCTCGGTCAGACGCGCGCGTAGTTAGGCCCCCAGTAGCCGATACCGATCAAACCGACGCGCCGCACGCCGGAATGCTAGTCGGAGGTCAGGGGCTGCGGCTGCACACAAGTACACTGCGGCCTTGCGCCGCGACGGTCGCCCGTCATCCGTGCCCTCGGCGCCGCTCCCTGCAGCAGCGCCGACGGAACCGGTCCTCGCCACCGCGCAGGCCATGCGCGGCATGCGGGCAGGCGCCGTGGTGCTGGTCGGAATTGCTGTTGCAAACGCGGGGAACTACCTCTTCCACCTTGTCGCGGCGCGGGCTCTCGGACCCGCATCGTACGGAGACGTCGTTGCACTTCTTGCGCTCTCCGGGCTCATCTCGTTGCCGCTTGGAGGGCTCCAGATCGTGATCGGGCGGTACGCCGCCCGCTTCGACGCCCAAGGGGAGCCAGACCTGATCCGAGCGCTGACGCGCCGCGCGTTGATCGCCACCTCCGTACTGGCAACCGGGCTGACGCTATTGATGCTGACCGTGGTCACGGTCTTGCGACACGAGCTCCGAATCGGCAGTGTCTGGGCGATCGGATTAACCGCGTTGCTCACGCTCCCGTCTGCGGCGACTCCGCTGTTCTGGGGGCTCGCCCAGGGCCTGCAGCGCTTCGGCCTCTTGGCGGTGGCGATGATCGCCGGAACGGCCATGCGGCTCGTTGCGCTGGTAGCGCTCGTGGTCGTCGGCGTCGACGTTGCGGGCGTGGTCCTCGCGACCTTCGTCGGGTCGATCGTCGCCGTCGCAGTCCCGTGGCTTCCCCTACGTCGGTGGCTGACGGCGCCGTCGCACGCGGTAGCGTCCGTCGACAGTCGGGTCGTCGCGTCGGTCCTCGCACCGGTCATGGTGGGAACACTCGCTATCACCTCGTTGACGACGGTCGACGTCATCGTGGCCAAGCTGGCCTTCGGAGATACCGAGGCTGGCGTCTACGGGAGCGCGTCCCTCGTCGGAAGGATCATCCTCTACCTCCCGGCTGCGATCGTTACGGTGCCACTGCCCAAGGTCTCGGCTCGGCAGCCGAGTCTCGCGACACCGAGGACATACTCGGCTTGAGCCTCCTCGTGACCGGGGTCTTTTGCCTCGTGGCGATCGCGGTCTATGCGCTCGTTCCGGTTCCGATCATCTTGATCGCGTTCGGCCCGAAGTACGTCCGCCGCTAGGGGCTCCTCGGCTCTTCGGACTCGCAATGACTGGGTATGCGCTGCTCAACGTGTTGCTCTTCTATCACCTCGGACACGGGACAGCCCTCCTGTCGTGGCTTCTCGGCGCGACCGCGGTCGCGCAGCTCTTTTGGTTCTGGCTGCTGCACGATTCGCCCCGCGAGCTCGTCGTGGCCGATCTCGCCGTCGCGGCTGGCTGCCTCATCCTTCACGAAGTATGGACGCGAGCCGCGGCCACGAGGGCAACGGTCGCGTCTGCGACGGCGATCCTAGACGCACGGCGACCTTTGCGGGCATGAGGCCGCTGCAGACCCGCCTCGCGTCCATCTGGGCGCGTCCCGGCTCGCGCTATGCGAGCGTCTTTACGTGCTTCGTGCTCCTGACCGCGGCCTGGTACGCGCCAGCTCATCGCCCATATGAACAGCGCGCTCCTCGGTGGTGGCTTCTCGGATGCGTCGTCGACGATCCGTGACTACTGGGCCGCAGGCCGAGCAGGGCAACGACGCCGTTCACACTCGAGTACGATCACCTCGTCGGCCGCGCCGGAGGGTCATGAGGTGACGCCGGGCATCCAGATCGCGAACGGCGTCCCACCCGCTGATCGTCTGGGGATTCGGCACGTGATCGGGCGCGATCGCTGCGTGGAATCTCTTCATCCTTCTCGGGATCGCGCTTTCGGCGTCTGCACGTTCCTGTCCTCTTGGACCGGCCTCGCCTTCACCCCGTCGCATCAGCTATTCGGCGCGTACACCTTCGGGTTCAGCGGCTACGTCGATCCAGAAGGCGTACGCCGGCGCACGGAGGCCTCGCGCAGGCGTGGGTCCTTCCCTCTGCTCCTGCTCGCCCTTTCGGATGCGTCGCCGCCAGACGATCGGCTCCGCGGCAATCGTCGGGCGTGCTCTCGGACTCGCCTTCTACATTCACTCCTACTACGGGCTGATCGGCGGTTTCATGGTCGCCCTGTTCGTTGCGGTCGAAATCGTCCTTGCGCCTTCGGGCGCACCGAGCGGCTGTGGCGATTTACCCTCTTCGACGTCGCGACAGCTGTTGCGTTTCTCTCGCTCGTCCCTGCGCTCGCTGGGCCTTTTCTTCTTCCGTCGACGGTTCGCGAGAGCGAGCGTGCACCCGATCGAGTCGCTGCAGCAGTTCGGCTCGCGGTTCGCCGCCTACTTCGCGCCGAACACTCACAGTCCCGACGCTCGGGGAGTCTCGTCCCCTCCGGCAGTGCGCGACGCATGCTCGAATCGTTCGGGGAGCCGTCGCTGTACTTCGGCCTCACCGCGGTCGCGCTCGCGTGCACGTGGCTTCTGATCAGGAGACGGGGTCTCAGTCCGAGTCCACCCGAGGATCACTTCCTGACCGTGTTCGGCGCTCAGCTGCTCTGGGTGGGTGGGTGATGTCGCTCCCGCGCCTCTACGGATCGGGTTCGTACGGATTCCGACGCCGGCCTGGTTCATCGGCCATGTCACGACGTTCTGGCGCGTCTACGCAGGTTCGGCGTGCTGGTCGGGCTGGCGGTCGTCCTCCTCGCGGCGCTGGCCCTCGACGCTGCTCGTGCGACGGCGCGGCGCTGGATCGGCGTCCTCGCACTCGCGCTGCTCGCGGTCGAGCTCGTCCCGGGCCTTCCCGTGGCCACGTGGCCGTCGGCAAACGACCCACCGGCCGACACGACAGCTGGCTCGGCCGGCATCCCGGCGGAATCGTCGCGAACTATCCACTCCCCGACGGACCGCCCGAGCGGCCGACGGCTCAACGGCCGCGAGTACTACTTCCAAATCTTCCACGGCCATCCGCTGTTCGTCAGCCTGGCGCCGCGCCAGAAGCGACGGGAGCTCGCATTGCGAATCCTGGCGAGGGACATCGACAATCCCGTGACGCCGGGTGTGCTCGCCGCCGAGAAGGTGCGCTTCGCAGTCCTGCACGACGATGTCTACCGTGCAATCGGTACCGAGCCGCCGGGCGTCCCGCTGGGCTTCCGCCTCGTCGCCCGATTCCGAGATGCTCGTGTTCTCCAGGTCACTGCCAAGCCGTCAAACATCGACGCAACGCTGAACGCATGGGCTCCTAAGCTCATGACTCTTCTCGGCGTTCAGAGCCCGAAGGTCACCCTCCCGGGGTCAGGCTTCTACGGCCCGGAGCCGTGGAAGTACGGGCATCCGTGGAGATGGCTGATCCAGGACGGCGCGCTCCTCGTCGACAACCCCGATCCGAGCGTGCTGTACGTGATGACGATGAACGGCTTCAGCACCAGCCGAGCGCGGGACCTGACGCTCTACGACGGGGACGGGCGGCGGATCGCATCCGGTCGGGTGGAACGGTATGAGACCGTGATCAGAATCGGGCCGTTCCGGCTGCCGAAGGGCCGCTCGACGCTCCTGCTCGACGCCGCGCCAGGTCCGGAGCCCCTCGGTGACGGACGGGACGCCAGTGTCTTCATGACACGCCCGGCCATCAACCCGCTGCCGTCCCTGCGCGACTAGACGGTAATCGCCAACGCCTGATCGGACGCATGCCGCGCTGGGCTTCAGCCGTCGGCACGCGATGGTCAGCCCGCGCGACGCGCGTCCTCTCGACGACGCTCCGCCGAAGCGGCAGGACGCGTGCGGGGCTTGCCTCGACGTCGCAACCTGGCAGCGCGCGTGATCCCGGCCTGCACCGGAAGAACGCTCGCGATCCAGGCATGCATCGAACACGTGGCGACTCCTGCCACGCCGGAAGACACCTCACCGCCCTCTTCACGATGCGCGCGTGTGGTGTAAGTGCATCCCGGGATGCGGTGATCTTGCTCTCGACATGACCAGAGACTCTCGAACGTGATCAGCGGCAAGGGTCGAGCTCGACGGCCGGGCCTTCGGTGTGGCGGAGACCTAGCGCTCAGGCCGGAGCAGCGCCCGCTCGAAGGCCGAGGCTGTCCGCTCCCAGGTCAAGACTGACGCACGTTCCCAGGCCGCGCGGCGGACGTCCTCGAATCGCCCTGGCTCACCCAGCAGCGCGACGATCCCTGCTCCGAGCGCCGCGGGCCGCTGCTCGGTCACGATCCCGGTGCGGCCCGAAACGATCGAGTCTCGGAGCCCGGGAATGTCATAGGCCACGGCCGGCGTGCCGACTCTCGCGCCCTCGGTGATGGTCAGCCCCCAGCCCTCGCGCACAGCCGCAGCGACGACGGCGTCCGACTCGGTCAGGATCCGCTCCTTCTCGTCCTCTGTCACACGACCGAGGAACCGCACCGCATCTGCAACTCCCTCCTCCGCGGCCACAGCCTCGAGAGTGCCGCGCTCCGGCCCATCCCCGATGACCGCGAGCGTCGCTTCCGGCAGCGTTCGACGCGCAAAGGCCAACGCGCGGATGGCATCGTCGACGCGCTTCGAACGAACGAGGCGCCCGATGATCACCAGTCGCCCGATGGGCGCCTTCGGCCGCAGCGTCTCGGCCGCTGGGCGGGACGCGGCCATGGGAATTACGTGCACGGTGTTCCGGAAGCCGAGCGCCCGCAAATCGGCGAGCGTGGACATCGAGATGGTCACCGTCACCACGTCCCTATACGTCTGCAGATAGAACGGCTCGAGCGCATAGCCGATCGGCGCCAGGGCCTGCGGCGCCTCGTACCACCAGACTTCACGCGCGAGCTGCGGGATGAACAGCACGGTTCGGCTTCCCGACCACAAGGGGGCCAGGTACGGAAGCGTGTTGATCTCCTCCACGACCACGTCGTAGCGCCCGCGGGCGGCAGCTCTGGGCGCGTGCAGGCGCGTCGTCGTCTCCGATCCGCGCCGGAGCACCCGCACCCCGTCGATCACCTCATCGCGCGGCGACCCAGCTGCGGCCGAAGCCAGCCAGGTGAGCTGATGTCCGCGATCGACGAGCCGTCGGGCGATCTCGTGCGTCAGCACCTCCGCGCCGCCGGCCTTCGGGTGGCGGATGTCCCGCCAATTGAGAAGCAGGATCCGCATCTATGCCGCGACGAGGCCGACGAAGAAGGCGGCTACGAATACGGCGTGAGAGCAGACGATCCCGGCCAATGCAAGCACCCCGACACGGAGTGAACGAAATCGCAGTGCGGCGATCGCGCCGCTCACGAGGACGGCGATAGCGTAGGCCGCCGCGATCGCGAGCCAGACACCGCGGGCCGCGCCCCCACCGGAGAGAGCGAAAGGTGCGGCGCCGAGGTAGACGAGCAGCCCGAGCGGGAAGAGGGTCGTGACGCGGAGCGCCCGCGGACCGTGGCGGCGAAAGTCCAGTCCGCGGCGGCGGCCGTATCGGAAGGTCGCTGCGAGATGCGGGCGGAAGAGCGGCGGGGACTCGGCGACGACGACCGTCTCCGGTGTGTACAGGACACGATTCCCCGCTGCCGTGAGCTCGGAAACCATCCGATCGACCGGAATCGGGCCGAGCCACTGCCAGGCGTCTCGCCGGACGAGGAGGCTTCCCGTCGGAAAGTCGTCGACGTAGCGGAGGTTCCCTGGCGTGAAGCGGAAGTAGAGCGAGCCGCCACCGAGACGAGACTCGCTGACTGCCGCGGCAGCGCGCGCCGACGGCGAGCCGACCTGCGGCGCCATCTTTGGCGTCACGACTGCCGCGACCTCGGCGCGGCGAAGGAAGGGGACGGTCGCCGAGATCCAGTTGGCGGCCGCACGCGCGTCCGCCTCCAGGAAAGCGATCACCTCGCTGTCCGACGAGTTCGCCGCCGCGTGCAGCGACTCCGGCGATCCGTCCGTCGCCCGCACGACCTCGAGCGCCGGATATTCCGGCAGCACGGGGTCGCGCTGCGTGGTCACGAGCGAGACACGCGGGAGAAAACCCTGCGGGCGCGTCCACCCGAAGGTTCCGCCGAGAGCACGCTTCCGCTGGTAGTAGCGGAGGATGCGCAGCCGATAGAAGATCGCCGCCGTGTCGACGAGCGCCCGCAGCACAGCGGTGGAGCGGACGCCAGAGCCGGTGAAGCGGTAGTCGAGCCGGATGGGTTGCTCCTCGATCCGCGAAAAGCCAAGCGCCCGCGAGACGGCAAGAAGCTCGATGTCGAACGCGAAGCGCTTGACCAGCAGAAGCGGCAGCACTTGCTCGGCCACCTCCCGGCGGAAGAGCTTGATCCCGACCTGGGTGTCGCGGACGTCGAGCCGGAAGAGAAGCCGCACGAGCTGCTGGAAGAACCACGAAGCGACGCGGCGCGACGGCGGGTAGTGCACGTGCGACTCCGGGTGGCGCTTCGAGCCGATTGCAAAGTCGAGCGAGCGTGCTCTCGCCGCAGCGAGGAAGTCGGCGAGGCCTCCCGGATCGAGGTCCAGGTCCGCATCCACGTAACCGATCCACTCGCCGCGCGCCTCGAGAGCGCCCAGCTTGACGGCGTAGCCCTTTCCGAGGTTCCGGTCGTAGTGGAAGACTGAGAAGTTCCCCTCGTCACGCAACTCGAGCAGGCGTTCCGCTGTCTCGTCGATCGAACCGTCCGACACAACGAGGATCTCGAACGGCTCGTCGAGGCGCTCAGCGATTCGATCGCGGATCACCTTCAGGTTCTCGAGAATCGATCCGCCCTGGTTGAAGACCGGCACGACGACCGAGAGCGCCGGAACGACCTCCTCCGAGGACGGGACGGCCACCTCCTCCGCGCTGTGCTCGCCTGCGCCCATGGCGCCCACTCTAGAGACGCGGCGTTCCGGAAGTTCCCTGCTCGACCCCGCCCGACTGCTGCCCGACCGCCTCGAGATCGGCGTCCACGAGCAGCGAGACGAGCTCCTCGAACGACACGGACGGAGTCCACCCGAGGCGGTCGCGCGCGCGGGTTGGGTCGCCGACGAGATCGTGGAGCTCGGCTCGCCCGCGGAGCAGCGCGTCGTCGACGCGGACGTGCGCCTCGGGCTCCAGGCCGGCACGCTCGAAGGCGAGCTGGACGAGGGAGCCGACGCTGTGCGCCCGGCCGGTCGCGATCACGTAGTCGTCCGGCTCGTCCTGCTGGAGCATGAGTCGCATCGCGCGCACGTGGTCGGCCGCGTACCCCCAGTCGCGGGAGGCGGTCAGGTCGCCGACGACGAGCTCGTCCTGGAGCCCGAGCTTGATCCGCGCCACCGCAAGCGAGACCTTCCGCGGCAGGAACTCCGGCGGCCGACGTGGCGACTCGTGGTTGTAGAGGATTCCCGACGAGGCGTGGAGGCCGTAGCGGTGGCGATAGCTGCGCGTGATGAAGTGTCCGTAGGCTTTGGCCACGCCGTACGGGGTCACCGGCGCGAGCGGTGTCTGCTCGTTCTGAGGGCTCTCGCGCGGCTCGCCGAAGATCTCGCTCGACGATGCCTGGTAGAACCGAACGCCTGGGTCGACAGCGCGGATCGCCTCGAGCATCGTCGTCACGCCGACCGCTGCGAACTCGGCCGTCAACACCGGCTCGTCCCACGAGGAGGGAACAAAGGAGACCGAGGCGAGGTTGTAGACCTCCCCCGGCTGGAACTCGCGGAGCGCGCGCTCGAGCGACGGGCGGTCCAGGAGGTTCGCCTCGACCAGTGTCAGCCGGTCGGCGAGCCCCTCGAGGTTCGGGTACGAGCGCGCCGGGCGCCGCACGATCCCGGCGACCTCGTATCCCTCCTCGAGGAGGAGCTCGGCGAGGAGGGATCCGTCTTGCCCGCCGACGCCGGTGATCAGGGCACGCTGCGAGGTCACGGCTGCCGAGGATAGCCCGAGGCCGCCGAGGCGTAGGCCGCTTGCAGGGCGCTCGCCGCCGACTCGTGCGACCAGGAGCGGGCGCGCTCGCGGGCGGCGGCTCCGAGCCGGCGGCGAAGCTCCTCGTCACCCAGCAGGCGCTGCACCGCGGCGCGTAGCTCGGCGCGCTCGACGAGGAGTCCCGTTTCGCCATCCTCCACCGCATCCGGCAGCCCGCCGACGCGTGTCGCAACCACCGCCCGCCCGTTGGCCATCGCCTCGCGGGCGACGACGCCGTAGCCCTCGCGCCGGGACGGGACGCACACCACGGAGGCGGCCTCGTAGTACGCGCCGAGCTCGTGGTGCGGGACGAAGCCGACCGCCTCCGGGACGCGATCGCGGAGCGGGCCGTCGCCGACGATCACGCGCGGCAGACCCTCCGTCGCGTCGAGGAACTCGAGAATCCCCTTCTCCTCCGACAGCCGGCCGACGAAGAGCACGTGAGGCGGCTCCGCGGGCTCGGCGACGTGCGGGGGCAGATCGACGCCGTTCGGGATCACGCGCACTTCGCGGGCCCCGAGCGCGCGCGCTTCCTCCGCCAGCGCCGTCGAGGCGGCGATCACGAGCCGGGCGCGGCGCACGACCGGCCGGAAGAGCGCCGGCGCGCGGCGCGCCAGCTCGACGTCCGTCCCCCACACCTGGAGCACGTACGGCTTGCCGGTCGCGAGCGCGGCCGCGCCGGACGGAAGCCAGTGCGCGTGTACGACGTCCGCCTCGCGTGCGGCGCGGTGCGCGGCGAGCGAGTACGCGCCGAGAAATGCGGGCACGAGCGCCGCCTTCCACGGGTCGGCACGCAGGTTCTGCGCGATCCCGTCGCCGTAGGCGATCCCGAAGTGCGGGAAGTCCTGCGGCGAGACGACGTCCACGTCGACGCCGGCGGCCCGGAGGTGCTCGACCTGGTCGGCGACGAAGGCGCCGGCTGCGTCGCCCGCGTACCGCGGGTACGACGTCGTCAGCACGCAGACTCTCACCAGGTCTCGCTCATTGGCGCCGCGCGAAGACGATCGGCACGGCGAGGGCGAGCGCGGCGAACGCGTAGAAGTAATAGAACTGCATCGTCAGGTAGAACGCGTTCGCCGCCATCGTCCCGACGAGCGCCGCCGTCAGACCCCACGCGAGCGGGCGCACGCGTGCGGCGAGGGGGTCGCGCGCCGCTGCGAGCCCGCGGCCCAGTGCGCGCGCGGCGCCGAGACGGTGGAAGATGAACCAGAGGAAGGTCGCGAAGAGCGCCGTACCGACGAGGCCGGTCTCCACGATCAGCGCGACGTAGAACGAGTGCGGACCCCAGTTGGTCTTGCCCGTGACGAACTCGTAGTAGACGGAGAAGTTGTTCAGCCCCAGCCCGAAGAGCGGGTGCTGGTGGAGGACGTCCGGGACGAACGAGTAGACGTCGAAGTGCGCGGAGCTCGAGCGGCCGCTCGTCTCGACGCGCGAGTGGAAGACGACGCGGAAGAAGTCCAGCTGCGTGAAGACGTAGTAGCCGATCACGGCGGCGGCGGCGGCGAGCGGGAGCAGCAACTCGCGCGAGAGGAGGAAGCGCCGGTACGGCACCGCGAGGATCAGCGCGCCGATCCCGAGCCCGAGCAGGCCGCTGCGCGAGAGGGTCGAGAGCTCGACGATCACGAGCAGTGCGAGCACGAGCGCGAGCGGGACGCGCAGCCGGTGCCCGCGCTCGAGCCGAAGGTAGAGCGGCGCCAGGACGAGCAGAGGCACGATCAGCATGATCGCGAGATGATTCGGGTCGCCGGTGAGGGCGTTCGGCCGGTAGACGCTCTGCCCGTTCACGGCGCCGTAGACGTTGATCTGGCTCGCGCCGCCGGTCAGCGGAGAGAGGACATCCTGGTCGAGGTTCCCGCCCGCGCGCGCGACTCCGAGCTGGGCGATCCCGTAGACGGCGTTCGCGAGCATCCCGCCGCAGAACCACGCGAGCGTGCGCCAGTAGTACCGCTGCGAGCGCTGCGCCAGATAGGCGACCGCGGCGGCCAGAAAGCCGAAGTGGAGCAGGAACTTGACCATGCCCTTCGCGAACTGCGCGAGCGCGTCCTGCGTGTCCAGGTTGTAGAAGCCGATCAGGTAGACGAGCAGGAGGCCGAGGCCGAAGCCGATCACGACCGCGGTCGTCTGCGTGACGCGGCGCTGCGCCTGCGCGACCCAGCAGACGAGGAACGCCGCCGCCAGCACGTCGGCGAGGTTGACCGCCCCGGCGAGGTTCCAGTACAGCTTCTCGAAGGTGACCGAGAAGATCGTGGCGAGGAAGAAGAAGCTCGTCAGCCGGCTCACTCGAGGCTCCAGAGGAGCTCGGCCAGGTCGCGGACGCGGGCTTCGCGGGAGACGCGGGCGCGCACGTCGTCCGGGAGCGGCGCGCCGTCGAGCTCGTGCGCGCGCCAGCGGTCGACGAGGCCGCGCAGCCCGTCGGCGATCGCCGCCGGTGTCCTCGGGCGGGACGACCACGCCCGTGCCGGTCTCGCGGATCAGCTCGGCCGCGGCGCCGTCGAGCGGCACCGAGGCGAGGATCGGCCGCTCGGCGGCCAGGTACTCGAAGACCTTGCCGGAGAGGACGCCCTTGCCTCGGCCTCCCGCCTCCGGAATCAGGAGCAGAAGCGCGTCGGAGTCGCGCTGCAGCTCGAGCGCGCGGCGGCGGCTTCCGAACGGGTGCAGCTCGAGGCGCTCGCCGAGGCCGAGGCTCTCGGCCCATTCGCGGTCGGCCGTGCGGAAGTCGCCGACGAAGCGGGCGACGACGTCGTCGAGCCCCGACTCGGCGAGGGCGGTCAGGAACGGGCGCGGGCTGCGCTTGCCGAAGAAGCTGCCCGTGTGGGTGATCCTGAACCGCTCGGCGCGGGAGTACGGGAGCCCGGCGAAGTCGTCGAAGTCGGAGCCGTTCGGGATCGTCACGACCGGGCCGCGCGGATCGAAGCCCTCCGCTTCGGCGCGGATCGCCTCGGAGACGGCGACGATCGCGTCGGCGGAGCGCGCGACCGTGCGCGCGACGACGTGCTCGCCCTGCTCCTTGACGCGGACGGCGAGGCGCTCGGCGCGCCGGTGCGGATGCGCGACGAGCGAGTCGCGGAGGTCGGCGACCCACTTCGCGCCGGTGGCGCGCTTCACGGCCGCCCCGATCAGGTGCACCGAGCTCGGCGGGGAGGTCGTGAGCACGACGTCGATGCCCTCGCGCTTGACGATGCGGATCGCCGCGGGGATCGCCGTCAGGTTCCACGTGACGTTCTCGTCCGGGACGAGGAACCGGCGCCCGGTCAGCCTCGCCTGGCGCTGGATCCGGTCGAGGCCGTGCCGCCCGTGCAGCTCCTCGGCCGGCCTTCGCCCGCGCGGGCCGAGGTAGCGGGCGCGGTGCACCCAGGCCTGCGTCGGTGCCTCGAGCTCGTCGTCGCGGTGGATCCACTTCGGGTCGTCGGGCGCGAGGACGTGCGTCTCGATCCCGAGCGACGGCAGGTGCGTGGCGAACTTGAGCGGCCGCTGCACGCCGCCGCCGCCCGCAGGCGGGAAGTAGAGCGAGACGATCAGCACCTTCACGGGAGCACCCTCACGGGGTAACCGTCATGGGCCACCTTCATGGGGCGGAGCAGCTTCAAGGCAGCAGGTTCACCGGCCACGATGCTACTTGGACGCATTCGTTGCACTTTCGGCTCAGACGCGTGCGCATCGTCCGGATAGGCTCGCAGTGGGGAGGAGGCCGGGTACGCCTTGCAATACGCCTTGTGTCCGGCCCGAGGAATCTGTCCGTTTCGGGCCTGACCCCTGAGACCGTCTAACACAATGCGCTGCGCTCGAGCTGTTCGAGGCAGATCAGGCTGCAGGCGATCGAGAGGAAGGCTTGCGTGGATGTCGGCTCGTCGTTCGTAGCGGACGCGGAGCCGCCGGTGCTGGTGGAGCCAGGAGATCGTGCGCTCGACGACCCAGCGCTGCTTGCCGAGGCCTGATCCGTGCTCCGTCTCGGCGCTTGGCGATCCGCGGCGTGATCCGCCGCGCGCGGAGCTTGCTGCGGTGGGCCTTCGAGCTCGTAGCCACGGTCGCCGAGCAGCGCCTGCGGTCGCCGGCGCGGCCGGCCGCGCTTGCCGCGCACGGGCGGGATCGCCTCGAGCAACGGCAGCAGTTGGGTGACGTCGTTGCAGTTCGCGGCGGTCAGCAAGCAGCCGAGCGGGACACCGCCCCCGTCGGTGATCAGGTGGTGTTCGGAGCCGGCTTTGCGCCTGTCCACCGGGCTGGGACCGGTTTTGAAGCCCGCCAAACAGCGCGCACGTAGGACGAGTCGACGACCGCGCGCGACCAGTCGATCTCGCCGCTCCGTTCAGCTTGGCGAGCAGCAGCTCGTGCAGCGCCTGCCGAAACGCCCGCCTGCTGCCAGTCACGCAGACGGCGCCGACAGGTCATCCCCGAGCCGCAGCCCATCTCCTGCGGCAGATGCTCCCACGGGATACCGGCTTCAAACGAACAGGATCCCGGTCAGCACCTGCCGATCGGGCAACGGCTTGCGACCGGATGCAGGAACCGGCGCGGCCTGACCGGAGTCAGCTGGCTCGATCAACCCCCACAACTCGTCGCTCACGAGCGGTTTCGCCATCTGCGCCCCATCCTTCCAAGAGAGGTGGACGCAACGGCCTTCGCGGCCGCACGACGGGTCGCCGCTTTCTGTTAGACGGTCTAAAGACGGTAGAGGGCGTACCGCTCGTCGGCAAACAGCCGCTCGAGGCCGCCCGCCGGGAAGGTACGGGGAACGACCAGGTACTCCGCGCCGTACCGTCGCGGGATCGCGAGGTCGCGCGTGGCGAAGAATGCCTCGACGTCGGCCCGCCGCTTGTACGGACGGTTCTTGCGGGTGTCCGCGACGTGCTCCACCGGGGCCGCCGCGATGTAGACGGGAGCCTCGGCCGCGATCCGGTAGCTGTCCTCGGGCGAGGCGAAGACAACCGCGCCCTTCGGGACGCGGTCTCGCAGCGCGTCGACGAGCCCCGGGGGCAGCTGCCGGTCGTCGGCTCGCTCGCGAGGGTGCCAGTTCGCGAGCCCGTGCACCGCCACGGGAAGCACGAAGGCGGCGGCGGCCAACGCGGCGACCGGCCCGGGATCGATGCGGAGCCCGAGCCGCAGGATCGTCGCAGCCAGGAGCGCGACCGTGCCTCCCACCACGGCGATCCACGTCGCGAGCGCCGGCCCGCCGTGCTCGAGCCCGTACTGGAAGTCGCCTGGCCAGAGGAGCTGCAACACGATCCCGGCGCCGAGCGTTGCGGGGACGAGGAGCGGGCCGAGAAGCCGGGCGAGCACGGCCAGACCTCCGGTGAACGCGAACGCCACCGGGACGAAGCCGGCCGCGCGCCGTGACTGCGAGAGGGAGACGAGATCCGAGAACGGAACGAAGAGCGCCGGGACGAGCATCAACGGGAGCACCGCCAGGGTGCCGCCGAGTACGAGGGCCGCCCAGCGCCGCGGCGCCGCGAACGCGGCGAGCGGGACGAACACGAGCGCCGCGACCGCGATCGCCCCTCCGCGCCCCAGCACCTCGGGAGCGAGGCGGTACCGGTCGGGCGACCAGATGTCCAGCTGCTCGCCGTAGTGGCGCAGCGCGCGCGCCTTCTCCACGCGGGCCGGGATCGTGCGAGATCGTCTCGTTGACGATCGGCCGCAGCCAGAGCAGCACCGCCCCGATCGGGATCGAGCAGCGTCGCGAGTCCGATCGCCGAGGCGCGCAGATCCTGTCGCGTCAGCAGCCAACGGGCGGCCGCGAAGCCGAGGAGCGGCACGAGGAGGAACAGCGCGTAGGTGGGGTGGACGAGGGCGATCGCGAGCGACGCCGCCGCAAGCGCGCCCAACATGGCCGGCGAGGTGCGATCCAGCGCCGTGAAGAAGAGCGCGATCGCGGCCGGGACGAGCAGCTGTCGCGTGGCGGTCGGCGGCAACGCGAGTGACGTGTAGGCGCCGCCGTGGCCGGGCGCGAGCGCGATCAGCCCGACCTGCGCGAGCAGCACCGCCGCTCCCCCGGCCGCGGTGCGGAAGACGGCGACGCCTGCCTCGTACGCCACGGCGAATGCGATGGGCGCGAGGACGCTCGCCTCGTGGCGGACGACGACTCCGGGATCGAGTCCCGACAGCTTCGCCACCAGCGCGAGGAATCCGTGCCAGAGCGGGAACGCGTACCCGGGATGGAGGCCTCCGTCCCTGAACTCGTTCACAGTCGAGAGATGCAGGCCGCCGAGCTCGTCGAACTTGCGCACGCGGGCGAGATGGAAGAGCGCGTCGCCCCCAAGAGGGCTGGCGACGTGCCAGAGGAGAATCCCGAAGACCAGGCCGGCGAGCAACGCGGCTCCCTGCCCCCGCCTGCGCTCCAGGTCGCGACGGGGCCGCGCGACTCCCGCCGCGAGGGCGGCGAGCGCCACGAGCGACAGCACGACATAGGCGAGCCAAAGGCTGCTGTGCACGGTGAAGACGAGGAGCAGCGCGACGAAGATCGTCGCCATTCCCCATGCGACGGCAGCAGAGATCGTCCGCTGGCCGAGAGCACGCGCGATCAGCGCCCCGGGCAACAGGACGGCTGAGGTCGCCAGAAGCAGCCGCAGATACTCGATCAAAGCAGCGACCGAGCCGGGCCGGACGAGATCCAGCGCGCAGCTTCGCGGTACTCTCGGCCTCGCTCGCCGCGGAACACCAGCCCGCGCAGGCGCAGCGAGATCGCGAGCAGCCGCCGCGCCCGCTCCGCCTGACGTGGGCCGTGGTGCTTGGCGAAGAAGCGGAGGTGTCCGCGCAGGTTCTCGGTGTACAGCCGCCCTCCGTGCGAGGCGCCGCCGACGTGGACGGCCTCGGCGCCCGGGTAGAAGAGCACCCTCCAGCCCGCCTGGTGGAACCGATAGCACCAGTCGACCTCCTCGCTGAAGAGGAAGAAGTCCTCGTCGAAGAGACCCACGCTGTCGGTCGCGTCGCGGCGGACGAGCAGGACGGCCCCGTAGAGCCAGTCGGCCTCGCACACCTCGTCGTGGTCGAAGCCGCCGGCGTAGAAGCCGTTCAGGAGGCGCGACCGCGGCGCGAGCTTCCGCAGGAAGAGGTACTCGGTCGCGAGCCGCCACAGGGTCGGAAACCCTCGAACCGAGCGCTGCAGGGAGCCGTCGGTGTTCAGGAGCCGCGGTCCGACGACCGCAGCGTCCGGATGAGCGTCGGCGAACTCGACCAGGCGCTCGACGCCGTCACCGAGGATCCACGCGTCCGAGTTCAGGAGCAGGAAGTAGCGGCCCGATGCGAGTCGCATGCCCGCGTTGTTGCCGCCGCCCATGCCGACGTTCTCCTGCTCGACCAAACGGGCGTCCGGGAAGCGCTCGCGGACGACGTCGGGCGTGCCGTCCGTGGAGCCGTTGTCGACGACGATCGTCTCGTACCCTCGCACGCTCTCGAGCGCACGCTCGAGCCACGGGAGAGAGTTGTGCGCCACCACCACGACGGTCACGTCGCCGTGCAGACTCTTTGCACCTTCGTCTCCCATGCGTGCGAATTCCCTCGCTAGCGTCGTTTACCAGCGGAGGCGACTGCGCCCGCCGGGCCGGCAGCACGGCGGGCCGCCTCCCAGCCGAGAATCACCAGTCCAGGAAGGGCGAGCCCGACCGTGACCAGGAAGAACACGAACCCCGTCGCGAACGCCGCCTCCGGGCTCACCGACAGGTGGGTCAGGAACGACACGAAGAACGACTCCCTGACCGCCAGCCCGTTGATCGTGAACGGCACCAACATGACGAGGAACAGGAGGGGACCCATGACGTAGTACGGCCTCGGCGACAGGTCGACCCCGACGGACAAGCCCGCGAGCCAGATCGCGAGCACACGCACGGCCTGGATCGCCAACGTCAATACGAAGACGCCGAGCAACAGCCCCACGTGATCGCGGTAGCCGTGGATGCCCTCGTAGACAGCCCGCGAGGGACGCTCGATCCGGAGCGCCCGCAGGAGCGGGACCGACCGCGCCAGGAGCGGCCGGGCCCAGCGGGCGAAGAGGACGACGGCGAGGACGATCGTCCCCAGGACGAACGCGAGCTCGAGCCAGAGGTACGCCCCCACGTCGTAGTGCCCGACGGCGAGGAGAAACCCGACGGCCGCGAGCGTCAGCGTGGCAGCGCCGCCGAGCGCGCGCTCGAGCAGCACCGTGCCGGCGATCAGGCCTCCCCTGTTCGGATGCCTGCGGGACGTCTCGAAGATCCGGAGGCCGTCGCCGCCGACCGAGGTCGGGAGGACCTGACCCGCCGTGTACGCGGTGAAGTACGCGCGCGTCAGCCAGCGGAGACGGTCATGCGTGCCCTTCGCGGCCAGCAGGAGCTGCCATCGCCACGCCATCGGCAGGACGGTCACCATCATGATCGCGAGCGACAACGCGAGGTAGCTCAGCTTGGCACTCCGGATGGTGTCCAGCGCCTCGCCGACGTTGATCTGCCAGAGGATGTAGGCCGTGCAGAGGCCGGTGACGACGAGCGTCAGCGGAATGCGGAACAGCTTCCGCCTCATGGGGAGAAGCGCTCGTGAACGCGGCGAAGCGCCTCGATCGCGTCCGCGACGTCGCCGTCCGCGTGCGCCGGCGAGAGCGGGAGGGACAGCACCTCGGCGCCGGCCCGCTCCGCGACGGGCAGCGACGCCTGCTGCGGGAAGAGCCGGCGGTACGCCGAGAGCGTGTGCACGGGCAGGAAGTGGATCGACGTGCCGATGTTCTCGTCGGCGAGCGCGCGCTGATAGTCGTCGCGTGTCGCCCCCGCCCGCTCCGGGTCGATGCGAACGACGTAGAGGTGCAGCGCGTGCACGTCGCGCTCGTCTCGCGTCAGCGGCTCGATCCCGTCGAGCTCGGCCAACGCGGCGTCGTAGAGCCCGACGTGGCGGCGGCGGATCTCCGCGTGGGCGTCGATCTTGCCGAGCTGGACGAGCGCGATCGCGGCGAGCACGTCGGACAGGTTCGCCTTGTAGCCGGGCACGGCGATGTCGTAGAGCGAGCCGTCGCCGCGGCGCATCAGACGCAGGTCCTGGACGGCAGCCGCCACGTCGTCGCGATTCGTGGCGATCAGCCCGCCCTCGCCGGCGGCGACGTTCTTCGTCGCGTAGAGCGAGAAGCAGGTCGCGTCCGCGATGGAGCCGATCTTGCGGCCGCGGTAGACACTCTCGAAGGCGTGTGCGGCGTCCTCGACGATCGGAAGCCCGAGCTCGAGCAGCGGGTCCAGGTCGCACGGCTGCCCGGCGAAGTCCACCGGGCAGATCGCCTTCGTCCTCGGCCCGACCAGCTCGCGCACGCGCTCCGGATCGATGTTCAGGTCGCCTTCGCGGACGTCGGCGAACACCGGCGTCGCGCCGGCGTGGACGATCACGTTCGCCGTCGCGGGCCAGGTGATCGGCGTCGTGATCACCTCGTCGCCGGGGCCGACACCGAGCGCCAGCAGCGAGAGGTGCAGTGCCGCGGTGCCGGACGCCACGGCCAGGACGTGCTTTGCCTCGATGTACTCGGCCGCCCGCTGCTCGAGCTCGGCGGAGCGCGGTCCGGTCGTCAGCCAGCCGGAGCGAAGCGTGTCGGCAACCGCGGCGATCTCCTCCTCGCCGATTGCGGGCGGCTGGAAGGAGAGGAAGGTGTCACGACGCGGCGAGAGCCTCTGCATCTGCGGTCACGAAGCGTATGCGGTCCGCCGCCGCGGCCGCCCGAGCGAGGGCGTCGTCGCGGTCGGCGCCGGTCGCGAGCACGGCGCCTGCCCGGTCCGCCCCGCGCCGCAGCGGCACGAAGCTGTGCCCGGGCTCGCGGTAGATGCGCACGTCGAGCACGCCCTCGACCGCCAGCGCGTCCTCGACGCCCTCGACCGACTGCAGCACGCCGGGCGGCGGAACGAGGAACGAGACGCACGCGCCGCCGACCTGCGGCTCCGGCCGCGGCCGCTCCAGCGGCTCGCCGAGCGCGGCAGCGAACGCGAGCCCGTTCAGATCGACGCCGAGCGCCATGCGTCCGAGCTCGGCGTCGTGCCCGCCGCCGAGCCGGGCCGCCACCTCCACGACCTGCGGGCCCGTCCGGTCCGACCCGCAGCTGCGTGTAGCTCGGCCCGCTCTCGATCCCGAGCGCCTCGACGGCGCGCCGCGCGACCTCCGCCGCGCCGTCGGCGTCCCGCGACGGCCACGCATGCGCCAGCGCGACGCCGAAGGCCGGCGGCTCGGCGACCAGCCGGTCCGTGACCGTCAGCGGCACGAACTCGCCCGTCGACCGAGAACCCGTTCACCGTCACCTCGGGCCCGGCGACGAGCTCCTCGACGAGGCAGAAGCCGTTCCGCGCCGCCAGGCGGGCGCCGCTCGATCGCCTCCGGCGAGCTCCGCCGCCGTCCGCACGAGCGTCAGCCCCTTCTGGCCCTGCCGGTCGGGCGCCTTGACGACGCACGGGAAACCCAGCTCGGTCGTCGGCGCTCGGTGACGAGCCGCCAGCGTGGCTGCGGCACCCCGGCCTCGGCGAGCCGCTCGCGCTGGCGAAGCTTGGACGTCGCGAGCAGCGCCGTCTCCGGGTGAGATCGGGTGGGGCAGCGCCAGCCGGCTCTGCGACCCGCGCGGCGATCGCGACCGGCCAGTCGATCCCCGGCGCGATCGACCCGTCGACCCGCTCCGCGTCGGCGAGGCGCTCGATCCCCAGCTCGTCCTCGGTCGAGACGATCGCGCGCCGGTCGGCGAACCGGAATCCGGGCGCCGCCGGATCCCGGTCGCACGGCGATCACGAAGAGCCCGCGCTCGCGCGCCGCCTCGAGCAGGCCGAGCTGGGCCGGCCCCGCCCCTAGGACGAGTAGACGCTTTGGTTCCGAGCCAGGATCCCTCGCCACCAGGCCTCATTGTCGCGATACCACGCGACGGTGCGCTCGAGGCCGTCCGCGAACGACGTCCGGGCGCGCCAGCCGAGCAGCCGCTCCGCCTTGTCGATCGATGCCGATGTGGCGGTCGACCTGGCCGGGCCGCTCGGGGACGTGCGTCCTCAGCTCGCGCGGCTTGCCGAGCACGTCGAGCACGAGATCGCGCGATCTCCGAGACCGAGATGTCGACGCCCGTCGCGACGTTGAACACCTCGCCGGCGATGCTGTCGATGTCGGCGGCGATCACGGCCTCGATCGCCTCGGCGTCGTCGTCGACGTAGAGCCAGTCGCGCGAGGCGTGCCCGTCGCCGTGGACGGTCAGCGGCTCGTCCGAGAGCGCCTGCGTGATGAAGCGCGGGATCACCTTCTCCGGGTGCTGGCGCGGGCCGTAGTTGTTGAACGGCCGCACGATCACGATCGGCAGCCCGTACGTGACCCAGTACGAGTACGCGAGCCGGTCGGCGCCCGCCTTCGTCGCCGCGTACGGCGAGCGCGGGTTGAGCGGATGCTCCTCGCTCCATCGGCGCCGTCTCCGCGGTCCCGTAGACCTCGCTCGACGAGATGAGGATGAAGCGCTCGACCGGGGTGTCGCGAACCGCGTCGAGCAGGATCTGCGTCCCCTCGACGTTCGTGGTCACGAACTCCGACGCGCCGTCGTCGATCGACTTCTCGACGTGCGACTCGGCCGCCGCGTTGACGATCACGTCGACCTCGGCGACGACCTGGCGCACGAGCTCGCTGTCGCGGATGTCGCCGTGCACGAACGAGAGCCGCTCGTGCGACATCACGTCGGCGAGGTTCTCGACGTTCCCCGCGTAGGTCAGCGCGTCGAGCGTCACGACCTCGTACGGGGTCGCCGCCAGCAGGTGCCGGATGAAGTTCGACGAGATGAAGCCGGCGCCGCCGGTGACCAGAACGCGTTTCACAGCTCCCTTTCGATCGTGTAGAGAGGCCGGCCCTCGACCTGGCGCTGGATTCTGCCCAAGTACTCGCCGACGAGCGCGAGGATGAACCCCTGGAGGCCGAGCACGAAGAGGACGAGGACGCCGCCGAAGAGCGGCCCGGGGAAGTTGTCTTCCTCGATCCAGAAGACGATGCCGTAGATCCCGAGGCCCGTCGCGACGAGCGAGCAGACGACGCCGAGCGCGACGCCGATCCACTGGATCGGCTGCGGCCAGAAGCCGGCCAGGACGTGCAGCGCGAGCCGCGTCAGCCGCAGCGGCGAGTAGCGGGACGGGCCGGCGCGGGCCGCGTGCCCGACGTCGACCTCCGCGACGCTCGCCCCGCCGGAGAGCACGAGCGCCTTCGTGAACTTCTGGCGCCCGATCGAGCCGAGCATCGGCACGACGACGCTGCGCCGGTACGCGTTGAACGCGCAGCCGAAGTCGGAGATCGGGACGCCGGTGAACCGGCGCAGCATCCCGTTGATCAGCCGCGAGGGCAGCGTCCGGCCCCACGAGTCCCGCCGCGCCGCCCGCCTGCCGCTCGCGACGTCGACGCCGGTGTCCAGCGCGGCGAGGAGCTTCGGGATGTCCTCCGGCTCGTTCTGCAGGTCGCCGTCCATCGTCACGATCACGTCGCCGCGGGCCCGCGCCAGCCCGGCGTGCATGGCCGGATGCTGGCCGAAGTTCCGCCGGAAGCGCACGGCCCGCACGCGCGGATCGGTCGCGTGCAGCCGCTCCAGAGCGGCGAAGGTCCCGTCCGTGGAGCCGTCGTCGACGAAGAGGAACTCGAACTGCCGCCCATCGAGCGACGCGACCGTCCGCCGGTACAGCTCGTCGACCGAGCCCTCCTCGTTCAAGAGCGTGACGACGATGGACAGGTCGGGCTTTTGCTCCATTTGCAGGCCGAAAACTACACTTGCCGCGATGCGGCCAGGCGACGTCGTCCTCCTGCGCAGCGTCTACCGCGGCCGCGTCCGGTGGACGTTCCCCCACCGCCTCGTCGAGGACGACGGGGCGACGGTCGCGCTCTACTGCGGGCCGGGCGCGCAGGGCAAGTGGATGCGCCGCGACCACGAGGGCGAGTACCTCGAGCGCTGGGTCCGCGGCGACGACCCGTCCGACAAGCTCTGGGAGTGGACGCACGTGCTCCGCCTCGGCCGCCGCGACCGGCCGCACTCGCTCGACCTCTTCTGGGACGAGTCGTGGAGCTTCCTGTGCTGGTACGTGAACCTGCAGGCGCCGCTGACGCAGTCGGCGCGCGGCTTCGACACCACCGACTGGGCGCTCGACGTCGTGATCGAGCCCGACGGCAGCTGGGCGTGGAAGGACGAGGACGACTTCGAGCAGGCGCAGCGCCTGGGCGTGTTCTCCGACGGCGAGGCGGCAGCCGTCCGCGCCGAGGGCGAGCGCGTCGTCGGCGAGCGCCCGTGGCCGACGGGCTGGGAGGACTGGCGCCCGCCCGCCGAGTGGACGCCGCCGGGGCTCCCGGAGGGCTGGGATGCGGTCTAGAGGCGACGTCGTCGTCTGGCGTTCCGTTGCGTACGGGCACATCCGCCTCGCCATGCCGCACATCGTCGTGGTGGAGCGCGACGACCTGATCGCCCTGTGGCTCCCCGCCGGCTCGCGCGGGCAGCGGCTCACTGGCCCGCCGCTCTTCGAGGTGGCCGAGGTCACCCAACTCGACTGGGAGCTCCAGGACACGCTCTGGCGGCAGAGCTGCCTCAAGCTCCACCGGCCCGGCCGGGCTCACTCGCTCTGGCACTTCTGGACGGACGAGGGGTTCGACGGGTGGTACGTGAACCTCGAGGATCCCTGGCGCCGGACGGAGCACGGGTGGGACACTCGCGACCACGCGCTCGACGTCGTCGTCGAAGCGGACGGATCCTGGCGCTGGAAGGACGAGGACCACCTCGCAGCCGCGACGGCGCGTGGGCAATTCAACCCCGAGCAGGCCGCGGCCGTACGGTCCGAGGGCGAGCGTGTGCTCGCGGAACGCCCGTGGCCGACGGGCTGGGAGGACTCGCGCCCGCCTGCGGACTGGACGCCGCCGGAGCTGCCGGCAGGTTGGGACGTTGTCTGAGGCGAGTCGGGATCTCGCCTGGCGCGAGACGTGGCGCGGAGGCGTCTGGCGCGCGATCGCGCTGCGGCTCGTCGAGCGGAACGGCGACCGCCTGCTCCTCTGGCACCCGCAGGGGACACCCGCGCTCGTGCCGTACGCCGGCGATCGTCTGCTCCGCGTCCCCGGCGGCGACGACTGGGAGCTCGTCGAGGCCCCGTCTCCGGTCGCCTCGGTCGGCGTCGTCGAGCTCGGGGCGCGGCACTCCACGTGGCTCCACTGGCGGGACGGCGTCTTCGACGGCTGGTACGTCAACTTCGAGCGCGGCCACGTCCTCACCTCGTGCACGCTCGACCTTGTGGACGAGAAGCTCGACCTCGTGATCCGCCCGGACGGGAGGCTGCGCGTGAAGGACTTCGACGAGCTGCTCGAAGCAGCGCGCACCGGCTATCTGCGCGCCGGCGAGGTGCTCGACGAGGCGGTGCGCGTCCTCCGCGACCCGCCGTGGCCGAACGGCCTCGAGGACTTTCGACCCGATCCGTCCTGGCCGACGCCGAAGCTCCCGGAAGGCTGGGATGTGGTCTAAGGGCTCACACGTCGTCCTCCGCTACGTCGAGCCGCGGCACGGCGCCGTGGGCGCGTACCCGATGACCGTGCTCGCCGACGGAGGGATCGCCGTCGTCCTCTACCTCGCGGGCGGCGCGACCATCGCGTGGCCGGCGGTGAACGGGCGCCCGATCCGCGAGGCGGGCCTCGACGAGCGCTACACCGCTTCCTGGAGCTGGCAGGCGCGACCGTGGGAGGGCCGCGGGCTGCTGATCGTCCACCGCGAGGGGAACGACT
Source organism: uncultured Actinomycetes bacterium (assembly GCA_963746655.1). GTDB lineage: Bacteria > Actinomycetota > Thermoleophilia > Gaiellales > Gaiellaceae > CAVPGP01. Next base: position 533,455 of record CAVVCG010000011.1, on the reverse strand, counting down.
ACGCGATCTGGCACTTCGTCGAGGACGACGGCACGTTCGCGAGCTGGTACGTCAATCTCGAGCGGGACTGGCAGCGGACGGAGCTCGGGTTCGACACGCGCGACCACACGCTCGACCTGTGGGTCGACCCCGACGGCTCGTGGCGGTGGAAGGACGAGGAGGAGCTCGAGGCCGCCGTGCAGCACGGCCACCACACGCGGGAGGAGGCCGACACGTTCCGGGCCGAGGGCGAGCGCGTGATCGCACAGTGGCCGTTCCCCACCGGCTGGGAGGACTGGCTGGAGCCCGACGGCTGGGAAGCGGCGGCGCTGCCGGACGGCTGGGACTCTGTCTAGAGGGCCGATCCTCTTCGCCTTCCTCTCCTTCGGCGCCCTCTGGGGCGCCTGGGCGTCGCTCGTCCCGAGCGTGCAGGAGGAGATCGCGATCTCGCGGGGCCAGCTCGGGCTGGCGCTCCTGTGCATCGGCCTCGGCTCCGTGCCCGCGATGGCTTCGGTCGGATACTTCGTCGACCGCTTCGGCTCGATCGTCCTTCCCGCCTCGCTCGGCAGCCTCGCGGCGACCGCGCTGCTGCCGGGCATCGCGGGCTCGCTCGCGGGCCTTGCCGCCGCCCTCTTTCTCGTGGGCGCCGCGTCCGGTGCGGTGGACGTCTCCATCAACTCGGAGGTGGCGGCGCTCGAGGCGGCCTCGGGCAAGACGTTCATGCCCCTTGCGCACGCGCTCTTCTCGGCCGGCGTGATCGTCGGCGCGGTGGGCGCAGGGATCGCGCGCCAGCTCGGCGCCGGCCGGTTCACGCATCCTCGCCGCCGCGGCCACGCTGATCGCGGTCTCCGCCTGGGCGAACCGGCGGCCCTACGCGCGCATGGGCGAGGCGACCCCCGGGCGGCGCAGGATGCGCGCGCGGTTCGCTGCGCTCGGCGTCGTCTGCGCGCTCGCGTTCCTGATCGAGGGCGGGATCGAGAACTGGAGCGCCCTCTTCCTCGAGCGCGACCTCGGCGCGGCGCCGGCGGTCTCGGCGCTCGGCCCCGGCGCCTACGCGATCGCGATGGTCGCCGGGCGACTCTCGGGCCAGTGGCTGCACCCGCGGGTGCGAGACTCCGCGCTCCTCTGCCTCGGCGGCATCGTCTCGTTCGTCGGCCTCCTCGCCGCGAGCCGCTCCGAGTCCGTCCCGTTCGCGATCGCGGCGTTCTTCGTCGGCGGGATCGGCGTCTCGGTGGCGGCGCCGATCCTCTTCGGCGCGGCCGGCCGCGGCGCCTCGGACGCCGACCGCGGCAGCGCCGTCGCCACGGTGACGACGATCGGCTACCTCGGCTTCCTCGCCGGGCCGCCGATCGTCGGCGCGGTCGCGCAGGGCGTCGGCCTGCGCGCGTCGTTCCTGCTGCTCGCGGGCGTGGCGGCCGCCGTCGCAGCCGCCACGCCTCGCTTGCAACTGGAGTAGCTGACTAGGCCGCCGCCTCGAACGCGGGCGCCGGGACGGCCTCGCCCTTGCTCCGCCTGCCGGGGATGGCGAACGCCGCGAGCGCGCCGAGCGCGACGACCGCGGCGCCGACGTAGACGGCGGCGGTCATCCCGTCCGTGAACGCCTGCGGCGCTGCCGTAGCCGCCGACGCGCGAGAAGACCGAGGCGAGCACCGCGACGCCGAAGACGCCGCCGACCTCGCGGATGGCGTTGTTGGCGCCGGACGCCTTCCCCTCCTCCTGCGGCCGCACGGCCGAGAGGACGACGTTCGCGACGGGGGCGAAGAAGAGCGCCATCCCGATCCCGGAGATGAAGAACGGGATCACGAAGTGCGAGTACGGCGTCGTCGGCGTCGAGACCGTGGCGATCCACGCGAGGCCGATCGCCTGCAGGGCGAGCCCGACTCCCATCAGCCGATGACCGCCGATCCGGTCGGACAGGGCACCCGCGATCGGCGCGACGAAGATCGGCATCGCCGTCCAGGGCAGGATCCGCAGCCCGGAGCCGAGCGGCGAGTAGCCCTGCACGGTCTGGAAGAACTGCGAGAGCAGGAAGATCGAGCCGAACATCCCGAAGAACATGAAGAGGCTCGACACGTTCGCGAGCGCGAACGTCCGGTTGCGGAAGAAGCGCATCGGCAGCATCGGCGCCGTCGCGCGCAGCTCCCAGGCGACGAACGGCGACGAGCAGCAGCGACGCCGATCGCGAGCGCGCCGACGATCTCCGGGCTCGTCCAGCCCTGGCCGTTGCCGCGGACGAGCCCCCAGACGATGCCGAGCAGGCCGGCGCGAGACGAGCCCGAGGCCGCGGCAGGTCGAGCGCGCTCCGCCGGGCCGTGCGTCTCCTCCAGCCGCGTAGCGGCGAGCGGGATCAGCACGAGGCCGATCGGCACGTTGAGCCAGAAGATCCACTGCCACGAGATGCCCTGGACGACGGCGCCGCCGACGAGCGGGCCGAGCGCGACGGCGAGGCCGCCGATCCCGCCCCAGGCGCCGAGCGCGAGCCCGCGCCTGTCTCTGCGGGCACGCCGGCGGAGAGGATCGTCAGCGTCAGCGGCGTCACGATCGCGCCGCCGACGCCCTGCAGGGCGCGCGCCGCGATCAGCGCCTCGGCGACGGCGCGAGCGCGGCGAGCGCGGAGGCGAGCGTGAAGATGCGCGAGGCCGACGACGAACATGCGGCGCCGGCCGAAGCGGTCGCCGAGCGCGGCGCCGGTCAGGAGCAGCACGGCGAAGGTGAGCGTGTACGCGTTGACCGTCCACTCGAGCTGCTCGAGCGACGCGTCGAGGTCCTTGCGGATCACGGGCAGCGCGGTCGTGACGACGAGGTTGTCGAGCGTGACCATGAAGAGCGCGAGCGAGGTGATCACGAACGTCCAGATCGTCTTCGTCTTGGCCGACATCTCTGCTCCTTCCTTTGTTACCTGGCTTGTGTTACTAACTGGTTACTAACTACGGTCTGAAAAAAAGAGCGGGGTGACTTACAGCTCGGATTTGCCGCAGCCGGCGATCAGGCGCTCGGCCCACGGCTCGGGGGACTCGGTCAGGCCCATCGACGCGATCACGTTCATCAGCATCCCGCGCGCGAAGAAGCTCGAGATCTTCTCCTCGCCGGCCCCGGAGACGCGCTCGACGTGGTCGACGAGGTGGCCGTAGCCTTCGCGCACGACGGCGCGCGACGTCGGGGTCGTCGCAGGCGGCGTAGGCCTGCATCTGCGCCAGCAGCATGGTCGGTCTCTCGCGCAGGAGCACGCCGTAGCGCCTCGCCGATCGCCTGCAGCGCGTCCTCGCCGGTCTTTCCGGCCGACGCCTCCTGGAACGTCTCGAGCGTCTCGCCGAAGCAGCGCCGCACCGTGGCGAGGTAGAGCTCCTTCTTCGTCCCGAAGAGGCGGAAGAGGTACGGCTGCGAGATGCCCGCGCGGCGGGCGATCGCGTCGGTCGAGGCGCCGTGGAGGCCGCGGTCGGCGAACTCCTCGCGGGCCGCCTCGAGGATCGCCTTCGCGCCGCTCCTCGGCCGTCTTCCGTGTCTGGGGGCGCGATGGACATGGTCGTAAGTTATTACTCACTCACTAACCTGTCAAGAGCGCGCGCCTCGGCGACCCGGTCGAGATCCGCGTCGGTCAGCCGCGTGTGGAACGGCAGCGCGAGCGCCCGCTCGAAGCACGTGCTCGCGCGCCGGGGAAGGCGCCCTGGTCGCGGTAGGCGCCCAGGCGGTGGAGCGCGATACGTGCCGATCTGCGCCTCGATCCCCTGGGCGCGCAGCGCGGCCAGCACGCGCGTCGCGGTCCGTCGACCTGGATCACGTAGGCCTGCCAGCCGTGGACGTCGCCCTCGTCCGCCGACGGCAGCGGTCGCCGGCAGGCCGCGCAGCCGCTCCGTGTAGCCCGCGGCGATCCGCGTCGCGCGCGGCGAGCAGCTCGTCGAGCCGGCGCACCTGCGGGATGCCGACGGCGCAGAGGATGTCCGAGAGCCGGTAGTTGAGCCCCGGCACGGGCATGTCCGCGTCGCTGGAGCGAGCGCCAGCCGTGGTGCCGGAGCTGCCGGACGGCGTCGGCGATCGCCGCGTCGTTCGTCGTCACCGCGCCGCCCTCGCCGGTGGTGACGATCTTGCGCGGGTGGAACGAGAGGCAGCCGAGCAGGCCGAGGCCGCCGCACGGCGCGGCCGCGCCCGCCTGGCGCCGAGCGCGCCGGCGGCGTCCTCGAGCAGCGGCAGGTCGGGCAGCTCCTCGAGCCGCGCCGGGCGGCCGAACAGGTGCACGGCCAGGATCGCCTTCGTCCGCGGGCCGACCTCGACCTTCGCGGGGTCGACGTTCATCGTCTCCGGGTCGACGTCGACGAGCACCGGCCGCAGGCCGGCGAGCGCGACGACGTTCGCCGTCGCCGGGAACGTGTAGGCGGGCACGAGCACCTCGTCGCCCGGCCCGAGCCCGAGCGCGAGCACGGCGAGGTGGAGCGCCGCGGTGCCCGACGAGACCGCGACCGCGTGCTCGACGTCGCAGGCCGCGGCGAGCAGCTCCTCGAACTCCGCGACCTTCGGCCCCATGGTCAGCATGCCGCTCTCGAGGACGCCGGCCACCTCGGCGAGCTCGGCCTCGCCGACGTCGGGCCAGCCGAGTCTTATGCGCCCTCCGTGGGGGAACCCGTGGTTCCCCCACGGAGCCCCCTCCTTCGTTGGGGGAGCCTCCGGCTCCCCCTGGCCCCCCTCGACGACCACCGGTCGGCGCTCGCTCACGCGACCGCCGGCTGCCGCTGCTTGTACCACGCGATCGTCCTCTCGAGGCCCTCGTCGAGGTCGACCTTCGCCTCGAAGCCGAGCAGCTCGCGCGCCTTCTCGACGTTCGGGATCCGCAGCTCGACGTCGACGTAGTGGAGCGGCTGGAAGACGATCTCGCCCGGACGCGCCGCTCAGGCGCTTGATCCGCTGCGCGAGGTCGTAGATCGTCACCGTCGAGCGCGCGTTGCCGATGTTGAAGCTCTGGCCGACCGCCTCCGGCGCGCTCGAGGCAGAGCAGCAGCGCCTCGACCATGTCGTCGACGTAGCACCAGGCGCGGATCTGCGAGCCGTCGCCGTGGATCGTCAGGTCGCGCCCGGCGAGCGCCGCCTCGATGAACGCGCGGATCGCGCCGCCGCCGATCTGGCCCGGGCCGTAGACGTTGAACGGGCGGACCGTCACGGTCGGCAGCCCGAGCTCGTCGTGGTAGGCGTGCGCCATGTGCTCGCCGGCGAGCTTCGAGACCGCGTACGTCCAGCGCGCCTCGCCGACCGAGCCGATCGTCGTCACGCTGCCCTCCGCTGCGTTGATCGCGTGCGTGCCGAACACCTCGCTCGTCGAGAACTCGATCAGCCGCTCGAGCGTGTCCTTCGTCGCGAGCGCCGCCTCGAGCACGTTGTACGTGCCGATCATGTTCACCCGCATCGTGCGCACCGGGCTCGCGCAGCACGTTGTCGACGCCGGCGATCGCCGCGCAGTGGACGATGTGCGTCGCGCCCTCGGCGAGCGCGCGAACGGCGTCGGCGTCGAGCAGATCGGCGACGTGGAACTCGAAGTTCGGGTGCTCGGCCAGGTCGGTGCCCGAGAGCGCGTCGCGGTGCAGGTTGTCGAAGGCGACGATCTGGTTGTCGTCGACGAGGCGGCGCGCGAGCGTCGTGCCGATGAAGCCGGCGCCGCCGGTGATCAGGATCCGCTTGCCCGCCAGTGCCACGCGGGAAGCCTAGCGGCGTACCTTGTGCGTGATGCACCTGGTCGCGACCTTCACCGCCACGCTCCTGATCTCGCTCTTTCCGCAGGGGCCGAACGGGTCGGTGCAGCGGTGGACGGTGCACTGCCCCGGCGCGAAGCCGTGCGCGCGCCTCCAGGCGGGCGGCCGGGCGCTCTTCCGGCCGGTCCGGGCCGACATGGCGTGCACCATGATCTACGGGGGCCCGGAGGTGGCGATCGTGCGCGGCACGCTGAACGGCCGGCGCGTCTGGGCACGCTTCACGCGACGCGACGGCTGCCAGATCGCGCGCTGGAACCGCGTCGCGTTCCTGCTCCACAAGTAGCGCCGCCGTCACGAGTGGGCGGCCGCCGCGTCCACGCCGGCTTCAACCGCCGGAACGGCTGCGAGGTTCGCCCGCCGGAGCCGTGTCTCGCGGCTCGTTCGCCGACCACGCCACCGCGCCGAAGAGAAGCGCTCCGACGCTCATCGCCGCGGCGATCAGCGCATAGGTCCCCGCGATGCCCCAGCTTTCGAAGAGCGGTCCGACTGCGACGCGGCCGACCGGCGCGCCGAGCGCGCTCGCCGTCACCACCGCGGTCATCACCTTGGCCCGCACGGCAGCGGCGGCCGCACGCTGATGATCCCCATCGCCGGCGCGTTGACGAGCGGTACGAAGAGACCGCAGAGGAACAACGCAGCCTCGACGCCCCACGCCGGCGGCGTCGCGACCAGCACCCAGAGCGGGCCTACCGCGAGCACAGCGAGACCGCGGCCAGGTGCAACGGGCGGAAGCGGCCGAGGAGCACCATCGCCAGCACGCTTCCGGCGAGGGCGCCGGTCCCGAAGGTCGCGAACAGCCACCCGGCCGTGCGCGCTCCGGTCGAAGCGGCTGAACGCAAGCGCAGGCAGCGATACGAACAGGGCGCTGCCGCACATGTCCAGCAGGATCACGGTCGCCGTGAGCGGCACGAGCAGCCGGTCGCCCGTGGATCGCCGTCCACCTCGAGCACGCGCGCCGGCTGCGCACCGAGGCGGAGCTGCGGGAGCGGTGGCGGCAACGCATTCCCGAGCTCCAGCAAGAGCTCGAGCAGACGCTGCGCGCGGCGCAGGATCGCGGCGAGCTGCGGAGCGACTTCACTGCCGACGAGCTCGGTCAGTTCATCTCGGTCGTCGCCGACGGCGTCGCAGTTCACGCCTCGTTCGGGCACGAGCTGGATATCGAGCCGCTGGTGAAGCTCATCCGGCTGGCGGGCTCTCCCGCGTAGCATCCCCGCTCGTGGAGAAGACCGTCCTCTTCGTCGGCGCGGGGCGCCACCAGCGGCGTGCGATCCTGCGCGCCAAGGAGCTCGGGCTGCGGGTCGTCGCCGTCGACCGGAACGCGCGAGGCGCCCGGCCTGCGGGAGGCCGACGTCGCCGAGGTGGTCGACTTCGCCGACGTCCCGGCCGTGGTCGAGGCGGCGAGGCGCCTGGAGCCCGACGGGGTGCTGACCGTGTCGGCCGACCGCGCCGTGCCGGTGGTCGCGGCGGTCGCCGAGGCGCTCGGCCTGCCGGGGATCGGCACCGCGACGGCGCACCTGATGACGCACAAGATCGCGATGCGCCGCCGCCTCGCCGAGGCCGGCGTGCCGCAGCCGCGCTTCGCCGCCGTGCGCACGATCCGCGAGGCGCACGACGCAATCGAGCACGTCGGCGTACCGGCCGTGCTGAAGCCGGCCGACTCCGGCGGCCAGCGCGGCGTCTTCCGGATCGAGTCCTGGGACGACCTCGAGGCCCACCTCCACGCGGCGCTCGCGGAGTCGGCGCACGAGGAGGCGATCCTCGAGGAGTTCGTGGAGGGCGTCGAGATGAACGGGATCGCGATCGCCTCCGGGGGCGTCGATCCATCTGCTGACGCTCTCCGACCGGCTGCGGCCGCCGGGAATCGGCTTCGGCGTCGGCTGGATCCACGTCTATCCCGCGACGATCTTCGCCGACCAGCTCGAGGAGGCCGAGCGCGTCGCGGTGCACACCGTCCACGCGCTGGGGCTGGACGACGGGATCGCGTTCCCGCAGCTGATCGCCGCCCCCGACGGCCGCGTGCTCGTCGTCGAGTGCGCCGCGCGGATCCCCGGCGGCCAGATGGCCGACCTCGTCCGGCACGCGGTCGGCGTCGACCTGGTCGACGTGCAGCTGAAGCTGGCGCTCGGCGAGCCGCTCGCGGAGCGCGACTACGTACCGCGGTTCCGGCAGCCGCTCGCGATCCGCTTCCTGACCGCCCAGCCGGGCCCGCTGCCGACCGGCAAGGTGGCGTCGATCGGACCGCTCGAGAAGGTGCTGGCGTTCCCGGGCGTCGTCCAGGCCGAGCTCTACCTCCAGCTCGGCGAGACGATCCGACCCGTGCGCCTCGACGGCGACCGGCGCGGCTACGTGATCGCGATCGCCGAGACGAACCTCGAGGCGCTCGAGCGCGCCGAGGCGGCGGCGCAGCTCGTCGACGTGGAGACGGAGCAATGAGCGGCGACGAGCAGCGACGTGCTCCTTCGACCTGGAGCACTACCGCGAGCTGCTCGACGCGGCGCAGGCCGGCGGCTACCGCTTCGCGTTCTTCGACCGCGAGCCGGCCGCAGGGGATCTGCTCCTCCGTCACGACGTCGACCTGTCTCTCTCGGCCGCGCTCCGAATGGCGGAGCTCGAGGCGGAGGCGGGTGCGCGGTGCGACGTACTTCCTGATGACGCGCTCCGTCTTCTACAACCTGGCGTCGACCGAGGGCGAGCAGGCGATCGCGCGGCTGCGCGAGCTCGGCCACCGCGTGGCGCTGCACGCGGTCTACCCGCACGTCGACCTCGACGAGCGCTTCGACCCGGTCCTCGCCTGGCACAACCCGGACCCGGAGTACATGCGGGCGCCCGTCGCAGGGCTCGTGAACGTGATGCAGGACGGCTTCTTCGACCCGGAGCGCTACCGCTCCGACTCGAACCAGCACTGGCGCCAGCGGCTGCCCGCACGAGGAGCTCGCGCGCGGCGAGTTCGAGTGGCTGCAGCTGCTCACCCATCCGGAGATCTGGGCGTACGCCGGCGAGACGATGGGCGAGACGATGCGGGCGATGCTCGACGCGAAGCGCGAGGAAGGGCTCGAGCACCTCGCCGCAGACAGGATCGACCTGTGAGGCGGATCACGTGAGGCCGATCACCGTGCTCGTCTCGGCGTCGGGCGCGCCGGGAACCGCGGCGCTCCTGCACGCGCTGCGCGCGAACGGCGAGCGCGAGGTGCGCCTCGTCGGCACCGACATGTCGGAGCGCTCGATCGGACGCCATCTCTGCGACGCGTTCCACCTCGTCCCGGCCGGCTCGGACCCGGCGTTCCCGGAGGCGATCCTCGAGATCGTCGAGCCCGAGGGCGTCGACGCCGTGCTGCCGCAGTCGTCGTTCGACCTCGCAGGGCCTGGCGGCGCACCGGGACTCGTTCGAGATCCCGGTGCTCGTCTCGCGGCCGGACGCGATCCACCGCTCGAACGACAAGGCCGAGACGTACGCGCTCCTGCACCGGCTCGGCATCCCCGCGCCGCAGTTCCGGCGGGTGAGCGGCGCGCGCGAGGTCGCCGCAGCGGCGCGCGAGCTCGGCTATCCGGATCGGCCGGTCTGCTTCAAGCCGGTCTTCTCGTCCGGCTCGCGCGGGTTTCGGATCCTCGATCCGACGGTCGACCGGGCGCACCAGCTGCTGCACGAGCGCCCCGGCTCGGTCGCGATGCGCCTCGAGGAGGCGGTCGAGCTGCTGCCGGACGAGGGCGGTCCCGATCTGCTCGTGATGGAGCTCGCGACCGGCGGCGAGCGGACGATCGACGGGATCGCGAACGGCAGCGAGATCGTGCTCGGCCACCCGAAGACGCGCGAGGCGATGCGCGCCGGGCTCGCGATGTACTTCGAGACGCTCGACGACCCGGAGCTGATGGAGATCGCCGACCGGATCGTCGCCGAGCTCGCGATCGAGCACTTCTTCAACATCCAGCTCGTCGGCGAGAAGGTGATCGAGATCAACCCGCGGATCTCGACGATCGTCTACCAGGAGGATCTGAACCTCCCGTACCTCGGCGTGAAGCGCGCGCTCGGCGAGATCTCAGCGACGACGAGCTGCGCGGCTACGCCGCGCGCGTCCGACCGGGGCGCTCCGCGCTGCGCTACTTCGACCAGGTCGAGTTCGACGCCTGAGGCGAGGCGACCGACCCACCTGGTCAGACCAAGGCTCACGAAAGCGTCATTTCTTGTCCACATTGACCATTCCATGCGGGCTGGCGCCGCACCCCCTGGTCAGACCAAGAGTCACAGAAGTGTCGAAATGAATCCACAGCTTCGCGTCACGCACTGCCCGGTGAACATCGCCGGGATCCCGTGGGAGAACGTGCAGGCGCTGCGCCGCAAGGGTGTCGACGCGCGGCTCGTCGTCTTCGAGCGCGCGCGGCTGCACCCGGAGGCCGACGTCTCGCTCGACCGCCGCGGCGGCTTCGCGCGGCGACAGCTCACGCAGTGGCGGGCGCTCGCGAAGCTCCTGCCGCGGACCGACGTCTTCCACTTCTACTTCGGGCTGACGCTCGTCCCGAAGTCGGTGCAGTTCCCGATCCTGCGGGCGCTGCGGAAGAAGTCCGTCTTCCACTACCTCGGCTCGGACATCCGCGGCAAGTCGCCCGAGGAGCTCGCCTACGGCAAGCGGGCCGACGCGGAGATCGTCGGCTCGTACGACGCGCTTCGCTGGGTGCCGGAGGCGCACGTGGTGCCGCCCGGGCTCGACCTGCGGCCGTTCACGCCTGTGCCCCCGTCCGACCGCGATCGTCCGCTCGTCGTCCACGCCCCGTCGAACCGCGAGAAGAAGGGCACCGCGTACGTGATCGACGCCTGCGAGCAGCTCGGCCTCGAGCTCGACATCGTCGAGGGCGTCCCGCACGAGGAGGCGCGCGCCCGCTACGCGCGGGCGGACATCGTCGTCGACCAGCTGAACGCCGGCTGGCACGGGATCTTCGCGCTCGAGGCGATGGCGCTCGGCAAGCCCGTCGTCCTGAAGCTGAAGCCGGACGTCGTCGAGCAGGCCGAGCGCCACTACGGCCTCACCGTGCCGCTCGTGCCCGCCACCGCCGAGACGCTCGCCGAGGACCTGCGCCCGCTCGTCGAGAGCACCGCGCTCCGCCGCGAGATCGGGGCGGCGAGCCGCGCCTACGTCGAGCAGGTGCACGACATCGACCGGATCGCCGACCGCCTGCTCGACATCTACGCTCAGCTGTAGTGGTTCACCGATGAGCCTCGCCGGCGAGATCAAGCGACTCGCGAAGCACTCCGCGATCTACGGCCTCGGCGGGATCGTCTCGCGGATCCTCGCCGTCCTGCTGCTGCCGCTCTACACGACCTACCTGACGGGAGCGGACTACGGCCGGGTCGAGACGCTCACCGCGCTGACGGCGATCCTCGTCACCCTGCTGCGGCTGGGGATCTCGAGCGCCTTCTTCCGCTTCTACTTCGACTCGACCGAGCTCGGCGCCCGGCTGCTCGTCCTGCGCACGAGCTTCTGGTTCACCATGGGGATGGCGACGCTCGGGCTCGCCGTCGGGGTCGTCTTCGCGCCGCAGATCGCCGATCTGCTGGCGCTCGGCCCGCACCAGGAGAACCTCGTCCGCGCCGCCTTCGTGGGGCTCTGGGCGCAGATGAACTACGAGCAGCTGACCTCGCTCTTCCGCGTCGAGGAGCGCTCCGTGGCCTTCGTGCTCGCGAGCCTCGCGAACATCGCGATCACCATCGGCGCGACGGTCGTGCTCGTCGTCTTCATGAACGAGCACGCGCTCGGCGTCGTCGTCGGCAACTTCATCGGCACGCTCTGCGTCTACCTCGCGCTGCTCGCCTACCGGCGCGAGCAGCTCGGGCTCGAGTTCGACCGCGGCCTCCTGCGCGCCATGAACCGCTTCGGGATGCCGCTCGTCCCGTCGGCGCTCGCGCTCTGGACGATGAACTTCAGCGACCGCTTCTTCCTCGCGCACATCAAGGGCCAGGCCGAGGTCGGCGTCTACTCGATCGGCGTCAGGATCGCCTCCGCGCTGACGCTCCTGATCGTCGCGTTCCGCATGGCGTGGCCCGCGTTCGCCTACTCGATCGAGGACGACTCGGAGGCGAAGCGGACGTACGGGTTCGTGCTCACGTACCTGAGCTTCGTCGCCTGCTGGATCGCGCTCGCGCTCGGGCTGACCTCGCCCTGGCTCGTGCGCCTGCTGACGGCGCAGCCGCAGTTCTACGCGCGGCCGAAGGTGGTCGCGCCGCTCGCCTTCGCCGGGGCGGCGTAGGCCGGCGTACACCGTCGTCGCGATCGGGCATCGGCCGCGACGCGGCGGACGCAGTTCAACTGGGTCGTGACCGGCGCCGCCGCGGCGCTCAACGTCGCCCTGAACCTGCTGCCTGATCCCCCGCTACGGGATGATGGGCGCCGCGATCGCCACCGTTGCCGCGTACTCGTACGATGTTCCTCGGCATGAGCTGGTACGCGCAGCGCGTGTACCCCGTGCCGTACCAGTGGCGGCGGGTCGCGACGCTCGTCGCCGTCGCGGTCGGCCTCGTCGCGGTGGGAAAGCTGCTCCACGTCGCCGCTCGCGGTCGCAATCCTGCTCTCCGCGCTCTACCCGCTCCTCCTCTTGCCGCTCGGCTTCTACCTGCCGGCCGAGCGGGCGCGCTTCAGGAGCGCCACAATGCGCCTGCGCCGCGCGACGCTCTGACCCTGAGCCTGGGCCGGAGCCGCGCCTGACGGACGGCTCAGTCCGCCTCGACCGTCCGGCCCTTGCCGATCACGACGATGCCGCCCGGCGAGACCGTGAAACGCTCGCGGTCGTGCTCCGCGTCCACACCCACCCTGGCGCCCTCCGCGATGCGGACGTTCTTGTCGACGATCGCGTCTCGAACGACGGCGTTGCGGGCCACGTCGACGCCGTGCATCAGGATCGAGCCCTCGACGTCGCTGTAGGAGTGGAGGTGCACGCCGGGTGAGAGGACGGAGCGGCGCACGCTCCCGCCGGAGACGACGACGCCCGCGCAGACCATGGAGTCGGTCGCCGTGCCGGTGCGGCCCTCGTCCCCGAAGACGAACTTTGCCGGCGGCAGCGGCTCGGGCCACGTGAGGATCGGCCACTCGCGGTTGTAGAGGTTGAAGATCGGGTCGACCGAGATCAGATCCATGTGCGCCTCGTAGAACGCGTCGAGCGTCCCGACGTCGCGCCAGTAGCTCCGCTCGCGCTCGTGCGTCCCGGGCACGTCGTTCGAGGCGAAGTCGTACACCTGCGCCTCGCCGCGCTCGACCAGCATGGGGATCAGGTTGCCGCCGATATCCTGGTTCGACGCCTCGTTCTTCGCGTCGGCCGTCACGGCGTCGATCAGCACGTCGGTGCTGAACACGTAGTTCCCCATCGAGGCGTAGACCTGGTCCGGCGCGTCCGCGAGCCCCACCGGGTCGCTGGGCTTCTCCCGGAAGGCGCTGATCGTGCAGCCGTCGCCGGCCGTCTCGATGACGCCGAACTCGCTCGCCTGCCCGATGGGGACACGGATCGCCGCGACCGTCACGCCGGCGCCGTTCTCGACGTGCTGCTGCACCATCTGCCGCGGGTCCATCCGGTAGATGTGGTCCGCCCCGAAGACGGCGACGTAGTCCGGCTGCTCGTCGTAGATCAGATTCAGGTTCTGGTAGACGGCGTCCGCCGAGCCGGCGAACCAGTACGGGCCGTGCCGCATCTGCGCCGGCACGGGCGTCACGTAGTTGCCGAGCAACGGCGAAAGCCGCCAGGTCGTCGTCACGTGCCGGTCGAGCGAATGGCTCTTGTACTGCGTCAGCACGACGAGCTTGAGGTAGCCCGCATTCACGAGGTTCGAGAGCGCGAAGTCGATCAGCCGGTAGTTGCCGCCGAACGGCACCGCCGGCTTCGCGCGGTCGGCGGTCAGCGGCGCGAGGCGCTTCCCCTCGCCCCCGGCGAGCACGATCCCGAAGACGAAGGGCGCTCTCGTCCGTCGCGACACACCGCGGAGCCTATGCCACGTGTACTCGCTCAGGAGCACATCGACGCGGGTCGTCTCCCTGGGTCGCGGCTCTAGACTCCGAGGATGCTCGCCTGTCCCGCGTGCGGCCGCGAGAACCCGGACGACGCCCGCTTCTGTGCGGGCTGCGGGCGGCCGCTCGACGCAGCCGCAGGCCCGCGAGGAGCGCAAGGTCGTCACCGTGCTCTTCGCCGACATCGTCGGCTCGACCGCGCGCGCCGAGCAGCTCGACCCGGAGGACGTCCGCGCGACGCTCTCGGCCTACTACGCCCAGCTCCGCGCCGAGCTGGAGCGCTACGGCGGCACCGTCGAGAAGTTCATCGGCGACGCGGTGATGGCCGCTCTTCGGCGCACCGGTCGCGCACGAGGACGACCCGGAGCGGGCCGTCCGCGCCGCGCTCTCGATCCGCGACGCGGCTGGACGGGCTCGGACGTCGACGTGCGGATCGCCGTGCACACCGGCGAGGCGCTCGTCGCGCTCGGCGCGAACGCCGCCGAGGGCGAGGCGATGGTCGCCGGCGACGTCGTCAACACCGCGGCTCGGATGCAGTCGGCGGCGCCGGTGAACGGGATCCTCGTCGGCGAGGCGACGTACCGTGCGACGGCGCACGCGATCGAGTACCGAGACGCCGGCGCCGATCGAGGCGAAGGGCAAGGCCGAGCCCGTGCCCGTGTGGGAGGCGGTCGCCCCGCGCGCGCGCCTCGGCGTGGACGTCGACCGCGGTCCGGCGACGCGCCTCGTCGGGCGCGAGGGCGAGCTCGCCCTGCTCACGGGCGCCCTCGCCCGGGTCCGCGGCGAGCGCGAGCCGCAGCTCGTCACGCTCGTCGGCGTGCCGGGGATCGGCAAGAGCCGGCTCGTCGCCGAGCTGCTCGCGGCGGTCGATGCGGATCCCGATCTGATCACCTGGCGGCAGGGACGCTGCCTGCCCTACGGCGAGGGCGTCGCCTTCTGGGCGCTCGGCGAGATGGTGAAGGCGCAGGCAGGGGTCTTCGAGGAGGACTCGGCGGAGGTCGCCGAAGCGAAGCTCCGCGAGGCGCTGGCCTCGCTGATCGAGACTCCCGCCGAGGCCGACTGGGTCGCCGGGCACCTGCGCCCGCTGCTCGGGCTCGTCGGCGTTCGCGGCCGTCCGCCGACCGCCGCAGCGAGGCGTTCGCCGCCTGGCGCCGCTTCTTCGAGGCGCTCGGCGAGCAGCGGCCCGACCGTGCTCGTGTTCGAGGACCTGCACTGGGCCGACGACGGGCTGCTCGACTTCGTCGACCACCTCGCCGACTGGGCGACCGGTGTCCCGCTGCTCGATCGTCGGCACGGCCCGCCCGGAGCTGCTCGGACGCCGGCCCGGCTGGGGAGGCGGCAAGGCGAACAGCGCCACCGTGTCGCTCTCGCCGCTCTCGGACACGCAGATCGCGCACCTCGTCGCCCAGCTGCTCGAGCGCTCGCTCCTGCCGGCGGAGACGCAGTCGGAGCTGCTCGCCCGCGCGGGCGGCAACCCGCTCTACGCCGAGGAGTACGTGCGCATGCTGGCGGACGGGCGCTTCACGGGCGACGCGCTGCCGGAGACGGTGCAGGGGATCATCGCCGCGCGGCTGGACGCTGCTCAGCCCCGACGAGAAGGCGCTGATCCAGGATGCGGCCGTGCTCGGGAAAGATCTTCTGGTCAGGGGCGCTCGCAGCGGTCGGCGCACTCGACCACGCGAAGGCAGAGGAGCGGCTGCACGCGCTCGAGCGCAAGGAGTTCGTGCGCCGCGAGCGCACGAGCTCCGTGGCCAACGAGACGGAGTACGCATTCCGTCATCTGCTCGTCCGCGACGTCGCCTACGGCCAGATCCCGCGAGCCGGTCGCGCGGACAGGCACCGGCGAGCGGCACAGTGGATCGCATCGCTCGGGGCCGAGCGCGCCGAGGATCGCGCCGAGATGCTCGCCCATCACTACGGCGCCGCCCTAGAGTTCGCGCGCGCATCCGGGCAGGAGACAAGGGAGCTCACCGAACACACGCGGCTCGCACTGCGCGACGCGGCTGAGCGCGCGTTCTCCCTCAACGCGCTCCCCTCGGCGCTGCGGCTCTTCGAGCAGGCGCTCGACCTCTGGCCGGAGGAGGACGAGGAATGGCCGCTGCTCGTCGTGCGCCACGCACAGGCGAGGATGATCGTCTTCCCGGGCCGGGCGCACCCGCTCCTGTCGCGCGCCCGCGACCGGCTGGTGGCCGCGGGCCTCAACGAGAACGCAGCCGAGGCCGAGCTGCTCCTCGGCGAGACGGCGTGGTTCCACGCGGAGAACGAGGAGGCCTTCCGCCACTTCGACCGCGCGGGGACGCTCGTCGCCGACCGGCCCGCCTCCGTGGCCAAGGCGCTCGTGCTCGCCGAGCGGTCGCGTTTCCTGATGCTCGCGAGCCGCAACCAGGAGGCGATCCAGATCGGGCGCGAGGCCGAGGCGCTTGCCGGGGAGCTCGGACTCCACGTGCTGCTCGCGAGCAGCCTCAACAACATCGGCGTGGCGCGCGTCTCGAGCGGCGACCTGGACGGCCTACGCGATCTCGAGCGGGCGATCGAGATCGCGGACGGCGTCAGCCCGAGCGAGCATTTCCGGGCCGTCGGCAACCTCGCCTCGACCACCTCGGATCTCGGCGACCTGCGCCGCTCGCGCAGACTCTACGAGGAGAGCATCGAACGGGCGCGCAGGCTCGGCTACGTCGGTTGGGCGAACTGGTGCGAGGCCGAGCTCGGGTTGCACGCGTATTTCGACGGCGCGTGGACCGACGCGCTCGCGCACGCCGAGGCGTTCCTGCGCGGCGACGAACGAGACGCACTACATGCAGGCGACCGCCTGGGCCGTGCAGGCCTCGATCGGGATGGCGCGCGGCGAGACGACCCGGGCGGTCGAGATCGGTGAGCAGACCGTCGAGTTCACGCGCGGAGCACGGGATCCGCAGCTTCTGTACCCCGCCCTCGCAAACGCGGCGCGGCTGCGCGCCGATGCGGGGCAGCTGGACGCCGCGGGGGAGCGCACCGACGAGCTGCTCGCGCTCGCGCAGCGGCAAGGCTTCCACGCGAACGTCTGGGTCCTCGAGCTCGCGTTCGCGCTCGTCCGGCTCGGCCGCGCCGACGAGGCGACCGCGCTCTTCGAGCGGATGCGCATGTCGTCGCTTTGGCTCGACGCCGCGAAGGCGTTCGCAAGCGGCGACGCAGCGGCCGCGGCGGAGGTCCTGGCAGGCATGGGCGCCGTCGCCGTCGAGGCGTATACGCGGCTCGCCGGCGCCGAGGCGGGGATGGAGCGCGCCGGGCTCGAACGCGCGGTCGCCTTCTACCGCGGCGTCGGCGCAACCGGCTACCTGCGCCGGGCAGAGGAGCTCTTCCCCGCCACGGCGTGAGCCCGAGGCTCAACGGTGCGGCGGGAGAAACAGGTCGGTGTGGTAGCTGTGGAGCACGGCCGTCGTGTGCAGCGTGGCATGCGCGATCGGGGCGCCAATCGGGTTGAGCGTCAGCAGGGTCGGCATGCTCCACATCACGTCACCGGCGACGGGCGATCGAACCTTCGTCGAGCGGAAGTCGCTGTAGCCGAGATGGTAGGTGGCGGTCATCAGGACTGAGGCGACGAGCGCGATGATCCCGACGATTGCCCTTCCTCCGCGCCGTCGCTCGAGTCGCGTTCCCTTGCACGAAGCGAAGACCGCGAGGATCGGAAACGAGGAGAGCAGCAGCCCGTCGATCGCCCCGTACACGACTCCGCGCCAGAGCACGGCGCCGACGAGCGCGGCATCGGCCGGGCGCGTAGTCGCGTCCTGACGGAGCACGACGACGGCCAGCAGGGCGCCGAAGAGCAGCCCCAGCAGCACCGCCAGGCGCCAACGCCGCGCCACCATCGTCCGCCACGGCTGCGCCGTGACATGCACCCAGGCGGCGAGGAAGACGATCACCGAGCCGCCGTAGATCGCGTAGTAGAGATCCTTGGGCAGGTTCAGCAGGTCGGCGAAGACGAACGGGACGAAGAACCCGCCGGCGAGACCGGCGCCGATCCACGGAAGCTGCTGCACGGGCGGCCGCCGGAAGGCGGAGCGGGAAGCCGACACGAGGTTCGACCGCGTGCGTGCTCATGGAATCACCTCTCTTCGCGGGCGGAGATCCCCCGACCGTTCGCGCGCGGTGATCGGGGAATCGGCTGATCGGGGTGCGGGAACCCCACAGCCTCTGCGGGCCGGGTCAGCGCGGCGGCGCGCCGGCTAGACGACGAGCCGGTAGACCTGGAAGACCTCGGCGTACTCCCGGTTGACGTTGATGCCGTGCGTGCGCGAGAGGCTCCACACGTAATCGGCGTTCGCGTAGCGCCGGTGCTGCTGCGACGCGTACTTCTCGAGCGCCGCGACCTTCCGCTCGAGGTGACGCCGCTCGAGCGCGACGTACGCCTGGTACGAGAAGTCGAAGTTGTTCCAGGGGATCTCGTAGCCGAGGATGGTCGTCCGCTTGAAGGCGCGCAGCCCCTCCTGCGCGACGGTCTGGTGGTCCTGGTGGACGTCGTGGACGCTCGGGAGCAGCACCGCGTCCGGCGGCCATTCTTCCCAGAGGCCGATCAGCAGCTCGAGGATCTCCTGCCGGCGGCGGGGAACGTCCGCACCTCGAAGTCGTGCACCACGAGCTGCGTGTCGGGAATGCCGAGCTCGGCGGTCGCCTCGCGCACCTCCCGGGCGAGCGTGTCGGGCGGGAAGCCCTCCGGAAGCGACTTCGTGGCGATCGAGAAGGCGACGTAGCGCACCTCCGCCCCGGCCTCGACGAGACGTGCCATCGTCCCGCCGCAGCCGAACTCGCCGTCGTCGGTGTGCGGGGCGAGCACGAGCACACGCTTCCAGCCGTCGATCACGCCGCCTGCTCCCGCGCGCGGGCGCCGACGACGACGAGGCCGAGCAGCGCCCAGAACGACGGGTCTTCGAAGAGGGCGCTGTAGAAGAAGCTGTGCACGAGGATCGCGAGCAAGGCTAGTCCGAACGCGAGCCGGGCGCGCCCGATGAAGCCGTCGCCGGGCCGTCCGAACGCCGCGAGCCCGACTCCCACGAGCAGCCAGAGGAAGAGGCCGAAGCCGATCACGCCGGTCTCCGCCGCCACCGTGACCGGCGCGTTGTGCGACGCGGCCGCCTTCGGATCCTTTCCCTTCAGGCCGACCTTGTCCGCGTAGGCACGCTTGAAGCCGCCGACGCCGACGCCGGCCGCCGGGTGGTCGAGCGCCACCTTGACGCCGTTCGAGATGAGCTTCGACCGGCCGCCCGTGGCGCGCGACCAGCCCGACTTCGACTTGCCGATCACCTCGTGCCGGACGGAGGGCACCGCGAGCCCGGCCACGAGCGCGACGGCCACCGCCGCCGCCGCGAGCGGCAGCGCGCTTCGTCCCCAGAGGAACGCGACCGCGACGGCGGCGCCGATCATCAACGCGAGGAAGCTCGACTGGGAGAAGGAGGGCAGCAGCCCCAGCCACGTCGCGGCGAGGACGAACGCCGCCGCGAGCGCCAGCTTCAGCGCCGGCTGGCTGATCGCGACGACGAGGCTCGCGAGAATCGCGACGACGAGGAAGCGCCCGTAGATGGACGGGTCGTAGAAGACGGAGTTGACGCGGTAGAACCAGCCGCTCGGCGCGTACGAGTTGTCCACGATCAGCTTCGGGTTCCAGAACACGTCGCGCGTCAGGTACTGGTAGGCCCCGACCGCTCCGAACACGAGCGCCATGGCGGCGAGTTGCACGTAGAGCCAGGTGACCCACGCGCCGCTCCAGCGGAGGCGCGCGATCGCGAGCGCCAGGAGCCCGAAGGGGAGCACGAAGAAGACGAGCTCGATCGCGCCCTGGCGCACGTCCTCCGTCCAGAGAATCGAGACGCCGCTCCACGCGACGAAGAGCGCCGCCGGCCAGGCGAGCGGACCGAGCTCGCGCGAGCGCGGGTCCTCGCCGAAGAGCTCCCAGGCGAGCGCGATCGCGGCCGCGGCGACGACGAGATAGAGCGGGAGCAGCAGGTTCGCCTCGGTCGAGCCGACGTGCACCGGAATGCGCGCGGGCACGCAGGCGAGCGTCGCCGCCGCGACCAGCCACGGCCAGCGGACGAAGAGCCAGGCGAGCGCGGCAGCCGCGACGAACCCCATGAAGCCGGCCGCCGCGAGCACACGGTGGTGCCCGTGGGGCGCGAGGTGCGCGGCCAGCAGGACCATTCCGATCGCCCAGCCGGCAAGCCCTGCGATCCGGGCCTCGCGACGGCCGCCGAGGATGAGAACCGCGAGCCCGATCGAGCCGACGACGCCGCCGAGCCCGGCGATCACGCGACGACCACCCTCGCCTTCGCCGAGTGGCCGTTCGCCGTCACGTACAGCGTGTAGACCCCCGGCTTGCGCGGGACGCGCAGCTTCAGCGTTCCCCGCGGCGCCACCCCGGTCCGGCCGCCGAGGCGCCAACGGACCGTCGGCGCGTCGGTCGAGACGCGGATCGCGAAGTCCGTCCCCGGCTTCGCCAGGACGCGGTCGCGGCCGAGGGCGACGTACCGGACCTGCACGATGGCGAACGGCCGCGGCGCGGAGACGTTGCCGGCGGTGTCCTGGGCGGCGGCGCTGAGCAGGTAGTTGCGCGGGCGCACCGCCCGGCCGTTCAGGCGCCCGTTCCACTCGAGGACGCCTGCCTTCTTCTGCCCGCGGGTGAACGCGACGCGTCGCCCGTCGACGTAGAGGATCCCGTGCGCGTTCTCGTTCAGCGTGTAGGGCACGCGGAAGCGGTCCTTGCGACCATCGCGGTCGGGTGAGATGACGGCGTGCACGGGATGCGGCACGGAGATCACCGGCGGCTTCGTGTCCAGCACGATCGGGTTGGGGAGCCGGATCGTCCGGTGCGACCGTCCGAGGTGGACGACGGGGATGTACGTCCCGTCCGGGAGCAGGCGCCCGGCGTCGGTGAGCCCGTCGAAGACCAGCTCGACCCTGCCCGGCGCGTACCGCTTGCCGGGCACGAGCGTCTGCACGCGTTTGCCGTCGCGCTCGACCCAGGCCTCGACCCGCTCGACCTTGCGCAGCTTGAACTCGATCGACGCGGTCTGCTTCGGGCACCGGCAGGCAGGCGAGAAGATCTTGTCCACCTGCGTGCCGTAGATGGGCGTCCGCTCGAGCTTGAATCCCTGCGTGACGGCGAACGCCGCCGCGGTGGCGGCGAGCAGCACGAGCACGAGCACCGTCGCGAAGAGCCGCGGCACGGCGAGAGTCTAGAGGCTAGTTCTTGAGCGGTTCGACGCTGCGGACGAGAACGAACGGCTCGGCGTACTCGCACCCGATCGTGGCGCCGAAGAACCGCGCGTGCGCCTCGAGCCCCTGCGCGTTGCGCGGATGCGGATACGGGCGCGACTCCGTCTCGAAGCACGCGAATGCATCGAGCTTCCGCTGCATGGTCTCCGTGACGTCGACGAACCAGTTCGGCACGAACCAGTTCGTCGGCGCAGGCGTCCACTCCGTGCTCGACGTCGGCGCGTACGTCAGCAGCCGCCGGACGGGCTGGTCCGGCACGGGGCGCGTCGCCACGGCGACGGAGTCGAAGAGCGTGCGGTGGTCGCGGTTCACGTCCGGCTGGACGGTGTACACGACCTCGGGCCGGAAGTCCTGGACGTGGCCCTCGACGACGCCGTTCACCTCGACGTGCGCGAGCGTGTCGAGCCGCATGTCCGGCAGGTCGAGGTGCACGTAGTCGTCGACGCCGAGCGTCTTCGCGGCGGCGACGGCCTCCGCGTTCTTGCGCTCACGGATGCCGGCGTCGTCCGGGTACTGCGTGGAGCTGCCGTCGGTGACGCACACGATCCGCACCTCGTCGCCGCGCAGCGCGTGCAGGGCGATCGTGCCACCCATCCCGAGGACGTCGTCGTCGGGGTGAGCTGCGAGGACGAGGATGCGCACGGCTGCCTACCCTAGCCGGTCGCCCACGGAGAGCCTGACGGGCGGCTCGAGCTCCTCCAGCAGTAGCGCGCCCTCGCCGCAGGCGACGACCGGGCCGTCCGGGCGAAGCTCGACGACGGTGCCCGCGGGTGCCTCTTCCGCCTCCACGGGTCGGGCGCGCCAGACGACGACGCGCTCGTCCCCGAGGAACGTGAACGCGCCGGGGTAGGGCCGCGTCTGGGCGCGCACCCAGGCGTCGAGGAAAGGTGCCCGCGTCTCCCAGTCGATCAGCCCGTCCGCCGGAGCGCGCCTCGGCCAGGAGCTGGCGCGGCGCGGGTCCTGCCGCAGGCGCGGCGCGGTGCCGGCGACGAGCTGCGGCACGTACTCGCGGATCAGCTGCTCGTGCGCGACGGCCGTCTTCTCGTAAAGCGTGGCGGCGTTCTCGTCCGGGTCGATCGCCACCTCGACCTGCCCCACGATCGACCCGGAGTCGGCGGTCGCGTCGACGATCTCGAACAGCGTCACCCCCGTGCGCGCGAGACCGGAAAGGATCGCCCACGGGATGGGCGCCCGCCCGCGGTGGCGCGGGAGCAGCGTCGGGTGCATGCCGAAGACACCCTCCGACGCGGTCGCGATGAACGGGTCGCGAACCAGCTGCGACCAGCCGACGACGAAGACCAGCTCCGGCTCGAGCGCCCGCACCGCGTCGACGGTCTCTGCCGCGTTGACGTCGACCGACTCGACGAGCCGGGCCTCGAGCCGCGAGGCGACCTCGTCGAAGGCGACCTGACCCGAGCGATTCGGGTCGATCGGGCCGGGCAGTGTCACGATCCCGGCGATCTCGCCGCCGACGGCCGCGCTCGCCTCGAGGCAGCGGCGCCCGATCTCGTCGAAGCTCACCCAGACCTGGCGCACGGGCGGAGGCTACAGGCGCTCGGGCGCCGGCACCGGGCGGCGAGCCAGGAGCCGGCGCAGCGACCAGAAGGCGAATCCGAACCCGGCGAGGGTCACGCCCGCGAGCACGATCGTGTTCGCCGCGGGCAGGTCGAGGATCTTGATCCCGCTCAGTGTCAGCACGACCGCGAACGCCAGCCGCAGCTCGCGTTCCGGCACCTTGACCGAGAGGTTCGAGCCGAGGAGCACGCCGGGGATCGAGCCGACGAGCAGCCACGCCATCGCGTGCAGGTCGACGTTGCCGTGCACGAGATGACTCGCGCCCGCGACCCAGAGCAGAGCGGCCGCGTGGGCCAGATCCGTGCCGACGATCTTCTGTGCCGTCAGCGGATAGACGAGCAGCATCGTCAGGCCGAAGAAGGTGCCGGAGCCGACGGAGGTGAGCCCGACCACGAAGCCGCCGAAGGCGCCGATCGCGACTGCGATCGCCCGGTCGCGGTTCGAGAGGATGAACGGCAGGTCGCTCGCCGGCTTGCCGCGGAGGAACGTCTTCGCCGCGAAGCCGAGCCCGCCGACGATGAGCGCCGCGCCGACGAGGCGCGCCATCGAGTCGGACGCCTGCGCGCCGAGCCTGCTCGCGATCTCGACGCCGAGCAGCGACATCGGCGCCGAGCCGACAAGCATCCAGAGCGCGAGGCGCGCGTGCACGGTGCCGAGCATCCGGTGCCGCACCGCCCCGAAGGACTTGAAGATCGCGCCGTGGAGGATGTCGGTGGCGACGGCCGCCCTCGCATCGAAGCCGAAGAGGAGGATCAGCACGGGCGTCATCAGCGAGCCGCCGCCCATGCCCGTCATACCGACGAGGACGCCGACGAGGAACCCGGCCAGCGAGAACTGCCAGGTCACGACAGGGTGGTTGCCCGCCGCAGCGGCGCGATGGTCGGTGCGAAGCAAGGACGCAGGGAGCGTCGATAGTCGAGGCTATCGACGCGACCGAGGACGCCGCATCGCGCCGTCCAGCGCGCCGCTGCGGCATGGCCCATCGCCCTGTCGTGGCCTGTTGTCACGAGGTCACGAGGTCACGCGGTCACGCGGTCACGCGGACCGGCTCGGAATGGGACAGGAGACGAACGGGCGGCCGGTCAGCCGGCAGCCGAGCTTGTACGCCTCGCAGCCGGTGCAGAAGCCCGTCGCGGCGGCGAGCAGCGCCAGCGCGGCGACGAGCAGGCCGAGCGCGACGCCGACCTCGTGACCAGCCGACGGCGTAGGCGGCGGAGGCCAGCGTCAGCACCGTGACGCCGACCATGTTCGCGACGCGCGGCGGACGGGAGTCCTCGAGCGGCCCCTCCCCGAAGCGCGGCTGCACGAGCGAGAAGTACGCCACGCACGGCAGGCACCAGCGACGGCCGAGCGTCAGCCCGAGGAGGAGCTGCAACGCGAGCAGCGCGAGCAGCCACCACCAGCCGGTCAGGACGGCCGTAAGCGAGACGAGCCCCACGACCGCCTGGTTGAAGCGCGGCGCCCGCGAGTCGATCACCTCGGTGTCGCGGTAGGGGTGCGCGGCGAATGCCGTCACGACGCCTCGAGCACCATTCCCGCGCCGACGGTGTCGTTCGTCGCCTCGTCGACGAGGATGAACGCCCCGGTCGAGCGGTTCTCCGCGTACGGATCGACTGCGAGCGGCCCGGCCAGGCGGAGCGAGACGACCGCGAGGTCGTTCAGCTCGAGCCGCTCCGGCGAGGGCACGTCCCGCAGCGAGTCGATGTCGACCTTCGACACGAGCCCGTCGACGATCGCGCGCACGTGACGGGTCGTCTGCTTGACCGCCAGCTTGGCCCCGGGGTCGAGCGGCTTCTCGCGCATCCAGCAGACCCGCGCGAGCAGCTCGCGGGCGACGACGGGCGGCCGCTCCGGGTCGGCGAGAAGGTCGCCCCGCGAGACGTCGACGTCGTCCTCGAGCCGGATCGTCACGGACATCGGCGCGACCGCGGCGTCGATCGGGCCCTCGGCGGTCTCGACGGCGGCGACCCGCGAGCGAAGCCCGGACGGCAGCACGACGACCTCGTCGCCCGCACGCCAGACGCCGCCGGCGACCTGGCCCGCGTAGCCGCGGTAGTCGTAGTTCGGGCGGATCACCCACTGGACGGGGAAGCGGCGGTCGTCGAGGTTCCGGTCGCCCGCGTGCGGCACCGACTCGAGGTGCTCGAGCAGCGTCGGGCCCTCGTACCACGCCATCGAGCCGTTCGCGTCGACGACGTTGTCGCCCCTGAGCGCGGAGATGGGGATCGCCAGCGGATCGTGCAGCCCGAGCTTCGCGCCGAGCTCGTGCAGGTCGCGCTCGATCCCGCGAAACGTCCCTTCGTCGAAGTCGACGAGATCCATCTTGTTGACGGCGAACACCACGTGCGGCGTCTCGAGGATCGACGTGATGTACGAGTGCCGGCGCGTCTGCTCGACGACGCCCTTCCGCGCGTCGACCAGGATCACGGCGAGGTCGGCCGTCGAGGCACCGGTGACCATGTTCCGCGTGTACTGCACATGACCCGGGGCGTCGGCGAGCTGGAAGCGGCGTCGCGGCGTCACGAAGGAGCGGTAGGCGACGTCGATCGTGATCCCCTGCTCGCGCTCGGCGCGCAGCCCGTCGGTCAGGAGCGCCAGGTCGACGTAGTCGTGCCCCCGCCGCCGGCTCGCGTCCTCGATGTGCGCAAGCTGGTCGGAGAGGATCTGCTTCGTGTCGTAGAGCAGCCGCCCGATCAGGGTCGACTTGCCGTCGTCCACCGACCCGGCCGTGACGAGGCGCAGGAGCTCGGTGTCGAGGAAGGCCTTAGAAGTAACCGACACGTTTGCGGTCCTCCATCGCCGCCTCGCTGACGCGGTCGTCGGCGCGCGTCTCGCCGCGCTCGGTCACACGCGTCGCCGCGATCTCCGTCACGACGTCGTCGAGCGTCCCCGCATCCGAGAGCACGCCCCCGGTGCACGTCATGTCGCCGACGGTTCGGAAGCGGACCGTCGCCGTGAACGGCTCCTCGTCGGGATACCGCTCGATGAACTCGCTCGCCGCGTAGAGCATCCCGTCGCGGCGGAAGACCCTCCGCTCGTGGGCGAAGTAGATCAGCGGCAGCTCGAGCTCCTCGCGGGCGATGTACTGCCACACGTCGAGCTCCGTCCAGTTCGAGATCGGGAAGACGCGGATCTGCTCGCCCTTCCGGATCCGCGCGTTGTAGAGGTTCCAGAGCTCGGGCCGCTGCGCGCGCGGGTTCCACTGGCCGAAGTCGTCGCGGAACGAGAAGATCCGCTCCTTCGCGCGGGCGCGCTCCTCGTCGCGGCGCGCGCCGCCCATCGCGGCGTCGAAGCCGTGCTCCTCGATCGCGTCGAGCAGCGTGGTCGTCTGCAGCTGGTTCCGCGACGCGCGCGGGCCCGTCTCGTCGACGACGCGCCCCCTGTCGATGGACTCCTGGACGCTTGCGACGATCAGGCGCTCTCCGAGCTCCTCGATCCGCCGGTCGCGGAACTCGATCACCTCGGGGAAGTTGTGGCCCGTGTCGACGTGCATGACCGGGAAGGGGAACTTGCCCGGGCGGAACGCCCGCTCGGCCAGGCGCAGGAGCACGATCGAGTCCTTGCCGCCGGAGAAGAGCAGCACCGGACGCTCCAGCTCCGCGGCGACCTCTCGCATGATGTGGATCGCCTCCGCCTCGAGCTCGTCGAGATGCGAGAGGGTCACGGGCAGCGTCGCGCTCACACCGCCACCTCGCTGAGATACTCGATCACGACGCGCGCGCTCTCCTCGGGCCGGCGGCCCTCCGTGTCGATCCGCAGCTCCGGGCTCGCGGGCTCCTCGTACGGGTCGGAGACGCCGGTGAACTCCGTCAGCTCGCCCCGGAACGCCTGCTCGTAGAGGCCCTTCACGTCTCTCCGCGCGCACTCCTCGACCGACGTCGCGACGTGGATCTCGACGAACGGCGCGTACTCCTCGACCAGGGCGCGGGCGGCTGCGCGGGCCTCGGCGTACGGGGAGATCGCCGAGACGAGCACCGTCGCGCCGTGCCGGGCGAGGCGCGAGGCGACCCAGCCGATGCGCTCGATGTTCGTGTCGCGGTCCTCGCGCGAGAAGCCGAGGCCCTTCGAGAGGTGCGTGCGCACGACGTCGCCGTCGAGGTACTCGACGAGGTGTCCGCGCTGCTCGAGCTCGGCGCCGACGAGCTCCGCGATCGTCGACTTGCCGGCGCCGGAGAGGCCGGTGAACCAGAGCACGGTGCCGCTAGTCATCCGACTCTTTGATCAGCACCGCGTTGCCGTGGATGCCGCACTCGAGCTTGTCGCTCCCCGCCCACCGTCCGGCGCGCTCCTCCTCGCCCTCGCCGACGGGGCGGGTGCACGGGATGCAGCCGATCGACGGATAGCCGGCGTCGTGGAGCGGGTTGTACGGGATCTCGTTGACCGTGATGTACGCCTGCACGCGCTTCGCGTCCCAGTCCACGAGCGGCTGGATCTTCCAGACGCCGTACCGCTCCGACCACTCCACCTTGCGCGCGTCTGCGCGCGTCGGGCTCTGCTCGCGCCGGATGCCGGTGATCCACGCGTCGTAGCCGGCGAGCGCCCGCTCGAGCGGCTCGACCTTGCGGATGTGGCAGCAGCGGTCGGGATCGGTCTCCCAGAGGTTCGGTCCCTCCCGGCGCGCCTGCTCCGCCACGGAGAGGATCTCCGGGCGGACGAGCTTCAACCCGTACTGCTCGACGAGGCGGTCGCGCGTCTCGTACGTCTCCCTGAAGAAGAGCTGCGTGTCGAGCTCCACGACGGGGACGTCGAGCCCGAGCTCGGAGACCATGTGCACGAGCGCCGAGCTCTGGCGCTGCCAGGAGCAGGTCAGGCACATGCGGTCGCCGAACTGCTCGTGCGCCCAGCGCAGCAGATCCTCCGCCGGCATGGACTCGAAGTCCAGCTCAGGCAGGGGCGGGGCGCTCGTCGCCAAGCAGCACCTCCTTGAGCGTGTCGCCGCGCAGGCCGAGGCGGAGCGTCTCGAGCGGGATCACCTCGTCGGGCGGGATGTTGCCGAGGTTGACGTTCGGGCCGAAGTGCTTCACGAACCACGCCTGGGATGTCTTCGTCGGCGCCTCCCAGATCAGGTCCTCGAAGTCGAGCGAGTGCTCGATCTCGTCGACGAGCCCCGTGCGCAGCTCGCCGGTCGGGCGGTAGATGCCGGCGGTGCCGCCCTCGCGGCCCTCGGCGATCACCTTCCAGGCGCCTGCGTCGAGCTCCTCCCGCATCCACTGCACCCAGAGGTAGGGCGCGATGTTCACCTCGGAGTCCTTCGAGCCGACCTCGGAGAGGACGACGAAGTCCTGTGCGAACTCGGAGATCAGCTCGAGCTTTCGCTCGCGAGGGATCTCGATCGTCCCGTCCGAGATCTCGACGTGCGAGAAGCGGAACTCCTTCAGCCACGACTTGAACTCGTCGACCTTGCCGCGGCCGTAGACGGCCTCGAAGAGCGTGCCGCCGCAGACGACCGGCGTGTCGAACGACCGGTAGAGCGCGATCTTCTTCTCGAGGTTGTTCGTGACGTAGCTCGTGCCCCAGCCGAGCTTGACGATGTCGACGAACTGTCCCGCCGTGTCGAACATCCCCTCGATGTCGCGGATGTTGAGACCCTTGTCGATGACGTGGGTCAGGCCTTCCTCGCGGGGCTTGCCGGGGCGCTCGGGCAGGCCGAGGAACCCGTTGTTAAAGCCTGGCATAGAGCTCCTCCAGTTTCTTCTTCGCGGCTTCCTGAACGTCGTGGTAGAGCGAGTTGCCGTGGGCGTCGATGCCGACGGTGAGCGGGCCGAAGTCCTTGACGCGAAACTTCCAGAGGCACTCGGGCATCAGCTCCTCCCAGGCCACCTCCTCGATCTCCTCGATCTGCGTCGTCTCGAGCGCGGCGGCGCCGCCGACGATCGCGAAGTAGACCATTCCGAGCCGGTGCATCGGCTCGATCGCCTCGTCGGGGAAGCCGCCCTTGCCGCAGATCGCGCGCACGCCGTACTGCGCGCCGAGCGGCTCGGTGAAGCGCACCATCCGCGCCGACGTGGTGGTGCCGATGCAGACCTTCTCGTAGCGGCCCGGGCCGAGCTTGCGGACTCCCGGCGCCGTGTGGAGCAGGAAGGCGCCGCTCAGGTCCATGGGCGGCTCGACGCCCTGGTCGAAGATCCGGATCTGCGTGCGGTCGCGGATGCCGATGATGTGGCCCTGCACGGTCACCTCGTCGCCGGCTCGGAGCTTCAGGATCTCCTGCGGGTCCGTGATCGGGAACGTCACTTCGTGCGTCGCCATCAGAACTCCCGGTCGTAGTCGATGTCACCGTCGGCCGAGATGTGCGCCGAGGCGCGGCGCGCGGCCCAGCACTGGTAGTTCACGGCGACGGGGTTGAGCGTCATGTGCGTGTCGGCGTGCTCGATGTGGCACTGGAGGACCGTGACATCGCCGCCGAGCCCCATCGGGCCGATGCCGGTCTCGTTCAGCAGGCCGAACAGCTCGTCCTCGAGCTGCGCCACGAGCGGGTCGGCGTTGCGAGTGCCGACCGGGCGCATGATCGCCTCCTTGGCGAGGTACATCGCGTAGTCGGCCGTGCCGCCGATGCCCACGCCGACGATCCCGGGCGGGCACGGCTTGCCGCCGGCGCCGACGATCGACTCGAGCACGAACTGCTTGATCCCCTTCACGCCGTCGGCGGGGACGCACATCTTCAGGAAGCTCATGTTCTCCGAGCCCGAGCCCTTGGGCACGCACTTCACGTCGAGCCCGTCCCAGTCCTGGATGAACTCCCAGTGCACGATCGGCAGCCGGTAGCCGATGTTCGGGCCGGTGTTCTCGCGCGTGATCGTGTGCACCGCGTTCGAGCGCAGCGGGTGCTCAACGGTCGCACGTGCGGTGCCGTCGCGCAGGCCGTCGTAGATGCGCGCCGGATGAAGCGGAAAGTGCTCGCCGACGCGCACGTTGTAGACCGCGATGCCCGTGTCCTGGCAGACGAGGTTCTTCTCGCCGTCCGCGATGCTCACGTTGCGGTGGATCGTCTCGAGGACGCGCCTGCCCGGGACGGACGTCTCCTTCTCGCGCGCCGCGGCGAGGGCATCCCGCAGGTCCTGCGGGATGTCCTTCAGCGCCCAGACGTAGAGGTGCGCCGCGGCGTCCTCGACGACGTGCTGGAGGTCGGTGGTGGTGACGGTGCTCATGCGCTCGCTTTCTCTGCAGCTGCCCGGCCGGCGCGTCGTCCGAAGACGGCGCATTCGAGCAGCGAGTTGCCCATCATGCGGTTGCGCCCGTGTGTGCCCCCGGCGATCTCGCCGCACGCATAGAGCCCCTCGAGCGTCGTCTCGGCGTTCGTGTCGATCACGAGGCCGCCGTTCTGGTAGTGAAGGACCGGGAAGGTGAGGATCGGCTGCGCGAGCGGGTCGATGCCCGCCGCCCGGTAGCGCCGAAGCATGTACGGGAGCGACACCTCGGCGTCCGCCTCCGGGACCCGGGTCGTGTCGAGGTAGACCGCGGGGCGGCCGTCCGGCGTCTGCACGCCCTTGCCCTTGTCCACCTCGTCGAAGATCGCCTGTGAGACGACGTCTCGCGGCCCGAGGGAGTCGGTGAACTCATCGCCGTCCGCGTTCAGGAGCACCGCACCGTAGGCACGCGTCGTCTCCGGAATCGAGTAGCCCTGCATGTTCCCGGGCCACGCACCGCCGTTCGGGTGGTACTGGAGCGCATCGAGATCACGCGCCTCGGCGCCCATGTCGACGGCCATCAGCGTCACCTCGCCTGTTGCGTTCGGGTGGTTCGTCGAGAGCTCGCCGCGCTCGGTTGCCTCCTTGAAGCAGCGGCCGCCGGCTGCGAGGACGATGGTCGACGCGTCGACGACGTGCTCGCCGCAGTGCGCGCGCCACCCGTTCTCGCGCAGCTTCAGGTGGTGCAGCGGGCTCCCTGTGAGCGTCGTGCCCGAGCCGGCCTCCCACGCCTCGCGCAGGCCCTTGGTGATCGCGTGGCCGGTGCGGTCGCCGACCTGGAGCAGGCGCCTGGCGCTCGCGCCGCCGCAGCGGGCGAGGCGGTAGCCGCCGTTGTCGCGCGTGAACCGGACGCCGAGGTCCTCGAGCCAGTGGATCGCGGACGGCGCGTCGCCCGTGAGCGCCTCGACGAGGCGCATGTCGGCGGTCTCGTGGGAGCTCTTCCAGACATCCTGCGCGTGCTGCTCAGGCGAGTCGTCCTCGCCGAAGGCAGCCTGGATGCCGCCCTGCGCCTTGGCGGAGTTACAGGCCTGGAGCGAGCCCTTCGTCGCGATCGCGACGCGGGCGCCTGCCCGCTCGGCGGACACCGCGGCGGCGAGGCCGGAGGCCCCGCTGCCGATCACGAGCACGTCGAATGAGAGGCTGTCGCCCACGAGGGGCGATCTTACCAGTATTCGCTAATGCGAGTGATTAGCAGCCGTTATGTCTACCAGGTTAGTGAAGTACGGGCTTCGTGTCGCTAGCCCGCCGGCCCGGCGGGCCTTCCGGGGCCAGTGTCGGCAGCCATTCGAGCCACGTGGGCAGGTACCAGTTCCAGTCGCCGAGCAGCTTCATCGTCGCGGGCAAGAGCACTGCGCGGATCACGGTCGCGTCGATCAGGACGGCCACCGCGAGCCCGAAGCCCATCTGCTTGATGGCGATCAAGCTCAGCGTCGCGAAGAGCCCGAACACGGCGACCATGATGATCGCCGCGCTCGTGACGGTGCCGGCCGTCCGCCGGATCGCGTGCGCGACCGCCTGCTCGGTCGGCTCCCCGGCGTCGTGCAGCTCCTTGACGCGGCTGAGGATGAACACGTGGTAGTCCATCGAGAGCCCGAACAGGATCACGAACATGAACAGCGGCAGCCAGCTTGCGATCGAGTCGTTCGACTCGAAGCCGAGCAGTCCCTCGGCCCAGCTGTGCTGGAACACGGCCACGAGGATCCCGTACGCGGCGCCGACCGAGAGCAGGTTGAGCGCCACCGCCTTGATCGGGATCACGATCGAGCGGAACGTCAGCAGCAGGAGCACGAACGCGAGCCCGAGCACGAACAGGAAGACGAACGGCATCCGGTTCTTCATCTGCTGGTTGAAGTCGTTCGTGCCGGCCGTCACACCCGTCACCGCGGTCTCGCTGCCCGGGATCGTCGACGCGATCGGCGGGATCACGTCGCCTCGGAGTGTCTTCAGCGCCGCAATCGACGTCTCGTCGTCGCCCGTCCCCGCCAGTGAGAACTCGACGCGGGCGACCGTCTTGTCCGGGTTCACCGTGACGTGGAACGGCGGGAAGATCTGGCCCGTCGCGAGTGCGCGCTGGCGGAAGTCGTCATACGCCTGCCGGTACTCCTTCGTCGTGACGTTTTCGCCCTTCACGACGAGCAGGGCCGGCGTCTGTGAGCCCGGGAACGCGGCCTGGATCCGCTGGAACGTCCGCACGATTGCGAGATCCTTCGGCAGATCCGTGAAGCTCGGCAGCTTCGTGTGCATCGTGAGCGCCGGCAGCGCGAGCA
Source organism: uncultured Actinomycetes bacterium (assembly GCA_963746655.1). Lineage (GTDB taxonomy): Bacteria > Actinomycetota > Thermoleophilia > Gaiellales > Gaiellaceae > CAVPGP01. Next base: position 501,488 of record CAVVCG010000011.1, on the reverse strand, counting down.
GGAAGAGGGCGCCCGCCGAGAGCACGACGGAGAGCACCGGCCGCCGCATGACCGCGTCGACGATGGCGCCCCAGAACTTCTCCTCGCCGGTCCGGTTGCCGAAGAACGGGATCTTGCCCCTCTCGACGTTCGGCCCGAGCCGGTGGAGCAGCGCCGGCAGCACCGTCAGCGAGCCGACCATCGCGGCGAAGACGACGATCATCGTCCCGATCGCGATCGTCGTGAAGATCGCGTTGCCGGCGACGAGCATCCCAGCCATGGCGATCAGGACGGTCGTGCCGGAGATCAGCACCGCCTGGCCCGAGGTCGCGGCCGTCCGGAGCAGGGCCTCGTGCGGTGTCTTGCCGGCGCGTCGTTCCTCACGCTCCCGCTGGAGGTAGAAGAGCGAATAGTCGATCCCGACGGCCATGCCGATCATCAGGATCACCGAGCTCACCGTCTGGACGTCCGTCGGCACCAGATGGCTGACGAGCGTGTTGAGCCCCAAGGCGGCCACCACCGCCGAGAACGCCAACAGCACCGGCAGCCCCGCTGCCACGAAGGCGCCGAACGCGAACACGAGGATGATGAGCGTCAGCGGCAGAGAGGTCAGCTCCGCGCGCGACAGGTCATGCTCGAAGACCTTGTCCGTCTCGTGTGTGGCGCTGGCGCCGCCGAATTCCTCGATCAGAATGCTCGGGTTCCCGGCCTGGGCCTGCTTCACCGCGGCCAGCATCGGCTCGATCTTGTCGGCAGCGTCGTCGGCGTCGCCCTTGACGTCGAACTGGACGAGCGCCGAGTGCCTGTCCGCGGAGACGAGACCCGCGTTCGGATTCCCGATCGGCGAGATGATGTTCTCGACCGCGTCGACGCCGGAGAGGGTCTGCACCACTCCGGCCACTGCCGCGCTGAACGCCGCATCGTCGACCGTGGACGTCCTCGACTGGATGAGGACGCTCTCGGTCGCGGGTGTCTTGAACCCCGCCTGCTCGAGCATCCTCTCGGCGCGTGCCGTCTCTCCGTTGGCGGTATCCGAGTCGTTGAGCTCCACCACGCCGGCCGCGTTACCGATCAAGACGGCGGCGATCGCGAGTGCGAACCACCCGAACGTGGCGGCCTTCCAGTGCGCCGCGCTCCAGCGGCCGGCGCGGCCCGCGAGATTCATCTGCCCTCTCCCGGTTTCGCGATTCCTCCGGTCGTGCTGGTCTATCACCCGCGATTGCTCGGGACAAGGGCCGAGGCCCGTGCTCACCAGATCGAGCGGAGCAGCTCCTCGATCTCCGTCGGCGTCGCCGGCTTCGGGTTCGCCTGGTTCCCCGCGCGCCCGGCCGCGGCCTCGGCGAGGGAGGGGAGGTCGTCCTCGGGAACGCCGAAGTCGTGCAGGCGGCCGAACTCCCCGAGCGCAGCGAGCTCCTCCGCGCCGGCCGCCGCGTCCTCGGTGCCGATCGCCTCGGCGAAACGAACGACGGCCTCCGGCTGCGTATTGCCGGTTGAAGCGGAGGGCGGGCGGCAGCGTCAACGCGTTCATGGCGCCGTGGGAGAGGCCGTAGCGGCCGCCGATCGCCTGCGCCATCGCGTGGCCGAGCCCGAGCCCGGCCCGCGCGAGCGCCTCTCCGGCGAGGGCGGCGCCGCGGAGCAGCTCCGTGCGGCCCTCCCGGTCGTGCGGCGACTCGACGACGGCGGGAAGCGCACGGGCTATGAGCGAGGCGCCCTCGAGCGCGACCCGGTCCGCCTCGGGATTCCGCCCCCGGACGTAGAGCGCCTCAGCGCTGTGGGCGAGGGCGTTGAGCGCCGTGCCGACGGTCTCCTCCCGAGGGAGGTCGAGCGTCAGATCGACGTCGTAGTCGATTCCTGCCGGACGCGCGCCGCCGCCGCCGCCGACCATGTGGCGGCCTGAGTCGCGGACGCCGAAGGACGGCGTCCACTCGGCGCCGGAATACGTCGTCGGAACCGAGACGAGCGGCAGCGACGAGGCGGCGGAGGCGGCCTTCGCCGTGTCGATCGCGCTGCCGCCGCCGACGGCGAGGATGCCGTCCGCGAGGCGCGGCACCTCGATCCGGTCGGAAGGGATCTCGTCCCAGCGCCACTCGGCGGGAATGCCCAGCTCGTTCCAGCGCGGACTGGAGACGAGGAGTGGCCGCTCGATGCCGACCTCGGCGAGGAGCGTCGGGCAGCTCTTCGAGGCCCCAGCGGACGATCATCCGAGCCGCTCCCCCGCGAACTTCACGAACGCCTCGGCGGCGCGAGTCGCCGCCCGTCCGGTCGCCCGGACGAGCGAGATCTCGCGCACCGGCTCGAGCCCTTCGACGCGTGCCTCGGCGATCGTGCCCGCAGCGAGGTCCGACTCGATCGCCGACCGCGAGATGAAGGTGACGCCGTAGCCACCCTGGACGGCGCTCTTGACGGACTCCTGCAGGCCGAGCTCGAGCTTGACGCCGAGGTCGCGGCTGCGCAGGCCTCGAGCGCGCAACTCGTCGTCGATCACCTGGCGGACGCCGGCGCCCTCCTGCATGACGATCAGCCGCTCGTCGCGGAGGTCGTCGAGCGTGACGGTGCGCCCGGCGAAGCCGTGCCCGGCCGGGACGGCGAGGATCACCTCGTCGCGGAAGAACGGCTCGAACGCGACGCCGCGGTGCCGGCGTGCCGCGCCGACGACGCCCAGCTCGAGCTCGCGCTCCGCGACGAGCTCGACGATGCGCTGCGTGTCCGCGACGAGGAGCGCCACGTGCAGCTCCGGATTCTCGGCCTGGAACTCGCACAGCAGCCGCGAGAGAACGACGTTGCCCGGCCCGGTCGAGGCGCCGATCTCGAACGTGCCGCGCAGCTCGCCTTCGCCCTCGGCGGCTACCTCGGCGAGGATCTGCTCCTCGAGCGCGAGCAGGCGCTGGGCGCCCTGGTAGAGCCGTCGCCCCGCCTCCGTCGGCTCGACGCGGCGTCCCGAGCGGTCGAGCAGCTGCTGTCCCAATCGCTTCTCGAGCGCCCGAACCTGTAGCGAGACCGCCGGCTGCGTGACGCCCAGCCGCTCGGCCGCCTGCGAGAAGCTCCGCCGCTCCACGACGGCGCAGAAGGCCGCAAGCTGACGCGTGTCCATAAGCACATCTTATGTCGGCGGTCAGTTTCGTCGCAGAATCGGCACAGACACGTGCTGGGCGGCGGGCTAGCGTTCGTGCAGGGGGGCTCGCGCCCCCTTGGGGGTACGTGGAGCAGCGGGGAAAGTGAGCAGCGGGGGAGCCGGTCGACTGAGGACTCGACAGGAAACACTCCTTCGTCGCGGAAACGCGTCGTTCGTGGCGATCCGGCGTCCCCGGTCGCACTAGCATCCAACCGATGTCGGCGCCGCAGCTGGAGGACACGCTCGTCCAGGGGTACAGCCGCCTGGCCAGCGAGTCGCACCGCCGCGGCCTGGTCGACGCCGAGCTACGCGCGCTCGACCTCGTTCTCGGCGGCGTCGGGCTGGTGCTGGTCTCGCCGCTGCTGCTCGTGATCTCCGCGATCGCGCTCGCGACAGGCGGCACGCCGGTCATCTACCGTGGCCAGCGGGTCGGCCGCGGCGGCAAGCTCTTCACGATCTACAAGTTCCGGACGCTGAGGCGGGACGCCGAATCCCGGCTCGGGCCGTACCTCGGCGAGGAGCTCGTACGCAGGACCGAGCTCGAGTACACCCGCGTCGGGCACTGGCTGAAGGCGTCGCAGCTCGACGAGCTGCCACAGCTCTGGAACGTGATCCGCGGCGACATGTCGCTTGTGGGGCCGAGGCCGATCCGGCCGCGCTTCTTCGCCGAGCTGGCGCGCGACCTGCCCGCGTACTGGCAGCGACTGGTCGTCCGCCCGGGCCTCACCGGCTTCGCGCAGGTGCGCGGCGGCTATGAGACCTCGATGGGCGAGAAGCTCGCCCACGACCTCGAATGGATCGCCGACCGCTCCGTGCGCCTGTATCTGCGCACAGTCGTTCGGACCGGCTTCCGCGTCGTCGGCCAGTCTCTCCGTGCGTCGCTACGTCGGGGATTAGGGCCTAGTACAGGACGCGCTGCAGGATCAGCGCCAGCAGGTTGAGCGCGAAGAGCGTGAACGCGACCGACGTGAAGAACGCCGTCGCGACCACGAACGCGTGGGTGTTGGGATCGAGTCTCATAGCCGCAGTGGACGTCTGTGCGCGCCCGGACGTACACCATCGATGCCGCGAGCCCGCTTCGCCACCCCTCGATCAAGGGGAATCGAACACGTGCCGGGCCTCTAGAGTAGGCCCTCGTGTGCGGGATTTGCGGCATCGCCCAGACGCGCGGCCCGGTCGATCGCGACGCGCTCGAGGCGATGAGCGCGGCGCTCGCGCACCGCGGACCCGACTCGCACGGCGTCTTCGTGGACGGCGGCACCGGCCTCGCAGCGCGCAGGCTGGCGATCATCGACCTCGAGACGGGCGACCAGCCGATCGGGAACGAAGACGGCACCTGCACGGTCGTCCAGAACGGCGAGATCTACAACTACGCGGAGCTGCGCCGCGAACTGCAGCGGCTGGGTCATCGTTTCAGCACGCACGGCGACACCGAGGTGCTCGTCCACGCCTACGAAGAGTGGGGAACGACCTTCCCGTCGCGGCTGCGCGGCATGTTCGCGCTGGCGATCTGGGACGGACCGCGGCGGCGGCTCGTCCTCGCGCGCGACCCGTACGGCATCAAGCCGCTCTACTACCGGGCCGACGCGGCTGAGCTGCGATTCGCATCGGAGCTGCGGGCACTCCCCCGCGGCGAGGTCGACCCGGACGCGGTCGAGGCGTTCCTGGCCTTCAACTCGATCCCCGCTCCGCTCTCGATCTTCCGGGAGATCCGCAAGCTGGAGGCCGGTCACCTGCTGGTCTGGGAAGGCGACGCGCCGACGCTCGAGCGCTACGCCCACCCGAGGCCCGCCGCGAAGGCCGAGCTCAGGCACGACGACGAGGCGGAGCTGATCGAGGAGTGTCGAGCGCGTCTGCGCGACTCGGTGCGGGCGCACCTCGTCAGCGACGTGCCGGTCGGCGTGCTGCTCTCGGGCGGCGTCGACTCGGGGGTGCTCGCGGCGATGTCGGCGCAGGAGAGCACGGAGCCTGTCCGCACGTTCTCGATCGGCTTCGAGGAGTCGTCGTTCGACGAGCTCTCGGGGGCGCGAGCGGTCGCCGAGCAATACGGGACGCGGCACCGTGAGCTCGTGCTCCGCCCCGACGCGGCGCAGCTGCTGCCGGCGCTCGCCGAGGCGTTCGACGAGCCGTTCGCGGACTCCTCGGCGCTGCCGACCTACCTCGTCTCCGAGCTGGCCGCCGAGGACGTCAAGGTGGCGCTCTCGGGCGAGGGCGGCGACGAGCTCTTCGGCGGCTATTACACGTACGTCGCCGACCTGCTGGCGACGCGGGTCCGCGGACTGGCGCGCGTGGCGCGTCCGCTCGTCGAGCGTCTGCCGAGCAGCGACCGGCGCGTGCCTTTCGAGTACAAGGCCAAGCGGTTCGTCCGCGGCGCGCACCTCCCGCCGCTCGAGCGGCACCACGCCTGGAAGGAGATCTTCTCGCCGGATCTGCGCGCGGAGCTGACGGGTAGGAGCCACGATTGGGACCCGGTCGATCTCTACCGCGCGCGCTACGCGGAAACCGCGGCCTCCGAAGAGCTCGCCCGCCTGCAGGACGTCGACTTCGCGATCTATCTCGTCGACGACCTACTCGTGAAGACGGATCGGGCGTCGATGGCGCACTCGCTCGAGGCGCGCGTGCCGTTTCTCGACCCCGTCGTGACGAACTTCGCGTTCTCGCTCCCCGGCCGCCACAAGATCCACGGGCTCCGCAAGAAGGTGCTGCTCCGAAAGACGGCCGAGCCGCTCCTGCCACGCGAGGTCGTGCACGGGCGCAAGCGGGGCTTCTCGATCCCGGCCGCAGCGTGGCTGCGCGGGGAGCTCGAGCCCTTTGCACGCCGGACGCTCGCACCCGAGACCCTGCGCCGGCAAGGCTTCTTCAGCCCCGCGGCGGTTCAGCGGATCCTCGATGCGCACCTCTCGCGCAAGGAGGATCTTTCGCGCCAGGTCTGGGGGCTGCTGGCCTTCACGCTCTGGCACGAGCGGCATGTCGAAGGCGTCGCACACGACGCCCGGCTCGCGGAGATCGTGGCCTGAAGGTCTGGGTCGACCTGACCGCCTCGGCTCACCCGCTGGTCTTCCGGCCGCTGGTGGAGCGGCTGCAGCTGCGCGGCGACGACGTCGAGATCACCACTCGCGACTACGCGCAGACGATCCAGCTGATCGAGAAGCACGGAATGCAGGCGGAGGTGATCGGCCATCACGGCGGTCGCTCGGCTTTCGGCAAGGCGCGGCAACTGGCCGGCAGGCTGCGCGGATTGCGGCGCTGGGCCAGGGCCCGCGGCTTCGACCTCGCGCTCGCACACGGCTCGCACGAGCTGACGATGACGGCGCGCCAGCTCGGCATCCCGAGCGCGACCACCTTCGACTACGAGTTCGCCTGGCTCCAGCACCAGCTCGGCTGCCGCGCCGCGACGCGGGTCGTCGTCCCGGCGATGATCCCCGCGGAGCGCCTGGCGCGCTACGGTGCCAGGCCGCCCAAGCTACGGCAGTACGAGGGCCTGAAGGAGGAGTACTACCTGTGCGACTTCACGCCCGACCCGGGCGTGCTCGGGGAACTCGGCGTCGACGAGGGACGGGTGCTGGTCGTGCTCCGGCCGCCTCCGGACGTCTCGCTCTATCACCGGCATTCGAACCCGTTGTTTCCGCAGACGCTCGAGCACGTCGGGCGCCGCGACGACGTCCACGCGGTCGTCCTCCCGCGGACCGAGGAGCAGCGTGACTTCGTGCGCTCGCTCGCGTTGCCGTCGGTGATCGTCCCCGACTCGGCCGTCGACGCGCAGAGCCTGATCGCGTTTTCGGATCTCGTCGTGTCCGCCGGCGGGACGATGAACCGCGAAGCCGTGGCACTCGGCGTCCCGGTCTACACGACCTACGGCGGCCGCCTCGGCGGCGTCGACGAGCACCTGATCCGCGACGGTCGCCTGCGCCCGCTCAGCGACCCACGAGCGCTCGAGCTCGTGCGCCGGGACAGGGAAGCCGTGACGCCGACCCGACGCGATCCGCAGGTCCTGCTCGACCTGCTCCTCTCGGCGCTTCCTGCGAACTGAGGTGCCAGCCCGTCAACGGCCGCACGAAACGTGCTCAGGCTGCCGCCAGCGCCGCGATCACCTCGTCTCCGTAGCGCTCGAGCTTGGCCGGACCGACGCCCGGGACGGACGCAAGCTCGAGCAGGCTCTGCGGCCGGCGCGCAGCGATCTGCTCGAGCGTGGCGTTGTGGAAGACGACGTACGCCGGCACCTCGTCCGCACGGGCGCGCTCGAGCCGCCACGTCTTCAACGCCGCGAAGAGCGGATCGTCGGGCTCCGCTCGCCGCTCCGACGCCAGCGCCGCGCGCGGGACGTCGAGCTCGCCGAGGAACCGACTGGGCCTCCGCGTCCAGGTGAGCGCCAGCCACCGCTTCGCCCGCGTCATGCCCACGTAGAGCAGCCGCCGCTCCTCCTCGACCTCGGCCGCCGTGCGCGCGAGCTTCGACGGCAGCTCCTTCTCGTCCAGCCGCGGTAGGAACACCGCTTCGAACTCGAGCCCCTTTGCCCGGTGGTACGTGAGGAGGTTGACGCCGCGCCGCTCCTCGCCGGTCGATCCGAAGCGGCGCTCGAGCTCGGCGGCGAACTCGGCTGCGGGTGCCTCGCCGAAATGCTCGGCCAGCCGGACGAGCCGCGAAAGATCGCTCTGCCGCGTCGCCTCGCGCTCGCCCAGCTTCTCGGGTGGGCTCTCGAGCCAGCCCGCCTCCCGGGCGAGCCGCGGGACGTCCGCGGTCGAGGCTGCGCCGCCCAGGCGCTTCAAGAGGCCTCTCGCGGCCTCGCGGTCGAGCAGCGACGAGCCCTGGAACGGGATCTCCGCCTCGTGCAGCGCTTCCTCGAAGTCCGCGAGCCGCCCGTTCGTCCGCGCGAGGATCGCGATCTCCTCGTACGGCGTGCCCTCGCCGTGGACGGTCCGAATCGCCTCGATGAGCCATGAGCTCTCTGCCTCGGCGGTGGCGAACGGGCGCAGCACCGGCTCCGACCCGTCCGCGCGTGTCGGCCGCAGCGTCTTCGGCGCGCCGCCGAGCTTCGGGACGAGCCGGTTCGCCAGAGCCAGCACCTGAGGCGAGGAGCGGTAGTTCTCCTCGAGGGTGACCACGGTCGCGTGCGGGAACCGCGCCGGTGTTCCGAGCAGGTGCTCCGGACCGGCGCCGGTGAACGCGTAGATGGACTGGTAGTCGTCTCCGACGACGCAGAGGTCGTCGCGGTCGCCGAGCCACAGGTCGAGGAGCGAGCGCTGGAGGAGGTTCACGTCCTGGAACTCGTCGACCGTGAACGCGCGATAGCGCTCACGGAAGGTCGCGAGTGCCTGCTCGTCGCCCTCGAAGAGCTGCCCCTCGAAGAGCTGCCCCTCGAAGAGCTGCACTGCGAGCTCGAGCAGATCCTCGAAGTCGGTCAGGCCCTCGTGCTCCTTGCGCCGCTCGTACGTAACGAAGACGCGGGCCATCAGATCCTCCGGGATCGGCGGCTCGTGGTCGCCCAGCGCCTCGCGATAGTCCTCGGCGCGGATGCGGCGGTTCTTCGCCCACTCGATCTCGGTGGCGAGGTCCGCGGCCGGACGGAACTTGAACGGTGCGGGCAGCGCATTCCCGATCTGCCGGAGCATCAGCGCCTTCGAGGGAAGGATGCGCCCGACGGTCTCGGCCGAGAAGTAGCGGAGCTGGCCGAGCGCGGCCGCGTGGAACGTCGAGGCCCGGACGCCCCTGACGCCGAGAGCGGCCAGCCGTTCGCGCATCTGCCCCGCAGCCTTGTCCGTGAAAGTCACTGCGAGGATCTGATCCGCCCGGAACGCGCCGGTCGCCACCTGGTTTGCGACCCGGCGGGTGATCGTCGTCGTCTTGCCCGAGCCCGCGCCGGCGAGGATGCAGACAGGCCCGCGCACGGCCTCGACCGCGCGCCGCTGCTCGGAGTTCAGACCGTCGAAGACGTCCATCGAGCCACCGTACCGAGGGGTCCCGACGGAGCCGGGCGGGATTCTGCAACGAAAGAGAGACGACTTCGAAACGATTCGCGCAGAACGGGCGAAATCCGGGCTGCTCCGTCCGCGGCCGCCGGTTCACTCGATCGCATGAACGCGATCAGGCGACTGCTGGAGCGGATCTCAGGCCGGCGGATCTCAGGCCGATGGGTTCTGCACCGACGCCTTTTGGACCGACGCACTTTGGACGACGCGCTTTGGGACGACTCCGTGCGCTGCTCCGCGGGCTCGCGCTGCTGCATGCCGACGAGCGAGCGCAGCATCGCGACGAGCTCGAGCGTGTCGCCGTCCTCGACCATGCGCTCGAGCGTGCCGAGCTGCTCCTCGAGCCAGACGGCGTCGATCGGCGCTCGGGTCGCTCGCATGATCTTCGGGTGCGCCGTCCGGTCGACCTCCTCGCCGTCCGACCACAGCACCTCATGCAGCTTCTCGCCTGCGCGGACGCCGATGAACTCGATCGCGATGTCGCGTTCGGGCTCCTTCCCGGAGAGCCGGATCATGTTCCGCGCCAGGTCGAGGATCTTCACGGGCTCGCCCATGTCGAGCACGAAGACGTCGCCGCGGCCCCCGATCGCCCCGGCCTGCACGATCAGCGACACGGCTTCCGGAATCGTCATGAAGTAGCGCGTCATCTCTGGGTGCGTGACGCGCACCGGGCCGCCGCGGGCGATCTGCTTGCGGAAGATCGGCACGACCGAGCCCGAGGAGCCGAGCACGTTGCCGAAGCGCACGGCGACGAAGCGGGTCGGCACGTCCTCCCGGTTTCCGTACCCCTCGACGATCCACTCGGCGAGCGCCTTCGACTGCCCGAGCAGGTTCTTCGGGTTCGCGGCCTTGTCCGTGGAGACCAGCACGAACCGCTCGGCGCCGAACTCGACCGCAACCTCGGCGGCAACCTTCGTCGCCAGCGTGTTGTTCCGCACCGCCTCGAGCGGATTCGACTCGAGCAACGGCACATGCTTGTACGCGGCAGCGTGGAAGACGACGTCGGGCCGGTAGCGCATGAAGACCTGACGCATCTTCACGCGGTCCTTCACGTCCGCGAGCACCGCGCCGACCGCCGGATAGCCACGCTCGTCGACCAGCTCGCGCTCGATCTCGAACAGCGCCGGCTCGGCGTGGTCCACGAGGATCAGCCGCTCGGCTCCCACCCGGGCAACCTGGCGGCAGAGCTCGGAGCCGATCGAGCCGCCGGCACCCGTGACGAGCACCGTCTTGCCGGCGAGGTAGGTCGCGAGCGAGAGCAGGTCGACGTCGATCGGCTCCCGGCCGAGAACGTCCTCGACCTGCACCTCGCGGATCTGACCCGCGATCGAGAGGTCGCCTTCGATCAGCTCGTGCATCCCGGGGAGGGTCTTCACAGGCACCCCGGCGCCGCGTGCGACCTCGACGACGCGCGCCCGGACATCGCCCGGCGCAGACGGAATCGCGATCAGCACCTCGTCAGGCGGGCTGTCGGCCAGGATGTGCGGCAGGTCGGCCAGCGTGCCGAGCACGCGCACGCCGTGCACGCGGAGGTTCTTCTTGCGCGGGTCGTCGTCGATCAGCCCGATCGGCGTCGAGCCGAGATTCCGGTTGCGCTGCATCTCCTTGATCACGAGCTGCGCCGCGTCCCCGGCGCCGACGATCAGCACCTCCTTGCCGCGCGCGACCAGCCCCGATGTAGGCCGCTCGATGATCGAGCGCGCGAGCAGCCGTGTCCCCGCGACGAATGCCAGCGTGAGCAGCAAGTCCATGACCGCGATCGACCGTGGCAGGCGCACGTTGTTCACGGGCGACGTGAAGTAGACCGTCGTGTAGGCGATCAGCGAGCCGACCGCTACACCGCGCGCGGTCCCCCACATGTCCCGCGTCGAGACATAGCGCCACCAGCGGTTGTAGAAGCCGAAGAGGACGAAGACGACGAGCTTGATCGAGACGACGATCCAGACCGTCTTGGCGAACAGCGTGTCGTAGTACGGCGGAACGCCGTGGTCGAAGCGGAGCTGAAAGGCCAGCCACCAGGCCGCCGTGACGAGCGACGCGTCGGCCGCGAGCTGCCACGCACGATGCCTGTTGACCGGGAGGCGGATCATGTCGAGACGAGCGTGGATGCCTTGCGGAGCACGCCGACGACCGTCTCCTGTTGCTCCTCGGAGATCCCCGCCCACAGCGGCAGCGAGAAGTTCTCACGCGCGAGCTGCTCCGTGATCGGAAGCGAGCCGTCCCGGTACCCGAGGTAGGCGAGCGCCGGCTGCAGATGGAGCGGCGGCAGGTAGTACTGGGCCGTCGAGATCCCCTCTGCGGCGAGCGCCGCCCGGATCTGGTCGCGCTGCGGCGAGCGACAGACGAACAGGTGGTAGACGTGCCCAGACTCGTCCTCGGGGACGGTGACGAGCTCCCCCGCTCCCAGCTCGCGATAGCGCTCCGCGGCCTCGCGGCGCAGACGCGTCCACTCGTCGAGCTGCCGCAGGAAGATCCGCAGCGCCGCGGCCTGGATCTCGTCCAGCCGCGAGTTGTAGCCGATGTACTCGAAGGTCTGCTTCGCCTTCGAGCCGTGGAAGCGGAGCAGGCGGATCCGCTCGCCCAGCTCTTCGTCCCGGACGGCGACGAGTCCGCCGTCGCCGAGCCCGAAGAGGTTCTTCGTCGGATAGAAGCTGAACGTCGAGGCGACCCCGTGCCCGGCGATGTCCGGCGACCCGAACGCCTGCGCCGCGTCCTCGACCAGCGGCAGACCGAGTGCCGCGAGCTCCGCGAGCGGCGCTGGCCGCCCGAAGAGATGCACCGGCATGATCGCCTTCGTCCTCGGCGTGATCCGTGCCGCGACATCCTCCGGGTCGAGGTTCATGGTCGCCGGGTCGACCTCAGCGAAGACCGGTGTCGCGCCGCGCCGCGCGATCGACTCGGCCGTCGCGAAGAAGGTGAACGCGGGGCAGATGACCTCGTCGCCCGGCCCGATCCCCATCGCGTCCAGCACGAGGACGAGCGCGTCCGTGCCGTTGGCGACGCCGATCGTCTCCGGAACGCCGAGGTACGCGGCCGCCTCCTCCTCGAACGCCGAGACGTTGGGGCCGAAGACGAACCGGCCGTCGTCGAGCACCTCCGAGAAGGCCCGAAGGAGCTCCGGGATCAGCGGCGCGTACTGCGCCTTGACGTCAATGAGCGGAATCTTCTGCACGGCGAGCCAGTGTAGATGACCTGCGCCAACGCACTATCAGATAGGCCGCGACCGCGAGGACTCCTGCGACGACGGCGTACTCGACGAAGCGAAAGTCGTGGTGGAACGTCTCGTAGCTGCGGCCGAGCGCCCAGCCGACCCCCGCGAGCGTGAAGGCCCAGATCGCAGAGCCGATCGCGGTCAGCACCGTGTAGCGCCCGAACGGCATCCGGAACACGCCGGCCGGGATGGAGACGAACGAGCGCACGACGGGGGTGATGCGCCCGAGCAGTACGGCCCAGTCGTCCCAGCGGTCGAACCAGTCCTCGGCTCGCTCGAGGCGCTCGTGCGTGAGGTGGAACCAGCGCCCGTGGCGCTCGAGAAACGGCCGGCCGCCGTAGGCGCCGATGCACCAGCCGACCATGCTCCCCAGCAAGTACCCGATCGTGCCGGCCAGCGCGATCGCCAGATAGGCGTCGAAGCCGGTCCCGAGGTCCTGGCCGAAGAGCGTCACGTTGTGCGTGAACGCGCCGGCGGCGAGCGCGCCGCCGACCACCATCACGAGCTCGCTCGCGGCGGGCAGCATGGCGTCGACGAACATCAGCACGAACACGGCATAGACGCCGTGCGAGGCGATGAAGGACGTCACCGTCGGGAGACTACTTGCGCTTCGGCTTGGGCTTCGGGCCCACCACGCGGCGGACGGTGAACGGCTTCGAGAGCTCCGCCTTCCCGTACTGGTTCGTGACGATCAGGCGCGCGACGTAGCGCCCCGAGTGGACGAGCGGCTTCTGCTTCGTGCCCACCCGCCCGTCCCAGACCAGCGTCTGCCGTCCGGCGGGCAGGCCGCGCTTCGTCACCGTGCGGACGATCGTCCCGAGCGGCGTCTCCACGCGCAGCGCCGCGTTGCCCGCGTACCGGAGCCCGAACCCGACCTTGAGCTTCGCGCCCTTCGGCGGCAGGCGCAGGACCCCGGGCGCGACGGCGATCCCGGTCAAGGTCGTGTTGTAGGTCAGCGGACGGCTCTGAGACGAGGTCTGCGCCTGGTCGTCCGTCGGCGGTCACCCTCCACGTCCAGCGACCCTCGGGCGCGGGCAGGCCGGTCGCGGGGTCGACGCCGTCCCACGAGAAGACATACGTGCCGGGATTCTTCAGCGGCGCCGGTGCGCCCGTGATCGGGTCCGGCGCAGCAGGCTGCTCGAGCGTGATCGTCATCCGGTCCGGGCCGACGAGCTCGGCGGTCACCGCCGACGGGCGCACGATCCTGTACGCGAGCGAGACCGTCTCGCCGACGCCGTCGCCGTTGGGCGAGAGCGTCTCCGGTACGCGGCACCGGCGTGTAGACCCCGTAGTAGAGGACGTTCAGCGACTCCTTCACGGCGCGCTCGCCGCCGGGGTCGGAGGGGCGGTTCAGGAGCTTTCCGTCGAAGGCCATGGTCGTCGAGCCGCCGGCGTCGAGCGCCGACGCGGTGACCGCGCCGAGACGCGACATGCGTCTGGGCGAGCTCGAAGTTCGTCAGGCCGACGCTGTAACCCGGCCTCGCGGCCGTCGACCGCGAGCAGGATGATGCGGCCGTCCGCCAGCTGGCCGACCCCGGTGCGCGGATTCCGCGGTAGGAGCTGGTCGTTGGTGAACCCCTCGAGCGAGCGGAAGACGGGGTTGCCGTTGCGCACGATGATCGGGCCGCCGCCGAGCGCGTCGACCATGCCCGTCCACTCGGGCTGGAGGATCAGCCGTGCCGTCAGCGCCGTCCCGACCGGCGCCTCGGCCTGCGAGCTTCGGCGCAACCGCGGTGCCTTGCGCCACGAGCACCGCGCCGTCGACTGGGATCGGCGTGCCGCCGTTCTGCGTCACCGCCGTCACGGGGCCGACGAGATCCGTGTTCGGGGTCGACGGCGGCAGCGGCGAGATCGTCACCTCGACGACGCCGGGAATCACCGGAGTCGCCGGACCCCACGCCGGCGTGAAGAGCACGACCTGCCCGTCCTCCGGCGTCTCGTTGATCCCGTTCAGCGTCCGCCGCTGTCCGGTTCCCCGCCACGTGCCGAAGAACTTGACGCGGTCGACGTGGAGCGCGCCGGCGTCGTCGATCCCGATCGAGGAGCGCTCGCCGAGCGGCGGATGGTCAAGCACGCCGTCGCGCATCATGACGCCGCTGGGATGGCCGTCGTTCCAGTTGAAGAGATCGCCGTTGACCCCCGCGACGGTCGCCGTCGAGCTCAGCCGCTTCTGCATCGACGTGACCGTCTCCTTGCCGAGGATCGTGTTCTTCGCGAGCGTCGGCTTGACGGCGTAGAGACCTCCCGGGCGAGGCGCGGTGAGCACGTGGAAGGCGACCGGCCCGTGCGTCGTGAACTGGACGCCCGCCTCATAGGTCACGCCCGGCATCAGCGTCACCTTCCCCTGCGCGTGGGCGGGAACGGCGAACAGCAAGGCTCCCAGAGCCGCTATGAGTAGACGGCGCAACACAGACCCCTTGCGAGCCTAGCCGCCCCGCCGGTCGCTTTACGGAATCCTCACACCCCGCGGTAGCCTCTCCGCGTGCGCGCCGTCGTCCTCGGGCTCGTGTTCTTCGCGTTCGCGATGCCGGCGGCGGCACACGTGGGCCGTCCCGTGCTCCCGGACGCGATCGCGGCGCTGCAGGCAGGCCAGGTGTACGTCGACTTCGACGCGACGCCGACGCTGACGAGGCTCGAGGCCGAACGCCTGGCGAGCGCGCTCCCGGACGGTGTCCGCATCGCGGTCATGCCCGAGTCCGTCACGCGCGAGAGCGGAACCGACTCACAGGGCGTCGCGCAGCTGCTGGCCGACAGCGTCGGCAAGAAGGGCGTCTACCTCGTCGTCCTCGGCGGCTCGCTCGTCACGGTCGACGCGACGCCTGCCGTGCGCCAGGCCTTCGAGGCGCGCCGCTCGGAGGGGCTCGGACCCGCGATCGAAGCCGCGGCCGACGTCGCCGGCACGACCCACGCGGCCGGGCGCGGCGCGAACTGGCCCGCGTTCGCCGTCTCGATGCTGCTCGGCCTCGTCGCGCTCTGCGTCCTGGCCTACAGGGCGCGGCAGAAGAACGGCTAGTTCCAGACCCTGACCTCGCGATAGAGCGTGTCGCGCTGCACCGGCACCTTGCCGAGCGCCTTGATCGTGCGCACGAAGTCCTCCGTCGAGGCGCGGTACGTCGTGCCCGCCGCGGAGACGACGTTCTCCTCGATCATGATCGAGCCGAGATCGTCGGCGCCGAACTCGAGCGCGACCTGGCCGATCTTCATCCCCTGCGTCACCCAGCTCGACTGGATGTGATCGACGTTGTCGAGGTAGATCCGCGACACCGCCTGCGTGAGGAGGTAGTCGAACGAGGTCGGCATCGTCTCGGGCGGGACGAGCGCGCCGAGCCGGTTGCCGTCGTTCTGGAACGTCCACGAGATGAACGCGCGGAAGCCGTGCGTCTCGTCCTGCAGCTCGCGGATCCGGCGCATGTGCTCGACCCGGTCCTCGACGGTCTCGACGTGGCCGTACATCATCGTCGCCGTCGTCGACATCCCCAGCCGGTGCGCCTGTCGCATCACGTCGAGCCACTCTGCGGTCTTCGTCTTCTTCGGGGCGATGATCTCCCGCACGCGGTCGACGAGGATCTCGCCGCCGCCGCCGGGGATCGAGTCCAGGCCCGCGTCGCGCAGCCGGGAGAGCGCCTCCGGGACCGTCAGCTTCGAGCGCCGCGCGATGTGCTGGATCTCCGGCGGCGAGAGCGCGTGCAGGTGGATCGGGTAGCGCTCCTTGATCGAGCGGAAGAGGTCCTCGTAGTAGTCGATCCCGAGATCGGGATGATGGCCGCCCTGCATGAGGACGCCCGTGCCGCCCAGGTCGAGGGTCTCCTGGATCTTCTTGAAGATGATCGGCTTCGGCAGCAGGTAGCCCTCGGCGCGGTCGCCGGGGCTGCGGTAGAAGGCGCAGAAGTCGCAGTCGGTGACGCAGATGTTCGTGTAGTTGAGGTTCCGGTCGACGATGAAGGTGATGCGGTCCGGATCGAGCTTGCGGTTGCGCAGCTCGTGCGCCGCGCGACCGACCGCGACGAGGTCGCGCGAACGGAGCAGCGCGACGGCGTCCTCATCGGTGATCCGCTCGCCGTCGAGCGCCCTGGCGAGGATCTGCCGGGTCGCCGGCTCTGCGACCGCGCTCACGCCACGACCTCCTCGGCCGCCTGCACGAAGCGCAGCTCCGGCACGCGGTCGAGCTCGCCCACGTCGCGCGCCAGCTCGAGGAACGTCATGAGGCCGGCGCGCTCGCGCGGCCCGAATCGATAGCGAAGCTTCTCGAAGTAGCGCGCAAGGAACCCCGCCGGGTAGCCGTAGCGATCCGACGAGTCGTAGGCGAGCGCCTCCGGCTCAGCGCGTGCGTGGCGCACGGACGCCACGAGGGCGTCCTCGAGCTCGGCGATGCCGTCCGCAACCGGCTCGGGCGCCGCCCAGACCGCGAAGACCATCGGCAGGCCGGTGCGCTCCAGCCACAGCCGGCCAAGGTCGTGGTGCGGCGTCGGATCCTCGAACGCCGACTTCAGCGCCGCGTCGCCGATCAGGAGCTTCGCGTCCGCCTCCCCGCTGTACTCGCCGTCGAGCGGCACGTGCTCCGCCTCGGGGAGCAGCACCTTCGTCAGCACGACGGACGTCGCGGACTCGGGCGTCACGGCGATGATGCGCACCTGCTCGAGCGGCTTCCGGGAGACGAGCTGGATCGAGTCGACGGCGCCCTCGGACGAGACGCAGAGCCGCGGCAGGATCCGCAGCCGGTCGGCGTTGCGCGCGTACTCGATCGACGAGATCGGCGCCAGGTCGATCTCGCCGTCCAGCAGCCGCCGGTTCAGCTCCGTCGGCACGCCGCTGACCTCGTCCACCTCGGCGTCGAGCCGGAAGAAGACCGGCGCCATGTTCACGTAGCTGATGCGGCCCAGCTTGATCATGATTGCGACGTCGTCACCAGCGCCGGAGCTCGTTGTAGAGCGTGTCGCGCTGCACCGGGATCCGGCCTGCGTCCCTGACGAAGCGAGCGAGGTCTTTCGGCTTCTGCTCGGTGCCGGTGCGGCTGCCGGCGGCGCGGAAGATCTCCTCGCGCACGACGGTGCCCTGGACGTCGTTCGCGCCGAAATGGAGCGCGACCTGCGCGATGGGCATGGTCAGCGAGATCCAGTAGGCCTTGATGTGAGGGATGTTGTCGAGCATCAGCCGCGAGACGGCGAGCATCTTCAGATCCTCGGCGCCCGTCTGGAAGCGGAAGCCGCGCCGCTCGAAGACGGTGTTCTCCGGGTGGAACGCGAGCGGGATGAAGGCGAGGAACCCCCCGGTCCGGTCCTGCTGCTCGCGCAGGCGGAGCAGGTGGTCGATCCGCTCCTCGTACGTCTCGACGTGGCCGTAGAGCATCGTGCAGTGCGTCGGGATGCCGAGCCGGTGCGCGGTGTCGTGGGTGTGGAACCAGAAGTCCGGGTGCTCCTTGCCGGGCGCGACGAGCTTGCGCACGCGCTCGGCGAAGATCTCCGCGCCGCCCCCGGGCAGCGAGCCGAGGCCGGCCTCCTTGAGCTCCTTCAGCACCTCCTCGTGCGTCAGCCCGGAGAGCTTCGTCATGTGGTGGATCTCGGAGGCCGTGTAGAACTTGAGATGCACGTCCGGCAGCGCCTGCTTCAGGCGGCGGACCGTGTCGACGTAGAAGTCGAAGCCGACGTGCGGGTTCTCGCCGTTGACCATGTGGATCTCGGTGAACCCGGTCGCCTCGTGCTGGAGAACGGCGTCCGCGACCAGCTCCTCGGTGTCGATCGTGTAGGCGTGCTCCTGCTTCTGCGTCGCGGCGAAGGCGCAGAACTTGCATTTCACGCGGCAGACGTTCGTCTGGTTCAGGTAGAGGTTCTGCACGAAGAAGACCCGGTCGTCGCCGCCGCGGACGCGCCGCGCGAGGTCGGCGAGCTCGCCGATCGCGAGCAGGTCGTCCGACTCCATCAGGGCCAGCCCGTCGTCGAGCTCGAGCCGCTCGCCGGCCTCGACCTTGTCGCGGATCTCCTCCAGGGTGTCGATCGCGATCGCCATCAGTGGCCCTCGAGGTGGCACTGCCGGATGCACGGGACGGGAGCACCAAGCGATGCAAGGACGCAGGGAGTACCCATAGGCGAGCCTATGGGTGCGACTGAGGACGCCGCAGCGCGACGCGTGATCGCGGCCCGTGCGCCGGTGAGTGTCTCCTCGTGGGCCATCAGCCGGCTCTGTTCACTACTACGTAGGTCAGGGCTTCGAGCTCCTCTCTGTGCAGCGCACCGTCGAGGTGCGATCTGGCGTCCCTAGCGTAGTCGAGCGCCACCGCGCCGGCGCGCTCGAGTGCGTCGGTCGCGCCGACGCGGATGAGCGCGCCCTCGAGCGGGCCGCCGGCGAGCGCGGCGCGCACGACCTCGTCCTGCTCTGCGGCGAAGAGCAGCGGCAGCGTCGGCGTGCCCTCCCGCAGGTCGGTGCCGGCGATCTTTCCCGTCTCCTGCGTCTGCCCGGAGCAGTCGAGGATGTCGTCGGCGATCTGGAACGCGATCCCGAGCTTGAGCCCGAACGGGCCGAGCCCTTGCGCGCCGCCGAGCAGGCACGCCGCCTCGAAGAGCTTTCCGGTCTTGAGCGCGCAGCCGATCGATCACCTGCTCGGGCGTCGTGTCGGCCCGGCGCGTCTGCCGCCGCTGCATCGCCTCGCCGCGGACGAGCGCGAGACACGAGTCGGCGAGCACGCGCACGAGCCGCGAGTCGCCGGTCTCCGCGAGCTCCGCGAAGGCGCGGGCGAACAGGTAGTCGCCGGAAGCGCGGGCGGCGGCCGCCCCGTGCGCCGCCCAGACGGCACGGTGCCCGCGGCGCAGCTCGGCCCTGTCGATCAGGTCGTCGTGGACGAGCGTCGCCAGGTGCACGAGCTCGACGGCGGCGCCCGCCGCCACCGGCGGCGGCGCCCCGGGCGGCGAGGCGAGGAAGACGAGCAGCGGCCGCAGCCGCTTGCCGCCCGCGGCGAGCGCCTCGCCGCCGACGGCGCCCGCGACGCCGTCGTCCCACGCCACGGCCTCGCGGAGGCGCTCCTCCAGCTCCTCCATGTAGGCGTCCAGCCCGGGTGCGTCGAGCGCGATCGCCGTCACGCGTGATCCTGCCGGTGCCGTTGCCGGATGCTCGGGTCGCGAGCACCAAGCGATGCAAGGACGCAGGGAGCGCCGATAGCCGACGCTATCGGCGCGACCGAGGACGCCGCAGCGCGCCGCGTGATCGCGTGCCGAGCGCCGGTGGACGGTGCCGGGAGGGTCACACCGCCACGCCCCTGTGAAGCGCGACGATCCCGCCGGCGAAGGTCCGCCAGCGCACGTCCTCGAAGCCGGCGTCGACGAGCAGCCTCCCGAGATCCTCGGGGCCGGGGAAGCGCTTCACGCTCGCAGGGAGATACGAGTACGCGGCGCCGCCCGGGAGCACCTTGCCGAGCAGCGGGACGATCCGGTCGAACCACAGGCCGTAGAAGTGGCGCAGCGGCCCGCGTGGCCGCGTGATCTCCAGGATCCCGATCCGGCCGCCGCCGGAGAGCACGCGGCGCAGCTCCGAGAGGCCCCCCTCGAGGTTCTCCACGTTGCGGATCCCGAAGCCGACGGTGACCGCGTCGAAGCTGCCGTCCTCGAACTCGAGCCGGAGGATGTCGCCGCGCACCCACTCGATCAGCGGGTCCTTCTTCCGCGCGCGGTCGAGCATCCGCTGCGAGAAGTCGAGCCCGGTCACCTCGCCGCCCGCCTTCCGGTCGGCGATCGCCAGGTCGCCCGTCCCGCACGCCGCGTCGAGCACGCGGTCGCCCTCGTGGACGACCGAGCTCGCCGTGATCCGCCGCCAGCGCTGGTCGAGTCCCGCCGTCATGATCCGGTTCATCGCGTCGTAGACCGGCGCGATCCGATCGAACATCCGCTCGACGCCCTCCGCGGGGAGACTCACGCGCCCCACCGCCTGATCAACACGTTGTTGCGGATCACGTGCCCCACCGCTTGATCAAGGCGTTGTCGAGACCCAGCTGATCCAGCGCGCGACCGACCACGAAGTTGACGAGGTCGTCCACCGACTCGGCCCCGTGGTAGAAGCCCGGCGCGAGGAAGAGGATCGTCGCGCCGGCTCGACGCAGCGTCAGCATGTTCTCGAGGTGGATCGTCGAGAGCGGCGTCTCGCGCGGCATCAGCACGAGCTTGCGCTCCTCCTTCAACGCCACGGACGCGGCGCGGTGGATCAGGTTCGGCATCGCGCCGGAGGCGACCGTTCCGAGCGTGCCCATCGAGCACGGGCAGAGCACGTAGGCGTCGACCTTCGCGGAGCCGCTCGCATACGGGGACGACCAGTCGTCCGGGTCGTAGATCGTCGCGAGCTCCCCTGCCGGCTCCGTGATCCGGGCGAGCGTCTCGTCGCGCGGCAGTCGCGGGTCGCCGTAGAGCTCCGTGCCGATCACCTCCACCCCGGCCGTCGACGCGCAGACGCCGATCTCGACGTCGGCCGCGGCCAGCGCCTCGATCAGCCGCGCCGCGTACGGCGCGCCCGAGGCGCCGGTGATCCCCAGAAAAACGCGCATCCCGCCGGATTCTTGCGGAACCCGGCTACTGCGGGCCCTTGGACGCCTCGAGGAACGTCGCGATCTTCCTCAGGTCGGCGTCGCTGAAGGCGGCGAAGCTCGGCATGGGCGAGCCGGGGTTGACGCACGCCGGGCACTTCAGGTGGTCGATCTGGAACTGGATGCCCTTGTTCTTCGCGCCCTCCGCGGTCAGGTCGGGCGCCCCGAGGTTCTGGCCGCCGGAGCCGAGATAGGTGTGGCAGTTGAGGCAGCCCGACTGGGCGAAGAGCGTCGCGCCGGCGACGGCCTCCTCGTTACCTGCGAAGCCTTGCTCCTCGGCCCACACCGGCACCTTGACGACGAGCTCGGAGCCGAGCGCCTCCTTCGCGGTCGCGCCCCTGTACGTGAGGACGCCCATCGAGATCACGGTGAGGATCGCCGCGACGATCGCGACCGGGCGGTGGCTCAGGCGCCGGTCGGCGCGTACGTCGATGAACGGCAGCGCGAGCAGCAGCAAGAGCGCGATGGTCGGGACGCCGACGGTGCCGAGCACCACCGTCTCGGGCCACTTGAAGATCCGGAGCAGGTAGAAGAGGAAGTAGTAGTACCAATCGGGCCGCGGGACGAAGTTGATCGTGCCGGGGTCGGCCGGGTCGTCGTAGAGCTTCCCGAGCCAGCCCGCTTCCGGGATGGAGCCGTCCTTCCCGGGCTCGCCGGCGGTGACCTTCCAGACGACCGCGAGACCCGTGATCACCAGCACGACCACGAGCGACATGACCGTGTCGTGCCACATCGCGTACGGGAAGAACGGCTTCCCGCGCTCCTTGACGTCGGCCTTGTACTGCTGGAACTCGCGGCGGCGGCGCTCGACGCGATCGCTAGCCATCGGTGCGCCTCCAGGTGACTTGGAGGCGCACTAGTCGGTCGACCTCCCGCGCGGCCCCGGCGCGACGAGGCCGGCCCGGCCGGCGGCGGGCTTCTTCATCGACCCGGTGCCCGCGGCCTCCTTCGACCACGGCGGCGACGAGACGCCGAGCCGTACGACGAGGTAGAGGTGCAGGCCGATCAGCGCGAAGATCGCGCCCGGGAGCAGCAGCATGTGGATCGAGTAGAAGCGGCTGAGCGTGTCGGGCCCGATCTCGGCGCCGCCTCGGAGGAACTGCGCCAGGAAGGGCCCGACGAACGGCCCGGTCCCGTTCAGGTTGATGCCGACGACCGTCGCCCAGTAGGCGGTCTGGTCCCAGGGGAGCAGGTAGCCGGTGAAGCCCTCGAGCAGGCCCAGAGTCAGCAGCAGCACGCCGAGGATCCAGTTCAGCTCACGGGGGTACTTGTAGGCGCCGAAGAGGAAGACACGCCCCATGTGCAGGAACATGAGGATGATGAACACCGAGGCCCCCCAGCGGTGCATGCCGCGCACGAGCCAGCCGAAGGTGACGTCGTGGGTGATGTGCTGGATCGACTGGTACGCCGTGTCCGGGCCAGACTGGTAGAACATCGCGAGGATGACTCCCGTCGTCGCCTGGACGAGGAAGGCGGTGAGCGTCGCCGAGCCGAGGGTCTGCATCCAGTTGACGTCGCCCGGCACCTTCCGGAAGAGGAAGTACTTCGTCCCGCCGACGAGGCCCGACCGCTCCTCGAGCCAGTCGATCGGGTAGAGGGCGAGCGTGCGGAACTGGTCTTTTCTCGTCTCGGGCGGCGGCATCAGGAGGACGGCGGCTGGAGGGGGTAGAGCCACTTCTCGACGTTGTTCGTGTGCTGGCCCGGGCCGCGCAGGCCGAACTTGTAGATGATCGCGTCCTTCCCGGTGCCCTCGACCTTCCCGACGCTGAACGCCGGCCCGAGGAACAGCCGGCCCTTGACGATCTTGTACGCGTAGCGGTCGAGCGCGCGGACGGGCGGGCCCGCCACGCGATTGCCCTCTGTGTCGTACTGGCCGCCGTGGCACGGGCAGCCGAAGCCGCCGGCCGGCAGGGTCGGGATCAGCTCGGCGCGACCGCTCTTCTTCTTCTGATCCTCGAACAGCGGGCCGTTCGGCTGCACGGGGCAGCCGAGGTGGACGCACCGGTTGGAGATGATCGTGAAGCTCGGCTGGCGCTCGAGCAGGCCGTTGTAGCGGACGTACGCCGTGCGGCGCGAGACCTCGCCCTGCGCCGGATTCGAGAGGTACGTCGTCACGTTGTACTGCCCCTCCGCGAAGTTCTCGAGCGGCCCCAGGTCGACGTCGGGATGACCGGTGTCCTCGAACATGGGCGCCACCGCGAACCCGAGCACCGGTACGACGAGGACGGCCCCGATCACGGCGCCGACGCCGAGTGTCGCGCCCTCGAGGAAGACCGAGCGCGGATAGCGCACGGCCGGGTCCAGCTCGAACTCCTCTTCGGCGGGAGTGGCGGCTACACCCGCCGCGGCGGCCGCGGCGGCTTTGGCCTCCGCCTCCTCGGCCTCGCGCTCCTCCTTCCTCGCCACGAGATCGCGCACCCAGAGGTAGAGGAAGGCGATCGCGAGCAGAGCCCCCACGCCGGCCACGAACCACGAGACGACGAGGCCCACGAGCAGGCAGGCGATGCCGATGGCGAAGCCGACCGGCCAGAGGCTCGGCCCCGGAAGCTCTGGATGCTCGCGCTGTGGCTCCACTACCCGGTCGGATTCAATCGCTCGGTCGCGCCTGCGGTCAACGTCGTAACAGTTGCCGCAGCCCGCGCGAACTCTGCCGCATTTCGCCGTCCCGTGCCACGGCATCCGACGGTGCGCCGGACCTGGAGGCGAGATCGATCCCGTACTCGGCCCACCGCGAGTCGACCCGCGCGCGGATCTCCGGGCTCATCTCGATCAGCGGCGGCCACTCGCGCGTCCCCTCCTGCGGGCCCTTGTGCGTGGCGTCGATCCCGAGCTTGCCGCCGACGAACTGCAGCGTGGGCGCGTGGTCGAGATGGTCGAGCGGGCCCTCGGTCAGCACCACGTCGCGCTTCGGGTCGACGTTGGCGCCGACCACGAAGAACACCTGCTCGTAGTCGTGCACGTCGACCCATTCGTCGACGACGACGATCGCCTTCGAGAGGCTCAGCATCCCGAGCCCCCAGAGCGCGTGCATGACCTTCTTCGCGTGGCCGGGGAACTGCTTGCGGATCGAGACGATCACGCAGTTGTGGAACGCGCCGGCGACCGGGCAGGTCGTAGTCGACGATCTCCGGGACGCTCATCTTCACCGCCGGCAGGAAGATGCGCTCCGTGGCCTTGCCGAGCCAGGCGTCCTCCTGCGGCGGCCGGCCGACGACGATCGAGGGATAGATCGCGTCGCGGCGCATGGTGATCGCCGTCAGGCGGAAGACGGGGAACTCCTCGGCCGGGGTGTAGTAGCCGGTGTGGTCGCCGAAGGGCCCCTCGCTCGTCAGGTCGCCGCGTTCGATGGTCCCCTCGAGGACGATTTCCGCGTTCGCGGGCACCTCCAGGTCGACCGTCTTCGCCTGGACGAGCTCGACGGGCTCGCCCTTCAGGAAGCCCGGCGAGCATCAGCTCGTCGATGTGCTTCGGCAGCGGCGCGCTGGCGGAGTAGGCGGTGACGGGGTCGAGCCCGAGCGCGACCGCGACGTCCATCCTGCCGTCGGTCATCAGGTAGTCCTGGCGCCCGTCCTTGTGGATCTGCCAGTGCATGGCGGTCGAGCGCGGGTCGAGCTTCTGCATCCGGTACATGCCGACGTTGCGTCCGCCGGTGCGCGGGTCCTTCGTGATCACCGCGGGCAGGGTGATGAACGGCGCGGCGTCGAGCGGCCAGCAGGTCTGGATCGGGAGCCGGTCGAGGTCGATCTGCGTCGCCGGTGAGGACGACCTCCTGGCACGGCGCCGGAGCGCACGCTCTTCGGCATCGAGTCCGCGATCGACTTCAGCTTCTGCAGGCCCTTGACCTTCTCGACGAGGCCCTGCGGCGGCTGCAGCTCGAACACGTCGCCGAGCTTGGCCGCGACGTCGTCGAGCGAGTCGACCCCGAAGGCGAGGCACATGCGCCGCTCGGTGCCGAACTGGTTGATCAGCAGCGGGTGGCTCGAGCGCGGATTCTCGAAGAGGAGCGCCGGCCCGCCGGCGCGCACGGTGCGGTCGACGATCTCCGTGATCTCGAGGTGCGGGTCGACCTCGGCCGCGACGCGGACGAGCTCGCCCTCGCGCTCGAGCAGCGCGATCCACTCAGCGAAGGTCGCCGGGCGGGGGCATCGCGGGTCAGTCTACGGAGCGAGGACGGCTTCTTTGACGGCAGCAGCGTCGGCGTGGGCCCACTTCGAGTGGGCGGCGTCGAGCAGCTCCGTGGGCACGGATGAGATGCAGTCGCGATAGCGATCCCGGTGCTTGGGCGGCGAGCGTGACTCCGCGGAGCTCGCCGTAACGCTCCGCGATCGCCCACCGGCGGCGGCGTCGGCCGTCTTGCCCTCGCGCGCGTCGGCTGCGGCGAGCCCGCCGAGGCAGTGGACGACGAGGTGGGAGTCGTCCAGCTGCACGCCCCGCGCTGAGCGCGGCACGGTACGAGGCGCGAGCCCGCGC
Organism: uncultured Actinomycetes bacterium; assembly: GCA_963746655.1. GTDB lineage: Bacteria > Actinomycetota > Thermoleophilia > Gaiellales > Gaiellaceae > CAVPGP01. The sequence continues at coordinate 476,190 of CAVVCG010000011.1, read as the reverse complement.
CGTGTCGCCCTCCACCAGCGCCAGATCGCCGAGCCCGTGCGTCGAGCGCGTTGCGTTGCATGCCCCGACCCGGTCCCCGCCTCGCGAACCGCGCGCTCGAGGATGACCCCGCGCCGAGGCGAGATTGCCTCGATCGAGCTCCATCTCTCCGAGGTCGTGGAGCACCCGCCAGGTCTCGCCCGCCGGGCCGAACTGCTCGAGCAGTCGCATCGCCTCCTGGAGCATCGCCTCTGCCTCCGATTCGCGGCCGACGTTAGCGAGCGCTCCCGCGAGCCAGACCAGCGAGAGCGCACGACCCTCCTCGTCGCCGACGTCCGACAGGAGCCGTGTCGCCTGCTCGGCCGCCACGACGGCCTCGTCTTGCTCACCGCGGAACTGGTGCCCCCAGGACACCTCCGTCAGAAGCTCGGCGCGCGCGGCCGGCGACGCCTCGGCGCCTCGCAGCTCGAGCGCACGATCGCCCCAGAAGACCAGCGCCTCCGCGTACGCCTCGCCCAGCTCCTGCAACAGCCGCGTCGAGCCCTCGATGTCCGTGAAGAGGAACGTGACGGTGCCGGACGGGAGCTCGTTCATCGTTCGAGCGCGTCGACGTCGCGGACGATCGTCCGGCCACGGCCGAGCTCGATCGTTCCGCGCTGCTCCTCCTCGCGCAGGACGCGGTTGACGGTCGCGCGCGACGTGCCGGCCATCTCGGCGATCTCCTCCTGCGTGAGCGGGATCGTCCCGCCGGGATAGAGCGTGCTCAGCTCGCGGAGCCGTCGGCGCACGCGGGTGTCGGCGTCGACGTGATGCGCCTCGACGATGCGCCCGTCGGCGCGGCGCACCTGCTCGGCGAGGAGCGCGATCAGCACGCGGTCGACCCCCGGGTGCCGTCGCCGCAGCTCCGCGAAGTCGTCCCGGAAGACGGCCCACGTCTCGCCGTGCCTCGAGCGCCGAGACGGTCGCGGCGCGGCGCTCGGGGGCGATCAGCGCCAGCTCGCCGAACGCGTCGCCCGGGCCGAGCACGGAGAGCAGCACGCGGTCACCGTGCGGCGCCGCTACGCGGACGCCGAAGCGCCCGGAGACGACGAGGTGCAGGCAGTCGGCCGGGTCGCCGTCGTGGAAGACCACCTCGCTGCGGTCGAACGTCCGCCGCCGCGCGATCGCCAGCACCTGCCGCAGCTCGTCGGGCGGGACGTCGGCCAGCAGCCGCCATTCCATGCGTCCACTATGTCACGAATTTGACACTTCCTGTGTCGGGCGCGCGAACGACACGGGGCGGCGCCGGGTGGGATCCTTCAGTCATGGAGATCGACTTGGAGGAGCGGATCATGAAGAAGTCGTCACCTCGCAAGCTGGCGTTCGTCACCGTCGTCGTCGCGATCAGCGCGCTTGTCCCGGTTGCCGGGTCGAGCGCCGCGATCAGGCATGTTCCCGCCGAGCCGAGCGGCTCGTCGGGCCTGCCGCACGTTCTCCCCGCAGATCCTGCCGGCACCACCGGGCTGAAGAAGGCCACGGCCAAGAAGGCCAAGAAGGCCGCGAAGATCGCGCTGGTCTACAAGGGCCGGCACTAGAGACGGGGCATGGGGAGAGAGCGTCGCGCCGCCTGCGGGCGGCGCACGCGCGGTCCGGGCCGGGAGCCTCGCTAGCGGTACTGCTGCTGGGCGCGGCGGCGCCGCGCCTTGCGGCGGTTGCCCGCCCAGTGCGTCAGCTCGCCGAGCGCGATCACCGCGCAGAAGATGAGTCCGACGCCGAGCATCCAGAGGATGACGGCGCGCCCCTCCGAAGCGGCGTCTCCGAGCAGGAAGGCGAGCACGGCGACAGACTCTAGCCGAGCCGCTCGCGATGCAGCGCGAGAGCCCGTTCCCGGGCCTCGTCCGAGCCGTCGCCCCCGCCGAGCGCGCGCGCCGCGTCGGCCCATGCCTCGCCGTCGCCGGCCTCGCCCTGCGCCCGCAGCGAGGCGCAGCGGGAGATCAGCTCGGCCAGCACGGAGACCGCGGGCACGCCGCCGGCCTCGGCGATCCGCACGAGCCCGTGGGCGTAGAGGTAGTCGCCGAGCAGGATCGCCGTGTCCGGGTCCGGCGGGGCGAAGAGCCGCGGCCGGCCGTAGTGGACGAGGTACGCCTCGTAGACCGTCTCGAGCCCGGCCGCGAAGCGCTCGTCCGCGAGCGGCGAGAAGACCGGCTCCCAGGCCGTGTCGCCGTCGAGGAGCGCGTCGGCCCAGAGCGGGCTCTCGCGCCGCGCCTCCTCGGCGATCAGCTCAGCCGTCGAGGAAGTCACGGAACGCGTCGATCGTCCGGTCGACGTCCTCGTCGGAGTGGGCGAGCGAGACGAACATCGCCTCGAACTGCGACGGGGCGATGTAGATGCCCTGCTCGAGCAGGTGCCGGAAGAGCGCGCCGTAGCGCTCGGTGTCGCTCGCCGAGGCGTCCTCGAAGTCGCGCACGGGCCCGTCGCGGAGGAAGAACGTCCCCATCCCCGGCACGGCCTGGAACGTCCCCAGCGGGGCGAGGCCGGCCCGCAGCCGGTCGGTCTTGCGACCGAGCTCGACGTAGACCTCGGCGTCGCGCAGACGGCGAAGGACCGAGAGCCCGGCGGCTGTCGCGAGCGGGTTGCCGGACAGCGTCCCCGCCTGGTAGACGTGCCCGCTCGGCGCGAGGCCGGCCATGATCTCCGCCCGGCCGCCGAACGCCGCGAGCGGCAGCCCGCCGCCCACGATCTTGCCGAGGATCGTCAGGTCCGGCGTGACGCCGTAGAGCTCCTGCGCGCCGCCGCGCGCGACGCGGAAGCCGGTGATCACCTCGTCGAAGACGAGCAAGCGCGCCCGACGCGTCGGCCAGCATGCGCAGCGCCTCGAGATAACCGGGGACGGGAGGCACCACGCCCATGTTCCCGGCGATGGGCTCGACGAGGATCGCCGCGAGGCCCTCGCCGTAGCGCTCGACTGCGGCGGCCGCGGCGTCGACGTCGTTGTACGGGACGACGACGGTGTCCTGCGTGACCGCCGTCGGCACGCCCGGGCTCGAGGGGATGCCGAGTGTCGCGAGCCCGGAGCCCGCGGACGCGAGCAGCGCGTCGGAGTGGCCGTGGTAGTTGCCGGCGAACTTGACGATCCGGTCGCGCCGCGTGTGGGCGCGCGCGAGGCGGATCGCCGACATCGCAGCCTCCGTGCCGGAGGAGACGAGACGCACCATCTCGACCGAAGGCACCGCGTCGACGATCTCCGCCGCCAGCTCTACCTCGGCCTCAGTCGCGGCGCCGAAGGTCGTGCCGCTCGCGGCCGCCGTCCGGATCGCCTCGACGGTCTCCGGGTCCGCGTGACCGAAGATCAGCGGCCCCCACGAGAGCACCCAGTCGAGGTACCGGCGCCCGTCCGTCGTCTCGAGCTCGGCGCCCTCGCCGCGAACGACGAAGAGCGGCTCGTCGAGGCCGACGGCCTTCATGGCGCGCACCGGCGAGTTGACCCCGCCCGGGATCAGCGCCTTCGCCCGGCGCCAGAGCTCCGAGCGGGTCCCTACGGCCATGCGGTCAGATCCACCCGGCGAGCTCCTTCGTCCAGTACGAGACGATCAGATCCGCTCCGGCGCGACGGATCGCGGTCAGCGACTCGACGGCGGCCGCCCGCTCGTCGAGCCACCCGGCTTCCGCGGCGGCCTTCACCATCGCGTACTCGCCCGAGACGTTGTACGCGGCGACCGGGAGGTCGAACTCGTCGCGGACGGCGCGGATGACGTCGAGGTAGGGCAGCGCCGGCTTGACCATCAGCACGTCGGCGCCCTCCTGCACGTCGAGCTCGCACTCGCGCAGCGCCTCGCGCAGGTTCGCGGGATCCATCTGGTACGAGCGCCGGTCGCCGAACGAGGGTGCCGAGTCGGCCGCCTCGCGAAACGGGCCGTAGAACGCGGAGGCGTACTTCGCGGAGTAGGCGATGACGGGCGTCTCGGGGAGCGACCTCGCGGATCGCGCCGACGCGGCCGTCCATCATGTCGCTCGGCGCGACGACGTCGGCACCAGCCTCGACATGGCTGACGGCGGTGCGCGCGATCAGCGTCGAGCGACTCGTCGTTGACGATCTCGCCGTCGCGCACGACGCCGCAGTGGCCGTGCGACGTGTACTCGCAGAGGCAGACGTCCGTGATCAGCAGGCAGCTCCGGGAACCGGGGCCGAAGCGCGCGCAGCGCCTGCTGGACGATCCCGTCGTCGTGCCAGGCGCCGGTCGCCTCCTCGTCCTTCTCCTCCGGGATCCCGAACAGGATCACGGCGCCGACGCCGAGACGCACGAGCTCCTCGACCTCGCGGACGACGTCGTCGACGGTGAAGCGCGCCATCGCCGGCAGGCGCTCGTTCGGCAGCGCCTCGGGAGCGACGAAGAGCGGCATCGTGAACTGGTCGAGCGAGAGGTGCGTCTCGCGCACGAGCGCCCTGAGAGCGGCGCGTGCGGCGCAGCCGGCGAAGTCTCGTCTCCGGGAACGCCTCATGCGAGCAATCTTCGCATCCCCACGCGGGTTGCCAGCGCGTACACCGCCGTCAGGGTCACGAGCAGCCACGCCGCCTCGCGGGCGATGCTCCCCCACGGGCTGACGTCGTAGAGCGCGGCCGCGAAGAGCCGGACGCCGTGCGTGAACGGCAGCGCGTCGGAGATCCAGCCGGCCAGCGGGAAGACCTCGCGCGGGACGAGCCCGAGGAAGACGATCGGCAGGACGACCAGCAGCGACGACGAGCGACGCCGTCCGCGCCTCGCCCGAGAGCGCGCCGATCAGCGTCCCGAGCGCGCCCAGCGACGCGCCGACGAGCAGCAGCGCAGGCGCGAGCAGGAGCAATCGGGTCCACGGCTCGCCGCCGGTGACGTCTCCCAGCTCGATGATCACGCCGAAGGCGAGCGCCACGCCGAGGCCGAGCGCCGCGGAGACGACCGCCGCCAGCGCCACCTTGGCCGCCACCAGCCGGCCCGGCGTGACGAGCCCGCGCATCAGCCGGCCGAGCACGTTCTCGTCCCGCTCCGCAGCGAGCGCGCCTGCGGCGAGCACGAGCGCGAGAAAGGAGAGCGTGAGGGCGAGCGCGTACGCCTGCACCTGCGCCGAGAGCGCCGCCGTCCGGCCGTGCTCCGGCTGCTCGACGAGCTCGATCGGATGCGCCGTCGCCTCGAGCGCGCCGTCTGTCTGGTTCAGCGCGAGGCGCGCCGTCCGCACGAACTCCAGCAGCCGGTCCCGCTCCGGCCCCGGCGGCTGGGAGCGCAGGAGCCGCTCTGCGCCGCGCAGTCCGAGCAGGTCGAAGCCCCGGCCGAGGAAGTCGCCGCGGCCGCCCTCGCGGATCAGCCGGACGTAGCGCAGGTTCGAGTCGATGTAGGCCTGCTGGAGCTCCCGGTTGAGGTTGAAGACGAGCGCCTGCACCTGCTGGCGCACGCGGTCGGAGAGCCCGCCCTTCGAGGTCTCGAGCTGGAGCGTCGGGCTCTCCGTCATCAGCTTCAGCCGGGTGACGAACCCCGGCGGGACGGTGACCGTGGCGATCACCTTGCCGTTCTCGAGCTCGCGGCGCGCCTCCTCGGCGTCGAGCCGCACCAGGCGCACCTCGGTCGCCACCCGGTCGATGGTCCGCTGCACGTCGAAGGTCCGGCCGCCCAGCGTCAGCCTGGCGGGCAGCCCGTCCTCGTCCACGAGGGCGACGCGCGGCTTCGAGCTCGCGTACCCCGCGACGAGGCCGACGAGCGCGGCGATCATCAGCGGGTAGACGACGAGGATCGTGAGCAGCACCGGCGTCCGCCTGAGCACGCGCAGGTCCTTCGCGAGCAGGAGGAGAACCGATCTCACACGACCTCGCCGTCGAGCAGGTGGATCGAGCGATCGGCGACCTCGGCGGCCTCCTCCTCGTGCTGGGTGGCGAAGACCGCGCCGCCTCCCTCCGCGCGCAGCTCGACGAGCAGATCCAGGCAGCAGCCGGCGCCCCGCGGGGTCGAGCGACGCGGTCGGCTCGTCGAGCAGCAGCGCCCGCGGCGAGCCGAGCAGGGCGAGCGCGACGCTGAGGCGCTGCCGGTTGCCCACCGAGAGCTGCTCGCTCGTCACCGCGTCCGCGGGCAGGTCGAAGCGGGCGAGCAGCTCCTCGGCGGCCCGCGTCGGCTCTCGCTCACCCTCGAGCCGTGCGAAGAGCTCGAGGTTCTCGCGCGCCGAGAGGCGCCCGTAGTGCGACGCCCGCTGCGGCGCCCACCCGACCTTCGCCTCGCGGACGACCGTGCCGGCCGTCGGGCGAAGCGCGCCGGCGAGGAGTGCGAGCAGCGTCGACTTGCCGGCGCCGTTCGGGCCGAGGAGTGCCACCACCTCGCCGCCGTGCAGCTCCAGGTCGGTGGGACGGAGGGCGACGCGGGAGCCCCGAATCCCGGCCGGATAGTCGCGCGCGATCCCGCGCGCCGCGATCAGCCTCACCCGCGGGCGGCCGCGGGCGGCTCGTGTGCCACCGGCTCGACCTCGACCGGAACGGGGCTCGGGCCGCCGCCCGACCAGGTCTCGAATTGCACGCGCTCGCCGAAGAACTCCCACGTCGCGCGGGCCGACTGCGAGCAGCGGCAGCGACATCAGCGCACCGGCGAGTCCGTAGACCTCGCCGCCGACGAGCAACCCGAAGATGACGAGCAGCGGATGGAGCCGCAGCGCGCTCCCCATCACGTTGGGCACCACGATGTGGCCCTCGATCTGGTGGATCGCAAGGAAGAGCAGCGCGACCCAGATCGCCGACACCGGGTCGACGACGAGCGCGTAGATCAGCGGCGGAATGGCGCCCAGCCACGGCCCGAGGTACGGGATCACCTCGGTCACGGCGACCCAGCCGCCGAAGAGGAGCGCGTACTTCTCGCCGTTCGGCAGCCAGCCGAAGATGCCGAGCAGCCAGATCCCGATCCCGGCGCTCGTGCCGATGATCAGCGAGAGCAGCAGCTGGCCCTTCACGTAGCCGCTGAGCGCCTGCTCGATCCGGATCACGAGCGAGTCCTCGCCCTCGTGCGGCGGAAAACGGCGGTCGACGGCCCGGATGAAACGCGGCATGTCGAGGAGCATGTAGATCGAGATCACCATCAGCAGGACGACCGTGAAGAGCGTCCGGCCGATCGAGATCGCGGCCCCCTCGGCGAAGTCGACGACGCGGCTCGTGTACTTGCCGACGTCGCGCTCGCGGATCCGCTTCACGGCGCTGTGGCCGCGCTCCTGCACCTTCACGCTGCTCAGGTGGTGCTCGTTCAGCCAGCGCTGCAGCCGGTCGACGTCCCGGTCGGCGTCGACCTCGGGAGGCTGTCCGTGCACGACCGTAAAGTAGGCGTCGACTCGATCGGCGGCCGATTTCGTCTGATCGACGAGAACGGTCGCAAGCGCACCGATGGCGACGATCAGCGCAGCCGCGAAGCTCAGGTACACGATCGCGACGCCGATGCCGCGGGGGAGTCGGAGCGCCTGCAGCGCGCGCACGAGCGGGTCGAGCAGGAGAGCCACAACCGCTGCGACGAGGAAGATGAAGACGACGTGACCGGCCGCCATGGCGATCGCCCACGTCAGCACGAGCAGGAGGGGCAGCCCGACCAGCTGGATCCAGCGCGGGATCTCGATCTTGGTCGGCCCGGCACTCATGCTGAGGACGATCGTACCGCCCGTGTCGTCTCGCTCCGACCGCCGAATTGGGACTGGTCGTGGGACGCCGAGGGAGCGCTTGCTCTCGACCGTCACGAACTCTGGGTCGAACCCGTTTCAACGACGCGGGTTGCCGTGTCACAAGGTGCGTCCTTGCGACCCCGGGAAAGCCACGCTAGGGTCCGGCCAATGCCTCGGCCACAGGCAGCACAAGCCGTGCGCGCAGCACGCCGTCGCCGCGTGACGCACAGCACCTACCGGCTTCGCCGTGGCGTCGCGCTGCTCGCGGTCGCCGCGGCCGCGACGGTGACGATCGTCCTGGCTGTCGGCGCAGGCGAGGCGTCGCCCGTGAAGACGTCAGCGCCGGCGCCCGCGCAGCGGCTGCTGCCGGCCGGCCCGCCGAGCCCGCAGGTGGTCTCCCAGATCGGCTCGCTCCACCTGCAGCTGCCCGTCCCGCAGAGCCGCCTGACCGCCGTGGGCTACCGCCGCGGCACCGACGGGTCGCTCGCACTCGACCCCGTCGGCACCCAGGCGAACGCGGGTGTCCTGACGCGGCTGCTCCGGAAGATCGTCGGCGGCGGCTCCGCGAAGCTCCGCTGGTACGCGCTGGCCCCGGGCTCGCCGACGAGCGCGCTGGACGTGGGAGCCTCGCCGGGCACCGACGTCTATTCGCCCGTGGACGGCACCGTCGCCGCAATGACCCCGTACGTGCTCGACGGGCGCTCGTACGGCGTCCGGCTCGACCTGCAGCCATCCAACGCGCCGTCGATCGTCGTCTCGCTGACCCGCGTCCGGCCGGATCCGGCGCTGACGGTCGGCTCGCCCGTCGCCGCCGGGACGTCCAAGCTCGGCTCCGTGCTGGACCTGTCGGGCGTCCAGAAGCAGGCGCTGGCGCACTACACGCAGGACGCGGGGAACCACGTGACCGTCGAAGTGCACCCCGCCGCGACGCTGGCCCTCCGCTGAAGCTCCTCTTCGTCGCGGACGTGGTCGGCGGGCCGGGACGCCGGGCCGTCGAGGAACGGCTGCCCGCACTGCGCGACGAGCTCGATGCGGACTTCTGCATCGTCAACGGCGAGAACGCCGCCGACGGGCGCGGGCTGACGCCGAAGCTCGGGGACAGGATTCTCGCGGCGGGCGCCGACGTGATCACCCTCGGCAACCACACGCTCGCGCGCAGCGAGATCCTGCCGTACCTCGAGCAGTCGAGCCGCGTCGTGCGCCCGGCGAACCTCTCGCGCTGGGTTCCCGGGCGCGGGCTCACCGTCGGCGAGGCGCGGGACGGAACGCGCGTGGCGGTGCATCAACCTGATGGGCAAGCTCTTTCTCGACGTCGCCTGCGGCCCGTTCGAGGTGATCGACGACCTCGTCGAGGAGGCGCGCGCCGCGACGCCGGTCGTGTTCGTCGACATGCACGCCGAGGCGACGAGCGAGAAGGTCGGGCTCTCGCGCTACCTCGACGGGCGCGTGACGGCGGTGATCGGGACGCACACGCACGTGCAGACGAACGACGCGCGCGTGCAGCCGAAGGGCACGGCGGCGGTCACGGACGCGGGCATGACCGGCCCTCACGACTCCGTGATCGGCGTCGAGGCGTCGCGCGCGATCGAGCGCATGCGCTCGGGAATCTTCACGCGCTTCGAGCCTGCGCACGGCGACGTGCGGATCGAGGGTGTGCTCGATCGACTGCGAGACAGGCGGCCGCGCGACCGGCTGCGAGCTGGTGCGCATCCTGGTTTAGCCGCTCGGACCAGCACGTCCCCCGGGACCCATCCCTAACCCCCACCCACCCGGGGATCACCCAAGGGTAGACGCCTCGCGCGCACGCGTCTGAAACGAATCTGGAACTTCTTCGTCCGCGCCGCGGCGCGGCGGGAGGGGGCGCACGAGTGCGACGAGCAGCGCGACAAGGACGACGTCTCGCACGAGGACGAGCCACGACGCGAACGGGTCGAACTGGAGCGCGAGCCGCCAGTAGCGGAACGGGAACCACAGCTGCGTCAGCACGAGCGCCGCGGCCAGCAGCGCCCAGGCAGCGCGCCTCCCGGCGACGGCAACCAGCGGCACGAGCCAGATCAGGAATTGCGGCGACAGCACCTTGCCGAGCGCGACGAACGCGACCACGACGGCGGCCGCGTACCGTGCGAGGCGCTGCGGGTCGGCCGACCCCCGTGCGAATGCCACCCAGAGCCCGACGACCGCCGACACCTGCAGCAACGTCTGCAGGACGGCGAGCACCCCCGGCAGCGAACCGGCGAGGTTCTGCGACCCGTGCCCGGAGCGCATCGTGATCCCGAGCCCGAATGCCTGGTGGGCGGCGAGCAGCACGCCCGCCCCGAGGCTCTCGATCTGCAGCGGGCGGTTCGACTGCCGCGTGAAGCCGTCCCAGACCCCGCCGGGGGACAGGATCACGAACGGCACCACGACCACGCAGAGCGCGAGCGTGAACGCGCCGAGCACGAGCAGGCCCTCTCGCCGGCCGCGCTGCTTCCACGCCGCGGCGACGGCGAGCGGCAGGATCAGAGCCGGGTAGAGCTTCACGGCGGTCGCGAGCCCGAGCACCGCCCCGCCGAGCCGCCAGCGGCCGGAGAGCAGCGCAGCGAGGGCGGCCATCGTCACCGCCGCCGCGTAGAGGTCGAAGCGCGTCAGCACCACCGACCCGAGCAGGAGCCAGGCGGCGGAGACGAGCACGAGCGGCACCACCGGCGGCGCTTGCAACGCGCGGACGCAGAGCGCGGTGAAGAAGACGAGCGCGACGCCGCAGGCCATCATCAGCGTCTCGAAGACGCCGCGGTACGAGCGCCCGCCGCCGTCGACGAGCGCCGGCATGGCGAAGGCCGGCAGCGCCCCGGGCGGATACTCGACGCCGAAGTCCCGGTACGGCACCCTCCCGTCCGTCATCCAGTTGCCGTACTTCTCGTAGACGGGCGTGTCCACCACCTGCTTGTGCCGGTAGAAGCCGACGTGCAGCAGCCCCCAGGCGACGAGGAAGCCCAGGGCGCAGAGGGCCGCGACGGTGCGGACGTCAGGCCGTGACAGGCGTCGCGACCTGGCGATCATCTGGCTCCTCGACCACCTCGAGAACGGGCGCAGCAGCCGCCGGCGCGAGCACGACGAAGGCCGCGAAGGGGAAGAACCACGGGATGTAGAGGTAGAACCAGTGCGTCAGCACGAGCTCGAAGCCGAGCAGCAGCACCGCGGTCAGGGCGGCGAGCTGCAGCGGCGACTTGCGGCGCGGGAGGAACGCGAACGCGCCGGCCGCGGCGAGGAGCATCGCCTCCAGCGCGAGCTGCAAAGGGTGCAGATCGGGGATGCCTCTGCGCGTGGTACTGCCGCCAGTCCCAGATCGAGAACGGCGACTCGCGCCCGACCTGCCAGCCGAGTGTCCGGTCCCAGAAGACCCGCGCGGCGTGGAGCGGGTCGGGCTCGAGCAGGAAGACCCAGAACGCGAGCGCGCACGAGAGCAGGAACCCGAGCGCGAACCGTGTGAGCCGCGGGCGTCTCGGCTCCGGGTAGGTCGCCCAGAGCGGCACGAGCAGGAGCGCGGCGAACTTCGTCCAGCCCGCGAGTCCGACGAGCGTGCCGCGCGCGAACGGAACCGCGACGAGCCAGAAGCCCCAGATCAGGAACGCCGGCATCACGGCGTCGTTCGTGTTCGAGTTCGAGACGTACTGCGTGAACGGGTACGCGGCCCAGGCGAACGTCAGCGTCACGGCGAGCCGCTGCCCGCCGAAACGCCGGCCCACGAGCCAGAGGCCGGCGATGCAGATCAGATCCCAGACGACGGACGTGATGTGCGCAGCCGGGAGATCGTCCCACTTCCCCGTCCAGCCCTTGATCAGGTACCCCGGGACGTACGCGATGTAGGAGACCGGCCCGTACGTGTCGCCGCGGTCGTTCGACGCCTCGCAGCGGCCGTTCGTCTGGATCCGCTCGCGGATCTCGCCGTCCGAGTCCGCCGGTCCGCACGGCTTCAGGTCGCCCTCGATTGGGAAGTGGCCGTACGGGCTCTGCCCGTGCACGATCCGGTCGGCGCCGATCACGCCTGCGTAGCCGACGTCGATCACGTTCGAGGCACGGGCGTTGAGACCGATCCGGAAGCCGAGCAGGAAGACCGTCGCGGCGGCGAGCACCCAGACGGGCCAGACGGGCCTGACCGGAGCGCCGCGGCCGCGCCACGCGGCCCAGCCCGCCCGGCCGATCAGGTACACGAGCGGCGGATAGGCGAGCGGGACCGACGTGAAGATGTCGCCCCGGTTGAAGAACCAGAGGCTGACGGAGAACGAGAGCAACACGAGCAGGTCGAGGTTCCGGAGCGAGAACGGCCGCCGGAGGTCGGCGAGACCCAGCAGGAAGACGAGGCAGAGACCCAGCCAGACCGGGTAGCTGTTGATCTTCCTGCCGCCGAACGCCCCGTTGCCGCCGCGGGCCATCTTCCACGCGACCTGCGGTCCGGTCCAAGCCTCCGCGACCTCGCCCGTCGAGTCGTTCACCTTGCCGAGTGCGATCTCGCCGGCGAGCCCGGACCAGGCCTTCACCGTCCAGAAGCCGTCCTTGAACGTCGCGTCGGTCGCCGGATTCGGCGGGTAGCGGTCGAGCCAGCCCGCGACCTTCGGCTGCGCCAGGAAGATCGTCGTCGCCTCCTGCGGCGTCAGTCTCGGCTGCTCCGGCGCCGGCGCGAACGGCGTCTCGATCAGCCGCCCCTTCGCGTCGTAGACCGGCTGGGAGGGCGTCGTCGCCCCCAGCGCCGCGGGAGCGAGAAACGACGCGGCGAGCGCCGCGAAGGCGACGAGCCGCTTCACCGGCGGCGGAACGACCAGAGCTTGTTGCCGACGAAGTTGAGCGGCGTCACGAGCACGATCGCGATCGCCTGCGCGAGGATCTTGCCGACCCCGAGCCCGACGAGCAGCCGCAGGATGACGAGGTTCGCGGCCAGCGACGCCACCGCCACCACGAGGAAGCGCATCCCCTGATAGGCGAAGTGCCCTCGCTGCCGGCGGAAGGTCCAGAGCCGGTTCCAGACGTAGTTGTTCGTGACCGCAACGAGGAACGAGCAGGTCGCCGCGGCGAGGTAGTGGAGCCCCGCGCCGCGGAGGAGCGCCGTGTAGACCGCGAGGTTGACGATGTAGCCGGACGCGCCGACGGCGCAGAACTTCGCCAGCTGGACCCAGTTCTGCGGGCGCCGCAGCGCCCGCGCAGCACGGGTCGAGAGTGCGGCGGACGGGTCCACGTCGGCGAGCCTAGCTACAAGAGGCTTGATGTGAGCCGGCGCGCGGGGAGGCGAAAGGGCTCCCCGGCGCGGTGACCCTCACCGTCCGCCCGTCGTGTCCGAGGCGCCTGCGGGCGAAACGGCGAACCCTTCCTCTCCGAGGAGGGGGACGAACCGGCAGGGGACGGAGCGGACGACCGACGGCCCCTCGTCCGTCCGCAGCACGACGAGGAGTCGCTGGTCGCGCGCCGAGCCGACCGGGACCACGAGCCGCCCGCCGGGCGCGAGCTGCGCGTAGAGCGTCGACGGCAGCCCCGGCGCCGCGGCCGCGACGGCGATCGCGTCGTACGGCGCGTGCTCCGGCACGCCCAGCGAGCCGTCGCCCACGTGGACGGTGACGCCGGCCGGGAGCGCCGCACGCGCCTGCTCGGCGAGCTCCGGGATCCGCTCGATCGTGTGCACCTCGCCCGCGAGCTCGGCCAGGACGGCGGCCTGGTAGCCCGAACCGGTGCCGACGTCGAGCACGCGCTCGCCGCCGCGCAGGCCGAGCTCCTCGCAGATGCGGGCGACCATGTACGGCTGCGAGATCGTCTGCCCGTACCCGATCGGCAGCGCCTCGTCCGCGTACGCCGCGACGCGCAGGTCCTCGGGCACGAATCGCTCCCGCGGCACGCGCGCCATGGCCTCCAGCACGCGCTCGTCGCGGACGCCGCGCTCGACCAGCTGGTGGACGATCCACTCAGGCCGCATGCGCGACGCCGACGCCGAAGTGCGCGAGCACGGCGGCCTTCACGTCGGTGATCGAGGCCGGCGCGGCGTCGATCCCGACCGCCAGCATCGGCACCACCGAGTCGGCGTCCGTCAGCGAGCCGTGGCTGCCGCCGCCGAGGTGGTGCCGGCCGGCGAGGTCGGCGAACTCCCAGCCCGGCGCGGCCGAGACGAGCACCTCGCCGGCATTCGGGTTCCGCAGCGCGCGCTCGGCGCGCATCGCACCGGCCGGGTACGCGGCGAGCACGTCCGGCCCCTCGCCCCCGTCGCGCCGGGCGACCACCTCGCCGCCCTCGAGGAAGACGACCGTCTCGACGCCCTCGCGGCCGTCGAGCGACTCCGCCGCCGCGCGCGGGTCGTCGGTGTAGACCATCGCCGCGCGGTTGGACGCCGTGACGAGCGAGCCCGGCACCTCGAGCCGCGCGATCTGCTCGACGTGGCTCTGGCCGTGGTCGGCGCAGAGGATGACGGCGTACCGCTCGAGGAACTCGTCCCAACCGCCTGCCGCGTCCATGAGCGCGGCGATCGCCTCGTCCGCCCGCCCGAGCGCGTCGTGCGCCCCGTCCGGGCCGAACGCGTGCGACGCGTAGTCGTAGTCGGGCAGGTAGTAGACGAGGAAGTCGAAGCCGTCCCGCGTGACGAGCCAGCGCCCGACGAACGCGGCGTAGGCGTCGATCGAGCCGGCGGCGCGCGAGCGCACCGCGATCGGTGCGCCGGTCTGGTCCGACTCGAACAGCGAGTAGTAGAAGAAGCGCCGCGGCCCGTAGACCGCCGGCAGCCCGGGCAGCGTCGCCACGTGTCGCGTGCGCCCGCGGTAGCACGTGAAGTTGATCGCGCCGGGAACGAGGCCGGAGTCGTCGAGCGCCTCGTAGACCGTCACGGCGCCCGCGCCGAGGTGGCTGCGGTTCATCTCGAAGATGGTGTCGCGGAGCGAGCGCGAGACCCCCGCCGCGCGAACGGCGCCGAACGACGAGCCGTACTCGACGATGCGCTGCTCGCCGCGATGCCACCAGACGAGGTGCGGGATCTCGTGCTCGTCCGGGTACGCGCCGGTCGCGATCGAGGAGAGGCAGACCGGCGTCAGCGACGGGAAGACCGACGTCGCCCGCGCGTACGAGCCGTGCTCCGGCGAGGAAGCGGAGCGCGGGGGTGTCAGCCGCCTCGAACATCGAGGGCGTCAGGCCGTCGATGACGATCAGGACGAGCTTCTTCGGTCACGGGTCGAGAATGCGCAGGCCCGCGTAGCGCTTCGGCGCGCGGCTGCGCAGGCGGACACCGAGCACGGGCAGCGCGAGAGCCTCGAGATAGCCGACGCCCGGGATCCAGGCGAGCAGCGCGACCGCGAGCGCGCCGAGGCCCACGAGCAGCAGCGTCCCGCCGCGGGTCCCGCCGCGGCGCAGGGACCCGGCGACGAGCTGTCCGCCGCCGAAGACGCCCGCCGCGGCGCCGGCGACCCCGGCCACAGCCACGGGCCAGCTCCCGACCGCGAGCCCGGCGATGCCGGCGAACGTCGCGGCGAGGACGGCGGCCGCGGTCATCCCGTAGCGCATCCCGGCGAGCCCGGCCGTGAAGAGGAGGCCGGCTCCGGCGCCGAGGCCCAGCAGGACGCCGATCCAGTAGAGGTCGCCCACGTCCTCACTGTAGCCGGGGCAGGTTTCCAGGGAGCCTCGGGCGGGAACCCTCCGCGGATCCCCCGCGAAAGGAACTGCCTGGACATGAGTGACGACGGACGGCCCCTGCTCGTCTTCTTCTCCAGGCGCACGTCCGGCCCCGCCCGCCGGATGGAGAGCCTCCTCGCCCACATCGCGCGCAAGGAGCGCGAGCGGCTCCGCCTGACGCGCGTCGACGTCGAGGCCCGCCCGGATCTCGCCGAGCGATTTCGGATCGAGACCGTGCCGACGATCGTGCTGATCAGGGAGAAGCGCGCGGTCGGGCGGATCGAGGGCCCGGCGAGCGCCCCGCGGATCGAGCGGCTGCTCGACCGGCACCTGCCCGCGGTCGAGCCGGCACCCGCCTAGTCGAGGCCAGCGCCGGCTCAGCGAGCCTCGAGCCGCGCGATCACCGCGAGCGCGAAGGCGGCCGCGCGCGCGCCGTCGATCACCCGGTGGTCGAACGTGACCGAGATGTTCCCGATCGTGCGGACGACGACCTCGCCGTCCCGGACGACCGGCCGCTCGGCGATCCGGTGGACGCCCAGGATCGCGACCTCGGGATGGTTGATCAGCGGCGTCACCAGGAGGCCGGCCAGCTTGCCGGCGCTCGTGACGGTGAAGGTCGAGCCGCGCAGCTCGCCCGGCGCGAGCGTGCCGGCGCGCGCCGCGTCGGCCAGGCGGCGGACCTCGGCGTCGAGCTCGTCGAGCGGGCGCGCCTCGCAGCCGCGGACGACCGGGACGACGAGCCCCTGGTCGGTCTGGACGGCGACCCCGATGTCGTAGCGGTCGAGGTAGACGATCTCCTCGCCCTCGAGCCGCGCGTTCAGCTCCGGGAACTCGCGCAGCGACTCGGCGACGGCCTTCAGCGTCAGCGGGACGATCCGCTGCAGGTCGACGCCCGTGAAGTCGCACTCCTCGACGTACGTGACCGCCGGGATCTCGCGATGGGCCGTCGTCAGGTGCTCGACGATCCTCCGGCGCACGCCCCGGATCGGCTCGCGGCGACCCTCGCCGGACGGCGCAGCCGCCGGCCGCGGCGCGGACGTCGTCCTCCGTGACCCGCCCTCCCGGCCCCGTGCCGGTCACCGCCGCGAGCTCGACGCCGAGCTCCGCGGCCACGCGGCGCACGAGCGGCGTCGCCTGCACGCGCGCCTCCCCGGATCGGGACAAAGGCTCGGTGCCGGCGTCCCCCTCACCTTGCAACAGACTGTTACTAAGAGTCGCTGCGGCGACCTGTTCCGTCCCCGGCTCCTGCTCCTCGGAGGCGCGCGCCGGCTGCTCGGCTCCGTTGTCGCCGATCACGACCAGCACCGTCCCGACCGGGACGACTGCGCCCTCCTCGACGAGGATCCGCGCGACCGTGCCGGCCGCCGGCGAGGGGATCTCGACCGTCGTCTTGTCCGTCTGGATCTCGACGAGCGGGTCGTCCTCGGCGATCTCCTGGCCCTCGGCGACGAGCCAGCGGGCGACCTCCCCCTCCGTCAGGCCCTCGCCGAGATCGGGAAGCTTGAACTCGTACGCCATCAGCGGCGCGCATTCAACACGTTTTGCGCCTCCCGCCGCGAGAGCTGCGGGTCAGCGCGGCGTCCCGATCCACGCGTCGGCGGGCGCGATCAGCACGCGCAGGCCGCCGTCGACGCGGCGCAGCGAGACGCCCTGCTCGCCCCCGTGCAACTCCGCCGCGACCTCGCGCGGCACGTAGCCGAGCTGCACCGTCCGCTCCGCGTTCCAGATCCCGACCGCGTTCGGATCGTGGTCGTTCTCCGGCTCGGGCACGAGCGCCACGCGCCGCCCCGGATCGAAGCCCGCGTCGCCGAGCGCCTCCGGGCGGAACGACACGCCCGCGACGGGGACGACGCGGATGCGCGGGTCGTCCCACGAGACGCGCTCGTTCGTGGAGGCGTCGCGGAGCTCGTAGCCGCCGCGCACCTTCTCGAGCCAGAGCCGGAGCCGCCTCGGCTCAACGGACGGCACTCAACGGACGGCGTCGTGCCGGAGCATCGCGTGGACGCCCTTGACGCCGTTCACCACCTGGGTCACGCGGAGGTCGACGACGACGCTCGCCAGCGCCAGCGCGTCGCGACGGTCGAGCCCGTGCTCGCGCTCGAGCAGGTCGAGCATGCCCGCGAGTGCGTTCGCCGCCGCGTCGTCGAGATCCTCGTCCAGCCCCATGACGATCCAGGCCTCCTCGGTGCGGGCGGTCGGCCACGTGACGGGGAGGTCGCTCAGCTCGAGCCGGAGCTGCGCGCGCGCCATCGGGCACTCGATCGCGAGCCCGGACACCTCGCCGTCGCCCTGCCGCGCGTGGCCGTCCCCGGCCGAGAAGAGCGCCCCGTCCACCGGGATCGGGAGATAGAGCGTCGCGCCGACGCCCAGCTCGGTGCAGTCGAGGTTGCCGCCGCAGCGTCTCGGCGGCGACGTCGAGTAGACGCCGGAGCGCGGCGGGCGGCATGCCCATCACGCCGAGGAACGGGCGCAGCGTGATCTCGTGCCCGTACTGGTCGACGGCAAGTCCTGGCTCGACGTGGAGCGTCCACCAGAGCGCCGTCGTCTCGCCGTCGGCGAGGCCGAGGCGGTCGTTCAGCCAGGACGGCCAGCCGCCCGCGTCGGTGAAGCCGTAGTCGCCGACGCGAAGCTCCTCGACGGTGACCGCGAGCGTCTGGCCCGCCTTGGCCCCACGAACCTCGACCGGGCCGATCAGCGGATGCCCGTCGTCGAGCCCGGGCTGCCGCGGCTCGAAGCGCTTCCGCTCCCATGAGCCGCCCTCGAGGCCCCAGCCCGCGTCGATCGTCGAGAACGCGATCGAGTCGCCGGGCTCGATCGACGCGACCGGCTCGAGGTCCGGCGAGAAGTGCCCGTGGATCGTGCGCCGCTCGAGCGGGATCTCGTGGACTGCCATCAGCCGAGCAGTTGCCTCGCCGCGGCGACGACGCGGGCCACGGACGGCATGTACGCGTCCTCGATCGCCCAGTACGGATACGGAACGTCATAGCCCGTCACGCGCAGCACCGGCCCCTGGAGGTCGTAGATCGCGCGCTCGGCGACGAGCGCCGCGACCTCCGCCCCGAAGCCCACGGTGCGCGGCGCCTCGTGGACGATCACGACGCGGCCGGTCTTCGCAACCGAGGCGAGGATCGCGTCCTCGTCGAGCGGGCGCAGCGAGCGAAGGTCGAGCACCTCGACCGACGCGTCGAGCCGGTCGGCCGCCTGCTCGCAGACGCCGACCATGGCGCCGTAGGCGATCAGCGTCAGGTCGGTGCCCTCGCGCGCGAGCCGCGCCTTGCCGAGCTCGACGACGTGCTCGCCGTCCGGCACCTCGCCGCGCGCCGTACGGTAGATCAGCTTCGGCTCGAACACGACGCAGGGATCCTCGTCGCGGATCGCGGCGGCCAGGAGCCCCTTCGCGTCGGCCGGCGTCGAGGGGATCGCGACCTTGATCCCGGGGGTGTGGACGTAGTAGGTCTCGGGCGAGTCGTCGTGGAGCTCCGGGGCGCGCACGCCGCCGCCGTAGGGCATGCGGATGGTGAGCGGGAACGCCATCTTTCCGCCGGTGCGCCAGCGGTAGCGCCCCACGTGCGTGATCAGCTGGTCGAGGCACGGGTACGAGAAGGCGTCGTACTGCATCTCGCACACGGGCCGCCAGCCGGCCATGCAGAGGCCGACCGCGGTGCCGAGGATCCCCGCCTCGGCGAGCGGCGTGTCGACGCACCGGTCGGGCCCGAACCGGTCGCGGAGCCCTGCCGTCGCGCGGAAGACGCCGCCGGCGCGGCCCACGTCCTCGCCCATCACCATCACGTTCCCGTCGCGCTCGAGCTCGACGTGCAACGCGTCGTTGACGGCCTCGACGAGGAACTTCTCAGGCACCCAGCACCCGCCTCAGGTCGGCGAGGTCGCGCGCAAGGGCCGCCGGCGGGTTCGCGTACGCATGCTCGAAGACGAGCGCCGGATCGGGCGCCGGCTCTGCCTCCGCCGCGGCGATGCCCTCCCGCATCAGCTCCGCCGCCTCGGCGCGCAGCTGCTCGGCCTGCGCGTCGCCGAGGATGCCGAGCCGCTTCAGATAGCGCTCGTAGCGGCCGACGCACTCGCCCTCCTTCGCCTCCTCGACGCGCACGGGGTCGATGTACGCCCTCGGATCGTCGGCCGTCGCGTGGGGTGCCGCGCGGTAGTGCACCGCCTCGACGAACGTGGGGCCCTCGCCGGCGCGGGCCCGCTCGACCGCAGCGCGTGTGGCCTCGTAGACGGCCAGGACGTCCAACCCGTCGACGCGCACGCCGGGCATGCCGTAGCCCACCGCCTTGTCCGCGAGCGACTCGGCCGCGGTCTGGGCAGAGACGGGCGTGGAGATCGCCCACGAGTTGTTGTTGCACAGCAGCACGAGCGGCACCTTGAAGACACCGGCGAAGTTCGCGCCCTCGTGGAACGCGCCCTCCGAGGTGGCGCCGTCGCCGAAGTAGGCGATCGCCACCGACCGCTCGCCGCGCAGCTTCTTCCCCCAGGCGAGCCCGGCGGCATGCGGCACGTGCGTCCCGATCGGCACGCAGATCGAGGCGACGTTGTGGTCGGCCGGGTTCCACCAGCCGGACGGATGACCGCGCCACCACTGCAGGATCGTCTTCGGTGGGATCCCGCGCAGCAGGCCGATCGCCGACTCCCGGTAGCTGGGGAAGATCCAGTCGCCGTCCTCGAGCGCGAACGCGGAGCCGGCCTGGATCGCCTCGTGGTTCCAGAAGATCGCGTAGGTGCCGATCCGGCCCTGGCGGTGGTAGACGACCGAGCGCTCGTCGAAGGTTCGGAGCAGCACCATCCGGCGGAAGAGCTCGAGGAGGTCGGCCTCCGAGAGCCCGTCCGGGATGCGATCGTCGTCGAGAACTCGCCGCAGCTCGGGCATCACCTGCGCCATCAGCGTGCGAACCCTAGCTCGCGGGCCTGCCAGGCGTCCTGCTCGTCGAAGGCGTCGATGCTCATCGTGTGATCGGTCGGATACCACTTGACGCGGCGATGCGCCTCGGGGGCTGCGTCGATCAGCGCCTCGAGCTGAGCGGCCGGCACGACCGAGTCGTTCGACGCCCGCCTGGAAGAAGAGATCGGCCTTCGCATGGCGCGATCGCGTCCTTGGCCTCGGGCGTCCCCCGGCCGGCGATGATGCCGACCGCCTTCGGCCGGGAATCGACGCCGGCGACGATCGCGGCCAGCTGCGCCGCCGAGGCTGTAGCCCACCACTCCGATCCGCTTCGGATCGACGTCGGACCGGGCCGCGAGCAGGTCGAGAGAGCGGCGCACGTCGACCACCATCGGCCTGTACTCGTCGCTCTGCGGGACGTCGAGCGCCATCGTCACGGCGCCGAGCAGCGAGAGCTTCGCCGCGAACGTGACGAGGTCGAGCCGCGAGCCGCCGGAGCCGTGCAGGTAGACGACCGCCGGGTGCCGTCCCGTGTCGTGCGGCGGGACGAGCAGGTAGGCGTTCACGCGGTGCCCGTCGCCGGCGTACGAGACGTCGTGGATCTTGACCGGGTAGTCGTGGTTGACGACCCCCGCGTCGCGGAACGCGAGCGGCGCCGTCGAGTCGTAGTCGTACGGGCCGGCCTTCGCGCCGCCGCCGCAGCCGGCGACGACCGCGAGCAGCGCGAGGCTAGACCAGCACCGAGACCGCATCGCGCTCCGCCTCGAAGACCGCGTGTTCGACGTCGCCGAGATCCTCGCCGTCGACCTGGAGCGGCAGCGGGTGGTCGCAGCGGATCTCGATCCGGTCGAGGTCGTGCCCGGCGAGCACCTCGGCGGCGCCGGACAGCTTGCCGCGGAGGGCGCGCACGGCGAGCCGCGAGAGAGTGCGGGCCGGCATGCCCATGGGCGCGACGAAGTCGAGGCCCAGCTCGAAGCGCGCGTCCGGGGCGAGGCGGAGCGGCAACGCGCCCGCGTACGTGTACGGGTCGCAGTTGGCGACGAGCAGGAACGACGCGCGGCCGTAGCCCTCGATCTCGAGCTCCTCCTGGAGGCGCAGCCTCCGCTCCGCGAACAGCCGGGTCAGCGTCCAGGCGAAGGTGAGGTCGCCCGGCCGCTTGCCGTCCTCGGAGCGGCCGCGGTCGTCCATGCGCCGGACGGCCTCGGCGTCGAGGCCGACTCCCGGCGCTGAAGCCGAAGCGCCGCCCGTTGACGCGGCCGAGCGAGATCCTCCTCGTGCGCCCCAGGCGGAGCGCCTCGGCGATCTGGCCGGCAGCGGTGTACGCGTCGCGCGAAACGCCGAGCGCGCGCGCGAGCACGCTCGTGCCCCCGCCGGGCACGAAGCCGAGCGGCACGGAGCCGTCCGCGCCGTTCAGCACCTCGTTGTAGCCGCCGTCGCCGGAGAAGACGACGATGGCGTCGTAGCCGACCGGCGCCCCGTGCCAGCTCCGTGGCGTGCCCGGGCGCACGCGTCAGCTCGGTCTCCACCGTTCCCGCGTAGCCGAGCGCGTCCTCGACGTCGGCCAGCCGGCGAGACGTGACGGAGCTCGCGAACGGGTTGACGATCAGGAGGACGCGGCCCACGGACCGATGCTAGAGGCCGGGAGGACCGGCGCCGAGGCCAGGAGTTGCGTACCCGCGCATGCCGTCGACGAGCAGGACGAGGAGGCGGTCGGCCAGCGCGTCCGTGTCCCGGCCCGGCCGGAGCCACGTGTAGGCCCAGTTCGCCGCCGAGAGGAAGAGCAGCGCCGCCGCGGCCTCGTCGAGGTCGGTCCGCAGCTCCGAGCCCTCCACCCCCTCGCGGAAGAGCGCCCGGATCCGCTCCTCGTAGCGCCTTCGCTCGGCCACGAACTCCTCGCGTCGCGGTCCCGTCGAGGTACTGCCACTCCTTGACGAAGACCGTCGCGACCTCGAGCTGCTCCGCGACCACACGCAGGTGCCCTCGCAGCGCGAGGCGGAGCTTCTCCGTCGCCGCCAGCTCCTCGGGGATCGCGTCGAGCTGCGCGTGGAAGGCGGCCGCGCCCTCGCGCGCCACCTCCCAGAGCAGGTCGGCCTTGGACTCGATGTGCGCGTAGAGCGAGCCCTTCTGGACGCCCATCGCCGCGGCGAGGTCGCCGACCGACGTGCCGTGGTAGCCCTTCTCGGCGAAGAGCTGAGCGGCGAGGCGCGTGAGCTCCGTGCGGCGTGTGGACATGCTTCAATGGCACCCTAACGATCGTTTGTTGGCCGACCAAGACCAGTCCGGGAGCGACATGCACAAACCGCACACCGAAGCGGAATTCCTCGAGTACGTCCAGTCCGGCGGCCAGGTCGAGACCGGCGACTGGATGCCGGACGAGTACCGGGCGAGGCTGATCAAGTTCATCGAGATGCACGGCAACTCGGAGCTGATGGGCGTGCTCCCGGAGCGCGAGTGGATCCTCCGAGCGCCCACCCTGCAGCGGAAGCTCGCCCTCACCGCGAAGGTGCAGGACGAGGTCGGCCACGCGCAGCTGATCTACCGCGTCGTCGAGGACCTCGGCAAGCCGCGCGAGCAGTGCCTCGCAGACCTGATCGCCGGCAAGTCCAAGTTCCACAACGTCTTCCACTACCCGACCCGCACGTGGGGCGACGTGGGCGTGATCGCGTGGCTCGTCGACGCGGCGGCGATCATCAGCCAGAAGGCGCTCCTCAAGTGCAGCTACGCGCCGTACGCGCGGATCATGAAGAAGATCTGCTGGGAGGAGTCGTTCCACATCCTTCACGGGCGGGACGTGATCCTGGCTCTCGTCACCGGCACCGACGAGCAGCGTGAGCTCGTGCAGGAGGCGCTCGACCGCTGGTGGACGCCGCTGATGCACTTCCACGGCAACCCCATCCCGCGCCGACGAGGACCCGATGGTGATCTGGCGGATCAAGAGCCAGGCGAACGAGGAGGCGCGGCAGCAGTTCCTCGACGGCTACGTGCCGCAGATCCTCGAGCTCGGCCTCGAGCTGCACGATCCCAGGCTGCGCAAGAACGAGGACGGCGTCTGGGAGTACACCGAGCCGGACTGGGACGAGCTGCGCTCCGTCGTCACGGGCCACGGCCCGATGACCGCGGAGCGGCTCGCGTTCCGCCGCCGCTACCTCGACCAGGAGCAGTGGGTCCGCGAGACGGTCCTCGCCGCATGATCTTCGAGGTCTTCCGCCAGGAGCGCGCCGGCCAGCCCTTCCAGCACGCCGGCTCGGTCGCCGCGCCCGACGCGGAGTTCGCCGAGGCGTGGGCGCGCGAGCAGTTCGGGCGGCGCGGCGAGAGCGAAGGGCTCTGGCTCGTGCCGCGCGAGGCGATCCGCTCGGTCACCGACTGGGCGGACGAGTTCGACCTCAAGTACCGCCGCGTCGACGGCTACTCGATCAAGGCGCGACTGAAGGAGGCGCGTGAGCGAGCGGGCACAGCTGCTCCTGAAGCTGGCTGACGACGAGCTGATCGTCGGCTGGCGGGAGTCCGAGTGGACCGGCGTCGCGCCCGCGCTCGAGGAGGACGTCGCGTTCTCGTCGATCGCACAGAACGAGATCGGGCACGCGCGGGCGGCGTACGAGCTCGCCGCGCAGGAGCTCGGCACGGACGCCGACGCGCTGGCCTTCGACCGCAGCCCGGAGGAGTACCGTCTGCGCCCCGCTCGTCGAGCTGCGGCTGATGGAGTGGGCGCCGGCGATCGCGCGCCGCTGGCTCTACGAGTTGGCGGACGCTCTGCGCCTCGAGCGCTCGCCGCGTCGGACGACCCCGAGGTCGCAGGCCTGGCACGGAAGATCGAGCGCGAGGAGACGTACCACCGCATGCACGCGGAGATGTGGCACGAGCGGCTGCGCGACGAGCCGCGGTACCGCGAGGCGCTCGAGCGACTCTGGCCGTACGCGCTGGGCGTGGTCGAGCCGGAGCAGCGCGCGGAGCTCGCGCGGCGCGCGGGGATGGCGGAGGTCGAAGCCGTGGAGCGCGGCGCGCACCCCGAGCTGGCGGAGCTCTGGGAGGAGATGACGATGGTGAGACGGTCCGCTCCAGCGGGTGCACAGTGGTGACGGCCCAGTGGTGACAGCCGAGCAGGTCTGGGCGGCGCTCGACGACGTCCCGGACCCAGAGATCCCGGTCATCTCGCTCGTCGAGCTCGGCGTCGTGCGCGACGTCGCGGTCGACGGCGACGCGGTGCGCGTCGAGTTCACGCCGACGTTCCTCGGCTGCCCCGCCCTCCAGTACATGAAGGCCGCCATGGAGGAGAAGGTGCGGGAGCTGGGCGCCGAGCCGCACGTCGAGGTGGTCGCGGACGACTCGTGGTCGACGGACAAGATCACGCCCGGCGGCCGCGAGAAGCTCCGCGCCGCGGGCTTCGCCCCGCCGGCTCCGCGGGGAGCCGAAGCGCCGAAGCTCGTCCAGCTGCAGGCGAAGGTGCACCGCTGCCCGTACTGCGGCTCGACGGAGACGCGCCTGGAGAACATCTTCGGCCCCACCCCGTGCCGCTCGCTCCGCTACTGCGAGAGCTTGCCGACAGCCGTTCGAGCAGTTCAAGACGATCTAGCAGCAGGACGGGCGTCCGGATAGCAGCCGGCTCACGACGTAAGCGCGAACTCGACTGCCTCGTCGAAGCCCATCGCGCGGCCGCCGGCCAGCCCGTGCTCGAACGCACCGTTGCTCGACCCGTCGCCGAGCCGCTCGATCCAGCGTGCCCTGATCATGCGCTCGGGAGGAGTGAGCGACGAGGTGTAGATGCCCTCCGCCGCTCCCCAGAGGCGGGCTGCCCGCGGCGTGCGACCAGCCGCGGCAGCTACGGCAGCGAGGCCGCGCAGGCACTCCTCGCCAGTCCGCCGGTCGCCGAGGTGCCGACACAGGTCGAGGTTCGCCCGGAACAGCGCGTCTGCCTCGGAGAGATCCCCGTCGAACAGCGCCACTAGGCCGACGTTCCCGGTCGCCAGCGCGACGTGGCGGAGGTCGCCGAGCTCGCGGCCGAGCGCGAGGCATTCGTCGAGGTAGGCCCGCGCTTCCCCGAGCCTGCCTCGGACGAGCGCGACCCAGCCGAGGTTGTTCAGGGACTCGACGACATTCTGTCGGTCGCCGAGCTCGCGACAGAGCGCAAGCGCCTCCTCGCCGAGCTCTTGCGCTCGAACGTAGTCGTCGTTTGTATCGGTCGAGAGCGCGCCGACGAGGTCGTTGAGAACCTGCGAGAGCAGCCAGGCATCCTCGTGCTGCCGGGCGAGCGCCACACCTTCCTCGCAGAGCGCCCGGGCGCGGGCATGATCGCCCACCGACTCCGCCGTGACCCAGCCGAGCTTCCCCAGGCCGAGTGCGAGGCCGTAGGAGTCCGCGACCGCGCGGCTGAGGGTGATTCCATCCCGAAGGCGAGCGACAGCGACCTCCCAGTCGCCGAGATACCAGGCCAGCCTGCCGGACCAGATCAGGCCGAGCGCCCGGCCGCGGTCGTCGCGACCGGTCGCGCGAAGAAACGCGTCGAGCCATTCACGAGCTTCCGCCCAGAGCCCGTGCGCCTCCCAGAACGGCACGACCGCCGAGGTGAGCCGCAGCCCGGCCCCGGGCGTGGCCGAAACGAGCGACCATCCCAGCGCCTCGCGGAGGTTCTCGAGCTCCGGCTGCAAGCGTCGCAGCCACTCCACCTGGTGTGGCCCGCGAAGTCCCGGTTCGGCAGCGTCGGCCACTGCCGCGAAGTGGTCCACGAGCCGGAGGCGTAGCTCGGCGGCGTCACCTGTTTCCTCCAGTCGTCCGGCGGCGTACTCGCGGATCGTGTCGAGCACCTCGTAGCGGTCGCCACGCCGGACGAGGAGGCTGTTGTCGACCAGCGACTGCATCGTCCTGACGTCGGCGTCGCAGACGGTCTCCGCGGCCTCGAGCGTGCAGCCGCCGGCGAAGACGGCGAGACGGTAAAAGAGCCGTCGCTCGTCACTCGTGAGCAGGTCGTCGCTCCACGCGAGCGTCGCACGCAGCGTCTGGTGGCGCGCGTGTACGTCGCAGGGGCCCTCGGTGAGCAACGCGAGCCGTCCGGTGAGCCCCTCGAGGAGCGCAGCAGGCGCGGTGTCGGCCGCCCGCGGCGCCGCCAGCTCGATCGCGAGCGGGAGGTGATCGAGCCGCGCGCAAATCTCCTCGATCGCGGCCTGATCGCCCTCGGCGTCCGAGAGATCGGAGCCGGCGGCCCGCGCGCGGACTCGGAACAGCTCGGCCGCGCTGACCGGCTCGAGTGGCGCTACGTCGAAGATGTGCTCGCCGTAGAGCCGCAGCCTGATCCGGCTCGTGGCCACGACCGTGAGACCGCCGACCTCTGCCAGCAGGCGGGAGACGTCGGGGCCGGCGTCGAGGAGACGCTCGAAGTTGTCGAGCACCAGCAGAAGCGTCCGCCCTCTCAGCTGCCGTGCGAGCGCCTCGAGCGGGGCCTCGTCCGGAGCCCGGATCAGCGAAAGGGCGTCGCCGATCGTCGCGGCGAGGAGCCCCGAGTCCGCCAACGGTGCGAGATCGACGAAGTACGCGCCGTCTGCGAACCGCGGCGCGACCCGCTCCGCGAGAGCGATCGCGAGGCGCGTCTTCCCGACGCCCCCTGGTCCCGTGAGGGTCAGAAGGCGCGCGTCGCCCTCGACCAGCTCCTCGAGGCGCGTGAGCTCCCGTTCGCGGCCCACCAGCGCCGCCGCGGGCGCCGGGAGACGCCCGCGAGCGCTTCCGAGATCCAGGAAGGGATCCTGGCGGAGAATCGCCTGCTCCAGGACGCGGAGCTCCCTCGTCGGCTGCAGCCCCAGCTCGTCGCCCAGGCGGATGCGGAAGCGTCGATACGTCGCCAATGCCTCCGCCTGGCGCCCAGAGCGATAGAGGGCCAGCATCAACCGGCGACAGAGCCCTTCGTGGAAGGGATCCGCCTCGAGCCAGTCCTCCAGCTCCGCGACGAGCTCGCCATGCCGTCCGAGCTGCAGCTCCGCGTCGATCCGGCTCTCGAGCGCCGCGAGCCGCACCTGCTCGAGCCGCGTCGTCGCGGAGCGGACGAACGGCTCGCCCGCGAGGTCGGCGAGCGGAGCACCACGCCAGAGCGCGAGCGCCTCGGCGAGCAGTCGCGCTCCTTCCGCGGGCCGTCCTTCGGCCGCCGCACGGCAGCCCGCTTCCTGCAAGAGCTCGAACCTCTCGACGTCGAGTTGGCCGGGCTCGACGCGCACAAGGTATCCCGGCGGACGAGCGCCGATCACCTGGACGCCGTCGCGGTTGAGGAGCTTTCGCAGGCGCGAGACGTACACCTCGAGGCTGCGGCGCGCAGCATCGGGCGGCCTGAGCGGCCAGAGCGCCTCGATCAGCTCGTCCGACCCGACGGCGCGATTCGCCCTGAGCAGGAGAAACGCCAGGAGCGCACGCTGCTTCGGCCCGCCAAGTGACACAGGGTGGCCGTCGCAGACGACCTCGATCGGTCCGAGCAGTCGGAATTCCACAGTTTTCCGCAGGTTTGCCGCGAGCCGAATCTACCACGCTTGTGCGGAAAACAACAACTGGCTCGTTGAGCATCCGTTGAGCGCGGCTGTTCAGAGTGGGCGCGATGCGGATTCGCCTGGCAGTGGCAGTGGCTGCGCTGCTCGCGAGCCTTGGCCTCGCGTCTCCCGCCCTGGCCGCGCCGGACTTCCAGATCACGATCGCGCCCGCCTCGCAGAACCTGCCGCCGGGCAGCTCGGTCAGCTTCACGATCGGCATCGGCGGGATCGACGCGTTCGCCGCGCCGGTCTCGCTCTCGGTCGGCGGATTGCCGGCCGGCGTCACCGGCTCCTTCTCGGTCGACCCCGTCTCGCCGTCGGGCACCTCGTTCCTGAGGCTCACGGCCGCGGAGACCGCTCAGACCGGCACGTTCTCGCTGACGGTGACCGGCACCGGGGGCGGGATCACGCACACCGCGACCGGGATCGTCACGGTCGACTTCGGGTTGATCCCGATCTGCTACGGGGCGGTGGAGGGCGTCATCACGGACGCCGAGACCCACCAGCCGCTGCCCGGGGTGAAGGTCGTCTACTCCAGCAGCAACTTCACGACGACTGACGACCAGGGCCGGTACAGGCTCGAGACGATCTACCTCGGTCCGAACAACAGCCCGCAGGAGTTCGGCGTGCACGCGATCAAGACCGCCCCGGAGTACTGGGACGAGCTCCCGTCGGGGATCGCGGTCTGCGACGAGACGACGCACCTCGACATCGTCATGACCCGGGTCGTCCCCGCCCGGGTCAGCGGCCGCGTTGTCGAGGGAACGCCCGACCCGAGCGACTACTCGCACGTGATCCCGACCGACACGCCGGTTCAGGGCGTGACGGTGTGGCCGTACCTCCTCGACGCACCACAACAGGTCACGGGCCCGGACGGCCTCTACGACATCACGTTCAAGCTCGGTCGACACAACGAGCCACTCGATCCGCTCCTGTATGCATGGACGGAGGGGTCCTGGCGGGAGGGCTACCGGGACCGCTTCATCCCGATCGGCCACGTGGAGGCCGGGCAGCACGTGGTGCAGGAGATCGCGCTCGTCAAGAAGTGCACGGGCAGCATCTCGGGGCGGGTGACGTACGGCGACTCGGGGCTGCCGGCCGCGGGCGTGCGGGTCGTGACCGGGAACTTCCTCGACGGCGACGAGGTGACGGCCGACGCCGACGGCAGGTTCTCGTTCCCGGCGCTCCTGCTCGGCCGGAACAACGCACCGACGCGATACTTCGTCGACAGCCAGCCCGCGGGCTACAAGGAAGCCAATGTGGAGGCGCCTCTCGACGCCTGCGGCGATCATCGCGACGTCACGCTCGTCCTCGAGCCGCAGCCCGTCTTCTACGGAGCGATCGAAGGACACGTGTACGACGAGGAGACCGGTGCGCCCGTGGTCGGGGCCGACGTCAGCCTCACCGCGACCTGCCCCTGCGCCACGACCGACGCGAGCGGTCACTACCGGCTGGAAAGGGTCTTCGTCGGCGTCGACGCGGACGACGTCGGCCA
This sequence comes from uncultured Actinomycetes bacterium, assembly GCA_963746655.1. Taxonomy (GTDB): domain Bacteria; phylum Actinomycetota; class Thermoleophilia; order Gaiellales; family Gaiellaceae; genus CAVPGP01. The sequence continues at coordinate 447,080 of CAVVCG010000011.1, read as the reverse complement.
GACGGGAGTCCTCGCAGCGCGCGACGACCACTGGCCCGCGTCGGTCTCGCCGGTCGAGGTTCACGCGAACGCGACCACGACGCTCGACCTCCGACTCCTGCTGCGGCGCTACGGCGGCGTCACCGGAGTCGTGCGCGACTCGATCACCGGGCGAGTGATCCCCGACGCCAACGTCTCCGTGGGCATCCTCGGCGACTTCACGGACGCCGACGGCCGCTACGTCGTGGAAGGCATCTCGCTCAACGACCGCAACGCTCCCCGCGACGCACGGGTCGACGCGCGAGCGACGGGCTACTGGCCGAACCACGAGAACGTCGAGGTGCGCGCGGACGAGACCAGTGCTCAGGACTTCGACCTGCTGCCGATCTGCACCGACGCGACGATCACGGGCACGGTGGTGAACGCGCAGACGCAGCAGCCGATCGAGGGCGCCGTCGTGGTCGGAGGTGGTGCGCTCGACTACACCGACGTCAACGGCGCGTACACCCTCACGCACGTCCAGGTCGGGACGGACAACCAGCCGCTCCAGGTCTTGCTGCAGGCGTCGGCGCTCGGGTTCTACGAGCAGACGAAGCGCATCACCGTCTTCTGCGGCGGCGTGATCGTCGTCGACTTCGGGCGACCGCCGGGAACGGGAGCCATCGAGGGTCACGTCACGAACCGCGTCACCGGGCAGCCGATCGGGAACGCGTTTGTCGGGAGCGAGTTCGGCGACGCGACGAGGACGGGGCCGGACGGCTACTACAAGTTCGAGCACGTGCCTCTCGGAGCGAACGGGGCTGACCGGGCGTGGAAGGTGACCGCCGATCCGGACGACTTCGACGCGCAGACAAAGTTCGTGACGGTTCGCGCCGACCAGACGTCGCGTCTGGACTTCGAGTTCGGCGAGGTTGTCCCGAGACCGCCGGATGCCGTCGACGACTCGCTGACGATCGCCGAGGACACCGCGGGCTCCGTGAACGTGTTGACGAACGACACGGATCCAGACGGGGACACGCTGACGGTGACGGGCTCCACGAACGGCGCGCATGGGGGCGTCTCCTGCGCCGCCGGCGGCTCCTGCACGTACACCCCGGCCGCGAACTACAACGGCCCCGACTCGTTCACGTACACGATCTCGGACGGCCACAATGGCACCGACACCGCAACGGTCAACGTCGCGGTCACGCCCGTGAACGACCCGCCCGACGCGGTCGATGACTCGCTGACGACGCCCGAGGACAACGCGGGCTCAGTGAACGTGCTCGGAAACGACACGGACCCCGACGGCGACGGGCTGACCGTGACCGGAAAGACCAACGGCGCGCACGGGACGGCCAACTGCACGGCCGCAGGTGCATGCACCTACACGCCGGCCGCGAACTACAACGGCCCCGACTCGTTCACGTACACGATCTCGGACGGCCACGGCGGCACCGACACCGCAACGGTCAACGTGACCATCTCGCCCGTGAACGACCCGCCCGACGCGGCCGACGACACGCTCACGACCTCGGCGGACACTCCTGGGTCCGTCGGCGTGCTCGCAAACGACACTGACCCGGAGCACGACCCGCTCGTCGTCACCGGGACGACCAACGGTGCGCACGGCACCGCCGGCTGCACGACCGCGGGCGCCTGCACCTACACGCCGGCCGCTAGCTACAGCGGCCCCGACTCGTTCACGTACACGATCTCCGACGGCCACGGCGGCACCGACACCGCAACCGTCGCCGTGCTGGTGACCGCCGTAGTGGACGTCACGCCGCCGACGTGCACCATCGTCGACCAGGGCAAGAATGCCAGCGGGAAGGCCTTCATCCGGTTCCGCGTTCAGGACGGAGGAAGTGGCCTGGCCAGGTACGAGGTCGTCTATCTCCGCAACGCGAGCGTGCTCGTAGACCCGTTCACCGTAGGGACCAAGGCACCCGTGTTCGTGACCGCCACGGCGCTGACGAAGAGCAGCCTGGGAGTGACGCTCGACTTCTTCGACACGGCCGGCAACCGCGCGACCTGCGACCCGATCGCGGTCATCGTCTCGCGCGAGGACGACCAGCCGGAGGATCAGACGTTTGGCGGCGTCGCGCAGGCGGAGCGCTACGTGACGATCCAGAACGGCAACCCGGGCATGCGCAAGGTCAAGCTGACCGTGAACGGCGTGAAGTTCAAGGAGCAGGATCTCCTCCCGGGCGAGGTTCGCACCTTCGACATCAGCACCGCGCTCCGGCCCGGGAACAAGAACACCATCACCGTCAGCGCCCGTGGCAAGAAGGGCGCCAGCGCGCTCGTCATCATCTCCGACATGCCGCCGGGCGGGTAGCGCTCAGAGTCCGAGCACGAGCGAGATCGCGAACCCCGTCGCGACCTCGTCCTTAGGTCGTGCAGACGACATAGGCCCTGACGGTCATCGTGTTGCCTGCGCCGAGCGCGGCGTTCGCGACGCCGATTGCCGTCCACGACGCGGCCGCGCTCGGGTACGAGGAGACGAGAATTGCGCGGCTCTTCTGTGCCGCGGTCGTCGTCACCTCCGCGCCGCCGCCCAGCAGCACCTTTCCGGCCGGGCAGCTCACGGTGGCTGTTGTCAACGTGTTCACCGGCGCGTTCGCGGCGGATGTCACGGCGTTGCTGGCCTGTTGAGAGGCTGTCGGGCCTGCCGGCCCTGCCGGACCTGTCGCGCCCGCGGGGCCTGCCGGACCCGCTGGACCTGTCGCGCCCGCCGGACCTGCCGGGCCCGCCAGGCCTGTCGCACCCGCGGGACCAGCCGGACCTGTCGTACCCGCCGGGCCTGTCGCACCCGCCGGGCCTGTTGCACCCGCCGGACCTGTCGCACCCGCCGGACCTGTCGCACCCGCAGGTCCGGTCGCACCCGCGGGACCAGCCGGACCTGTCGTACCCGCCGGGCCTGTCGCACCCGCGGGACCAGCCGGACCAGTCGCACCCGCCGAACCAGCCGGCCCTGTCGCACCCGCCGGGCCTGCTGCGCCCGCAGGTCCCGTCGCGCCCGCAGGTCCCGTCGCGCCCGCCGGGCCTGTCGCACCCGCCGGACCCGTCGCGCCCGCGGGACCCGCCGGGCCGATCGCACCTGCTGGGCCAGCCGGACCCGCGGCGCCCGTGAGGCCAATGGGGCCCAGCGCACCCGCCGGCCCCGTCGGACCGACGGCCCCGGCCGGGCCAGCCGGACCGGCGGGGCCTCCAGCGCCTGCAGGACCTCTTGCGCCGGTCGGCCCGGTCCGCCCCACCGCGCCCCGAGCGCCGGCGGCTCCGTCCGACCCGGGCGGGCCGGTCTTGTTCCACGCTGCGCGGCGCTCCCGTGTCCTGTCGCATCCGAGGTCCGCCCGCACGAGCCTGACGACCCCCGTCCAGACGTTGTAACAGCCCGCGTAGGCGCCGTTCGCGGCCGGGATGCCGGGAAAGCGAGTTCGGCTGTCTGGCCGCGGCGACGGACTTGCGCCGGCGACCGACGTCGCCGTGAAGATTGCAGCAAGCGCGGCAACCGGAACGATCGGACGTCGAAGCCGTCCGTTCACCGTCCACCTTCGCGCCGGCGCAAGACCGCGCCCTCGCAATTGCCAACGTCGCCAGAGGCTATGGACTCGCTGCGCGGTGTCCTGCAAGATCGTGGCGGATCTGCTCACTGCGTCCATGCAACATACCCCCCGAGTCGGCGTACCACTTTCGCCGCGCTTCGCGATACGGTGACGCGCATGGCAGGTCGCGATACACCACGCGGCCCTGACCCCGACGACTGGTTCGCGGCGTCCGGCCGCGCCGCGCCCCAGGGGCCGGGCACCTCCGGCGCACCCGTTGCGGATGGGGAGTCGACGGCGGGCGACTGGGAGGAGCCTGCCGAGGGCGAGGACTGGATGGGCGAGGGCGAGCCGGCTCCGGCAGGCAGTCCACGCGGCGACGCGAGCCTGTATGCGAGACGGCGCGCGGCCCTCGCGATCGGCGTCGGTGTGCTCGCGATCGTGCTCCTTGTGGCCGGGCTCGCGGCGGGCGGCCTCTTCTCCGGAGGGGACGAGAACCAGGCAGCGGCCACGACGACCGCGCCGACGACGACGGCGACCACGACCTCGACGCAGACGACAGCACCGGCCCTTCCTGCGCCCAACGCGACGCTGAAACCGGGCGACGAGGGGGCACAGGTCAAGGTGCTGCAGCGAGCGCTCGCGAGCCTCGGCTATGCACCCGGTCCGATCGACGGCACCTACGGGCCTGCCACGAAGCAGGCCGTGACGGAGTTCCAGAGCGCCTCAGGTCTCACCGCCGACGGCATCGTCGGCCCGAAGACGCTTGCTGCGCTCCGGCAAGCCCTGCGGTCGGGCGGCTGAGGGCAGGCACCGGCGCAGCCACGTCGACCTCGACGAGAGCGTCGAACGGCGGACAGGCACGTGCTGCGCGAGCTCACGGTCGGTCCTCAACATCCAATGCGTTGCGATACCGAGCTGATCCATCGGGACTCCTTCCGTTCGCGGCCGCGACGTGATTGCGGCCTCGAACTACAGACCGGGCGGAGTCGTCCAACTCATCGCGCGCCCGAAAAAGAACGTCAGGAAGGCCGAAACGCGGGAGGACCTCGGCCGACACGAAGGCGGTGATCTCGACGATCCGGGTCCCCGTGCCGTCCAGGGTGAGCACGTCGAGCACCCGTCCCACGAAGCACCCTCGCTTCGCGTCCCAGGCGTAGCAGCCCACCGCGGGCTGCCCGTTGGCGCGCGTCGGGATGTGGCGCCAACGCTCGGTCAGCGCATGCTCGATCAGGAAGGACGTGATCGTCTCGCGGCCTCGGTACCAGCTCGCCATCGGCGGCATCGACCACACGGCGTCCTCCGCCAGCAGCTCGAGGACCGCGTCGACGTCGGCGCGTTCCATCGCGTCCATGTAGCGCTCGACGAGGTGGCGGACGCGCTCGTCGCCGAGCGAACGCAGAGTGGCCTGCTGGCTCTGCTCGGGCAGTCGCTCGTCGACGGTCTTGCGGGCGCGCTGGAGGGCGCTGTTCACGGAGGCGACGGTCGTCGAGAGCGACTCGGCGACCTCCTGGGCGGAGAAGCCGAGCACCTCGCGCAGGATCAGCGCGGCCCGCTGCCGCCCGGGGAGGTGCTGGAGCGCGGCGACGAAGGCCAGCTCCAGGCTCTCGCGCCGCTCGTAGCGGGCCTCGGGCGCCGCGAGCCCGTCCTCGACATCGAGCGGCTCGTCCGGATATGGCTCCAGCCATATCGACTCCGCGAGCGGCGCGCCCGGATCCTGATGGAGACGGGCGGTGGGGCCGTAGTCGATCGGGAGCACCCGCGTCGGACGGCGTGCGGCCACGTCGAGGCACGTGTTGGTCGCGATCCGGTAGAGCCAGGTCCGGATCGAGCTCCGACCCTCGAAGCGAGCGAGTGCCCGCCAGGCGCGGAGCAGCGCGTCCTGGAGCGCGTCCTCGGCGTCGTGAACCGAGCCGAGCATCCGGTAGCAGTGCGCGTGGAGCTCGGCGCGATGCGGCTCGACGAGCCGGTCGTAGGCGGCCTCGCTCCCCGCTCGCGCGGCGGCGAGCAGCGCGCGCTCGTCGGCGGTCGTGCTGGCGGGGTCGGCTGCCACGTCGTCAAGCTAGACCGGCGCCGCGCGCAGAACTCATCGAAACTGTCTCGCGATGGAGCAGGTGCGCATCGACAAATGGCTCTGGGCCGCTCGCTTCTTCAAGACTCGGAGCGCGGCGAGCGAGGCGGTGCTGGGCGGACGCGTGCACGTGAACGGCGTGCGGGTCAAGCCCGCGAAGGAGGTCGCCGCCGGCGACACGGTCGAGATCCGGATCCGGGAGGTCCAGTGGACCGTCGTCGTGGACGGCGTGGCCGAGAAGCGCGGCTCGGCGACGGTCGCGGCGACGCTCTACACCGAGACGCTCGAGTCGAGGGCGCTCCGCGAGCAGCGGGCGCTCGAGTGGAAACTGGCCCGCCCGCCGGGCGCCGACCTCGGGGCGCGCCCGACGAAGCAGGACCGGCGGCGCATCGAGGCCCTTCGGCGCGGACAGCGACGCGGCCGGCCGGAGCGCTGAGATGTGGGGCGCTAACCCGCACGCGGTACGCTCGTCTTCAATGGCGAACGTGCGGGCGCTCCTCCCTCTGGCGGCGGCCGCCATCGTCATCGCAGGCGTCGCAGCCGGCTGTGGCGGGGGCGGCGACAAGCAGGCGACGACAACCGTCGCCCAGGCGCTGACGCACGGGCAGCTGGTCACCCGCGGGAATCAGGTCTGCATCGACACCGACCGCGCCGTCCAGCGGCTGGGCCAGCCGACGCGGCACGCCCCGTACTGGAACAAGTACGTGACGCTCGCCGAGGCGGCGCTCGTCAAGATGGCGGCCCTCCAGCCGCCGGCGAGGGACAAGGCCAACTTCGCCCGGATGATGAGGCTTGCCCGGCAGGAGGTCGACGCGCTCAAGGAGATCCGTGACGCGATCGCCAAGGCGAAGATCGAGCAAGCCGGGACGAAGCTGCAGATTGCGACCGCGCTCGACACGAAGGTCAAGTACGCGGCCAAGGACGTCGGCTTCGGCTTCTGCAGCCAGCTCTTGTCTAACTGGCCGGCGTAGAAGTCGAGCCGCCGGAGGCCGGCCGCTGCGGCGCGCGCACGGCGAGGCTCGGGTAGCGATCGGTGATCAGCAGCAGATAGCCGTAGGCCTGCGCCTGGTAGCGCAGGCAGTACGCCGCGAGGTCGCGCATCCCCTTCGGCATCCGGCCGACGGCGAGGGCGATGAACCAGCCGATCACGGAGATCACCGAGGCGACGACGCCGAGCGTCGAGGCCAGCACGAGTGCCGGAATCGCGAGCACGAGCCGGAAGGCGGTCTTCCAGCGGCTCTGCGGCACCGGCTGCGGCGCCTCGAGGTCGATCGGGTACGTCCCGGGCCAGCCGCGGAACCCCGGGAACGGGTCGGCGACAAGCAGCACGTACGCCTGCACATGCACCCAGTAGCGGAGCGACCGTTCGGTGTACGCGTAGATGCCCGGATGCGGACGGCCCTTGACGAGGATGATCACCGCCTGCACGAGCGCGACGACCCCGGCGAGGAGGATCCAGGCCGCCGAGAGGAGGAGGTGCGGGTAGGCGAGCAGGTAGCGGAAGCAGACGGTCAGACGCCAGCGCCGGCGGTCGTCGTCGACTGCGAGCTCGAGCGGGTGATACGGCTCCGGAGGCTTGCCGGTGAACTCCGGCGGGCGCTTCTCGAGGAACGCCGCCACCCCTTCGCGGAAGTCGGCGGTCTGCGTCGCGCGGGACTGCAGCCGTGCCTCGAGCTCGAGCTGCTCGGCGAGCGTCGCCGTCGCCGCATGGTCGAGCGCCTGCTTCGTCCAGCCGATGCCCAGGGTCGGCATGGCGGCGAGCTGCACCGCGACCTCGTGCGCGCGCGCCGGCAGCTCCTCGTCGGGCACGACCTCCGAGACGATCCCCCAGCCGTGGGCCTCCTCGGCCGACAGCTTGCGCCCCGAGACGAACCAGGAGAACGCGCGCGACGTCCCGATCAGGCGCTGGACGAAGTACGTGCCGCCGGAGTCCGGCACGAGGCCGATGTTGATGAAGGCGGGCACGAAGCTGGCGCCCTCGGCGGCGACGCGGATGTCGCACGCGCAGGCGAGCGAGAGCCCGGCGCCGGCCGCCGGGCCGTTGACCGCGGCGATCACCGGCTTGCGCAGGTCGCGGATCGCCGTCACGTTGCGGTGGTAGCGGTTGCGCAGCGCGTCGGCGACGTCGAGCGTCTGGAACTCCGTCAGGTCCTGGCCGACGCAGAAGCCGCGCCCGGCACCCGTGATGACGACGGCGCGGATCGTCGTCGTCGGCGGCCTCCTCGAGCGCGTCAAGGAACGCCTCGTGCAGCTCCGCGTTGAAGGCGTTCAGCACGTCGGGGCGATTGAGCGTGATGGTCATCACGGCCCCTTCGCGCGTCACCTCCACCGCGGGCACGACGGAGACCATAACCGGATCGGTACCGTCAACCCATGGCTGAGCTGACGTTCGTCTCGGAGCCGCTGGACGATCCTGACGACTCCGCTGCGCTCGATGCCTACTCGCGCGCGGTGATCACGGTCGCGGAGCGCCTCGCACCCTCGGTGGCGGCGCTGAAGGTGCTCCGGCGCGGCCGGGCACGGGGCGCCGGGAGCGGCGTCGTGATCACGGCGGACGGCTTCGCGCTCACCTCGGCGCACGTGGTCGCGGGCGGCGATCACGTCCGCGCGACGTTTGCGGACGGACGCGAGATCGAGGTGGACATCGTCGGCTCCGACCCCCTCTCCGACCTGGCGGTGCTCCGCGCGCACGGCGACGAGCTCGCGGCGGCCGAGCTCGGAGACGCCGAGCGGCTGCGCGTCGGCCAGCTCGTCGTCGCGATCGGCAATCCGCACGGCTTCGGCGGCTCGGTGACGGCAGGCGTCGTCTCGGCGCTCGGCCGCTCGCTGCCGACCCGCGCCGGCTCGGCGGTGCGCGTCGTCGACAACGTGATCCAGACGGACGCGGCGCTCAACCCGGGGAACTCCGGCGGGGCGCTGGCCGACGGGCTCGGCCGGGTCGTCGGCATCAACACGGCGGTCGCCGGCGTCGGCCTCGGGCTCGCTGTGCCGATCAACGAGGCGACGCGGCGGATCATCGGCGCGCTGATGAGCGAGGGCCGCTTCCGGCGCGCGTACCTCGGCCTCGCCGGCGGGCCTCGGCCGCTGCCGCCGCGACTCGCCAGGGAGCTCGGCGTCACCGTCGGCTTCGAGATCGTCGAGGTCGTGGAAGGAAGCCCCGCCGCGGCGGGCGGGCTGCGTCCCGAGGACACGATCGTCTGGTTCGACGGCGAGCCCGTGACCGGGATGACCGACATCCAGCGGCGGATGATCGGCGACGCGATCGGCCGCACGGTGCCGGTGCGCGTCGTGCGGCACGGCAGGCTCGTCGACCTGGAGCTCGTGCCCGACGAGCTGACCGTCTAGAGGAAATGCAGATCTACCGGATCCCGTTCTCGACGAACGTCGAGCGCGTGGCGCTCGCGGCGGGGCACAAGGCGCTCGCGATCGAGTGGATCGACGTGCCGGCCGATGACCGCTCCGAGGTCGAGCGCGTCTCCGGCCAGGAGCTCGTGCCTGTGCTGGTCGAGGGCGACGAGGTGCTGACCGACTCGCCGGCGATCCTGCGCCGGCTCGAGGAGCGGTTCCCGGAGCCGGCGCTCTGGCCCGCAGGAGAGGCGGAGCGCGCGCAGGCGGAGCTCTTCGTCGAGTGGTTCAACCTCGTCTGGAAAGGGCCGCCCAACCGGATCGCGGCCGGCGAGCCGGCGCCCGGGGACGCGGAGGCGCTCGTCCGCTGGAACGCGTGGTTCGAGTCGCTGCTCGCGGGCCGCGACTACCTGCTCGGCGACTTCGGCGTCGCCGACGTGATCGCGTTCCCGTTCCTCAAGTACGCGGTCATCGCGCCCGACCAGCGCGACGACGACGCCTTCCATGCGGTGCTGCGCGAGCACCTCATCGCCGGGCCGCGCCTCGAGGCGTGGATCGAGCGGGTCGACGCGCGGCCGCGGGCCTAAGAGACGAAGCGCGGCCAGGCCAGCTGGGCGCGACGCGCCGAGCGCGCTGCGGCGCCCTGCTGTCCCAGCTCGCTCTGTCGCGCAGCGTCGACGGCCTCAGCTCGCCAGATCAGCGGCGGACGGCAGGGAGCTGCGGCCGCGGGACACGCTGACTGAGCAGCTTCTGCAAGACGAGCAGCCGCGCCAATCCGCGCAGCTGCTGCGCGCGGCGCAACCGCAGACGCGAGAGCCGCGGCAGGCGCCGGCGCGGCTGCCGCTTCCGGCCGAAGATCGAGCGCAGCGCGAAGATGCCCGCGATCGCCACGATCTGCCCGCCAAGCACGATCCGGTTGACGTCGACAGCAGGCTGCCAGCGGACGACGCCGTCCTCGATCACCCAGGCGCCGCTCGGCCGCGAGCGGACGCCGAAGCCGCCGCCGCTGCCGTGCCCGGCCTCGCTGTCGCCGCCGCCACCGCCGCCCCCGCCCGCGACCGAGGCCGCCGGGATGACGGTCAGCCCGTCGTGGACATACGGCTCGCCGTAGACGCCCCTGGCGCCGACGCTCTTCCGTGCCTCCTCGAGAATCTCCTGGACTTCCATGGAAGACCTCCTTTCAGACCGAAAGGGTTGCAGAGACGCGGCGGCCGCGCGTCGGGGAAGGCACGGATCAGCGGTTCCGGTAGTCCGGCTTCCGCTTCTCGACGAACGCCTTGAGCCCCTCGCGCGCGTCCTCGCTCGCGAAGGCGAGCGCAAAACCGCGCCGTTCCGCCTCGACGCCGCCGCTCAGCGGCAGCTCGAAGGCGGCGAGGACGAGCTCCTTCGCGATGCGCGTCGAGATCTGCGGTTTCTCGGCGATCGCCCGAGCCACGTTCCTCGCCTCACCGATCCAGTCGTCGGCGACACGGGCGACGAGCCCGAAGGCGAGCGCCTCGTCGGCGGTGAGGAAGCGGCCCGAGAGGATCACGTCCATCGCCACGGACTTCCCGACCGCGCGCACGAGCCGCTGGGTCCCGCCCGCGCCCGGCAGGATGCCGACGTTTGTCTCCGGCTGGCCGAACTGCGCCGAGGGCGAGGCGACGACGATGTCGCAGAGCATCGCGAGCTCGCACCCGCCGCCGAGGCAGAAGCCGGACACGGCGGCGATCACCGGCTTGCGGATCCGGCGGATGCGGTCCCACCGCTCGCCGCGGCGCGTCGCGTACATCTCGGCGGCCGTCATCGTCGACATCTCGCCGATGTCCGCGCCGGCGGCGAAGGCCTTCTCGCCTCCGGCCAGGATCAGGCAGCGGACGGCGTCGTCGCGGTCGAGCGCCTCGAGCGCGGATGCGACGCCCTCCATCACCTCGTCGTTCAGGGCGTTGAGGCGGTCGGGTCGGTCGATCGTGACGATCCCGATCGCGCCCTCGCGGTCGGTGCGTACCAGCTCGCTCATCGGTCGATGAACCTCTTGACCGCGTCCTTCGCCTCGTCGTTCAGCATCGAGAGGGCCAGCCAGTCGCGCGCGTGGCCGATGGTCTCGTGCCACGAGACGTCACGCCACCAGTTCAGCTGCTGCTTGGCGTAGCGGGTCGTCTGCGGCAGCTTGGCGGCGAGCTTCTCGACGATCTCGTCGACCTTCGCGTCGAGCTCGGCCTCCCCGACCGCCCAGTTGACGAGCCCCCACTCCTGCGCCTGCCGTGCGGGCACGGGCTCGCACATGAGGATCACCTCGCGGGCGCGGCGCTCGCCGATCATGATCGGCAGCCACTGCGTCGCGCCGCCCGCGGGCACGGAGCCGTGCTCGAGTCCGACGTGCCGGATGAACGCGTCGTCGACCATCACCGCGAGGTCGCACGCCATCTGCAGCTCGTTGCCGCCGCCGACCGCGATCCCCTGCACCCGCGCCAGCGTCGGCTTGCCGATCTCGCGCAGGCGGTCGTGCATGTCCTTGAAGGCGCCGAACCATTTCCAGTACTCCTGCGGGTTGTCGAGCAGGTCGGCGCCCCACGACTTCAGGTCGGCGCCGACGCAGAAGGCCCGACCGGTGCCCGTGACGACGACGACCCGGATCTCGTCGTCCCACGAGGCGTCCTCGCAGGCGCGCGCGATCTCGCGCAGCATGCGGAAGTCGAAGGCGTTCAGCTTCTCGGGCCGGTTGAGCCGGATCGTGGCGCGCGGCGACGCCTTCTCGTAGACGATCTCCTCGAAGCCCAGCTCCTCGGGCGCGAGCGGCTTCGGCGCGGCGGGCTCGGTCACTCGACCTCCGCGAAGAGCACCTCGAACGCGCCGCCCATCGCCATCGCGTCCTTGCCGGTTGCCATGAACTCCGTCGGAGCGCGCGGCCGCCTTGAACGCGTCCTTGTCGGGGAACTCCCACTCGGCGTAGTAGCGGTAGCTCGGCTCGCCCATCGGCGCACCGAACACGCCGCCGTGGCGAAACGTGCCGCCGGGGACCTTGCGGCAGAGCTCGGCGTGCTGCTCGTAGCGCTCCGCCTCCGGCGCCTCCTGCGTAGAGGACGATGACTCGGACCATGTGGCTCCCTTTCCTCGCTCGGCGCCGGAGCCTAGTGGACGGGCAGAGGCCGAGCGATGTCGTCCGGTCGCACCGGGACGCGCGCGAGCTCGAGCCCGGTCGCGGCGCGCAGCGCCGAGAGCACCGCGGCGGTCGAGACGACCGTGGGCGGCTCGCCGACGCCCTTGACCCCGAACGGCGCGTCCGGCTCTGGATCCTCGATCAGCACCGATTCGACCGGCGGCATGTCGAGCGTGGTCGGGATCAGGTAGTCGGTGAAGCTCGCGTTCGTGATGCGGCCGTCGCGGGTCAGGATCTCCTCCATCAGCGCCAGGCCGATGCCCTGTGCGGTGCCGCCCTCGATCTGGCCCTCGACCTGCAGCGGGTTGATCGCCTTGCCGACGTCCTGCGCCGTGCCGATCCAGACGACGCGGGTCAGGCCGAGGTCGACGTCGACCTCGGCGACGACCTTCATCGCCGCGACCGCCAGCGCGACATGCGCGCGCTCGCCCGTCACCTGGCCGGTGGCCGGGTCGAGCGGCGTCGTGCGCGGGTGCCGGTAGACGCGCTCGACGTCGACCTCGCCGCCGCCGTTGCGCTCGCGCTCCTCCTTCGCCGCCCGGCAGGCGAGCTGCACGGCGCCGGCGACCATCCAGGTGAGACGCGACGCGGACGCGGAGCCGGCGGAGCCGACCGTCGAGGTCGTGTGCGGCGCGAGGCGAACGTCGTCGGTCCCGAGCTCCGTGCGCGCGACCTGGAGGATCACGTTCGTCACGCCCTGGCCGACCTCGGCGGCGGCGCAGTGAACCTCCGCCGAGCCGTCTTCGAGGATCCGCACGCGGGCCGCGGTCGAGTCGTCGAAGCCCTCGGAGTAGCAGATGTTCTTGAAGCCGACCGCGAAGCCCTCGCCGCGGCGGACGCCCTCGCCGCGCGTCGTGTTGCCGGCGCCGCCGGGAAGGCGGATCGCCTCGCGCGGCAGCTCCTCGGCGGGGGGCGGCCGGAGCGCGGCGGCCTCGCGGATCACCTCGGTCACGGGCAGCGAGCCGGTGACCACCTGGCCGGTCGGCAGCGTGTCGCCCGGCTTGAGCGCGTTCAGCAGGCGCAGCTCGACCGGGTCGATGCCGAGCTCGGCCGCGAGCTTGTCCATCTGCGCCTCGGCGGCGAAGCAGGTCTGGACGGCGCCGAACCCGCGCATGGCGCCGCAGGGCGGGTTGTTCGTGTAGACGGCGGTGGACTCGATGAGCGCGTTCTCGACGTGGTACGGCCCCACCGCGAAGGACGCCGCGTTCGAGGCGACGGCGGTGGAGGACGAGGCGTAGGCGCCGCCGTCGAGCAGGATCCGCATCCGCACCGCCACGATCCGGCCGTCCTTCGTCGCCCGGTGCTCGCACCAGATCTTCGCCGGGTGGCGATGCACGTGGCCGACGAACGACTCGTCCCGCGCGTAGACGAACTTGACCGGCCGGTTCGCGTGCAGCGCCAGCAGGGCGCCGTGGATCTGCATCGAGAGGTCCTCGCGGCCGCCGAAGGCGCCGCCGACGCCGGCGAGGTGGATGCGCACCTGCTCGGGCCGGAGGCCGAGGCAGGGCGCGACCTGGTCGCGGTCGACGTGCAGCCACTGCGTCGCGACGTAGATGTCGACGCCGCCTTCCCCGTCCGGGACGGCGAGCCCGGACTCGGGGCCGAGGAACGCCTGATCCTGCATGCCGAGCTCGTAGACGCCCTCGACGGCGACGTCGCCCTGCGCGTCGGGATCGCCGTGGCGGACGATCATGTGCCGGACGACGTTGGGCCGCGGGTCGTCGTAGTAGCCGTGCCCCATCGTCGGGCGGTCCGGGTGCAGCGGCTCCTGCTCGGTCGCCCGTTCCGGGTCGACGACGGGATCGAGCGGCTCGTACTCGACGCGCACCTTCTCGGCCGCGCGCCGCGCCTGCTCGGGATGCTCGGCGGCCACGACGACGACGGGCTCGCCGTAGTAGCGCACCCGGTCGATCGCGAGCACCGGCTGGTCGGGGAACTCGAGCCCGTAGGTCTTCTGGCCCGGGACGTCCTCGTGCGTGAGCACCGCGTGGACCCCCGGCATGGCGAGCGCCTGGGAGATGTCGATCTCGCGAATCGCGGCGTGCGGGTGCGGGCTGCGCACGGTGTGCCCCCAGAGCATCCCGGCCGCGTTCAGGTCGCTCGCGTAGGCGAACTCGCCGGTCGTCTTCGGCGTCGCGTCCGGACGTGTGATCGACTCGCCGACGCGGCCGACGTCCAGCCTCCGCACTGCCGGGCTCACACCCGTCTCCACCTCAGCTCACCCCACCCTGGGTGGGGAAGAAGATCCACCCGCCACCCGGTGTCGACGATACCGACCAGGCGCGCACGTGTCCGTGAAAACGCTGCACCAATTGCGTCACAGCCTGCCCACAGGTCACGGGCCTACAGGTCACGGGCCTACAGCTCACCGGCCCACAGCTCACAGGCCAACAGGTCATGGGCGCTCCCCGGCGAGGCGCACCGCGTCGAAGATCTTCGTGTACCCGGTGCAGCGGCACAGGTTGCCCGACAGCGCCTCGCGGATCTCGTCCTCCGTCGGCGCGGGGTTCTCGCGCAGCAGCGCCGCTGTCGCCACGACCAGGCCCGGCGTGCAGAAGCCGCACTGGACGGCGCCCGCCTCGACGAACGCCTCCTGCACGCGATGGAGGCGCCCGTCCTCGGCCAGCCCTTCCACCGTGACGACCTCGTGCCCGTCCGCCTGCGCCGCGAGCACGAGGCACGCGCAGACGAGCGTCCCGTCCATCAGCACCGAGCACGAGCCGCATTCGCCCTGCTCGCACGCGTTCTTCGAGCCGGGAAGCCCGAGCCGCTCGCGCAGCGCGAAGAGGAGGCTCTCGCCCGCCCAGACGTCCGCCTCCATCGGAACGCCGTTGACGGTCAGGTTGATCCTCATACCAGGCAGCGCTCCAGCGCCCGGTGCGTCAGCACCTTCAGCGCGTGCCGTCGGTAGGCCGCGGTGCCGCGCACGTCGTCGATCGGGCTCGCCGCGGCGGCGACCTGCTCCGGGAACGACTCACGCTCCTCGATCGGGGCGGTCACGAGCGCGGTCACCGGCCCGGCGGAGCCGTACGAAGCGCGCAGCTCGCCGCGCCCGCGGTCGGCCGAGAGAGCCAGCGAGCAGACGGCGATCACCATGGCGTTTCGCGGCCCGATCTTCATGAACGTCTGCGGCGAGCCCGAGGGGCGCAGCCACGCCGCCGTGATCAGCTCGTCCGCCTCGAGCGCGTTCCGTTTCGGCCCGAGGAGGAACTCCCCGATCGGCAGCCGCCTCTCGCCGCGGACGCTCGCCACCTCGATCTCGGCGTCCTCGATCACGAGCGGCGGCAGCGCGTCCCCCGCCGGCGACGACGTGCCGAGGTTGCCGCCGATCGTGCCGCGGTTCCTGATCTGCGGCGAGCCGACGGTGCGGGACGCCTCGGCCAGCGCCGGCACGAGCTCGGCGAGCTCCGACTGCATCACCTCGGTGTACGTCAGCCCCGAGCCGAGCCGCAGGTTGCCGTCGGCGCGCGACCAGCCGCGAAGCTCGGGCACTTCGTTCAGGTTCAGCAGGACGTCAGGCCTGGTGTGGTCGAAGTTGAGCTCGACCATCAGGTCGGTGCCGCCCTGGATCGGACGCGCCCCCGGGTGCTCGGCCTTCAGCCGCAGCGCCTCCTCCAGGGACCGGGGGGTGAGGACGTCCATTGGGCCAGAAGATACGGTACTCCGCCATGGAGTCCTCGCTCCCGCGCCGCCTCGCAGTCGCCCGCGGCGACGAGCCGGCGGACCTCGTGATCCGGGGCGGCACGGTGCTCTCGGTCTTCACGCGCGAGTGGCTCCAGACGGACGTCGCGATCGTCGACGGCTGGATCGCGGGCCTGGGCGACTACGAGGGACGGGAGACGCTCGACGCCGCCGGCAAGTGGGTCGTCCCCGGCTTCATCGACGCGCACGTGCACCTCGAGTCGTCGAAGCTGCTCGTGGACGAGTTCGCGCGGCTCGTGCTCCCGCTGGGGACGACGGCCGTCGTCGCCGACCCGCACGAGATCGCGAACGTCCTCGGCACGGACGGCGTGCACTGGCTGCTCGACGCCTCGGCCGGCCTGCCGCTCGACATCTACTTCATGGCGTCGTCCTGCGTACCCGCGTCGTCGTTCGAGTCGCCGCGACGCGAGCTGACGCCCGGCGACCTCGAGGGCCTGCTCCGCCGCCGCCGCGTGATCGGCCTCGCCGAGATGATGAACTTCCCGGGCGTCATCCACGGCACCGAGCACGAGCTGGCGAAGCTCCGGCTCGCGCGCCACGTGGACGGCCATGCGCCGGGCGTGCTCGGCCGCGACCTCCAGGCGTACGCCTCCGCCGGGATCCGCTCCGACCACGAGGCCTTCACCGCCGAGGAGGGACGCGAGCGCCTGCGCGCCGGGATGTGGCTGCTGATCCGCGAGGCCTCGGCGGCGCGCAACCTGCAGGCGCTGCTCCCGCTCGTGCAGGAGTACGGGCCGCACCGCTGCGCCTTCTGCACGGACGACCGCGAGCCCGAGCACATCGCCGACGACGGGCACGTCAACTCGATGGTGCGGGACGCCGTCGCGTTCGGGATCCCGCCCGAGGACGCGCTCGTGATGGCGTCGCTCAACCCGGCGACCTACCACGGCCTGGATCACCTCGGCGCGATCGCGCCCGGCTACCGCGCCGACGTCCTGGTCCTCCCGGACCTCGAGCGCTTCGTCCCGGAGACGGTGCTCAAGGACGGCCGCAGCGTCGTCGAGATCCCCGAGCCCCACGTGCCCGAGTGGGTGAAGAACACGGTGCGCGTGCAGCCGGTGGCCTCGAACGACTTCCTCATCCCGTGGGAGGGCGGCAAGGCGCGCGTGATCGAGCTGATCCCCGACCAGATCGTGACCGGCTCCGCGGTCGAGGAGCCGACCGTCGAGCACGGCTTCGCGGTCGCCGACCCCGGCCGCGACCTGGTCAAGATCGCCGTCATCGAGCGGCACCTCGGCACGGGCCGCATGGCACTCGGCTTCGTGCGCGGCTTCGGCCTCGAGCGCGGCGCGTTCGCGAGCTCGCTCTCGCACGACGCGCACAACATCGTCGTCGTCGGCGTGGACGATGCGGCGATGGCACGTGCCGTCACGCGCCTCTCGGAGCTCGGCGGCGGCATCGTCGTCGTCGAGGACCAGGGCGTGCGCGCCGAGCTGCCGCTGCCCGTCGCGGGCCTCCTCTCGGACCAGCCGCTCGCCGAGGTCGTCCGGCAGAGCCACGCCATCGTCAGGGCCGCCGAGAACCTCGGCTGCACCTTCCCGGCGCCGTTCCAGATGCTCGCCTTCCTCGCCCTCTCGGTGATCCCGAGCCTGAAGATCACCGACCGGGGCCTGGTCGACGTCGACCGCTTCGAGCTCGTTCCCCTGAGGGCGTGAGCACCCTCTACGCAGACGGCTGGATCGTCACCATGGACGACGCCGGCACGGAGCACGCGAACGGCTGGCTGCTCGTCGAGGACGGATCGGTCGCCGCCGTGGGCGCGGGCGAGGAGCCCCGGGCGGACGAGCGCGTCGCGCTCGGCGGAGCCGTCGTCCTGCCCGGGCTCGTCAACACGCACCACCACCTCTACCAGACGCTCACGCGGGCGCGGGCGCAGCAGGCCGACCTCTTCACCTGGCTGAAGACGCTCTACCCGACCTGGGCGGGGATCGACGCCGAGGCGGAGTACGCCGCCGCGCGCACGGGCCTCGCGGAGCTCGCGCTCTCCGGCTGCACGACCGTCTTCGACCACCACTATGTCTTCCCGCGCGGGCGCAGCGGGCTCTGGGAGGCGGAGGTGCAGGCCGCGCAGGAGCTCGGCGTGCGGATCGTGGCCTCGCGCGGCTCGATGGACCTCGGCGAGTCCGACGGCGGCCTGCCGCCCGACTCGCTCGTCGAGGACGTGGACACCGTGCTCGCCGACACGGAGCGGCTCGCGGCGCTCGCCGACGGCGAGTCGGTTCAGCTGGCCGTGGCGCCGTGCTCGCCCTTCTCCGTCACGAAGCGCCTGATGGCCGAGTCGGCCGAGCTGGCGCGACGGCTCGGGCTCGTCCTCCACACGCACCTCGCCGAGACGGTCGAGGAGGAGTCCTACTGCCGGGAGCTCTACGGCTGCACGCCGGTCGAGTACCTGGCCGACCTCGGCTGGCTCGCGGACGACGTCTGGTGCGCGCACTGCGTGCACCTGTCGCCGCAGGACGTGGCGACGTTCGCCGACACGGGCACCGGCGTCGCGCACTGTCCCGTCGTCGAACCTGCGCCTCGGCGCCGGTGTCGCACCGGTGCGGTCGATGCTCGACGCGGGCGTGCGGGTCGGCCTCGGCGTCGACGGCTCCGCGTCGAACGAGCGCAGCGACCTCTTCCTGGAGGTGAAGCAGGCGCTGCTCGTCGCGCGCGGCCGCGACGGCGGCGAGGCGATGACCGCCCGCGAGGCGATCCGGCTGGGGACGCGCGGCGGCGCGGCGCTGCTCGGACGCGACGACATCGGCTCGCTCGAGCCCGGCAAGCGCGCCGACTTCGCCGCCTTCCGCACCGACGTGCTCGAGCTCGGCGGGGCAGACGACCTCGTCGCGGGACTCGTCTTCTCCGGGCCGCACCGCGTCGACCTGCTGGTCGTGAACGGAGAGCCTGTCGTCCGCGGCGGCTCGCTCCTCCGGGCCGACGAGCAGGAGATCGCCCGCGAGCACCGCATCCAGGCGAGGAGGCTGACCGGATGACCGAGCCAACGATCTCCGACCCACGTCCTCGACACCGAGCGCGGCCGGCCGGCCGCCGGCGTGCGCGTCGAGCTCTATCGGCGGCGAGGACCTCGTCGGCGCCGGCGAGACCGACGAGGACGGGCGGATCGCCGAGCTCGCCGAGCAGCGCAGCCCGGCACGTACCGCCTCGTCTTCCATCCGCCGTCGCCGTTCTTCCGCGCGCGTCGAGCTCGAGGTCGAGCTCGAGCGACGGTCACCATCACGTGCCGCTCCTCATCTCGTCCTACGCGTGCGCGAGCTACCGCGGCAGCTGAGCGTCGACGAGCTCGCGGAGCTCTTCGAGGGCCGCACGCGCTTCGTCGAGCGGCTCGCAGAGCTCGAGGACCCGCTCGGCCGGGCGCGCGAGGAGGCGCGGCTGCTCAGCGACGAGGAGAAGAAGGAGGTGCTCGACGCGCACCCGCGCGATCGGCGCCTCCCGACTCTCGGCGCGGTCGGCCGCCGAGCAGGGCGGCGGACGAGGACCCTGCCGTGCTCGCCGAGCTCGCGCGAGCTGAACCGCGCCTACGAGGAGAAGTTCGGCTTCCGCTTCGTCGTCTTCGTCAACCGGCGCCCGAAGCGCGAGATCGTGCCGGTCCTGCGCGAGCGGATCGAGCGGTCGCGTGAGGAGGAGCTGGCGACGGCGCTGGACGAGCTCGTCGTCGATCGCGGAGGATCGATGGCGGCGGGGATGACGAGACCCGAGCTGCTTGCGATCGACTCGTACTGGTGGGACTGGGGCAACCTGCTCTTCCGCTGGCTGCACGTGATCGCGGGGATCGCCTGGATCGGCGCCTCGTTCTACTTCATCGCGCTCGACAACCACCTGCTCCCGCCCGAGGACCCGCGCGACGCGGAGAAGGGCGTCGGCGGCGAGGCCTGGGAGGTGCACGGCGGCGGCTTCTACCACGTGCTCAAGTACCGGGTCGCGCCGAGAACGCTGCCCGTCGCCGCTGCACTGGTTCAAGTGGGAGGCGTACACGACCTGGCTCTCCGGCTTCGCGCTCCTGATCGTCGTCTACTACGTCCACGCCTCCACGTCGCTCGTCGACCCGTCCGTGGCGGATCTGACGAGCCGGGAGGCGATCGCCATCTCGGTCGGCGGGCTCGTGCTCGCGTGGCTCGTCTACGACGGGCTCTGCCGCGCGCTCGGCCGCGTCCGAGTGGCTGCTCGCGATCGCGGTCTCCGCGTTCATCGCCCTCTCGGCGTGGGCGGCGTGCGAGCTCTTCGCGGCGCGCGCGGCCTACGTCCAGGTCGGCGCGATGATCGGGACGATGATGGTCGGCAACGTCTTCTTCGTGATCATCCCGGCGCACTGGGAGCTGATCCGCGCGAAGCAGGCGGGCCGCGAGCCGGATCCCGCGGCGGGACTGCGCGCGCAAGCAGCGGTCGGTGCACAACAACTACCTGACGCTGCCGGTCGTCTTCGCGATGATCTCGAATCACTTCCCGTTCACGTACGGGCACGCGCACGCCTGGCTGATCCTCGTCGTCCTGATGGCGATCGGCGCCTGGGTGCGGCACTACTTCAACCTGCGCCACGTCGGCCGCGACGCCTGGTGGATCCCGGTCACCGCCGGGATCGGGATCGTGGCGCTCGCAGTGGCGATCCGCCCGGACACCTCGTCATCGACGGGCGCCGGCGGCGCAGCCGTGCCGTTCGCCCAGGTGCAGTCGATCGTCGCGCAGCGGTGCGCGCCCTGCCACTCGCAGCACCCGACGCAGCCTGGTTACTCCGCGCCGCCGCTCGGGGTCGTGCTCGAGACGCGGCAGCAGATCGAGCAGCGCGCCGACGCCATCAAGGCGCTTGCCGTGGACACGAAGGCGATGCCGCTCGCGAACGCGACCCACATGACGGACGCCGAGCGCGGCACGCTCGCGCGGTGGCTCGCGTCTCGGTAGGTTGCCGCCGATGCTCGAGATCACCGCCGGTCCGTTCACGCTTCCTCGCCCGCTTCGAGGACGAGCTGGCGCCGAAGACCGTCGCCGCGTTCCGGGCCATCCTCCCGCTCGAGGACCGGATCATCCACTGCCGCTGGAGCGGCGAGTCGAACTGGATCCCGTGGGGCGACCGCGACCTCGGGCATCGGGCCGGAGAACGCCACGAGCTACCCGCACCCCGGCGAGATCGCGCTCTACCCGGGCGGCCAGAGCGAGACCGAGCTGCTCTTCCCCTACGGCTACTGCAACTTCGCGAGCAAGGCGGGCCAGCTGTGGGCGAACCACTTCGCGACGCTGGTCGAGGGCAAGGAGCAGCTCCACGAGCTCGGTCGGCTGACCCTCTGGGAGGGCGCCCAGCCGATCGCATTCCGCGAGGTCTGAGCCGGATCGAAGCAGCGCGGGCGGCCGCCGAGCGCGCCGGTGGGCGAGAAGTTCCACAATCGTCACACCTCCGGGACGGACATGTGCGCCATTCCGCGCTACCGTCGAAGACGGGTGGCGGGTGGCCCTGAATCCCCACCCAGGGTGGGGCTTTGGACCGGGAACCCGTTCGAAAGGGACAGGGCCGAATCAGCCACGGGCTGAGTCGCCGGGCATGACATCGGCAGGCCCGACGCGGCTCGAACGCCGAAGGCTCCGCTCAGCCGCGATCCGACTCAGGCGGTGAGTCGGCGCAGCGCGTCGGTCAGGACGTCCACGGCGAGCTCCACGTCCTCCCGGCTCGAGTCCTCGTCGGGGGAATGGCTCAAGCCGCCGTTCAGGCTGCGCACGAACAGCATGCCGCTCGCCACGCCCGCCCGTGCCAGCACGCCCGCGTCATGTCCGGCGCCGGACGCGAGCTCCACGACCGGCAGCCCGCGCTCCTCGAGAACCGCGCGCAGGGCCGCACGGGGCTCCTCGGCCATCGTCGTCGGGTCCACGATCGGAGTCGGGTCGAGTCCGATTGCCGCAACGAGGCGATCGAGCCGCTCCCGATCCGGCGCCCGCGCATCCACGCTGAAGCGCACGCGGCCGGGGATCACGTTGATCCCGCCCGGCTCGACCTCGACACGACCCACCGTGGCGACCGCGCCCTCGATGGCGCGCGCGGCGTCGCGAATCCGCAGGATGAGCTCGGCCGCCTCGACGAGCGCATCTGCGCGCCCCTCCATGGGCGTCGTGCCCGCGTGCCCCGCGCGGCCCTCGACGACCAGCTCGCCGCGCACGTAGCCCACGATCCCGGTCACGACGGCCAGCGGCGCCTCCACCTGTTCGAGCACCGGGCCCTGTTCGATGTGCAGCTCGAGGAACGCATCCGGCAGGCCTCCCGCGGCCGCACACGCCCGGCTGCCGACGCAGCCACGCTCCTCTTCACGAAACGCCACCACCGAGAGGCCCGGCGCCCGCAGCCGCTCGGCAGCCTCAACCGCTGCGACGACGCCCAGCGCACCGTCGAACTTGCCGCCGGCGGGGACGCTGTCGAGGTGCGAGCCCGCCCAGACGCGCCGGGTGCCCTCGCCCGGCACGTGCCCGAAGAGGTTGCCGGCCCCGTCCGACTCGACGACGAGCCCCGCCTCCTCGAGCCAGCCCGTGCAGAGATCGTGCGCCTGCTGCTCCTCGGGCGAGTAGCCGATTCGATTCGCCCCGGGGCCGCAGCCGATGCGGTACAGCTGCTCGAGTCGCTCGAAGATCCGGTCGCCGGCGCGCAAGGCTCGGGCGAGCGTATAGCGTCAGCGCGATGTCGGCGTTCGCCGCGTTTCTCGCCCTGCTCGCCGGTCTCGCCGGCTCGATCCAGGTCGCGATCATGGGCCGGTTGGGCGAGCGGGTCGGCTCGCTCGAGGCGCTCGCGTGGGCCTTTCTGCTCTCAGGGGTGCTCGCGCTCGCCGCGCTGCTCGCGGTCCGACAGAGCTTCGACGGGCTCGTCGCGTCCGCGAGGCAGCCGCCGTGGCTGTGGCTGGGAGCGCTGATGGGCACGTTCATCGTCTTCACGATCACCTTCGCCGGGCCGCGGATCGGGACGACCGCGACGATCGGGATCCTGATCGCGGGACAGCTGGCGATGGGGGTCGTGATCGACCGGTTCGGGCTCTTCGGCCTCGACCAGATCCCGCTCAACCTGCCCCGCGCGATCGGGATCGCACTGCTCGCAGCGGGTGCCGCGCTGACCCTGAAGAGGTGACGCACGGCGGCCGGGTCTGGGCGGCGCTCTGGACCGTCTACATCGTCTGGGGCTCGACGTACCTCTTCATCGCAATCGCCGTCGAGACGCTTCCGCCGCTTCTGGCTGTCTCGACGCGGTTCATGGCGGCGGGCGGCCTGCTCACGCTCTGGTGCTGGCGCCGCCGGCCAGGGGCGCTGCGCGTGCCACGGCGCGCGCTCCTCGCCGCTGCCCTCGTCGGCCTGCTGCTGCCGGGAGCGAATGCGGTGCTCTTCTTTGCCGAGCGCACCGTACCGACGGGCCTGGCGTCGCTGATCATCGCCTCGGTGCCGCTCTGGGTCGTCTTGCTCCAGCTCGGCGCGCGCGTGCCCGTGCCGCGCCTCGCCGTCGTCGGCGTGCTCGCCGGCTTCGCCGGCGTCGCCGTGCTCCTGCATCCGGAGGGCGGCGCCACGACGGGCGGGCTCGTCCTCTGCATGGTGTCCGCCGTGATGTGGTCGGTCGGCTCGTTCCTCTCGGGACGCCTGCCGTTGCCAGCAGACCCGATCGCCGCGACGGCGTACGAGATGCTCGCCGGCGGCGTCCTGATGCTGCCGCTCGGGCTCGCGACAGCGTCGTACGGCGGCTGGTCGGCGGGCTCGATCGCCGCCTGGGTCTATCTCGTCACGATCGGCTCGATCCTCGGCTACACGGCCTACGTCTGGCTGCTCGGCAACGCGCCGCTCGGCACCGTGTCGACCTACGCCTACGTGAACCCCGTCGTCGCGATCCTCCTCGGCGTCCTCTTCCGCGACGAGAGCCTCACGGTACGAATCGGGATCGGCGCGGCGATCGTCGTCGCGGCGGTCGCGATCGTGGTGCGGGCAGATCCACCCGCGGCGCCGTCGCCGGAGTAGAACTACCCCCGAAGCGGGCGCAGCAGGGCCGCCCCCGCGAGCGGGAAGAGCGCCGCGAGCCCGTACGCGAGACGCCACGAGCCGGCGGAGACGACGGCCGCGAACCCGAGTGGCGCGAAGATGCCCAGCAGCGAGAGGACCGTCTGCTGGAAGCCGATCGCGGCACCGGAGCGGCGCGGCCCCGCAAGCTCGGCCGCGGCGGTGAACGCGAGCCCGTTCCAGGCCATGCCCACCGCACCGGCGACGACCAGCAGCGGGACAAGCACGCCGCCCGGCGACGTGAGCAGCAGCGCCACCAGGGCGAGCGTCGCAAAGCTGGCCACCCCGATCCGGCGAAGGGGCGGCAGCCGCGCGCCGAGCGCGTCCGACCAGCGGCCGACAGCGATTCGCAGGACGAGCGCAAAGACCTGCACGGCAGCCAGCACGAGCGCCGCCGCGCGGTTCGACCAACTGCGCGCGTCGTGCAGGAAGAGGACGACGTAGCTCATGATCGCGACCTGGCCGAACAGGTAGATGCCGCTCCCGAAGGAGAGCCGCCAGAGCCTCCGGTCGCGGAGCGTCCAGGGCACGTCCTCGGTGTGCAAGGCGGCGGCGTCGGCCCGGTCTCGCACGAGCACGAAGCCGGCGAGCGCACCGACGAGGCAGAAGGCGCCGAGAAAGATGAACGGCCCGGTGACACCGCCGATCGCCGGAAGCACGAGCGCCGCGAGGATTCCTCCGATCGGGACGGCCGACTGCCTGATTCCCAGCGCAAGCCCGCGCTCTTCCGGCCCGAACCAGTGCATCACCGCGCGCCCGCTGGCCGAGTTCGTCGCCGCGCCGGCCGCGCCCGCGAGGCCGATCAGGAGCGCCAGGCTCCAGAATCCCTGCGCGAACGCGGCCGCGACGAGCAGGACGCCGCAGGAGGAAAGGCCGGACCCGAGCACGCGCCGCTCGCCGATTCGGTCCGCGAGCAGACCCCAGGGCAGGAGCGTCACGAGCGTCCCGACCCACTCCGCCGAGAGGACGACCGCGAGCTGCGTCAGCGACAGGTCGAATTGATCGCGGATCGCCGGCGCGATCGCCGGGATGCCGATCCCTACGGCCGCGAAGCTCGCCTGCGCGAACGTCCCCGAGGCGAGGACGACCCAGCGGTAGCGGGAGCTCAGAGGCCGAACGGGTTGATCGGCTTCGGGCTCGTCGAGACGATCACCGACTTCGTCTCGAGGTAGAGATCGAGCGCGTCGAGACTCAGCTCGCGACCGAAGCCGGACTGCTTGTAGCCGCCGAACGGAATCCCGGGGAAGGCCGTATAGGGCATGTTGATCCCGACGGTTCCGGCCTTGATCCTCGACGCCACGCGGTGTCCCCTGGCGGGATCCCCGGTCCAGACCGTGGCCATCAGGCCGTACCTGACGTCGTTCGCGATCCGGATCGCGTCCCGCTCGTCCTCGAAGGGGATCACGGTCACGACGGGGCCGAAGACCTCCTCCTGGGCGATCTCCGCCGTGTTGTCGATCCCGGCCACGACCGTCGGCGGATAGAAGGCGTGCTCTCCCGGCTCGCCGCCCGCCACCACCTCGCCACCCGCCTCGCGGGCGCGGTCGACGAAGCCGTGCACCCGCTCGCGGTGCGTCTGCGAGATGAGCGACCCCATCTGCGTCTCGCCGTCGAGCGGATCGCCCACCCGGATCTTCCCGGCGAGCTCGGCGAACCGCGCGACGAATTCATCGTAGAGCGGCTTCTCGACGAGAACCCGCGAGCGCGCCTCGCACGACTGACCGGCCGCGTAGTAGATCGACCAGACCGAGCTGGGGATGGCGCTGGCGAGGTCGGCGTCGGCGAAGACGAGGCTCGGTGACTTCCCGCCGAGCTCCAGGGTGACGCGCTTGATCGGGTCGGAGCAGAGGCGCATGATCTCGCCGCCCGTCCTCGTCGAGCCCGTGAAGGCGACCTTGTCGACGCCGGGGTGCTTGACGAGATAGGCGCCGGTCGTCGGGCCGTCGCCCGGCACGACGTTCACCGCGCCGGCAGGAAAGCCGACCTCGGCTGCGAGCTCGCCGAGGCGCAGGGCGGTGAGCGGCGTCTGCGGATCCGGCTTCAGAACGATCGAGCATCCGGCAGCGAGCGCAGGTGCGAGCTTCCAGGTCGTCATCAGCAGCGGGTAGTTCCAGGGGACGATCTGACCGGCGACGCCGACGGGCTCCTTCAGGGAGTAGAAGAGCAACGAGCCACCGATGGGATTGGAGCGGCCGCCGATCGTGGCCACCGCCGCGCCGAAGTAGCGGAAGTTCTCGATCGCGCCGTGCACCTCGGCCTTCACGGACGCGATCGCCTTGCCGACGTTGCGCGACTCGAGCTCCGAGAGCTCCTTGCGGTTCGCAGCGATCGCGTCGGCGAGCGCGTGGAGCAGGCGTGAGCGCTCCGTCGCGGGCGCCCGTCCCCAGTCCCCGTCGAGCGCTCCCCGCGCGGCGGCGACGGCGCGGTCGACGTCTGCCTCGCCCGCAATCGCGGCGCGGGCGAGCGGCTGCCCCGACGCGGGCTCGATCAGCTCACGCATCTCGCCCGAAGCCGGCTCCGCCGCCTCGCCGTTGATGAAGAGGAGGAACTCGCGCTCGGTCGCAACCGCCATCGCACGGACTCTACCGCTCGAGGATGGATCCAGAGTGAGCCGATTCGACCGTCGCACGGCGGCTATACTCCGGTTTCGGATCCGAAACGGAGGAGAGGCATGTCGGATGTAGTCCAGGTCGAGGCGGCGCGGATTCCCGATCGGGATCGGCTCGTGCAGCTCCTCCGGGAGCACGGCGTCGATGCGCGCCCGGTCGACGAGGTCACGATCGAGGTGCCGTGCGCGGACGACGACGGCCACGCATCCGACGAGCTGCTCGCGGAGATCGAGGGCGTGATCTTCTATCTCGGCGCCCCGTTCGTGCCGCAGAAGCACGAGGGCGTGATCTACATCCGCCCGCCGATGAGCTGAGGCCATTCGCTCGACCGTCTCGCGACGCGGCCGACGCGGCGTCAGCCGGTCTTCGGCTCAGACGGCACGGCTGCCGAGCCCGCGCGACGCGTTGCCGGCTCGGAGCTCCGACGGCGAGCGCCTCCGCAAGCGAGCGCGTCGCAGCCGAGGACCCGGTGGAGCGAAGATTTCCAGAGCTGTCACACCTCCGTGCGGACTGCTCCGGTAGCGTCGACCGCGAGGGCGGTGGGCAGCGATCCCCACCCAGGGTGGGGGTGTTGGGCGATCGCCCGGAACGGCCATGACCGCGCCGGGCCCCTCAGGTGACGCGCCGCGGGCGCCGGACGAGCTCGCCGACGCAATTGGGGCACACGAGCTCCAGCTCGCGGGCGCAGCTCGGGCAGAACGTGCACTCGTACGAGCAGATGAACGCCTCGCCGGACGCGGGCAGCTCCGCTTCGCACCGCTCGCATGCACCGCGCAGCTCCAGCGCCATCCGCCCGCCTACCCGACGAAGTCGACGCGAACGGGCCGGTCGTAGTGCCCGATCGCCTCCGCGCGCCGGAACACCTCGCGCACCGCCTCACGCCCCTCGTCGCCGTAATCGCACGTGAAGTCGTTCACGTACATCCCGACGAACCGATCCGTGAGCTCGTCGTCGATTCCGCGGCCGAACTGCATCGCGAACGACAGCGCCTCCCGCCGTTCGGCGAGGCCGGCGCGGATCGACTCGCCGAGCACCTCGGCCAGCTCCTGGAGCCGCCCGACGTCGCGACGGACCGCGTTGACGCCGAGCGGGAGCGGGAGCCCCGTCTGCAGCAGCCACCACTCGCCGAGGTCGATGACCTTCCGGAGACCCTCCGCCGCGTAGGTCAGCTGCCCCTCGTGGATCACGAGCCCCGCGTCCGCCCGCCCGGAGACCACCTCGTCGAGAATCCGGTCGAACGGCAGCTCCCGGTGCGCGAACTCGCCGAGGGCGAGGCGCAGGATCAGGAACGCCGTCGTCGTCCTGCCGGGCACCACGATCTCGAGGCCGCGCAGCTCCTCGAGCCCGAGCGGGTCCCGCGCGACCACGACCGGGCCGTAGCCGGAGCCGACGGAGGCGCCGTTCGGAAGCAGCGCGTACGTGTCCTGGACGAGCGGATACGCGCCCAGCGACAGCGCCGTCACGTCCAGCCGGCCGTCGAGCGCCCACCGGTTCAGGGTGCCGATGTCTTCTGCGACGAGCTCGAACTCGAAGCCGCGGGTGTCGATCTTCTCCTCGGCGAGCGCCCAGAACATGAACGCGTCGTCGGGGTCCGGACTATGACCGAGCCGAATCAGCACGTGGGCGACCGTAGCACCGGCCTACACTGGTCGTGTGACGAACGCGCCGCTCTCCGTCGCGATCCAGGACTACCTGAAGGGGATCTACAAGCTGCAGGCCACGGAGGGCCGCGTCACGATCACGGCGCTGGCGCGGAACCAGGGTGTCTCGCCGGCCTCGGCCAGCGCGATGGTGAAGAAGCTGACGGCGCTGCGGCTCGTCGAGCACGCGCCCTATCGCGGAGCGCGGCTGACGCCCTCGGGCGAGCGGGTGGCACTCGAGGTGATCCGTCATCATCGCCTTCTTGAGCTCTATCTCGCGGAGACTCTCGGCGTCGACGTCGACGACGTGCACGCGGAGGCCGACCGGCTCGAGCACGTGATCTCCGAGGAGCTCGAGGAGCGGATCGACCGGGCGCTCGGCTTCCCCACGCACGACCCGCACGGCGATCCGATTCCCGACGCGAACCTGAGGTGGCCGTCGGCGGAGCCGCAGCGGCCCTAGCCGGTCGGCTCGCGGCCGAAGAACCAGCGCTCCAGCGGCTTCAGCAGCTCGTCTCGCGTGAACGGCTTCACCAGCTCGTTTCGCCCGTCCGCCTCCGACACCCGCACATCGTCCTCGAGGCACGAGTTCGCGGCCTCGAGCGCGTCCTCCAGCTCGTAGCCCTCGAAGAGATAGTCGTCCGATCTCGCGGCTGCGGCTGTACGGCCTGCGAGATTCACCGCGCGCCCGACTGCCCACACCGCCCCCGGCTTGCGCTCGATCCAGATCAGGATGCTCTCGGGGACACCTTCGTCGTCGACCCCGCGCAGCTCGCGCTCGGCGAAGCGACCGACGCGGTCTTGGCGCTTCATCGGCCAAGGATACAATCGCCCTGGTGGTCAATCTCAAGAGCCTTCTGAGGAACCCGTTCTCGTTCCTCTTCGCACGCTCGAACACCGAGGACCGCATGGCGGCCTATGTCGTCCGCGAGCATGCACGCGGCCGCCGCCTCTCGGAGATTCTCGACGATCCGTACGTGCGCAACCGCTGCACGGAGCAACAGCGGGCGCGACTGCTCGAGAACCCCGAGGTCGTGCACGCAGTCGGGGACGACATCATCGACGCCACGCGCCGCGAGTTCTCGGCCGGCTAAAGCTCGATTCCGACGCCGCGCTCCCGTGCCCGCTCGAGGGCCAGGGCACCGGCCGCCACATCCCACGCCGCGATGCCGTTCGACTTGAAGACGACGATGTCCTCGTCGGACTGACGACCCGATACCTCGCCCGACACGACCTCGTGGAACTCGTGCACCTCGAGCCAGTCGAGAACGCCGCGCTCGACCGGCTCGATCAGATCGCCCGACTCCAGGCGAGCCTGCTCGCGCGAGTCGCAGCAGACGAACGACGCGCGCTCGAGGACGACGTTGTCGAGCTCTCGGGCCGACGAATCGTTCGCACCGACTGCGCAGACGAGCGCGCCCGGCTCGAGCCACTCGCCACGCACGACCGGATCCTTCGACGTGGTCACCGTGACGACGATGTCCTGGCCGCCCGCTTCCCGGTGGCTCTCGGCCGGCTCGCAGCCGTTCGCCGTGCAGAAGGCGTCCAGCCGCTGCGCGTTGCGGCAGTAGACGAGCGTCTGCTCGACCGCCGGGACGGCTGCGCGGATCGCGGCGATCTGCGTCTCGGCCTGCCAGCCGCAGCCGAGCACTCCGAGCGTCTTCGCCCCCGGCGCGGCGAGATGTCTGGCAGCGACTCCGCTCGCGGCGCCGGTCCGGAGCTGGCCGAGCTTGTCCGCCTCGATCACCGCCGCCAGCTCCGCCCTCTCCGTGTCGAAGAGGACGACGACGAACGGCGTCCCGCCCGGCAGCCACGCATAGGTCTTCACGCCGCCGAAGCCGAGCTCGGCGTCGACGGCCGCCATCATCGCGAGCGCACCGTCCTCCCCGACGGCCATCCGCGTCCGCGGGCGAATCTCGACCGCGCCGCGCGCCATCCGCTCGAAGCAGGCCTCGACGGCGCCGATCGCATCGTCGATCGAAAGCAGGCCTGCGACGTCCTCCTCGGTGAGGTAGAGGGTCACTGCCTGGGAATGATGCTGATCTGGCCGCTGTAGTCGGGGACCCCGGTCGCCACGTGCTACCCGTTCGCGGAGCCTCCTCGTTTCCCTACGACTCCGGCGAGCGCGGCGAGACGCTCGTCCCACTCGGAGCCGACACGCGTCAGCCACGCCGCGGCGTCCTCGAGGGGACCGGGGGTGAGCCGGTACCGCGTCTCCCGGCCCGCACGCTCTCGCGCCACGAGCCCGGCTTCCGCGAGCGCGCCGAGATGCTTGGCGACCGCCTGCCGCGTCACGGGCAGCTCCGAGGCCAGCTCGGTCGCCGTCGCATCGCCGCGCTCGGCCAGCGCCTCGACGATGAAGCGGCGGCTCGGGTCGGCGAGCGCGGTGAAGACGTCGCTACGCGACCGCAACGAGTGCCATCGCACGCAGACCCAGCGCCGTTGCCCAGCCTGCGTTGGCCGACTCCGTCACGCGCACGAGCGTCGCTCCTTCGCGCTCCTCCAGCTCGATCACGACGCGACCTTCGCCCCAGCTGAACGCGAAACGGCGGAGCGGGTCGATCTCCTCGATCACGGCGTGCCGCTCCTCACCGTCGTCCCAGCGGAAGACGCCCTCGCCGCCCTCGCGGAGGTCGAGCTCGACCTCGTTCGCGAACCACTCCTCGAGCCGCTCCGCCTCCGTGATCGCATCCCAGGCCTCCTCCGGGGAGACGGGGAGCTCGATCTCGCGCTCGATCTGCATGTGCAACCTCCGAGTTGCGTATAGTACGTGCAACCGAATCGTTGCAGAAAAGGAGGTCGCCGTGCCGCTCGTCCCCATGGTCGTCGAAGCGGACGGGCGCTGGGAGCGCTCGTTCGACATCTACTCCCGCCTGCTCCGCGAGCGGATCGTGTTCCTCGGCACCGAGGTGACGGACGAGAGCGCGAACGTGATCGCGGCGCAGCTCCTCTTCCTCGAGGCGGAGGATCCGCAGAAAGACATCTCGATCTACATCAACTCACCCGGCGGGTCGGCCTACGCGGGCATGGCGATCTACGACACGATGCAGTTCGTCCGGCCGGACGTGGCCACCGTCTGCATCGGGATGGCGATGTCGGCAGGCGCGATGATCCTCGCCGGCGGCGCCCCGGGCAAGCGTTTCGTGCTGCCGAACTCGAAGGTGATGATCCACCAGGGATCGGCCGGGTTCCGGGGCACGGCGGCCGACATCCAGGTGCAGGCGCGCGAGGTCCTCGAGATGACCCGGCGAATGGCCGAGATCCTCGCGCGGCACACCGGGAAGTCGGTCGACCAGGTCATGGAGGACATCGACCGGGACCGGTTCATGTCGCCCGAAGACGCGATCCGGTACGGCCTCGCGGACGAGATGTTCACGACGAGATCGGCGCCGGATCGCAGCTACACTGGCTTCGCGTCGCGCCCGTAGCTCAGGGGATAGAGCGCTGCCCTGCGGAGGCAGAGGTCGCATGTTCGAATCATGCCGGGCGCATTTCGTAACCAGGCGGTTTTTGAGGTTCGGCATGGGGCAGGAAAGACTTGAATTGGTGCTACGTCCTGTGCTTCCGTGTACGCGTCGTTCTCGTTCCCGGGCCGCTCGCGACCGCGAGGCGTAGCGCTACTGGGACTCGCTGACGGCACCCCGCGCGATACGCTCGCCCGCACGACGATGGGAGAGTGTGAGCGGGGCCGAGCGATGCACACCCTCTACCTCCTTCGGCACGCGAAATCCAGCTGGACTGATCAGACGCTCACTGACCGGGAGCGGCCGCTGGCGCGGAGAGGCAGCCGGGACGCGAAGCGAATCGCCAAGCACCTTGTCCGGCTCGAAATCGAGCCTGAGCTTGTCCTCTGCTCCTCCGCTGAGCGCACACGTGAGACGCTCGAGTTGGTACGACCCGCGCTCGGTGCGACCTCGACCGTGAGGCTGGAGGCGGATTTGTATGCCGCCTCCGCCGCTGAGCTGCTCGAGCGCGTTCGCGCTGTGCCTGAGTCGGTCGCCTCGGTGATGTTGATCGGGCACAACCCCGGCCTCCAGGACCTCGCGCTTGGTCTCGCTTCGGCCGGGGCCGAGCTTGGGCGGCTCGAGGCGAAGTTCCCGACGGCTGCGCTCGCGACGCTCACGCTCGCGAACACGACTTGGCGTCAGCTGTCCCAGGGCGACGCGGTGCTCGCCGCGTACGTCGTTCCGAAGCAGCTTGGCTGAGCCCGCGTCTCGCCCGGCGGCCCGCTCGCCCACCACCATCTCCTCCGCCGGGCGCACTCCTCCGACCCGCGGTTCGCCGCACCGCTCGTTGCGCTGAAACCCTCTGTAACGACTACGTGACGATTTGCGCACGGGGTCTTTCCTCGCCGCCTTCTCGCCGGTACGCATGAGCCTCGGCAATCGACGAGAGGAGCACGATGGACAAGAGGCTCAGGGCGACGGCGCTGGCCGCGATCGGCCTTGCGCTCGTGGGCGCCGCCACGGTCACCGCGGCGGGCCGCCGCGGCGGCGACGATGTGATCCGCGGCTGCGTCGGCGTCGGCGGCAAGCTGCGGCTGCTCGACAACGGGAGCTCGTGCCGCCGGCACGAGCGGGCCGTCTCGTGGAACGTACGCGGCCCGGCAGGGCCGCGCGGCGGTGACGGGCCGGCGGGGCCTGCCGGCCCGGCCGGACCCGCGGGCCCGAAGGGCGAACGCGGCGCGGACGGCCTGGCGGGCGGGCCTGGGCCGCAGGGCCCGAAGGGCGACCAGGGAGCCCAGGGCAGTCCCGGCCCGCAGGGCGCCGCCGGGCCCGCTGGACCGCAGGGTCCGAAGGGCGACCCGGGGCCGGCAGGTCAGGGGATCGCGTCCCTCGACTCGCTCGGAGGGCTGCCCTGCGGCACCGAGGGCGGCAAGGTCTCGCTCGCCTACGACTCGGCCGGCCACGTGAGCATCACGTGCAGCGCAGGCGGCCCGCCGCCGCCTCCTCCCACGGCGGGGATCCGCGTCAACGAGGTCCAGACCGCTGGCGACTCGGCCGCCGACGAGTTCGTCGAGCTCGTCAACGCCGGCACCGCGGCGGTCGACATCGCGGGCTGGAAGGTCGTCTACCGGTCGGCTGCCGCGACGAGCGACATCACGCTGGCGACCATCCCGGCCGGAACGACTCTCGCCGCGGGCGGCTTCTACCTGCTCGGAGGCTCGGGGTATGCCGGGCCGCCGGCGGCGGACCAGTCGTTCTCGACCGGCCTCGCCGGGACGGGGGGCGCCGTCGGCGTCCGGGACACGACCGCCGCGATCGTCGACGCGGTCGGATGGGGCACGGCCACGAACGCGCTCGTCGAGGGCGCGGCCGCAGCCGCACCCGCGGCCGGGTCGAGCATCGGGCGCCATCCCGACGGGCACGACACGAACGCCAACGCGGCGGACTTCACCGTCAGCACGACGCCGTCCCCGCGCGCGACGAACGGCTGAACGGCAGGTCGGAGCCCGGGTGCCGCGGGCTCCGGCGGCTCAGCCGGCCGACCGGGCCGGTGCGCCCTCGACCTCGAGCGCCGCGTCCTCGGGAACCTCGACGCGCACGTACGCGAGCGCCAGCCCGGGGACGGCGGAGGTGACGCGGCCGACCGCCTTGCCGTCGAGCACGACCTCCGCGTCGTATGCCGGCACGTGGCCGTCCCTCAGCTCCAGCACGCGCAGCGCCCGATTCGCGTGGCCGCGGTAACGGAGCCGCGCAACCGGCTCCTGGCCCGGATAGCACCCCTTCGTGAACGAGATCGCCCGCTCGTCGAGCCCTGCCTCGGCGGGCAGGACCCGCTCGTCCAGCTCGCGCCCCCAGCGCGGCGTGCGCGCGAGGATGCGGAGCCGCTCGAGCTCGAGCTCGTCGGCGTCCGGCTCGATCGCCGCGTCGAGCACCTCGCGGGCCGGGACGCCGTAGTCGCCGTTCGGAATCCCCTCGGCCCCGTCCTCGGCCGCGCCGAAGACGATCGTCGAAGCGTGCTCCTCCGGTGCGATCTCGCACTTCGCGGCGAAGCGCGCGCGCACGAGCGCCGCGCGAAGCGGCTCGCCGAGCCCGGGCTCCGTGAGCAGGAGGAAGTCGTCCTCGCCGCGGCGCCAGACCGTCATCGGCGCGATCAGCCGAGCCTTCGCCGTCAGCAGAAGCGCCTCGCAGGACTCGCCGGCGAGGACGTCGTTCGAGAGCATCCGCTGGAGGAAGTCGGCCGCGTCCGGGCCCCGCACGCGCACGTAGTCGCGCTGGCGCGCGGCGGCCCTGGGCGTAACGATCTGCATCGTCACTAGTCTAGGCAGCGTGTTCCGTTCCAGAGCAGAGCGCAAGGTGCAGGAGGCCGGCTACGACCCGGCGCGACTGCCGCCGGGCCAGTACCTGACGGACAAATGGCCCGTCCTGCACGCGGGCTCGGTGCCGCGCACCGATCTCGCGACGTGGACGTTCCGCATCTGGGGCGAGGTCGAGGACGAGATCGAGCTCTCCTGGGCGCAGTTCAACGAGCTGCCGCGCACCGAGCACACTCAGGACATCCACTGCGTGACCCGCTGGTCGAAGTTCGACGTGGCCTTCTCGGGCATCCACTGGCGTGAGCTCGCGGCGCGCGCAAAGCCGAAGCCGTCGGCCCGCTTCGCGATCGCGCATGCCGAGCAGGACTTCACGGCGAACGTCCCCGTCCGCTACCTGGAGGACGACCTCGCCCTGCTCGCCACCCACGCCAACGGGGAGGAGCTCGCACCCGAGCACGGCTGGCCACTGCGACTTGTGATCCCGGGGAAGTACTTCTGGAAGAGCGCCAAGTGGCTGCGCGGGATCGAGCTGCTCGACCACGACCGGCCCGGCTTCTGGGAGCGCTATGGGTACCACAACGACGCCGACCCATGGGAGGAGGAGCGCTACGGGTTCTGACGCGTTTCGAACCCCTCGTTCGAGCTAAAGATCAGCTCCGTTCCGTCCGACAATTGTGGTGTAGCACCCTCCCCCATCCCCTCGACGAAGGCCCCGTATCCGGGGCCTTCGTCTTGCGTGGGGAGGAGTCGTGAGGATTTACGTGTGGTTCGGGCCGTCGTCGCCACCGCGGCCGTGACCGCCGCGGTCGTCGCCGGCGGGATCGTCCGCGCCATGGCGCTGCTGCTTCGCCTTGGCCGTCGCCTTCTGCAGCGTCTTCGCGCGCCCGCCCCGGTCGTCACCGGCGCGGTCGTCGGCGCCGTGCCGGACCTCGGTGGACGGATCGTCGGCGGAGTGGCGCGCCTGGGCCGCGACGACCGGAGCCGAGACGACAAGGGCGGCAACGAGGCTGAACATTCCGGCGAGCTTCTTCATGGTGCTCCTCCTTCTGAGGGTTGCGGCTGACGCAGCAACCGTGCCGCGATGGCGGTCGGAGGCGCAATTGGACGTTGGTCCCAGGGCTCGACAGGCTCTCGTCGGTCTCCACGAAAGAGCAAGGGCGGCCCGGAGGCCGCCCTTGCTGTCGAAGCGCAGTCGCGCTCGAGCTACATCATCCCGCCCATGTCCGGCATGCCGGCGCCCATGCCGGCGCCTGCCTTCTCCGGAGCCTCGGCCACGACGGCCTCGGTGGTGAGGATGTTCTTCGCGATCGACGCGGCGTTCTGCAGCGCCGAGCGGGTGACCATCGTCGGGTCGATGATCCCGGCCTTGACCAGGTCCTCGACCTCGCCCGAGTCGACGTTCAGGCCGTAGCCGGCCTTCGCCGAACGAACCGCCTGGATGACGACGGAGCCCTCGAGGCCGGCGTTCTCAGCCAGCTGGCGGAGCGGCTCCTCGAGCGCGCGCACGATGATCTGCGAGCCCGTCTTCTCGTCGCCCTCGAGCGAGTCGAACTGAGGCTTGACCGTGTCGGCCGCGTTGACGAGCGCGACGCCGCCGCCCGGCACGATGCCCTCCTCGAGGGCGGCGCGGGCCGCCTGCAGCGCGTCCTCGACGCGGTGCTTGGTCTCCTTCATCTCCGTCTCGGTGGCTGCGCCGACCTTGACGACCGCGACACCGCCGGACAGCTTCGCGAGGCGCTCCTGGAGCTTCTCGCGGTCGAAGTCCGAGTCGGTGTTCTCGATCTCGGCCTTGATCTGCTTGATCCGGGCCTTGATCCCCTCCGGGTCGCCGGCGCCGTCGATGATCGTCGTCGTGTCCTTCGTGACGACGACCTTGCGGGCGCGGCCGAGCTGCGAGAGCTTCGTGTTCTCGAGCTTGAGGCCCATCTCCTCGGTGATCACCTCGGCACCGCTGAGGACAGCGATGTCCTCGAGCATGCGCTTGCGGCGGTCGCCGAAGCCCGGCGCCTTGACGGCGACGGCCTGGAACGTGCCGCGCAGCTTGTTGACGACGATCGTCGCGAGCGACTCGCCCTCGACGTCCTCGGCCACGATCAGCAGCGGCTTGCCGGCCTGGATCACCTGCTCGAGCACGGGCAGCAGATCCTTGACGGCGCCGATCTTCTGGTTCGCGACCAGGATGTACGGGTCGTCGAGGACGGCCTCCATGCGCTCCGGGTCGGTGACCATGTACGGCGACAGGTAGCCCTTGTCGAACTGCATGCCCTCCGTGAACTCGAGCTCGAGGCCGAACGTCTGGCCCTCCTCGACGTTCACGACGCCGTCCTTGCCGACCTTCTCGATCGCGTCGGAGAGGACGTCGCCGATCTCCGGGTCGCGCGACGACACGGTCGCGACGCGCGCGATGTCGGCCTTGCCCGAGATCTCCGTGGACTGCGACTTCAGATTCTCGACGACGGCGTCGACAGCCGTCTCGATTCCGCGCTTGAGCCCCATCGGGTTGGCACCCGCCGAGACGTTCTTGAGGCCCTCGCGGACGATGGCCTGGGCCAGGACGGTCGCGGTCGTCGTGCCGTCGCCGGCGACGTCGTTCGTCGCCGTCGCCACCTCGCGCACGAGCTGCGCGCCCTGGTTCTCGAAGACGTCCTCGACCTCGATCTCGCGTGCGATCGTGACGCCGTCGTTCGTGATCGTCGGAGCGCCGAACTTCTTGTCGAGCACGACGTAGCGCCCCTTGGGGCCAAGGGTGACCTTGACCGCGTCTGCCAGGATGTCGACGCCGCGCTGGAGCGACCGCCGAGCGTCCTCGCTGAACTTCAGCTCCTTGTGAGCCATCTCTTCCTTTCCTCCGATTTCCTCGCTAAGTGGTGCAGATCAGACGGCGGCGCGGTCGCCGACGACCTTGGCCAGGACGTCCGACTCGCGCAGGATCAGGACGTCGTCGCCGGCGACCTTGATCTCGGTCCCGCCGTACTTGGAGAAGATGACCTCGTCGCCTTCCTCCACGTCCATCTTGATGTACTCGCCGTCCTCGTCGCGCGGGCCGGGGCCAACGGCGAGAACGCGGCCGCGCTGCGGCTTTTCCTTTGCGGTGTCCGGCAGGACGATGCCGCTGACGGTGGTCTCCTCCTCGTCGAGGACCTCCACGATCAGGCGGTCGCCCAGCGGCTGCAAGTTCAGGCCCATTCAGAACCCTCCAGTAGACGGTGCTTTGAACACGGTGTCTTGAACACGGTGTTTTGAACAACGTGCTTGTAACAACCTTTGGCACTCTACCTACCCGAGTGCCAGCGGGAGTGTAACGGCCCGCAGCGCCTGCGCGCAAGCGATCTGAGCGTCTCCGACTAAGATCCCGGCATGCCGAGGGAATTCTCCGCCGGGGGCGTCCTTGTGCGCCGCATGCGCGGCCGCTGGTGGCTGGCCGCGATCCGGCCCCGCGGCAAGCCGGAGGGCGTCTGGGCGCTGCCGAAGGGCCTGATCGACGCGGGTGAGCGGCCCGCCGAGACGGCGTTGCGGGAGGTGCACGAGGAGACGGGCTGCGAGGGGGTCGCTCGAGAGCAAGCTCGGCGACGTCAAGTACGTCTACACGTGGGGCGGCGAGCGGATCTTCAAGGTCGTGAGCTTCTACCTCGTGCGCTGGCGGACGCGGCCGCCTCGGCGCGATCGAGCCGGCCATGCGCCGCGAGGTAGCCGAGGCGCGCTGGCTCCCGCTGGACGAGGCGCCGCGCCTGCTTGCGTACAAGGGTGAGCGAGAGATGGCCGAAAAGGCCGCCGCCGCTTTATGATCCTCGCTCGGTGCTCGCGCTCAACTTCTACTCCCCCATCGTCGTCGAGCAGCTCCGCTCGATGCGCAAGACCGCGACCATCCGCCTCGGCGACAAGTCGCGCAAGTACCAGAAGGGCGAGATCGTGGCCGTCCTCGTCGGCGCGCGGTTCGGCCCGCGCCAGCGGATCTTCGACGCGGTGATCGACAAGATCGAGGTGAAGCGCCTCGGCGACCTCTCGCCGCGCGAGATCGAGCACGACAACCCGGAGATCCGCCGGCCCGAGGAGATGGCCCATTTCCTCGGCCAGCTGTACAACCGCGACGTCACCGACGACGACCTCGTGACGGTGATCCGCTTCTCGGCGATCAAGAACTCCTAGCAGGCGGAGGAAGTCGCGCAGCTCGACGGGGAGCCGCTCGAGGGCCGAGCGATCGAGGTCGTAGAGCACGTAGTACCCGTCGCGCCGCGGCGCGAGCAATCCGACCTCCACCAGCGCCCGGAGATGGCGTGAGAGCGCGGGCTCGCTGAGGCTGACGAGCGGCGCCAGCTCCTCGGTCGAGCGCGGGCGCTCCGCGATCAGGCGCAGGGCGCGAAGGCGGGTGGTGTCGGCGACGGCGCGAAGCGAGCGCACGAGCGGCTCGGGGACCGGGGCAAGCGCGGCCTGGCGCGCGACGAACGGCGCCGGGTAGACGACCGTGAGCGGCCAGGGGTCGTCGCAGTTGACCCGCGAGTGCGGCCACATGTACGCGCTCGGCACGAGCATCAGCCGCCGCTCGGGCGACACGGCGACGGTGTGCTCGTGCGGGGAGCGGCGCACGATCGCGTCGCCCTCGCGATGCAGCGCGGTGCCGGACGCCAGCAGCTCGAGGGCGCCCTCCGTCTCCACGATCCGCCTGCTCTCCTCCACGGCGTCCTCGAGCTGCCCCTCCAGCCGCGCCCACTCGTCGGCGAACGCCTCGTGCCAGTAGCGCTCGAGCAGCGCGACGAAGCGCTCGAGCGCGGCCGCAGGGTCGTCGAGGACGAGCGCCGCGAGCTCGCCGCCGCCCGGCGCTCCGGCCGTCCAGTCGAGGATCCCGGCCCGCACCTCGGGGTCGGCGAGCCGTTCCGGCCCGCCCGCGTCGGCGACGTGGTAGTGGAAGAGCGGCCGGGCGAGCTCGTACGCCGCCCCGTCCGGGGACAGTCCCCTGACATGTCCGAGATGGCCCTCGAAGGTGGCCTTCGCGTCGATCTTCGGCGGGATGAAGCAGTCCGGGAAGGCGTCCTCGTAGAGGAACGACCAGGCGCGGATCTCCCGCTTCAGCTCCGGCGAGACGCGCTGCATGGCGCGGATCCACGGGTGCTGCACGGCGTGCGCCTTCGGGAAGAGGAGCACGTGGAGGCTCGCTACCGCCTCGGTCAGCGGCGAGAGCGCGAAGCCGACCGACTCGGGCCGGTCGTCGAGGTGGAAGCGGATCAATTGCGAGTTCCCGGAAGAAGTTGCGGCCCGATCGTAGCCCCGCCTAGCGTGCCGTTCGATGCGCGCCCTGGTCCTGCTCTCGACGCTGGCCGTAGCCGGCGGCTCGACCGTCGCCGCCAAGGTGCCGACCGGCGGCAACCCGTGCGGCGTCGCCGGCGCGGCGGGCTCCGTCTGGGTCACCGACGCCTCGACGGCCGAGCTGTTGCGCATCGACCCGGCGAAGAACGAGGTCGTCTCGCGGACGAAGCTCGACGCGACGCCGTGCGAGCTCCGCGAGGCGGTCGGCTCGCTGTGGGTCGTGACGCAGTCCGGCAAGCTCGACCGGGTCGACCCGGCCACCGGCGAGGTCGTCGCGCGCATCCCGGTCGGCCGCGTGTCGTACGACGTCGCCTACGCGTTCGGCTCGATCTGGATCACGAACCGCGAGGGCCGGACCGTCCAGCGCGTCAACCCGGCGACGAACAAGGTCGTGAAGACGCTCTCGTTCGGGACCGGCAAGCCGGCGGGCATCGTCGCAGCCGGAGGAGCGATCTGGGTGGGAGACGACTACGGCACGGCCGTGCGCCGGCTCGACCCGAAGACATACCGGTGGGCGAAAGTGGAGACGAAGCAGATCATCTCCTCCTGGCTCGCCGCCTCCGGCAACACGGTGTGGGTGTCGAACACCGGCAGCGACACCGTCTCGCGGATCGACGCGAAGCGCCGGAAGGTGACGAAGACCGTCAAGGTCGGGCGGAGCCCCGTGAACCTGGACGTCGTCGGCGGCGACGTCTGGGTGCCGAACGACCACGGCAACACGATCACGCGCATCTCCCCGGCCGGAAAGGTCGTGGAGACGATCAAGACCGGCAAGAACCCGGCCGTCGTCGCGGGCGTCGACGGCGAGGTCTGGGCGTCGATCTATGACGACGGCCAGGTCTGGCGGATCACGCCGTCCTGATCACGCCGGCTCTGATCACGCCTTCCGAATGCGCGTCCCGAAGAGCTCGGGCTCGCGCAGTTGCGCGCCGCATTCCTCGCAGTCGACCGCGAAGGTCGACGAGAACGGCGCCGAGCAGGCCGGGCAGCGGTGCAGCAGCTCGCCGCCGCAGCCCGGGCACTCGGTCGGGATCTCGGACTCGAACTCCTCGAACCAGCGCCGCGCGCCGCCGCACCTCAGGCAGACGGCCGTCCAGTCGCCGAGCACCTTGCGCCGCTCCTCGCGGAGCCAGTCGGACGCCTTTCCCATCACCTAGCCCGACGATCGCGCGCGAATGCCTCGTCGATCATGCGCCGGAGCCTAGCCGTTAAAGTGCGTGCGGCCTTCTACGACCGACGGGGGACCAGAGGAATGGCAATCGCCAGGGAAGCCGAGCCGGTCGGCTCGCTGCAGGAAGTCAAGGAATGGGGCCTCGACCGCGAGGACCTGCTCGGCATGTACCGCAACATGCTCATCACCCGCGGGGTGGAGGAGCGTGGCCACATCCTCTACCGCCAGGGGAAGATCCCCGGCTCGTTCTACACGGGGCGCGGCAACGAGGCGTCAGCGGTCGGCGTCGCGACCGCGATGGGGGCCGACGACGTCGGAACGCCGCTGCACCGCGACATGGGCGTCCACATTACGCGCGGCGTCGAGCCGTGGCGGATCTTCGCCCAGTTCATGGGGCGGGTGGACGGTCCGACGAAGGGCAAGGACGGCAACGTGCACATGGCCGACCAGCGCCTCGGGCTGATCGCGATGGTCTCGCACCTGCCGGCGATGCTCCCGGTGGCGGTCGGCTGCGCGCTCGCGTTCCGGATCCGCGAGGAGAAGCGCGTCGCGGTCGCCTGGTCGGGCGAGGGCGCGATGGCGCGCGGAGACGCGCACGAGGGGATGAACTTCGCCGGCGTGCGGAAGCTGCCGGTCGTCTTCATCTGCGACAACAACCAGTGGGCGTACTCGACCCCGACGTACCTCGAGTACGCGGTCGAGCACCTCGCCGATCGCGCGGCGGCCTACGGCTTCGAGGGAGTCGTCGTCGACGGCACGGACATCCTCGCCGTCTACCGCGAGGCGAAGCACGCGATCGAGAAGGCGCGTGACGGAGGCGGGCCGACGCTGATCGAGTGCCAGACCCTGCGCATGGAGGGGCATGCAGTCCACGACGACGCGTTCTACGTGCCGAAGGAGCTCTTCGAGGAGTGGGCGAAGCGCGACCCGATCGAGCGCTTTCGCAGCTGGCTGCGCGAGCACG
Organism: uncultured Actinomycetes bacterium; assembly: GCA_963746655.1. Classification (GTDB taxonomy): domain Bacteria; phylum Actinomycetota; class Thermoleophilia; order Gaiellales; family Gaiellaceae; genus CAVPGP01. The sequence continues at coordinate 405,369 of CAVVCG010000011.1, read as the reverse complement.
CGGACATGAGCGACGAGGACGAGGAGCAGATCGGCGTCCACGTCAAGAAGCTCCTGAACGACGCGATCCAGCGGGCCGAGGAGTCGCCGCAGCCGGACCCCGAGTCGCTCCTGGACGGCGTCTACGCGATGCCGGAGGACCTCGACACGCCCCACCACAAGTGAGAGCGGCTCCCTGATGCCCGAGATGACCTATCTGCACGCGATCAGCGACGGCCTCCGGCAGGAGATGCGGCGCGACAACCGGGTCTTCGTCCTCGGCGAGGACGTCGGCGTGTACGGCGGCGCGTTCAAGGTGACGCTCGGCTTCCAGGAGGAGTTCGGCCCCTGGCGCGTGATCGACGCGCCGCTCTCGGAGACGGCGATCGTCGCGGGCGCGACCGGCGCCGCGATCATGGGCCTGCGCCCCGTCGCCGAGATGCAGTTCGCGGACTTCGTCTCGTGCGCGTGGGACCACCTCGTCACCGTCGCCGCGAAGCAGCGCTGGCGCGTGGGCACTCCCGTGCCGATCGTGCTCCGGCTGCCGTCGGGCGGCGGCTTCTCGGGCGGCCCGTTCCACTCGCAGAACCCGGAGTCGTCCTTCGCGCACATCCCGGGCCTGAAGTGCGTCTGCCCGGCGACGCCGGAGGACGCCAAGGGCCTGATCATCTCGGCGATCGAGGATCCGAACCCGGTGCTCTTCTTCGAGCACAAGCACCTCTACCGGCGGATCAAGGCGGACGTGCCGGAGGAGCGGTACACGACGCCGATCGGCAAGGCGCGCATCCACAGGGAGGGCGACGATCTCTCGGTGATCACGTGGGGCGCCATGGTCTACACGGCCGAGGAGGCCGCACAACAGCTCGAGCACGACGGCGTCTCGGTCGAGATCGTCGACCTGCGCACGGTGATGCCGTGGGACCGCGAGGCCGTGCTCGAGTCGGCCCGCAAGACGTCGAAGGTGCTCGTCCTGCACGAGGACACGCGCACCGGCGGCTTCGGGGCCGAGATCGCGGCGACGATCGCCGAGGAGGCGTTCGAGGACCTCGACGGGCCGGTGAAGCGGATCGCGGCGCCCGACACGCCCGTGCCCTTCTCGCCCGTGCTCGAGAAGGCCTACATCCCCCAGGTCGAAGACGTCGTCGCAGGCCTCCGCGCGCTCGCGGAGTACTAAGGAGAACCACTCATGGCTACCGGAACCGTTGTCGACGTCGTCATGCCCCAGATGGGCGTCTCCGTCTCGGAGGGCACGATCACGAAGTGGCTCAAGCAGGAGGGCGAGGCGATCGAGGCCGACGAGCCGCTGCTCGAGATCTCCACCGACAAGGTCGACACCGAGGTTCCCTCGCCCGGGACGGGCGTCCTGCAGCAGATCCTCGTCCCCGAAGGCGAGACGGTCGAGGTGGGGGCGAAGCTGGCCGTGATCGCGCCGGAGGGCGCCCCGGCCGCGGAGGCGCCGGAGCCACAGCCGGACGAGCCGGTAGCGCCGAGCCGGCAGCGCGGCAGTCCACGGTGATCCAGCCGGCAGTGGCCCAGCCCGCAGTGACCCAGCCCGCGGTGCCCGCCCCCGTTCAGGCGCCGTCCGGAAACGGCAAGACGTTCGTCTCCCCCGTGGTGGCGCGCATCGCCTCCGAGCACGGCGTCGACCCGAACCAGGTGCAGGGCACCGGCACCGGCGGCCGCGTGACGAAGAAGGACATCCTCTCGTTCATCGAGAGCGGCGCCGCCCAGGCGGCGCAGCAGGTACCCGCCGCCGAGCCTGAGCCCGCGCCGCAGGCCGCTCCGGTCCCGCCGCCGGCACCCGTCCAGCAGGCCGCACCGGAAGCACCCGCACCTGCCGCACCTGCGCCGGTGACACCCGCCCCAGCCCCCGCACCTCCGGCAGCCGCGCCGCCTCCCGCCGTCCAGGCGCCGGCTGAACCTCTCGTCGCTGCCACGGGCGAGACGCTCGAGCCGATGTCGGCCATGCGCAGAGGGATCGCCGAGCACATGCGCAAGTCGCTCGACACCGCCGCGCACGTCACCTCGGCGATCGAGGTCGACATGTCCAAGGTCGTCGGGATCCGCGAGAAGCTGAAGGGGGAGTACCAGTCGGCCTACGGCGTCAACCCGACGTATCTCGCGTTCATCGCGCGGGCGACGGTCGAGACGCTGAAGGACTACCCGTGGGTGAACGGCGAGCTGCGCGGCGACAAGATCGTGACGCGCAACTACGCCAACCTCGGCTTCGCGGTCGAGCTCGCCGACGGCAAGGGGCTGATCGTCCCCGTGGTCAAGAACGCGCAGGACCTCAACCTGCTCGGGCTGGCGCGGGCGATCGCGGACGTCGCGCGCCGCGCGCGCGAGAAGCAGCTGCTGCCGGACGACGTCCAGGGCGGCACGTTCACGATCACGAACCCGGGCGGCTACGGCACCTTCCACGGGACGCCGATCATCAGCCAGCCGCAGAGCGCCATCCTCGGCACGTACGCGATCGTCAAGCGCCCGTGGGTCGTCCAGGACGAGAACGGCGCCGACGCGATCGCCGTCCGCTCGATGATGAACCTGACGCTCACGTACGACCATCGCCTCGTCGACGGCGCGTTGGCCGGCCGCTTCCTGCGCGACCTGCGCCAGCGCCTGCAGACCTGGGGCGAAGCCGACTATTAGCCTGTCGGGCCTGGCCTGGGACGAGCCGGGCTGGCTCGACCGGGCGACGGCGTGGATCGACGAGCGCGTCGAGCGGAGCGGCGACGTCGAGCTCGTCCGGACGCGTCCCTGGTCGGCGATCGTCCGCGTCCCCACCGCACGGGGCGACGTCTGGTTCAAGGAGAACCCGCCCGCGCTCGCCTTCGAGCCCGCGCTGACTGTGCTCCTCGAGCGGCGGCGGCCCGACTGCCTGCCGGAGGTGATCGCGGTCGAGGGCCCGAGGTTGCTGACGCTGGACTTCGGGCCGTCGCTCCGCGACGTGCACGACGGCGGCGGGTCGGAGCCGTCGTGGCCGGAGGTGCTGGCGCGCTACGCCGAGTCCCAGCTCGACTTTGCGGCCGATGTCGACGACGCGCTTGCTGCGGGAACTCCGGACAAGCGGCCGTCGCGGCTGCCGGCGCTCTACGAGGAGCTGGCCGGCGACGGCCCGCTCGCCCCGTTCGTGCGAGACGCCGTCGAGGGGCTCGGGGACGCGGTCCCGCCGACAGTCGCGCACGAGGAGGCACACGATGGCAACGTCTTCGTCCGGGACGGGCAGGCCGGCTTCCTCGACTGGGCCGAGGCGTCCGTCTCCCACCCCTTCGCCGGCCCGCACCTCGCGCTTCGCTCGGCCGCGGAGCGCGCCGGCCACCAGCCCGGCTCGCCTGAGGTCGAGCGGCTGCGGGACGCCTACCTCGAGCCCTTCACGCGCTACGCGCCCATGGCCGAGCTGCGCGAGGCGTTCGCGTGCGGCTACGCCCTCGCCGCGCTCCTCCGCGCCGCGACCTGGGACCGGATCGTCTCGCCGCTCCCGCCCTCTGCCCGCGGCGAGTATGAGCGGTTCGTCACCGTCTGGCTCGAGATCCTCGCCGAGCTCGCTGCCGGCGAGCGGCTGCTCGGCGGTTGACGTCCAGGGGCCGCCCGTGACAGGCGGCCCCCTCGGGTCGATCCTTCAGTGTCGAATCGTCAGTGGTCCCCTCCGTGGTGATCGTCGTCGTCGCAGCTTCAGGACCCAGGCACCCATCCCGTGCGTCGCGGCATAGAGCTTCCGGTCCGAGGACACGATCGTCAGGCCGGGGACCTCGACGTTCGGCATCCCCGGCGCCGCCAGGTCCCACCCGGGCGAGTTGTCGTCGGTCGACCGCTGGAGAACGCCGTAGTCGGTCGACGCGTAGAGGTCGCCCGTCGGATCGTCCCGGACGAGGTCGGTGATCGGAATGTCGCCGAGCGCACCCTTGCCGGTGCCGTCGAGGCTCTTCCAGGTCGCGGTCCCGGCGCCCGGGTTGTACTTGACGTCGAACACGTGGCCCGGCGTCGCCGGCGTCGCGGCGTTGAAGCCGCTGTAGGAGATCCAGGCGTGATTCGCGTTCTTCGGGTCGATGTAGATGCTCGACACGAAGCGGCCCGGCGAGTTGGCCGCGAGCGAGTCGAGCCGCGTGAACGCGACCGCCGAGGCCGGCTCGGCCGCCGCGTTCTTCGAGATGAAGACGCGACCCGTCGTCGTGGCCGCCCAGAGCGTCGACGAGTCGCGCGTCGCCCGCTCCACCGCCGCGACGTTCCCCAGGGCGCGGTCGCCGAGCGACGGGTCGGTCAGCGGCGGACCGCCGAGCGGCACCCAGTCGCCGCACTGGACCGTGAAGTCGCCCGTCCATTCGTTGCAGTGCGTCCGGAGCTCGTCGACGGTCATCGTGCCGAGGCCCTGGGTCTTCGTGCGCCAGACATGCTGGGCGCCCAGGAACATCGTCTTGCTGACGACCGGGTCGGAGATCACCGGCACGTAGAACTCCGACGCCTCCTGGCCCGTGGCCGGGAAGAACGGGTCGCCGATCCAGTTCCAGTCCGCGACGGCGCCGTTCGAGAAGTTCACGTCGGGTTGCTTGTCGAAGTAGGTGTGGAACCGGAACGCCCGGTTCTTGATGTCGAAGCCCGACTGGCCGCCGTCGCCGATCATCGTCTCCAGCCATTTCGACTTGCTGCCGTAGTTCTCCCAGGTGCCGTTGTCCTGGGTCCCGCCCTGCAGCTCATCCGAGTCGAACGGGCTGACGGACAGGCTCTGGAACTGGAGCGTCGTCAGGCCGTCGTTCACGCCCTCGAGCAGCGTCGGGATGCGCGAGAGCATCTGCTTGCACCGATCGACCCGCGCAGCGCTGAGCCCACGTGCGTCGCAGGTGCTCGTCCCGTCCGTGAGGGCGCCGCTCGAGCGCATGACGCCGCCGTCGCTCCCCTCGAAGAACTGGAGGGGGTTGGACGGGTTGGTGACGAGCGCGTGCTGATCCGGGTGCAGCGCGTTCGGGTGAATCGGATCGGTCGCGTCGGCCGTCACATCCGTCCAGGTGGCGCCCCCGTCGGTCGAGAGCACGACGCCGCGATGGTTCGCGGTCAGCTCGCCGTACTGGTACGAGCCGCCCACGTAGACGATGTCGGGGTAGCCCTTGGGCGTGACGACGATGTTGTCGTACCAGCACTGCCCCGTGCAGAAGTTGAAGGTCGCCCAGCGCGGATCGGCCACGCTGCTCGACGTCAGGTCGCTCCAGACCGGGACGCCCGAGGCGACGTCGTCGCTGCGGAAGACACGACTGAACGGCGAGCCCGTGTTGCCCTCGCCGAGGTACATGCGCGTCTTGCCGTTCGGCAGCGTCGTCACGTCGATCCACGGCAGCGTGGTCGTGATCGCCGCGTTCAGGGACGGCTTGATCTGCGTCCACGTTACGCCCGCGTCGGTCGATCGCCAGACGCCTCTCGCGTACGACGACGAGTAGACGACGTCCGGGTTCGACGGGTCGAGCACGACCTGCCGGACGCCGCGCGGCGTGCACGGACTGGCGTTGGTCGCGACGAAGGACGGATCGGCGTTGGCGCAGTCCGCCGCGTTCGCCGAGCCGCCGTGGATGTACGTCCAGTTCGCCCCGCCGTCGGTCGACTTGTAGAGGCCCCACATCCGGGCCCCCGGGATGACCACCCGGGTGACGCCGGAGCAGCACACGGACGAGTAGCCGTGCAGCGAGAAGGTCGACGACACGTACAGCGTCTTCGAGTTGCGCGGGTCGACCGCGATCGCACCGATGCCGCGGCCGCCGAACACGCTCTGTCCGATCGGGCCGGTCCAGTGGTCGCCGCCGTCCGTCGACTTGTAGAGGCCCTGCCCGTGCACGCAGCCGCTGCCGCACGTGTTCGCCTCACCCGTGCCGACCCAGATCGTGTCGCCGTCGGGGTCCCTCGGGTCGAGCGCGATCGAGCCGATCGAGTTGATGGCGAACGAGCCGCTCAGGTACGTCCACTTCGGTGACGGAGCCAGCGCGTTGCTCGTGCGCCAGATGCCGCCTCCGGCGGGGCCGATCCACATCGTGCAGCGGCCTTGCCGGCAGTTCGGGTCGATCGCCATCGCGTTGATACGGCTCGCCGCGACGTACGCGTTCGGGACGTAGAGCGAAAGGTCACGCAGGTCGAAGAACGGATAGAGCGCCTTGTCGGGTCCGACCGTCGACCAGACCCCTTCCTTCCCCTTGCGCGGGAAGTGGCGGCCCTGCGCGTTCGAGAACGCCGAGCGCGAGCTCGACAGCCAGCCCAGCGGAATGTCGGGGGCGGGATAGGCGAGCTCCTGGAGCTTCGCCACATCCGCACCGGCCGGGCCCTCGCCGTCGGGCTCTCCTCCGTTTCCGGGTATCGCCTTCGCCAGATCGCTCAGGTGCGCTGCAAGCGCAGGCGGAAACTCCTGCCCGGCGGCTGCCGTTGCTCCGTGATCCGAGCTGCGCGTCGTCCCGCTGAGCAGCGGAACGAGGGCAGCGAGGAGGACCGCGGCGCATGCGACCGCCCACCGAATCCGAGTGGTTCGCATCGTCTTCCCCTTCTTCCCATGACAGTTCGCCGGGCGCTTCCCCTACTGCACCCGGCTCCGTGAGCACCTTCCCCTTCCCGGCGCCGCAGGTCAAGTGCCCTTGGGGCATACTGGCCGCACGATGCGCCGCCTGTCCGCGCTCGTCATCGCCCTCCTGGCCGCCGGCACGGCGGCCGCAGCCACTCCGCAGCCGCGACTGCAGGTCGTCGACACGGCGCCGCTGACCGTGCATGCAACGCAATTCCGTCCCGCCGAGCACGTGCGGCTGACGGCGATCCTGACGGGCCAGGGACGTTACGTCCGGCTCGTGACCGCCGGCAAGAAGGGCGGCTTCACGATCCGCTTCCGCGGCGTCGAGCCGGGCGACTGCGGGTCATATCGGATCGTGGCGGTGGGGGACAAGGGCAGCCGCGCGACCCGCAGCATGCCGCTTCCGCCGTGCGGCGCCGCCCCGTGAGCTGCGACGGGCGCGGCCGCTGCTAGTCTCGTCGACGTGACGCAGGGCGCGTATGTGATGCACCTGGGGACCGTGCCCTACGAGGAGGCGTGGGAGCTGCAACGCGCGCTCGCCGGAGCCGTCTCCCAGGGTGCGATCCCCGACACGATCCTCTTCCTGGAGCACCCCCCGACGGTGACGCTCGGCCGTCGCACCGAGCCCGGAGAGCTGCACATCCCGGAGGGGGCGAGCGTCGACGTCGTCGAGACGGACCGTGGCGGCAAGTCCACCTTCCACGCGCCAGGCCAACTCGTCTGCTACCCGATCCTCGACCTGACGCGCCACGGGCAGGACGTGAAGCGGTACTGCCGTGACCTCGAGGAGGCGCTCATCCGCACGTGCGGCGCCTTCGAGCTGGACGCGACGCGGATCGAGGGCCTCACCGGCGTCTGGCTCGAGTCGCCGCCGCGGAAGATCGCCTCGATCGGGATCCACGTCACGAAGTGGGTCACCACGCACGGCTACGCGCTGAACGTCGATCTCGACCCGGCGCCGTTCACGGAATGGATCACCGCGTGCGGGCTCGAGGACGCCATGTTCACGACGATGGCGGCCGAGCTCGACCGGCCGCTGCGCGTCGACGACGTCAGGCCCGCCGCGCTGCAGGCGCTCGCCGACGTCTTCGACCTCATGTTCGAGGAGCTGCCCGGCGACGAGCCGGGCCTCTGGGCCCAGCCCGTGCACGCGCAGCTCGCCGCGCGCTAGTCCGTTCTCGCCGTTCCCGCGCGCAGGCCGTCGAGCACGACGGCGAAGTGACGGCGCCAGAGGTCGCTGCCCGCGGCGCAGAGCTCGAGCGACCCGGTCAGCGTCGACGCGAGCAGCAGGGGCACCTCGTCGGGCGGGACGTCGCCGCGGACGGCACCGGCGGCCTGCGCCCGCTCGACGAGGCGCCGGACCGACTCGAGTGCCGCCCCGTTCGCCTCGATCACGTCCGGCAGCGAGGCGCAGGGACCGGCGAGCCCGGCGAAGAGCGCGCGGTCGCGGGCCTTCACCTCGGCGACCGCCCAGGCGAAGTCCTCGAAGGCGGCGCCCGGGTCGTCGCGCAGGAGCGCCGCCTCGGCGAGCTCGCCGACGGCCCGGATCCGCCGGGAGACGACGGCGGCGATCAGCGCCTCCTTCGAGGGGAAGCGGCGGAACACCGTCGCGTGGCCGACGCCCGCGCGCCGCGCGACCTCGTCGACGCTGACGTCGCCGGCGCCGCGCTCGGCGAAGAGCTCCTCCGCCGCCAGGAGCACGCGCTCCAGGTTGCGCTGGGCGTCGGCCCGGAGCAACCTCGGGGGCAGCTTCGTCGTCTCGGTCACGCAGCCTCGGCCTCGACCTGGAGCGACGTCGCGGCCTCGATCCGCTCCACGTCGCGCTTCCGCAGCAGCGCGACGAGCAGCACGAGCGCGGCCAGGATGAAGAGGGCGCCCCCGACGAAGGCGACGTGGAAGCCGCTCACGAGCGCCGAGGCCTGGCTCGCGCCCGCGTCGAGCTGGTTCGTCGTCCGGGTCGCGGCGAAGGTCGAGAGGATGGCCAGGCCGAGCGCGCCGCCGATCTGCTGGGACGTGTTGAAGAGCCCCGACGCGAGTCCCTGGTCGTCGTCGTGCAGCCCCGTCGTCGCGACGAGCGTCAGCGGCACGAAGACGGCGCCCATGCCCAGCGCGGTGATCAGCAGCGAGGGGAGGACGTGCGCGACGTACGTCCCGTCCGTCGGAACCGTGCCGAGCAGCGCGAGGCCGCCGGCCGTCAGCAGCATGCCGACCACGGACACGATCCGGACGCCGACCCTCGGCGCGAACTGCGACGCGAGGCCGGCGGAGACCATGATGCCGGCCGTGAAGGGCAGGAACGCGAGGCCCGCCTTCAGCGGTCCGTAGCCGAGGACGCGCTGGATGTAGAGCGAGTTGAAGAAGAACATCGCGAAGAGCCCCGACGCGACGAGCAGCATCACGGAGTTCGCGGCGGTCAGCGTGCGGACGCGGAAGATCGAGAGCCGGACAAGCGGGTGCGAGGTGCGGAGCTCGATCAGGACGAAGGCGATCAGCAGCGTCGCGGACACCGCGAAGGTGCCGAGCGTCGCGAACGAGGTCCAGCCCTTTTCCTGGGCGTTGACGATCGCGTAGACGAGGGTCATCAGGCCGCCGGTAGCAGTAGCGGCGCCGGCGACGTCGAAGCTGCGATGGGCGCGCTCGTCCTTCGACTCCGGCACGAAGCGGAGCGAGAGGAAGAAGACGGCGATCCCGATCGGGACGTTGATGAAGAAGATCCAGGGCCACGAGAGCGCCTGGGTGAGCACGCCGCCGAGGAGCAGTCCGACCGCGCTGCCGCCCGAGGCGATCGCGGCCCAGACGCCGAGCGCCTTGCCGCGCTCGCGGCCTTCCGCGAAGGTCGTGCTGATGATCGCCAGGGCCGCCGGCGAGATGAACGCCGCCCCGAGCCCCTGGAGCGCGCGCGAGCCGACCAGCATCGCCGAGGAGGTCGAGAGTCCGTTCAGGAGCGACGCGATGGTGAAGACGACGAGCCCGAAGAGAAACAGCCGCTTGCGGCCGAGCAGGTCGCCCGCGCGCCCACCGAGGAGAAGGAAGCCGCCGAAGACGAGCGCGTACGAGTTCACGATCCATTGCAGGCTCCCCTCCGCGAGGTGCAGATCCCGCTGGATCGAGGGGAGGGCCACGTTGACGACGGTCGCATCGAGGACGACCATGAACTGCGCGAAGCAGACGAGGGTGAGGACGAGCCAGGGGTTCGTGCTGCGGGCGGGCATGAGCCTCCAACGGACGAAACGGACGGGTCAGTCCGGTTACCGTAGCAGCGCCGGCAGGGCCGACCGGCTGCGTCTAGACTCGCCGCCGTGCCGCCCGACATCCGACCGTTCCCGCGGCCCGGCTGGGACCCGTTGCCGTACGAGGGCGTCGTCGGCGTCGACGGCCGGCTGCTGATCCGCGAGGACGACTTCTTCGTCGCGCAGTTGCGGTTCTCCGAGCACGCGACCGTCCACGAGCATCCAGGACCGAACGACACGATCGTCGTCGTGCTCGAGGGCGAGGGCTTCACGTCGGTGGCCGGCGAGGTGTCGCCCGTGCAGGCGGGCCAGCAGGTGCGCTGGCCGAAGGACGTCCCGCACCGCCTCTGGACCGAGGGCGCGACGATGGTCACGCTGATGGTCGAGCGGACCGCGGCTAGACAGACGCTCGGCCGGACCGGCACAGCGCGCCGCGCATCTAGACTCACGAGCGATGGAGACCTCGCTTCCCGTCGCCGAGCGCCCGCGCCGCCCCGAGTGGATGAAGGTGCGCGCGCCGAGCGCGAACGGCGCGCTACTTCGACGTCAAGAAGCTGATCCACGGCGCGAGCCTGCACACGATCTGCGAGGAGGCGCGCTGCCCGAACATCGCGCGAGTGCTGGGGGCGCGGCACGGCGACGTTCCAGATCCTCGGCGACACGTGCACCCGCGCCTGCCGCTACTGCTACGTCCACTCGGGCAAGCCCGACGAGCCGTCCGACCCGCTCGAGCCGCTGCGGCTCGCGCAGACCGCGTCGCAGATGGGCCTCGAGCACGTCGTCGTCACCTCGGTCGACCGCGACGACGTCCCCGACCGCGGCGCCGGCCACTACGCGGCGACGATCCGCGCGCTCAAGGCGAAGCTGCCGCAGGCGCATCGGTCGAGGTGCTGACGCCCGACTTCCTCGGCGTCGAGGAGGAGGCGCTGCAGACGGTGCTCGCCGCGCGGCCCGACGTCTTCAACCACAACATCGAGACCGTGCGCCGGCTGCATCGACGGATGCGCGGCGCGCAAGGCCGACTACGACAAGGCGCTCTGGCTCCTCGCGCCGCGCCAAGGAGATCGCCGACTACCCGGTGCTGACGAAGTCCGGGATCATCGTCGGCCTCGGCGAGACGAACGACGAGGTCGTCGAGACGATGCGCGACCTGCGCGCGCACGGCGTCGACGTCGTCACGATCGGCCAGTACCTGCAGCCGTCGCCCGAAGCACGCGCCGATCGACCGCTGGGTGCACCCGGACGAGTTCCGCTGGTTCCGCGAGCAGGGCGAGGCGCTCGGCTTCGGCTCGGTCTTCTCCGGGCCGCTCGTGCGCTCGAGCTACCGCGCCGACGAGCAGCGGCACGCGGCCGCGACCGGCCGCGGCGCCGTCGCGTACTAGCCCGCTCGCGGCCGCGGCTTCTGCGGCTGGGGGTCGACCGCTACCCGTACGGGTCCTGCTGCGGCGCGCAGTCGTTCGCGACGACCTTGAAGACGGCGCGGGTGCCGAGCGAGCCCGTGGCGGTGACCAGCTTGTTGCCGCAGTCGCTCTTCAGCCCGGTCGTCCAGCGGGCGACGAAGACGCCCTTTGCGTTCGCGCTGACCGTCTTGCGCAGCCGCTGCTTCACTGCGGCGAGCGAGACCTGGACGCGCTCGCCGGGCTTGAAGCCCGTGCCGCGGACGACTGCGGGGCGCTCGTTCGCGATCCAGACGCGCGCCTTTGCCGTGCGCTGGGTCGTCGAAGCCGAGGCGCTCGGCACCACCGCCGGCGCGAGGAGCAGGACTGCCAGTGCGATCGGGAGCCGGGCCATGCTCCCGTTGTACCGGAGATCTCCCTCTTGCGCCCGTCCGCGCCGCGGCCTCAGCCGTGCGGCTTGGCCATCTTGCGGTAGTCGAGCGCCTCGTCGAGGACGGCGTCCTCGACGCCCGCCTCGCGCGCGACCTCGCGCAGCGAGCGGCCCGACGCGGCGGCCTCCTTGACGATCTCGCTCGCCTTGTCGTAGCCGATGTACGGGTTGAGCGCCGTCGCGGCCGACAGCGTCAGCTCGGCGTAGCGCTCGCACTGCTCGCGGTTCGCCTCGATCCCGTCGACGCACTTCTCGGCGAGCAGGCGGCGACGCGCGCGGCGAGCAGCTTGATCGAGTCGAGCAGGTTGCGGGCCATCAGCGGGACGAAGACGTTCAGCTCGAAGTGCCCCTGCATGCCGCCGATCGCGATCGCCGCGTCGTTGCCGATCACCTGCGCCGCGACCTGCGTCACGACCTCGGGGATGACCGGGTTGACCTTGCCGGGCATGATCGAGCTGCCCTTCTGGAGCTCGGGCAGGAAGATCTCCGCCGAGCCCGGCGCGCGGGCCGGAGCCCATGAAGCGCAGGTCGTTCGCGATCTTCGTCAGCGAGACGGCGACGATCTTCAGCGCGCCGGAGGCCTCGACGAGCCCGTCGCGGGCGGCCTGCGCCTCGAACGGATCGGCGGGCGGCGAGATCGCGAGCCCGGTCTCGGCGGCGAGCCTGCGCGCGGACGCGCGCGGCGAACTCCGGATGCGTGTTCAGCCCGGTGCCGACGGCGGTGCCGCCGAGCGGGATCTTGCCGAGCCGCTCGAGCGTCGACTCGACGCGCGCGCTGCCCTCGCGCACCTGCGCGGCGTAGCCGCCGAACTCCTGGCCGAGCGTGACGGGCACGGCGTCCATCCAGTGCGTGCGGCCCGACTTGACGACGTCGTCGAACTCCTTCGCCTTCGCCTCGAGCGAGGCGCCGAGCCGGTCGAGCGCGGGCAGCAGGTCGTTCGTCGAGCTCGTCGAGCGCGGCGAGGTGGACGGCCGACGGGAAGACGTCGTTCGAGGACTGGCCCATGTTGACGTCGTCGTTCGCGTGCACGTCGTCGCCGGCGAGCGTCGCGATCACCTCGTTCGCGTTCATGTTCGACGACGTGCCCGAGCCGGTCTGGAAGACGTCGATCGGGAACTGGTCGTCGAGCTCGCCGGCCGCGATGCGGTCGGCGGCGGCGGCGATCCGCTCGGCCTTGTCGGCGTCGAGCAGCCCGAGCTCGGCGTTCACGCGCGCCGCGGCGCGCCTTGATCCGGCCGAGCCAGCGCGCGACCGGCGCGGGGATCGGCTCGCCGGAGACGGGGAAGTTGCCGATCGCCTTGCGCGGTCTCGCCGCCCCAGAGCTCCTGCCTCGTCTCGGTCTCGCTCATCGCTTCGAGTCTAGCCTCCTCGCCGGTCAGGCGCTGATCCGTGCCGCCGAGACGCTCGAGCCTCTGCAACAGGCTGTTGCGAAGTGTCGGTGGAGGCGTCCGCGAGCCGTTGTCGCGCCGCCGAGCTGCACGTGGCAGCTCGTGGCTTCGCAGCGTGCACGCGCCGCTTGCCGCAGTCGCGCGTCGCCGCGCCGCGTGCGCCGCTCCGGCGGGCTGCTTCCCGGGCCTCGAGCGCTCGCGCCTGCTCGAGGAGCTCCGGCCACGTGGCCAGCTTCACGCGCGGGCGGCCGAGCGGCTCGCCGCGCGCCCGCTCGCTCGCGTCGATCGCCTCCCAGCCGGCGTAGACGACCGGCTCGGCGCCTCGCTCGGCGAGCAGGTCCTCGAGGCTGCCCTCGCCGAGCGGCAGCCTGCCGGCGCGCGCGTCCTCGAGCAGCAGCTCGACCGTCTCCGTCGCGTCCTTCTTGTTCGTGCCGATCACGCCGCTCGGGCCGCGCTTGATCCAGCCGGCGACGTAGACGCCCGGCGCGCCCTCGACGCGGCCGCGGTCGTTCGGGATCGTCGCCGCGCCGCTCGTCGAACGGCACGCCCGGGAAGCGCGCACGCCCCGGTAGCCGACGCTGCGGAAGACGATGCCGGCACGGGATCGTCTCGCGTCTCGTCCGTCGGCACGGCGACGATCGCGGCCCCGCGTCGTCGACCGAGCCGGTTGCGGACGACCTCGACCGCCTCGACGCGGTCCGTCGCCGAGGATCGCGACCGGCGAGACGAGGAAGCGGAGGCACGAGCCGTCTTCGGCTTGCCCGCGGGCGGCCGCGCGGCGTACTCGCGCAGCAGCTCGACGTTGCGCCGCGCGCGCTCGTGATCCGTCCTCGAGCGCCGTCTCGCTCGCCGGGTCGAGCTCGAGGTCGGCGGGATCGACGATCACGTCGGCGCCGGCGAGCTCGCCGAGCTCCTTCAGCTCCGGCGGCGTGAACGCCGCCTGCGCCGGCCCGCGGCGGCCGAGCATGACGATCTCCTTGATGCCCGCAGCCGACGATCGCGTCGATCGCCGCGTCCGTCGTGTCCGTCGGTCGCGAGCTCCTCGGCCGTCGAGCGCGAGCATCCGGGCGACGTCGATCGCGACGTTCCCGTTGCCGACGACGACCGCGCGCTCGCCCGAGAGGTCGAACGTCGAGGTCCTGGAAGTCGGGGTGGCCGTTGTACCAGGCGACGAACTCGGTCGCGGCCCACGAGCCCGGCAGATCCTCGCCGGGGATCCCGAGCCGCCGGTCGGTCTGCGCGCCGACGGTGTAGATGACCGCGTCGTAGATGCCGAGCGAGATCCGCGTGCGTGACGTCGCGCCGACCTCGACGTTGCCGAAGAAGCGGAAGCCGGGCCGCTGCGGCGATCTTCTCGAACGCGCGCGAGACCGCCTTGATGTTCGCGTGGTCGGGCGCGACGCCGAGCCGGACGAGGCCCCACGGCGTCGGCAGCCGCTCGATCATGTCCACCTCGACGGGCGGGTCGGCCTTCAGGAGCGCGTCCGCCGCGTAGAACCCGGCCGGGCCGGAGCCGACGACGGCGACGCGAAGCGGGCGCCCAAGTCCCTGCGGCTCAATCACGCGGCGATCGTATCGGGCAGATGCCTGGACAAGGCCGAGGCGCTGCCTGGTCAGCGGTGCGAGGCGGCGGCAGAGCCGGCTCAGCCCGGCGGGAGCCGACGCCGGCCAGGGACTAGGCTGAGCAGCCGGAGCCGCAGCCGCCGGCGGAGGTGCCTTCCGGCAGCTCCTCGCCCTCGGCGACCTGGAAGGTGTGGCCGCAGCCGCACGCCGACGAGACGTTCGGGTTCTCGATCTTGAACCCGGACTCCTGGAGCGTCTCGAGGAAGTCGATCGAGCGCGCCCTGGAGGTACGGCGCGCTGAACGGGTCGACGACGACGTTGACGCCGTGCGAGCTCGAGCTCGAGGTCGCCCTCCTGGCGCGCCGCGGTCGAAGCCGAGCGCGTACTCGAAGCCGGAGCAGCCGCCGCCCTGGACGGCGACGCGCAGCACACTCGGCCTCGCCCTCGGGCTCCTCGGCCATCAGGGCCGTGAATCTTCGCGGCCGCACGCTCGGTCAGAGCGACGACGGTGGTCTCGCCACCGGCCTCATCGATGCGCTCGACGGTTGCCATGCGACGCAGTGTACCCGACGGTCCGGCCCTCGGAACCGCCGACTTTGTGACACCTGCGACGCGCTGTCCAGAAACGCGGATTTCGTACCTGCTCGTGCGGCCGACTTGCGCTTTGGTAGCGTGCGCAGCCTGGCTTTGGTGCGACAGCTGGTTGCCGTTCCTGATCTACGGGCTTCTTCGCGCTCGCGATCCCCGTGTCGATGGTCGCGTTGTCCTTCATCTTCGCGCAGCGGCCACAGCGCCGTACGCGCGCGCGCACGATCCCGTTCGAGTCGGGCGTCTCGACGGGGCCGCCGCAGCAGCAGCGCTTCACCGTCAGCTTCTACCTGACGGCGATGCTCTTCATCGTCTTCGACATCGAGATCGTCTTCCTCTATCCGCTCGCGGTGATCCTCGACCAGCTCGGCTGGTTCGGGTTCTTCGAGTTCCTCTTCTTCCTCGTCATCCTGCTGGTCGCCTACGTCTACATCTGGCGCAAGGGAGCGCTCGAATGGCGGTAGAGAAGCCGCCTGCGCGAGCTACGGCCTCCAGTCGGAGCGGCTGCTCTGGCCGACGAAGGGCCCGGCGCCCTTCGAGGAGGAGGTCGGAGAACCTCGAGCAGCGCGTCGGGCTGACGACGCTGGAGAAGGCGGTCGCGTGGTCGCAGACGAAGTCGATGTGGCCGGACACGTTCGGGCTCGCGTGCTGCGCGATCGAGATGATGTCGATCGTCGGCGCGCGCTACGACATCGCGCGCTTCGGGATGGAGGCGTTCCGCGTCGTCGCCGCGCCAGGCCGACCTGCTGATCGTCTCGGGCCGCGTCTCGCACAAGATGGCCGCGCCGCTGCGCCAGATCTACGACCAGATGCTCGAGCCGAAGTGGGTGATCGCGATGGGCGCCTGCGCCAGCTCCGGCGGGATGTTCAACAACTACGCGATCCTCCAGGGGGTCGACAAGATCGTGCCGGTCGACATCTACGTGCCCGGCTGCCCGCCGCGGCCGGAGGCGCTGATGGAGGGGATCGTCCGCCTGCACGAGGCGGTGCTCGCCGGCGTGCCGCCGGCGTACGAGATCCGGAGCGTCGCGCCGTGAGCCGACCTGCGACGGGCGGTCCCGGGCTTCGTCGAGCGAGAGGACGCGCACGGCGAGACGACCGCTCGTCGTCGAGCCGGACGCGGCTCGTCGACGCGGCGACGTACCTGCGCGACGAGGAGGGCTTCAACTTCCTCGCCGACGTCACGGCCGCCGACTACCTCGGCTGGGGCGACGAGGGGGTTGCCGGCTACATCGGCATCGGCTGGGACTGGCGTCGGGCGCGACCTCAACCGGCCGATGACGCAGGGCTCGCAGAAGCTCCCCGAGCGGAAGCCGAAGCGGTTCGCGATCAGCTACCACCTGCTCGCGCTCGGCCCGGCGCCCGCGCCGGCTGCGCCTGCAGACCTGGATCGACGAGGACGAGCCGGTCCCGAGCGTCGTCTCCGTCTGGCCGACCGCCGACTGGCACGAGCGCGAGGCCTGGGACCTGATGGGCGTCCGGATCGACGGCCACCCGAACCTGAAGCGGATCCTCCTGGACGACGACTGGGAGGGGCACCCGCTGCGCAAGGACTACCCGATCGGCGGCGAGCCGGTCCGCTTCTCGGGGGAGGAGTGATGGCGATCGCCCCGGCACAGAGGCCGCGAAGAAGACCGCGATCTACGAGGGCACGCGGATCCCGAGCCCGATCCCGACGGTGCTGCAGACGTCGCCGGAGCTGCTCGAGACGGGCGACGTCCTCACGATCAACTTCGGGCCGAACCACCCGTCGACGCACGGCGTGCTCCGCCTCGTCGTCGACCTGCACGGCGAGGACGTCGTCGGGCTCGCCGCGGTCGTCGGCTACCTGCACACCGGCTTCGAGAAGAACATGGAGCAGAAGACGTGGTGGAAGTGCGTCACGTACCCGCAGCGGATCGACTACGTCGCGTTCCAGAACAACGAGTACGTCTTCGTCGCCGCCGTCGAGAAGCTGCTCGAGCTCGAGATTCCGCCGAAGGCGACCTGGATGCGCACGCTGCTCTGCGAGCTGAACCGCATCCACTCGCACCTCGTCTGGCTCGGCACCTCGGCGCTCGAGCTGGGGGCGATCTCGATGTTCTGGTACGCGTTCCGCGAGCGCGAGCAGATCCTCGACCTCTTCGAGCTGGTCGACCGGCTACCGCATGCACACGCGGTACTTCCAGGTCGGCGGGCTCGCCGAGGACATCCCGCGCGGGCTTCTACCCGGAGACGCGGAAGTTCACGCGAGTGGATGCCGAAGGCGATCGACGACTACGAGACGCTGCTGACGAACCAGAAGATCTGGCTCGAGCGGACGCAGGGCGTCGGCCTGCTCTCGGCCGACGACGCGATCGCGCTCGGGCAGTCCGGCCCGGTGCTGCGCGCGTCCGGGGTCGACTGGGACATCCGCAAGGCCGAGCCGTATCTCGCCTATCGCCGAGGTCGACTTCGACGTGCCGGTCTACCCGAACGGCGACGTCTACGACCGCTACCGCGTCCACATGGACGAGATGCGCCAGTCCGTGCGGATCGTCGAGCAGTGCCTCGACCGGCTGGAGGAGATGGACGGCGAGCCGTGGATCGCGGACGACCGCAAGGTCGTGCTGCCGCCGCGGCACGAGCTCCACACCTCGATGGAGTCGCTGATCCACCACTTCAAGATCGTCACCGAGGGCTTCCGCGTGCCCGAGGGCGAGGTCTACGTCGCGATCGAGTCGCCCCGCGGCGAGCTCGGCTGCTACGTCGTCTCGGACGGCGGCCCGAAGCCGTGGCGCGTCAAGTTCCGCGCCCCGTCGTTCGTCGCGCTCGAGGCGACCGCGACCTGCATGACCGACGCGCTGATCGCCGACATGATCGCGATCGTCGGCTCGCTCGACACGGTGATGGGAGAGGTGGACCGGTGAGCACCGCGCCCTCGAGCAGCGCCGAGTTCTACGACGCGGTGCAGGCGATGATCGCGCGCTACCCGGACCCGCGCTCGGCGTCGCTGCCGGCGCTGCGCCTCGCGCAGGAGCGGCACGGCTACCTCTCGCCGGAGGCGCTGCGCGAGATCGCGGACGCGCTCGACGTCACGCCCGCCTTCTGCGAGTCGGTCGCGACGTTCTACGACATGTTCCACCTCGAGCCGGTCGGCCGGCACAAGATCGAGGTGTGCACCAACCTCGCCTGCGCGCTCGTCGGGGCGAAGCACGTCGTCGACGCGATCGACGCGGAGCTGGGGATCGAGCCGGGCGAGACGACCGAGGACGGCGAGATCACCTTCCGGACCGTCGAGTGCCTCGGCGGCTGCGGCTACGCCACGGTCGTCTCGGTGGACGAGCGCTACCGGGAGCACGTCACCGCGGAGAACGCGGCCGAGATCGTGCGCGAGCTGCGAAATGCCGTTGCCGAGGACGGAGGAGCCGGTGGAGGAGACTAGGGTCCTGCTCGCCGGCACGGAGGATCACGACCTCACGAAGCTGGACGAGTACCGAGCGGTCGGCGGCTACGAGGCGATCGCGAAGGCCCTGCAGATGGAGCCGGCGCAGGTGATCGAGGAGATCACCGCCGCGACGCTGCGCGGCCGCGGCGGCGCGGGCTTCCCGATGGGCCGCAAGGCGAGCCTGATCGACCAGCGCAGCCCGAAGCCGAAGTACCTCGTCGTCAACGCGGACGAGTCTGAGCCGGGCGCCTTCAAGGACCGCCAGATCATGGCCGAGGTGCCGCACAGGCTGATCGAGGGCTGCCTGATCGCGGCGCACGCGATCGAGTCGAAGAGCGTCTTCATCTACATCCGCGGCGAGTACCGGACGGAGTACGAGATCCTCGCCGGCGCGGTCGAGGACGCGCGGGCTGCGGGGCTCTTTGGCGACATCGACGTGGTCGTGCACCGCGGCGCGGGCGCCTACATCTGCGGCGAGGAGACCGCGCTGCTCGAGTCGCTCGAGGGCAAGCGGGGCCAGCCGCGCACGCGGCCGCCGTTCCCGCCCGTGGCGGGCCTCTACGACGCGCCGACGCAGATCAACAACGTCGGCACGATCGCCTCGGTCCCGTCGATCATCCAGATGGGCGCCGCGGAGTGGCGGAAGACCGGCGTCGAGAGCGCGCCCGGCACCGCGATCTTCTCGATCTCCGGCAACGTCAGGCGCCCGGGCAACTACGAGCTCCCGCTCGGCACGACGCTGCGCACGCTGATCGAGGAGTTCGGCGGCGGCGTTCCCGAAGGGCGGACGCTGAAGGGGATCATCCCGGGCGGCTCGTCGGTGCCGATCCTCACCCCCGACCAGATCGACACGCCGATGGACTACGACTCGATCGGCGCCGCGGGCTCGTTCTTCGGCTCGGCGGCCGTGATGGTGATCGACGACCGCTGCTGCATGGTGCAGCTGGCGCTGCGCGCGGAGAAGTTCTACATGCACGAGTCGTGCGGCAAGTGCACGCCCTGCCGCGAGGGGACGCGCTGGCTCGTCCAGCTGCTGGAGAAGCTCGAGGAGGGGCGCGGCGAGGACGGCGACCTCGACCTGATCCTCGACGTCGGCGACCGGATCCTCGGCAAGTCGCTCTGCGCGCTCGGCGACTTCGCCGTCTACCCGGTGGCGAGCTACATCGCGAAGTACCGCGACGAGTTCCAGGCGCACATCGACCTCGGCCGCTGCCCGTTCGACGGCGAGTCGTCGATCGAGGGCATCCAGGCGCCGAGCGACACGCATCACCACGCGCACGTCGGCGAGGAGGTCCCGGCGTAGTGGCCGCAGGCCCCGCCGCCGACGTCGTCACGGTCACGATCGACGGCCGTGAGGTGCACGTGCCGAAGGGCACCGGCCTCGTCGAGACGGCGCTGGAGGCGGGAATCGAGATCCCGGTCTTCTGCTACGAGCCGCGCCTCGGCCCGGCCGTCGGCGCCTGCCGCATGTGCCTCGTCGAGATCGAGGGGATCCCGAAGCTGCAGGCCGCGTGCACGCTGACGGCGCCGGACGGGATGGTCGTCAAGACGGCGCAGACCTCCGAGAAGGCGGCCCAGGGCCAGAACGCGACGCTCGAGTTCATCCTCGTCAACCACCCGCTCGACTGCCCGGTCTGCGACAAGGGCGGCGAGTGCCCGCTGCAGGACCTGACGTTCCGCTACGGGCCCGGCACGACGCGGATGACGTTCCCGAAGCGGACCTTCGACAAGCCGATCCCGATCTCGCCGACGATCGCGCTCGACCGCGAGCGCTGCATCCTCTGCTACCGCTGCACCCGCTTCAGCGAGGACGTCGCCGAGGACGGGCAGCTCGTCGCGCGCAACCGCGGCGCGGCGTCGATGATCGCCACCTTCGAGGACGAGCCGTACCGCGCGCCGTTCTCCGGCAACGTGATCGAGCTCTGCCCGGTCGGCGCGCTGACCTCGACGCAGTACCGCTTCGAGGCGCGGCCGTGGGAGATCCAGAACGTCCCGACGGTCTGCGGGCTCTGCCCGGTCGGCTGCAACGTCACCGCGACGACCCGCGAGGGGAAGGTGAAGCGGATCCTGTCCCGCAACCACCCCGAGATCGACGAGGGCTGGCTCTGCGACAAGGGGCGCTTCGCGTACGCGCACCTGACGGCGCCCGACCGGATCGCCGAGCCGCTCGCCAAGGCGGGGCCGCGACGGCTCGAGCCGCTCTCCTGGGACGACGCGCTCGACCACGCCGAGGAGCTCCTCCGCAACGCGGGCGCGAACGTGGTCCCGCGCTCTCCGGCACGGAGACGATCGAGCAGGCGTACGCGCTCGGGAAGCTCCTGCGCCGGGGCCTCGGCGCGCACACCGCCGTCCTCCCCGAGGCGACCTCGGACGTGCTCGACGCGTACCGCGCGCCGCTCTCGGCGATCCGCGACGCGGAGCTCGTCGTCGTCCTCGGCGACGACCCGGTCGTCGAGCGGGCCCCCGTCGTCGATCTCTGGATCAGGGCCGCGCGCCGCGCCGGCGCGGAGATCGTCCGCATCGGCCCGGAGGGCGAGCAGCACACGCCCATCGGCGGCGCGGCGGAGGCGGCCCGCGCGCTGCCCGGCACGGAGCTGGGCGCCCGCCTGAAGGACGCCGAGCGCGTGATCCTGATCTGGTCCGGCCCGGGCGCCCAGGGCGGCGCCCACCTGGCCGCCCTCGCCGAGACGCTCGGCCTCGCCGACAAGCCGCGGCAGCGGCGCCTTCGTCCTCCCGGCGACCCCGAACGGGCGCGGCGTCGCGGACGCGTGGAGCTCGTGCTCGGACGACGAGCCGGCCGAGCACCAGCCGATCTCGCTGCTGATCGTCTCGGGCGACGACGCGGCCAACGACCCGGGCGTCCGCGCGATGGCGCAGCACGCCGACGCGGTGATCGCGATCGCCATGTTCGCCGACCCGCTGCGCGGCTGGGCCGACCTGGTCCTCCCCGCGACGAGCTACCTGGAGCGCGACGGGACGATCATCAACCTCGAGGGCCGCATCCAGCGGCTGCGCCGCACCGTGATGCCGCCCTGCCCGGACGAGCTCGCGTGGATCGCGAAGCTGGCGGAGCGCTTCGAGGTCGAGCTCTCGCCGTACCCCTCGCTCGTCTTCGACGAGGTCTCCGCGACCTGCTTCGACGGCATCTCCTACGAGGAGCTGGGCGAGCGGGCGCCGCTGCCGGCCCGCGGCGTGCAGCAGCAGGTCGAGCCGCGGGAGCCGGCCAAGCGTGGCACCGCCGGAGGCGGCCCGCTGCAGGTGCTGCGCTACCGGCCGCTCTTCTCGGGGCCGGCCGTGGAGCGCGTCTCCGAGCTCCAGTTCCAGCGGCCGCTGCCCGAGATCGAGCTCTCCGCCGAGGACGCCCGCACTACGCGGCGTCGCGAACGGCGACGAGGTCGTCGTCCAGTCGAACGGCACCTCGAAGACGCTCCGCGCCCGGCTCAACCGGCGCTGGCCGCGGGGATCGTGCGGATCGCCGACGAGCACGCCGCCGACCTCCGCGAGGGCGTGGAGGTGAGCAAGGGGCAATGACCGAGCCCTGGTGGATCACGCTGATCAAGAGCGTCGTGGTCGTCAACGTGATCATGCTCGCGTTCGCGTACATGACCTGGCTCGAGCGGAAGCTGCTCGGCCGCATGCAGCTCCGCTACGGCCCGAACCGCGCCGGCCCGTTCGGGCTCCTGCAGCCGATCGCCGACCTCGTCAAGCTCGTGCGCAAGGAGGCGTTCTACCCGGCCGCCTCGATCGACTTCCTCTACATCACCGCGCCCATACTCTCGATGTTCACCGCGCTGGCGGCGTTCGCCGTGATCCCGTTCGGCGACGGCTGGGAGATCGACGGCTACACCGTCACGGGGCAGATCCTCGACGTCTCGATCGGGCTGATCCTGATCTTCGCGCTCGGCTCGATCGGCGTCTACGGCTTCATCATCGGCGGCTGGGCCTCCGAGTCGAAGTACTCGCTGCTCGGCTCCATGCGCACCTGCGCGCAGCTCGTCTCGTACGAGGTCTCGCTCGCCCTCTCGGTGCTCGGCGTCGTGATGCTGGGCAAGTCGCTGAACCTCGTGGAGATCGTCGCGCAGCAGCAGGCGACGATCCCGTTCATCGTGCCGCAGATCGTCGGCTTCGCCGTCTTCATGATCGCCGGCATCGCAGAGACGAGCCGGCCGCCGTTCGACCTGCCCGAGGCGGACACGGAGCTCGTCGCCGGCTACCACACGGAGTACTCGGGCATGCGCTGGGGCCTCTTCCAGACGTCCGAGTACATCAACATGATCACGCTCTCGGCGCTCGCCGTGACGCTGTTCCTCGGCGGCTGGCACGGCTTCGTCGGGACAACCTCGGGCCGCTCTGGTTCCTGCTCAAGGTCTTCTTCATCGTCTGCGTCTTCATCTGGATGCGCGCCACGCTGCCGCGCCTGCGCTACGACCAGCTGATGCGCTTCGGCTGGAAGGTGCTCCTGCCGGTGGCGACGGTGAACGCGATCGTGACCGCCTTCTTCGTGGTGCTGATCAAGTGAGGCTGCGCATGAGTCCGCAGCCGTTCGACAGCGTCAAGGGCTTCGGCGTGACGCTGAAGCAGATCTTCAAGAAGCCGATCACGCAGCAGTACCCGGAGTACAAGCGGCCCGTCTACCCGCGCTTCCGCGGCCGCCACCGGCTGCACCTGCACGAGAACGGGCTCGAGAAGTGCGTCGGCTGCTCGCTCTGCGCGGCGGCGTGCCCGGCCGACTGCATCCGCGTCGTGGCGGCCGAGAACACGCCCGACCACCGCGTCTCGGCCGGCGAGCGCTACGCGCGCATCTACGAGATCAACATGAGCCGCTGCATCTTCTGCGGCTACTGCGAGCTCGCGTGCCCGTTCGACGCGATCACCCTCGGGAACGAGTTCGAGCTCTCCGAGTACAACCGCGACGACCTCATCTACACGAAGGACATGCTGCTCGCGGAGCCGATCAAGAAGGTGCCGGTCGCCGACGCCGCGATCTACGACACGCCGATCCCGTACTACAGGGCCCACTCGTGATCGTCGCGAGCGTCGGCAACGTCCTCGTCTGGGCCGTCTGGTTCGGCGCGGCATTCGCCTGCCTCGGCTCGGGGGTCGCGGTGATCTCGTTCCGCAACCCGTTCTTCTCGGCGCTCGCGCTGATCGGCAACCTCGCCTCGCTCGCGGTGCTCTACCTGCTGCTCTCGGCGGAGTTCGTGGCCGCGGCGCAGGTGCTCGTCTACGCGGGCGCGGTCGTCGTGATGTTCCTGTTCGTGATCGCGTACTTCGCGCGACCGCACGGTGCCGAGCGGGCGCCGCGAGGGCCCCACCTGGCAGGCCGTCGCAGCGGCGCTCGCGGGCGGGGCGATCCTGACCGAGATCGTCGTCGCGATCGGCCTCGCCGCGGACGACGAGCTCCCGCCGGCGGCGCAGATCACCGGCGGCGTTCGGCAGCCCGGCGGAGATCGGGCGCCTCTTCCTCACCGACCACCTGCTCGCGTTCGAGATCACGTCGATCGTGCTGCTCGTCGCCGCCGTCGGCGGCGTCATCCTCGGCGGCCACGCGCGGGTGCAGTCGGGCGAGGGGCCGAGCGACGCTGCGGTCGCGGTCACCTCGGGCGCCGCTCGCGGTGCGGGGCCGGAGGGAACAGTATGAGGAATACAGGCCCGGAGAGCACCGTGCCGCGAGCGACGTCAGGCGCCGGCGAGCAGCCGGGCTCCGCCCGGCGGGAGCCGACGCCGGCGAGGTGAGCGCGTGAAGGGCCCGGACGTCGTCTGGTACCTGATCGTCGCGGGCATGCTCTTCTCGCTCGGCGCCTTCGGCGTGATGCTGCGCCGCAGCCCGCTGATCATCCTGCTCTCGCTCGAGATCATGCTGAACGGCGCCAACCTCGCGCTGATCGCGTTCGCGCGCAACCAGGGGGACGGGGCGGGCCAGATCTTCGCGCTCGCCGTGATGGCGGTCGCCGCCTCCGAGGTGGTCGTCGGCCTCGGCCTGATCGTCGCGATCGGCCGCCGGCACCTCGAGCTCGACGTCGACCAGCTCTCGGAGCTGCGCGGATGAGCGCGATCTACGGGGGCTGGATCTGCCTGCTCGCGCCGCTCGGCGCGGCGGCGCTGATCACGCTCGCCGGCAACCGCATCTCGCGCCGCGGCGCGGGCTATCTCGGAACGTTCTCGACCTTCGTCGCCTTCGTCGGCGCGGTCGTCTCGTTCTTCACCCTCCTCGGCGAGAATCCCGACGAGCGCACGCACACGTCGACCGCCTGGACGTGGCTCTCGGCCGGCAACCTCGACTTCGGCCTGCAGATCCTCATCGACCCGCTGTCGGTCTTCATGATGCTGATCGTCACCGGCGTCGGCTCGCTGATCGTCGGCTACTCGATCGGCTACATGGACGGCGACGACGAGGAGCGCCGCTACTTCGCGTACATGGCGCTGTTCGTCTTCTCGATGCTGCTCCTCGTCGAGGGCGGCAACTACCTGATCCTGCTCGCCGGCTGGGGGATGGTCGGCCTCTCCTCGTACCTGCTGATCGGCTTCCACCACCAGCGCCCGAGGCGGTCGCCGCCGCCAAGAAGGCGTTCATCATGAACGCGTTCGGCGACGCGACGATGGCGCTCGCGCTCTTCATGCTCATCCAGAAGACGGGCTCGCTCGACTATGGGGTCGTCGCCGCGCGCTCGCACTCGCTCGGCGGCTGGGCGATCAACCTGATCGCGCTCGGCCTGCTCGGCGGCGCGGTCGCCAAGTCGGCGCAGATCCCGCTGCAGACGTGGCTTCCGGACGCGATGGAGGGCCCGACGCCGGTCAGCGCGCTGATCCACGCGGCGACCATGGTGACCGCCGGCGTCTACCTGATCGTCCGCACGCACCCGATCTTCGAGCAGGCGCCGAAGATCGAGGACCTCGCCGCCGGGCTCGGCACGCTGACCCTCCTGATGGCCGGGCTGATCGCGCTCGTGCAGACGGACATCAAGCGCGTGATCGCGTACTCGACGATGTCGCAGATCGGCTACATGTTCCTCGGCGTCGGCCTCGGCGCCTACGCGAACGGGATGTTCCACCTGATGACGCACGCCTTCTTCAAGGCGCTGCTCTTCCTCGGCGGCCGGCCTCGTCATCCACGCGCTCACCGGCGAGCAGGACATCCGCAAGCATGCGGCGGGCTCGGCACGCTGATGCCGATGACGAAGTGGGTCTTCCTGATCGGCGCGCTCGCGCTCGTCGGCGTCCCGCCGTTCGCCGGCTTCTTCTCGAAGGACGCCGTGATCCCCGCCGCGGCCGAGCGCGGCGCCTACGGCTGGGTGCTCCTGGCCGGTGCGCTCGTCGGCGCCTTCCTGACCGGCCTCTACACGTTCCGGCTCTACTTCGTCGTCTTCCGCGGCGAGCCGAGCGCGGAGCTACGCGCGCCGGTATCACGACCACCACGGCAAGGAGGGGCCGGCGTGGATGACGATCCCGGTGTTGATCCTCGCGCTCCTGCGGCGTCGTCGGCGGGCTGGATCCAGTTCTCGCCGATCTGGCACCCGCTCGCCGACTGGCTCGACCCGGTCGCGGAGCCGCTGGTCGAGGCGACCGGCACGGTCGAGGCGGTCGTCTCGATCGCCGCCGTCGCGCTCGGCCTCGGCGGAATCGCTCGTCGCGTGGCTCGTCTACGTCAGGGGACGGATCGCGGTTCCGGCGTTGCCGAAGGTGCGCCGCACCCTCGAGCAGAAGTTCTACTTCGACGGGCTCTACGACCGGATCTTCTACCTGCCCGGCCGACTGGCTCGCGCGCGCGCTCGACCGCTACTTCGAGCGGCCGGTGATCGGCGGCTCGATCATCGGCGTCGAGCGCGGCACCGACGAGGTCTCCGGCCTCGTCTCGCGCTTCCAGACCGGCTTCGTCCGCACGTACGCGGTCGCCTTCGCGACCGGCCTCGCCGTCCTCGCCGTCGTCTTCATCTCGGTGCGGTAGGGGTGGCTCACAATGGGCTGGCTCACGACCGTCTTGATCCTGCTGCCGCTCGGAGGCAGCGTCGGCGTCTGGCTCGCGCCCGTGCCGCGCCGGTGGATCGGGCCGCTCGCGTTCATCGTCTCGCTCGTCGAGATCGGCTTCTGGATCGACGCGGTCGACGACTTCGACTTCGGCGCAGCCCGGGCTCCAGCTCGAGCAGCAGCGGGAGTGGTTCAACGACCTGAACGTCTCGTACCACGTCGGCTTCTACGGCTTCTCGCTCTGGCTCGTCGGGCTGACCGTGGTCGTGATGGCCGCGGCGATCGGCTACGCGGTGCTGGGGCGGCCGCGAGCGGCCGCGCGCCTACTACGGGCTGATGCTCTTCCTGACCGGCGCCATCGTCGGCGTCTTCACCGCCCAGGACCTGCTCGCCTTCTACGTCTTCTGGGAGGCGATGCTGATCCCGCTCTACGTGCTCGTCGGCGTCTGGGGCGGCGCCGGCCGGCGTGGGCGCGACGCTGAAGTTCGTCATCTACACGATGGCCGGCTCGCTGCTGATGCTGGCGTCGATCATCGTCTTCGGGCTCTCGCAGGGGACGTTCGACCTCGTCGACTCGGGCGACGAGCAGCTCGACCTGGATCTTCCTCGGCTTCGTCGCCGCGTTCGCGGTCAAGGCGCCGCTCTTCCCGTTCCACGGCTGGCTGCCGGACGCCTACCGCGAGTCGCTCGCCGGAGGTCTCGGCGGTGCTCTCCGGCGTGATCTCGAAGACGGCGGTCTTCGGCTTCCTGCGGATCGCGATCGCGAAGTTCCCGGAGCCGGCGCACGACTTCCGCGCCGTCGATCCTCGCTGCTGGCGGCGACCGGCCTCGTCTACGGCTCGCTGCTCGCGTTCCGCGCCCCGGACGTGCGCGGCGTGATCGCGTACTCGTCGCTCGCGCAGATGGGGCTGATCGTGATCGGCCTCTTCGCCGGCAACGACCTCGGCTTCGACGGCGCGGTCCTGCAGATGGTCAACCACGGGCTGATCTCCGCGACGCTCTTCCTGACTCGCCGGCGCGATCGAGCGGCGGACGGAGACGGGCGAGCTCGCGCGGCTCGGCGGCATGGCGCGCGGCCGGCCGGCGCTCGCGACGCTCTTCGATGACGACCGGCGTCATCGCCCTCGCGGTGCCGCTGCTCGACGGCGTTCGCGGGCGAGTTCGCGATCCTCGCCGGCGTCTTCCAGCAGGGCTGGGGCTGGGCGGTGGTCGGCGCGGTCGCGATCGTGCTCGCCGCCATGTACATGCTGCGCGTGATCTCGGCGGTGCTGCACGGCGCCGGTCGGGATCGGCGGTGAACGAGCGCCAGCGCGACCTCTCGGGCTGGGAGCTCGCGCTGATCGTGCCGCTCGCGCTGCTGCTGGTCGGGCTCTCCGCCTGGCCGGCGGGGATCACGGAGCGCTCGTTCGCCCTCCAGCCGACGCAGGTGGTGCAGACGGATCTCGGCGGAACGGCGCTGCAGCGTCCGGGCTCAAGCGCGGTCAGCGCACAGCTCGGTCGCATGCTGGCGGCCGAACGGACGAGCGGGTCCGCGCCGTGATCCCGACTCCGCCCGTCGACTGGTTCGCGATCTCCCCGGTCTTCGTCCTGCTCGGCGCCTCGGGTGTGGCGCTGCTCTCGGCGGTGCTCGTCCCGGCGCGGGCGCGGCGGCCCTTCGCGGCCTCGGTCGTGGCGCTCGGCTTCATCGGCGCGGGTCGTCGCGGCGGTCTGCTCTTCTGGACAGAGCCCGAACGGGCAGGTCGTCGTCGCGGACGCCTTCTACCGCGACCGGTGGACCGCGCTCGCGACGATCATCCTCGCCGGCACGGGCCTCCTTGCCGTCGGCGTCTCGTACGCGCAGCGCTCCCGCGGCGAGCACGTCGCCGAGTACTACGCGCTGCTCGCCGCAGCCGGCTCCGGGATGACCTTCTTCGTCGGCTCGGCCAACCTGATGACGCTCTTCCTGGCGCTCGAGTGGTTCTCGATCTGCCTCTACATCCTCTGCGCGATCGACGATCGACCTCGAGGGCTCGCTCGAGGCCGGGCTCAAGTACCTGATCGTCGGCGCCTTCGGCTCGGCGGTGCTGCTCTTCGGCTCGGCGCTCGTCTACGGCGCGACCGGCCAGCTCGGCTTCGACGAGATCGCGCAGCCGGCCGCGCAGACTCCGGGCGACGTGCTGCTCGTCATCGGCCTGGCGATGATCATCGCCGGGCCTCGGCTTCAAGGCGTCCGCGGCGCCGTTCCACATGTGGACGCCGGACGTCTACGAGGGCGCGCCGACGCCGGTGACGGCGTTCATGTCGGCGGCGACGAAGATCGCCGCGCTCGTCGCTGACGCTGCGCGTGCTCGACACGGCCTTCCCGGACCAGAGCCGACCTCTGGACGATCGCGATCGCCGTGCATCGCCTGCGTCGTCGCTCGCGATCGGGAACCTCGCGCGCGCTCGTGCAGCGCAACGTCAAGCGCATGCTCGCGTACTCGTCGATCTCGCACGCGGGCTTCATGCTGATCGCGATCGCGCCGGACAACGCGCTCGGCGGCGCGGGCGCTCATCTACTACCTGATCCCGTACTCGGCGATGTCCCTCGGCGCGTTCGCGGTCGTCGCCGCGCGCGAGCGCGAGCTCGGCGAGCCGGTGACGCTCGACAACCTCGCCGGCTTCGGCTGGGAGCGGCCGTTCCTCGGCGTCGCCATGTGGACGTTCATGCTCGGCTTCGCCGGCCTGCCGCTGACCGGCGGCTTCGTCGGCAAGTTCTACGTCTTCTCCGCCGCCTACGAGCCACGGCTGGACGTGGCTCGTGATCGTCGGCGTCGTCGCCACGGCGTGTCAGCCTCTACTACTACCTCGGCGTCATCCGGGCGATGTACCTCGCCGCGCCGCGCGGTCGAGCCGCGGCCGGTGTCGGTCGGCGGCTCGCCGCCGCGGGAGATCGTGCTCGGCACCTCGCGTCGTCGTCTGCCTCGTCGTCACCGTCGGCTCGTTCTTCGCCGTCGCAGCCGCTGATCGACCTGGCGCGCAAGGCGGCCGCGGCGCTGCCGCTGTAGCGTCAGCGCAGGCGCGCGGGGGCGCCGCCGGTCCGCGGGAAGGGCGACCACCCCGAGCAGGCAGTCGACTCCATGGACCTCTCTTCGGCCCGTAACGAAGCGGACTCCGGGCGACGCGAAGGAGGAGCTCGTGGACCTCGAAGGCAGTCGACCTGGACGGCTATCGCCGCGAGGCGAAGCGGCTCGTGCGGGCGCTACCGCGCGGGCGACGAAGACGTGCGCGGCCGGCCGGGCGATGCTGGGCGGGCGCGACCGCTTCCTGCTGAGCGACGCGCAGCACCTGCTGGCGCGCGAGCAGGGGTACCGCACGTGGGCGGAGCTGCGGCGCGAGCTGCCGGAGGAGCGGATCGTCGACGACGGGGCTCCGCTACGGCCCGGGCGAGCCGGTGCGGATCCGCATCCGCCGCCGCGGACGCCGCTACGACCTGGACGATCTGGGCGACGCCGTCCGGCTCGCCGGCAAGGCGCCCGGGCTGGCTCGAGGCGGCCGAGCGGGCGGTCGAGCCGATGAACGTCAGCCGCAAAGGCGTCGTCTTCGTCGCCGGCGTTCGCGGGGACGGACGTCGAGGCCCTGGCGCAGGCGGCTGGCCGAGAGCGCGAGAGCGGTCTACGACGCGCTGGTCGAGCTGGAGTAGACGCGGCCGCGGCCGCGAATGGGCCGGCCGCGCAGCTGGGCGCCGGTCGCGAGGACCGCCTTGACGCAGACGATCCCGAGCGCGGCGACGAGCGTCGAGCTCGCGAGCGGCGGCACGCCGCCGACGTCCAGCGCGTGGCTCCGCGCGGCGCAGCCGACCACGAGCAGGAAGAGCATCAGGCCCCAGAGGGACGCCTGCAGGACGAGCACCTCGTCGTCGCCGTGGTCGAGCATCCGGCCGAAGGCGGCGAGCCCGGCGGCCCCCGCCGCGGGCACGGCTGCGACCAGCGCGTAGAAGGCGAGCCCGTGCGCCCCGGCCGCATCCGCAGCCGCTGCAGCGAGCACGAGAGCGAGGGCGACGGCACGTCCGCTCACGCGTCTCCGTTCGCCACGCCGCACGCCGCTCCTGCGTTACGCTCACGGCCCTGCGACCGAAAGGGGGCCCGATGGCCGACGCGACGCTCACGTGGCTCGGACACGCCGCATTCCGGG
Organism: uncultured Actinomycetes bacterium; assembly: GCA_963746655.1. Classification (GTDB taxonomy): domain Bacteria; phylum Actinomycetota; class Thermoleophilia; order Gaiellales; family Gaiellaceae; genus CAVPGP01. The sequence goes on along the minus strand of CAVVCG010000011.1, from coordinate 374,739 downwards.
TCGACACCCCGGGCGGCAAGCGCATCTACGTCGATCCGTTCCTGAACGGGAACCCGACCTGTCCGCAGAGCGAGCTGCAGCCCGAGCGCGTGGACGTGATCGCGGTCACGCACGGCCACGGCGACCACGTCGGCGACACCGTCGCGCTTGCGAAGAAGTTCTCGCCACAAATCGTCGCCCAGGTCGAGCTTAAGGAGCTGGCTCGGAGGACAAGGTGCCCCGGTCGAGGGACAGCTGCCGGGCCTCAACAAGGGCGGCACGCAGGAGATCGACGGGATCCGCTTCACGCTCACGAACGCGTTCCACTCCTCGTACGCGCCGGACGGCACGTACACCGGCGAGGCCTGCGGCTTCGTGATCCGGCTCGAGAACGGGACAGCCGTCTACTTCGCCGGCGACACGTGCGTCTTCGGCGACATGCAGCTGATCGGCCGGCTCTACAAGCCCGACGTCGCGGTGATCCCGATCGGCGACCACTTCACGATGGGCCCGGACGAGGCGCGCCCTCGCGCTCGAGCTGCTCGGGGCGAAGCGCTGCGTCCCGTGCCACTGGGGGACGTTCCCGCTGCTGACGGGGACGCCGGACCGGCTGGTGGAGCTGGCGCCCGGCGTGGACGTCGTGCGCATCGAGCCGGGCAGTCCGTCGAGCTGTGAGGCAGCGCTGGTTCGGAGCCACCGGCCGGCAGGTGCCGGAGATCTCGCTCGAGGGCGAGCTGGAGCTGGGGGACGCGCTCGTGCTCGACTCGGTCGGGGACGAGGCGGCCCTGCGCGAGGCGCACGACCAGGGGCGACCGGTCGTCGTCCGCGCCGCCGACGCCGAGTCGATCAAGCGCGCGCTCGCGCGGCCGGAGGTGGCGTCCGTGATCGTGCCGACCCCGGAGCTGCGCGACATCGACCTGACGGAGCTGACCTACGGCTAGGCCCGTCTCGACGTACTCGATCTGCGCCTGCGACCTCGAGGCGGGGCAGTGGGGGGTGGCGACGCAGTCGAAGTTCCTCGCCGTCGGCTCGGTCGTGCCGTGGGCCGAGCCGCACGTCGGCGCGATCGCGACGCAGTCGTACGCGAACCCGAGCTACGGGCCCGACGGGCTCGCGCTGCTGCGCGACGGGCTCTCCGCGGAGGAGGCCGTCGCGCGCCTGACGGAGGCGGACGACGGCCGCGACAAGCGCCAGCTCGGGATCGTCGACGGCCAGGGGCGGAGCGCGAGCTTCACCGGCCCGGGCTGCCACGACTGGGCCGGCGGCCTCACCGGCCCCGGCTTCGCGGCGCAGGGGAACATCCTCGTCTCCGAGGAGACGGTCGCCGCGCTGGCGGCCACGTTCGCCGGCACGGCCGGACGGCCGCTCGCGGAGCGCCTGCTCGACTGCCTCGCGGCGGCGCAGGCCGCGGGCGGCGACCGCCGCGGCCAGCAGTCCGCCGCGCTGCTCGTCGTCGAGCGCGACGGCGGCTACGCCGGCCTCTCGGACGTGCTCGTCGATCTCCGCGTCGACGACCACGAGCGGCCGGTCGAGGAGCTCGCCCGTCTCTACCGGATCCACCAGTCGCTCTTCGGCAGCACGCCGCGCGCGGAGTGGATCCCCGTCGACGACGAGCTCGCGGCGGAGCTCACGGACCGGCTCGCCCGCCTCGGCTACGAGGGAACGCTCGCTGGAGGCTCTCGACGCCTGGGCGGGGACCGAGAACCTCGAGGAGAGAGTGGACGGCGCCGAGAGCATCGACCCCGTCGTCCTGGAGGAGCTCCGTGCCCGATAAGCCGTACCGCGTCTCGCGCATCGACGACCTCGCCCGCATCCCGGTGGAGGAGGGCCTCGAGTGGCGCCCGATCCGGCGCCGGTTCGGCATCCGGGCCTTCGGCACGAACGCCTACACCTCGGAGCGGGTGGGCGGCGTCGTCGTGGAGGAGCACAAGGAGAGCTCGGGCCACGAGGAGCTGTACCTCGTGCTCTCCGGGCGGGCGACCTTCACGCTCGACGGCGAGCAGGTCGAGGCGCCCGCCGGGACGATCGTCTTCCTCCCGGACGGCGACGTGCTCCGCAAGGCCATCTCCGAGGAGGAGGGGACGACGGTGCTCGCCGTCGGCGGCTGGCCGGACAAGCCGTTCGAGCCGTCGGCGTGGGAGTGGGTCTTCGAGGCCTACGGGCAGCCCGTGGACGAGGGGATCGCCACGCTCGAGGACGGGCTGCGCGAGTTCGCAGGCCGGCCGAGGCAGGAGGCGGTGATGCTCTACCACCGCGCCTGCATCGAGAACCGCGCGGGCCGGCCGGACGACGCGCGGGCTCATCTCGACCGCGCGATCGAGCTCAACCCGGAGCTGCGCGAGCGGGCCAACAAGGACGACGACCTGACGTCTCTACTCGCATGAGCCGGTGGAGGGCGACCACGCTCGAGGCGATCCCGACGATCGGCGCGTGGATCCCGGTGCGCAGGGAGCTGGGCGTGCAGGCATTCGGCGTCAACGCGTGGATGCCCGACGAGAAGGGCTCCGTGATCGGCGAGCACGACGAGAAGCGAACCGGCCACGAGGAGCTCTACGTCGTCATGGAGGGACACGCGACGTTCACCGTCGACGGCGACGAGATCGACGCGCCTGCAGGGACGATCGTCCACGTGAGCGACCCGGAGGCGAAGCGCAAGGCGACCGGGACGCCGGAGACCGTCGTCTTCACCGTCGGGGCCAAGCCCGGCGAGGCGTTCACGCCGTCCGCCTGGGAGGGGAACGCGGCCGGGTTCCAGGCGTACCAGGAGGGCGACTACGAGCGCGCGCTCGTGCTGTTCCAGGCCGGGGTCGAGGAGTTCCCGGACGCGGCGGGCGGCTACTACAACCTCGCGTGCATGTCGGCCCTGCTCGGCCGGCGCGACGACGCGATCGAGAACCTGCGCCGCGCCGTCGAGATCGACGGCGACACGTTCGCCCCCGCCGCGGTCGACGACGCGGACTTCGAGTCGATCAAGGACGACCCGGAGTTCCTAGCGATCACCCGGCAGGCGGATCCCGCCGGCACGGGCGCGTAGCGCGGGCACCGGATCGGCCTCCGGCCGCGCGACGAGCAGCACCGCGCCGTAGGCCGTCGTCGCCCGGACGAAGCTGTCGACGAGGAGCTGCAGCGCGACGGCGAGCGCGAACGCCTTGTGCGCCTGCTCGCCCCCGAACGGGACGACGTCCTCCTCCGGCGCGCGTCCCGCGATCACGTCGCCCCACGTGGCCTTCGCGGGCGAGACGTCGGCGACGAGCGCCTTCCCGTCCGAGCTGGGGATGCCGATCGCGATCGGATTCGTCCCCGCCAGCTTCGGCCCGCCGTCCGGATGGGCGAGACGCGGCGGCGAGGTCGCCGTCAGGACGGCCACGAGCCCTCCCTCAGCGATGCGCCGCACCCAGTTGCCGAGCATCCCGGTCGGGAAGCAGCGCGCGACGACGAGCCGCGCGCGCCGCGGCGGCGACGCGAGCTGCGCCTCGACGATCGCGTGCAGGGCGAGGTAGCCGAGCCCGTCCGACTCCCAGCGCTCGAACTCCGGCTCCGCGACGACGCGGCGCGGCTGTGCCGCCGGGTCGAACTGCTGCGTCTCGAGCCACTCGATCCGTGCGAGCCCGTGGCCCTGCTTGCCTCGCCGCTCCGCATCCAGGAAGTGGTCGGCCAGCGCGCGGGCGTCCTCCTCCGCGAAGCCGAGCGCACGGAGGCGCGGGCAGAGCCTCCTCAGGCTGCACGGCCTCGGCCCTAGGCGGCGCGGCGCCGAGCGGCCCAGGCGGCCGCGCCGACGCCGAGCACGAGCGGCAGGCCGTAGACGAGCGCCGGCACCTTCCGACGCTCCGACGGGACGAGCAACTCGCTGAACTCGAGCGTCGGCCAGCCGCGCTCGGCGGCGGCTCGGCGCAGCTCCCGGTCCGGATTGACGGCGACGGGGTTGCCCACGACCTCGAGGAACGGGATGTCCGTGTGGCTGTCGGAGTACGCGGTCGAGGCGGCGAGGTCGATCCCCTCGCGCTCCGCCAGCTCCCGCGTCGCGGCGGCCTTCCCCTCACCGTGCGCAGCGCGGAGCGACCTGCCGGTGTAGACGCCGTCCACGACCTCGCACCTCGACCCGATCGCGCCGTCGAAGCCGAGCTCCAGGGCGAGCGCGTCGACGATCTCCTGCAGCGCCGCGGAGACGATGAAGACCCGCTCGCCGCGCTCCTGGTGCCGCTCGGCGAGCTCGAGCGGCTCCGAGTAGAGGAGCGGCTTCAGCACCGGCTCCATCGCGTCGGCCACCATTTCCTGCAGCTCGGCGACGCGGAAGCCACGCAGCAGCACCATCCCGTCCTCGGCCGCGCGCCGCACGACCTCCGCGCTCGCCCCGCGGGCGACGAAGAGCAGCTGCCAGAACGCGGCCTTCGCGAGCTGGCCGCGGCCGATCACGCCCCGCTCGCGGAACGAGCCGGCGAGCGCAAGCGTGCTCGAGCGGCGCAGAAGTGTCCGGTCGAGGTCGAAGAACGCCGCGCCGGTGCTCAGGTCAGGACCTTCAGCTGCTTCAGCGGCGGCGCGGGCGCGAGCGCGTCGATCTCCGCCGCGATCGCGGTGATCGCCCGAGCCGACTCGGCGTCCGGGTCGCGGAGCACGAGCGGCTGGCCGGCGTCCCCCGCCTCGCGCAGGCGTGCGTCGAGCGGCACCTGCCCGAGCAGCGGCACATCCAGGTTCGAGGCGAGCTCGACGCCGCCCCCCGAGCCGAACACCTCGGAGGTCATGTTCTCGATGACGCCGAGGAGCTTCATGCTCGTCTTCTGCGCCATGATCGCCGCGCGGACGGCGACCTCCTGCGCGAGCGGCTGCGGCGTCGTCACGACCACCGCCTCCGCATGGGGAAGCAGCTGGCCGAGCGAGATCGAGACGTCCCCCGTGCCCGGCGGCATGTCCACGAAGAGCGCGTCCAGCTCGCCCCAGTGCACGTCGGAGAGGAACTGCTCGAGCGCGCGGTGCAGCATCGGGCCGCGCCACATCACCGGCTCGTTCGTGTCGAGGAAGAAGCCGATCGACATCAGCTTCAGGTCGTGCTTGACGGGCGGGATCATCAGCTTGTCGACGAGGACCGGCTTCTGCCGGATCCCGAGCAGGTGCGGGATCGAGTGCCCGTAGACGTCCGCGTCGAGAATCCCCGTCCGGCGGCCGAGCTGCGTGAACGCGCAGGCGAGGTTGACCGTCAGGCTGGACTTGCCGACGCCGCCCTTGCCGGACGCGACGGCGATCACGCGGGTCTTCCGGTCGAGCTGGATCCCGTTCGTGCGCTCGCTGACGCCGCCGCGCAGCTTCTGCGTCAGCGCGGAGCGCTCGTCGGGGCTCATCACGTCGAAGCCGAGCTGGATGCCGGTGACGCCGGGCACCGCGCCCACGTGCTGCGTGACCTGGTCCTGGAACGAGCTGCGCAGCGGACAGCCGGCGATCGTCAGGGCGATCACGACGGCCACGTTCCCCCCGTCGAGCTCGACGGAGCGGACCATGTCGAGCTCCGTCACTGGCTTGCGGAGCTCGGGGTCGATGACGTGCGAGAGCGCCTCGAGAACGGCTTCGCGGGAGGGTTCCATGCCCGCCAAGCGTAGCGGCGGCGCTCAGCGCGGGACGGCCTGGGCGCGGTTGACGAACACGTTGTCGAGCGCGTTGCGCAGCCCGACGGAGAGCGCGCCGGTCAGCACGGCCGCCTCGCCGAGGCTCGAGATCTCCACCCGCGGCGGATACGGCGACCAGGCGACGAGGTGGTCGCGCACCGGCTCGAGCAGCAGGTCGCCGTTCGACCCGAGCCCGCCGCCCAGCACGGCGAGCGCGACGTCGGTCACCGCCGCGACCGGCAGGATGTGCAGCGCGATGCGCCGGGCCGTCTCCTCGACGACCGCACGCGCGACCGCGTCGCCCCCGCGCGCGGCGGCGAAGATCGCGCGTGCGTCGAAGGGCGGCCGCAGCACGGTGCCGCCGTCGGCGGCCGCGAGCCTCGCAGCGAGCTCGGTGACCGCGCCGGCGCAGGGGTCGACCTCCTGGCCGAGGCCGACGAGCGCCCAGTCGAGCTCGCCGGCGGCGCCGTTGTGGCCGCGGTGCAGCTCGCCGCGCAGCACGAGCCCCGCGCCGAGGCCGGTGCCCACGGACAAAAACACGAAGTTCTCGACCCCGCGTGCGACGCCCTGCCACTGCTCGCCGAGCGCGGCCAGGTTGATGTCGTTCTCGACCGTGACGGGCAGGCCGAGCCGCTGCGCGAGCTCGTCCGCGAAGGCGCGCCCCTCGAGACCCGAGACGTTCAGCGCCAGGTTGAGTCGCCCGGAGTCCGCCTCGACGACCGCCGGCACGCCGAGCACGACCCCGTCGAACTGCGCCTCGTGTGCGCCGACCGCCTGAACGAGCGAGACGCGCAGCGACTCGATCTCGTCGAGCGCCGCGTCCGCGCCGGCGCCGTCGAGCTCGACGTCCTGCCGCGCGCGGATCCGCCCGGAGAGGTCGCACACCGCGCCGCGGAGGAAGCGCGCACCGAGGTCGAGCCCGAGCACGAACGCGGCGTCGGGCACGGGCTCGAAGTACACGGCCCCGTAGCTCGGCCGGCCGGGAGCGGGCTGCGCCTCGCGGACGAGCCCCGCGTCGAAGAGCGACCGGAGCGCGACGGAGACCGTCGGCTTCGAGATTCCCGCCCGGCGCGAGATCTCCGCGCGCGAGATCGGCGCGCCGCTGCGGATCGCCTCCAGCACGGTGCGCTCGTTCATGTGCTTCAGCAGCGGCGGCGTGGCGCGCGGCATCTCGTGAGGAACCTTAACGCAACTTGACCCGGATTCCGCTTGACTTTCCGTTTCTGCCCGAAATAGCATCGCGCTCGTTAAGTTCATTTACGGGATGCTCGTATCCTCGGGAGGACTCAATGAGACGTGTGGCGACCATAGTCGTCATCCTCGCTGCCCTGGCGCTCGGCGCCGCCGGGCTCGCGGCGACCACGACCTCGTCCGCGCCGACGAAAGCGACGAAGGCCCAGGCCAAGTCGATCACGGTCTGGGTCGGGTGGAGCGCTCGCGAGCTGGGCGTGTTCAAGAGCGTCGTCGCCGAGTACGACCAGAAGCACCCGGACGTCACCGTCAAGGTGGTCGGCGGCATCAACGACGACAAGATCACCGCCGGGATCCGGTCCGGCAAGGTGCCCGACGTCGTCAGCTCGTTCACCTCGGCCAACGTCGGCACGTACTGCTCCTCGGGAGGCTGGATCGACCTGGCGCCGCTGCTGAAGCAGTCCGGCGTGAGCGCGTCAGCGTTCCCGAAGACGAGCCAGTACTACACGCAGTACAACGGCAAGCGGTGCGCGCTGCCGGTGCTCGCCGACGTCTACGGCCTCTACTACAACAAGAAGCTGCTCAAGGCGGCCGGGCTCAACGGGCCGCCGAAGACCATCTCGCAGCTGACCGCATACGCGAAGAAGCTGACGAAGAAGAACGCCGACGGCTCGATCAAGGTCGCCGGCTACGACCCGTTCTACGGCTTCTACGCCGGCAACGCACCCGATCTGTCCACGTATGCGCCGCTCTTCGGCGCCCAGTGGATCGACTCGAAGGGCAAATCGACGCTCGCGACCAGCCCCGGCTGGTCGAAGCTGATGAAATGGCAGAAGAGCCTCGTGGACTGGTACGGCTACAAGAACCTCGTCAAGTTCCAGGCCGGTGCCGCGGACGAGTTCTCGGCCTCGAACGCGTTCGAGATCGGCAAGCTCGCCATGATCCAGGACGGCGAGTGGCGCGTGGCGTTCGTCGCCGCGGAGCATCCCGAGCTCGACTATGCGACGGCTCCCATGCCCGTCGACGACGCGCATCCGGAGCTCTACGGGTCCGGCTACGTGAACGGCACCATCATCGGGATCCCGAAGGGCGTCAAGAACCAGAAGGAGGCGTGGGACCTGCTCAAGTACCTGGCCTTCGACTCGCACGCGCTCGCGAAGTTCTCGAACGGGCTCCGCAACGTGCCGACGACGAAGGCGTCGCTGACCTCGAAGGAGATCAAGCCCGACGCGCACTTCGCGACGTTCCTGAAGATCTTCGACCACCCGAAGTCCGTGACGTCGCCGATCACCGCCGTCGGGCAACGCCTACGGGACGTTGATCCAGACCTTCACGGTCAAGTACCAGGCGGGGAAGGGAGGCGACCTGCAGAAGGGACTGAAGAACGTCGACAAGCAGATCGACGCGCAGCTCGCACAGGCCGGCGGAGGAGGCGGAGTGCCGTGAGAGTCGTCGGCGGCTGCAGCGAAATCCTAGATTTCGCAGCCGCCCGCTCGTCGAGAGGGGCGGTCGTGAGCTGCGACGGGCAAAGCCCGCCGCAGCCGCGGCTGCCGCCCCCGACTGCGGTGCACGCACCATGAGCCAGGCGCCCGCCGTCGAGCAGGTTCCCGCGGCGGCCGTCGTCCCGCGTGACCGCCGGAAGGCGAAGCGGCGCGCGGCGTGGAGGCGGCGCGGCACCGTGCTGCTCCTGATGAGCCCCTGGCTCGCCGGCTTTACGATCTTCTTCGCGTACCCGCTCCTGATGAGCGGCTACCTCTCGCTCACGCACTACGACCTGCTCTCGCCGCCGCGCTGGGTCGGCCTCGCGAACTACCGCTACCTGTTCGAGCAGGACCAGCAGGTCTGGCCGGCGGTGAGGAACACGCTCTGGATCATCGTGGTCATGGTCCCGCTCCAGGTGGTCTCGGCGCTCGGGCTCGCGATGATGGTCACGCGGGCGAAGCAGGGCGTCGGCTTCTTCCGGACCGTCTTCTACCTGCCCGCGCTCGCGCCGCCCGTGGCGGCGACGCTCGCGTTCGTCTACATCCTGAACCCGGCCAACGGGCCGGTGAACGTCTTCCTCAAGAAGCTCGGCATCGAGGGTCCGCTCTGGTTCCAGGATCCCTCGTGGTCGAAGCCGTCGCTCGTCCTGCTCGCCATGTGGGGCGTCGGCAACACGATGATCATCTTCCTCGCGGCGGTCCTCGACGTGCCGAAGCACCTCTACGAGTCCGCCGCGCTGGACGGCGCGGGGCCGTACCAGCGGCTTCGCTGGGTGACCCTGCCCTCGGTCAGCCCGGTGATCCTCTTCGCGGTCGTGATCGGCGTCATCCAGGGCCTGCAGTACTTCACCCAGGCGTTCGTGGCGGCGAACGTCGCCTCCGGCCAGGCCTCGCAGGCCGGCGACCAGACGGTCAACAACCTCGGCTACCCACAGGGCTCGACCCTCTTCTACCCCGTGCTCCTGTACCAGCACGGCTTCCGCTACTTCAACATGGGCTACGCGTCCGCGCTCGCGATCCTCCTGCTGATCGTGGCGTTCTCGATCACGCTCGTGATCGTCGTCAACTCGCGCCGTTGGGTGCACTACCAGGGAGCGGGACGATGACCGCCGCGCCCGCACCCGTCTCGGTGGCGGTCCCTCGGCGTCGCCCGCCGGCCGCGGTGCGCCGGAAGCGGTTCCTGATCGCCGTCGCGGACCACAGCATCCTGATCGTGCTCGCGATCGCATTCCTGCTGCCCTTCATCTTCATCCTCCTGACCGCCCTGATGTCGAACCAGCAGGCGCTCTCGTCCGACCTCTGGCCGCACCCGTTCCAGTGGTCGAACTTCACCGACGTCTTCCACCGGGCGCCGCTCCTGCGCTGGACGCTGAACACGATGATGTACTCCGGCCTCGCGACGCTCGGCCTGCTGCTGTCCAGCATCCCGGTCGCCTACGCGCTCGCGCGCCTGCGCTGGCGCGGGCGGGACGCCGTCTTCGTGATCACGCTGATCGCGCTGATGCTGCCGCCGCAGATCTCGGTCGTGCCGCTCTACGTGATGTGGGCGAAGTTCCATCCCTTCGGGATCGACTTCATCGGCACCCTCTGGCCCGTGATCCTGCCGAACTTCCTCGGCGACGCGTTCGCGATCTTCCTGCTCCGCCAGTTCTTCCTGACCATCCCCGAGGAGTACTTCGACGCCGCGCGCGTCGACGGCTGCGGCGAGCTGCGGATCCTGACGACGGTCGTGATCCGCCTCGCGAAGCCGGCGATCGCGGCGGTCGCGCTCTTCTCGATCCTCTACACGTTCAACGACTTCTTCCTGCCGCTGCTGTACGTGGGCGAGAACTCCGAACAACTGGGTGCTCTCGATCGGGCTCTCGCAGTTCCGCTCGCTCCACCAGGTGCAGTGGAACCTGACGATGGCCGCGACGCTGCTGGCGATGCTGCCGGTGATCGTGCTCTTCTTCCTCGCCCAGAAGGCGTTCGTCGAGGGCGTCACCCTGACGGGGGTCAAGGGATGAAGATCGCCGTCGTCGGTGCCGGCTCGACGTACACGCCGGAGCTCGTCTCGGGGCTCTCCCGCGAGCGTGAGCGCATCGACGTGACGGAGCTTGCGTTGCACGACGTCGACGCAGAGCGGCTCGACGTCGTCGGCGGGCTGGCGCGGCGGATGCTCGACCGGCAGCGCTACGACGGCCGGCTCGAGCTGACATCCGACCTCGACCGGGCCCTCGACGGGGCGGACTTCGTGCTCGTCCAGATCCGCGTCGGCGGCCAGGAGGCCAGGCTCTCGGACGAGACGGTGCCGCTCGCGTGCGGGTGCATCGGCCAGGAGACGACCGGCGCCGGCGGCCTCGCGAAGGCGCTCCGGACCGTGCCGGTGGTGCTCGGCATCGCGGAGCGCGCGCGGGAACGCGCCGCGGAGGACGCCTGGATCGTCGACTTCACGAACCCGGTCGGGATCGTGACGCGGGCGCTGCTCGACGCAGGGCACCGCGCCGTCGGGCTCTGCAACGTGGCGATCGGCTTCCAGCGGCGCTTCGCGCGGGAGCTCGGCGTCGAGCCGGAGCAGGTCGTGATCGACCAGGTGGGGCTCAACCACCTGACCTGGATCCGCGCCGTGTGGGTGGACGGGCGGGACGTGCTCCCGGAGTCGCTCGCCGAGCACGGCGAGACGATCGCCGCGGAGACGGGCACGCCGCTGGAGCTGATCGAGGAGCTGGGCGTGATCCCCTCGTACTACCTGCACTACTTCTACGCCCACGACCAGGTGCTGGCCGAGCAGCGGGACGGCGTGCCGCGCGCGGCCACCGTGGCCGAGATCGAGCGCCAGCTGCTCGAGCTGTACCGCGATCCGTCGCTCGTCGAGAAGCCGCCCCTCCTCGAGCAGCGCGGCGGCGCCTTCTACAGCGAGGCGGCGATCGGGCTCGTCGGCTCGATCGTCACGGGCGACGGCCGGGTGCACGAGGTGGACATCAGAAACGAAGGAACGCTCGTCGGCCTTCAGGACGACGACGTGGTCGAGGTTCCGGCACGCTTCGCCGGCGGGCGCTTCGCGCCCCTCCCGCAGCGCCCGCTGGCGCCGGAGCTGCTCGGCCTCGTCCAGCACGTCTCGGCCTACGAGCGCCTGGCGGCGCGCGCCGCCGCCGACGCATCGCCGGCGCTGGCGCGGAAGGCGCTGCTCGCGCATCCGCTGGTGGGCCAGTGGCCGCTGGCCCCCGAGCTCCTGGACCGTCTGCTCGACGCGGGCTATATCCCGAGCCTCACGACCCAGGCCTCACGGGCACACGTCGTGATCGCGATCGGGGTGGACGGCGGGGGCTCGAAGACGGACGTCGCGGTCGTCGGCGCCGACGGCGCCGCGCTCGCCGTCGCGCGCGGCCCGGCGAGCCAGACGCACCACCTCGGGGTCGACGGCGCGCTCGACGTGATCCAGGCCGCGCTCGACGAGGCGCTGCGCGACGCGGGGCTGTCGCGGAACAACGGCCCCATCGCCGAGGTCGCGACCCTCACGCTCGCCGGCGCGGACTTCCCCGACGAGGAGGAGGCGCTGACCGCCGCGGTGCAGGCCCGGGGCTGGAGCACGCGCACCGTCGTCCTCAACGACACGTTCGCGGTGCTTCGCGCAGGGACCGACGAGGGCTGGGGCGTCGCGATCGTCTGCGGGTCGGGGATCAACTGCGTCGGAGTCTCGCCGGACGGCGCGCACGTCCGCTTCCCCTCGCTCGGCGCCATCAGCGGGGACTGGGGCGGCGGCTACGACATCGGGCTCGCCGGCGCCTGGGCCGCGGCCAGGAGCGAGGACGGACGCGGGCCGAAGACGACGCTCGAGCGGGCGGTGCCGGCGCACTTCGGCCTCGAGACGCCGTTCGAGCTCGCGCTCGCGATCCACCGCGGGCAGATCCCGCAGCGCCGCGTGACCGAGCTGGCGCCCGTCGTCTTCGCCGAGGCGCCCGACGACCCGGTCGCCGCGGAGATCGTCGAGCGGCTGGTGAACGAGCTGATCGCGATCGCGCGCGCGACCATCGTGCGCCTCGAGATGGCCGACCGCCCGACGCACGTGCTGCTCGGCGGCGGGATCATCCAGCGGAATCACGCCCTCCTCGTGCCGCTGGTGGAGGCGGGCCTGCGCGAGGTCGGGCCCCAGATCGCGGTGCACGCGTCCAGCTCGCCTCCGATCGTCGGGGCGGCCCTCCTCGGCCTCGACGAGCTGCGTGCGACGCCGGACGCACAGGCCCGGCTACGCTCGGAGCTCGGCGAGAAGTTCGACAGGCTGGCCGAGTCGAAGGCCGCAGTGACGGCGGGAGGGATCGATGGCTGACGTTCGCTTCGAGCAGGCGACGCGGATCTATCCGGGCAACGAGGTCCCGGCCGTCGATGCGCTCGACCTGCGAATCGCGGACGGCGAGTTCATGGCCCTCGTGGGCCCGTCCGGCTCGGGCAAGACGACCGCGCTGCGGATGCTTGCCGGGCTCGAGGAGGTCGACGCGGGATCCGTCCTGATCGGCGGCCGCGACGTCACCGACGACGCGCCGAAGAACCGCGACGTGGCGATGGTCTTCCAGAACTACGCGCTCTATCCGTACCTCACCGTCGCCGACAACATCGGCTTCCCGCTGCGCATCGCGCGGATCAAGAAGTCGGTTCGCGCCGGGCGCGTGCAGGAGATCGCGCGCATGCTCGAGCTGGAGGAGCTGCTCGACCGCAAGCCGGGTCAGCTCTCCGGCGGACAGCGACAGCGCGTCGCCATGGGACGGGCGCTGATCCGCAGCCCGGCCGTCTTCCTGATGGACGAGCCGCTCTCGAACCTCGACGCCCAGCTCCGCGTGCAGATGCGTGCCGACATCGCCTCGCTGCAGTCGCGGCTCGAGATCACCACGGTCTACGTCACGCACGACCAGTCCGAGGCGATGACGCTCGGGCACCGCGTCGCCGTGATGAAGGACGGGCGCCTGCAGCAGTGCGACGCGCCGCGCGTGCTCTACGAGCGTCCGACCAACACCTTCGTCGCAGGCTTCATCGGCTCGCCTTCGATGAACCTCTGCCGCGTCGCTGCGAGCAACGGCTCGGTCTCGCTCGGAGGCGTCGACGTTCCGGTCCCTGCCGGATCCTCCGGCAGCGTCGTCGTCGGCTTCCGGCCGGAGTCGCTGGACGTGGCTTCGGACGGGATCCCTGCCCGCGTCGAGGTGGTCGAGGAGCTCGGCGCGGACGCATTCGTCTTCTGCGCCGCGGAGCTGGAGGACGGTCCCGCCAAGCTCGTCGCACGCGTCGAGACGAGGAAGGCTCCCGCCCAGGGGGACCGGGTCGCGCTGCGCCCGCGCGCGGACGAGGCGCACGTCTTCGACGCCGAGAGTGGCAACCGCCTCGGGACCTGAGGCCGCCGTGAGCGGGCTCTACGAGCTCGAGACTCCGTCGGTGGCGATCGACCTCGACGCGGTCGACCGGAACATCGCGCGGATGCAGGCGTACTGCGACGAGCACGCCCTTCGCCTGCGTCCGCACGTGAAGACCCACAAGCTGCCCGAGCTCGCCCGGCGGCAGCTCGCCGCAGGCGCGGTCGGGATCTGCTGTCAGAAGCTGGGTGAGGCGGAGGTGTTCGTCGAGGCCGGGATCGACGACGTCTTCGTCACGTTCCCGATCGTCGGCGCGCGGAAGCTCGGGCGGCTCGCGGAGCTCTCCCGCGCGGCGCGCGTGCTCGTCGCGGTGGACTCCGCCGAGGCGCTCGCGGAGCTCGCCGCATCGGGGGCAGACGCGGGGGTCGTCGTGGACTGCGACACCGGCTTCGGGCGGACGGGCGTGCAGTCGCCGTCGGAGGCGGCGGGCCTCGCACGCGCGATCGGAGAGGCAGGGCTGCGGTTCGAGGGGTTCATGACCTATCCGGCGCCGCCCGGGTGCGACGCGTGGCTGCGCGCCGCGCAGGAGCTCGCCGGCGGCGGCTCGATCAGCGTCGGCGGCACGCCGCGCGCCTTCGCGACCCACGAGCTGGAGGGCGTCACCGAGCTCCGCCCCGGCACCTACGTCTACGGCGACCGGGCCTGCCTCGCGAACGGCTCCGTGCCGCTCGAGAGCTGCGCGCTGCGCGTGGTCGCGACCGTGGTCAGCCGGCCGACCGCGGACCGCGCGATCCTCGACGCGGGCTCGAAGGCGCTCACCAGCGACGTCGCCGCGGGCGCCGAGGGGCACGGGCTGATCGTCGAGTATCCGGAGGCCCGGATCGCCATGCTCTCGGAGGAGCACGGGCACGTCGACGTGAGCGCCTGCGAGCGCCGGCCGACGATCGGCGAGGTCGTGACGGTGATCCCGAACCACGCCTGCGTCGTCTCCAACCTCGTCGACGCCGTCGTCGTGCACCGGTCGGGCGCGGTCGTGGGCATGTGGCCGGTCGCGGCACGGGGACGAATCCAGTGACTGTCGACCTTGTCGGCGTCGGGGAGACGATGTGGACCTTCGCGACCGCGGATCTCGCCCCGCTCGCGGAGGGTCGCTACTGGGTGACCCATCCGGGCGGCGCCGAGTCGAATGTCGCCGCCGGGGTCGCGGCGCTCGGGCTCAGCGCGGGCTGGATCGGCCGCGTCGGCGCCGACGCGTTCGGGCGCGCCGTTCTGGACGAGCTGGACGCGCTCGGCGTCGACTGCTCACGAGCAATCGTCGACGAGAGCCGGCCCACGGGCCTGATGTTCAAGGGCGCGGTCGACAGCGAGCGCTGCGAGATCGACTACCGCCGCCGCGGCTCCGCCGGCTCGGCGCTCGTCGGCGGAGGACCTCGACGCCGACTATCTCGCCTCGGCGCGGGCGGTCCACGTCACGGGGATCACCGCCTGTCTCTCGGAGGGCGCCGCGGGAGCCGCCGTCCGCGCGCTGGAGCTCGCGCAGGGGCTGCGGAGCTTCGACCCGAACATCCGTCCCCAGCTCTGGCGCGAGGACCGCACGCCCGTCGTCAGACGGCTGATCTCGCTGGCCGACGTCTGCTTCTGCGGCCTCCCCGACGCGGGGCTCCTGACGGGACACACTCGGCCGGAGGACGCGGCGTCGGCGCTGGCCGAGCTGGGCCCCGCGACGGTGATCCTGACGCTCGGCTCGCGCGGCGCGCTCGCGCTGGAGGACGGCCGCTTCACGAGCGTCGCGCCGCAGCCGGTCGAGATCGTCGACCCGGTCGGAGCCGGCGACGCGTTCGCGGCAGGCTTCCTCGCCGCCCGCCTGCAGGAGGAGCCGCTGGGGGCCGCCCTCGAGCAGGCGGCCCGCATGGGCGCGGACGCGACGCGGACGCGGCGCGACGTCGGCGTGCTCTAGTCCTGGGCCGCCCCTCCGTCGTCCTTGTCGTCCCCGTCCCCGCAGCCGTGGCCGCGCCGCCCCGGAGGAACGAGGGCGACGCCGTGCGGCCTGCCCGGGTAGTCGAGCGTCTGGACGACCGCATTGCCGTGCCTGTGGTCGACGACCGCGACACCGGCGCCGGGCCCCTCGAAAGCGGCGAACGTGAAGTGCCCGTCCGGCGACGTCCACTGGTGACCCGCGATCGTCGTCGTGCCGGTCGGCGGACCGATCCCGACGATCTCGGACTGGAGCGTCCGCGTGTCGACGACGGCGAGCTGCGCCGGAGAGCCGCGGAGCCCGACGGTCAGCAGCCTGTCGTTCGCCGCGAGCTGGAGCGTGTCGGGCGCTGGGCCGAGCGGGAAGCTCGACGTGACCGAGGGGTGCTTCGAGGTCGACGATCCGGATCGCGTTGCCGGTCCGTCGCCGAGACGTACGCGGTCTTCCCGTCGCGCGTGACCACGAGCTCGTGGGCGTTCGGCACGCTGAGCCGCCAGAGCAAAGTTCCCGTGCGCGGCTCGAGCGCGATGAGCTCGCCCGTGGAGTCGCTCGTGACGTAAAGCGTCCTGCCGTCGGGAGAGAAGACACCCGCGTGCGCCCGGCCGTTCGTCGTCGCCGGGTTGGTGTCCCAGGTGCCGAGCAGGGTGTCGGTGCGCGCGTCGACGACGCCGACCGTGTCCGTCCCGTAGAGGCCGAAGGCGACGAGCTTGCCGCCTCGGCTCACGTGCACGTGGTGCGGGCGCGCCGTCAGCCCCACGGAGAACCGCTTCAGCACGGTGCCCGTCTCCGGATCGACGACGGCGAGCGCCGGCGCCGAGCCGAACTCCTCGGACACGTAGAGCTTGCCCCTCGCGTAGCCGAGGTCGCCCGGCTGCGAGCCGGCGGCCATCGGCCAGGTGTCGACGACCGCGCCCGTGGCCGCGTCAAAACCCCGGATCGTGTCGGCACCCCGGTTGGCCACCCAGATCGTCCCTCTCAGCTCACGGCGATCGGGACCGCCGCCGGCCAGGGCCATCGACCCGACGGCGGCGATGGCGATGATCCCCAGAAACGCCGTCAAGACGACCGCCAGAATGCGACGCTGCTTGTTCATTGCTCCTCCTTCACCGGCGCGAAGTCGTGCGTCTCGACGATTCGCGCGAATGAGATGCCGGCGAGGTCGCACGCGCGTCGGACGTCGTCGGCGCTCGCGCCGGCGAACGTGCAGAAGCACGACTCCTCGTCCGGGACGAATGTCGAGCCGACGTAGCGCACCTGGACTCCGTGCGTCTCGAGCTGCCTCGCCGCCGCAGCGAGCCGCTCGCCCGTCTCGTCGACCTCCCGGGCAGTCACGCCCGGCAGGTACCGCTCGACCATGTACGTCCTCACCCGGTCGACGCTAGGGCGCAGCCCCTGGCCGCAACAACCGGTGGAATCCCCGGATTTACCCCCGGAGACGCGAAGGCCGTGCGCCGCGTGTCGCGGCCAGCTCCGTGCGCGAGCGGACGCCGAGCTTCCGGTAGATCTTCGAGAGGTTCCACTCGACGGTCTTCGGGCTCAGGTGAAGGGCCTTGCCGACCTCCTTGTTGGAGCGTCCCGCGGCGACGAGCTCGGCGATCTCCGTCTCGGTCGCGGAGAGCTCGTTCGGCGGCGAGGCGCGGCCGCCGATCCGGCCAAGCTCGCGCCGAGCGCGCTCCGCCCACAGGCGTGCGCCCAGCCCGTCGAAGAGCTCGAGCGCCCGGCCGAGCGTCCGACGGGCCGCCTGCTTGTGGCGGGCCGCCCGCTGGACGGTGCCCGAGCGCAAGCAGGCTCCGCCCGAGCTCCAGCGGCATCGCCGACGCCGCTCGCCGACCTCGACCGCCTGCTCGAGCGCAGCCTGGGCCGACGTCGAGATCGTCCGTCCGCGGCCGCCAGCAGACCCCGAGCGCGGGCGGCGGCCGCCGTCGACCCACGGCTGGCCCATCACGCCCGGAGCCTCCGCGCCGCGATCGAGCAGGGCGCGCCCGTCCTCGACTCGGCCCGCGCCCGCCAGCGCCTCCGCCGCGTCGAAGGTCTGGCCGATCACCGGGGCGCCGAGGCTTCGGTAGCGCTCGACCGCCGGCAGCAGCACGTCGTAGGCCGCCTCGAAGTTCTCCAGCGAGAGCTCGAGGAAGCCGAGCGCGGCTCGCGGACCGCCGGAGCTCCAGCCGCGCCCGTCCGTCAGGACCAGCGCCTGCTCGGCCCTCGTTCGGGCCGACTCGACCTCGCCGCGCGCGCCTCCACGCGGGCCAGCGTGAACATCCCCCGCGGCTCGGCGGCCTCGCGCCCCGTCTGGACGGCGACGTCGTGCGACTCGATCGCCAGCGCGGCCGCCCGATCCCAGTTGCCGGTCTGCGAACTCCAGCCCGGCCAGCAGCCACAGCGGCAGGTTGACCGCCGCGTCCCCGGACGCGCGGCCGCGCTCGCAGAGCCGCTCGAGCAGCGGCCGTGCGCGGCTCGTACTCGCCCGCTTCGAGGAGATCGCGTCGCGTACATCACAGTCGGACCGTGGTCGAGGTCGAGTCCTCCGAGCTGCTCCTCGACGGCAACGCCCGCTCGTAGAGATCCGTCGTCGAGAGCGTCTCCGCACAGGTACTTCAGGTGAGCGAGCGTCACGAGTGCGCGGGCGAGCGTCAGCTCGTCACCAAGCTCGCTCCGCGAGCGCCGCCGCCTCGCGGACGTAGACCTGGGCGTCGCGGAAGCCCGCCTGCTTCGTCGGCCGGGAACGCGAGGCTCGACGAGGATCTGCGCGCGCAGCCGGTCGTCGCCGCCGGCGCTCCGCGAGCGCGCGGCGGAGGAAGTCGAGGCCGACCGCGTACGTCCTGGCCCTCGAACGTGATCTTGCCGATGCTCCAGAGCAGCTCGGCCCGCGCAGGGCCCGGCGGCGTCCGCTGCGAGCGCCCCGTCCAGCAGCTCGACGGCGCGAGTCGTGTTGCCGGCTGCGTAGTGCTGCTCGGCCGCGACGAGCAGGCGCCCGTGCGCGTCGGCGGCCAGCTCCGGCGGCGTCAGGTGAAACGCCTGCTCGGCGAGCTCCGCTCCTGCCGCGACCGCACCGCGCGATCTCGCGCGCGCCGCCGCCTCGGCAAGGCGCGACGCCGTCCCCGCATCGGGACCCTCCGCCGCGAGGGCCAGATGCCTCGCACTCTCCTCCGGATCGGCGACGACCGCGGCCAGGCGACCGTGCACCGCCCGCCTTGCCCGCGGTGACGCATCGGAGAAGAGGCTCGACGCGAGCAGCGGGTGGGTGAAGCAGATCAGGTCGCCTCGAAGCTCGATCACGCCCGCCTCGACGGCACCGCTCGAGATCGCGGTCCGCCCGTTCCGCCGAGCCGACGGCGCGCTCCACCACCGCCACCAGCGGGCGAGAGAGCGCCGCCGCAACCAGGAGCGTCTCGGTCGCGGAGCGGGGGAGCAGGGAGAGCCGCGCCCGGACGAGCGCGCGGAGATTCGGCGGCACCGGCAGCGGCTGCCCGGGCACCGGCTCGACGCCCGAGCGCCGGAGCGCTCTCGCGAGCTCGAGCGCGAAGAACGGGTTCCCGCTCGAGGACTCGTGGACACGAAGGAGCGCGGAGCGTGAGAGCGACAGGTCGAGCTGGCCGCGGACGAGCTCGTAGACCGCGGCGACGGTGAGGGGTCCGACGACGAGACGCTCGACCCGGTCGTCGCCGAGCGCGCGAGCAAGCTCGTGCGGCTCGGCTTCGTCGCGCGCGAGCCGCACCGCGGCGAGGATGCCGACGGGCTCTTCGTGCAGACGCCGGCAGGCGAACTCGAGCGCGCGGGCGGAGGCTCCGTCGAGCCACTGGACGTCGTCGACGGCGACGAGCACCGGGCCGACGGCCGCGAGGATGCGAAGGCTGCCCAGGAAGGCGGCCGCGACCGCCCGGTCGTCGGGCGGTGCGCCGTGCGGTTCCTCGAGCAGGAGCGCGACCTCCAGCGCCCGCCGCTGCGGCGACGGCAGCCCGGGCAGCGTCACTTCGAGGACGTCGCCGAGCAGATCCGAGAGCCCGGCGAAACCGAGCTTTGCCTCCGTCTCGCCCGGCCGGGTGGAGAGAACCGCGAGGCCGCGCTCCTGGGCCCGCTCGATTCCCTCTCGCCAGAGCCGGGTCTTGCCGATCCCCGCCTCGCCCTCGAGGAAGAGCCCGCAGGATCCTCCCTCGAGACGCGCGAGGAACCCGTCCAGGCTTGCGAGCTCCGCCTGCCTGCCGACGAGGGTCTTCGCCCCGGTTCACCGCTCGACCGTAGCGCTCGCCTCAGCGGCCCACAAGCTGGCTGAGCCGCAGCGCATTCCTGGGCGCGAAGCCTTCCCAGTCGTTGTTGAAGTAGGCGAAGACGTCGACCTCGCGCGACCAGAGGCGAAGCCGCTCGGCCCACGCATTCAGCTCGGCCTCGCTGTAGTTCCCTCTCCGGCCGCGCGTGCCGGCGTGAAAGCGGACGAAGGTGAAGTCCCCCGTCAGCTCGTCGGTCTGGAAGCCGTGCACCTCCGGCCGGTCGGCGATCACGAGCGCCACGTCGTGCTCGCGGAGCAGCGCCATCACCTCGGGGACGAACCAGCTCTCGTGGCGGAACTCGATGCAGTGCTGCTGCCCGCGCGGGAAGTCCTCGAGCGCACGCGCGAGCCGTTCGTCGTCCCGCTTGAACGTGCGCGGCAGCTGCCAGAGCAGCGGACCGAGCTTGGCGGAATCGAGGAGCGGCGCGATTCGCTCGTAGAGGATCGCCAGGTTCGGCGCCACGTCCCGCAGCCGCTTGACGTGCGTGATGTAGCGGCTGACCTTGACCGCGAAGAGGAACTGCGGCGGCGTCTCGGCGACCCAGCGGGCGACGACCTCCGCCTTCGGCAGCCGGTAGAACGTCGTGTTGACCTCGACCGTGTCGAACCGGCCGGCGTAGAAGCGAAGCCAGTCGCGCGAGGCGCACCCGGCGGGTAGAAGACCCCGTTCCGCCAGTGGGCATAGTTCCAGCCGGAGCAGCCTATGCGGACAGCGAATGCGCGAGCTTCTGGCACCCGTCGGCGAGATCCTCGTTGACGCTTTCCGCGCCTTGCGCGGGCCGTCGCGACATTGTCATAATCGCGACAATCCCATATCTGCTGGCTAGAGAGGAAGCGCCATGAGTAGACGAAGAGGCATTCTCGTCATTCTCGGTTCGCTCGTAGTACTCGCAGCCACGGTCGCGAGCTCGAGTCTCGGGAGCGGAACGCGCGGAACGCATCAAAGCGCGGCATCGGGAACAGTCGTTCTTTCGGGTTGGGGGGCGAGCCCCGACGAGTTGAAGCTCCTCAAGGCGGTGCTCCGCGGATTCGAGAAGACGTATCCGCAGATCAAGGTCGACTACCAGCCGATCACCGGCGACTACGTCCCGGCGATGCTGGCGAAGTTCGCCGCCCGCAAGCCGCCCGACGTCTTCTACATCGATTCGAACGTGTTCCTCGACTGGGTCACGCAGGGACTGCTCGAGCCGCTCGACAGCTACGCGCAGAAGAGCAACTTCTCGTCCGCCCCGTTCTACCCGTCCCTGCTGAACGGGTTCAAGTACAAGGACAAGATCTACGGATACCCGAAGGACTGGTCGCCGCTCGCGATGGAGGTCAACAATGCGCTCGCGACAAAGGCCGGGGTCACTCCGACGAAGATCAAGACGTGGACCGACCTCACGACGGCGGCGAAGAAGCTGAAGCCCCTCATGACGGGTGACGCCAGGCCGATCTGCCTGAACCCCAGCTGGGATCGCGCGCTCGCGTTCGTGTACCAGAACGGGGGGTCGTTCCTCAATCCCGCGAAGACCAAGTCGACGATCAACTCGCCCGCCGCGCTCCGGGCGATGAACTTCTACGTGGGCCTGATCCGGCAAGGCCTGGCCGACATCCCCGCCAAGCTCGGTGCCGGATGGTGCGGCGAGGCGCTCGGCAAGCAGAAGGCCGCGATCATCTTCGAGGGGAACTGGCTGTTCCCGTTCATGCAGTCGACCTTCCCGGACGTCAAGTTCACGACCGTGCGGATGCTGGCGAACAAGCAGCACGGCAACCTCGGGTTCACGGTGTCCTATTCGATGGCGAAGGACTCTCAGAACAAGGACGCGGCGTGGCAGCTGATCCGCTACCTCGTCAGCAAGCCCGGGATGAAGACATGGACGTCGAAGGGGCTGGCGCTGCCCTCGCGGAATGACGTCGCTCCAGTGGCAGGTCGAGCCGCCTTCCTGGCGGACGCGCCGGCGGCGCATCCGTGGCAGTTCGCGCCGAAGTTCAGCCAGGTGATCGACACCGCGAACAACGAGCTCTCGGCGGTGATCGAGGGCAAGGAGACGGTCGCGCAGATGCTGAAGAAGGTCTCGGACACGGCTAACAGCACACTCAGTCAGTAGCGCGGAGCGAGTCGACCTGCGCGCCCTGCCGCCGGGCGCGCAGGGAGGCTCGAGGAGGAAGGCCATGGAGGCGACGGCGGCCCGCAGAGGCACGTACACGGGAGCGAGGAGCATCGGCGGCGAGCGCCTGAAGGAAGCGCTCGTCGGCTACTCGTTCATCGCGGCGCCGCTCATTCTCTACTCGGTCCTCTTCTTCTACCCGATCCTCTATGCGATCTACATCAGTCGCTACGACTGGGGCGTGCTCGGCAAGATCGGCCCTCGCGGCGCGGGCAACTACAGAGAGCTCCTGCACGACGAGCGCTACGGCATCGCGCTCAAGAACGGGCTCAAGTTCACCGCTGCGTTCGTGATCTTCTCGATGGCGCTCGGCCTCTTCGTGGCCGTGGTCGTCAACAGCGCGCTCCGCGGCCGCACGTTCTTCCGCTCCGCCTTCTACTTCCCGTCGATCGCCTCGTCGGCCGCGATCACGGCCGTCGCGCTGTTCGTGCTCTCGATCGACGGCCTCTTCAACCGCATCACGGGGCTGCACTACGCGTGGTTTGGCGAGTCGGGCACGGCGCTGTGGGCGCTCGTCGGCCTGAACTCGTGGACGACGTCGGGCACCGTGATGCTCTTCTACCTCGCCTATCTTCAGGCGATCCCGACCGACGTCTACGAGGCGGCGGCGATCGACGGCGCGGGCGCCTGGCGGACGTTCTGGAAGATCACGTTCCCGCTGCTCAAGCCGGGCCACTTCTTCGTCTCGACGCTGCTCGTGATCGGGGGCCTGAAGATGTTCGACCAGGCGTTCATCGCCTCGGGCGGGACGGGCGGGCCGAACAACTCGACGCTCGTCCCAGTGCTGTACCTCTACCGCGTCGCTTTCTACGACGTCCGCTTCGGCTACGCCGCTGCGGTCGGCCTCTCGCTGATGCTGCTGATGCTGTCGCTGACGCTGATCCAGCGAGCACTGTTCGGGCGGGCGGAGAAGGCCTGATGGCAGACGGCGAGACCCCGACAGAAAAGGACACCTCCAGGGTCGAGGATGCGCTCACCCCAATGCCGCAGCCGACCCCCAGGCAGCTCGCCGCGACGGGGGACGCAACCGGCGGGCTGGTCGGAGTCGGCTCGATCCCCGGCCGGTCCGGCTTCGAGCGGGCCCGCACGATCGTCGTCTACACGCTGCTCGTCGCCATCGCGCTCCTCTACTTCGTCCCGTTCCTCTGGATGATCTCGACCTCGCTGAAGACGCTGCCCGAGACCGCCTACTTCAGCCTGCTGCCGAAGAACCCGACGCTGCACGCCTACCGCGAGGCGCTCACGACCTTCCACTTCGCACGCTACGCGGCCAACAGCGCCGGCCTGGCCGTGACCGTGACGTGCGTCAACATCTTCCTCTGCTCGCTGGGCGGCTACGCGTTCGCGCGGCTCCGGTTCCCCGGCCGGGAGGTGCTGTTCATCGCCGTTCTCGCGACGCTGATGATCCCCGACCAGCTGCGGCTGGTGCCGATCTTCGTGCTGTTCACCAAGTGGCACCTGCTCGGCCACTACTACGGCTACACGCTGATCAAGTTCGCCTCGGCGGCTCAGCTGTTCCTGATGCGGCAGTACTTCCTGACCATCCCGCGCGACCTCGAGGAGGCGGCGAAGCTGGACGGGGCCGGCTACTTCAAGACGTTCTGGAAGGTGATGCTGCCGCTGGCCGGCCCGGCGGTCGCGGCGGTCGCGATCCTCGAGTTCGAGGGGACCTGGAACGACTTCTTCTGGCCGCTGATCATCTTCACATCGGAACCGAGCCACTTCACGCTCCCGGTCGGGATCTTCTCGTTCGTGTCCGAATACCAGACGCTCTGGCCGCAGCTGATGGCGAGCGCCGCGATCGCGATCACGCCGATCGCGTTGATCTACGTCTTCTTCCAGCGCTACTTCGTGGCCGGCGTCGCGTCGGCTGGGGTCAAGGGATGAGCGTGCGCGGCGCGTTGCTGGCGGCGCTCCGCCACCTGTACGAGAACGGCTGGCGGCTGGTCGTGCCGAACCTCGTGCTCACCGCCGCCGTGCTCGGCGCGCTGCTCGCCGCGAGCTACTCCCAGACCGCACTGCTGCTCCTCGTCGCCGCCGGGCCGTTCGCCGCCGCGCTGATGCACTGCGCGGTCACCGTGCAGCAGACCGACCGGCTCGGCCTCGGCGACGTCCTTGTCGGGCTGCGCCTGCACTGGCGGCTCGGGCTCGCGCTCGGTGCGCTCGGCGCCGCAACGGCGATCCTCGCGGTCACGGCCGTGTCGTTCTACGCACGCCTCGGTGTGCTGGCCTGGCCGTTCGCCGTCTTCGCGTTCTATCTGGCCGCGATGTACGTCGTCTGGCAGATCCATCTCTGGCCGCTCGCAGTCGCGGGGCGCCGGGACCTCGGAGACGTCCTTCGCGAAGCCGGGCTCGGGCTCCTGCGCCGGCCGGTCGCGACCTGTGGGCTCGCGTTTGCGCTCCTGCTCGTGAACGCCGTCGCCGCGATCGGGATCCTGCCGGTGCTGACCTTCACGATCGCGTATTCGGCGCTCGCCGCCGCCCACTTCGTCCTGCCGCCACCGCCCGAGGAGGCGACCACCTGATGGCAAGCGTCACCTTCGACCACGTGACGAAGACGTACGCCGGCGGTACCGACGCCGTCAGCGACTTTCAGCTCGAGATCGCGGACGGGGAGTTCCTCGTACTCGTAGGCCCGTCGGGGTGCGGCAAGTCGACCGCGCTGCGCATGGTCGCAGGGCTCGAGCAGATCACGGGCGGCCGGATCCTGATCGGCGACCGCGTCGTCAACAACGTCGCGCCGATGTCGCGCGACGTCGCGATGGTGTTCCAGTCGTACGCGCTCTACCCGCACATGACCGTGTTCGACAACCTCGCGTTCGGGCTGCGGAACAAGAAGGTGCCGAAGGACGAGATCAAGCAGCGGGTGGCGGAAGCCGGAAAGATCCTCGACCTGGAGAACATGCTGGAGCGGAAGCCGAAGCAGCTTTCCGGCGGACAGCGCCAGCGCGTGGCGCTCGGCCGCGCGATCGTGCGCGAGCCGGCGGTCTGGCTCATGGACGAGCCGTTGTCGAACCTGGATGCCGCGCTGCGCGTCGCCACCCGAGCGGAGATCCTGAAGCTTCACCAGCGCGTCGGGACAACGACGCTCTACGTCACCCACGACCAGGTCGAGGCGATGACCATGGGTGACCGCATCGTCGTCATGAAGCTCGGTCTCCTGCAACAGGTCGGGACGCCCGAGGAGCTCTACACACGCCCCCGAAACCTCTTCGTCGCGGGGTTCATCGGCTCGCCCGCGATGAACCTCGTGCCCGTCGAGCCGGCCTCCTCGGACGGCAGCGCGATGCTCCGGAACGACGAGTTCGTCATACGGGTGCCGGAGCGGTTCCTGCACGTGGCTGCTGCGCAGGGCCAGCGCCGGATGGTGGTCGGACTTCGGCCCGAGCACTTCACCGTGGGGAACGGAAGCGTCCCGCACGCGGCGACGGTGCCGGCCGTCGTCGAGGTGGTCGAGTACCTCGGCGACGAGCAGCTCGTGCACCTGCGCGCCGGCGACATCCCGCTGGTGGCGAAGCTGCCGGTCGAGCCGCGCCTCGCGGCGGGCGAGCCGGTCACGCTCGCCGTCCCGCTCGACAAGCTGTTTCTGTTCGACCAGGAGAGCGAGTCGGCGCTCGAGTTCGCGGTGTAGGCGCAGTCGGCGTCACGGCCGAGTCAGGCGGGGACGATTGGCTCCGCCGATGAGGACCGCAGCACCCGCCGGGTCAGCTCGAGCCCGCGTTCGTCCAGCGTCGCCAGCCGGTCGCTCGAGAACGCGAGCCCCGAGTACCTCTCGAGGTGCGAGGCCCACGCCTCTCGTTCGGCCATCTCGGATCGAGCCACGAGACAGTCGGGATCGTTCGCCCAGAGCCGGCCGTGCATCCACGAGCGAACGCGCGTCGCCTCGATGACGTGTTGCAGGTCGGGCGTCGCGTTCGGCGATTCCGAGAGCACGTCGGGGCCGATCCGCATCGCATCGAGGAGCCCGATGCTCGGAAGCAGCGGGGCGCCTGACCCGACGAGAATTGCCTCCGATCCGACGGCGCTGCGGATCAGGCGCAAGCCCTCGCGGTACGCGTCGAGCGGCGAGCAGTCGTCGTGGCGCCGGCCTTCGATCGCCCCGGCGTAGAGGAAGTCGAGCTTGTGGTAGCCGACTCCCCAGTCGGACAGCGTGCGATACACGCGGGCGAGGTGGAGGGCCGCCGCAGGATGCGTCACGTCGAGCACGCGCAGACGCTGGTGCCAGTTCCAGCCGGCGTCGGCGCCCTCGACGAGCCAGTCCGTGTGATCCGCCGCCAGGGCGCTGCGCTGGCCGACGAGGAACGGTGCCGTCCACAGGCCGGGCCTCTTACCCGCGGCAGAGATCCGTTCTGCCGCGGCTCGGGGAGATCCGAACCGGGGCGACGAGTCGAGCCAGTCACCGATCCCAGCCTCGTAGCCGTCGTCGATCTGGACGATCTCGATCGGAAGCGACAGACGTGCGGCCGCGTCGAGGTTCTCCACGACATCGGCCTCCGTGACATGACCGAAGTAGCAGGACCAGGAACACCAGCCCGGCGGAATCGAGGTGACCGTGCCCGGCCCAAGGCGGTCGCCGACCGCGGCGAGGGCGCCGTCGACGCCACCGTCGCTCGTGAGCTCCGTCACGGGTCCGTCTGCGAGGACGACGATCCGGTCGCCGAGAGCATCGACCCGAAGCGACGCGACTTCGCGGCCCGGGTCGGGCGCGAACCAGACCCTCACCGACTCGCCGGCGACCGCGATTGCGAGGATCCCTTCCGCCTGGATCCCGGCGTCCCGCAGAGCCGTCCCCGGTCGCCACCCCATCGTGTGGCTCGTGGCGTCCTGCGGCCGGGGCGAGCTCGCGTCCGCGGGGCCCACGCTCACCGGGCTCCACGACTGCCAGCCCTCCGCATAGACCACCGCGTCGCGCGGAGCCGCGCGGATCTCGGCGACCGTCTCGAAGCTCAAGCGGCGCGGGCCACCCTACGCGGACAGGGCCCGCGCCAGCTTCCCGCAGAGCTCGGGAGTCCCCGCGGCGACGACGCGCGAACGCCCCTCGAGGTCGAGAGGCGCAGCACCGAAGGGCGGATCCTCGAACAGGTCGATCGGGATCCCGCGCTCGCGGACGAGCAGCTGCGCCGCGGCGATGTCGACCGAGCGGGCCGCCTTCAGCGAGCAGACTGCGTCGACTCGGCCGGCGGCGAGCTGGCAGAGGGACAGGGCGAGCGAGCCCATGATCCGCAGCCGGTGCGCAAGCGCGACCACCGCCGGCGCCTGCTCGGCGATCAACGAGGTGACGGTCGCCTCGAACGAGAGGATCTCGATCACGTTTTTCGGGCGCTCGCCGTCCAGGGGGACGCCGTTCAGGAACGCGCCCTTGCCCCGCTCGGCCGTCCACTCCTCGTGCGCGCCGAAGTCGTAGACGTAGCCGAAATGCACGTCGTCCATCGTCTCGCCGTCGGCGACGGCGATCGAGAGCGAGAAGAACGGAATGCCGCGCTTGGCGTTCACGGAGCCGTCGATCGGGTCGACCACGATCAGCGGGAGGCCGTCACCGAGGCGGCCGGCCTCCTCGCTGACGATCGCCCCGTGGCCCGACAGCCGCTCGAGGATCACGCGCTCCGCCGCGGCGTCGATCGGCCGTCGTGTCGTCGCCCCCGAGCCCCGCGCCCACGACCGGCTCGCGGTCGGCGCGCTCCGGCAGCTCCGCGAGCACGCCCCGAACGTCCTCCGCCGCGGCGCGGCACAGCTCGAGCCAGTCGTCTGGCCGTCACAGCGGGTGGAAGAGCAGGCCGGAGAGCAGCTTGGGGAAGAAATAGGTCGTCTTCTGCGGCATCACCTTCCCGGCCGCCGCCGCGTCGAAGACCTCCTGGATCGCAGGCGCCCGGACGAGGAACGCCGCCTCCGCCCGGCCCTCGTCGACCGCCGCCACGGCCTCGTCGCGGGAGGCGGTGTACGTGACGCCCTGCGGCGAGAAGCGCTCCACGGCCTCGACGTCCAGCTCGTCGCCGGTCGGGACGAGGGTGTAGCGCCCGTCGCGGTAGAGCACGAGCCCGGGCAGCTCCTCGCCGGGCGGCTCGATCTCCTCGCCCGGCACGTCGCCCAGGCGCTCGACGATCCGGTGGGTCGGGAAGATCGTCACGCCCGGGTCGCTGGTCGAGACGAGGACGACCATCATCCACGCGCTCTCGGGTGTGCCCTCCTCGGCGTGATAGGTCAGCGCCGTCTCGTAGCGGTGATGGCCGTCCGCGATCAGGAGCTGCAGGTCGTCGAACACCTGGCCGACCGTCGGGTCGACGACCTTCCAGAGGCGCACGTCGTCGAGCGCGATCTCCGGCGCCGCATGCGGTGGCTCGAAGGCGGGCGCGTCGTAGAGGAGGAAGATCGGCTCGAGCTGCGTCCGCGTCGCCCGCAGCAGGCGGAGGCGGCCCTCCTTCGGGCCGGCGTGGGTCCGCTCGTGCGGGAGCACGACCCGACTGTCGTACGGCTCGAGGTGCAGCGACCCGACGAGCCCGGTGCGCGTGCGGGCGACGCCGTCCGGGCCGACGTAGTCCTGCTGGAGGAGCCAGTACGCGGGCTCCTCCTCGATCAGCACCCCCTGGTCGATCCAGCGGTCGAGCTCCTCCGCGGCCTCCTGCTCGGAGTCGGGAAGCGTCAGCCGGACGACGTTCCACTCGCTGCGGCCCATGTACTCGGCCCGCTCCCTGTCCGACAGGACGTCGTAGGGCGGCGCGACGAGCTCGGCCAGGGGCAAGGGCGGCGCGTAGCGGAGCGCTCGAAACTCGCGGACCTGGGCCACGCCCGGAGCCTAGCGGCACGGAGGCTCGCGGCAGGGAGGCGCCGCGGCCCGGTCTAGACTCAGCCTCGATGAGCGCCATCGCCGAGCTGGCCGAGGACAGGGTCGTCGAAGGCGTCTACGCCGTCTCGCGCAAGCGCAGGCTGAAGACGCGGAACGGCGCCCCGTACATCGCGCTCGAGCTCGTCGACCGGAGCGGTCGCATCGAGGCGCGCGTCTGGAGCGACGTCGAGCTTCTCGACGGGCGCTTCGCCGAGGGGGACGCGGTGCGCGTGCTCGGCCGCGTGGAGCGGTTCCGCGACCGGCTGCAGCTCGACGTGCGCTCGATCGAGACGGCGCCCGAGGCGGATCCGGCGGCGTTGACGCCCACGATGAGGCGCGACGCGGACGAGCTCGCCGGCTTCGTCGAGTTCCTCGTCGGCGAGATCTCCCACGCCGGGCTCGCGGCGACCGTGCGGCGCGTGCTCGACGGCGTCGACCTCGGCGCCTATCCGGCCACCACCGAGGAGCACCACTCGTACGCGGGCGGCCTGCTCGAGCACACCGTCGGCGTGGCGACGCTCTGCCGCGAGACGGCGCAGCTGCATCCGCGCCTGCGCGGCGACCTCGTGCTCGCGGCGGCGCTCGTGCACGACGTCGGCCGCGCCTTCGAGCTCGGCCGCGGCCCGTCGTTCCGGCCGACCGAGGAGGGGCGGCTGCTCGGCCACGTGCACCTCGGCCTGCGCCGGATCGAGGAGCGCGTCGAAGGGCTCACGTCCGCGCAGGCGGCCGAGCTCCTGCACTGCGTCGCGGTCCACCACGACGCGCGCGCCGCCCGCACGGCCGAGGCGTCGGTGCTCTACCACGCCAATCAGCTCGACGCGATCGCCGCGACGAGGCCCGTGCCAAGCCTCCAGTAGTTGCTGGCGGTCCTGCTGGCACTCGGCGCGAGCGCCTCGTGGGGCGTCGCGGACTTCTTCGGCCCGCTGCAGGGCCGAAAGTACGGCACGCTCCCGGTGCTGCTCGTCGCGGAGGTCGCCGGCCTCGCGGCGATCGGCCTCGTCGTGGCCGCCACCCTCCGGCTGCCGGACGAGCCGGCGGTCTGGCTCGCAGTCCCGGCAGCGGTCACCGGGACGCTCGGGCTCTACGCGTTCTACCGCGGCATGGCCGCGGGTGCCATCAGCGTCGTCGCGCCTGTGGCCGCCGTCGCGGCGGTGATCCCCGTGCTGATCGGGCTCGCGACCGGCGACCAGCCGTCTCCACTCCAGCTCGCCGGGATGGCGGTCGCGCTCGTCGGCGTCGGGCTCGCCGCGCGCGAGCCGGGAAGCGGGGAGAGCCGCCTCGCCGCGGGCGTCGGCCTCGCCCTGCTCGCCGCGATCGGCTTCGGCCTCTACTTCCCGACGATGCACGCCGCGGGCGACGCCGACTTCGCCTGGGCCTCGCTGATCTTCCGGCTCGTCGCCACGCTCATGGTCGTCGGCGCCGTCCTCGTCGCCCGGCCGCGCTTGGCCATCGACCGGGTCGGGCTCTGGATCGTCGTCCTCGTCGGGATCGGCGACACGCTCGGCAACGTGCTCTTCGCCGCCTCGTCCGCCTACGGCCTCGTGAGCGTGACGTCGGTGCTCGCGTCGCTCTATCCCGTCGTCACAGTCGTCCTCGCGCACCTGCTCCTCGCCGAGCGCGTCTCGCGAAGCCAGCAGCTCGGCATCGTGGGAACACTCACAGGGGTGGTGATGATCTCGGCGGGCTAGAGGCGCTACAGGTTCCGCCGCCGGAGCAGCAGCCCCAGCGGGAGGATGGCCACCAGCGCGACGTACGGCGAGAGGGGCCGGATCGTCGTGTGGCTCGGCACCTCGACGCGCGGCCCGTCGCCGACGAGGTCGCGCACGCGGTCGACGACAGGCCCGGCGCGAGACTCCGAGTAGACGGGCGCCCCCAGCGCGACGCCGAGCCGCTGCATCGCCGCCGGCGCAGCCGGGTCGGCGCGGTAGCGGGGATCCGGCCCGTCCGCGGTGAAGACACGCTCGCCGGGGCTCCAGATCTGGACGAAGACGACGCTGACCTTGCCCGCCTCCAGCTGCGACCGCAGCCGGCCGGCGGAGGGCGGCACGGACTCGCCGTCCGTGAGCACGACCGCCACGCGCTTCCGCGTCGAGCCCGGGTAGTAGTTCGCGTTCCCGAGCGAGCCGAGGCTCGCAAGGCTGGTCGTCGTGCCGCGGCCCTTGCGCAGCGGCGGGGGCCGGTCGATGCCCATCGCCTGGTCGAGCGTGGCGCGGTAGTCGGCCGCGTCGTGCGACGGGAAGAGGTGCGGCAGGACGCGGTCGGTGAGCGACGCGAGGCCGACGCGGACATCCGGCAGATCGCGGCGCAGCTCGAGCGCGAAGCCGCGGGCGCGGTCGAAACGCGTCGCGCCCTGCGGGGTGGCTGCGGCGGCCATCGACCTCGACGAGTCGACGACGACGAAGACGTCCGCGTCGCTGCGGACGGTCGACGTGTGGCGCTCGGAGCGCACGGGCTGGGCCGCGGCGAGCGCGAGCAGGCCGACGATCGCCGCGGCCGCCGCAGGCGCCACGAAGCGCCTCGCCCCCTCGGGCGCGTGCAGGCCGAGCACGCCTCGCACCGCCGCCACGCGGCGCTGGCCGACGGCGAACGCGGCGACCGGCAGGAGTGCGGCGAGCGCGACCAGTCCTGCCTGTGGGCTGAGGAAGGTGATCCCCATCAGTAGCCCGATCCTCCTGTGGCGGCGCTCGCGCCGACGCCGCCCTGGCCGCCCGAATCCTCCGGTGCGTCGCGGCGGCGCTCGCCGCTCGGCTGCGTCAGGTCGAGCACGAGCTCGAGGTCGTACTTCGCGTCGTCGCCGGACGGCGCCAGCCGGGCGGCCGTCGTGAACGACTCGATCGAGCGCTGCACGAGCGACGGCCCCGAGCCGCCGGCGCCGTGCGCGTCCTCCCAGAGGAGCACCCCGAGCAGGAGCGCAGCGCGCGCCCGCTGCTCCTCGTCTGCCGCGGTGCGCGAGATCCGGTCGAGCGACGCCTCCGCCTTGCCGCGATCCGTGAGGCGCTCCATCTCCTGGTCGAACCGCGTCACCTGAGCCCGCGAGCGGACGAAGAGCGACTCCGCCCGCCGCAGCGCAAGCTCGTCGTGGACGCCCGTGAGCCTCCGCGCCAGGCTGTCCGCCCGGCTCGTCCGGTCGGCCCAGAGCCCCGGCGTCGCGGCGTCGGCGGCGAATGCCGCGTCGTCGTGGCGCAGGTCGGCCGATAGCCGTCCCGCCGCACCGGCCAGCGCGGCCAGCACGAGCCCGGCTCCGGCAAGCACGATCGCGAGGGCGATCCGCACGCGCCGGCTCACCGCTCGCTCCTCCAGTCGAGACGAGCGCCCCAGAGCTCGTTTGCCGCCAGGGCGAGCGCGACGAGGATCGTGCAGGCGACGAGCGCGGCGGGTGACGTCCCGCTCAGCGCTCCTCGCTGCTGAACCTGCGCGCCGCCTTGCAGCGTCGCCCGGCTGACGAAGGCCGAGGCGCCCAGCTGCTGCTGGAAGTAGCCGCGACGCGCACCCTCGGTCGCCATGATCTTCAGCGGGATCCCCTCCTGCCGGTAGAGGCCGAGCACCCGCGCGAGCTGGGGCACGTCGAAGAGCGAGTCGTCGAGGTCGCTGATCAACACGACCTCCTTCTCGCTGCCGTGCACGCCCTGCAGCATCTGCCGGGCCATCGCGAGACCGGTCGAGATCCGCGTGCCGCCGCGAAACGCGTCCGACCACGGCGTCCTGCGATTGACCTGGCGCTGGGCGCCGAGCGGAACGAACCGGCTCAGATCCGGGCGGTCGAAGAAGCGGACGATCGAGCCGAGCTCGCGGGCTCTGGCGTTCGCGGGCAGCGCCTCGTACGCGACGTCCGAGAAGAGCACGAGCCCTGCATGCGCGTCGGAGGCGGCCAGCCGGCGGAAGAAGCGCACGGTCTGCCTGCTCGGCGCGGACTCCGTGCTCGACGAGAGGTCGAGCACCACGATGCCGCTCGTGCCGGGCGCGAGGAAGGCGTTCTCGGCCACGTCGAGGCGCGAGGCCGAGAGCCACGCGGCGCCGAGCAGCACCACGAGCAGCGCGGCGAGCGCGAGCCGGATCAGCCTCGTCCGGCGCGCGGCGCCGCGCAGGGCGGCGGCGTCGGCGAGCGGGATCGCGCTCACGGGGCCTCCTCCGCCTGCTCCGCGACGCGGTCCATGTCGCCGCCGTCGGGGCTCTCCGGCGACCACGCCAGCCTGCGGATCCGCGTCTCGAGCTCCGGATCGTGCACCTCGCGGGCGAGGCGCTCGAGCGCGCGCCGGCGGCGCGGATCGTCCTCGGCGCGAACGACGCGCACGTGGGCCAGCGCGCGCTGCAGCGGCGTGCGTCGGTCGACGCGCCGGTAGGACGGCACGAGCGCACGCAGCTCCGGCAGGAGGAGCGCGGCCGCACCGAGCAGCGCCAGCGCTCCGGCGGTAAGCAGAACGAGGCGCAGCGAGCCAGGTGAGATCCGCGTGGTCGCCGCCGGCAGCGGCAGGACGTCGAAGCGGAGCCCCGGGTGCGCGAGATCCTGCGCGGCGACCCGCGTCTCCACGCGAAGCGCGGGCCAGATCCCGGTCGCGAGGCCGCCGCGGTACTGCGCCTTCACCGGCGTGAACACGACTCGCCGCGCCGTCTCGCGCGGAAGGCAGCTGCGCCCGAGGCAGTCGAGCGACCAGCGGTAGCGCAGCTCGGTCAGCTCGCCGGACCGCCGCGAGCTGACCTCGGGCGCGCCGGTTCGCGCGTACGGCTCGAAGTCCGCCACCACCTTCACGTCGTCTGCGGCGACCCGCGAGGTGTCGACGAGCACGTCTGCCTGGGCGACGATCCGGTCGCCGAACTGCGCGGCTCTCGGCGTCAGCGTCGTGTGCACCTTGACCGGCTCCTCCGGCGCACGCCGGCAGCTGCCGATCCGAGCGCGTGGCGAGCACGACCGCGACGACGACCACCAGCACGAGCAGCAGCCCGAGCGCGACGGCCTGTGCGCGGCCTACCACCCGCGCCTCCGCTCATACAGACGCTGGTCCGCCCAGGCGAGGAACGACTGCAGGATGTCGCCGGGGTCCGTGGACTCCACGATCACCGGCTCGATCCCGAGCCCGCGGAAGTCGCGGACGAGCTCCGCGCGGCGCGCCTCGTTCGCCTCACGCCGTGCCGCCGCCTCCCGCGCGGTCAGCCGCACCGGCTGCAGCTTCCCGGTCGACGGGTCGAGGACCGGCAGCACCACCGAGCCGACGTCGGGGAAGCTGCCCTCCCAGAGCGGGTCCTGGATCACGACGGGGACGATGTCCCACCTCCGCTCCGCTGCGCGGAGCCACGCCTCGCGACCCGGACTGACGAGGAAGTCCGAGAAGACGAAGAGGAAGCTGCCGGACGGCAGGACGCCGCGCAGCCGCTCGAGGAAGAGGAGCGCCTGGTCGAGGTTGTCCTCCGGCGCGTCGAAGCGGTCCCATGGCAGGTGGCTCTCCTTGACGCGCCAGCGCTCGGCCGGGCTGACGGGCGGGCGCCAGAACGGCTCCGGCTCGCCGTTCGCGAAGTCGACGTAGCCGACGAAGCCGTTCGCCCGCACGGCGCTGTCGGCCACGAGCGCGCCCGCCGCGCGCAGTGCGGCCGGCTTCGAGAGCCACGGCAGGCCCGGCGGGTAGAGCGCCATCGCCGGGCGGCGGTCGACGACGAGGACGACGCGAGGCGCCTCCTCGGCGAACTTCTCCCGGACGATGAAGTCGTCCGAGCCGGTCGCCGACGCGTACTTCGCGGACGCGGCCCAGTCGATCGTGTCCATGTCGTCCCCCGGCCGGTAGAGGCGCGACCCCGCGACGTCCGAGCCCGTGCCCCGGCGCGCCGACGCCATCGCGCCGTAGGCCAGCCCGATCAGCCTCCGCCGGAGGACGAGCGGGAACGTGGCCTCCCGCACCGACACGGGTTACTCGCGTCCGAGGAGGAAGAGCTCGGCGTCGCCCGGCTCGGGCGGGGGCGCCGCCTCGAAGCACGTGTCCCGGAAGCGCTGGAGCGCGTGCTCGTAGCCCTCCACCCGCGTCTCCGCCAGAAAGAGCGGCGTGAAGATGATCCGGTGCCCGAGCACGGGCAGGAAGAGGCGCTCCACGTCCTCCGGCGTCACGTACGCGCGCCCGTGCAGGAGCGCCCAGGCCCGGACGGCTCGCTCGAGCGCGAGGCGACCCGCGCACCGAGGCGCCGATCGCGACGGAGTCGAGCTCCCGGGTCGCGCGCACGAGGGCGACGATCCAGCGCTCGATCAGCTCGTCGACGTAGATCTCTCCGACGGCACTCTGCAGCGCCTTCAGCTCCTCCAGCGACACGGCCGGCTGCAGGTGCTTGAGCGGGTGGCCGCCGCGCTGCTCGCGGATGATCCGCAGCTCGTCGTCGTCGCCCGGATAGCCGAGCGCCGTCTTGAGGAAGAAGCGGTCGAGCTGCGCCTCCGGGAGCGGGAACGTGCCCTCGTGCTCGATCGGGTTCTCCGTCGCGAGCAGGAGGAACGGGTCGGGGAGCTCGCGCGTCGCGCCGTCGACGGTCACCTGCCCCTCGGCCATCGCCTCGAGAAGCGCGGACTGCGTCTTCGGCATCGCACGGTTGATCTCATCGACGAGCAGCACGTTCGCGAAGACCGGGCCGGGACGGAACTCGAAGTCGCGGTCCTTCTGGTTGAAGACCGACAGCCCAGTGACGTCGGTCGGCTGCAGGTCCGGCGTGCACTGGATGCGCGAGTGCGAGACACCGTCGATCGACTGCGCGATCGCGCGGGCGAGGACGGTCTTCGCCGTGCCGGGAACATCCTCGAAGAGGACGTGGCCCTCGCACGTGAGCGCCGCGAGCACGAGCGTGATCTCCTCGCCCTTGCCGTGCACGACGGACTCGATGTTCGCGCGCAGCCGTGCTGCCGTCTCGGCAGCCTGCAGGAACCGACCGCTCTCGGCGACGCGAGCCACAAGTGCATTTAAGACGAAGAGGGCACCTCGATTGTTGAGCTGGGATTGTCGAGCTGGATTGTCCGAGTTGGAGATTGATTCGCTAGACGTTGAAGCGGATGTTCAGGACGTCGCCGTCCCGCACCGCGTACGTCTTGCCCTCGAGCCGCTGCAGGCCGCGCCTCGCGGCCTCGGCGTGGGAGCCGGACTCCACGAGGTCGTGCCAGTCGATCACCTCGGCGCGGATGAAGCCGCGCGCGATGTCGGAGTGGATCGTCTCGGCCGCGTCGATCGCGGTCTCGCCTTCTCGCAGCGTCCAGGCGCGGGTCTCCTTCTCGCCGGCGGTGAAGAAGGTGATCAGGCCGAGCGCGTCGCGCAGCCGGCGGACGACCTCCTCGAGCGCCGACGCCCCCTCGCGGAACTCCGACGCCTCCTCGTCGCTCAGCTCGGAGAGCTCTGCCTCCAGCTGCAGATCCACGCCGCCCGGTCCGTTCTCGATCGCGAGCATCGGCTTCGTCGTCAGCGGCTCCAGCTCCTCCGGCAGCTCCCCGGGCCAGTCGCCCAGCGTCTTGCCCCTCGTCGAGGTGGGCGAGGATCCTCTCCAGCTCCTCGACCTCGGCCCGGAGCTTCGGGTCGCCGGACTTCGCCTGCTTCGAGACGCGCTCCAGCCGGCCCTCGACGTGGTCGCGATCGGCGACGAGCAGCTCCAGCTTCAGGTTCTCGAGGTCGTCGGCGGGCTTCGCGTCGGGCGAGAACGCGTCGAGCACGACGAGCAGCGCGTCGACCTGGCGCAGGTTGCCGAGCAGGGCCGGCCCCGTGCCCGGGACGTCCTGAACGCGGATCGCGGCAGGCGTGACCTTCTTCGCGCCCACGACCTCGGCGAGCTGCGGCGAGCCGCGCGTCGGCGATCGGCGCCATGCCGACGTTCGTCTTCCCGTACTCGCCGCCGTGCGCCTTCGTCAGCGCCGTGAAGAGCAGCGTCTTGCCGGCCCCGGGCAGGCCGACGATCCCGACTTCGAGCGCCATGGCCGCAGGTTACTTCCGCCCGTTCTCGAGCTGCTCCCCGAGCGCGAGGCCGGTCTCTACCCCGACGACTCGACGCCGCTGATGGTGCCGAAGCCGACCCGGCTCTCGCGGGCGAAGCGCTTCACGTAGACGACCCGGGCGAGCGCGACCACGTAGCGGCCCTCGTCGGCCTCGAGCGGGAAGCCGCCCGGCCCGCCCGCCATGACCTGGCGCTCGAGCTCGTCCCAGGTCGGGGCCGTCGACGAGCGCGGACATGATCTGCCCGCCGTCGAAGCCGATCTCGATCCGGATGCGCTCAGACGGCCACTGCTCACCAGCTCTGAGAGTACCCCGTGGGCCGCATCCGGATGCAGGAAGGCGACCTGAAGGCCGAAGAGGCCCTGCCGCGGCACGGTGTCGACGAGCTCGACGCCGTCCGCCCGCAGCCGCTCGAGCTCTGCGCCGACGTCCTCGACCTCGTAGGCGACGTGGTGCATCCCCGGCCCGCGACTGGCGAGGAACCGGCCCACCGGCGTCTCGTCCCCGAGCGGGGCGAGCAGCTCGACGCGGCTGTCCCCGACGAGCACGGACACGGCCTCGACGCCCTGGTCGGGCACGCGATCCCGGTGCTCGACCCTCGCGCCGAAGAGCCGCTCGTACGTGGCCACCGCCTCGTCGAGCTCCGCGACGGCGATGCCGAGGTGATGGATCGAGCGGACGGCCATCGCCGGCGATGCTAGCTATCGCGGGCCGGCTACTGGGGCAGCGCGCGAATCGTGCCGACGGTCTCGGCGGCGCGAGACTCCGGCTCGACGCTCGCGAAGAGGGCGTCGAGCTCCTCGCGGTTCAGCGTCTCCTTCTCGAGCAGCGCCAGTGCGATCTTGTCGAGCGTCGCGCGGTGCTTGTCGAGCAGGCGCAGCGCCTCGGCGTACGCGTGGTCGGTCAGGCGGGCCTGCTCGGAGTCGCGCAGACGCTTCGTCTCCTCCGACGAGCGCGTAGTTGTCGGCGCGCATCGTGCGCGAGACGGCGCTCTCGCCCATGCCGTACTCGAACACCATCGCGCGCGCGAGGTCGGTCGCCTTCTCGAGGTCGTTCGCGGCCCCGTTCGTGACACGCCCGAAGACGATCTGCTCCGCGGCCCGGCCGGCGAGGATCACGGTCATCCAGTCGATCAGCTCCTCCTTCGTGTGGAGGTACCGGTCTTCGCCCGGCAGGTTCAGCGTGTAGCCGAGCGCCTGGCCGCGCGCGATGATCGTCGCCTTCGTCACGGGGAACGCCTCGCCCATCAGATGGCTCATGAGGGCGTGGCCGCCCTCGTGGTAGGCGAGGATCCGCTTCTCCTTCTCGGAGACGACGCGCCGCTGCTGCAGCCCGGCGACGACCCGCTCGAGCGCCATGTCGAAATCGGACTGGAGGATCTCCTTGCGGTCGGAGCGCCCCGCCTGGATCGCCGCCTCGTTGCAGATGTTGGCGAGGTCGGCTCCCGTGAGCCCGGCGGTCTGCCGCGCGATCGCCGGCACGTCGAAGTCCGGCGCCAGCGGCTTGCCGCGCGTGTGCACGAGCAGGATCGCCTCCCGGCCCGCGAGATCCGGGGTGCCGATCATCACCTGGCGGTCGAAGCGGCCCGGCCGCAGCAGCGCCTGGTCGAGGTCCTGCAGGCGGTTCGTCGCGCCCATGATCACGACCTGGGCGTCCGTCTCGAAGCCGTCCAGCTCGACGAGCAGCTGGTTGAGCGTCTGATCCTGCTCGCGGTTGAACCCGCTGCCGGTGCGCTGCGTGCCGACGGCGTCCAGCTCGTCGATGAAGACGATCGCCGGCGCGTTCTTCCGCGCCTGGGCGAAGAGCTTCCGGATCCGCGAGGCGCCGAGCCCGGCGAACATCTCCACGAACGCCGAGGCGCTCTGCGAGTAGAACGTCGCGCCCGACTCGTGCGCGACCGCCTTCGCGAGCAGCGTCTTGCCGGTTCCCGGCGGCCCGTAGAGCATGATCCCCTTCGGCACGCGCGCCCCGAGCGCCTCGAAGCGCTTCGGCTCGCGGAGGAAGTCGACGACCTCCTGCAGCTCCGCCTTCGCCTCCTCGAGCCCGGCGACGTCTGCGAAGCGGACGGACGAGCTCGAGTTCGGCTGGATCGACTGCGCCTTGACGCGCGGCATCAGCTGCAGCGTCCGCCAGAGCAGATAGACGATCAGCCCGAAGAAGAGCAACGGAACCCACGTCAGAATGGCGTTCTGAAGCTGGTCGAAGGAGTAGGCGAGCGGCACCGTCATGCTCATCGGCAATCCCTCGTTCGAGCTAAAGCCCACCGACTAAAGGCCACCGAGCAGCTCGTCCACGGTCGTGAACTCGACGCCCGCCTCCCGCCACGACGCGGTGCACGCCGCGACCCGCGCGTCGTCCAGCCCGCGCGCTGCGTCCTCGACGAACCGCACCTTCCGCCCACGCGCCAGCAGGCCCTGGATCGCCGCGTCGTCGCAGACGTCGGTCGCGACGCCGAAGAGCACGACCTCGTCGGGATCGAGCGCCTCGAGGAGCGGCTCGACGTTCGGGTTCGTGAAGACGTCGAAGCTCTTCTTCAGAAGCAGGAACTCCCGGCCGCGCAGGAACCGCCCGGGCACGAGCTCGAGCGCGAGCGGCACGGGATCGTCCTGCTCCGTCTCCGGGACCTTCCGCGCGCCCTTCGTCCCGCGCAGGCAGTGCGGCGGGTACGTCTCGCGGAAGTCCGGCTCCTCGGAGATCTCCGCGTCGGTGAGCTCGTGGTCGTCGGCCGAGGCCACGTGCGGGAGGCCGGCCGCGCGCGCCGCCGCCACGAGCCGCGCCATCGCGCCGACGGTCTCCTCGGCGTGCGGGACGTAGAGCTTGCCGTGGGGGAGCATGAAGTCCACCTGCGTGTCGACGTCCCAGAGAACGCGCTTCACAGATGCTCCCCGCCCGAAACGAGCTCCAGCCGCATGATCGTCCGCTTGGTCGCCTCGCGCAGCGGGCGGAAGCCGTGGGCGGCGAAGAGCTCGCGGCTGCCCATGTAGTCCCTCGCGTCGGCGACGTGGCCGTAGCCCTCGATGCACGCCGCACCGTGCGCCCGCGCGTAGTCGACGGCTCCCTCGAGCAGGGCGTCCACGACGCCTCGCCCGCGCGCCTCCTTGTCGACGGTGAAGCAGACGATCGACCAGACGCCCTCGTCCTCGTCGCGGGGCCGGTACTGCGGCGAGCGCAGGAGCGCGGCGTACTCCTCGCGCGGCGCGATCGAGACCCAGCCGACGGGGGACCCGCTCTCGTAGGCGAGCAGTCCCGGCTCGCGGCCGGCCCGAACGAGCGCGCCGAGCGCGCGCTTCTTCGGCGCCCCGTGCCCGAGCGAGCGGTCGCGCCAGAACATGCACCAGCAGCCATACGCAGGTGCGTTCCGGGCGCCGCCGCGGGGCCCCTTCCGCTCGAACAGCTCGACCAGGTCCGCCCAGCGCTCGGGCGTGACCGGGTGCACGGCCACGGTCACTCCACGAGCTCCAGCCGCGGGTTGTCGCGGTAGCGGCGGCCGAACTTCGCCGACGGCCGGCCGTCGGTCATCACGATGTCGCCGGTGAAGTCGTTCGAGCCGCGGATGAGCGAGGAGCCGATGCCGTACGCGTCCACCGGCACGCCGTCCTGCTCGAAGGAGCGGATCTTGTCGACGGTGAAGCCGCCCGAGACGACGATCCGCACGTGCTCGTGGCCGTCGCGGTCGAGCGCATCGCGCACCTTGCGGACGAGCCGCTCGTTGACCCCGGTCGGCCTGAAGTCGCCCAGCTCGTGCCAGAGCGACCGGTCGACGAGCGACTCCGAGGTGTCGAGGCGCACGCCCCAGAGCCTCGGGCCGAGCGTCCGCGCGACCTCGAGTGCCGTTTCGACCGAGTTGTTCACGAAGTCGACGAGCACGGTGATGTTGAAGTCGTCCGGCGCCCACTCCGCGAACTTCGTGGCGGCGAGCACGGTGTTGCCGCCGTACGACGCGATCAGCGAGTGGGGCACGGTGCCGATGCCGCGGCCGCCCCACCATGACGCCTGCTCGTCGGTCGTGACGCCGATCGGCGCACCGGTGATCTGTCCCGCCACGTACGCGGAGTAGCCGTCGCCGGTCTGGACGCGGTGGTGGTCGTGCCGCGCAGGCATGAAGATGATCGGCTTCCCGCGCGCCGCCTCGAGCACGTGCACGACGTTCGTCGTGATCAGCGTCCGCCGGGCCAGCGTGCCGAGATAGACGGTCTCGAGATGCGCGAATGCCGTGTAGTCGCCCTCGATCTGCAGGACCGGCTCGTACGGCTCGATCCGGTCGCCGTCGTAGAGCGCATGAACGGTCAGATCCTCGAAGTTCTCGGCACAGAGCTTGAGGATCGCGATCGCCTCGTCCATCCCGCCGAGATACGAGTGGTGCTTCTGGAAGACCTGCAGGACGACGCGCGGGTGGCGGCCGTCGTCCCGCAGCATCGCGCGCGTGTGGTTGAAGTACTGGTCGGTGTAGTAGCCCTCCCGCATCTTCTCGACAGGGAGGTCGAAGATCTCCGGCGGGAGCCGCCTACGCCGCGTCTGGGTTGCCATGCTCCAGCTCCAGGCAGGCGTCGAGCGCGGCCTTCGCGACGGCGAGCTGCTGGACCGAGGGCTCCGCGGTCGCGATGTGGTGCTGCAGCTCGTGACCCGGCCGGGCGAGTGCCGCGGCGATTCGGTTCTCCGGGTGGCGGACCATCCAGGACAGGAGCTCCGTCGACGCGACCACCGCGCCGATCCCCGCGGCGGCACGCGCCGTGCCGCGCAGATGCTGCGGCGCGAGCGAGGCGAGGGCGTTCCCGATCGCGGTCGTCGCGATCAGGGGGCCGACGAGGTGCGTGCCGCAGCGCTCGTGCTCGCGCGGGCGCGGCTCGTCGTGCTCGTACGAGCCGATCGTGATGTGCTCGGCGCCGTGGTAGGCGGCGAGCGAGCCGCCGCGCAGCGCCATCAGCGCCGGCGCGAGCGAGAGCATCCCGCCGGCGAGCTCGCGCGCGAGAACGGGGAGTCGCGACTCGCGAATCGCCTTCACGCCCAGCGCCGTGCCGAGCATGGCGACGAGGATGGCCGGCCGCTGGAACGGCAGCTTCGCCTCGGGGACGCGGCGGCCGATGCGCGGCAGCAGCAGGAGCGCGTCGAGCATCCGCGCCGGCCCGCGGAGCAGCGGGTTCTCGATCGCGGCGCCGCGGAGCGACTTCTTCTCGGCCACGACCCGGAGCTCGCCGTCGGGGAGGCGTACCGCGCACGCCCAGGACGTCGGCCCGTGGACGAGGACGCCGTTCGGAAGCGCCATTCCACCGAGGCGGACTTTCTCGCTCATCCGAGAGAGCGTACCCGGAGCGCCTCCTGCAGCCGCGCGGCAGCCTCGCCGGGCCGGCCCGATCCGACCTGGTGCTCGTCGACCTGCACGACGGGCACGATCTCGCGCACGGCCGAGCTGACGAACGCCTCCTCCGCCCGGAGGAGCGCGCCGAGCGTGAACGTCCCCTCCAGCACGCGGTAGCCCACGTCCCGCGCCAGCTCGAGCAGCACGCGGCGCGTCACGCCGGGCAGCACGGCCGGGCCGGGCGCAGGCGTCGTCAGCACGTCCCCC
This sequence comes from uncultured Actinomycetes bacterium, assembly GCA_963746655.1. Lineage (GTDB taxonomy): Bacteria > Actinomycetota > Thermoleophilia > Gaiellales > Gaiellaceae > CAVPGP01. Next base: position 332,464 of record CAVVCG010000011.1, on the reverse strand, counting down.
TCGCGCCACCAAACGTTCGACGTCGTCGCGTCCAGCACGGTCTTGCCCGGTCCCAGGAAGAGCGCGTCGTCGGCGCCGCGGCGCTGGGCCTCGGCGAGCGCGGCCATGCTGAACGCGTAGCTCGTCGCCTTGACGCCGGCGAGGAACGGGGAGACGCCGATCTCGAATGTCGCGAGCGCGATCCCGTGCTGGCGAAGCGCATCGAGCCCTTCGGGGAGCGGCGCGACCGTCGCGACGAGCGTGTCGGAGGTGCGGAAGACGCGGACCGCGCCCTCGTCGACTCCCGCCGCGGCGACGGCCGTCCGGACGAGCTCCGCCGCGCCGTCCACCTCCGGCAGGCCGAGCGCGGACGCCGATCCGCGGAGCCGCTCCAGGTGGCGCTCCAGGAACACCGGCCTCCCGCTCGCGCAGCCGGATCGTCTCGAACGCGGCGCTGCCGCGGACGACCGCCTCGTCGTCCGCGCCGAAGACCGGCGACGCCGGATCGACGAGCCCTCTTCCCTCCGCTGCGACCGCGAGCAGCGTCACGCGTGCACGAGCCCTCCGACCGCGGCGAGGAGCGGTCGCGCCTTGACCCACGACTCCTCGATCTCCGCCTCCGGGTCCGAGTCCCAGACGATCCCGCCGCCGACCCACAGATGCGCGCGGCCGGCCGCGAGCGCGAATGTGCGGATCGTCAACGCGAGCTCGAAGTCCCCGTTCGGACGGAGCGTCCCGAGCGCTCCCATCGACGCACCGCGGCCGACAGGCTCGAGCGCGGCGATGTGGTCGACCGCCGCGATCTTCGGCGCACCCGTCACGGAGCCGCCGGGGAACGTCGCCTCCAGGATCTCGGACAGCGTCACCCCCGCGCGCAGGCGACCCTCGACCGTCGAGACGAGGTGCGTGACGCCGGCGAGCTCTCGCTGCCGCATCAGGTCGGGCCAGCTCACCGACCCCGGCTCGCACACGCGCGAGAGGTCGTTCCGCTCCAGGTCGACGATCATCACGTGCTCGGCCGCGTCCTTCGCGCCCTCGACGTCCTCGCCCGCGGGGCGGGTGCCCTTGATGGGCATCGTCCAGAGCCTGCGGCCGCGCCGTGCGAGGAAGAGCTCGGGCGAGGCGGAGACGATCGTCCAGCCGTCGCCCGACAGCGGCCGCGGGTGGAGCGGCGCGAGCGGCGCGAGCGCCTCGGCCAGAGCAGCCGGATCGCCGTCGCACTCGGCCGAGAGGTGCTGGACGAGGTTCACCTGGTAGACGTCTCCTCGCGCAATCGCAGCGCGCACGGCCTCGACCGCGGCGGCGTGCTCCTCCGCAGACCAGCTCGCCTCCCACGATCCAAGTAACAGACTGTTACTTGGATTGGGACGGCGCTCTCCTTCAGGGCGCACGCGGCAGGCGAGGAGCGGCAGCGCGCACGGCTCCGGCGGCGGCGGCGCCGCGGTCCGGCGGATCGACTGCGCGAGGCCGTAGCCGAGGTAGAGGTCGGCCACCACCGCCTCGCGCGACCAGAAGCGCTCGTCCGCGAGGTACTGCTCGAGGACGTCGAAGGCCCCGTCCGGGTGATGGAGCTCCAGCACACTTCAACCTTGACATGGCTAACGCCGTTAGCTACGCTGGCTAACACTGTAAGCCAGAAAGGAGACGCACCATGTCGGTCCTCGCAGAGAAGCCCTCACTCCGCCCCGCGTACGCCACGCTCACCGTCGGCCTGCTCGGCGCGATCGTCTTCGAGGTGGTCAGGCACCGAACCGGCTACTGGCAGCTCGCCGCCTTCGGTTGGGGCCCCGACCTCGCGCTCGTGCTCGGCGTCGGCGCCGGCCTCGCCAAGGGTCAGCTGCACCCGCGGGCCGTCGGCCTCTACAACCTCGTGCACCGGTTCTGGGGCCCGCTCCTGCTCCTGTGCGCGGCCGCGTTCCTGCCCCTGTCGCCCGCCTGGTTCGTCGGCGGCCTGGCCTGGGCGTTCCACGTCTCGCTCGACCGCACCCTGGGCTACGGTCTGCGCACCCCGGATGGCTTCCAGCGCATCTGAGCTCAGCCCGCGCGGGCGCGAGATCGTCGAGGCGGCGCGGGCCATCCTCGAGGAGGAGGGGCCCGACGCCGTCTCGATGCGGCGCATCGCCGACCGGCTGGGCATCCGCGCGCCGTCGCTCTACAAGCACCTCCCGGACAAGGCCGCGCTCGAGACTGCGCTGATCTCGGCCGGCCTCGAGGAGCAGGCCGAGGCGTTCGAGGCTGCGGTCCGCGACGCCGACGACCCGCTGGGCGCCCTGGGCGCGTCGTACCGGGACTTCGCGCGCCGGCGCCCGCACCTCTACCGGCTGATGACGGAGCGGCCGCTCCTCCGCGACCGGCTCGCACCGGGCGTCGAGGCGCGGGCGGCCGCCCCGATCATCGCGGCGCTCGGCGGCGACCGCGACCTGGCCCGCGCCGCGTGGGCGTTCGCCCACGGGATGGCGACCCTCGAGCTGAACGGCCGCTTCCCGCCCGACGCCGACCTCGACGAGGCGTGGCGGCGCGGGCTGGACGCGTTCCGATCGTCCTAGGAGGGTTTGGCGGAATATCGCTCGTCGTCGGGGTGCGAGGCTCGTTCCGAGGCAAGGACGCAGGGAGCGTTCGTAGCGGAGCCTCCGGGCGTGACCGAGGACACCGCATCGGGACGAGCCTCGCGGCCCGACGGCACAGACGTTATTTCGCCAAGCCCTCCTAACGGCAGATCGCCCGCGCCGCATGGCGCAGGAACTCGACGCCCAGCTCCAGGTCGCTGACCGGGACGCGCTCGTCCGCCGAGTGGATCAGCCGGGCGGCGGTCTCGGGATCCATCGCGCGGGCGGGGAAGAATCCATACGCAACCGTGCCGAACGCCTCGCGGAGCCAGTGGCTGTCGGTGAAGCCGGCGACGCAGATGGGCGCCGCCTTCGCGCCCGGCTCGAGCTCCTGAACGAACTCCTCGACGACCGACCAGAGGGGGGTGTCGATGGGCGAGCGGGTTCCGCCCTGCGCCTCGGTCGTCTCCAGCTCGTAGTCCCCCGCGCCGAGGAATGCGCGCACGATCGCGTCCGCCTCCTGCGGCGACTGGCCGGGCAGCAGACGCCGGTCGACGAGCACCTCGCAGAGCGACGGGATCACGTTGCGCTTGTCCGAGGCATGCACCATCGTGGGCGAGAGCGTCATCCCGAGCAGCGGCTCGATCAGCTCCGCCGCCAGCGGGTGGACGGCCCGGGCCCGATCGAGCGCCTCGCGCGGGTCGGGCACCTCGCCCGTCACGACGCGGAGGAAGGCCTCCGTCTCGGGGCCGAGCTGCGGCTCGCCGACGTACTCCCCGAGCCTCTGCACGAGGGGCGCCGCCTTCACGAGCGCGTTGTCCGCGATCGACGGCATCGAGGCGTGCCCGCTGCGCCCACGCACGCGGAGCGTGAAGGGCGCGCTCATCTTCTCGGCGGTCGAGCAGAGGTAGAAGACGCCGTCGCCGAGCCGAACGCGGTCGCCGGCGCCCTCGTTCACCGCGTAGTCGGTGCGCACGGCCTCCGGATGGGCCTGCACCAGCCACTGCAGCCCGAAGCCGTCGCCCACCTCCTCGTCGGCGCAGGCGGCGAAGACCAGGTCGCCCGCGGGGCTGAACCCCTCCCGGGCGAGCGAGGCGAGCGCGACGGCGCTGGCGGCGACCTGCCCCTTCATGTCGAGGGCGCCGCGGCCCCACACCTCGCCGTCGCGCAGCTCCCCGGACCAGGGGTCGACCTGCCACTCCGCCGGGTCGGCGAGCACGGTGTCCGTGTGCGAGAGGAAGAGGAGGCTCGGCCCGCCGCCGCTCCCCGGGATGCGCGCGACGAGGTTCGCCCGGTCCGGCACCCTCGCGTACAGCTCGCACGCGACGCCGTTCGCCTCGAGGTAGCTCCGCAGGAGCTGGGCCGCCCGCGTCTCGTTTCCGGGCGGGTTGACCGTGTCGGTGCGGATCAGCTCCTGCAGGAGTTGCGTGACCTCGCCCGCCGGCGTGGTCGCTCAGCGCCGCCTCCCGAGCACCAGCAGATAGGGCCTGGGCGCGCGGATCCCGCCCTCCTCGCGGTAGCTCTCGTACAGCTCGACGAACGCCTGGTGGAACTCCTCCCGCCGCTCCGGGCTCAGCCGGTCGGCCAGGACCCGGACCGGCGGCGCGGAGGACGAGAAGAGCTCCCACACCCCCTCGCCGGACTCGGCCTCGACGTAGAAGACGCGATCCTCGACCTCGAGCTCGAAGTCCTCGCCCAGCATGTCGTGGACGTGCTCCGGATCTCCCCACTCGTACGCCTCGCGGCCCGCGATCGGCTCGTCCGTGAAGCGCCCGTAGAGCTCGCCCAGCTTCGGGTTCGCCTTCCAGGCCGTGAACCCGAGCCGAGCCGCCCGGCTCCGTGACGCGCGCCACCTCCTCGGCGACCGCGGCGTGGTCGGCGGCGAAGATCAGCCCGAAGTTCGAGGAGACGACGTCGAACCGCTCCTCCTCGTACGGCAGCAGCTCGACGTCGCAGCACTCGAAGCGGATGTCGAGCCCATGCGTCGCGGCCCGCTCCTTCGCCGACTCCAGCAGCAGCGCGGTGATGTCCACCGCCGAGACCGTGGCGCCGGCGCGCGCCGCCCGGATCGCCACCTCGCCCGTGCCGGTTGCGAGGTCGAGCCAGCGGACGCCGGGAGCCGGCTCGAGCCGCTCGACGAGCTCGTCCTGCACCGGCGCGAACCGCTTCGCGATCCGCTCGTAGGTGCCGGAGCTCCAGATCGAGGCGGCGTCGCTCACGGCGAGGTTCCCGCCCGCTCGGTCAGCCGGTTGCGCACATCCCAGAGCTCGGGAAACCAGCGCAGGTGGATCATCCTGGCGAGCACCTCGACCGGCGTGCCGCGCGTCCCGATCACCGAGCCGCCGATCATGCGCTCGACCATCCGGACATGCCGAAGCCGCCAGAGGTTGACGCGCTCGTCGAGCTCGATCAGCGCCTCGGCGAGCTGGTAGAGCTGCTCCTGCTCACGGCCGTCGACGTACAGCTCCTCGAGCGAGAGACCGCCGAGCTCGCGGGTGAAGCGCTCCCAGAGGGCCGGTGCCCGCTCGTGCAGGTGCCGGAAGCCGGGCGAGTCGAACCCCGCGCCGTGACCGAGCTGGCTGCGTACCTCGATGAAACTCCCACGGGGACATGCGCTCGAGCATCTCCGTCGCGTCGATCACGTACCGGATGCAGAGCGCCGCGCGGCCGAGCGTGCGCAAGGCCTGCGCGGGCTCCGCCTCGATCGCCTCGTCCACCTCGGAGCAGGCGAGCTTGAGCCAGAGCTCCGACGTCTGGTGCACGGTCTGGAAGAGCAGCTCGTCGCGGTGGTTCCACTCCTCCGGCGTCTTCTGCAGCGAGAGCAGCTCGTCGGTGCGGAGGTAGCGCTCGTAGTCGGACGGCGCCGTGCCCGGCAGGATCGGCTCGAGCCCCTCGTGCACGCCGGTGAGCATACTCCCAGGTGATGAGCGACCTCTTTTCGGACGCGGCCTCGCAACGTCTCGGCGACTACGCCCCGCTCGCGCAGCGGCTGCGCCCGCGAACGCTGGACGAGCTCGTCGGTCAGCAGCACGTGCTCGGCGAGCATTCGGCGCTGCGCCTGGCGATCGAGCAGGACCGGGTTCCGTCGACGATCCTCTACGGGCCGCCCGGATCGGGGAAGACCACCCTGGCGCGCGTCGTCGCGAACGCGACGGGCTCGTCGTTCGAGGAGCTGTCCGCCGTGTCGGCGACGGTGGCGATGGTGCGCGAGACGCTCGCCCGGGCTCGCGAGCGGCTCGGGGCGAGCGGGCAGCGGACGATCCTCTTCCTGGACGAGATCCACCGCTTCAACAAGGCGCAGCAGGATGCGCTCCTGCCCGGGGTCGAGGAAGGTCTGCTGACGCTGATCGGCGCGACGACCGAGAACCCGTACTTCGAGGTGAACTCGGCGCTGCTCTCCCGGACGCAGATCATCGAGCTCCTGCCGCTGTCCGTGGATGACCTCGTCGTCGTCGTGCAGCGCGGCGCCGCGGCACTCGAGGCGCAGGTGCCGCCGGAGCTCGTCGAGCTCGCGGCCCGGCGCGCCGGCGGGGACGCGCGCAACGCGCTCAACATCCTCGAGCTGGCGGTGCAGACGGCCGCGGCTGAGGGTGTGCCGCTCGAGGAGGGGCACGTGGAGGACGCGGCGCGCAAGCGACCGCTCGTCTACGACAAGGGCGGCGACGCGCACTACGACTTCACGTCGGCGTTCATCAAGTCGATGCGCGGCTCCGACCCGGACGCGGCCGTCTACTACCTGGCGGCGATGCTCGAGGCCGGCGAGGACCCACGCTTCATCGCGCGCCGGATGATCGTGCTGGCCTCCGAGGACGTCGGCAACGCCGATCCGCGGGCGCTGCTCGTCGCGGTGGCCGCCGCGCAGGCGGTCGAGCACGTCGGCCTGCCCGAAGCGCGTCTCAACCTGGCGCAGGCCGTCATCTACCTCGCGCGCGCGCCGAAGTCGAACGCCTCGTACGTGGCGATCAACGAGGCGTCGGCCGACGCGCGCGAGTTCGGCCACGTCAGGCCGCCGGACTCGGTGCGCGACGCCTCGTACTACGGCGCGAGAAAGCTCGGCCGCGGCAAGGGTTACATCTACCCGCACAACGACCCGCGCGGCTTCGAGGTCGACAACCTGCCGGAGCCGCTGCGGGGCAAGCGGTACTACCGGCCGTCCGGCAGCGGCGAGGAGGCGCCCGAAGCGGACGGGTCGGGCACGTCGCCCGGGTCGGCCGGGGACCAGCATCCACCAGGGACCCATCCCTAACCCCCACCCACCCGGGGTCCACCCAGGGTAGGCGCCCTCCGCGCACGCGTCTGTCACAAGAGTGGAAAGAAAGGCTCTAGTCGGAGGCGTTCAGGTAGCGGTGCACCATCACGTCGGCCATGGGGGTGTCGAGCGCCCTCGCCGCCTCGACCGCGCGCTCGACGTCGTACTCCGTGCGGTGGAACGTGAAGTCGCCGTTCCAGCTCGCCCACGCGGCGCGCACGTCGCCGCCGAGCGGCATGCCGACGCTGCCGGGGTTGACGAGCTCCGTCCCGTCCGGCCCGGGCCGCCGGAACTGTCGATGGCTGTGCCCGAAGCACACGACCCGGTCTCGCACACCCGCCAGGAGGCGCCGGTCGTCCTCTTCGTCGGAGTCCGGCTTGAAGCTCTCGACGTCCGACAGCGGCGAGCCGTGGACGAAGAGCATGCCCTCCGCCTCGGCCTCGACGGGAAGCCCGTACAGCCTCTCGACGCGCTCCGGCCCGAGGATGTCGCGGCAGCGGGCCAGCTCCTCGTGCGGCTCCGGCCGGTCCGGCGGCGGCTCCTTCAGCCACCGCTCGACGTTTCCGCGCAGCATCGCCTCCGCCCCCAACCCGTCCAGCAGGTCCAGCGTCTCGACGGGCCACGGCCCGAACACCGCGTAGTCGCCGCCGAGCAGCCACCGCGTCGCACCCCGGCTCCGTGCATCGGCCACGACCGCCTCGAGCGCGACGAGATTCGCGTGGACGTCGTAGAGGATCGCGAGCACCGGGACAGTCTCGGCGATCGGCCAGCCGCGGCTAGAGGCTTGATGTGAACTCGGGGCGTGCCGGGATGGGCCAGACCAAGCGGTTCAGCCGGATCGGGCGCAGCGCGTAGTGGTTGCTACGGGCAAGCCCGAGCCGGCTGAACCGCGCCTGGCACACCAGCCGTGCGTGCCGGAGTTTCACATCAGCCCTGAGGATCCTCGCTCCCAGCGCGCTCGCCGCCAGTCGACCGCGAGCTTGCCGGTCTCGTTCTCGCGGTCGAGGATCGGGTTCACCTCGACGAGCTCGAGCGAGTCCAGCAGCCCCGACTCGGCGAGAAGCTCCAGCGCCAGGTGCGCCTCGCGGTACGAGAGTCCGCCGCGGACCGGCGTGCCGACCCCCGGCGCCTGCTCCGGGTCGACGGCGTCCATGTCGAAGCTCAGATGCACCCACGGCGAACCGCTGAGGTATTCGAGCGACTCGCGCATCGCGGTCTCCACCCCGATCCGGTCGAGGTCGCTCATGGTGAAGACGAGCCCCTCGAAGCTGCGCAGAAGCTCGCGCTCCGGCTCGTCGAGGTCGCGCACGCCCACGAGCGCAGCCCGCTCGACGCTGGGAATCGGCCAGCCGGCCTGATCGAAGAGCGGGCCGCCGTGGCCGAGCGCCGCGGCCAACGGCATGCCGTGCACGTTGCCGCTCGTGCTCGTCTCCGGGGTGTTGAGATCCCCGTGCGCGTCCAGCCAGAGGACGCCGCCCGGGGCCCCGGCCGCGCGGGCCATGCCGCCGAGCGTCCCCATGGCGACGGAGTGGTCGCCGCCGAGAACGAGCGGCACGAAGCCGTCGCGGCGCACCTCCTCGACGAGGTCGGCGATGTGGTCGGTCGTCCCGAGGATCTGCGGCAGGTACCGGGCGTGCGGGTCGAAGAGCTCGACCGCCTCCGGCACGGCCACGCCCACGTCGCCGCGATCGACGACCTCCCGGCCGATCCGCCGCAGCCGTTCGTCGAGCCCTGCGTAGCGGATGGCGGACGGACCCATGTCGACGCCGCGGCGCCCCGCGCCGAGGTCGAGACCGGCGCCGATGATCGCGACCGGAGCGGTGGTTTCTTGGCTCGGCACCGTGGCAAGGCTAGCGTTCGATCAGCCATGCAGATGGACGTCCAGTCGCTCGACCGAGCCGAGCCGTTCACGACCAAGGACGGATCGACGATCCGCGAGCTCCATCACACGGCCGTGCAGAGCCTCGCCGAGGCGACCCTTCCGCCCGGCGGCGCGACCCGGCGCCACCACCATGCGCGCTCCGAGGAGATCTACTTCTTCCTCGAAGGGTCGGGCGAGATGGAGCTCGAGGGCGAGCGGCGCCACCTGGGCGCCGGCGACGCGGTGCTGATCCCGGCCGGCGCCCGGCACCGGATCGTGGCGGGCGACGCGGGCGCGCGGTTCCTCTGCTGCTGCTCACCGCCGTACTCGCACGACGACACCTACTTCGACACCTGCTTCGACGGAGCCGGCGAGGGAGAGAGTGGCGAGGGCCGGACTTGAACCGGCGACACCACGGTTTTCAGCCGTGTGCTCTACCAACTGAGCTACCTCGCCTCGCGGCGCCCAGTCTAGCCGCAAGAAACCCCCAATCGAGCCGCAAGAGAAAGGACGTCGGGGCCGGTGTGACCGCGCCGCCAACGTCCTTTCGCTACCGGCCAGTATTGGAGACCTCGCCCTTGCGTGCAAGCAGCGCGGTGCCGCGCCCGGCCTCGATGTCCGCAAAATGCGCGAATCCGCGCGCCTTCAGCTCGGTCTCGAGCCGCTCTCGCGGGACGTAGATCGGCGTGCTCGACCCACCGGAGAATGCGACGACCAGCGCTCCGCCCGGGACGAGAACCCGGGCGAGCTCGTCGAAGAACGGAATCATGTTCGCGAGCGCGACGAGGTCGAACGACGCGTCGTCGAACGGAAGCGCGGCGGCGTCGGCGACCTCGAAGCGGACGCCGGGAACAGCTCGCCGCGCCTCGTCCACCATCGCCGGCGCGAGATCGACGCCGGTCACCTCCGCCTCGGGGAAACGGATCACGATCGCCGCTGCACCGGCGCCGGTTCCCGTCCCGACGTCGAGTGCACGCCGGGGCGGTTCGAGGCGGTCGAGCGCCGCCTCGTAGGGCGCCAGATGGCCGGCGGAGACGATCGTCTCCCACCTGGGCGCGAGCGACTCGAACTGCCGGCGGAGCGGCGAGCGGAAGACGCGCCACAGCCCGGGATGACGCACCACGAGCGACGTGACGAGCCGCGCGAAGCGCCGCCCGAGCCCGAGCCCGTTCATGTCTGAGTGATGCGGATCTCGACCGCATCGCCCGGCTTCGTCCCGAGGAGCGACGACGCGTCGGCGTCCGTCAACGCGACGGCGATGTTGCCGTACGCGTCCTCGTAGAGGATCAGCTCGCCGCGGCGCGTCTCCGCGAAGGTGCGCGCGACGACGGCGAAATAGCTGTCGAGCGGCAGGCGCAGCTCGACCTTGACGCCGGGGAGGATCCCCGCCTGCTCGAGGTGCTCGCGGGCGAGGTTCAGCTGGACGTTGCCGAACCGGTCGACGTAGAGCACCTCGGCGCGAATCCGCGACGTGCCCAGCTCCGGCTCCGGCACGGCCGGTGCGCACGAGCGTCACCGGCTCGATCGGAGGGCCGAGCTCGTCGAGCGAGACACCGCGCCGCGAGGTGGGCGGCTGCGGGCGCGAAGACGTCCCGCCCGTGGAAGGTGCGCGAGACCGGGTGGAGGCGATGGTCGTCGCTCTTGAGCTCACGGGCCGCCTCGATGCCGCCGGCGCTCTCGGCGGCGGGTACGAGCAGGCCGTTGTCGGGGCCGACGAACAGCCGCCCGTCGCCGGAGCGGAGCGCGACCGCCCGGCGCTTGCCGCCGACGCCGGGGTCGACGACCGCGAGGTGCACGCCGACCGGCATGTAGCGCAGCGTCGCCCGGAGGACGAGCGCACCCTGGAGGATGTTCTGCGGGGCGATCCCGTGCGTGAGGTCGATCACCTCGGTCTCGGGCGAGATCCGCTTGATCACCCCACGGCAGACGCCCACGAAGTCGTCCTCCAGCCCGAAGTCGGAGAGGAACGAGACGATCACGTGCCCGAGGCTACTCGCTCGACCGCCGCGACGAGGCCGTCGAGGTCGTGCGTCTCGGCCTCGGCGACCACGTCGATCCCGAGCGACTCGGCCACCCGGGTCGTCTGCGGGCCGATCGAGACGGCCGGGACGGCTGTCCCGAGCTGCGCGAACGAGCGGGCCGCGGAGCCGGACGCGAGCACGACGAGATCGCCTGCGGGCGGTTCCTTCGGTCGCACGAGCCGTGTCCGGTAGAGCGCGACGAAGTCGGCGCCCAGCTCGTCGATCGGGCGACGGCGCGACCCCTCGGCGGCGGCGAACAGGATCCTCCCCTCGGGTCGAGGGAACTCCGCGAGCAGCCCGTCCTGGCTCGACTCGCGCGGGACGAAGGCCGGCTCGACGCCGAGCGCCGCGCAGTGTCTCTGCCGTGCCCGGTCCGACCGCGGCGACCTGCGGGAGTGGTTCCCGAGCCCGCCGCGACGAGCTCGCGGGCGCCGTTCGGGCTGGTGACGATCACCCACGAGTAGCCGGCGACGTCGACCGGGATCGTCGAACGGCTCGATCTCGATCAGCGGGCACGCGACCACCTCGAGCCCCAGCGCCTCCAGCCGCCCGACGAGCGGCCCGGCCTGGTCCCGCGGCCGCGTCACGATCACGCGCACGCCGAGCCTCCCGCCGCGCGGGCCCACCCCCCCAACGGGGGCGCGAGACCCCCTTGCAGACACGGTACCCGCCGCGGGATCACGTGTCTGTCACGAATCGGGAACATCTCCTCACGCCCGCGCGGCTGCGAGCTCGGCGAGCCGGCGGCCGACGTCCGCGGCCTCCTCGCCGGTGATCCGCTCGAGCCACGTGCCGTCCTCGGCGGCCACGAGACCCGTCAGGGTCGTGCCGTCGTGATGGGCCGCCACGGGGGCGAGACAGCCGCCGCCGACCGCCGCGACGGTCGCCCGCTCGGCCTCGACCCGCCGCCGGGTCTCGGCGTCGTCGGCCGCCGCCGTCAGCGGCTCCTCGCCGGCCCGCACCTGCAGGGCCAGCGCGCCCTGTCCCGCCTCGGGCAGCACGTCACCGGTCGCGAAGCGGCGGCCGACCTCGGCGCCGAGTCCGAGCCTGTCGAGCCCGCACGCGGCCAGGACGACCGCGTCGAGCCCGCGCTCGACCCGCTTTCGCAGCCGGGTGTCGATGTTGCCTCGCAGCGGCTCGATCGAGAGCGTCGGCTCCAGCGCGAGCAGCTGCGCGCGGCGCCGCACCGACGCGGTGCCGATCCGCATTCCGGGCCGGAGCTCGGCCGCGCCGCAGAGCGCGTCCCGGGGATCCTCCCGGGCGAGATACGCCCCCACGACGAGCCCGTCCGTGTCCGTCGACGTCATGTCCTTGGCCGAGTGGACGGCCACGTCGATCCTGCCCGCGAGCAGCGCCTCCTCGAGCTCCTTGACGAAGACGCCGCGCGCGCCGATCTCGCCGAACGGCCGCGAGCGGTCGCGGTCGCCGGCCGTCGTGATCGGCACGAGCGCGATCTCGATCCCCGGCCGGCGCAGGCGCTCGGCGGCGAGCTCCGCCTGGGTGAGCGCGAGCCTAGAGCCGCGCGACCCGATGCGAACGAGCACAGCCGCGGCCTTTCCCGACCTTCACGGAGCAGACACGGGCGCGCGGCGGCCTGATTCTGACGAAGGCCGTCGGAGCCACGACGGGAAGCGGGCGCGTCTTCATCGCCGCTCATCTTCCCCCAAGTCGAACAGGTGGCGCAACGCCTCCGCGTAGCCGGGGCCCTCCGCGGCCGCGGCCTGCTTCATCCGCACGGTGGGCAGATGGAGCAGCTTGTTGAGGATCTGCGCCGTCACCGTCTCGATCGTCCGGCGCTCCTCGTCGTCGAGCCCGTTCAGCTTGTCCAGCTCGGCGCGGCGGATCTCCTCGGCGCGGGCGCGCAGCGAGGCGATCGCCGGGACGACGTCCAGCGACGCCTGCCACGCGCGGAAGCGCTCCGCCTCCGCGGCGACGAGCGCCTCCGCCTTGCCGGCCTCGCGTCGGCGGCCCGCGAGGGTCTCGGCGACGACCCCTTCGAGGTCGTCGATGTCGTACAGGTAGCAGCCGTCGAGCTCGTTCACAGCCGGATCGACGTCGCGCGGGACGGCGATGTCGATGAAGAAGAGCGGCTCGCGGCGGACACCCTCGACGTGCTCGCGGCGGACGACGAACTCCGGCGAGCTCGTGCAGGTGAGGATCACGTCGGCCTCCCCGAGCCGCGCCGGCACTTCCTCGAGCGACAGCGCCCCACTGCCGAAACGGCGGGCCAGCTCCTCCGCCCGCTCCGGCGTCCGGCTGGCGACGAACGCGATCTCCGCGCCGCGCGCAGCCAGGCTCGACGCCGCCAGCTCGCCCGTCTTCCCTGCCCCGACGAGCAGGACGCGCCGGCCCTGCAGGTCGCCGAACACCTGCTCCGCCAGCGCAGCGGCGGCCGAGGAGACGGAGGCAGGGCTCTCGGCGATCGCCGTCTCGGTGCGCACCTTCTTCCCGACCGAGATCGCCTGGCGGAAGACGTGGTCGAGCAGCGGCCCGGTCGCACCCGCGTCGTGTGCGGCCCGCACCTGCCCGAGAATCTCGCCCTCGCCGGGGACGAGCGAATCGAGGCCGGCGGCGACACGGAAGAGGTGCAGCGCGGCGGCCTCGTCCGTCAGCCGGTAGAGCGCGCCCTCGAGGCTCTCGCCCGCCAGCCGCTCGAGCGCGGCGTCGGCCGCGGCCATGTCCTCCCCGGCGACGTAGATCTCCGTGCGGTTGCATGTCGAGAGCACGACCGCCTCGGGCTCGGCGAGCTCGCGCGCGAGCCCGGCCGCGTCCTCGGCAGAGAGCGCGACGCGTTCCCGGAGCTCGACCGGCGCGCTGTGGTGGGAGAGTCCGACGAGGTGCAGTCTCATGAGAAGTGGGTCAGCTGGAGGCCGAGGCGGGCGACGATCACCAGCCCGAAGCCCGCAAGTGCGACGTATGCCCCAGATCGCCCGCGCAGGCGGAGCACGGTGTACGCGGCGTAGACCCCCCAGGCGAGCAGCGTCACCGCCATCAGCGGGTCGAGGCCGCCACCGTCCCGGCTCAGGCGGACGATCCCGGCGACGAGCCCGAGCGTGAAGAGCGCCGTCGACACCACGATCGTGCGCCGCGCGACGCGGTCGAGCACGACGAGTGACGGGAGGCGCAGACGCAGGATGTCTGAGGAGCGGCGCTTCAGCCTGCGCTCCTCCCAGAGGTAGAGGCCGGAGAGCCCGGCCGCGAGCATGAAGCCCGCGAACGCCGCCAGCACGAGGCCGACGTGGACGGTCAGGAACAGGTTCGAGTAGTCGCTGCGCTCGCCGAGCGCGGTGCCGCCGCCGGCGCGGGCGAGCAGGAAGAGCACGACGGCGACCGGCATCACCGCCAGGCCGAGCAGGCGGTAGCGGGGCTTGCAGCCCCAGATCAGGTACGCGCCGACCACGAACCAGACGAAGAGGTTGAGCGAGCCGGCCCAGTCGTCCCAGGGGAAGCCGTCCGCGCGCGCCGCCTGGGCGGCGAGGAGCGCCGTCTGCACGAGCCAGCCGATCCGGACGCCCCAGCGGGCGATGCGCTCGTGGCGGGCGGACGTGTAGGCAACGGCGGCCTCGCCGTAGGCGAGGAGCGCGGGCCAGAAGAGAAGCTCAGCCATGGGTCGGGTCCTTCTCCCTCGAGGGAACCTCCCGGTTCCCCCGAACCCCCTCCACCGGTCCGCTGCCGCGGACAGGCGGCTGCGCCGCCGGCCAGAAGAGCAGCTCAGCCATGGGTCGGGTCCTTCTCCGTCGGGGGAACCTCCCGGTTCCCCCGAACCCCCTCCACCGGTCCGCTGCCGCGGACAGGCGGCTGCGCCGCCGGCCAGAAGAGCAGCTCAGCCACGTTCCCTCACCCGCTCGACCAGCTCGGCAAGCGTCCGCTCCAGCCGCTCCACCTTCGCCGCGATGATCAGAACGTAGACGAGCACGACGAGGAAGACGACGAGGTACGCGGCCGCGACGTACTTCTCCTCGGCGTCATCCGCCAACCTCCGGTTGGGCGCTCACGTGAGCAGCTCCTTCAGCTCCCGCAGGCGCGCGTCGACGCGTTTCCCTGCGAGCTCGAGCTGGTAGAGCGCGGCGAAGAGGGTCAGCATCGCGACGAGGCAGACGCAGAAGGTGAAGAACTGCGAGCCGGACATCTGAGGCCCGTGCCGGTTGAAGGCGACCGGGTGGATGTACTGGTTCGCCAGCCGGATCGCGAGGAAGCTGATCGGGATCAGTACGACGCCGAAAAGCGCGTAGACCGAGGACAGGTTGGCGCGCTGCGGGCCGTCCTCGACCGAGAAACGGAGCATGAAGTAGGCGGAGTAGAAGAGGAAGAGGACGAGGAAGAGCACGAGCTGCCGCTCGCTCCAGAGCCACCAGTGGCCCCAGCGGTACTTGGCCCAGATCGAGCCGGTGACGAGCGTCATGGCTCCGAAGATGACGCCGTGGTGGATGGCG
The DNA here is from genome assembly GCA_963746655.1 of uncultured Actinomycetes bacterium. Taxonomy (GTDB): domain Bacteria; phylum Actinomycetota; class Thermoleophilia; order Gaiellales; family Gaiellaceae; genus CAVPGP01. The sequence goes on along the minus strand of CAVVCG010000011.1, from coordinate 317,375 downwards.
ACGTAGCTCTCGAGGTCGGCGCCCGGCTTTCTCTTCCACAGGTGCAGCAGCCCCTTCCACGCCCCCCAGCCGAAGCACGCGTACGCGGTGAGCGCGATCGGGACGTGGAAGTAGAAGATCTTCTGGTTGAGCCCGTCCGCGTCGACAGGCGCGTAGAAGAAGACGAGCGCGATCGAGATCGCGATCAGCGCCGTCGCCGCGCCCGCGAGCACGGGGAGCCGGTTGAGCCTCAGAGCTTCCACCCTCGGCAATCGTAGTCGGGTCCGGTCGGCTCACTCGGTGACGACGTACTCGAAGCTGGCCCAGGCCAGGAGCGCGAAGACGGCGTCGTAGAGCGCCAGGAACGCGAGGTAGCGGGCCGGATCGTCGACCACGCTCGCGCCGACTCCACCGGCGATCGCCGGGATGGCGAGCGGCAGGAAGAGCAGCGGCAGCAGGAGCTCGCGCGCGCGCCCAGCCACGGCCATCGCCGCGACGAGCGTTCCGACCGCGGCGATCCCCAGGTCGGCCAGCGCGACGCCGGCGATCGTCGACCAGCCGATCCCCGAGAAGAAGAGCGCGAACACCGGCAGCGCGACGAGCTCCGCGGCCGCCAGGAACGCGAGCACCGCGAGCGACTTGCCGAGCCAGATCGCACTCCGGTCGCAGGGCGCGAGCACCAGCGCGTCGAGCATCCCCTGCTCGCGCTCGGCGACGAACGCGCGGCCGAGACCGAGCAGCGCCGTGAAGACGATCGCCACCCAGAGGAGGCCCTTGGCCGCGACGTCACCCGAGTCGGCCGGCAGCGCGAAGTGGAAGATGACGAGGGCCGCGACGACGAAGAGGAGCATCGCCGGCAGGGTGTCGCGGGCGCGCAGCTCGAGCAGGAGATCCTTGCGCGCGAGCGCCGCCACGTCGCGGGCATAGCGGGTCATGCGATCGCCAGCCGACCGGTCGCGTACGGCCCGAGGCGCGCCGGCTCGTGCGTCGCGACGAGGAGCGTGCGCTCACCGCGCAACTCGCGCAACTCGCGCTCGAGCAGCGCCGCTCCCTCGGCGTCGAGGGCGTTGAACGGCTCGTCGAGGAGCAGCAGCTCCGGCTCGTGGAGGAGTGCGCGGCAGAGCGCGAGGCGCTGGAGCATGCCGCGCGAGAACGTGCCGGCGCGCTCGTGCCGCACCTCCCAGAGGCCGTAGCGCTCGAGCAGCATGCCGATCCGCTCGCCGCGCTCGCGAATGCCGTACAGCCGGCCGAAGAGGGTCAGGTTCTCGAGCGGCGTCAGCTCCCGGTAGACGTGCGGGTCGTGCGCCACGTAGCCCAGGCGCCCGCGCTCGAGGTCGACCTCGAGCTCTCCGCCGGTCGGCGCCGCAAGACCGGCCACGAGCCGGAGGAGCGTCGTCTTGCCGGACCCGTTCGGCCCCGTGACGACGAGGAAGTCCCCGCGGGCCACGTCCATGTCGAGCCCGCGAAGCACGCGCCGCGCTCCGAAGCGCTTCTCCAGGCCTCGCGCGCGAATCACGGGACGTGTCCCTTTGAGCCGCGTCCACGCGGGGCCAGCGCGTCGCCTGGTCCCATCCCTAACCCCCACCCACCCGGGGACTGACTGACCCGAGCGTAGCGCCCACTTCCGCACGCGAGTGCAACATTTCCGAGCCAATTCACGCGAGCGCCTCGATAAGGACGAAGCCGAGGAAGACGACGCTGATGACGCCGTTCATGGTGAAGAACGCCGCGTCGAGGCGACGCAGGTTGCCGGGGCCGACGAGCGTGTGCTCCCAGAGGAGGAGCCCCGCGACGGCGGCGACGCCGAGCCAGTACGCGGCGCCGAGCGCGAGGCCGGCGCCGACGGCGCAGAGCAGGACGACCGTCAGGGCGTGAAAGGCCCTCGCGCCCCAGAACACGCCTCGCTCGCCGAAGCGCGTCGCCCACGAGTGCAGCCCCTGGGAGCGGTCGACCTCGACGTCGAACAACGAGTAGAGCAGGTCGAAGCCGCCGATCCAGAACGCGACGGCGGCGCCGAGCGCCCACGACTCCCACGGCATCGTGCCCGTGACCGCGACCCACGCACCCACCGGCACCAGCCCGTCGACGGCGCCGAGCCAGAGGTGGCACAGCCACGTGTAGCGCTTCAGATACGGGTAGATCACGAACCCGGCAACCGGGATCGGCCACAGCCAGCGCACGATCGGGTCGAGCTGCCAGACGGCGGCGAGGAAAACGACGAGCGACGCAGCGCAGAAGGCCCAGACCTGGGCGCGCGACAGGAGGCCCGCCGGCAGCTCGCGCGTCGCCGTGCGCGGGTTCCGCTCGTCGATCGCCGCGTCGATCAGCCGGTTGAGGCCCATCGCGAGCGACCGGGCTCCCACCATCGCGACGGTGATCCAGAGCAGATCGTGCCCGCTGGGCACGCCGTTCACCGAGAGCAGCGCGCCGACGTACGCGAACGGCAGCGCGAAGACGGTGTGCTCGAGCTTGACGAGCCGAGCGAAGCGGACCGGCAGGACGGTCACGTCTGGCGGTGCTCCGTCGCCTCGTCGCCGAGCAGCTCGAGCGCGTGCACGAGCGCGGGCTTGAGCACCGCGTACCCGTCGCGGCAGCCGCCGGGCGAGCCGGGCAGGTTGACGACGAGCGTCCGGCCGCGGACACCCGCGACGCCGCGCGAGAGCAGTCCGTGCGGCGTCTTCGCGATCGAGTCCGCACGCAGCGCCTCGGCGATTCCCGGCGCCAGCCGGTCGAGCACCGACTCGGTCGCCTCGGGGGTGAAGTCCCGCGGCGAGAGCCCCGTCCCGCCCGTCGTGAGCACGAGCCGCGCCTCCTCCGCGAGCTCGCGGATCGCGCGCGCGATCGCCGGGCGCTCGTCCGGGACGACGCGCCGCTCGACCTCGAAGCCGTCGCCGCGGAGGAGCTCGTCGAGCAACGCGCCGCTCGTGTCCTCCGCCTCGCCGCGGGAGACGCGGTCCGAGATGGTCAAGACGGCCGACCTCACAGCTCCTCCTTGGTCTTCTCGACAAGCGTCACGTCGGTGACCGTCATCGTCTTGTCGATCGCCTTCGCCATGTCGTAGACGGTGAGCGCCGCGACCGACGCGGCGACGAGCGCCTCCATCTCGACCCCCGTCTGCGCGGTTGTCTCTGCGACCGACTCGATCTCGACGGCGCCGTCCGCCACCGTGAGCGCCACCTCGACGTTGCTCAGCGGTAGCGGATGGCACAGCGGGATCAGCTCGCTCGTCCGCTTCGCCGCCATGATCCCGGCGAGCTGCGCGGTGGCGAGCGCGTCGCCCTTCGGCAGCTCCCGCAGGCGCGCAGCGGTCCCGGCCGCCATGCGAACCGTCGCGCGGGCGACGGCGCGTCGCCGGGACATCGGCTTCGCCCCGACGTCCACCATGCGCACCGCCCCCGATTCGTCGAGGTGCGAGAAGTCGCTCACCTCAGATAGCGCCGCCCGAGCTGCAGCAGGCCACGACGGTGTCTCCACGCCGCGCCGGCCTTCGCCACCGCCCCGCGGGCGTACAGCAGCGCCAGCGCGCCGCGGAACCCGTCCTGGAGCCGCGCGTCGTAGGGATACCACCACGGCACGCGCACGCGGCCGCCGTCTGCGTCCACGTACTTGACGTTGCTCATCTCGTAGAGGCCGTGCTTCGAGTGCGTGCGGCCGAAGCCGGACTCCTTCCGCCCGCCCCAGGGGGCCTGGCATGCGGCGTACGAGTAGCCGAAGTCGTTCGTCCAGACGCAGCCCGCCTCAAGCCGCCCCGACACGCGCCGGGCCCGATCGGCGTCGCGCGTCCAGACGCTGGCGCCCAGCCCGAACTGCGAGTCGTTGGCGAGGCGGATCGCCTCGCGCTCGTCGTCGAACGGCGCCACCACCACGACCGGCCCGAAGATCTCCTCGCGGTGAATGCGGGCGTCCGCCGGCACGTCCACGAGGACGGTCGGCTCGTAGAACCAGCCCGGCAGATCCGTCTGCGGCCGCCGCGCGCCCGTCCGTGCCGTGGCGCCGCGCTCGAGCGCGTCCGCGACGAGCTCCTCGACCCTCTCGCGCTGCCGCTCGGAGATCAACGGCCCGAGATCGACTCCACCCTCGTCGCCGCGGCCGATGCGCAGCAGCCGCGCGCGCCGCACGAGCTCCTCGACGAACGGCCCGGCGAGCGCCCGCTGGACGTAGATCCGCTCGATCCCCGCACACGTCTGCCCGCAGTTGAGGAACGACCCCCAGAGCGCGCCCTCGACGGCGCGCTCGAGGTCTGCGTCGTCGAAGACCAGCATCGGATCCTTGCCGCCGAGCTCGAGCGTCACGGGGACGAGACGCTTCCCCGTGGCCGCGCCGACGTCTCGCCCGACCGCAGCCGAGCCGGTGAAGACGACCTTGCCGAGGCCGCGTGCGCGCACGAGCGCGGAGCCGGTCTCGGCCCCGCCCTGCACGACCCGGACGAGGCCCGGCGGCGCGCCGGCCGCATCGAATGCCCTTCCGACCCACGCTCCCGTGAGCGGCGTCAGCTCGGACGGCTTCAGCACCGACGCCGTTGCCGGCGACCACCGCTGAAGCCACCTGCGTCAGAGGCACCCCCAGCGGGTAGTTCCACGGCGAGACGACCGCCACGACGCCGCGCGGCTCGTAGACGAGCCACCCCTTCTTGTACCGCAGGTGCGGCTGCGGGAACTTCAGGCGCTCGGGGCGGAGCACGCCCTCCGCGTTCGCGCCCAGCCAGACGAGGCTGTCGAGCGCCGGAAACGCATCCGAGGTGAGCGCCTCGACGAGCGGCTTCCCGGTCTCCGCCGTGATCGTCTCGGCCACCTCGTCGAGGTTGTCGAGCAGGAACGAGGCGACGCGGCCGAGCAGCGTGCGCCGCTCCTCCCAGCTGCTCTCCGCCCAGCGCTCCTGCGCGAGGCGCGCCTCGGCAACGGCCTCCTGGACGGACTCCGGCGCCGTCGCGGGCACGGTGCCCACCCGCTCGAGCGTCGCGGGGTTGCGGACCTCGAGCTCGCCTTCGGCGAGCAGTTCCATGCTGCGGATCCTAGAGGCTCTGCGCCGGCGCGGAGACGCGGTCGAGATCGGCGAGCTGCGCCTCGATCCACGCCTCGAGGTCGTGCTCGCGCACGTGCGCCTTGATCGCCGTCGAGCCGCCGACGCCGCTCGGCCGGCTCCATGCTCAGCGCCTCGTGGATCGCCTCGGCCTGCCCCGCGATGTCGAACGGGTTGACGGTCAGCGCCCACTCGCCGAGCTCCTCGTGCGCGCCCGCGTTCTCCGAGAGCACGAGCACGCCGTCGCGCTCGTTGACGAGCGTCGCCTCCTTCGCGACGAGGTTGAGCCCGTCGAAGATCGCGTTCACGAGCAGGACGTCGAACTGCTTGTAGGCGGCCACGGACTCGGGGAAGTCGTCGTGGATCCGGAGGTCGATCGGCAGCCAGCCCTCCTGCCGGAAGCGATCGTTGACCGAGCGCGCCTCGCGTTCGATCGCGTCGAGGTACTCCGCGTACTCCGGGATGTCCTGACGGGAAGGGTCGAGCAGCGCGAGCAGCTGAACGCGCCGGTGCATCTCCGGGTGCGCGTCGAGGTAGAGCCTGAAGGCCCGGAAGCCGCGGACGACGTTCTTCGAGGGATCGGTGCGGTCGACCCGGAGGATCAGCTTCTCGGGCCGGCCGGCCTCGAGCTTCTTCTCCTCGGCGAGGACCGCCTCGCTCGTCGCCAGCTCGTCGAACTCGCTCGGGTCGACCGAGATCGGATGCGCGGTCACGAGCGTGCGCCGGCCGGCGTGCGAGACCGTCCCCTCCGCGAGGTCGACGTCCGCGTCCAGGATCTCGCTCGCACGAGCGGAGGAAGTTCCGGCGCCAGCGGTCCGTGTGGAGGCCGACGACGTCGTTCGCGAGCATGCTCTCGTGGATGTCCCGCCGGATCGGGCCGGGGAGGACGCACCAGGCGTCGCTCTCCGGCCACGGGATGTGGACGAAGTGGCTCAGCGTCGCGTCGGGGACCCGCTCGCGAACGAACCGCGGCGCGAGGTAGAGGTGGTAGTCGTGCAGGAAGAGCGCGGCGTCGGGCTCGCGCTCGAGCTCCTCGACCGCGGCCGCGGCGAAGGCCCGGTTGACGGCGACGTACCCGTCACGCCAGGCGCTCTGCAGCTCGTCGTCGACGTCCGGGGCGCGTGTCAGCGACCAGAGGTGGTGCTGGAGGAACCACAGCGTCGGATTCGAGATCACGTTGTAGAAGCGCTCGTAGGCCAGCTCGTCGTGGGCGACGAAACGCAGGCGGTAGCGCGAGCCGTCGCGCGCGGTCTCGTCGATCGCTCCCCCGGCCTCCTCCGCCACGAGCCGGTCCTCGTCGGTCATCGCGCTCGCGATCCAGGTCACCTCGTGGTGCGAGACGAGGCTGCGCAGCGCCGTCACGAGCCCGCCGCCGCCGCGCCGCACGATCCGCCGCCCCGCGTCGTCGCGCCCGTACGAGACGGGCCCGCGGTTGGAGACGACGATCAGCTTCCGGTGCTCCGACATCTCGTCTGAGCCTATCCCCGGCGGGCGGGGTGGCAACGAGGCCGTCCGTCAGCGGGACGCGGCGACCGTCGCGACCTCCGCGCCGGCCGTGTCGTTCCCCTCCAGCCGGTTGAAGAGGACGAGCCAGTCGCGCAGGAGCCGCGGCGTCAGGAAGTGCCGCCGCACGTGCTCCTTGCCGCGCAGCGCCCGCTCCCGGGCGGATCCCGGCTCGGCGAGGATCTCGACGCACGCCGCAGCGGCCTCCACCGGCGAGGAGACGAGCCAGCCGGTCTGGCCGTCCTCGATCTGCGCGACGATCCCGCCCACCCTGCCGGCGACCGTCGGGCGCGACTTCCAGAGCGACTCCGTCACCGTCAGGCCGAACCCCTCCTTGATGGACTTCTGCAGGACGGCCTCGGATCGGACCTGGAAGGCGTTGACCTCGATCCCGCCGACGTTGTTCAGATTGGAGAGGATGAAGATGTCGGGGTCGCCGGCGGCGTGCTCGACGGTCAGGTTGTAGTAGTCCCAGCCTTCCGGGTCGTCGTGGGCCATCGAGCCGACGAGGGCGAGCTGCACGTCGGGGAACCGCTCCTTCACCATGCGGTACGCGTCGATCACGCCGAGCGGGTCCTTCCACGGGTCGAAGCGCGAGACCTGTGTCAGCAGCGGCCGGTTCACGTCGATCCCGAACTGGTCGACGATGTAGGACGCGTCCTCCCCCGAGAGGGCCATGTTCTTCGGGGTCAGCGGGTCGATCGCCGGCGGCCAGATGTAGCACTCGGGCAGCCCGTTGCCGTTCGGGACGTACTCGCGCATGTGGAAGATCGCGGCGTCGTAGCGGGCGATCGAGGGCAGCAGCACGTCGAAGACCTCGTGGTTCGGCGTCGAGAAGTCGATGTGCCCGCGCCAGATCCAGTGCGCCCTCGAGCCCGCGAAGTGGTCGATCATCCCGACGGGCTGCGGGTCGTGGACGATCACGAAGTCGTACTCCGCCGGGTCGATCTCCTGCGCGTTCAGCTCCTGGTAGCGGCGGAAGGTCTCGATCTGCGCGGCGGTCAGCCCCTGCGGGTTGCCCTGGATCCCGTTGTGAATCGTCTTCGTGACGTCGAAGAACTCGTCGGCGCCCTTGATGATCCGCCACTCGACGTCGAGCCCGGCGTCCGCCATCAGCGGCACGAGCGTGTAGTTGATCTCGGCGACGCCCCCGCCGAACGCGGTCGCGGACAGATGGACGACCCGCTTGCCGCGGAGCGGCTCCGCAAGGCGTCGAATCTCCTCCATCAGGCCACGGGAGACGATCGTGGCGTAGTCGCCGAGCGACTTGTGGCCGACGTTGACGAGCTGAAGCACGCCCGCCGGAGGATAGTGCTTCAGTCGGTCGTCAGGAACTTGACGAACCGGAGGCGGGAGCCTCGCCCGTCGGCGCGGGGACCGATCTCGAGCTCATCCGTGAGTGAGCGGATGATCGCGATCCCGAGCCCGCCCTCCGAGAGCCCGTCCTGCTCCGTGACACCGGGCTCCGCTGCATCAGGCTGGCCGGCGACGAACCCCTCTCCGTCGTCGACGACCTCGACGACGAGCCGGTCCGGGTGGAGCTCATAGAGGATCTCGACCTTGCCGTCGCGCTTGGCGTACGCGTGGCGGACCGAGTTGGTGCACGCCTCGGTGATCGCGAGCTTGAGGTCGCCCAGCTCGTCCTGGGTCAGCGGGCGGATGCGACCGAGCCCCGTCAGGGCGAGGCGGCCGAGCGCGATGTACTCGGCCTTCGCCGGGATCGTCAGCTGGATCGCCTGCCCATCACCGTTCGTAGCCGCAGGGCGCATGGTCACATCGTCCCCGGGGAATTCGCGAACCAAACCTCCGCCATCCTGCTGAAACCGGCCTCGAATCGGCCTCACGAAGGGCGTTCGTCCAACCGGAGCGAGACGCGTCCGACGCCGGTCGCCGCGGACGAGCTCGACCTTCGCCGTCTGCCCGGGAAGCAGCCCGCTGACGATCCGGATCAGGTCGCCCGAGTCCTGCACCGGAATCCCGTCGATCGCCACGATCACGTCCCCGCCGCCGCGCACGGTCTCGCCGTTCAGCAGGACGTCGTGCGTGCCCGCGCGCAGGCCGGACCGCTCGGCGGCGGTGCCGGGCTGGACGACGTCGATCAGCGCGCCGTGGTCGACGCCGTAACCGAACTTCTTCGCGATGGAAGGAGTCAAGTCCTCCGTCCGGACGCCGAGATAGGCATACGCGACGCGGCCGTTCGCGAGCAGCTGCTGCATCGAGCGCTTCGCGGAGTTGATCGGAACGGCGAAGCCGACGCCCTCGAAGCCGCTCTGCGTCTGGCCGGTGCGGATCTGGGCGTTGATCCCGATCACGCGTCCGCGCGCGTCGAAGAGCGGCCCGCCCGAGTTGCCGTGCGTGATCGGCGCGTCCGTCTGGATCGCGTCGACCACGTCGTAGCGCGACGTCAGCGAGTCGATCGGCCGGGTCGCCGAGACCACGCCGACCGTCAGCGAGCCCTCGTTGCCGAAGGGAGTGCCGATCGCGGCGACCGGCTCGCCGACGACCACCGCCGCAGAGTCGCCGAGCGGCACCGGCGCGAGCGCGTGAGCCTTCGGGTCGACCCGGATCACGCCGACGTCGTCGAAGAGGTCGTAGCCGACGACCTCGGCGAGGACGCGGTCGCCGTCGTGGAACTCGACGTAGACCTCCTTCGCCACGTCCGGCGCCGGCGGCGACTGCTCCGACGACGTGCTCACCTCGGCCGCGTCCGTGATCACGTGGGCGCTCGTCACGATCACCCCGTCATTCGAGACGACGAAGCCCGTACCCTGGGCCTCGCGCGCGTTCGCCTCGGTGGACGAGTCGAAGAACGAGTAGAGGGTGACGACGCCCGGCACCCGCGTCTCGTAGATCCGCGCTGGGTCGAAATCCTTGCCGGAGAGCGGCTTGGCGGCGGCGCCCACCGCCGCCGGCACCGGACCGGCGTCGGGCGCCTTCTGGACGACGAACGTCGTCTTCGTCCCCTCGCCGAGCCAGCCCGTTCCCCGCCCGACCGCGAGCGCCAGCACCGCGCCGAGACAGGCGGCGACAAGCGAGAAGGCGATAACCGGGCCCTGGCGCATGTCGACGCACTGTAGCCGGGACGGGGCGGCACGCCTTTTCACGGGAAAACCCGCTCCCGCACGCCTCTCTACTGCGGCACGCCTCTACTGCAGCACGGCCTCGCGCCGCTGCCAGGCGGCCGCCCCGGCCGGAAGCACGAGCCGGAACACCGTCCCGTCGGGGCCCGACTCGAGCGCCAGCGTCCCGCCCATCAGCTCGGCCAGCTCCTTCGCGATCGCGAGACCGAGCCCGCTCCCCGACGCCCGCGAGCCCTCGAGCCGGTAGAAGCGCTCGAAGACGTGCTCCTGCGCCTCCGGCGGGATCGGCGGGCCTCCGTTCTCCACCTCGAGCCGCGGCGCGAGCCCGTCCGTGGACGAGCGCACGACGATCTTCGTACCCGACGGCGTGTGACGGATGGCGTTCTCGACGAGCGCGCGCCCGATCTGGAGCACCCGCTCCTCGTCGCCGAGCGCCGGCACCTCGCCGTCGATCACGGCCGCGAGCAGGTGGTCCGTGACCCGCGACGCCGGGCCGAACTCCTCCACCAGCGTCTCGGCGACGTGCGAAAGGTCGACCCGGTCGGCCTCGATCCGGATGGCGCCGGCGTCGAGCCGCGAGAGATCGAGCAAATCGGTCGCGAGCTTCGTCAGTCGCGAGACCTGCTCCCGCATCTGCTGCAGGAACTCGAGCCGCGTCGCGTCGTCGAGCTCCTCGTCGAGCAGCAGCTCGAGGAAGCCGGAGAGCGAGAAGAGCGGCGTCCGCAGCTCGTGCGACGCGTTGGCGATGAACTCGCCGCGGGCGCGGTCGAAGTTCGAGAGCTGGACGCGCATCCGGTCCATGGCAGCGGCCACCTGGCCCACCTCGTCCATGGACGCATCCTCGACGGGGTCGTCGAAATTGCCCGCGGCGATCCGGTCTGCGGCACGCTCGAGACGGCGGAGCCGTCGCGCGAAGATCCGCGCGCCGCCGAATCCCACGCCGACCGAGACGACGAGCGCCAGCACCGCGGCGATCAGCAACCGCTTCCGCACGATGCTGACGTTGCGGAGCGAGTCTCCGAGGCTCGTGCCGATCAGGAGGATCGCACCCGTCCGCAGCGGCACGGCGACCTCGGCGACGCGTGTGCCGCGGTTGACCGTACCTCGCTGGACGCGGTCGAACCGCGCCGCGGCGAGCGCGACCGAATCGCGCTTCAGGCCGCGGAAGTTCCCGGAGTCGCCGTAGACGTCGAGCTCTCCGGTGCCCGTCGGCACCAGGATCGAGACGCGGGTCGGCGGAAACACCGCGGCGATGTCCGAAGCGCTGCTCGGCCAGGAGGTGGAGTCGGTCGGGTCGATCTGGCCGACCGCGATGTGCGCGTCGCGCTCCAGCTGGTCGAGACGGTCACGGATCAGCGAGTCCTGGAGCGGCGGCACGACCACGAGGTAGACGATCGCCATCGCGCTCGCCACGACGAACAGCAACGCCAACGTGAGCTGCGCACCGACGCTGCGGAAGGGGTTCATCGGTCGCGGAAGCGGTAGCCGACCCCGCGGACGGTGAAGATGAACTCCGGCTCGCGCGGCTCCTGCTCGAGCTTCTCCCGCAGGTGCCGGACGTGAACGTCGATGGTGCGGGGATCGCGGTAGTCGGCGTCTCCCCAGAGCGACTCGAGCAGCATCCGGCGGCTGAAGACGCGGCCGGGCGAGGCCGCAAGCGTGCGCAGGAGCTCGAACTCGACGTACGTCAGCTGCACGGGCCTCCCGCGCACGGCCACCTGACGGCGCGCGATGTCGAGCGAGAGCCCACCGGACTCGATCACTTCGTCCTCGGGCCCGGGTCTCGCGATCGCCGCCCGGCGCAGCAGCGCGCGCACGCGGCTCCGAAACTCCCGGATCGAGAACGGCTTCGTGATGTAGTCGTCCGCGCCGAGCTCGAGGCCGAGCACCTTGTCGAGCTCGTCGTCGCGGGCCGTGAGCATGATGATCGGCACCGTCGAGCGCGCCCGGAGCCGCTTGCAGACCTCGATCCCGTCGAGCTTCGGGAGCATGATGTCCAGCACGACGAGGTCGACGTCGTTGTCGTCGAACCGCTCGAGCGCCTCCTCGCCGTCCCACGCCTGGACGACGCGGAAGCCGTCGCGCTCCAGCGGATACGTCAGGAGCTTCTGAATGCTCTCCTCGTCGTCGACCAGCAGGATGGTGGAAGAGGAATCGCTCATCGTCGGCGCCTGCCGTAGGACACCGGCCCGTCGGTCGACCGGGTCTTACTATAGCCAGCGCTATGGCGGCCTCTCCCGAGCGGCGCAGGCCGCGGCGCGGCTCGCTCGAGCGCCCGGTCAACGCACGCCTGTACCGCGGGACCTGGCTGCTCGTGGGCCTCCCGCTGCTGCTGGCCGCGTTCAGCGTCTCGCGGCCCGGCGTGCTGCCTCAGTCGCAGCTGCCGCCGGCGTTTGACGCCGCCACGGCCGCGGACCTCGCAGGCCAGCTCGCCCGCGACTACCCCGACCGCTCCCCGGGCACGGCGGGTGCGAGCAACGCCGCACGGTGGGTCCGCGAGCAGCTCGGCTCGTTCGGCCTCGAGGTCTCGGACGACGCCTTCGACGCGAAGATCCCCGGCCGCGGGACGGTTCGGCTGCACAACCTGACTGCGGTCGTTCCGGGGCCGACGCCCGCGATCGTCGTGATGGCGCACCGCGACGACAGCGGCTTCGGAGCAGGCGCGAACGACAACGCGAGCGGCACGGCCGCCCTGATCGAGCTGGCGCGCCTCTACGCCACGCCGTCGGCCGTCGGCGGTGGAGGCGCTCCGGTCTCGACCGCGCACCGCATCGTCTTCCTCTCTACCGACGGCGGCGCCGTCGGCGGCATCGGCGCAGCACGATTCCTCGCGCGCTCGCCGTACCGCGACAGCGTCGCGGCGACGATCAATCTCGACTCGATCGCCGGTCACGCGCTGCCACGGCTGGAGATCGCCGGGGACGAGCCGCGCTCTCCGGCCGCGAACTTCCTCGGCACGGCGGCCCAGCGGCTGCGGGAGCAGACCGCGGAGCTCCCCGGCCGTGTGAGCGCAGCGGGTCAGCTCGTCGACCTCGCCTTCCCGTTCACCCTCTACGAGCAGGGCCCGTTCGTCGCCCGGGGCATCCCGGCGGTGACGATCACCACGGCGGGCTCGCGGCCGCCGAGCGCGTCCCTCGACCGGCCCGAGGAGCTCGACGAGCCGACGCTCGGCTGGATCGGGACCGCGTCGCAGCAGCTGCTGGCATCGCTCGACCAGGGGCTGGAGCTCGCCCAGGGGACGACGAGCTACGTCTATCTCGGCGAGCGGATCGTGCGCGGCTGGGCGATCGAGATCGTCCTCTTCGCGATGCTGCTGCCGTTCGTCGTCGCCGCGGTTGATCTCTACGCACGCTGCCGGCGCAGGCGCGTGTCCCTGACGGGCGCAGCGCGTGCCTCCGCAGCCGGCTCCTCTACTGGCTCTTCGCGGTCGGGCTCTTCTGGGTCTTCTCGCAACTCGGGGCGTTTCCCGGACGGCGAGCCGCGGCCCCCGAGCCTGTCCTCGGTCGACTGGCCGGTGACGTCGCTCGCGATCCTCGGCGTGCTCCTGCTGGTCGCGTGGCTCGTGCCCCGCGACCGGCTGGCGCCCCGACGGCCTGCCACGGCCGAGGAGGAGCTCTCCGGCCACACCGCGGCGCTGCTGGGCCTCGCCGTCCTCGGCCTGCTCGTCGCCTCGACGAACCCCTTCGCCCTGATCTTCGTGCTCCCGTCGCTGCACGCCTGGCTGTGGCTGCCGCAGGTCCACGGGCGGTCGCCCGCGGTCCGCTTCCTCGTCTTCGCCGCCGGGCTCGCGGGCCCTGCGATCCTGCTCTGGTCGTTCGCGGTCCGATTCGGGCTCGGCTTCGACGCCCCGTGGTACGTGCTCGAGCTGATCTCGATCGGCTACGTCCGTCCGATCGTGCTGCCGCTTGCCGCGATCTGGCTGGCCGCCGCGGCGCAGCTCCTCGTGCTTGCCGCGCGCCGGTACGCCGCGTACCCGGATGCGTCGCACCGGTCTCGGCTGGGGCCGATCCGGCGCCTCGTCCGGCGGCTGCTCCTGGTCACCTCCGGGCGCCGCGACCCGGCCGAGCGGCGGCGCGCCCACGGCGGCTGACGTCAACGAAGCTCGAGGTAGCGGACGGCCGCGCCGGCGGCGAGCTCCCCGTTTCCACGTGGAACGCGCACGAGGGCGTCGGCCCCGACGGCGCGGGCGATCATGTGCGACTCCTGGCCGCGGAGCGGCTCCAGCACGACCACGTCACCGTCCGTGAGGGTGCGGGCGCGCACGAGCTGCTCGCGCGCCGCGTTCCGGCGCACCGCCGATCCGAGGCGGCCGGGCCGGTAGTCCGGCCCCGGCGCGGCGCCCTGCAGCGCGAGCACCGCCGGACGGACGAAGAGCTCGAACCCGACGAGCGCCGAGACGGGATTCCCCGGCAGGCCGAAGACGAGCGTCCGGCCGCGCACGCCGAAGGAGACCGGCTTCCCCGGCCGCACGGCGACGCGCCAGAACACCTCCGCGACGCCCAGCTCGGCCGCCGTGCGCCGGACGAGGTCGTGCGGCCCGACGGAGACGCCGCCCGAGGTGACGAGGACGTCCGCCTCCAGGCCGCGCGCGATCGCGGCACGGTGTGCCGCCTCGTCGTCGGCCACACGCGGCAGCCGGTCGACGACCGCGCCCGCCCCGTGAAGCTGCGCTTCGAGGATGAGGCCGTTGGCCTCGTAGACCTCCCCGGGGCCGAGCGGCTCTCCCGGCGCGCGGAGCTCCGTGCCCGTCGTCAGCACCGCGACGCGCGGGCGGCGCGCGCAGCTCACGTGTGGGATCCCCGCGGCCGCAAGCGCACCGAGCTGTGCCGGCCCGAGACGAGTCCCGCGGGGCACGACCACCTCTCCCGCTCGAACGTCCCCGCCCCGGGGCCGGACGTTCGCACCCTGCTCGATCGGGTCGGGGACCTCGATCGTGTCGTCCGCCTCGACGACGATCTCGATCGGAGCGACTGCGTCGGCGCCCTCGGGCACGACGCCTCCGGTCGCGATCCCCATCGCCTCCCCGGCGCCGAGCGGTCGCCCTGCAGGCCTGCCCGCGGCGATTCGCTCGACCACGGGCAGACGGCCCGGGACGTCGGCCGCCCGCAGCGCGAAGCCGTCCATCGCGGAGCTCGGAAACGACGGCAGGTCGACCCGCGCGACGGCGTCCGCCGAGAGCACGCGCCCGGCCGCGTCGGCGAGCGGCAGGTCCTCTCCCGCGCTCGGCTCGACCCGCCCGAGGATCAGGTGCAGCGCTTCGTCGATCGTGAGGAGGTCGGCCACGAGCGCTGCATAAGCTACTGGCCGTGGCGAACGACCTGATCGCGGGCAGGTACCGCCTGCTCGAACCGCTCGGCGGCGGCGCGATGGGGGCCGTCTGGCTGGCCGACGACGCCGAGCTCGGCCGGCGCGTGGCCGTCAAGCTGCTCGGGCCGGACGCCGACCGCGCCCGCTTCGACCGCGAGGCGCGTGCAGCCGCCTCGCTCGCCCATCCGAACATCGTCCAGCTCTACGACTACGGCGAGGACGACGGCCGCCCGTACATGGTGCTCGAGTACCTCTCCGGCGGCTCGTTGGACGACCGCATCAGGCGCGGCACGCCGCTGCCCGACGACGAGACCGAGCGGGTCGCACGCGAGATCGCCGCGGGTCTGGCCCACGCGCACGCACGCGGGCTCGTCCACCGGGACCTGAAGCCGGCGAACATCCTCTTCGACGCGGAGCGCCGGGCCAAGATCGGGGACTTCGGCATCGCGCGCATGGGCGGCGCCGGCACGCTGACCGAGGCCGGCACCGTCCTCGGGACGGCCGCGTACATCTCGCCCGAGCAGGCACGCGGCGAGGTCGCCACCCCGGCGAGCGACGTCTACTCCTTCGGCGTCATGCTCTTCCTGATGCTGACCGGGCGCCTCCCGTTCGAGGCGCCGGGCGCGATGGAGCTCGCGGCGATGCACCGCGACCGGGAGCCGCCGCCCGTCTCCGCCTTCCGGCCAACCGTGCCCGCGGAGCTCGCGCGCATCGCCGAGGCGGCACTCCGAAAGGATCCCGCGGCCCGGCCGGCCGACGGGGCGGCGCTCGTCGGCGAGCTCGGCGGCGAGGCCGGCGGAGCGGCGACCCTCGCGAAGCTGCCGCTCACAGGCGAGCCGACGGTGGTGATCCCACGCGCCGGGCCCGCGCCGCCCCGGCGCTCGGGACGGATCATCGCTTTCGCCCTGATCGGCGCCGCCGGGCTCCTCGGAGCAGGTGTCGCGCTCGCCTTCCTGACCACCGGCTCGGACTCCGGCGGCTCCTCACCGAACGCCACGCTCCCGAACATCGCGCCCCCGACGACGGCCGAGACGACAACGGCGGAGCAGACGACGACCGCGACCACAACAGCCCCGACGACGACCCAGGCGCCGACGACGGCCCCGACGACGACAGCGGCCCCTCCTACGACGACCGCCCCTCCGACGACCGCCCCGACGACGACGGAGGCGACGACGACGACAGAAGCGACCACCACGGCCCCGGCCACCACCGAGACCGTCCCGACGACGACCCAGACGACGACCCAGACGACGGCGACCACCGACACGACCCCCACCCCATGATCTCCGTCGTCATCCCGGTGCACGACGAGGAGCGGAGCGTGGCGCTCCTCTACGACGAGCTCGGCTCGGCGCTCGACCCGCTAGGGCGCGAGTGGGAGGCGATCTTCGTCGACGACGGCTCCACCGACGGCACCTTCTCGGCGCTGACGCGCCTGCACGACGCCGCCGCGAATGTGCGCGTCGTCCGGCTCCGCCGCAACTTCGGCAAGGCGACCGCGCTCGCGACCGGCTTCGCGCAGGCGCGCGGCGAGGTCGTGGTGACGATGGACGGAGACCTGCAGGACGATCCGGCGGAGATCCCGAAGCTGCTCGCGAAGCTCGACGAGGGGTTCGACCTCGTCTCCGGGTGGAAGACCCATCGACGCGACCCGCTCTCGCGGCGGATCCCGTCGAGGATCTTCAACCGCGTCACCGGAGCGCTCTCGGGCGTCCGCCTGCACGACATGAACTGCGGCCTGAAGGCCTACAAGGCGGAGGTCGTGCAGGGCCTGCGGCTGTACGGAGAGCTGCATCGCTTCATCCCCGTGCTCGCGCATCAGCGCGGGTACCGCGTCGCGGAGCTGCCCGTCAACCACCGGCCGCGCGAGCACGGACGCTCGCGCTACGGCGTCGAGCGGTACCTGCGGGGGGCGTTCGACCTGATGAGCGTCTCGTTCGTCGGCCGCTACCGGACGCGCCCGCTCCACCTCTTCGGGACGCTCGGGCTCGTGCTCGGCTTCGTGGGTACCGTCGTGCTCGCTGTATCTGACGCTGCTGAAGCTCGAGGGCCATGCGATCGGGCAGCGGCCGCTCCTGACGCTCGGCGTGCTGCTCGTCGTCGTCGGCATCCAGCTCTTCTCGCTCGGCCTGCTCGCGGAGCTGATCCTGGCGCAGCACGAGCAGCGCACGCCCGAGGCGGAGCGGGAGCGACAGCACGTCGAGGAGATCCTCGGCTGAGGGTTCTCTACTTCGGCACGTACGAGCGCGACTACCCGCGCAACGCGCAGGTGATCTCCTGCCTGCGGCGCGTCGGCGTCGACGTGATGGAGCGACACGTCGACATCTGGGACCGGCGGGAGCACAAGTTCCGCGCCGGCCCGGTCGCCGCGGTGCGCGTGGCGCTCGCCGAGATCCGGCTGCGCGGCGGCCCGCGCGAAGGCTTCGACGCGGTGATCGTCGGCTATCCCGGGCACTTCGACATGCCCCAGGCGCGGAAGCTCGCCGGACGTCGGCCGCTCGTCTTCAACCCGCTCGTCTCGCTCGCGGACACGCTCGTCTCCGACCGGGGACGGTTCAGGCACGGCTCGCTCGCGGCGAGGATCCTGCGCGCGACGGACCGGCGTGCCCTGCGGGCCGCGGATCTCGTCGTCGCCGACACCGAGGCGAACGCCGACTTCCTCGCAACGGTGGGTGAGATCCCGCGCTCCCGCGTCGCGGTCGCATACGTCGGTGCGGAGGAGCGGCTCTTTCGCCCCGGCTGGCAGCCGCCGGCCCCGTTCCACGCGCTCTTCGTCGGCAAGCTGATCCCGCTGCACGGCCTGGAGACGATCCTCGAGGCGGCGCGGCTGACTCCCGAGATTCCGTTCCGCATCGTCGGCAGCGGCCAGCTCGACGAGCTGCTCGCCGACCCGCCGGCCAACGTCGAGCACGTGCCCTGGATCGACTACGACGTGCTGCCCGGGGAGATCCAGCGCGCCGGTGTCGCGCTCGGCGTCTTCGGCACCTCCGACAAGGCGGCGCGGGTGATCCCGAACAAGGCCTACCAGGCGCTCGCCTGCGCGACGCCACTCGTCACCGGCGACACACCCGGCGCGCGAGAGCTGCTGGTCGACGGCGAGAGCGCCCTGCTCGTCCCGGTCGGCGACGCACCGGCCCTCGCAACCGCCATGCGCAGCCTCGCCGGGGACGAGGAGCTGCGCCGCCGGATCGGCGGGGGAGGCCACGCCGTCTACGAGCAGCGGGCGAGCGAGGATGTCCTGGGCGCCCGCTGGCGGAGCTTGATCGAAGCGCTGCTGTGAGGACCCGCGCGCTGCTCTGGACGGCGATCGCGGCGTACACGGCCGGCTTCTCCTCGCTCTCCGTCCTTCGGCATCGCGCCTTCGAGACGGGACGGTTCGACCTCGGCAACATGGTGCAGGCGGTCTGGTCGACCGCGCACGGCCACCCGTTGCGGATCACGAGCCTCGAGGGCGAGCAGATCTCGCGCCTGGCGGCGCACGTCGACCCGGTACTCGTGCTGTGGGCCCCGTTCTGGTGGCTGTGGCCGAGCCCGGATCTGCTCGTGGTCACGCAGGCTGCGGCGATCGCGCTGGGGGCGGTGCCGGTGTGGCGCCTGGCGCGGCGGCGGCTCGGATCGGAGCACGCGGCGCTCGGCTTCGCGCTCGCGTACCTCCTCTATCCGGCGACGCAGTGGCTCACCCTGAACGAGTTCCATCCCGTTTCGCTCGCGTGCCCGCTGCTCCTGGCCGCGATCGACGCGATCGACGAGGATCGCCTCGGGCTTGGCTTCGTCTGGCTCGCCGCTGCGGCGTTGACGAAGGAGGAGGTCGGCCTCGTCGTCGCCGGGATCGGGCTCTGGCTCGCGATCTCGCTGGGCCGGCGGCGGGCGGGCACGCTCGTCGCGCTCGCGGGGGTCGCGTGGACGGCGATCGCGGTGCTCGCAATCGTGCCCGCGTTCAACGCGCACGGCTCGCCGTTCACGGGGCGCTACACCGAAGCCCGCGCCGCGTTCCCCAACCCGTGGCGACTGCTGGAGGTTGCCTGGGACCACGGCGCCTGGCACTACCTCCTCCAGCTCGTCGTGCCGCTGGCCGGCCTCTGCCTGCTCGCGCCCGTGCTGGCGCTGGCCGCGCTCCCGGAGTTCGCCCTCAACGTCCTCTCCTCGGCGCCGCCGCAGCGCTCGATCCACTTCCACTACACCGCCGCAGAGATCCCGGTGCTCGTCGCGGCCGCCGTCTACGGGACCGAGCGCTTCTGGTCTCGGCGCACCGTGGTCACGGTCCTCGTCGTCGTCGCGCTCGTGGCCAGCTGGCGGCTGGGCGCCGTCCCGCTCTGGCGGTTCCTCCCGGGCGGCGAGACGCTGCAGGCGAACGCGGCGCACGTCTCGGAGCACGACCGGGTGGCCGCCCGGGCGCTGCGCCTGATCCCCGCCGACGCAGTCGTCAGCGCCACGAACTCGCTCGGCGCCCACCTCTCGGCGCGGCGGCGCGTGCTCAGCTTCCCCTACGTCTACGACGCAACCTGGATCGCCGCGGACGAGACGCGCCCGGGCTACGCGGACCGCATCGCACCCGTGCCGACGGCGGCGCAGCTCGCGTGGCTGCGGCGCAACCCTGCCTGGCGGCTCGTGTTCGAGGAGGACGGCGTGCTCGTCTTCCGGCGCGTGCTGCCGCCCTAGGCGAAGATACTAGATCGGGATCCGCTGGACCAACAGGTAGGCCGAGAGCGCCAGCGCCAGCGCGCGGGCCGTGCGGTCCTCCTCGACGGCCGCCAGCGGCACCGCCCAGGCCGTGTACCACGAGATCAGGTACGGCGTCGTCAGGAGCAGGAGGCAGGCGCAGAGCGCCAGCCGCGCGCGGCCGCGCCAGGCCTCGCGGAGGAGCCAGACGTAGGCGATCCCGAAGGCGACGAACCCGGCCCACGACGGCAGTCCGAGCCGGTGCGGCAGGGCGTAGGCGGTCTCCTTGTTCGCGTTCCGCGCGAGCGGTCCGAGGAAGTGGAGCCAGTCGAGGCCGTAGGCGGCCGTCGCGGCCGCGGCGACGACGACGACCGTGACGCCGAACCCGAGGTGGCCGACCCGCCGCCCGGTCGACCGGGCCTCGAGCGCACGCAGCGGGCACGAAGAGGAACGCCACCCACTTGACGAGGCCGGCCAGCGCCCACGCCACACCCGCGAGCTGCCGGCGCTGCGAGGCCGCTGCGGCGAGCGCGGCGAGCACGAGGAACGCCATCAGCGCGTCGTTGTGGCCGCCACCGGCGAAGTGGATCGCGAGCAGCGGGTCCCAGCCGACGAAGGCGGCCGCGAAGGCGGGGCGGCTCGACAGCCGCGTCGCCAGCAGCGTGCAACCCAGCATGGAGAACGCCGCAACGAGCTTGAACGTCCACGCGGCGACATCCGCAGACCCGGTCCGGCCGACGGGCTCCGACGCCAGCGAGAACGCCGGCCCGTAGACGGACGTCTCGTGCAGCCAGGCCGTGCCGACATGCGGCGACGAGACCGTGTCCTCGCTCGGCGTGTCCCGGTACGGATCGTCGAGCCGCGCGTAGCTCCAGTAGGTCCACGCGTCCGTCGAGAGGAGCAGCGGCGCGCCGAGCGGCGCCAGCTGGATCGCCGCAGCCAGCGCCACCACGAGCCCGACCCGGCCGCCGCGGCGCAGGAGCAGGAGCGCGAGCAGGTAGAGCGCGAACGCCGCGACGAGGCAGGCGAGGAAGATCTGCGCCCAGACGGGATCGCCGCGCGGATGCCCTCCGTGGCGCGGCACGAGCGTCGAGTCGGGTACCCAGGCGAGCGCCGAGCAGGCGACGACGAGGCCGAGCACGCCGACCCCGGCAGCGAGCGCGAGGGGGCGTCTAGAGGCTTGATATGAGACTCCGGCACGCACGGCTGGTGTGCCAGACGCGGCGCGGTTCACCCGGCTCGGGCTTGCCCGTAGCAACCACTACGCGCCGCGCCCGATCCGGCTGAACCGCTTGGTCTGGCCGATCCCCGCACGCACCCGAGTCTCACATCACGCCTCTAGCCGTCAGGGGTGGTCGTCGGCGGAGGCGGCTCGGTCGTGGCCGGCGGTGGCGCCGTCGTCGCGGGCGGAGGTGGTGGCGGAGGCGACGGCGGTGCCGTCGTCGTCGGCCTGGCCTTCGTCGTGGCCGGCGCCGGCCGCGGCGGCTCGGCCTTCGTCGGCGTGACGGAGGTCGTCGTGGTCGTCGTCGCGGTGGGGGTGTAGCGCGGCGTGTACGTCGGCACGTAGCCGAGCGAGTAGTGGCCGCGCTCGTAGTACGTGCGCCAGACGGGGTACGCCTTCGGCGGCGGGAAGTCGCGCGGCGGCTTGTTCCAGAGCGCGGCGACCATCACCTCGTGCCAGATCTGCGCCGGGAAGGTGCCGCCGGTGGGCTCGATCCCGTGCACGTTCGTCATCGAGATCTCCCCTCTCGGGTATCCCATCCAGACGACGGTCGCGAGATCGGGCGTGTAGCCGTCGAACCAGGCGTCGGCGTGGTTCTCGGTCGTGCCGGTCTTGCCGGCGGCCGGCCGCTTCAGCGTCGCGTTCGGAAAGCCGGTCCCGTAGCGGATGTTCTTGGAGAGGACCTGCGTCACCGTCCAGGCGGTCCCGTCGGAGACGACGCGCTTCCGATCCGGCCTGCCCCAGCCCGCGTCCGTGTCCTCCTTGCCGTTCGGGAAGATCACCTTCTTGATCGCCATCGGCTTCGAGTAGATCCCGTTCGCGGCGAGTGTCGCGTAGGCCGCGGCCATGTCGAGCGGCGACACCGAGAGCGAGCCGAGCCCGATCGAGGCGACCGGCCTGTCGGGGGTCATCCGGATCCCGAAGCGCTTCGCCATCCGGTAGACCTTGTCCGGACCGACGTCGAGGGTCAGCTGCGCGAAGACGGTGTTGTCCGACCGGAGTGTCGCGTTCGTGATCGAGGTCGAGCCGACGTAGTCGTGCCCGTAGGTGGCGACGTCCCACGGCTCGGCGATGCACCAGGGCCCGGTCTCGCAGTGGAAGGGCGCCGAGGTGTAGTAGGTCGTGTCCGGGTTGATCCCCTCAGAGACGGCGGTCAGGAGCGCCAGCGTCTTGAACGTCGAGCCCGGCTGGCGCTGCGACTGCGAGACGAGGTTGAACTTGTTGTCCTTCTTGCGCACGACCGCCGTCATCGCCTTGATCGCACCCGTCGTCGGATCGATCGAGACGACCGCAGACGCCGGATCCGTCCTGTACGGGAGGATCTTCAGGATCGCGCGATTCGCTGCACGCTGCAGCCTCGGGTCGATCGTCGTGTAGATCGTCAGGCCGCCGGAGCGGACGGTCTCCGCGCCGTACTCGCGCTGGAGCTCCTCCTGGACGTACGTGAAGAAGTACGGCTCCTTGATCCGCGTGTAGAGGCGACCGGGCTTGAGGTTCAGCTTGCGGTGCGCAACGGCGCGCTCGTACTCGCGAAGCGTGATGTCGCCATTGTCGAGCATCGCGCGCAGCACGTCGTCCCGGCGGGCGATGGCGACCGACGGGCGGTTGATCGGGTCGTAGATCGAGGGCGCCTGCGGCAGGCCCGCGAGCAGCGCCGCCTGCTCCAGCGAGAGCTTCTGCGCGTGCTTCGAGAAGTACGTCTGGGACGCGGCCTCCACGCCGTACGCGTGGTTCCCGTAGTAGACGGTGTTCAGGTACGTCTTCAGGATCCACGCCTTCGGCCGCTCGCGCGAGAGCTTGATCGCGAGACAGGCCTCGCGGAGCTTCCGCTGCACCGTCTGCTCGCGCGAGATGTACAGGTTGCGCACGAGCTGCTGCGTGATCGTGGAGCCGCCCTCCACGACCTTGCCGGCGTTGACGTCCCGCCACAGCGCTCGCGCGATGCCTTCGTAGTCGACGCCGCCGTGCCGGTAGAAGCGCCGGTCCTCGATCGCGATCGTCGCCTTCGGAAGCCACGTGCTCATCTGGTGCAGCTCGACGGGCTGCCGGTTCTTCTCGGCCGGGATCGCGCCCAGGAATGTGTTGTCCGCCGCGTAGACGAGCGAGTTCTGGCCGATCTTGGCCGGGCGCAGCTGCGAGAGCGAGCAGCTCGACGCGACCGCGGCCGCACCGCCGAAGCCGACGGTCCCCGCGGTGACGGCCACCAGGCCGATCAGGACGACGAAGAGCACCGCCAGACGCCGGCGGCGGCGGACGCGGTCGTGGCGGCGCTTGCGGCGGCGGCGCTGGCCGAGCAGGAAGTCGAGGTCGCGGAAACCGGACGGAGGCGGAGGCGTCACGACCAGACCCCCAGCTCCCGCAGGCGCCCGTGCACGCGCAGGCGGAGGTCGCGCTCGATCGTCGCAGCCGTGTCGGGATCGGCAGCCCGGACGCGGACGACCACGGTGGCGCTGTCCTCGAGCGAGGCGACGAACGCATCGCCCTCCGGGCGGAGCGCGTCGACGACGGGATCCAGATCGGTGGTCAGCGGCACCCGCACGCTCACCTCGGCCCACGTCTCCTGGCTCCGGATCGTCCAGTTCGTGATCGTGTCCGACGCCAGCTTCTCGTTCGGGATCACGACCCGCGAGTTCTCCGCGGTCCGGATGAAGGTGTACGTCAGCCCGATCTCCTCCACCACGCCTTCGTCACCGCCCACCTTCACGTCGTCGCCGAGCCGGAGCGGCTGCGTGAAGGCGATCAGCAGACCCGCGATGAAGTTTGACAGCGTCCGCTGCGCCGCCAGGCCGACGACCAGTCCGACCACCGCAGTCGAGGCGAGAATCCCGCCGGCGATGGCACGTACCTGCGGAATCACGAGCAGCGCCGAGAGGACGCCGACGAAGATGATCGTCGTCGAGATGCCGCGCCGGATCACCCGGTAGCGCGTCGCAGCCTCGGGCGCGAGGGTGCGCTTCGCCATCCGGTGGTCGATCACGCGCGCGAGCACCACCGTCGCGGCGATCACGACGGCGGCGATCAGGGGTTGCTTCCAGTCCACGGAACTCGACTTATTCGACGAACTCGATCGGTTTCCGGCCTGCGAAGCCCTCGTCGATCCCGTGCCAGTAGGCGACCCGCTCCTCGCCGACGCGCCAGCAGAGCAGGATCTCGCGCCCCTCGTGCACCGCCGGGAAGTCGAGCAGCCCTTCGTCGAGATCCTTCACCTGGACGCCCGCCTCGTCGAGCTGGGCGAGGCAGCGCTCGATCTCCGCCGCGAGTGCGTCGAGCTCGGCCTCGAGCTCGGCGAAGTCGCTCGTGCCGAGACCGCCGCCGTTCCCCTGGACGAGGGCGCCGAGCTCCGCGCGCTTCGCGTTGGCCGTGCGCCAGGACCGCCTCAGCTCGACCATCCGCTCGGCGAGAGGACGAACCCGCTGGAGCGTGGCATTGGCCTCCTGGGGGGTGAAGGTGCGGTCAGGCACGTGACGATTGCCAACTACGATTGCTCGGGTGAGCGCCGTCCAGCGGGTCCCAGCTCGAGCGGCGCCTCGCGAAGCGCATCCTAGAGAGGTCAGGCGGTCGGCCGTGGAGATCTTTCTCTGGAGCCGTGCGCTCATCTGGCTCGGGGCGCTCTTCGCGCTCGCCTGGTTCGAGCCGCACCCGCCGCCGCTGCGGGCGCGCTGGGACTCGCCGTTCCTGCACGACCTCGGCACGGTCTTCGACGTCTGGGCGCGCTGGGACGCGCAGTGGTTCGTCCGCATCGCGGAGGAGGGCTACGCCACGGCCAACGGGTCGCCGGCCTTCTTCCCGCTCTACCCGTCGCTCGTCGCCGGGCTCGGGCGCGTGCTCCTCGGCCACTACGTTCTCGCCGGCATCGTCGTCTCGCTCGCGTGCTGCCTGGGCGCGTTCGTCCTGCTCGAGCGGCTGGCGGAGAGTCGGCTCGGCGCGGAGGGCGCGCGGCGCGCCGTCCTCTATCTCGCGCTCTTCCCGATGTCCCTCTTCCTGCAGGCCGTCTACAGCGAGTCGCTCTTCCTGCTGCTCGTCCTCGCGACCTTCGTCGTCGCCGAGCGAGGACGGTTCGGCTGGGCATCCGTCCTCGCGGGGCTCGCGATGCTGACGCGCGCGACCGGCGTGGCGCTCCTGCCCTCGCTCGTGCTCCTCGCCTGGCCCGACCGGCGCCGGCTCGCGTCGCTCCTCCTCGCGCCGGCGATCTTCGTGCTCTATCCGCTCGTCCTCTGGCTCTGGGTCGACGACCCG
The DNA here is from genome assembly GCA_963746655.1 of uncultured Actinomycetes bacterium. Lineage (GTDB taxonomy): Bacteria > Actinomycetota > Thermoleophilia > Gaiellales > Gaiellaceae > CAVPGP01. Next base: position 292,367 of record CAVVCG010000011.1, on the reverse strand, counting down.
TGGGCGTTCCTTCGCTCGCAGGAGCTGTGGCACCGGCATTTCGTCCCCTTCGGGGGCGTCTGGGAGGCCGTCGTCCACTGGACGCCCCCCGGCGCGGACACGCAGCACGCGGTGATGGTCAACCTCGAGGGGGTCGTGGCGCTCGTGCTCTTCGCCGCGTTGACCGTCGTCGCGTGGCGGCGCTTCGGGGCGCCGTACGGCCTCTTCGCCGCCCTGTCGCTCGCGCTCCCGCTCTCAGTCCCGAGCGATCGCTGGCCGCTGCTCTCGCTCCCGCGCTTCGGCCTGGCGATCTTCCCGCTCTTCCTCGCCCTCGCGTGGCTCGGGCGCAGGCCGCGGGTGCACACGGTGATCGTCGCGACAAGCGCCTTCCTGCTCGGGATCTGCGTCGTCCAGTGGGTGCTCTGGCAATGGGTGGCATGAGGGACAACACACGGCTCGCGGTCTGGGTCTCGTTCGTCTCGTTCCTGACCGTGATCGCGTACGCGTCGCGGGCGAGCGCAGGCAAGCCGAAGCCGGACATCGTCTACACGTGGTCGTTCGGCGTCGAGAGCCTGGCCGGCTACGCGATCTTCGCGATCGCGATCGTCCTCATCTCCTGGGGGCACACCGAGCTGCTGGCGCTCAGGCGGCCCGGCTCGTGGCGGCGCGCGGTGGCGCTCTCCGCCGCCGTGATGGTGGGCGTGCTCGTCTTCGGGACGCTCCTGGAGAACTGGCTGCACGCGGGCGAGGAGCAGGGGATCACGCCGACGAAGTGGGAGAGCGAACACGCGGCCGCGTTCGCGTTCAGCTTCTTCGTGCTCGTGGTCGTCGGCCCGCTGATCGAGGAGCTGCTCTTCCGCGGGCTCGGCTACTCCCTGCTCGAGTTCCTGACGCCGTGGCCCGCGATCACATTCGTCGGTCTCGCGTTCGGCCTGACGCACGGCCTCGTCGCCGGGTTGCCGATCCTCGCCGGCTTCGGGATGGCGCTCGCGTGGCTGCGCTGGCAGACGGACAGCGTCATCCCGTGCGTGCTCGTGCACGGCTGCTTCAACGCATTCGCGTTGATCGCCTCCGTCAGCACCTGAAACTACGATGCGGCCGTGCGTCGGGCGCTCGCGGTCGCGTTGGTCTCCACCGCCTGGGCGGCCCCCGCACAGGCGTGTTCCGTGCAGGCGGCGCCGCAAAGCGGGCCGGAGCCGCTGACGGTGGCGCTGACCGCGGTCGACTGCACCGGCTCGGCGTTCCACTGGTCGCTCGGCGGCGCCCCCGCGGAGGGCCCCTCCGTGACGCACACCTTCGCGCGCGGGTCGTACGCGGTCAGCCTGACAACAGACGACGGCGTCTTCCGGTCCCAGCCGATCTTCGCGTACGGCGTCGTGCTCGCCCGCCCCCGGCTGCCGGTTCGCTACGGCGAGGTCGTCCGCCTGCGGGGAACGGCGATGCCGCCGGGAGCCGGCAAGGTGTCCGTCAACGGCACGACCGCCCGCGGCCTCGCGCGCGGCGCCTTCCGCGTTGCGTTCCGCGTCACCGGGCCCGGCCCGTTCGTCGCCCGGTACAAAGGCGCCTCGTCCCGGGCCGTGTTCCTCCTCGTGCGGCCGAAGCTCACAGCGGTGGCCGTCGGCTCGGCGTCGGTCGGCTCGAGGCTCGCGCTGCGCGTGCGGCTGCGTCCGGCCGCCGCGGGAGCCGTCCGCGTCCGGATCGGCACGCACGTCCGGACGATCCGCGGCGTCGCCACGATCCGGCTCAGTACGACGAAGGCGCGCACGTACCGCGTCCGGCTCTCGATCGTGCCGGCGAAGGGCTTCACGGCGCCGGGCAGGACGCTGACGATCCGTGTGGTCGAGCCGAACCTCGGCCCCGGCTCGCGCGGCCCGAGCGTGCGTGCGCTCGAGGAGATGCTCGCGGGTCAGCGCTACGCCCTCGAGGGCGCCGACGGCTCGTACGGGCAGGACACCGTCGACGCGGTGCTCGCGTTCCAGAAGGTGCACGGCCTTGCCCGCACGGGGCGCGTCGACCGGGCGCTCTGGCACGCGATCGAGCGGGCCCACACGCCGGCCGCACGGTACGCGGGCGACCACGTCGAGGTCGACAAGACGACGCAGGTGCTCTACGTCGTCCGCGGCGGCAAGGTGACCCTCGTCGTCCACGTCTCGACCGGCGCCACCGGCAACACCCCGGTGGGCCGCTGGAACGTCTACCGCAAGGTCACGGGGTTCGACTGGGTGCTCTACTACCCGAGCTACTTCCTTCGTGGCTTCGCCATCCACGGCTACCCGTTCGTGCCGGCCTATCCCGCCTCGCACGGCTGCGTGCGGGTGCCGATGTGGGTCGCCTCGAGGCTCTATGCCGAGATCCCGCCGGGCACTCCAATTGACGTCTATCTGTAGCGTCGTCCTGGTCCTCGCAGGCGCGGCAGCCTGGCACGCGCACGGGCATCGGCGGGTCGGCGAGCTGCCGTGGGTCGACGTCTCGATCGGCCCGGTCGCGTTCCCCGCGCCGACGATCCACACGTACCGGTCGAATCTGGCGCTGCGGCGCTACGTGGTCGTGGCAGATCCAGGCCGGACGATCCCGGCCGTCGACTTCGGCGGCGGACGCTTCGAGGCGATCCTCGTCACGCTCGGCCCCCGCTCGAGCAGCGGCTACTCGATCGACGTGCGCTCCGTGGAGGAGCAGCGCAACCGCATCGTCGTCCGAGCACGGCAACGCGCGCCGCGGCTCGGCGAGCCGGTCCGGCCGTTCGTCACGTACCCGTACCGGCTGCTGCGCGTGCCGGCGCGCGAGAAGCCGGCAACCGTCGTCTGGGAGGACGCATGAGCGACGACCCCACACTGCACCGCCTGCGCGAGCAGATCGCCGCCACCGACCTGGCGATCGTCGCGGCCGTGAACCGGCGGCTGGTGCTCGTCCGGCAGATCAAGGAACACAAGGCCGAGCAGGGGCTCGACTTCGTCGACCCGCAGCAGGAGGAGAGGCTACTGGCCGCGCTCGAGCGCGCGAACGGCGGTCCGCTCTCCGACGACGGCCTGCGCGAGCTCGTCCGGCACCTGCTCGACCTGAGCAAGCGCGAGCTCGGGAGCTCGTCCTAGTCCTCGTCCTCGGTCGCCGCTTCGAAGTCCTCGGGCGTGACGCCCTCGAGGAACTGCTTGAACTCCGTGACTTTCTCCTCGATGTCCGCGTCGGTGATCTCGTCGCCCTCGAACTCGATCGCCGACTCCTCGATCACGTCGTCCGCCGCGAAGATCGGCGCCTCGGCGCGAACGGCCAGCGCGATCGCGTCGGAAGGGCGCGAGTCGATCTCGAGCTCGTCGCCGTTCTGCTGGATCGTGATCGTGGCGTGGAAGGTGTTCTCCTTCAGCTCCGTGACCGCGATCCGGACGATCTGGACGTCCAGCTGGTTCAGGACGTCGGTGATCAGATCGTGCGTGAGCGGGCGGGGCGTCGCCGCGCCCTGGAGCTTCATCAGGATCGCGGCCGCCTCGGGGTGACCGATCCAGATGGGCAGGAACCGGTTCCCGTCGGCCGTCTTCAGCAACACGATGGGCTGCTTGCCGACCAGGTCGAAGCTCACCCCGTAGATCACCATCTCCTGCATGGCTGGTTTCAGTGTACCCCCGGCGTTGCAGGCAAACCTCAGGCCTCTGTGACGTCTCTGAGCGGCGCGTTCACGCGCTCACCCGTGTCCGGATCTTCCAGTGCGACGGTCCGCTCGGTGACGCTGACGGGGTCGAACCCGCGCACGATCCACCGGCGGCCGTTCCATGTGACGAGGTCGCCGATCTCCATAGCCGCAGTGAAGGGGGATCGGCGCCTCCGGACGGCTCCGCCATCCCTGGACTGAGTGGATCGGACTGGAGCCGGACTTCGATCGGAGAGTGGGCGATCGTGGATTCGAACCACGGACCTCCGCCTTATCAGAGCGGCGCTCTAACCAACTGAGCTAATCGCCCCCACGCGGGCCAAACTCGCGGCGCCAGTGTAGCGGAGCTGCCGTTACGGGAGAACGCGCTCGAGCGCCTCGGCGAGCTCCGCCAGCTGCGTCTCGTCGGCGAACGGGATCTCGACGCGGTTGGCGGCCACCCTCGGCTCGACGCCGGTGATCCGCGCGAGCGACTCGCGCACGCGAGCGGCCAGCTCGGGGTCGACCGGCGCCGCCCTGCGCGGCTTCGTCCGCGCGCCGGCCCAGCGGGCGGCGCGCTCCGCCGCCCGGACGGAGAGCCCCTGCCGGACGATCTTCCGCGCCAGCTGCCGCTGCTGCGCCTGGTCCGGCACGGCGAGGACGGCACGTGCGTGCCCCTCGGTCAGCTCGCCGCGCTCGAGCATCGCGAGCACGTCCTCCGGCAGCTCGAGCAACCGCATTCGGTTCGAGACGGACGGCTTCGAGCGGCCCACGCGCTCGGCGATCTCACCGAGCGGCAGCTGGAACTCGTCCGTCAGCACCGCGTACGCGCGCGCCTCCTCGACCGGGGAAAGCTGCTCGCGCGCGACGTTCTCGACCAGGCCGAGCAGGAGCGTGTCGCGGTCGTCTGCCTCGCGGATCACGGCCGGGACGGTCGCGAGGCCCGTCTCTCTGGCGGCCCGCCAGCGGCGCTCGCCGGCGATCAGCTCGTAGCCGCCGGCCGCGCGCGGACGCAGCAAGACGGGCTGGATCAGGCCCTGGCTCCGGATCGAATCGGCCAGGCCTGCCGTCGCCTCGTGGTCGAAGCGCCGCCGCGGCTGCTTCGGATTCGGGTGGATCTGCTCGACGGGAACGTGGGCGAGCTCCTGACCCTCGCCGCCGCCGATCAGGACCTCGAAGCCCCGTCCGAGGCCGCGCCGCTTTTCAGGATGAGGAACGCTCGACAAGCTCCATCGCCACCTTCCAGTACGCGTCGGCGCCGCGCGAGCGGCGGTCGTATGCAATCGCGGGTAGCCCGTGGCTCGGCGCCTCGGCCAGGCGCACGGAGCGCGGGACCTCGGTCTCGAACACCAGGGGGCCGAAGTGCCTTCGCACCTCGTTCGCGACGTCCTCGGAGAGGCGCGTCCGCGCGTCCACCATCGTCAGCAGGACGCCGCCGACGGCCAGCTTCGGGTTCAGCCGCGCCTTGACGAGGTTGACCGAGCTCATCAGCTGCGAGAGCCCCTCGAGCGCGTAGTACTCCGCCTGAACGGGAACGATCACCTTGTCGGCGGCGGCGAGTGCGTTGACGGTCAGCGGGCCGAGCGAGGGCGGGCAGTCCAGCAGGATCGCGTCGTACTCTGCGCGGGCGTCGGCGAGGCCCTCGGCGAGGAAGCGCTCGCCGTCCTCGTGCAGCGAGAGCTCGACGGCCGCGCCGGCGAGCTCCGGCTTCGAGGGGACGAGGTCGAGGTTCTCGAAGCGCGTCCTCGTCACCACCCGCTCGAGCGGGGCGCCGTCGAGGAGGTCGTACGTCGAGACGCCGTTCGCGCGCTCGCCCAGGCCCGAGGTCGCGTTCGCCTGCGGATCGAGGTCGACGAGCAGCACGCGCTGCCCGGCCTCGGCGAGGCAGGCGGCGAGGTTGACCGCGGTGGTCGTCTTGCCGACCCCGCCCTTCTGGTTCGCGAACGCGTAGACCGTGCCGGGCACCCGGCCCACAGTAGCTACGCGAGCGGACGCTTCCTGGCCACGCCCGGACGCCGCGGAAACCCGGCCGGCGTCGGCCCGACCTTGCGCAGGACGAGGAACCCGGGCGGGCTCTCGACGAGCTCGCCGGCGAGCTTTGCCGCGACCGCCGCGACGCGGTCCGGCTCGGCGGTCGGGCCGACCCAGAGCACGACCGTGCCGCCCGGGCGCACCAGCGGAAGCGTCCACTCCACCGCCACCGGGGGCTGGGCGAGCGCCTTCGCGACCGCGACGCCGTACGTGTCGACGGGCTGCTCCTCAGCGCGTCCGTGCACCACTCTCACGTTGGGCAGCTCGAGCGAGCGGAGGAAGCCCGCCTTGCGGCCGCTCGCCTCCAGCAGCGTCACCTCGCGGTCCGGCAAGGACACCGCCAGCGGGACGCCGGGCGCGCCGCCGCCGGAGCCGACGTCCACGATCGACCCCTCGAAGCCGCGCACCAGCTCCACGCCTCGCAGCGAGTCCTCGAGCAGCGCACGCCGTGCCTCGTCGAGCGACAGCGCCGTCAGCCCGGGGGTCTCGACGACCCGCCGGAGCCAGCTCTCAAGCAGCGAAGACGACGACGTAGCGGTGCGGCTCCGTGCCCTCGGAGCCCGTCTCGACGCCCGGGTACTCCTTCAACCGCTCGTGCACGACCTTCCGCTCGACGGCGGTCATCGGGTCGAGCGCGACACGTCCGCCCGTCGCCAGTGCTCGCTCGGCCGCCCGCACCGCGACCCCGTGCAGCGTCTCCCGTCGCCGCTCGCGATACCCGGCCGCGTCGACGACGATCGCCTTCCGCTCCTCGAAGCGATCCTTGTAGACGATCGCGTTCACGAGGTACTGGATCGCGTCGATCGTCTGGCCGTGGCGGCCGATCAGGACGCCCAGGTCGCCGCCGGTGCACTCGACGACGATCTCGTCCTCTGACTCGCGCACGTCCATGCGGCAGGGCACGCCGATCGAGGCCGCGATCCGCTCGACGATCTCGCGCGCCCGCGCCCCGTCCCGCGACTCGTCCTCACGCGGCTCCGCGGGCTCGGCGCGTACGGCGTCGGCTGAAACGGTGGCGAGCACGCGCGCCGGCGCGAAGCCCGACGCCGAGGAGGCCGCGCTCGCCCTCGGACAGCACCTGGAACCTGCACGGCCGACTTGTCGAGCCCGGGCGCACGCTTCTCGAGCTCCCGCAGCGCGACCCACTTCGCCTCGCCGACCGTCTCGCCCGTGGCCTCGACCGTGAGCTCCTGCTCTGTCATCGGCCGCTCCGGCATCTCACAGCGCGGCTACCGCCGCGCGCCCTTCTTCTTCCGCTTGACGCGGCGCACCTGGGGCTGCTGGCCGGCCGCCGCAGGCTTCGGCTGCTCCGGCTCGGGCTCCGGTTCCGGCTCGGGCTCCTTCGGCGGGGTGCGCGAGCGTCCGCGGTTCCCGCTTCGGCGGCGCGGGCGTCTTCGGCACGAGCCGGCGGGTGACGAGACCCTGGCCGACCGTCCACAGGTTGGTCGTCATCCAGTAGAGGACGAGACCGGCCGGGAAGTGGGCGACGACCGAGATGAAGACGAGGGGGAGGACGAGCAGGATCGCCCGCTGCGTCTTGTCCATCGTCGTCGACATGAAGAGCGTCGACGCGATCTGGCTGGCCGCGTAGATCGACGAGCAGGAGGTACCCCGACCAGTGCGAGTTCGCCTTCGCGGCGATGCTCGGGACGACGCCGAGCCACGACAGGTCGGAGCCGGCGGGGACGTGGCGCGAGAAGTCGCGCAGCACGAAGTAGAGCGCGATGAAGACCGGGAACTGCGCCAGCATCGGCAGGCACGACGCCGCGGGGTTGATGTTGTTCTCCTTGTAGAACTTCATCAGCTCCTCGTTCATGCGCTGCCGGTCGCCCTTGTACTTCTTCTGGATCTCCTTCATCTGCGGCGCGTGGCGCTGCAGGTTCTGCATCGAGTGGATCTGCCGGACCGTCAGCGGCACGAGCGCCATCCGGACGAGCACCGTGACGCCGACGATCGCCCACGCCCACGGCAGTCCGACGTTGTAATGGAGGCGGTCGAGGAGCCACTTCATCAGGTCCTCGAGCGGCGTCAGGATGCTGAAGAGGAGCAGCTGGTTCACGCCGAGCTCCCCGGCACCGAATTGCTAGGCATAGTCCACCCCGCCCTTGCTCCACGGGTGGCAGCGCAGGAGCCGCCAGAAGGCCTTCGGCACGCCGCGGAGCACGCCGTACTTGCGGATCGCGTCGACTGCGTACTGCGAGCACGACGGGTGGTACTTGCAGCTCGCGGGAAAGAGCGGCGAGATCAGCAGCTGGTAGAGGCGGATGGGCGCGATCGCGAGGCTCTTCACGCGGCCCCCCTGCTCTGGTCCTTCACGGCCTGGCCGTTCACGGCCTCGCGGGCGCCGAGGGCCTTCCCCAGCACCTCGTCGAGGCGCGTCGCCGAGCCAGTCGAAGCCGTTCGCCTCGATCGCATCCGGGAGCCCGGGCTTCGCGACGAGCACGTAGTCGTTCTCGGGCGGGATCGCGTCCAGCCGTGCGCGCCACGCCTCTCGAAGCTGACGCTTGAGCCTGTTCCGGGCGACGGCGTTGCCGACATTCTTCGTGCACCGCGAGCCCCAGGCGAGGGTCGCCGGCCTCGTCGTCGCGTCTGAACCAGTAGAGAACGAGGAAGCGCGTCGCCACGGACCGCCCCTGGCGGTAGACCGCATCGAAATCACGGGAACGGGAGAGCCGGTTGCGGCGCTGCACGGGTCGCTAGGCGGAGAGCCGCTTGCGGCCCTTCGCGCGGCGGGCCTTCAGGATCGCGCGGCCGGCGCGGGTCGACATCCGGGCGCGGAACCCGTGCTTGCGCTTCCGTCTCCGGACGTTCGGCTGATAGGTGCGCTTCATGGGGAAGAGGGATCGAGAACGAAAAGTGCCGTCCGAGCGAACGGCGGGAGGCAGTCTACAGCAGGCGCAGATTCACAGGTTGTCCACAGCCCGCGGACCGCAAAAGTGCCTGCAGCCGGGCGCCGCGGAGATCAGTCTCCGCGGGTTTTCCACAGGTGTGGAGACTCGTGTGGAAGCGGTATAAATCCCTGCACAGAGGCGCTTTTTCCCCTATCGGTGCGCCCACTATCACCCCATTGAGCGGCTCCGAACGCATTGCTATGCTCGGCCACCCGCTCTGCCACCTCACCTCCTGCTACCTCACCCTGCGGACAAGGAGTCGTCGCCCCGCGTGGAACGTCCAATCGAGCTGACCGCCGAGACCCTCTGGGCCGACGTTTCCAACCGATTGCGCGGGGCGCTGAACGACACGACGTTCACCACCTGGTTCTCGCAGGCCCACGGTGCCGAGTACGGAGACGACGGGTTCGTCGTCGCCGTCCCCAACAACTTCACGCGCGAGTGGATCGAGGGCCATTTCCTCGGACTCCTGCATGCGGTCGTCAAGGACGCGACCGGCGACGAGCGGGCGGTGCGGCTACGCGTCGACGACTCGCTCGAGCCGGCGCGACGGTGCCCGTCGAGCCGCAGATCGAGGCGGTTGTCGTCACGCCCGCCACGGCCGTACCGCCCACGGCGTCGCCCGCAGCCGGCATGAACCCGAAGTACACCTTCGACTCCTTCGTGATCGGCTCGTCCAACCGCTTCGCCCACGCGGCGGCGCTCGCGGTCGCCGAGGCGCCGGCCCAGGCGTACAACCCGCTCTTCATCTACGGGCAGCACGGGGCTCGGCAAGACGCACCTCCTGCAGGCGGTCTCGAGCTACGTCCACGAGCACGGCAGCGGCATGACGACGCGCTACGTGACGAGCGAGACGTTCATGAACGACTTCATCAACTCGCTCCGCGACAAGCGCATCGAGGGCTTCAAGACAGCGCTACCGCGCCTACGACGTGCTCCTGATCGACGACGTGCAGTTCTTCGAGCACAAGGAGCGGATCCAGGAGGAGTTCTTCCACACCTTCAACTCGCTCTACGAGGCCGGCAAGCAGATCGTGATGAGCTCGGACCGGCCGCCCCGCGAGATCTCGACGCTCGAGGAGCGACTGCGCTCGCGCTTCGAGTGGGGCCTGATCACGGACATCCAGCCGCCCGACCTCGAGACGCGCATCGCGATTCTGCGCAAGAAGGTCAAGAACGACGGCATCCACATCCCCGACCCCGAGGTGCTGACGTTCATCGCCGGCCGCGTCTCGACGAACATCCGCGAGCTCGAGGGCGCGCTCACGCGCGTGGTCGCCTTCTCGAGCCTCACAGGTCGGCCGATGACGGTCGACCTCTCCCAGGACGTGCTCAAGGACGTCTTCCCGCAGGGCGACGTGCCGCAGGTCTCGATCGACAAGATCCAGCACGCGGTCTCGGAGCGGTTCGGCGTCACCCTCGACGAGCTCTGCGGCGACCGGCGTTCCCAGAACATCGTCTACCCACGGCAGGTCGCGATGTACCTCTCGCGCGAGCTGACGGACTCGTCGCTGCCGAAGATCGGCAAGGAGTTCGGCGGCCGCGACCACACGACGGTCATCCACGCCACGTCCAAGATCGCCCGGATGATCCGTGAGGACAGGTCTGTGTACAACCTCGTCCAGGAACTCACAGCCCGCATCAAGCAGGCGCACTAGCACGAAAGGCTGTGCGAAACCCCGATTCGTCCCCAGACGGCGTCCCCAGCGAAATTGCCTCAACCATGCGGATCCACGCCGTCTTCCCCGCAGTCCACACTCTCTATTACTTCTACTGGAGGATTTAAAGAGAAATGATTGATAGTGATGTGGTGGTCGGCTCGGGGATGAAGCTCACCTGCTCGCGCGACGATCTCGCACAGAGGCTCGGGGTCGTCTCTCGCGGTGTCTCGACGCGCTCGTCGGTGTTGGTGTTGACGGGGATCCTCCTGCGTGCCGAGGCAGGTCGGCTGCACCTCGCCGCGACGGACATGGAGCTCTCGCTGCGCGCGTCGCTCGAGGCGGAGGTCGAGGGCGAGGGGGCGGCGGTCGTCCCCGGCAAGCTGCTGCTGGACATCGCACGCGGGCTGCCGGCCGACAGCGTGACGTTCGAGCACAAGCCCGAGGAGGGCGTGGTCGTGATCGGCGCCGGCACCGCCACGTACCGGCTCCACACGTACGCCGTCGAGGACTTCCCGCGCCTCCCCGAGGTGGACAGCGCGCCGCTCTCGACCGTGGACGGCGAGGCGCTGCTCGACACCGTCGCGCGGGTCAGCCGCTCCGCGTCGCGCGACGAGTCGCGGCCCGTGCTGACGGGGATCCTCGTCAAGCTTCGAGCCCGGCCGGATCGTGATGGCCGCCACGGACTCGTACCGCCTGTCGGTGAAGGAGACGCCGGTCGACGGCGCGTTGCCCGAGCTCGACGCGATCATCCCGGCACGGGCCCTGCAGGAGCTGTCGCGGATCGCCGTCGACGGCGAGCTCGAGCTGGGCGTGCACGAGAACCACGTCGTCTTCGGCGCCGGTGACGCGTGGCTGACGACGCGCCGCATCGACGGCCAGTTCCCGAACTACAAGCAGCTGCTGCCGGAGGCCTTCGAGTACGAGGTGACCCTGCCACGCGACGAGCTGCTCGACGTCGTTCGCCGCGTGTCGGTGATGGTCGTGCGCAACTCGCCGCTGCGGCTCCGCTTCGCCGAGGGGGAGCTGACCGTCTCCGCGCAGTCGCAGGACGTCGGCGACGCGCGCGAGTCGATGCCGGCCGGCTACACGGGCGAGCCGATGGAGATCGGCTTCAACGCGGAGTTCCTGCGCGACGGTGTCGAGTCGGTCGAGGGCGACGACGTGCGGCTGAAGCTGATCTCGCCGCTTCGACCTGCGGTGTTGCAGGCGGAGAGCGACGACTTCACGTACCTGATCATGCCGATCCGCCTCGCGGGCTGATCGTCGACCCCTGATCGTCGCGAAGGTCTCGCTCCGCAACGTTCGCTCGTACGCGCGGCTCGAGCTCGGGCTGGAGCCCGGCCTCGTACTCGTCGTCGGTCCGAACGGCGCCGGCAAGACGAACCTGCTCGAGTCGTTGCACGTCGCCACGCAGGGCTTCTCGCCCCGGACGCGCTCCGACGCGCAGCTGATCCGCTTCGGCGAGGAGGCGGGTCGGATCGCGCTCCAGGGCTCGCGGGGCGAGGTGGAGGTGCAGATCAGCGTGACGCTCCAGGCGGGGCAGGCGAAGCGTGCGGAGCTGAACGGGGCGCGGCTCGCGACCGCCGAGCAGCTGCGCCGGGAGGTGCAGACGCTCGTCTTCACGCCGGACCGCCTCGCGGTCGTCAAGGGCGGCCCTGCCGCGCGGCGCGCGTACTTCGACCGGACACTGGCGAGACTCTTTCCGTCGCGCGCTTCGCTGCCGGTGGAGTACGGGGCGGCGCTCGCGCAGCGGAACGCGTCGCTGCGCCGCGTGCAGCTGGGGCTGTCGGACCGAGACGCGCTGGCACCGTGGACCGAGCGGGTCGCATCGCTCGGCGCGCAGCTCGTCGCGGCGCGCAGGGAGGCGGTCGCCGCGCTTGCGCCGGGGTTCGCCACCTGTGCCGAGGAGCTCGCGCCTGCCGGAGGGGCGTCTGGTCTACGAGGCGGAGCCGCCGACGAGGGAGGCGCTCGAGGCGCGGCTGGAGAAGGATCTCGACCGCGGTGCGACGGGGCTCGGACCGCACCTGGACGACGTCGGGATCGCGTCGGCGCGACCGCGACCTGCGCAGCTTCGGCTCGCAGGGCGAGCAGCGCCTCGCCGTGCTCTCGCTCCTCCTCGCCGAGGCGGAGCTCCTCGCGGGGCGCGGGCCGAGGCCGCTGCTCCTGCTCGACGACGTGCTCTCGGAGCTCGACCCGGAGCGACGGCGGATCCTCGCCGCACGTGTGGCCGGAGCGGGCCAGACGGTGATCACCGCGACCGCGACGGACGCGCTGCCGGTCGACCCGGACCAGGTCGTCGACGTCACGCCCGGGAGCGCGGTCGCGCGATGATGGATCCGCTCGGCAACAGCGTCGCAGGCGAGCTCAGACGCCTCGGCCCGGCGGGCGAGATCGTCGAGCTCGTGCGGCGCGTGGCCGGAGGCGGTCGGCGAGCAGATCGCGCGCAACGCGTGGCCGGCGCGCGTCTCGCGCGACGGGACCCTGCACGTCGCGACGAGCTCGTCGGCCTGGGCGTTCGAGCTCGGCCAGCTCGAGGCGGACATCCGCGGCCGGCTCGGACAGCGGGCGCCGGCCCGGCTCCGCTTCGCTCCCGGACCGCTCCCGGAGGGGCACGAGGCCGGCCCGGAGCCGGCGCAATCCGCGCCGCTGCAGCCGACCCGGGAGGAGTGGGTCGAGGCGGCTCGTCTGGGTGCGCAAATCGAGGCAGAAGAGTTGCGCAATTTGGTCACTCGCGCCGCCGCGGCGAGCCTCGCAAGGGCACGGTCCGACCGCTCGTTCTGATACACTGATCGCGGCCCGCAAGTCGGGGATTTGCAGGGCTTTTTCTATGGCCAAAGCATCAGCACGAGCGTCAGCAGAAGCGTCGTACTCCGCCAAGGACATCACGGTCCTCGAGGGGCTCGAGCCCGTTCGTCTGCGGCCGGGCATGTACATCGGATCGACCGGTGCACGCGGGCTCCACCACCTGATCTACGAGGTCGTCGCGAACTCCGTCGACGAGGCCCTCGCGGGCCGGAACGACCGCGTCGAGGTGACGCTGCACCCGGACAACTCGGTCACGGTGCGCGACTGGGGCTCGGGCATCCCCGTGGACATGATGGCCGACCAGGGCATGCCGGCGCTGACGGTCGTGCTGACGAAGCTCCACGCCGGCGGCAAGTTCGGCGGCGACGGCTACAAGGTCTCCGGCGGCCTTCACGGCGTCGGCGTCTCCGTCGTCAACGCCCTCTCGGAATGGCTCGTCGCCGAGGTGGCCCGCGACGGCAAGCTCTACCGCCAGGAGTTCGCGCGCGGCGTGCCGACGGGCGACATGGAGACGATCGGCGTCTCGAAGGAGACGGGCACGACGATCAAGTTCCTGCCGGACGCGGAGATCTTCGAGGAGGTCGAGTACTCGGCCGAGACGCTCGTGCAGCGCCTGCGCGAGACGGCCTTCCTGACGCGCGGCCTGCAGATCAAGCTCACCGACGAGCGGGCGGAGGGCAAGGAGTTCGAGTTCCACTACGAGGGCGGGATCAGGGACTTCGTCTCGTACGTGAACGAGTCGAAGGACGCGATCCACAAGACGATCGTCTACTTCGAGGGCGGGCAGGAGCTCGGCAACGTCGAGGTCGCGATGCAGTGGAACTCGTCGTACCAGGAGTCGGTCTTCTCGTTCGCCAACAACGTCAACACGCACGAGGGCGGCTCGCACCTCTCCGGCTTCAAGGCGGCGCTGACGCGGACGCTGAACGACTACGCCCGCTCCAAGGGCCTGCTGAAGGAGAAGGAGGCGAACCTCGAGGGCGAGGACGTGCGCGAGGGGCTCGCGGCGGTCATCTCGGTGAAGCTGCAGGACCCGCAGTTCGAGGGCCAGACGAAGACGAAGCTCGGCAACCCGTGGGTGCGCGGCCTCGTCGAGCAGACGGTCAACGCCAAGCTCGCGGAGTTCCTCGAGGAGAACCCGACCGACGCGCGCCAGATCATCACGAAGGCCGTCGCCGCCACGCGCGCGCGGCTCGCGGCGCGCAAGGCGCGCGAGCTGACGCGGCGCAAGTCCGCGCTCGAGAACGCGGCGCTGCCGGGCAAGCTCGCCGACTGCACGATCCGCGACCCCGACTCGGCCGAGCTCTTCATCGTCGAGGGCGACAGCGCCGGCGGCTCGGCGAAGATGGGCCGCGACCGCACCTACCAGGCGATCCTGCCGCTGCGCGGCAAGATCATCAACAGCGAGAAGAACCGCATCAACAAGGTGCTGTCGAACAACGAGATTCAGGCCATGATCACGGCGATCGGCACCGGGATCGGCGACGAGTTCGACATCGCGAAGCTTCGCTACGGACGCGTGATCGTGATGACCGACGCCGACGTCGACGGCTCGCACATCCGCACGCTGATCCTGACGTTCCTGTACCGCCAGATGCCGGAGCTGATCGATCGCGGCCACGTCTACATCGCCGTGCCGCCGCTCTACAAGGTGAAGCTCGGCAACCAGGAGTACTACTTCGAGAAGGACGCCCAGCTCGAGGAGCTGCTCGTGCGCGAGCGCATCGCGAACATGGAGCTCACGTCCCGCTCCGGCGAGGAGACGAAGCTGACGGAGGCCCGCTGGGGGCGGTTCTCCCGCGCGCTCGAACGAGTTCGAGGGCTGGGCCGCCCGGCTCCGCTCCGACTTCGGCTGCCGCCGCGGTGGACTTCGTCGTCAAGCATCGCCTGGTCGAGACCGACGTCGACTCGCTCGACTCCTTCGGCAGCGCCGTCGAGGCGATCGAGGACAACGGGTACCAGCTCTCCGTGCTCGGCCGGGACGAGCGCGGCTTCACCGTGAAGGTGATCGAGACGGAGACGAGCTCCGCGCAGCACGTCACGGTGCCGCTCGACCTGATCACGTCGCCGGTCTACGCGGGCCTGCGCCGCGCGTACGCGAAGCTCGTCGAGACGGTCGGCCTGCCGCCGTTCCGCGTCGCCTTCGGCAAGAAGCTCGAGACGCCGGAGAGCTTCCACGATCTGCGCGCGAGGGCCATCGACCTGGCCAAGGACGGGTTGCAGCTGAGCCGGTTCAAGGGGCTCGGCGAGATGAACGAGGAGCAGCTCTGGCAGACGACGATGGACCCGGCCCGCCGGCTGCTCGTCCGCGTCGACGTGGAGGACGCGCATGCGGCGGACAGGCTCTTCTCCACCCTGATGGGCGATCAGGTCGAGCCGAGGCGGCTGTTCATCGAGGAGAACGCCAAGGACGTGAAGTTCCTTGACGTCTAGCCCGGCCGAGAGGGCGCATGTCTGAGGTCGAGACGGGGGCGCTGGGCCCGGGCCGGATCGAGCCGCGCGAGCTCGAGCAGGAGATGCGCACGAGCTTCCTCGATTACGCGATGAGCGTGATCGTCAGCCGCGCGCTTCCGGACGTGCGCGACGGCCTGAAGCCGGTCCACCGCCGGGTCCTCTACGGGATGTGGATCAACGGGAACCGGCCCGGGCGTCCGTACGTCAAGTCGGCGAACATCGTCGGCTTCGTGATGGGCAACTTCCATCCGCACGGCGACTCGTCGATCTACGACACGCTCGTCCGGATGGCGCAGCCGTTCTCGCTGCGGTATCCGCTCGTCGACGGCCAGGGCAACTTCGGCTCGATCGACGACGATCCGGCCGCTGCGATGCGCTACACCGAAGCGCGTCTGGCGCGGATCTCGACGGCGCTGCTCGAGGAGCTCGACCACAACACCGTCGACTTCGAGCCGAACTACGACGAGTCGAAGGTGCAGCCGGTGGTGCTGCCCGCGCGGTTCCCGAACCTGCTCGTCAACGGGTCGGCGGGGATCGCGGTCGGGATGGCGACGAACATGCCCCCGCATCACCTCGGCGAGGTGGTGAACGCGATCGTCGAGCTGATCGACGACCCCGCCGCCGACGTCGAGAGGCTGATGAAGCACGTCAAGGGGCCCGACTTCCCGACCGGCGCGATCATCGTCGGCCGCTCGGGGATCCGCGACGCATACCGCACCGGCCGCGGCCGCGTCGTCGTCCGCGCGCGCGCCCACATCGAGGAGCTGCGCGGCGGCAAGTCGGCGATCGTGATCACCGAGCTGCCGTACGGGGTCAAGAAGGGCGGCGACGCCGGCGTCGTGACGAAGATCGCGGAGCTCGTGCTGGACAAGACGCTGACGGAGATCTCCGAACGTCCAGGACTACTCCGACCGCACCGGGATGCGGATCGAGATCGAGCTGAAGCGCGAGGCGATCCCGCAGGTCGTCCTGAACAAGCTCTACAAGCACACGGCTCTCCAGACGACGTTCGGCTACAACGCCGTCGCGCTCGTGGACGGCGTCCCGAGGACGCTCTCCCTGCTCGAGCTGATCACGCACTACCTCGACTTCCAGCGCGAGATCGTCGTGCGGCGGTCGAAGCACGAGCTGCGGCAGGCCGAGAGCCGGGCCCACGTCCTTCGGGGCTACCTGATCGCGCTGGACAACCTCGACGAGGTGATCCGCCTGATCCGCGCCGCCGCCGACACGGACTCGGCGCGCACGCAGCTGATGGAGGCCTTCGAGCTCTCGGAGATCCAGGCCTCGGCGATCCTCGACCTCCGCCTGCGGGCGCTGACGGCGCTCGAGCGCAGGCACGTCGAGGACGAGTACGCGTCGCTCCAGGACCGGATCGGCGAGCTTCGCGACCTCCTCGGCGACCCGCTCAAGATCGACGCGTTGATCAAGGAGGAGCTGCTCGAGCTGCGCGCCACGCACGCCCGGAACGACGACCGCCGCACGGAGATCGTCGCCGCCGAGGAGGAGCTCGAGCTGGAGGATCTGATCGCGGAAGAGGACATGGTGATCGCGATCACGCGTTCCGGCTACATCAAGCGCCTGCCGGTGACCTCGTACCGTGAGCAGCGGCGCGGCGGGATCGGCGTGATGGGCATGGACCTGAAGGACGAGGACTACATCGAGCACCTCTTCGTGGCCTCGACCCACGACTACATCCTCTTCTTCACGAACGTCGGCAAGGTCTACCGGCTGAAGGTGCACGAGCTGCCGCTCGGCTCACGCCAGTCGAAGGGGCGCGCGATCGTCAACCTGCTCCCGTTCCGACAGGACGAGCAGGTGCGCGCCGTGATCCAGACGCGCAACTTCGAGGAGGCCGAGTTCCTCGTCTTCGCGACGAAGAAGGGCGTCGTCAAGAAGACGAAGCTGCCCGAGTACAACACGCCGCTGAAGGCCGACGGGATCATCGCGATCAAGATGCGCGACGGGCGACGAGCTCGTCGGCGTGCGCCACGCCTCCGAGGGCGACGACGTGCTGATGGTCTCGCGCAAGGGCCAGGCGATCCGCTTCCACGAGACGGACGCGCGGGCCATGGGCCGCGCCACGGAAGGCGTCCGCGGGATGAACCTCCGCTCCGACGACGAGGTGATCGCGATCGAGATCGCGAAGGACGACACCGACCTGCTCGTGATCACCGAGAACGGATACGGCAAGCGCACCCGCGTTGCGGACTATCCCGTCAAGGGCCGGGGCGGCCTGGGCGTCAAGACCGTGCAGCTGACCGAGGCGCGCGGGCAGCTCGCCGGCGCCCGCGTCGTCCGTGACGGCTACCAGGTGATGCTGATCTCGACGGGCGGCACGGTGATCAGAATGCCGGTCGAGGAGGTCAAGCGCCTCGGCCGCTCGACCCAGGGCGTGATCGTGATGCGCCTGCGCGAGGGCGAGAAGGTCTCCGGCATCGCGCCCGTGGTCGAATCGGGCGACGAGGCGCCCGACGTGGACGTGACCGACCTCGATGTGACGCCGGCGCCTCCCGCGGACGCCGAACCCGCTGAGCCCGCGCCCGACGGCCAGTAGCCGCACGGGCCAGTTTTCGCCACGTTCCTGGCCAGCAGGCGGGTCGATTTTCTGCGCAGACCCCCTTCCCTGCGACGAGTGGGAACGTTATAAGTTGTAACGAGGGGTCCTGCAATCGCGGGAGAAAGAGCGCTTCCTATGGCTTACACACGGCAAGTCGACCTGCTCGAACCGATCGAGATGACCGAGCATCTCGACAAGATCGAGCTCTACCTCGGGCAGGTGTGCCAGATCGCCGGCATCTCGAAGATGCAGCTCGACTACTGGACGAACAAGGCGCAGATTCCGACGAAGGGCAAGAAGCAGCGGATCTACGACATGGAAGCCGTCGAGACGGTGATGCTGATCAAGCAGGCCAAGGACAAGGGCCTCAACCTCGGCGCCGCGATCGAGGCGGCCCGCCGCTTCCGCGAGGAGCACGAGGAAAGCGTCTAGCCGGTCCCGCTAGCCGGCGCCGCGGAGTCGCGCCGCCGCCTCCTCGGGCGCGAGCGCGTTGATCCACCAGCCGGCGCCGAGCTCGGCGCCGGCGAGCACGCTCAGGCGCGGGAAGAGCTCGAGGTGCCAGTGGGCCGTGTCGTGCAGCCATGCGTTCAGCGGCGTGTGGCCCTCGACCGCATCGAGCCGGCGGATTCCCTCGGCGAGGAGCGCCAGGGCGGCGCCGAGCCGAGGGCTCTCGAACGCGTCCGCCTCGGGCTCGACCGGCGCGACCAGCAGCTCGTAGCGCGCGCGGCTCACCCGCGGGCAGAGGAGGACGAGGCCGTCGCGCTCTGCCACCAGCTCCCCGTCGAGTGACGAGCCCGCGCTCGGCTGTGGCGGCCGGCGGACGCTCCCGCAGCCAGAGGAGCTGGGAGTGCGAGTGCGGCAGGCTCGCTCCCGCCGCCTTGCCCTCGTTCAGGAACGCGAAGCAGACGTGCCCGTCCGCCTGTGCCGCACGGGCCCGTTCGCGCCACGCCTCGGCGACATGCTCGAGCTGCGCGTCGTCGAGCTCGGCGATCGAGCGCACGTGGTGCGGCGCGTGGATCACGACCTCCTGGCGATCGAAGCGCGGGGTACAGGTTCGGGACGACGCGCACGTCCCAGCCGGGGCTGTCGGGATCTCCGGTCTCTCGGCCGAGCGCCAGCGTCTCGGGCGGCGTGCGCCCCTCGCGCCCCTCGCAGAAAGGGCAGCTCTCGAGCTCCTCGGCCGAGGGCGGCTCGAGTGCCGGGCGGTCCGCCCCTGGGCGGGAGTCCCGGCCGGGAGCGATCGCGACGTAGCGACCGCTCAGCGGGTCAGTTCGCAGGTCGGCCAGAGCGCGATTCGAGGAAGGGCGTGATGAGGTCGATCGGCGCCGGGAAGACGATCGTGGTCGACGCCGACGACCCGAGCTCGATCAGCGTCTGCAGGTAGCGCAGCTGCAGGGCGACCGGGTGGTGCTCGATCACGAGCGCGGCGTCCTTGAGCCGCTCGGAGGCCTGGAACTCGCCTTCGGCGGCGATCACCTTCGCGCGGCGCTCGCGCTCGGCCTCCGCCTGGCGCGCCATCGCCCGCTGCATGCCGGAGGGGATCTCGACGTCCTTCACCTCGACGATCGAGACCTTGATCCCCCACGGCGCGGTCGCCTCGTCGATGATCTCCTGCAGGATCGCGTTGATCTTCTCCCGCTCCGACAGCAGCTCGTCGAGCGAGTGCTGGCCGAGCACGGAGCGGAGCGTCGTCTGCGCGATCTGCGACGTCGCGACCATGAAGTTCTCGATCTGGACGATCGCGGCCGCGGGATCGACGATCCGGAAGTAGGCGACCGCGTTCACCCGCACGGGCACGTTGTCCTTCGTGATCACCTCCTGCGGCGGGATGTTCAGCGTGATCGTCCGCAGGTCGACCCTGACCATCCGGTCGACGATCGGGATCAGGAAGAACAACCCCGGCCCCTTCGGCTGCGGCAGGAGCCGGCCGAGGCGGAAGACGATGCCGCGCTCGTACTCGCGCGCGACCTTGACCGCCGCGATCAGGAAGAGCAGCAGCAGAAACGCGACGACGGCGAGCGCGATCAGCCCGGCGGTCATGCTCTCAGCCTACGTGACCGACCGAACGTCGAGCACGAGTCCGTCGACGGCCGACGACCTGGACGTGCTCACCCGGGGCGAGCGGCTCGTCGCTGCGCGCCTGCCACAGCTCGCCGTGCACGAAGACGAGGCCGCCGTCGCGGACGACGCCCTCCTCGCCGACGATCGTCTGCGGCCCGACCAGCACGGGCCGCCGCCGAACCTGCACCGCCTTGGCGAGCGCGAACGCCCAGAAGAGCCCGATCCCCAGCGTGAAGGCGAGCACGAGCGGCACCGAGGTGTCGTACGGGCTCGGGGCGTTGTGGAAGAGCATCAGCATCCCGACGGCGAGGCTGATCAGCCCGGAGACGGTCAGCGCGCCGTGCGTGACGACGTGCGCGTCGATCACCAGCAGCCCGACTCCGAGCAGGATCAGCGCGAGCCCCGACCAGCTCACGGGCAGGACGGAGAAGCCGAAGAGCGCCGTCACGAGCGCGACGGCTCCGAGCGCTCCCGGCAGGACGACGCCCGGATGGAAGATCTCGAAGCCGATCCCGGCGATCCCCGCCAGGAAGAGCAGCGAGATGATGTTCGGGTCGATCAGCGTCGAGAGCAGGCGCGTGAAGAAGCCGGGGCTGACTTCGTCGATCGTCGCGCCGGCGGTGTTCAGCGTGAAGCCGCGCGGGACCGTCTTCTGTCCGTCGATCCGGTTGAGGAGCGCCGGCAGCGTCGGCGCCACGAGGTCGATCACGTTCATGCGGAGCGCCTCGCGCTCCGTCAGGTTCGACGCCTCGCGGACGGCGCGGTCAGCCCACTGCGCGTTCCGGCCGTGGGTCTTGGCCAGGGTGCGCAGCGAGGCGGCCGCGTCGTTGACGACCTTGCGCCGCAGATCCTTCTGGATGTCCTGGCCGC
Organism: uncultured Actinomycetes bacterium; assembly: GCA_963746655.1. GTDB lineage: Bacteria > Actinomycetota > Thermoleophilia > Gaiellales > Gaiellaceae > CAVPGP01. Next base: position 271,439 of record CAVVCG010000011.1, on the reverse strand, counting down.
CGGATGTGATCGGAGTCGACGAGCCGATGTTCGTCCCGGGTGCCATCGCGAGGATGTCCCCCGCCTCGCCGATCCAGACTCCGGCGGAGGCGGCGCGGGCGCCCGGCGGCGAGACGTAGACGACGACCGGGACCTTCGCCGACAGCTCCCGCTGGACGATCTTCCGCATCGACTCGGAGAGGCCACCCGGCGTGTCGAGCAGGATCACGACCGCGTCGTAGTTCCCACGCTCCGCCTGGCCGATGCGTCCGTTCACCCACTCCTGCGTCACGGGGTTGACCTCCGTGTCGAAGTGGACCGCCAGGACGCGAGGCGCCCCTGCCGCTCCCGGGGCTGCCGCGGCGGCAAGAAAAAGCGCGAGCAAAAGCGCCCTTTTCACGTTGTAAGGATTCTATCTGCGGGGTAGACCGGGCAGGAGCGGTCTGGCACCGTGCAGAACGGGGTCCATTCGGTGAAGCATCTTCGCCTCACAGTGCTGCTCGCGCTCGCGTTTCCCGCCGCCGCCCACGCGGGCGAGGTGGCGATGACCGCGCGAGACGTGCCGCTTGCGGGGACGCGCACGCTCGCTTCGACCTCGCCGCCACAGCGTTTCAACATGCTCGGCGTGCACTGGCAGGGCGGCGGAACGGTCGAGTTCCGTACGCGCCGGATCCACGGTGCCTGGAGTCGCTGGCGGGACGCCGACGCCGACTCGATGCCGGACCGGGGCACGGCCGAGCGGGCGGCCACGGGGACCTGGCACGACGGCAACCTGCAGTGGACCGGCGGCTCCGACCGCGTCCAGTTCCGGACGCACGGGCGGGTGACGAGGATGCGCGCCTACTACGTCTGGAGCCGCGTCTCCTCCGACCCGCTTCGCCGCGTCCAGCTGGCCGACGCGCCTGCGATCGTCACGCGCGCAGGCTGGAAGGCCGACGAGAAGATCCGGCGCGGCAGGACGATCTACGCGCAGGCGGTCCGTTTCGCGCTCGTGCATCACACGGCGGGCTCGAACAGCTACTCGCCGGAGCAGTCGGCGGCGATCGTGCGCGGCATCGAGATCTACCACGTGAAGGGAAACGGCTGGAACGACATCGGCTACAACTTCCTCGTCGACAAGTACGGCCAGGTGTTCGAGGGCCGGTACGGCGGCATGGAGCGCAACGTCGTCGGCGCCCACTCGGAGGGGTTCAACACCGGCTCGGTCGGCGTCGCGCTGATCGGCAACAACAACTCCGCGCCAGATCACGCCTGCGCAGAGGCAGGCGCTCGTGAAGCTGCTCGCCTGGCGGCTCGACGTCGCGCACATCGATCCGGCCGGCACCGTCGCGGTCTCCTCTGGCGGCAACCCGAGGTACAGGGCGGGAAAGCAGGTCGTGCTTCGCGTGATCTCGGGCCACCGCGACACGTATCCGACCGAGTGCCCGGGCAGCGCGGCCTACGCGCAGCTGCCGTCGATCGCGGCGAGGTGGCGCAGACGGGGCTGCCGAAGCTCTACCAGCCCGTCGTCACCGGCACGCTCGGCGGGCCGCTGCGCTTCCAGGCGCGGCTGTCCGCCGCGGTCGCGTGGTCGGTGAACGTGACGGACGCCGCCGGCAAGGCGGTGGCGAAGGGGAGCGGTCGCGGCGCGACCGTCGACTGGACCTGGAGCTCGCGCCGGACCGGCGGTCCGTTCCGCTGGTCGATCGACGGAACCGGGCTCCGCAGCGCGACGGGCACGCTCGGCGGCACGCTGCCGACCCCGACGCTCCGACTCCGATTCCGCCGCCGGCCTTGCTCTCGGCGGTGAAGGCGCCCCCGACGCTGATTCCCGGCGCCGACGGGGCGATCCCGCCGCTTCATCTCGACTTCACCCTCGGCCAGGCGGCGACCGTCACGGCTGACGTGGTCGACGGCAACGGCACGCTTCTCCTGCGCGTGCTCTCGGAGCAGCGCGCGGCCGGGGTGAACGCCTTCGACTGGTACGCCGCGCAGGAGCTGCCGGACGGACGGTACAAGCTGATCGTCACCGCCCAGGTGGGCACGAAGTACGTCAGCGTCCCGCTCGATTTCGTCGTCGACCGGACGATGAGCGCGCTCGCGCTCCTGCAGCCCCTGATCTCGCCGAACGGCGACGGCTCGAACGACCGCCTCACGGTCACCTTCTCGCTTGCGGCCGCCGTGCCGATGCGGCTGGAGATCGTCGACGCGGCGGGGATCGTGATCGCCACGGTCGCGCAGGGGATGTTCGGCCCTGGCCCGCAGGTGCTCGAGTGGGACGGCTCCGCAAACGGCGTCTCCGTTCCGGACGGCGCCTTCACCGCGCGGCTGACGGTCACGGACGCGCTGGGCGACGTCTCCGCCTCGCTGCCGTTCGCGATCGATCTGACGGCCCCCGTGCTGAAGATCCTCGACCCGAAGACGCTGAAGTTCTCGCTCACCGAGCCGGCGACGGTGACGCTGATGGTGAACGGTCGCCGGCTGATCAAGCTGGCTCCGAAGGGGACCTTCACCGTGCCTCGCAACGGGATCGTGAAGACGGTGACCGCGCAGCCGGTCGACGCCGCCGGGAACGCCGGCCCGCTCGTCAGCGCGACGGTGCGCTGACCCAGTCGTCGTAGGCCCGCTCGAGCCGGTCGAGCAGCTCCACGAGCAGCTCCGCACGGTCGACCTCCGACCCGAGGGCGACCGCCCCCTCGTACGGCGCCGACGCGACGTTGACGCCGAGGCCGAGGACGATCCGCCCTTCCGCGGCCTCGGCGAGGATGCCGGCCAGCTTGCGGCCGTCGAGCAGCAGGTCGTTCGGCGGCTTGATCTCGGGCCTGCGCCCGGTCAGGGCCTCGATCGCGTCGGCGGCTGCCTCGCCGGCCACCGCGGTGAAGCCCGGCCAGAGCGCCTGCGGCAGGGGAGGGCGCAGGCAGAGCGAGAAGAGCAGCGAGCCGCCCGGATCGTCGTGCCAGACGCGGCCGAGCCGCCCACGACCCTCTGTCTGGTGCTCCGTCACGGCGACGGCGCCCTCCGGTGCGTCCGGCGACAACAGCCGCTGCGTCGAGGCGCACTCCTCCGCGTAGACGTACGGCCGCCCGAAGCGGCCGCGCAGAAGTGGCTCCACGGCGCCGGGACGAAGGCTCACGGGCGTAGACTAGACCGCTGCCGTGCAACCGAATCGCCGCCCCAGCCGTCACATCGGTATCGAGCTGCGCCCGCAAGGGGCGCTGCTCTACGAGCGTCTCAGCGACCCCATCTTGATCAAGCGAGCAAAAGACGGAGACTCTCGCGCCCTCGCTGCGCTGTGCGAGCGGCACGCCCCGCGGGTCGAGCGGCTGGCCGCGCATCTGATCCGCGACCCGGAGGACGCCCGCGACGCGGCGCAGGAGTCGCTCGCGAAGCTCTGTGTCCGGCTGAAGCAGTTCCGCGGCGAGTCGCAGTTCTCGACGTGGCTGCACCGGCTCGTCGTCAACACGTGCAAGGACGTGCTCGAGCGGCAGCGCGCCCGCGCCTGCGAGCCGCTCCACGAGGACGAGCGTGCCGCGGTCGACGCGGATCCCGCCGGGAAGGCCGCGCGTGCCGAGACGCGGGCCGAGCTCGGCGCCTGCCTGGCGCAGATCTCGCCGGCCCAGGCGAAGGTGGTCGTGCTCAAGGACGCACTTGACTGGACGTTCGAGGAGATCGCGGCCGCCGAGGGGATGCCTGTCGGGACGGCCAAGAGCCACGCTCATCGCGGCCGCCACGCGCTCGAGAAGCTGATCGCCTGATGACGCAACTGCCGATGGGGAAGGCGGAGATCGAGGAGATCCTCCCGCACCGCGATCCGTTCCTGCTCCTCGACGAGGTCGTCGAGCTGGAGCCGGGGGCGCGGGTCGTGGCGACGAAGACCGTCACCGAGGAGGACTGCGCGGGGCACTTCCCGGGCAACCCGATCATGCCGGGGGTGAAGATGGTCGAGGCGCTGGCGCAGGCCGGGGCGGTGGCGGTGCTCTCGCAGGAGGAGAACCGCGGCAAGCTCGCGCTCTTCGCCGGGATCGACGACGTGCGCTTCAAGCGCGTCGTGCGGCCGGGGGAGGAGCTCCGCCTCGAGTGCGACCTCGAAGCCGTCCGCGGGCCGATCGGCCAGGGAAAGGCCAGGGCAACCGTCGACGGGCAGCTGGCGCTGCGCGGAACGCTGACCTTCGCCGTGGACCAGTCGTCGTGATCGGCCGCGCGAACGGCAAGGGGGTGACGATCACCGGCCTCGGGTGCTACGTGCCCGACCGCGTGCTCACGAACGCCGAGCTCGAGGGGCTCGTCGACACCACCGACGAGTGGATCGTCTCCCGCACCGGGATCCGCGAGCGGCGGATCGCCGCCCCCGAGCAGGCGATGACGGACATCTCGCTTCCCGCCGCGCGCGCGGCGCTCGCGCAGGCCGGCGTCGAGCCGGAGGAGATCGACCTCCTGATCGTCGCGACCGTGACGCCGGACATGGCGTTCCCGTCGACCGGGGCGCTGCTGGCGGACGAGCTGGGGATGCCGGACGCGGCGGCCTACGACCTCTCCGCCGGCTGCACGGGCTTCGTCTACGCGCTCGCGCAGGCGTACGCGATGCTGGCCGGCGGGCTCGCGAAGAAGGCGCTCGTCGTCGGCGGCGACGTGCTCTCGAAGATCCTGGACTGGGAGGACCGGTCGACGCTCGTGCTCTTCGGCGACGGTGCCGGCGCAGTCGTGCTCGAGCAGGCCGAGAACGGCGGCGGGTTCCTCGGCTTCGAGCTGGGCGCCGACGGGGGAGGCGGTGCGAATCTGTGGCTACCGGGCTCGGGCTCGCGCGTCTTCGAGGACCCGGAACGGTTCGTGAAGATGAACGGCCGCGAGGTGTTCAGGTTCGCGACGCGGGTGCTGGTGTCGTCCGCGGAGGCGATCCTGGAGGAGTGCGGCAAGACGATCGACGACGTGGACGTCTACGTCCCTCACCAGGCGAACGTGCGGATCATCGACCACGCGGTGAAGAAGCTCGGCGTGCCGGAGGACCGCGTGGTCGTCAACGTCGAGCGGTTCGGCAACACGTCATCCGGCTCCATCCCGCTCGCGCTGGCGGATGCCGGGCTCGACGGACGGCTGGCGCCGGGCAAGCTCGTGCTGATGACGGGTATGGGCGCCGGCCTCACGTGGGGCTCGGCGTTGATCGAATGGACACTCGAGATGAACGGAGCAGGCAAGTGACAGAGAAGATCGCGACGAAGATCGCGTTCATGTTTCCCGGCCAGGGGTCCTACGAGGCCGGCATGGGCCACGAGATCGCCGAGGCGGTGCCCGAGGCGATGGCGGTCTACGACCGCGGCAGCGAGGCCTCCGGCCTCGACCTCAAGGAGGTCTGCTTCCACGGGCCCGTCGAGGATCTGCTCGACACCGAGCTGCAGCAGCCGGCGCTCGTCGCGACCAGCCTCGCCATCAACGAGGCGATCCGCGCCCGCGGGATCGTGCCGCACTACGTGGTCGGCCACTCCGTCGGCGAGTTCGCCGCGCTCGGCGCCGCCGAGGCGCTGACGCCCGAGGTGGCGATCGCGCTCGTCCGCGAGCGCGGCATGGCGATGGCGGAGGCGGCGCGCGAGCGGCCCGGCTCGATGGCGGCGATCCTCGGCCTCGCGGACGAGGTGGTCGAGAGCATCTGCAAGAAGATCCAGAACGTCTGGCCGGCGAACTACAACTGCCCGGGACAGCTCGTCGTCTCCGGCTGCGACCCCGCCGTGGACGAGTGCTGCGAGGAGGCCGAGCGCGAGGGCGCGCGCCGCGCGATCAAGCTGCGCGTCTCCGGCGCGTTCCACTCGCCGCTCGTCGAGCGGGCCGCCGACCGCTTCCGGCCTGCGCTCGACCGCGTCCACTTCGGCGACCCGCGCGCAGCGTTCATGTCGACGGTGTCTGCGAAGGTCGAGGACGCGCAGCGCATTCGCGTCCTGCTCGTCGAGCAGCTGACGGCGCCGGTCAGGTTCACGCAGGCGGCGCGCGAGCTGGTCGACAAGGGCGTCACCGTCTTCGTCGAGGTCGGGCCCGGCAACGTGCTCAGCGGTTTACTGAAGAGGATCGACCGCAACGTGAAGACCATCGCCGTCTCCAACCTGAAGGGGCTCGACGAGCTGGAAGAGGCCGTTGGCTGAGTTTGCCTCGCTCGACGGCAAGACGGCCCTCGTCACCGGCGCCTCGCGCGGGATCGGCCGCGCGATCGCGGCGGAGCTCGCCCGCGGCGGCGCGTCGGTCGTCGTCGCCTACCGCAGCGGCAAGGAGGAGGCGGAGCAGCTGGCGGGCGAGATCGGGGGGCGGGCCGTCCAGGGCGACGTCTCGAGCCCGGACGACGCCGCGCGGCTCGTGCAGGAGGCCGGCGATCTCGACATCCTCGTCAACAACGCGGGCCTGACGCGCGACGGGGTGCTGGCGCGGATGTCCGACGAGGACTGGCGCACCGTGCTCGACACGAACCTCTCCTCCGTCTTCTACACGTGCCGCGCCGTCACCCGGCCGATGATGAAGAAGCGCGGCGGGTCGATCGTCAACATCTCGTCGATCGTCGGCGTTCACGGCAACTGGGGCCAGACGAACTACGCCGCGTCGAAGGCCGGGATCATCGGCTTCACCAAGTCGCTCGCGCGCGAGCTCGGTTCGCGCGGCGTCCGTGCGAATGTGGTCGCGCCCGGCTACGTGAAGACGCAGCTGACGGACGTTCTGCCCGAGGACGCGACGAACGCGATGCTGGGGAACACGCCGCTCGGGCGGCTCGGCGATCCGGAGGACGTCGCGGGCGCGGTACGCTTCCTCTGCTCCGACGACGCCTCGTTCATCACGGGCGAGGTCCTGCTCGTCGACGGCGGCCTGGGGATGTAGACACATGAGCATGAATGGACGCAGACGGGTCGTGATCACCGGCCTCGGGGCGGTGACGCCGCTCGGGAATGACGTGGCGACGACCTGGCAGAACCTGCTGGCGGGACGCTCCGGCGCGGGCGAGATCACGCAGTTCGACCACTCGAACTACTACGTCCACTTCGCCTGCGAGGCGGACGACTTCGAGCCGACCGACTGGATCGACCGGAAGCAGGCGCGCCGCATGGACCGCTTCGCGCAGATGATCGTCGCGGCCGCGCGCCAGGCCGAGGCCGATTCGGGGATCGACATCGCGGCTGCGTCGGATCGGATCGGGACGGCCGTCGCGACGGGGATCGGCGGTCTTCGCTCCTACCAGGACTGCTACGACGTGCTACTCAGCCGCGGGCCTGACCGCGTCAACCCGTTCTCGATCCCGGCGATCATCCCCAACATGGGCGCCGCCTGGGTCTCGATGGAGCTCGGGACGAAGGGGCCGCTCTCGTCGCAGTGCACCGCCTGCGCCGCGTCGAACATGGCGATCGGCGAGGGCGCCGACGCGATCCGGCTGGGCCGCGCCGACGTGATGCTCTGCGGCGGTACGGAGGCGCCGATCACCGAGGTCGGGGTCGCGGGGTTCGCTGCCATGCGCGCGCTCTCCCGGCGCAACGACGACCCGCAGGCGGCGTCGCGCCCGTTCGACGCGGGCCGCGACGGGTTCGTGATGGGCGAGGCGGGCGCGATCGTCGTGCTCGAGGAGCTCGAGCGCGCGAAGGCGCGCGGCGCGAAGATCTACGGCGAGCTGCTCGGCTACGGCGTCTCGTCGGACGCGACGCACGTCACTGAGCCGGACCCGACCGGGATGAATCCGGCGCGCGCCATGCGGATGGCGTTCGGCGACGCCGGCATCGACCCTTCGCAGATCGGCTACATCAACGCGCACGGGACATCGACGCCCCTGGGCGACGCCTCCGAGACGCGCGTGATCAAGCTCGCCGTCGGCGAGGAGAACGCGTACAAGATCCCCATCTCGTCGACGAAGGGCGCCACGGGGCACTGCCTCGGCGCCGCGGGCGCCGTCGAGGCCATCTTCACGACGCTCGCCGTGCACGACGGCAGGCTGCCGCCGACGATCAACTACGACGAGCTCGATCCGGAGTGCGACCTCGACTACATCCCGAACGTGGCGCGCGACGCGGACCTGACGATCGGCGTCTCGAACTCGTTCGGCTTCGGCGGGCACAACGCCTGCATCGTGATCGGCAAGTACGACGGCTCGTAGGCGCCGCCTTTCGCGACGACCCTCCGTCCGGCACCGCTGCAAGCGTCCTCGCATGGACGTCGAGCTTCGCCGGTCGAAACGCGCCCGCAGGTGGCGGATCGAGATCACGCCGCGCGGCCCTCGGATCACCGTGCCCGTTCGGATGCCGAGACGCGAGGTCGAGGCGGTGCTCGAGCAGCACCGGGCCTGGATCGAGCACGAGCTCGCTCAGCGGGTGCACGTTCTCGGACTCGAGGGCGCCGGGCTGACCGAGGCGGACGGACGGGCGCTCGTTGCGGAGCGCGCCTTCCGGATCGCGAACCGCGAGGCGGCCGCGATCGGCGTCTCGTTCAAGCGGGTCGCCGTCCGCGACCAGCGCACGCGCTGGGGCTCGTGCTCGACGACGGGCACGCTCTCCTTCAACTGGCGCCTCGCCCTCGCGCCGCCCGAGGTGCTCGACTACATCGTCGTGCACGAGGTCTGCCACCTGCGCGAGCACAACCATGGGCCGCGCTTCTGGTCGCTCGTCGCGGAGCGGCGGCCCGGCTACCGGGACCAGGCCGAGTGGCTCCGCGCGGCACGGGCACGAGCTGCAGGCGTACGAGGCGGCTCCGGAGCCCCACCCCCAGAGCCGCCTCTTCTACGCCCCCTCGTCCCCTGCCCCTACTCGTACTGCAGTGCCCGGAGAACGTTGAGCCTGGCCGCCCGGCGCGTCTGCGCGGGTGGCCCGACCGCGCGCATCATTCCGGGTCGTCCGCAGCACGGCAGCCTCCGTCACGGCGTACGTCCTTCCGCAGGTATCTCCGGAGCACGCCCCCACGCTACGGCGGGAACCCTGCGCGTTCGTCGGCCTGAACGGCGATTCTGCGTCGCCCGTAGGGACGAAAAGCGGGTCGTCCTCAGGGATGACGCGGCCTGCAATCAAGCCGCGGTACGGTGACGATGTGAGAACGCGGGCCGTGCTCGTTCGACACGGGCGTCGCTACTGGGTCGAGGCAGCGATCGCGGCAATGGCGGTGCTCAACACCGGCGAGATCCTGCTCTCGCCGTCCGGGCGCGCCCACCCGCTCCTCCCCGTCCTGTCGCTCTTCTTCGTCGCGCCGATGCTCTTCAGACGGCGCTTCCCGCTCGTCGCCATCCTGCTCGTGTACATCTCGCTGGCGCTGGCCGCGTCGCTCTACCCGCTGGCGCTCCAGGACGTCACCTCGCCGCTCTTCGCGGGCCTGCTGGCCGCCGGGCTCGTCGGTGCGATGCCGGAGGAGCGGCTCTCGCTCTTCGGCGGGGCGCTGACCTTCGCGCTCGTCACGGTCATCTACTTCCGCGATCCGACCGCTTCGCCGAGCGACTTCTTCTTCCTGTTCTTCTTCTTCGGCGCGGCGTGGCTCGCGGGTATGGCGCTCTCGTCGCGCACGCAGCAGGCGGTGGAGCTGCGCCTGCGCGCGGAGCGCGCGGAGCGCGAGCGGGAGGCCGAGGCGCGCCGCGCGGTCGAGGAGGAGCGCGCCCGGATCGCCCGCGAGCTGCACGACGTCGTCGCCCACTCCGTCTCGGTGATGGTCGTGCAGGCGGGCGGCGTCCGGCGGCTGCTGGACCCGGATCAGGACCGGCAGCGGGAGGCGCTGCTCGCGATCGAGCACACCGGCCGCGCCGCGTTGACCGAGATGCGGCGCATGCTCGGCGTCCTCCGCACCGAGGAGCCCCAGCCCGGCCCGCTGACGCCGCAGCCCGGGCTCGAGCATCTCGAGCGGCTGCTCGAGCAGATGCGCCAGGCGGGCCTCACCGTCGAGCTGGAGGTGGAGGGCAGCCCGGTGCCGCTGGCGGCCGGGATCGACCTCTCCGCCTACCGCATCGTCCAGGAGGGGCTGACGAACACGCTCAAGCACGCAGGCCCCGACGCGACCGCCAGGGTGCGTCGTCCGCTACTCGCCGGAGCAGCTCGAGCTCGTCGTCTCGAACGACGGCATCACGCCGGCGAACGGCGACGCGGGAGCCGGCCTCGTAGGGATGCGTGAGCGCGTCGCGCTCTACGGCGGTACGCTCGATGCCGGCCCCGGCGAGAACGGGGGCTTTTCCATCCGTGCGAGGCTTCCCGTGGAAGGGGTGAGCGGCTGATTCCGGTTCGCGTGCTGCTTGTCGACGACCAGGCGCTCGTCCGCGCCGGGTTCCGCATGATCCTCGACGCCGAGACCGACATCGACATCGTCGGCGAGGCGAGCGACGGCCTCGAGGCGATCGAAGCGGTGCGGCGCGATCCGCCCCGACGTCGTCCTGATGGACATCCGGATGCCGGAGCTCGACGGGCTCGAGGCGACCCGGCGGATCCTCGCGAACGGAGAGGTCGACGATGGCCCGCGTGTCCTGATGCTGACGACGTTCGACCTCGACGAGTACGTCTACGAGGCCCTGCGCGCGGGCGCGAGCGGGTTCCTGCTCAAGGACACGCCGCCGGAGCAGCTCGTCGCCGGGATCCACATCGTCGCGAACGGCGAGGCGCTGCTCTCGCCGCAGATCACGAAGCGTGTGATCGAGGAGTTCGTCCGCCGGCCGGGGCCGTCCGCGCCCGCGAAGGGCATCGACGAGCTGACGGCGCGCGAGCTCGAGGTGCTGAAGCTGATCGCGAAGGGCTTCTCGAACGCCGAGATCGCGAAGGAGCTCTACGTCTCGGAGACCACGGTGAAGACGCACGTCGCGCGGGTGCTGATGAAGCTCGACCTGCGCGACCGCGTCCAGGCCGTCGTGCTCGCCTACGAGTCGGGCCTGATCCAGCCCGGCGCCGCGTAGCCCCGGCCTCTAGCTCGCCTCGGCGAGCGGCTTGAGCACGATCGTCTCGGCCGGCGCGTGCGTCAGGAGCCACGCGAGCTCCTTCTCCGTGAAGCCACCGCGGCCGTTCGTGGGCGCGGGCGCGACGATGCGGTAGAAGCTCTCGACCTCCCAGAGCCGCTTCAGCGCGTGCGTGAGCGTGCGGCCCTTCTCGATGCGCGCGTCGACGGGCACGCCCGCCCGCAGCGCGGCATGCTCCACCGCCTCCAGCAGCGGCATGGCCATCGCGACCTGCTCGCGCAGCGGCGAGTCCTCCGCGTAGCGGAGCGGCACGATCACGAGATAGGCGGGCACGAGGACCGCCTCCTCGGCCCGCGCGATGCGGATGGCCGCGTCCAGCACGGTCGGGTCGAGGCGGCCGGAGAACGGGACGAGGATGCGCCGCGCGCCCGGCGGGAAGGCCGGCCGCCGCGGCGGCCTGGGTCGGCGGAGCGCGATCGCGCCGGCCGCGCCCGCGCCTGCCGCGAGGACGACGAACAGGACGACGAGGGCGATGCTCACTGCGAGAGCTCCTTTCGGTCGGCACGGTTCGCGACGACGCGGATGTCCACGCCCGGGAGGGAGCGCACGAGCGCAGAGACGAGCGAGCCGCGGAGCACCTCGCGCCGCCGCGACTCGTCCGGGGTGCCGACGAAGACGTAGGTCGAGCCGCGCTCGGCCGCCACGCGGCGCACCGTGCCCACGAGGTCGTTGCCCTCCTCCTCGAGGAAGTGAGCGCCGAGGACGATTGCGAGCCGGCGCAGCGCGGCCAGCGAGACCTGCTCCTCGTCGGTCAGCTTCTGCCCGGGCTGGCGCACCCAGACTGCGTCCAGCTGCGCCCCGAGCCGCTCCGCCGATCGCCAGGCGCGCCGCATCAGCCGCTGCGAGCGTGGCTCGGGCGTGACCAGCGCAAGGACCCGCTCGGCGACCGCCTGCCGGCTGAGCGGGTCGAGCACCACCGCCTGGCGCCGCGCCTCGACGTCCTCCGCCACCTCGCGCAACGCCAGCTCCCGCAGCGCGGACAGCTTGTCGGTGCGGAAGAAGTTCATGATCGCGACCTCGGCGCGGTCCTTCGGGTAGACCTTGCCGGCCCGCAGCCGCTCCTGGAGCGCCTGTGGCGAGAGGTCGACCAGCACGACCTCGTCCGCCTCCTCGAGCACCGAGTCGGGGAACGTCTCGCGCACGCGGATCTCGGTCAGCTCGGCGATCGCGTCGTTCAGGCTCTCGAGGTGCTGGATGTTGACCGTCGAGATGACGTCCACGCCGGCGTCGAGCACCTCGTCGATGTCCTGGTAGCGCTTCTCGTTCCGCATCGCCGGCGCGTTCGTATGCGCGAGCTCGTCGATGAGCGCGAGCTCCGGTGCCCGCCGGACGACGGCGTCGACGTCCATCTCCTCGAGCTCGAGGCCGCCGTGCGCCGAGCGCAGGCGCGGCACGACCTCCAGGCCGTCCGCGAGCGCCGCGGTCTCCGGCCGGTCGTGCGGCTCGAGGTAGCCGATCACGACGTCACGCCCCTCGGTCTGCGCCTGCCGGCCCTCCTGCAGCATGCGGTACGTCTTGCCCACGCCCGCGGCCATTCCGAGCAGGATCCGGTAGTGGCCCCGCATGTCAGGCGCCTCCCCGCGTCGCGGTCGCGACGGGGCTCGGACTCGACGTAGCCGCCGCGTCTGAACCAGACGACGAGCAGCACGCACGGCACGAGCAGGCCGCCGATGCCGAGCAGGACGAATGCCGTGGCCGAGTCGATGTTGCGCACGAGCCAGCCGAAGTTCTGGCCGAAGAAGCCCGTGACGAAGGTCAGCGGAAGGAACACCGTGGCCACGAGCGTCAGCTGCTTGACGACCCGGTTCTGCTGCGCCGCGATCTCGCTCTGGCGGAGCGAGATCAGCGCGAGGTTCGCCTCCAGCGCGTTGATCAGCTGGTCGCGCTGCGCCAGCACCTCTTCCTGGATGCGGCGCACGTGGTCGGCGATGTCGCGGAAGTACCGCCGGAGTGCCGGGTCGAGGTCCGTGAACTCGCCGCGCTCGAGCGCGTCCAGCGGCGCGAGCAGCGGGTGGGCGGCGCGATAGACCTCGTTGATCTGCCGCTTCAGCGTGTAGATCCGCTCCGTCAGGTCCTCGCTCCCGGCGAAGATCGCCCGGTCGAGGGCTTCGATCTCGGCCTCGAGCGTCTCGACGACCGGGACGTAGCCGTCGACGACCATGTCGAGGATCCCCCAGACGACGGCGGCGGGGCCGCGCTTCAGGAGCTCGGGTCGGCGGTCGAGCCGGCGTCGCACCTCCGCGGGGTCGCCGGCGCGTCCGTGCCGGACGGCGATCACGTAGCCCGGGCCGAGGAAGACGTCGAGCTCGCCGAACTCGACGCCGCCGTCCGCCGCGCACGAGGCGGTCCGGTAGACGATGAAGTAGAAGTCGTCGTACGCCTCGACCTTCGGGCGCTGGTGTGCGCGAGACGCGTCCTCGACCGCGAGCTCGTGGAGCCCGAAGTGACGGCAGAGCTCGGCCATCAACTCGGGCTCGGGCTCCTGCAGCTCGATCCAGACGAAGTCGCTGCCGCGGCCGTGGAGCGGCCGCCGCCTCCGCCAGCGTCATCCGGTCACCCGGCTGCCGCACCCCACGCTGGTAGAGCGAGCAGTCCACGAGATCCGCCCGGACGGCGGTCTCCATCACGCGCCCAGCAGGTTGTGGACGACGAGGTCGATCAGCTTGATCCCGATGAACGGCAGGATCATCCCGCCGAGACCGTAGATCAGCAGGTTCCGCCGCAACAGGGCGGTCGCGCCGATGGCGCGGAAGCGCACGCCCCTGAGCGCCAGCGGCACGAGTGCCGGGATCACGAGGGCGTTGAAGATGATCGCCGAGATGATTGCGCTCTCCGGCGTCCCGAGGTTCATGACGTTGAGCGCGTCCAGCGGGCCGCGCTCACCCGGGTGTTCTGCGTAGGTGAAGGCGAACATCGCCGGCAGGATCGCAAAGTACTTGGCGACGTCGTTCGCGATCGAGAACGTCGTCAGCGCGCCGCGCGTGATCAGCAGCTGCTTGCCGACCTCGACGATCTCGATCAGCTTCGTCGGGTTCGAGTCGAGGTCGACCATGTTGCCGGCCTCCTTCGCGGCGGTCGTGCCGGTGTTCATGGCGACGCCGACGTCGGCCTGCGCGAGCGCGGGGGCGTCGTTCGTGCCGTCGCCGGTCATGGCGACCATGCGGCCCTTCGTCTGCTCGTCCTTGATCAGCGTCATCTTCGCCTCGGGGGTCGCCTCCGCGAGGAAGTCGTCGACGCCCGCTTCCTGGGCGATCACGGCCGCGGTGACGCGGTTGTCGCCGGTGATCATCACCGTGCGGATGCCCATGCGGCGCAGCTCGTCGAAGCGCTCGTTCATGCCGCCCTTGACGATGTCCTTCAGGTGGACGACGCCGAGCGCCCAGTTGTCGCGCGACACGACGAGCGGCGTCCCGCCCTGCTCGGCCACGCCCTGGACGATCCGGTCGAGCTCCTCCGGCGGCCGGCCGCCCTGCTCGCCCACGAAGCGCTTGACCGCGTCCGCGGCGCCTTTGCGGATCAGCGTGCCGTTCATGTTCACGCCGCTCATCCGCGTCGTCGGCGGAGAAGGGGATGAACTCGTGCTCGCCCAGCTCGCGCTCCCGCAACCCGAAGCGGTCCTTCGCCAGGACGACGATCGAGCGGCCCTCGGGCGTCTCGTCGGCGAACGAGGCGAGCTGCGCCACCTCGGCGAGCTCCCGCTCCTCGACGCCTCCGACGGGCAGGAACTCTGCGGCCTGGCGGTTGCCGAGCGTGATCGTGCCCGTCTTGTCGAGCAGGAGCACGTCGACGTCGCCCGAGGCCTCGACGGCGCGCCCCGACATCGCGAGCACGTTGCGCTGGACGAGCCGGTCCATGCCGGCGATTCCGATCGCGGAGAGCAGTGCGCCGATCGTCGTCGGGATCAGGGCGACGAGCAGCGCGATCAGCACGGTCTGCGACTGCGGCGTGCCGGCGTAGATCGAGTAGGGGCGCAGCGTCACGACCGCCGCGAGGAACGTGATCGTCAGGCCGGCGAGCAGGATGTTGAGCGCGATCTCGTTCGGCGTCTTCCGCCGCTCGGCGCCCTCGACGAGAGCGATCATCCGGTCGAGGAACGACTGCCCCGGCTCCTGCGTCACCTCGATCACGAGCCGGTCCGAGAGCAGCTTCGTGCCGCCCGTCACGGCCGAGCGGTCCCCGCCCGCCTCGCGGATCACCGGCGCCGACTCGCCGGTGATCGCCGACTCGTCCACGGAGCCCACGCCCTCGATCACCTCGCCGTCGGCGGGAATCACCTCGCCCGCCTCGACGACCACGACGTCGCCGCGCTGCAGCTCCGGCGCCGGCACCTCGCCGCCGTCGCGGAGCCGCGCGAGCGTCGTCGTGCGCGTCGCGCGCAGCGCGTTCGCCTGCGCCTTGCCGCGTCCCTCGGCGATCGCCTCGGCGAAGTTCGCGAAGAGCACCGTCAGCCAGAGCCAGAACGCGACGACGCCGGTGAACCAGTCGTGGTTGCTCACGAAGATCACGGTCGTGATCACCGACCCGAGCTCGACGATGAAGATGACCGGGTTGCGGAGCTGCACGCGCGGGTCGAGCTTCACGAACGAGTCGCGGATCGCGGCGGTCATGATCGGGCCGGTGAAGAGCGAGCCGCGCTGTGTCCTCGCGCTGCGGCGGTCAT
The DNA here is from genome assembly GCA_963746655.1 of uncultured Actinomycetes bacterium. Taxonomy (GTDB): domain Bacteria; phylum Actinomycetota; class Thermoleophilia; order Gaiellales; family Gaiellaceae; genus CAVPGP01. The sequence continues at coordinate 255,894 of CAVVCG010000011.1, read as the reverse complement.
GCCGTCTCCTTGTCGAGGGCGAGATTGAGCTCGAGGACGTTGACGCCGGGCTCGCCGAGGAAGCCGAGCGAGCGGCCGTCGGTGTTGTCGTCGATCAGCTGCTGGACGCGCTCCTGCGAGAGCCCGCGCACGGCCGCGATCCTGGGGACCTGGAGCTGGGCGTAGGCCGGCGAGATGTGCGGGTCGATGCCGGACGCCGACGTGGTCACCGCGTCGACCGGGATGTCCCCGATCGTCAGAGTCGGCGTGTAGCGCCGCTCGAGCCTGAGGATCGCGCGCGCGTTCTGGTCGACTGCCTTCGAGAGGTCCGGGTTCGTCGGGCCGAGGTTGGCGAAGCTCGTTCCGGCGGCGTTGTAGTCGACGGCCGACGGCCGCGAGTGGAAGTAGCGCGGGGAAGTGAACTTCTGGCCGGCGAGCTTCGATCCGACGACGGTCCCGTTGCGCTCGACGAGGCTGCCGTTCGACTTGTTCGAGAACGCCACGCGGGCGAATCCCGTCATCAGGAGCGGAAAGGCGAAGCCGAAGACCAGCGTCAACACGACGACGGCGAGCACGGAGCGGGCGAAGAGCCGGGTCAGGGTCACGAGAGCGCCTCCACGATCGGGCCGAGGGTGAGCGCCGGGAAGATCATCAGGCCGGCCGTCAGGATCACGATCCCGACGAGCAGCACGCTGAACGTGCCGCCGTCCGTGCGGAAGGTGCCGGCGGAGGGCGGGGCGATCTTCTTCGCGGCCACCGTGCCGCCGAGCGCCAGAGCCGCGACCAGCGGCACGAAGCGCCCGAGCCAGAGCGCGAGCGATCCCAGCAGCGCGGAGAACTCGGTCGCGCCGTAGCCGGCGAACGCGCTGCCGTTGTTGTTGCTCTGCGAGTCGTAGGCATAGAGCGTCTCGGAGAAGCCGTGTGCGGCCGGGTTGTAGATCGACGCGAGCCCCTTCGTCGTGGCAATGGCGATCGCCGTCAGGATGAGCACCATCGTCGGTACGAAGAGCGCGCCGAGCGCTGCGAGCTTGATCTCGCGCGCCTCGATCTTCTTGCCGAGGTACTCGGGCGTTCGCCCGACCATCAGCCCGGCGACGAAGACCGCGATCAGGATGTAGAAGAACATCCCGTAGAGGCCGGAGCCGACGCCGCCCCAGATCACCTCGCCGGTGAACATGTTCGCGATCGGCACGCCGCCGCCCGCCGCGGTCAGTGCGTCGTGGCCCCCGTTGACCGAGCCGTTCGAGGCGTTCGTCGTCACGACCGACCAGAGCGAGGTGTTGGCGATCCCGTCGCGGACCTCCTTGTCGGCCATGTTCCCGCCGCTCTGCCCGTCGCCCTGCGTGAGGTTCACGCCCGACGCGCGGAGCACCTGCGAGCCGTGCTGCTCGGAGGGCAGCGAGACTGCGAGGCCGATAATCGTCATCGCGAGCATGGCGCCGTAGACCGGGATCGCCTGGCGACGGTCGCCGATCATCCGCCCGAACATGAACACCTGCGCGGCGGGGATCAGCAGGATCGAGAGCACCTCGAGAAAGTTCGTGAAGCCGTTCGGGTTCTCGAACGGGACCGCGGAGTTGGAGTTGTAGAAGCCGCCGCCGTTCGTCCCGAGCTGCTTGATCGCGATCTGCGACGCGGCCGGGCCGCGCGCGATCTGCTGCGTCGCTCCCTCGAGCGTCTTCGCGGTCGCGTGTCCGTCGAAGGTCTGCACGACGCCCTGCGAGATCAGGAGTCACCGTCAGGACCGCGGCCAGCGGCAGCAGCACGTAGACGAGCGAGCGGTAGAGATCGACCCAGAAGTTGCCGAGCTCGTGCCTCGTTCGTCGCGCGAAGCCGCGCACGACGGCGACGAGCACGGCGATCCCGACGGCGGCGGAGATCCAGTTCTGGACGGCGAGACCCGCCATCTGCGAGAGGTACGACATCGTGAACTCGCCGCCGTAGTACTGCCAGTTCGTGTTCGTGATGAAGCTGGCCGTGGTGTTCATGGCGATGTGGGGCGAGACGCCCTTCATGTCGTCCGGGTTCAGCGGCAGCTTCCCCTGCAGCCGCAGCAGCAGGTAGAGCAGAATCGCGAAGGTGAACATGAAGACGAGCGCCGCCTTCGCGTAGCCCTTCCAGTCCTGCTCCTTGGCGGGATCCGTGCCGACGAGCCGGTAGAAGCCGCGCTCCGGCGCGGCCAGCAGCCGCGGCGCGCGGAAGCGGTCGGAGAACACGTAGGCCATGTACATCCCGAGCGGGTAGCTCAGCGCCACGAGGACGACGATGTAGAAGACGATCTGGGACATGCCCTGGACGCTCACAGCCGCTCACCCCGGAAGAGCGCGTAGACGAGGTAGGCGAAGACCGCGAGCGTGATCACGAGGCCGAAGATGTCCGGTCCGGACACTAGACGCGCTCCAGCACCCAGATGAGCAGGAACGCGAACGCGAAGCACGCGACCGCGATCACGATTCCGAGCAGCTCGACCACGGGCACGACGTTAGGACGCGTCCGGTCAACGCGGTCTAGAAGTTCGGCCGCTCCCGCTTAAAGTCGCCTAAACGCCGTCTTCGGCCGGATCGACGAGGCGGTACCCGGATCCCGGCTCGGTCAGCAGGTAGCGCGGACTCGACGGATCGGGCTCGATCTTGCGCCGCAGGTGCGAGACGTAGACGTGCAAGTAGTGCGCCTCGGCGCCGTACGCGGGCCCCCAGACCTCGCGCAGCAGGGTCGGATGCGTGAGCAGCTTGCCGCGGTTCTGCGCCAGCACGCGCAGGAGGTCGAACTCGTGCGGGCTCAGCTTCACCCGCTTGTCGTTGACGGTGACGAGCCGCTCCGGGACGACGATCCTGAGCTCGCCGATCTCGATGACCTCCTCGGACGGCGTCGCGGTCGAGCGGCGGAGCACGGCGCGCAGCCGCGCGAGCAGCTCCTCGACGCCGAACGGCTTCGTCACGTAGTCGTCCGCGCCGGCGTCGAGCGCTGCGATCTTCTGTGCCTCCTCGCCGACGGCCGAGAGCACGATCACCGGCACGTCGGTCCATTTCCGCAGCTCGCGCGAGACCTCGGTGCCCGTCCCGTCCGGGAGGACGAGGTCGAGGATGACGGCGTCGGGCGGCCGTGCGGCCGCCGCCGCGAGCGCCCCTTCCGCGGTGTCGGCCGTGTCGACGTCGTAGCCCGCACCGCGGAGCGTCGTCCGCAGCGCGCGCAGGATCTGCGGCTCGTCGTCGACGACGAGGACGCGCTGGCCGTTCACGCCTGTAGCTCCGCCGGAACCTCGACGACCGGAAGGGCGAGCGCGAACGACGCTCCCTGCCCCGGTCGCGACTCCGCCCAAACGCGGCCTCCGTTCGCCTCCGCGAAGCCGCGGGCGATCGCGAGCCCGAGGCCGGCTCCGCCGGAGCGCTCGGCGCCGGGCTCGGCGCCGGCCCGGTAGAACGGCTCGAAGACACGGTCGAGCTCGGACTCGGCGAGGCCTGGCCCCTGATCGGTGACGCGCACGATCGCCTCTCGCCGCGTCGCCGTGATCCGCACGTGCACCGCGGTGCCCGGCGGCGAGAACTTGATGGCGTTCTCGAGCAGGTTCGCGAGTACGCGCTGGATCTGGCCCGCATCCACGTCGACGAGGGGCGACTCGCCGGCCAGCACGACGCCGTCCTTCGCCCCGACGGCCTCGATCGCGTCGCGGACGATGTCGTCGAGCGCCCAGACCTCGGGCGCCGGCGGGGCGCTGCCGGCCTCGAGCCGGGAGAGGTCGAGCAGGTCGCCGACGAGCCGGTCGAGCCGCTGCGACTCGAGCTCGATCGTCTCGAGGAGCTCGGCCCGGTCATTGGCGCTCAGCTTCAGATCCGGGTTCCGGAGGGCGCCGATCGCGGTGCGGACACCCGTCAGCGGAGAACGCAGGTCGTGCGATACGGCGCGCAGGAGCGCCGTCTTGACGAGGTCGCTGCGGCGGAGGGTCTCGGCCTCGAGCGCCTCGCGCTCAAGCCCCTCCCGGTCGATCGCGACGGCGAGCAGCGCGGCCAGCGCCGGCAGGAATCGCTGCCGGACGCCGACGTCCGGGTCGGCGCCCCCGGGCACGGAGATCGTCCCGATCGCGCGGTCGGCCACCTCGAGCCGGAACGGAGAGCGGTTGGGCGCAGGATGGTGCGTGCCGAGCTCGATCGACGCCTCCGGGACGCCCAGGACCCTGGCCGCGCGGCTGGCGATCGCGTCCAGTTCCTCGTCGAGCCCGCGCCCGCGGAGGAGCTCCCTGGCGAGCTCCGCCAGCAGCGCCGACTCGCGCTCGCGCTGCTCGGCCGCAGCCGCGCGGCGCCGCGAGCGGGCCGCGAGCTCGCTGACGACGACCGCGGTGCCGAGGTAGACGGCGAGCGCGAACCAGTTCTCGCTGTCTGCGAGCGTCAACGTGTGCGTGGGCGGCAGGAAGAACCAGTTGAAGGCGAGCATGCTCGCGATCGACACCGGGAGTGCGAACGCGAGACCCCACAGGATCGCCACCGGCAGCACCGCGAAGACGTAGAGAACGCCGAGGCTGAGCACCGGCACCCATTCCTTGACGACCCAGATCACTGCCGTGACCGCGCCGACGGCGGCCGCGCTCGCAGCGGCCGGGAGAGCCAGCCGGGCGACTCGTGTCATAGGCGAACGGTAACCCTCGGGGAGGACTGTCGTCGTTCATCCGGACGACAGGAAGACCGCTCTCGCGGCCGACGGCGAATCGCCAGCGCGGCCGACGCCGCGGCGGGCCGACGAACCTACTGTCCCTCCTAGTCAACCGCCAAGTCCACCAGGAGGGACGCAGTGATTGTTGCAGGAACGCAGATCGAGAATCCGGTCACGGGCGAGACCCTCGTCTTCCACGAGACCTCGCACGAGACGAACGGCGAGCGCGTCGTCTTCGAGACGATCGTGCAGCCGAACGGCTCCGTCGCGGCCGCCCACGTGCACCCGTACCAGGAGGAGCGGTTCACCGTCATCGAGGGTCAGCTCGGCGTCAAGGCGGGCCGCTCGAAGTCCGTCTATGCGCCCGGCGAGCTGGTGACGATTCCGGCGGGCACTCCGCACAAGTTCTGGAACGCCGGCGACGAGGAGCTTCGCTTCCTTGCCGAGGTGCGGCCCGCGCTCGCTTTCGAGAGCCTGATCGAGACGATGTTCGGCCTCGCCGTCGACGGCAAGACGAACAAGAAGGGCATGCCGAGCCCGCTGCGGCTCGCCGTGATCGCACGGGCGCATTTCGACGTCGTCCGGCTGCCGGGGATCCCGGCCTGGCTACAGCGCGCCGCGCTCGCGATGGGCGCACCGATCGGCCGCGTCGCGGGCTTCGCGCCGACCTACGAGGCCGCAGGCGCACTCGAGCCGGCGTACGCCTAGCCTCCGCTCTCCGTGGCGGCGGCGGATCTCAGCGCCGCTGCCACGGGTGTCCTCGGGCCCTTCCGTACCTGGTCGGCGACCAGGTACGGGGCAGGTACGAGGGGCATGTGCGAGGCGCGTGGTCGCGGCCCCACAGCGTATGGAGCCGCCGATAGCATCGCCGCTGCCATGGAGTCCTCTTTGGAAATCGCCCGGTGGGCGACCTTCGACTGCTACGGCACGCTGATCGACTGGGACGGCGGCATCCGCGCCGAGCTAGCGCGGGTCTTCGGCGAGGGGCGCGCCGACGAGCTGCTGTCCCGCTACCACGAGGTCGAGCCGCAGATCCAGGCGGAGGACTCGACGCTCCCGTATCGCGCGGTGATGGCGGAGACGCTGCGCCGGCTGGGGGCACCGCCGGAGGAAGAGGACGCGCTCGGCCGCGCGCTGCCGGGCTGGCGCGTCTTCCCGGAGGTGCCCGGCGCGCTCGCCGAGGCGCGGGCCCGCGGCTGGCGCCTCGCGATCCTCTCCAACACGGACCGCGACTTCATCGAGGCGTCGATCCGGACGATCGGCGTCCCGTTCGACGAGGTCGTCGTCGCCTCCGAGATCCGGTCGTACAAGCCGCAGCGCCGTCACTGGGAGGAGTTCTCCCGGCGGACCGGCGCAGACCCCTCGCGCCACGTCCACGTCGCCGCGAGCCTCTTCCACGACATCGCGCCGTCGAGCGCGCTCGGCCTGGCCAACATCTGGATCAACCGGCTCGACGAGCCTGCCGCGGGCCAGACGCCCCGGCGCGAACTGACGGATCTCGCCGGCCTGCCGGAGGCGCTCGATGAGCTCGTCCCGGCTTGAGTTGACGCATCCGGCCGAGGCCGAGGCGCCGGAGATCCTCGAGGCGCTCGTCGCCTTCGACCTGCACTTCCTCGGCGAGGCGGACTGGACGCTGGAGGAGCTTCTGCAGGACTGGAGGGACGCCGACGGCGGGACAGGACGTCTGGATCGCGCGTGACGGCGGGCGGGTCGTCGGCTACCTCGAGCTGAGCGATCGCGACGGCGACTGGGGCTTCGACGGCTATGTGCGACCTGACGCGTTCGGCCGCGGCGTCGGAACCGCGCTCGTCGAGCTCGGCGAGCAGGAGACGCGCCGTCGAGGCGGTGCGCGCGTCCGCACGGGCGTCCTCGGCCAGGACGAGGCGGCGCACCGGTTGCTGGCGGGTCGCGGCTACGAGGCCGTCCGGCGCTTCTACCGTATGAAGATCGACCTCGAGGACGCGCCGGGGCCGGTCGCCTGGCCGGAAGGGCTGGAGCTCCTGCCGTTCGACCTCGAGGGCGACACGGAGGCGGTGCACGCGGCGGTGACGGAGGCGTTCGCGGACCACTGGAGCCCCAACCCGCGGCCGCACGACGCCTGGCTCGAGCAGCAGCGCGAGCGCGGGCGCACCGACGCGTGGAACTGGATCGTGGTGCGCGACGGCGATCGGAGGTCGCGGCGGTGACGATGCTCGACCGCGAGCGCTTCAACGCCGGCTGGATTGCGGCCGTGGCGACGCGCCGGCCGTGGCGGAGGCGCGGGCTCGGCGAGGCGATGCTGCACGAGGCGTTCCGCCGCTTCTGGGAGATCGGCCGCCGCGACGTCGCACTCGGCGTCGACGCACAGAATGAAACGGGTGCGACGCGTCTCTACGAGCGCGTCGGCATGCGTGTCGCTTGGAGCGCCACGTTCTTCGAGAAGGAGCTCGGGTGATCCTGCGGCCGCCGACGATGGAGGACGTTCCGGCGATCACGACGCTGCTCAACCGCGTCGCCGAAGCCGACGGGGCAGGCTGGGTCGACGACGAGGCGATTGCGAACTGGTTCACGAACCCCGCGTTCTCCCGCGAGGAGGACGCGGTTCTCGCCGAGCGCGACGGCGAGGGGTGCGCCTACGCGGATCTGTACCGGCAGGACGCGACGCGCGTCTGGGCCGACCTCCGGATCCCGCCGGAGGGGCGCGGCGGCGAGCTCCAGCGCGCGTTGATCGAGTGGGCCGAGAGCCGCGTCGCTCGCGGCACCCGCCTGCGCTTCTTCGTCCCGTCGACGGCCGAGCAGCTCCAGGGCGAGCTCGAAGGCCGCGGCTATCGGGCTGTCCGCTACGCGTTCCAGATGGAGCGGGATCTGGCCGAGCGGCCCGAGCCGCCGCGCTGGCCGGAAGGGATCGCCGTCCGGACCGTCGAGACAGACGAGCAGCGGAGGATCCACGCGGTCGCCGAGGAGGCGTTCGAGGACCACTGGGACCACACGCCGACGCCGTTCGAGGAGTGGGCGCATTGGATGGCCGACCGCTTCGATCCCTCGCTCTGGTTCGTCGCCCTGGACGGCGACGAGATCGCCGGACTCTGCCTCTGCAAGCACCAGGCCGAGGGCCGGCCTGAGATCGCGTGGGTCGAGACACTTGCCGTCCGGCGGTCGTGGCGCCGCCGCGGTCTGGGCGAGGCGCTGCTCCGGCATTCGTTCCGAGAGCTGCACCGGCGCGGTCGGCCGCGGGTCGGGCTCGGCGTCGACGGCGAGAACCTGACCGGGGCCGTGCGGCTCTACGAGCGCGTCGGCATGGCCGTCGCGCGGCGCCAGGACACGCTCGAGAAGGTCATGTGAGCGCGCTCCGCGCCCGCTGTCCCGACTGCCGGACGCTGACCGCCGTCGCGCTCGGGGGCGGCGACTACCAGTGCCACTCCTGCGGCCGCGAGTTCGCGGCCGGCCTCGTGCGCGTACCGCGCGCCTGGGGAGACGGCGGCGAGGCGATGGCCGAGGCCGCGTGGACCGTGCTTCCCTACCCGGAGACCGGGGTGGTCGAGCGTGACTCGCTCGCGGCGCAGGTCGACGCGCTCGCGGCGAGCCTTCCCGAGCGCCCGCTCGTCCTCGGCGGCTGTTGCTGCTCGCACGTCGGCGCGGCGCGCGAGCTGGCCCGGCGCCATCCCGGGCTCGGCATCGTCTGGCTCGACGCCCACGGCGACCTGAACACGCCGGAGACGTCGCCCTCCGGCAACGCGTGGGGGATGCCGCTGCGGATGATCATCGACTCGGGCGCGGTCCCGCCGCAGCGGGTCTGCCTCGTGGGCGCCAGGAACCTCGACCCGCCCGAGGTGGAATACATCGCCGCCGCCGGAATCCAAGCAACAGACTGTTACTTGGAGGGACCGGTGTACGTGGCGCTGGACTGCGACGTCCTGGCCGAGGAGGAGGTGGCCTCGTTCATGCCCGAGCCGGGCGGCCTCTCGGTGGCCGAGGTGGAGCGGATCCTGACCCGCCTCCATGGCGTCGTCGTCGGCATGGGGGTCACCGGTCTGCGGCCTGACCCGCGCAACGCAGAGCCGGTCGCCCGGCTCGTGGCCGCCGGCTTGGCTGGTGCAACTCCGGGCTGAGCGGACAGGTCTAAGATCACGCGATGTCCGAAGCCCGCATCGACGTCTCGATCGAGCACAAGCACGCGCCGGAGCCGGCGGCGGAGGCGAAGCAGCACCCGAACACGTGCCCGAGCTGCGGCTCGCACTACCGCGACGACGAGCTCGACCAGCACCTCCGGGTCTGCCCCCAGTGCGGGCACCACTTCCCCGTGCGCGCCCGCCAGCGCATCGAGCAGCTCGCCGATCCCGGCTCGTTCGAGGAGGAGGCCGAGGACGTCCGCTCGGGCGATCCGCTCGCCTTCTTCGACCTGCGCCCGTACACGGAGCGCCTGGCGGAGGCCGAGATGAGGACCGACCTCGGCGAGGCGATCGTGATCGGCCGGGCGGCGATCGAGCAGCATCCCGTCGAGCTCGCGGTGATGGACTTCGCCTTCATGGGCGGCTCGATGGGCAGTGCTGTGGGCGAGAAGTTCGCCCGCGCGTGCGACAGCGCCGCAGACCGCGAGGTGCCGCTCGTGACGGTGACGAGCTCCGGCGGCGCGCGCATGCAGGAGGGGATCCTCTCCCTGATGCAGCTGCCGAAGACGGTGGTCGCCGTCGAGGACCTCCACGACGCGCAGGTGCCGATGATCGTCGTGATGGCGCACCCGACCACCGCCGGCGTGCTCGCGAGCTTCGCGTCGCTGGGTGACGTCACCATCGCCGAGCCCGGCGCGCTGATCGCCTTCACCGGGCCGCGCGTCGTGCAGCAGACGACGCGAGAGAAGCTCCCGGACGACTTCGGCCTGGCGGAGCAGAATCTCCGCTTCGGCCATCTCGACGCGATCCTCCCGCGGACCGAGCTCCGCGCCTACGTGTCCCGTCTTCTGCGACTCTTCGACGGTGCCGGGCGAAGGTGAAGCGAGGATCCGTGACCGGCTCGGGAAGTTGAGCGGGTTGCCCCTCCTCCGCGGCGCGCGGCTCTCCGGCGAGCTCGACCGGCTGCAGCACCAGCTGGACCGGTTGCAGGAGGAGCCGACCGACGAGGAGATCTGGCGCTCGGTCGAGCTGGCGCGGCATCCCGACCGCCCCTACACGATGGACTACGTCGAGCGGATGCTCGAGGACTGGGTGGAGCTGCACGGCGACCGCGGCCGGGCGGACGACGGCGCGCTCGTCACCGGGCTCGGGAAGCTCGACGGGCGGACAGTCGTCCTCGTCGGGCACCAGAAGGGCCGCGACGTCAAGGAGCGCCTCGACCGTCAGTTCGGCATGGCCTACCCGGAGGGCTACCAGAAGGCGATGCGGGTGATGGAGCTCGCCGAGCGCCACCGCTTCCCGCTGATCTCGCTCGTCGACACACCCGGCGCGTACCCCGGCGTGGCGGCCGAGCAGCACGGGCAGGGCGGCGCGATCGCGCGCTCCCAGGCCGAGATGGCGCGTCTTACCGTGCCGACCGTCGCCTGCGTGATCGGCGAGGGCGGGTCCGGCGGCGCCGTCGCGATCGCGGTCTCCGACCGCGTGCTGATGCAGGAGAACGCGATCTACTCCGTGATCACGCCCGAAGGGTGCGCCGCGATTCTCTGGCGGGACGCCGGCGAGGCGAAGAAGGCCGCCGCCGCCTTCAAGCCGGACGCACAGCACTGCCTCGAGCTGGGCGTGATCGACGGCATCGTGCCGGAGCCGAAGGGCGGGGCGCACGAGGATCACGACGAGGCCGCGCGCCTGCTGAAGGCGACGCTCCTGGACGCGCTCGACGACCTGGACGACCTCTCGGGTGAAGATTTGCGGCGTCAGCGGCGTGAAAAGTTCCGCCGCATGGGCGTCTTCACCGACGCTTAACACCCTTTCCACAGCGTCCACAGGGTTTTCAACCGGGCTATAAACCGCTTGAGGCCGGCAAAAAGCCGGCCTCAAGCCCCTAACCCCCCGTCAGGTGGAGAAGATTGCTGGTGAGATATCCATCTCGCGGGAGCTGTAAACGTTGGCGAAGCTCGAAACGTACAAACGTAAGCGAGACCCCAAGCGGACGCCCGAGCCGTTCGGCGGCGCGAAGCCGGGCCGGCAGCCGATCTTCGTCGTCCAGCGCCACGACGCGCGCCGCCTGCACTACGACTTCCGGCTGGAGCGCGACGGCGTCCTTCTCTCCTGGGCGGTGCCGAAGGGCGTTCCGCTCGAGCCCGGCGAGCAGCATCTCGCGGTCCACGTCGAGGACCACCCGCTCGAGTACGCGCAGTTCGAGGGCGAGATCCCCAAGGGGAACTACGGCGCCGGCACCGTCGAGATCTGGGACCGCGGCACGTACGAGCTCGTCGAGGAGAAGCCGAACGGCGGCCTGACGGTCCGGCTCCACGGCGAGCGGCTCGAGGGCCTCTGGTCGCTTGTCCCGGCACACCTCTCCGGCGACGAGAAGAACTGGCTGATCGTCCGGAAGAAGGAGGCCGACGGAGCCGTCCCGGTCCAGCACGAGTACGAGCCGATGATGGCCACGCTGGTCGAGGACGTGCCGCAGGGCGACGGCTGGCTCTTCGAGGTGAAGTGGGACGGCTACCGTGCGCTCGCCTACGTCCGCGGCGGCGAGTGCACGGCTGCGTGAGCCGCAACAGGAACGACCTGACGCCGCGGTTCCCGTCCGTGGCGAAGGCGATAGCCGCGGCGGCGAAGAGCCCGCGCTGCGTGCTCGACGGCGAGGTCTGCGCGCTGGACGAGGAGGGGCGCCCGAGCTTCTCCGCCATGCAGCAGGGTGGGCAGTCGCTCGTCTTCTACGCGTTCGACGTGCTCGAGGCGGACGGCGAGGAGAAGCTCGAGCTGCCGCTCGCCGAGCGGCACGAGCTGCTGGCGCGGACTGCTCGACCGGCGGTCGCGCGTCGTGCGGCTCTCCGACACCTTCGAGGACGGCGAGGCGCTGCTCCAGGCGGTGACGGCGCAGGGCCTGGAGGGGATCATGGCCAAGCGGGCGGATTCCCCTTACCGGCCCGGCAAGCGCACGCGGGAGTGGCTGAAGTTCAAGCCGACCGGCCGCCAGGAGTTCGTGATCGTCGGGTACACGAAGGGGCAGGGACGGCGCGCGAACGCATTCGGGGCGCTCGTCCTCGCCGTGCGCGACGCGGACGGGCTGCGCTGGGTCGGGAACGTCGGCACGGGCTTCAGCGAGGCGGAGATCGAGCGGCTGCTGCAGAAGCTGAGGCCGCTGGTGCGGGAGACCTCGCCGCTGCGGGAGGTGCCGAAGATGCCGAAGGTGCGGAAGGGGGACGTCGTCTGGGTCGAGCCGAGGCTCGTCGCCGAGGTGAAGTTCGTCGAGTGGACGCACGACCATCATCTGCGCGCGCCCGCCTATGTCGGGCTGCGCGAGGACAAGGAGGCCGAGGACGTGGTCGAAGAGCAGGAGCAGCCGCTCCCGATCGAGCCGGAGATCCGCAGAGGCAAGCGCGTGCTCAAGCTGTCCAACCTCGACAAGCCGTTCTGGCCCGAGGAGGGGATCACCAAGGGCGACCTGCTCGCGTACTACCGCGACGTCGCGCCGGCGATCCTGCCCCACCTCAAGGACCGTCCATTCACCATGAAGCGGTACCCCGACGGGTGGAACGGACCGCACTTCTTCCAGAAGGACGCGCCCAAGCACATGCCCGAGTGGATCCCGACCTTCCGGGCACAGGTCTCCACGCGCGAGCGCCCGCCTCAGAAGCGGTGGATCGACTTCCCGCTCGTCAACGACGAGCTGGGCCTGCTCTGGATGGTGAACATGGGCTGCATCGACATGAACACCTGGTACTCGAGGATCGACCGGCCCGACCGGCCGGACTGGGTGCTCTTCGACCTCGACCCCTCCGACGACGTCGGCTTCCCGGAGACGATCCAGGTGGCGCTCCTGATCAGGGAGACGCTCGACGCGCTCGGCCTCGAGTCGTTCCCGAAGACGTCCGGCTCCGAGGGGATCCACATCCTCGTCCCGGTCGAGCGGCGCGTCACGTTCGCCGACACCCGCGAGTTCGCGGAGATCGTCGCGCGCGCGATCGCCTCGGCGCACCCGGGGCTCGCGACGACCGAATGGTCGAAGAAGAAGCGCCGCGGCGTACTGATCGACGCGAACCAGAACGGCTGGGGCAAGACGATCGCCTCCGTCTACTCGGTCCGTCCGAAGCCCGGCGCGCCGGTCTCGACGCCGCTGCGCTGGGACGAGGTGAACGAGAAGCTGAACCCGTCCGTCTACTCCATGGACGTCGTCCTGGACCGGGTGCACCGCTACGGAGACATCTTCGAGCCGGTGCTGACGACGAAGCAGTCGCTTGCCAAGGCGTTGAGGCAGATTCGCTGAGAGGGATCGCCTCATGGGCGGCGGCGGCAGTCCCGTAGAGTCGCGCCGATGAAGCTGGCGGATCTCGTCGCCGAGCTCGACCGCGAGTTCTCGATCGACCTCGTCCGTGACGACGACTGGGCGCCCGCCTTCGCGATGGTCTACCCCGATCCGTACTGGCGCGCGTACGTCGAGGCGGACTACGAGGGCCGCTGGGACGGCCTGATGGTGCGCGGAGCCGACGACGTGACCGCCGCCGCGACGTGCGTCTTTCCCGGCGACGAGGTGGTGGCGCAGCTCGAGCACGGGACGCTGCTCTTCTCGGAGCACCCGCTCGACTTCGCCGACCGGCCGGGGTTCCTGCCCCTCTCGCGCAGCACGTTCGAGACCATGCACGAGCGGGGAATCTCGTTCTTCCACGCGCACGCGCCCATCGATCAGCATCCGCGGATCTCACCGTCCCGGCTCGTGGCGCAGGGCGTCAGGCTGGACGCGCTGCAGGAGTACTTCCCGATCGACGCGAACCTCCCCGGGGGCGCCGCGGTGCTGGGGCAGAGCATGCTCAGCGTCGATGGTCTCGCGGACTCGCTGCGCGCGTTTCTCGGGAACGACATCCCGGTCCACGTCCTCACGCGGACACAGCAGCAGGCCGGACGCGTCGCGATCGTCGCCGGCGGCGGCGCGTCACGCGACATCCTCGAGGCGTCGCTCGCGCTCGGCTGCGAGACGTACGTGACGGGCAACGCGGCAACGAACTGCGAGCTCGACTTCGTCCAGACCGAGGTGCGGGAGTTCCGCGCGCTCGCCGATCGGGAGCACGTGACGCTGATCGACGCGACGCACTACGGGATGGAGCGGCCGCCGCAGCTGGAGATGGTGCGCTGGTTCGAGCAGCGCGGCCTGCCCTGCCGTTTCGTCGAGAACGGCCCGAAGTAGGATGGCCGCCGTGTCGCGCGCATACGACACTGCCCGTCTCGACGAGATCGAGCGGGACCCGGAGCGGCCGGAGTGGATCCCGATCCGCCGCCGGTTCGGGATTGCGGCGTTCGGCGTCAACGCGTGGACGGCCGCCGGGCCCGACGACGCCCTGATCCCGGAGCACGAGGAGTCGTCGATCGGCCACGAGGAGCTCTACGTCGTCGTCGAGGGACACGCGACGTTCACGGTCGAAGGGGAGGAGATCGACGCGCCCGCCGGGTCGATCGTGTTCGTCCGCGACCCGGCGGTGCTGCGCGGCGCCCGCGCGAAGGCCGGAGGCGCCACCGTCCTGACCGTCGGCGCCAAGCCGGGCGAAGCGTTTCGGATCTCGCCCTGGGAGATGATCGGCGACATCAACGCGCTCTTCGAGCGCGGCGAGTTCGCCGAGATCAAGCGGCGCCTCGAGCCCGTCGTCGCCGCGAACCCGCAGCTCGCCGGGCCGCTCTACAACCTCGCGTGCGCCGAGGCGCTGCTCGGCGAGACGGATGCCGCGCTCGATCACCTGGCGCGCGCGGTCGAGCTCCACCCTCCCTTCGCCGAGGCGGCGCGCGAGGACGAGGACTTCGCCTCGCTTCGGGCCGATCCGCGCTTCGCCCGGATCGGCGAGGCGAGCCCTAGAGCCTGAGCTACGCCGGCACGGCGAGCGGCAGCGGCTCGCGCGGCCGCTCGCGCTCGAGCACGCACTCGAGCGCCTCGACGCAGCGCGGGTCGAACGCGGTGCCGCTCTCCTCGCGCAGGAGCGCGATCGCCTCCTCGTGGCACCAGGCGTCGCGGTAGACGCGCGGCGAGACGAGGGCGTCGTAGACGTCGGCGACGGAGAGGATCCTCGCCTCGAGCGCGAGCTCGTGCCCGTGGAGCCCGTCCGGGTAACCGGCGCCGTCGAGCCGCTCGTGGTGGCTGCGGACGAGGCGGCGCACGGAGTCGGTGAACCCGCCGAGCTCCCGCAGCAGCCGGTCTCCCCACTCGGGATGGCACTTGATGACGGCGAACTCCTCCTCCGTCAGCCGGCCGGGCTTGCCGAGGATCCGCTCGGGGACCGAGAGCTTGCCGATGTCGTGCAGCAGGCCGCCGATGGCGAGCGAGCGGAGGCGGCCCGGCGCGAGGCCGAGCTCCTCGCCGATCTGGACCGCGCGCAGTGCCACGCGCCGCGTGTGCTCCCCGGTCGACGTGTCCTTTGCCGCGAGCTTCGCCGTCAGCGAGCGCACCCGCGCGCCGAGGAACGCCTCCTCCTCGGCGACAAGCTCGCCGGCGCGCAGGTCGCCGTAGAGCGGGCGCGACTGCGCCACGCGGTGCAGGTCGACTGCGACCGGAGCCGCGACGAGCGCGATGCCGAGCAGCTCGAGCAGATGCCCGAGCCACCAGCCCAGCTGGGAGTAGTTCATCAGCATCGCCGGCGGCAGCGCCGCGATCAGCCAGGCGATCCCGATCACCACGGCCATGTCGGCGACCCGCCTGGTGAGCAGGTAGGTCTTGAGCGCGCGGAGGATGAGCACCCCGTAGAAGAACGTCCCGGCCGCGAGGCCGGCGATCGCGACGGGGCTGCCGGGTGCGGGAACGGGTGGCACGAGTCCGGGGAAGACCATCCCCGCGACCCCGAGCGTGACCACCGAGACGACGGCGACGACCTGCAGGACGACGAGCGCGCGGATTCCCGTCGGCCGCCGCAATGCCGGTAGGGCCGAGAGCGCCAGGACGGCGCCGCCGATCGGCAGCGTCGCAGCGCCGGTGAACGCGACGACCCCGTTCATCCCGATCAGCATTCCCGGCGTGGCGAGCCCGTGGATCGCGAGCAGCGCGGTCATGACGGTGAACGCGGTGCCGACGAGCACCGTGCGACCGTCCCCGCGGCGGGCGCCGACGACGGTCAAGACGACGGCCGCGACCGAGGCGATCAGCGCGCTGATGCCCACGCCGACGAAGTGGAGCGGCCCGCCGAAGTGGACGGAGTTGCCGCCGACGAAGTGCAGCGTGGCTCCCGGGACGATCGCGCCGAGGCCCGCGAGCGCGAACGCCGGGGCGACCCGCTGAGGTGACCCACGCCGCATGTGCGTGCGAATCGGCACGACCCGGCGTGAGCTTGAGGATCACTGGACTCCCTCGAACGAGCTATTCCACGCCGAGCGCCGTGCGGACGCGCTCGAGCGCGCCCGTGATCTCCACCGGGACGTGCGACCCCGCGAGCCAGCGCTCCCGCGTCAACGCGAAGACGCGCTCCTGCACCGGCTCGCCGCGCGGCGCGCGCTCTCGCATGCCGACCTGCGCGTAGTCGAGCTTCGCCGACACGCGCGACGACGCCTCGTTGCCGGCCATCGCGCTGGACTCTGCCCGCTCGGCGCCGAGGACGTCGAACGCGAGCGCGAGAACCGCCGTCCGCATCTCCGTCCCGAGCCCCTGCCCCTGGAAGGGTCGGAGCACGTACGAGCCGGTCGAGACGGCGCGGTTGTCCGGGAAGCGCTGGGCGCTGACGGCCTGGCTCCCGATCGGGCGACCCTCGAGGAAGGCGACGAAGTTCAGGCTCCAGTCGTTCGCGCCGCGGCGGGTGCGCTGTCGCCGGAAGTGGTCGAGGGTGTTCGGAACGAACGCGTCGGTCCCGAGCGCGTCCGTCCAGGGGACGAGGAACGGCATCTCCTCGCGCGGGTGGATGCCGTGCTCCTCGATCGCGTGCGCCAGCGCCAGCACCTCCGCGTCCGTCGGCAGCCGCAGCTCGAGGCGAGGCGTACGCAGGACGAGCGACGGGAGCGGCCCCGGGTAGCGGAGGAAGAAGTACGAGCCGCCGACGACGTCGAACCCCAGCCGGCCGTAGAGCTCGCGTGGCCAGTCGTCCGCGAGCGCGTCGAGGAAGACGAGCTCTGCGCCGGCCGCCACCGCCGCCGCGGAGGCCTGCACGACGAGTGCGCGCCCGTAGCCTCGGCCACGCGCCTCGAGGAGCGTGTTCACGTCCTCGATCTGGGCGACGCCGTCCGCCTCGTAGAGGTCGCAGTAGGCGACGACGAGGCCGTTCTCGCGGATCCCGAAGTGGCGGGTCGGCACCGCCTCCGCTCGCAGGCGCTTCGCCTCCAGGAGCCGCTTCGCGACCTCGCTGTCGCCCCAGTCGGCGCGTAACGTCGACGTCTCGTGCGCCGGCGCCAGCTCGTCGAGGGAGAGCTCGACGACGGAGCCGGCGGTGTCCTCGCGGTCGGGGCGGCGGAGCTGGGCCATGTGGAGGTGCCGGCTGGCCGTCCAGCCTGCGGCCTGGAACCCCTGCGCGAGCCTGAGCCCGAGCGACTCGTCGGGGACGGCCACCTTCCGGTGGTGGAACCGCGCCTGCAGGCGCTCGACTGTCTGGCAGCAGGTCGTCGAGGTCGACCTCGCGGTCGACACGAACGTAGTTCAGGTCGTAGACGTCCGGCAGCTCGTCGACGGCGAACGCCGTTCCGTGCTCGAAGGGCACGGCGTCTCTCGTCTGGCGCTCCTCGACGCCGGCCTGGAAGGCCCGGATGCGCCGGAGCTCAGCGGCCACGAAGCGTCGTGTCGCGGCCGAGGGCGCCGAGCTCGGCGATGTCCCGGCGGAAGAACAGGGAGACCGTCCAGTCCACGACGACG
Organism: uncultured Actinomycetes bacterium; assembly: GCA_963746655.1. Lineage (GTDB taxonomy): Bacteria > Actinomycetota > Thermoleophilia > Gaiellales > Gaiellaceae > CAVPGP01. The sequence continues at coordinate 238,368 of CAVVCG010000011.1, read as the reverse complement.
CGCAGCTTCCTCGAGACGAGCGGCAGCTGGTAGAGGTGGTATGTCCGGCACACGAACCAGCCGAGGAAGCCGCGCAGCTCGAGGCCCATGACGTCGGCGATCCCCTTGTAGCGCCCCAGCGTCGCCACCTGCCCGAGCATCCGGTAGCGATACGGCTGGGGGTCGCCAGCGAGGTTTCTCGCGAGCCGCCGCGCCTGGCGGAGGGCGTGCTGGCAGGTGGGCGGATCGGGTCTCCCGGGGCTCGCGAGATTGGGCACCCGCGCGCAGTCGCCGAGCGACCAGACGTGCTCGCGGCCCTCGACGCGGAGCGTGCCGTCCACGAGCACGCGGCCCTGCTCGTCGAGCGGCAGGCCCCAGCCGGCGATCTGCGGGCTCGCCTTCACCCCCGCGGTCCAGACAAGGGTCTCGCACGGGATCGTCTCGCCGTCCGAGAGCCGCGCCCAGCCCTCGCCCGCCTCCTCCAGGGTCGTCGACGTGCGGATGTCGACGCCGCGCCGTCGCAGCTCCCGATCCGCGTAGTCGCCCAGGGGTCGGGGGATCTCGGCGAGGATCCTCGGCGCCGCGTCGACGAGCACCCAGCGCCGGGGCTCCTGACGCAGGCGCGGGTAGTAGCGGAGCGCGTCGTCCGTGAGGTCCGAGAGCTCGCCGACCGCCTCCACGCCCGCGTAGCCCGCGCCGACGAAGACGAACGTGAGGTTGCGCCGACGGGTCTCCTCGTCGGGCGCCTCGTCCGCCGTCTCCAGCCTGCGGAGGACGTGGTTGCGGAGCGCGATCGCGTCGGGCAGCGACTTGAACGCCAGCGCGTGATCGGCGAGGCCCGGCACGGGCAGCACGCGAGCCACCGCGCCGAGGGCGAGGACGAGCCGCTCGTAGCGGACGCGCCAGCGGGCCGGGCTCGGTCTCGACGGTGACCGTGCGCGCATCCTCGTCGAGGCTCACCGCCCGTCCGAGCAGCAGCTCGGCGTGGGGGCACATGGCTCGGAGCGGGACGACGGCGTGGCGCGGCTCGATCGTCCCCGAGGCGGCCTCGGGGAGGATCGGCGTGTAGAGCATGAAGTTCTCGCGGCTCACGATCGTCGCGCCCGCGCGCCCGAGCTCCCGCGCGACGTAGCCGCCGGCGAAGCCGCCCCCGACGATCAGCGTTCCTCCGGCCGCTTCCCGCACGTGCATGCTCGTATTCTCGCGGGATGCCCGCGGCCGTGAGTGTCGAAGGACTAGATGTGCGTCGCGGCGGCAAGCTCGTGCTGCGCGACGTCACGCTGTCGGTTCCGACGGGCCAGGTCACCGGGCTGCTCGGCCCGAGCGGCTCGGGGAAGTCGACGCTGATGCGCGCGATCGTCGGCGTCCAGATCGTGGAGCGCGGGGTCGTCCAGGTGCTCGGACTGAACGCCGGGTCCCCGGAGTTGCGTCGCCGGGTCGGGTACGTGACGCAGGAGCCGTCCGTCTACTTCGACCTGACGGTGCGCGAGAACCTGCAGTACTTCGCGACCGTGCTCGGCGTCGGCACCGACCGCGTCGAGGCGTCGATCGAGCTGGTCGAGCTGGCCGAGTACGGCGGCCGCGTCGTGCGGAGCCTCTCGGGCGGCCAGGTGTCGCGCGTGTCGCTCGCGACGGCGCTGCTCGGCGAGCCGGAGGTGCTCGTGCTCGACGAGCCGACCGTCGGGCTCGACCCGCTGCTTCGCCGCGACCTCTGGGACGCGTTCCACCGGCTCGCGGACGGCGGCACGACGCTGCTCGTCTCGAGCCACGTCATGGACGAAGCGGGGCGCTGCGACACGCTTCTCCTGCTTCGCGACGGGCGTCTCCTGGCCGCCGAGCAGCCGGCCTCGCTGCTCGAGCGCACCGGCGCGCCCGATCTCGACTCGGCGTTCCTGGCGCTCGTGGAGCAGTCGTGACGGGTCGGATCACGCTCGGCACGGCGTCGCGCGTGCTGCGTCAGCTGCGCCGCGATCCGAGGACGCTCGTGCTCGTCTTCTGCGTGCCCCCGTTCCTGCTCACGCTCTTCAAGTTCGTCTTCGCGGGCCAGGAGCAGACGTTCGACCGGATCGGCGGTCCGCTCGTCGGCATCTTCCCGTTCATCTCGATGTTCGTCGTCTCCTCGATCGCGGTGCTCCGCGAGCGGACGAGCGGCACACTCGAGCGGTTGATGGCCATGCCGCTCTCCAAGGTCGACCTGCTCGCCGGGTACGGGCTGGCCTTCGCGGCCATCGCAACCGTGCAGGCCTCGATCGTCTCCGCGGTCGCGTTCGGGCTGCTCGGGCTGGACGTCGCAGGCCCGGTCTGGCTCGTGATCGTGCTGGCCGTCGCGAACGCGGTGCTCGGGATGTCCCTCGGGCTCTTCTCCTCCGCGTTCGCCCGCACCGAGTTCCAGGCGGTCCAGTTCCTGCCGGCGCTCGTCATCCCGCAGCTGCTGCTCTGCGGCCTGCTCGTGCCGCGCGAGAGCATGGCACACGCCCTGGAGGTCATCTCCACGTTTCTCCCGCTGACCTGGGCCTACGACGGGCTTCGTCGGGCGACGCTCGGGCAGACCGGCGGCCCTGTCGTGCGCGACCTGGCGATCGTCGTCGGCTTCACGGTGGCCGCCCTGGCGGCGGGGGCGGCGACGCTCAGGCGGCGAACGCCCTGACGTTGCTCTCAAGCCACTAGAGCTCCGTGAGCCGCCGCGAGAGAAAGCGCCGCTCGACCTCGCCGGGCGCAAGCTCGAGCGCGCGGCCGTAGGCGGCCCGCGCCTCGTCCGTCCGGTCGAGCCGGCGGAGCAGATCCGCCCGCGCGGAGTGGAGCAGGTGATAGCGGTCGAGCCCGTCGATCCCGTCGATCAGAGCGAGGCCCGTCTCCGGCGCCTCGGCCATCGCGACCGCCACGGCGCGGTTGAGCTCGACGACCGGCGAGGGCTGGTGGGCGAGCAGCGCGTCGTACAGGAGGACGGCGGCCCGCCAGTCCGTCTCCGGCTCGGTGTGGAGCGCCGCGATCGCGGCCTGCAGCTGGTACGGGCCGGGCCGGCGGAGGGCGACCGCTCGGTCGAGCACGCGCCGGCCCTCGTCGATCTCTGCGCGATCCCACAGCGCGCGGTCCTGCTCGTCGAGGAGGACGAGCTCGTCGCCCGCGCGGGCGGCGCGGCGCGAGTCCTGGAGCAGCATCAGCGCGAGCAGCCCGAGCGCCTCGGGCTCGTCAGGCATCAGAGCAGCCAGCACGCGTCCCAGCCGGATCGCCTCTGCGCACAGCTCCGCGCGCACGGGCGGCCCGTAGCCCTCGTTGAAGACGAGGTAGACGACCGCGAGCACGGCCCGCAGCCGCTCCGGGAGCTCGTGATCCGGCGGCACTCGGAACGGGATCCCGGCCGCCCGCACCTTGTGCTTCGCGCGTACGAGCCGCTGCGCCATCGTCGGCTCGGGCACGAGGAACGCGTGGGCGATCTCGTCTGTCGTCAGGCCGCCCAGCAGGCGAAGTGTCAGCGCGACCTGGGACTCGACCGCGAGCGCGGGGTGGCAGCAGGTGAAGATCAGTGCCAGCCGCTCGTCCGGGATCGCGGTCACGTCCTCTCCCTCCTCGTCGGCCGGGGCGATCGCCTCGAGTGCGGCGAGCAGCTCGGTCTTGCGGGCCAGCGTCTGCTCGCGGCGGATCCGGTCGATCGCGCGGTTGCGCGCCGTCGTGACGATCCACGCACCGGGGTTCGCCGGCATGCCGTCCCGCGGCCACCGCTCGACGGCGGTCGCGAAGGCCTCCTGCACCGCGTCCTCGGCGAGGTCGAGGTCGCCGAGGACGCGTGCCAGGATCGAGACACAGCGGCCGAACTCCTCGCGGAAGACCCGCTCGACTATCCGGCGACCTCCGCCGGCACGTCGAGGAGCGGCCGGACCTCGACCGTGCCGTGCTCGGCGCCCGGGATCCGCGCCGCCCAGTCGAGCGCATCGTCGAGCGTCGGCACCTCGATCAGGAACTGCCCGCCGAGCTGCTCCTTCGTCTCGGCGAACGGGCCGTCGGTGACGAGCCGCTCGCCGTCGCGGACGCGGACGCTCGTGGCGGCGGTCGTCGGGTGAAGCCGTGCCCCTCCGACGATCACGCCGGCCTCGCGACCCTGCCGCGAGAAGGCCTGGTAGCGCCGGACGATCGCGCCGCTCTCCTCCTCGCTGAGGCGATCCCGCCAGGTCTCGTCGTCGTAGATGAGCAGCAGGTACTGCATCGTCAGGCCCCGACGGGTGCGCTGCGCATGACGACGGGCCGGACCTCGATCGAGCCGTGCCTCGCCGACGGGACGCGCGCCGCCCACGCGGCCGCCTCCTCGGGGGACTCGACGTCGATCAGGTAGTAGCCGCCGAGCGACTCCTTCGTCTCGGAGAATGGCCCGTCGTGGACGATCGTCTCGCCGTCGCGCACGGAGACGGTCGTCGCCGCCGAGGTCGGTTGGAGCTCGTCGCCGGCGATATGGGCCCCCGCGTCGCGCAGCGCCTGGCTGAACGCGCCGTACTCGGCGTACATGGCGTTGCGCGCGTCGTCGCTGAGGCCGTCCCAGGCGTCCTCGGCGGAGTAGATCAGGAGCATGTACTGCATCTGTGCCTCCTCGGTCGGGTTCGACTCTACGACGAACGGGCCCGCGCCAAATCGACAGGCCCCGCGAAAGTTGTTGCACAGTCGGCTCGGAGACGTGCGTTTATCGCGGGTACCGTGGCCCGTAGGGGCTCGGTGGGTCGGGGGCGATGCGTCCTGGACCAGCGTGGCTTGACCGGTTAGGTGCCGGTGAGCTGGACGGCGTTGTCACCGTTCTCGTCGCCCACGAAGATGTGGCCGTCGCGGGTGAAGGCGAGGTGCCTGCCGTCCGGCGAGAGGTCCTCCTGGCCGGGGTTGGAGAGCGCGTTCGTGGGGCGGCGTCGACAGCGGCCGCACGGTCGAGCCGTCCGAGCTGGCGGCGAAGACGCGCCCGGAGTGGATGAACGCGACGCGCATTCCCATCCACGTGACGCCGGAGCGCGGGGTTGCGTCGGCGACCTTGATCTGCTCCGCGCCGTCCGAGTCCATGACGAAGAGGGCGCCGTTGTTCTCGGCGTCGGTCCGCACGAAGGCGATCAGAGAGCCGTCGGGCGACCAGGCCGGCGCGGCGTCCTTCGGCTTCTTCGTCAGCGAGCTTCTGAGCCCGTCGTTGACGGCCGCGCCGAGCGAGACGCCGATCGTGCCGAGCACGATGAGGAGGACGAGCAACGCGAGGCCCTCCGCGATGATCATCGCGATCGGGCGCCCCTTCATGAGGCGAGCAACCTGCGCAGCAACAGAAGAGCCGAGGACTTGTCCAGCATCTCGTTCAGATTGCCGCATTTGGGAGATTGGACGCACGACGGGCAGCCTTGTTCGCACGGACAGCCGGCGATCATCTTCATAGTGTCCTCGATCCAGCCCTCGAAGACGTCGAAGCCACGCTCCGTGATCCCGACGCCACCCGGGTGGCCGTCGTAGACGAAGACGGTCGGGCGGCCGGTCTGGAAGTGCACGTTCGTAGAGAGCCCGCCGATATCCCAGCGGTCGCACATGGCCCAGAGCGGCAGGATCGCGATCATGGCGTGCTCCGCCGCATGCAGCGCCCCGAGCAGCCTCGGCATGTCGTCGAGCTCTTCGAGGTGCTCCGCCTCGGGGAGGTACCAGATCGCCTCGGTGTCGAATGCCGTCTCCGGCATCAACAGCGGCACGACGTCGATCGTCTCCTGCGTCTGGACGCTCTTTCGCTGGTAGCCGATCACCTGCTCGGTGACGGTGACGCGGCCGAACGCGAGGTCGAGGCCGAGGCGCCGCTCCGTGCGCAGCGCCTCGAGGATCGCCAGCGCTGTCTCCTTCTTCGGCTGCGTGTAGTAGTCGCCGGAGTACGGGACGACGACGGCCGTGCGCGACTCGAGGTCGAGCTCCCGGACGAGGAACGACTCGCCGAGGTGCAGGTACACGGCTCCCTCGTGAACGGTCGAGTAGGCGCGACTACGCTCGACGAGGCCGAGGATGGAGCCGCTGGCGGCGTCGACGACGGTGAACGAGTCCGCGTCCGTCGCCCGAAGCGGGACGCGCGCCGCAGGATAGTCGCGGCCGGCCCAGACGTAGCCCGCCTTCGTCTTCCTCAGCTCCGGAAGGTCGGCCGCGCGCTCGAGCGCCTCGTCGCCGAGCTCGGCCCGGTCGGCGTCGTCGAGCGGAGCCTCGTAGGCGGCCGAGAGCACGTGCCCGTCGAGGACGCGCGGATTGGCATGGTCGAGGATCGCGGCCTCGACGCGGCGGCCGAGCAGCGCCTCCGGCTCGCGCATGAAGTACTGGTCGAGCGCGTCCTCGGAGGCGACGAGCACCGCGAGCCCGTGACCGCGCCGGCCTGCCCGTCCCCACTGCTGGCGGAGCGAGGCGACCGTGCCCGGGAAGCCGACGGAGATCACCGCGTCGAGCAGCCCGATGTCGATTCCCAGCTCGAGCGCGTTCGTGGCGGAGACGCCGAGCAGCTCGCCCGCCAGGAGGCGCCGCTCGATCTCGCGTCGCTGGGCGGGCGTGTACCCGGCGCGGTACGGGGAGAGGCGAGAGTCGTCGCCGAGCCGGTCGGCCGCGAAACGGTGGATCAGCTCCGCCGCCTTGCGGCTCTTCGCGAAGACCAGCGTCCGCAGCTCGAGCTCCACGAGGGAGGCCAGCAGCCGCGACGCCTCCCCGAGCGCCGAAGCGCGCAGGCCGAGCTCTTCGTCCAGGAGCGGCGGGTTCCAGAGCGCGACGGTTCGCTCTGCACGGGGCGCGGCGTCGTCGCCGATCACGGTCGCCGGCGCGCCGACCAGCCGGTGCGCGAGCTCGCCGGGATTCGAGATCGTCGCGGAGGCGAGCAGGAACTGCGGCTCGGCGCCGTAGACGCGGGCGAGGCGGCGGAGCCTGCGCAGGACGTTCGCCACGTGGGAGCCGAACACGCCGCGATAGACGTGCGCCTCGTCGACGATCACGTAGCGGAGGTTCGCGAGCACGTCGCCCCAGCGGTCATGGTGCGGCAGCACGCCGACGTGGAGCATGTCCGGGTTCGTGAGGATGAGGTTGGCCCACCTCCGCACCTGCCAGCGCTGCTCGGAGGGTGTGTCGCCGTCGTAGATCGCGGCGCGAAGCTTCGGCAGTCCGTACGCGGTGAGGGCGCGCGCCTGGTCCTGGGCGAGCGCCTTCGTCGGGTAGAGATAGAGCGCGCGCACCTTCGGCTCGCGGGCGAGCGCGTCGAGCACGGGCAGGTTGAACGCCAGCGTCTTCCCGGAGGCGGTGCCCGTCGTGACGATCAGGTTCTCGCCGCGGGCGGCGGCGTCCCAGGCCGCGCGCTGGTGGCCGTAGAGCGACTCGACGCCGATCGCGGCCCTGACGTTCGGATGCAGCTCGTCGGGAAGCGGCGCCAGGCGGGCGTCGCGCGCGGACTCCGTCGTCAGGTAGGCGAGCTCCTCGCCTGCGAGCGCGGCATCCCAGGCTGCGACGGTGTGGGCCATCGGTCTATTGAAGCTTCCCGCACCGTCCAACCGGTGGATCGTGTTCAATTGGACTTCGGGGTAAAGGAAAGCCGTCTTCCTGCCGAAAACACGGGCAATGTATCTCCGCCTTCGCCTCATGCAACGTCTCGGGCTCCTCGGCCCGCTGCTTCGCGCCCACCGCGCGCTCGAGTCCGGGCCTGCGTCGCGTGACGTCAGCCGCCTCTCGCGGCCGGTCGTCTCGCGCCGTCCTGCCTAGGCGCTCTAGACCTCCCGTCTAGGCCCGTGCCCTGACGGCGACCGGCACGGGGTACTCGCGGCCGCCAGGCTCCTCGAACCGCTCGAGCTTGAGCCCAGCGTCGAGGAACGACTGCAGGAACGCGCCGAGCGTGAGGTGCACTGCGCCGACCTTCGCGCGGAGCCCGCTCGGGGAGATGCCGGGCCCGTCCTCGTAGCGTCCGGCCAGCCGGTAGCCGGGGTGCAGCGTCGGGATGCCCTCGCCGGCGACGAACTCCGAATGCGGACCCACGAAGCACGGGTGCACGCCGAGGTAGACGAAGACGCCTTCCGGGCGGAGGACGCGGCGAATCTCGCGGAGCATCGCACCGAAGTCGTCCACGTCCGTATGCGTCCACATCGAGACGGCCCCGTCGAAGCTGTCGTCCTCGAACGGCAGCTTCTCGGCCGAGGCCTGTACGACCTCGCAGCCGCGCTCCCGCGCGAGTCGGAGCTGGCTCTCCGAGAGGTCGACGCCGGAGGCCGTCCAGCCGTCGTCTGCAAAGGCGAGCATGTGTACGCCTCCGCCGCAGCCCACGTCGAGGAGGCGGCCCGGTCCGGGCCCGAGCAGGCGCTGGACGACCGCGCGGCCCGAGAGCCCGAGCTCGGACGTCGCGAGCGCCTCGTCGTACCAGTCGGCGACGCTGTCGTAGCGAGCCTCATGGGTCATGCGCCCGATGCTAGCCTCGAATGACCGGGGTGCCCCGCCGGGGCTGAGATCACACCCGTCGAACCTGATCCGGGTCATGCCGGCGAAGGGAGCAGATGATTCCGCGAGCGTTGACCATCGCCACGTCCGACTCGGGCGGCGGCGCAGGGATCCAGGCCGACCTGAAGGCGTTCGCCGCCCTCGGCTGTCACGGCACGAGCGTCCTCGTGGCGCTGACCGCGCAGAACACGACCGCGGTGACTGCGATCCACGAGCTGCCGCCCGAGTTCGTGCTCGCCCAGCTGGACGCCGTCTTCTCGGACATCGGCGTCGACGCCGCGAAGACGGGCATGCTCTTCTCGAGACGCCTGATCGAGACGGTTGCGGCGTACATCGAGGAGCACCCGGTGCCGCTCGTCGTCGATCCCGTGATGGTGGCGAGCTCCGGCGCGAAGCTGCTCGAGGACGACGCCGTCGACGCGCTCGTCGGGCTGCTGTTCCCGCTTGCCACGGTCGTGACGCCGAACCTGCCGGAGGCCCAGGCCCTGAGCGGTCTCGAGACGGAGGACCGACGCATCCTCTCGGAGCGGCTTGTCTTCCTGGGCGCCCGCGCGGCGATTGTGACGGGCGGCCATGGAGGATCCTCGATTGACCATCTCTTCGATGGGTCGGATCATCTGGAGATCGCAGTGCCGCGTCACGTCGTCGCCGCGACCCACGGCGCGGGCTGCACCCATTCCGCAAGCCTGGCGGCGCTGCTCGCGCGCGGCAATTCCCTCCCCTCCGCCGCGCGCGGGGCCGCCGGGGTGGCGGCCGAAGCCGTGCGGCGCGGCCTCGTCGAGATCGGGTCCGGCGAGGGGCCCGTCGACGTCCTCGACCTCGAAGGAGCCCGATGACGCTGAGCACCGGCGCGGATCTCCGCGCACTGCGCGACCGGAAGCCGCTCGTGCACCAGATCACCAACTATGTCGTCATGAACGAGACGGCGAACGCCACGCTCGCGCTCGGCGCTTTGCCCGTGATGGCGCACGCGCCGGAAGAAGTCGAGGAGATGGTGGCGCTCGCAGGCGCGCTGGTGCTGAACATCGGCACGCTCTCCGCGCATTGGATCGACGCGATGATCGCCGCGGGCAAAGGGGCGAACGCGCACGGCGTTCCGGTCGTCCTCGATCCCGTCGGCGCCGGTGCGACCGGCTTTCGCACCGAGACGGCCAGGCGGATCCTCGCCGAGGTCGACGTCGCCGTCCTGCGCGGGAACGCCGGCGAGGTCGCGACGCTGGTCGGAGTCGAGGCGGAGGTTCGCGGGGTCGAGTCGATCGGAGGCGCGGGCGATCCCGCGGAGCTGGCTCGTGCGGCGGCCCGCGCGCTCGGGCTTGTGGCGTCGGTCACCGGACCGACAGATCACGTCTCGGACGGGGAGCGGGTCCTCGCGGTCTCGAACGGCCATCCGCTGCTCGCCTCGATCACCGGCACGGGGTGCATGTCGACGGCGATGACAGGCTGCTTCCTTGCCGTCGCGGCGGATCGACCGCTCGAGGCGGCCGCCGAGGCGCTGGTGGCCTTCGGCGTCGCGGGGGAGGATGCGGCGCAGGACGCCAAGGGGCCGGGCAGCTTCCACGTCGGTCTTTACGACGCGCTGGCGGCGCTGGACCCGGCGACGATCGACGCGCGGGCGCGGGCCGCGTGAGAGTGCACGCGATCGTCGAGGATCTCGACACGGCCCGCCGTGCCGTCGACGCCGGCGCGACGATCTTGCAGCTGCGGGTCAAGGGTGTCTCGACAGCCGATCTGGTCGCCCGGGGTGCGGGGTTCGCCGGGCTCGGCTTGCCGTTCGTCGTCAACGACGACGTCGAGGCGGCGATCCTCCTGCGCGCGCACGGGGTCCATCTCGGGCAGGGCGACGCCGGCGCGGAGCGCGCCCGCGGCGCCGGGCTTCTGCTGGGACGCTCGGCCTCGACGCTGGAGCAGGCCGCCGCCGCCGAGGCCGACTACCTCGGCGTCGGGCCGATCTGGGCGACGCCGTCGAAGGACGACGCAGATCCCGCGATCGGCCTCGACGGGCTGCGCCGGATCTGCGCTGCGGTCGACGTTCCGGTCGTCGCGATCGGGGGCGTCGACGCCTCGAACGCAGCCGCGTGCATCCGCGCCGGCGCCGCCGGCGTGGCCGTCATCCGCGCCGCGACCGATCCCGCGCTGAGGAGGGCCGTTGACGAGGCTCTCTGACATCGGCGAGCTGGGCTTCCTCGACGAGCTCGAGCGGCGCGGGCTTGCCACGGGGATCGAGAACGACGCGGCGCAGCTCGGCGACGGGCTCGTCGTGACCCAGGACTCGCTCGTCGAGGGGGTTCACTTCCGGCTCGACTGGCTGTCGTGGCGTGACCTCGGCTTCAGGGCGGCCGCAGCCAACGTCAGCGACCTCTCAGCGTCGGGCGCCGAGCCGGAAGGGCTGCTCGTCAGCTTCGGTGCGCCATCCTCGGTCCGGCTCGAGGACGCCCTCGAGCTCTACGCGGGGATCGTGGAGGCAGGCGTGCCCGTCATCGGCGGGGATACGACGCGCGCAGAGCTCGTCGTCCTCAGCGTCACGGCGCTCGGCCGCTCGGAGCGGGTTCCCGGGCGGGGCGGGGCCGAGGCGGGCGACAGCCTCGTCGTGACGGGTCCGCTCGGAGCTGCCGGTGCCGCGTTCCGGCGCAGCTCGTTCGTGCGACCGCCGCTGCGGATCGCCGAGGGGCGCAGGCTCGGTGCCGTGGCGCACGCGATGCTCGACGTCTCTGACGGCCTCGCCCGCGATGCCGGGCACATCGCGCGGCGATCCAGGTGCCGGATCGTGATCGAGCTCGAGCGAGTTCCGCTCGCCGAGGGGGCCGACCTCTCCGACCTCGGCTTCGGCGAGGACTACGAGCTCCTTGCCGCTGTCGAGGATCCGCTCGGCTTCGCGGAGATCGGCCGGGTCGAGCGCGGCGAGGGGGTCACACTCACGTGGCAGGGCGAGCCCGTCGAGCTCTCCGGCTGGGAGCATTTCCGAAGCTGAGGCGTCACGCGCGTGGGATGTCCTGGGCAGGCGCTCTCGGTTGTTCGTCTCGGTTGTTCGGAGCGTCCATCGGGTCTGTGCGGGGCGACCACCTCCTCGTCGTCTGGGGTCAGCCTCCAGCGTTGCACACGCGATGGCCGGGCCCTGTCCGACACGGCCACGGCCTTCGTGACGAGACCGTCACTGGAGCGCCTCAATCGTGGAACAAGGCGTCCACAGCCGTCCTAAAGGGTCGTGCGCGGATAGCAGAAGTCCACCAGCCAGTGTCCGTGCAGGTCGTGGAGCTCGCACGAGTAGACGCGCTGCTCGCCTGCGGCCGTTTGCGGCAGGACGAGAACGTCGTAGCCGAGCACGCCGCGGTAGGAGTACTTCAGCGTCGAGCCGTACGTCCGGAACTCGCGCTTCGGGTAGGGCGGCACGGGCAGCGTCCCGGCGTCCCACTCGGCCCGGGTCGAGCCCTCGCGCATGTGCGGCGTCGCGAGCTCCCAGGCACGACCGGGGTGATCGCGGATCACCGCAGTCCGCACGAAGCCGTCGAGCGTCTTCTCGGCGTCGCGGCGCTCCGCCGACGTTGCGGCGACGTGCTTCGGCTCGCGGAACACCTGCGGCCGCTCGTTGCTCGTGGGCGTCTGGAACGAATGCCCCGTGTTGCGGAAGAACACGAGCAAGACGGTGAGGACGCCCAGCGCGAGCAGCGCGCCCCCACGCCAGGCGAGGCGCTTCCGCGCCCGGGGCGATTCCGGGAGGCGCAGCACCGAAGCAGGGTAGCCGCCGCGCTACGCGTACTCGGCCAGCGCGCGCTCGTACTGCGAGCGCGGCCGCGCACCGACGAGGGTCTCCCGCACCTTCCCGTCCGAGAAGATCGTCACGGTCGGGATCGAGAGGATCCCGTACCGCGATGCCGTCGCCGGGTTGGCGTCGATGTCGATCTTGACGAAGTCGACGGACTCGACCTCGTCGGCGAGCTGCTCGAGAATCGGCGTCACCGCGTGGCAGGGCCCGCACCAGGGAGCCCAGAAGTCGACGACGACCGGGCGGGTCGCCCGGACGACCACGTCGTCGAAGTCCTGATCCGTGACGTCGCGCATCCACGCAGGTTACAAGCGGCCGAGCAGGCCCTGCAGCCGTAGCCAGGGCACCTTCCAGACCGCTTCCGCCACGATCGCGCGGCTCATCTTCGAGTGCCCCACCTCGCGGTCGGAGAACACGATCGGCACCTCGACGACGCGGAACCCGTTGCGCCGAGCGCGGTACGTGAGCTCGATCTGGAACGCGTAGCCGCGCGACCGGACGCGTTCGAGCTCGATCGACTCCAGCACCTCGCGTCTGAACGCCTTGAAACCGCCCGTCGGATCGTGCACCGGCATCAGCAGCAGCCGCGTGTAGAGGGAGGCGCCGGAGGAGATCAGCCGCCGCAGGAAGCCCCAGTTCCGCACGCCCCCTCCCGGCACGTACCGTGAGCCCAGCACGAGATCCGCGTCGCTCGCCGCCGCGATCAGCCTCGGCACGTCCGCCGGGTCGTGCGAGAAGTCGCAGTCCATCTCGAGGATCAGCTCCGCGCCCTCGGCGAGTGCGCGCCGGAAGCCGGCGATGTACGCGCGCCCGAGACCCTCCTTGCGCTCGCGATGCACCACGTCCACGTAGTCGAGCTCGGTCGCCAGCCGATCGGCGATCTGTCCGGTGCCGTCGGGGGAGTCGTCGTCGATCACGAGCACGCGCACACCTTGCTCCCCGAGCGCGCGCACCATCGGCTCGAGGTTCTCGCGCTCGTTGTACGTCGGCAGGCAGACGATCACAGTCGACTCTGCGGGCACATCTGGTCCGGAGGGCCGCATGGACGGGCTATTGTCGCGGCGTGGCCCAGACGCTGCCGAGGAACGACGAGCTCGCGGCGCAGTTCGACCTGCTGGCCGACCTGATGGAGCTCGAGGAAGGCGATTTCTTCCGCATCAACGCGTACCGCCGTGCCGCCAAGGCGATCCGCGAGACTTCCGGCCCGGTGGCGAAGCTGGCGCTCGAGGGCCACGCGACGCAGATCGGCGGAATCGGCAAGACGATCGAGGAGAAGATCGTCCAGGCGGTCGAGGACGGCGAGGTTCACGCGCTCACGAAGCGGCGGGGCAACGTGCCCGAGGAGGTCGTGACGTTCATGCGCCTGCCGGGCCTGGGGCCGAAGACCGCGCGCCGCATCTGGAAGGAGCTCGGCGTGACGACGGTCGCCGGCCTGAAGGAGGCTGCAGAGGCGCAGCAGCTGCGGACGCTCTCGGGCGTGGGCGCGAAGCTCGAGGAGAAGGTGCTCGCGGCGCTGGAGGCCGCCCCCGCCGCCGACGAGCCCAAGCGCACGCTGCTGGGCCGCGCGCTGCCTCCGCTCCAGGCCGTCGTGCAGGTCCTCGAGGAGCACCCCGCCTCCGACCGGGTCTCGATCGCGGGCTCCGCCCGCCGCTACCGCGAGACCCTCCACGACCTGGACATCATCGCGACGGCCACCGACGCACCGGCGCTGATCGACCACTTCACCTCGCAGCCCTGGGTCGGCGAGGTCGTCGCCAAGGGCGACACGAAGGCCACCGTGATCGCGAACGACGGCCTGCGCTTCGACCTCCGCGTCGTGCCGCCCGACTGCTACGGCAACCTCCTTCAGCACTTCACCGGCTCGAAGGACCACAACGTGGCGCTGCGCGAGGACGCAGTGCGGCACGGGCTCTCGATCTCCGAGTACGGGGTCAAGGACGTGGAGACCGGCGAGGTCGCAACCTTCGAGAACGAGGAGGATCTCTACGCGCACCTCGGCTACGCGTACATCCCGCCGGAGCTGCGCGAGAACTCCGGGGAGATCGCCGCGGCGCGGAACGGCACGCTGCCTCGGCTCGTCGAGCCGGGCGACCTCCGCGGCGACCTGCACACGCACACCGACTGGTCCGCGGACGGCAAGAACACGCTCGAGGAGATGGTCGCTGCGGCGATCGCGCGCGGCTACTCGTACTACGCCGTCACCGATCACTCCCATTACCTTCGCGACGGCCGGCTGGAGGCGCAGCAGAAGGCGATCGACGCGCTCGCCGAGCAGGTCGCCCCGTTTCGGCTGCTCAGGGGCGTCGAGGTGAACATCAGGGCCGACGGGACGCTCGACCTCGCGGACGAGCTGCTCGCCCGTTGCGACTGGGTCGTCGCCTCGGTGCACGCGGCCCGCGAGAAGAGCCCGACCGAGCGCGTGCTCGCCGCCATGGACCACCCGTACGTCGACTGCATCGGCCACCCGACCGGGCGCAAGATCGGCAGACGTGATCCGGTCGACCTCGACTTCGAGCGGATCGCCGAGAAGGCGCTCGAGACGAAGACGTTCCTCGAGATCAACTCGCAGCCCGACCGGCTCGACCTGCGCGACGTGCACGCGCGGGCGCTCGCCGAGGCCGGCGTGCTGCTCGCGATCGACTCGGACGGCCACCAGGTCGCCGCGCTGGACTACGTCGAGTTCGGCGTCGGCCAGGCGCGCCGGGGCTGGCTGACGAAGGAGCAGGTCCTCAACACACGCACGTGGAAGCAGATCGAGAAGCTGCGGAAGCAGCGATGAGCTTCCGCGAGGACCTGCACCGCGCCGCCGACTGGGCGGCGGACTATCTCGAAGGCGTGGGCGACCTCCCGGTGCTCGCCCGCGTCCAACCCGGCGAGATCCGGTCGAGTCTTCCGGAGCACCCGCCGGAGCAGGGTGAGCCGTTCGACGCCCTCCTGCGCGACGTCGACGAGGTGCTGCTTCCCGGAATCACGCACTGGAACCACCCGCGCTTCTTCGCCTACTTCGCCAACACCGGCTCCGAGCCGGGCATCCTCGCCGAGCTGCTGATCGCGGCGCTGAACGTCAACGGCATGGTCTGGTCGACGTCTCCCGCAGCGACCGAGCTGGAGCAGCTGACCCTCGACTGGCTCGCGGAGCTGCTCGGGCTCCCGCGCGGCTGGCACGGTCACATCGAGGACACCGCGTCGACGGCGACGATCGCCTCGCTCGCCGCGGCTCGGACGCTTCGCCCGGGCGGCGCGGTCTACGCCTCGGAGCAGGCCAACTTCTCGGTCGAGAAGGCGGCCCGTCTGCTCGGGCTCGAGTTCCGCCCGGTGCCGGTGGACGACGAGTTCCGGATGCGCGCCGACTTCGACGCCTCCGACGCGACGGCGATCGTCGCCACCGTCGGGACGACGTCGACGACCTCGGTCGACCCGGTGCCGGCGCTGGCCGACCTCTGCGAGCGCACGGGCGCCTGGCTCCACGTCGACGCGGCGTACGCGGGGGCCGCCTGGGTCTGCGAGGAGCACCGCTCCACGCTCGAGGGCTGCGACCGCGCCGACTCGCTCGTCGTCAATCCGCACAAGTGGCTCTTCACGCCCATGGACTGCTCGACGCTCTGGTCGCGGCGGCCCGAGGCGCTGCACGCCGCCTTCGCGCTCGTCCCGGACTACCTGCCGTCGAGCGACGCGCTCGACCTGAAGGACTACGGCCCCGCTCTCGGCCGGCGCTTCCGCGCCCTCAAGCTCTGGTTCGTTCTGCGCGCGTACGGGCGCGAAGGGCTGCAGGCGCTGATCCGCGAGCACGTGCGCCTCGCGCAGCTCTTCGAGAGCTGGGTGCGGGACGAGCCCGGCTGGGAGATCTCCGCGCCGCACGCTCTTCTCCACCGTCTGCTTCCGGCACGTCGAGGTGGACAACGAGGAGCTCGCGCGCCGCGTGAGCGCGACCGGCGAGGCGTTCGTGGCGACGACGAGGCTCCGCGGCGAGAAGGTGATCCGGCTCGCGATCGGCAACGCGCGCACGACGGAGGACGACGTCCGCCGGACCTGGGAGGTGCTCCGCGAGTGCGCCCGGGTGTGAGCGCAGTGATCTTCGATCTCTGGGAGACGCTCGTCGACTGGCCGGTCGGGGCGTCGCGGGCGCTCAACGAGCTGCTGTGGCGCGCGACGCCGCACGAGCGCGAGGAGTTCGACCGCCTCTTCCGCGACACCTACCGGCAGCGTGAGACGGGCTCGCTCGCAGACGCCTACCGCGCCCTCGGCGTCGACGACGATGCGCTCGAGGGTCTGATCGCGCTGCGGCACGAGAACACGCGCGCCGCACTCGTCCCGCGCGAGGGCGCGGTCGAGACGCTGACGGGGCTGCGCCGGCGCGGCTTCCGCGTCGGCCTGATCAGCGTCTGCACGGAGGACGTGCCCGCGCTCTGGCCCGAGACGCAGTTCCACGGGCTCTTCGACGCCGAGGTCTTCTCGGCGAGCTGCGGCCACATGAAGCCGGAGCCGGAGATCTACCTGCTGGCGGCCCGGGGCCTGGGCGTCGAGCCGGAGGCGTGCGTCTACGTGGGCGACGGCGCGAACGACGAGCTCGCGGGCGCCGCGCGCGTGGGCATGACGCCCGTGCTCGTGCACCGGCCGGGAGAGGATCCGATCTGGCCCGAGGTCCGGGACTGGGACGGCCCGAGGGTGACGGCGATCCCGCAGGTGCTGGAGCTCGTCGCGAATGGATCCCTAACAGACGGGCGGTAGAACTCGGGGCGTGCGGCGCCTCGTCCTCCTGCACACGAACGACATCCACGGCCGGATCGAGGGGCTCGCGCGCGTCGCCACGCTCGTCGCGAGTATCCGAGCCGAGGAGGACGCTGACGTGCTGTACCTCGATGCGGGCGACATCGAGGAGACGACCGTTCGGGTCTCCAACCTGACCAAGGGCGTCGCGATGCACAGGATCCTGACGGCGGCCGGCTGCGACGTCGCGACAGTGGGCAACGGAGCCTGGCTCCGCTACGGCATGCAGGTGATCACAGAACAGGCCGACACCGCCGGCTATCCGCTGCTGCTCGCCAACCTCGCGCCGGTCGAGGGCGTGCAGCCGTCGGTGCTCCTCCGGGCCGGCGAGTGGCAGATCGGCGTGATCGGCATCACCGACCCGTTCCTGCGGTTCCTCGGCGGCTTCGACTTCGGGATCGAGAGCCTCGAGCCGCTGCCGCTCGTGCGCGAGCTTGCGCGCGAGCTGCGCACGCGGGGCGCCGAGCTCGTCGTGCTGCTCTCCCACGTGGGCTACGAGAACGAGCTTCCTCGGCTACGACGACAGGACGCTCGCCCGGGACCTCGCAGGCGACATCGATCTCGTGATCGGCGCTCACTCGCACACGCTCCTACCCGAAGGCGAGCGCGTCGGCGACGTGCTCGTCGCACAGGCCGGCGCGTACGCCGAGCACCTCGGCCGCATCGACGTCACGGAGGACGGCGTCACCGCGAGCGTGCTGCCCGTTCCGCCGGACACCCCGCTCCACGCGGGCGTGCTCGCCGCGGCGGAGGCGGCGGAGCGGGAGCTTCGCGAGCATCTCGACGAGGTGATCGCGGTGCTCGACGTGTCGCTCGACTGCCGCGTTCGTCGCCGAGGTGTACCGCGAGCGCATGGGCGCCGAGATCGGGCTCGCCACGGAACTCGTGACGCTCGACGCCCCGCTGCCTGCGGGCACGATCCGCCGCGGCGAGCTCTGGGAGGTCTGCCACTCGAGCGGCAACCCGGGCGTCGTCGAGCTCACCGGTGCGCAGCTGCTGGCGATGATCGAGCGCGCAGCCGACCCCGAGTTCCAGGCGTCGAGTGCCGGGTAGCCTGCGAGGCAAGCCGCGCGGGCGGCTGTTCGTGGCAGGCCCGCCCGAGATCGAGCCGGGCGAGACGTACCGTGTCGCCGCATCCGACTGGGAGCTCGAGGCGTACGGGGGGATGGTCGATCCCGCCTGGGATCTGAAGCCGGTCTACGACTTTCCGACGATCGTCAGAGAGGCCGTCGAAGACTCGCTAGCGCGGCGTCGTGCAGCGCCACGCGGTAGCGCCAGAACGTCCGCCCGGTAGCGAGCAGCCGCTCGCGCAGCGGGCCGCCGAGCTCGTCCAGCGTGCCCCAGCGGGCGCCGGCGATCTCCTCGGTGTCCTGCGGCTCGAGCTCGGTGTCCTCGGTGCGCGCGAGGAAGACGTGCGTCCGCCACGGGACGTCGGCCGGTCGGTAGACGAAGCGGACCCGCGACGCCACGAGGTAGCGCTCCAGCTCGACGCGCAGGCCGGTCTCCTCGAGCGCCTCGCGCGCCACGGCCCGCTCGAAGTCCTCGCCCGGCTTGACACCTCCTCCGGGCGGGCGCCAGATGCCGTCCTCGAACATCGGCTTCCGGATCAGCGCGATGCGCTCGGCGGGGTCGAGGATGAAGAGCGTCACGTCGTGCATCCGCGCGGGGTTGTAGGTCGCGACTGCATGCTCCTGCTCGCTGATCTCGCCCTCCCACTCCAGCAACACCGGCTGGCCGTAGCGCTCGCGCAGCGGCGCAAGGATCTCCTCGGTGACGTGCACAATCCCGATCATGCCTCGCGTCCGCCGCCTCAGGCGCACGGCGCCCACGCTCGAGCTCCTGGCGGCGACGCTGCCGGAGCTTCGGCTCGGGCTCACCGAGGCCTCCGCGCGGACCGTGGCCTACGAGGTCTTCGAGAAGCTCGGCTTCGGCGCCGTCGCCGTCACGGACACGAGCCGCGTGCTGGCGTTCGTCGGCGCCGGCGCCGACCACCACGGCGTGGGCGACCAGCCGATGCGGCCCGTCTTCGAGTCGCTCGCGCGGGACGAGCCGCTGGTCGCGCCTCTCGCGCTCCGGGTCGAGTGCCGTCACCCGGCCTGCCCGCTCGGCTCGGCGGCGATCGTCCCGCTGCGCGGCTCCGGCGGCCCGCTCGGCGCGCTCGTGGTCTACGCGACGGACGGCGCCCCGCTCTCGGATCCGGACGTCGAGCTCCTGACGCAGCTCGGCGGCCAGCTGTCCGCGCAGCTGCAGCTGGCGGAGCTCGCCGGCTCGCAGGTGCAGGCGATGCAGGCCCAGATGGAGCCGCACTTCGTCTTCAACTGCCTGAACACGATCGCGAGCTTCATCCGCACCGACCCCGAGCACGCGCGGCGTCTGATCCTCGCGTTCGCGGACTACGTGCGCTGGACGCTCTCGCGCCCGCAGGAGTTCATCACGCTCGCCGAGGAGCTCGGCCACGTCGAGAGCTACCTCGTGCTCGAGCAGGCCCGCTTCGGGCCGCAGCTCGAGGTCACGATCGACGCGACGCCGGAGGCGCTCGACGTGCGGCTGCCGCCGTTCCTCGTCCAGCCGATCGTCGAGAACGCGGTCAAGCACGGCAAGACCGAACGGCCGCTTCACCTGCTCGTGCGGGCACGCGTGCGGCGCGGTCGCCTGCGCGTCACCGTCCGCGACGACGGCCGCGGCATCGCCCGCGAGGCGATCGAGCGCGTGCTCGAGCCCGGCGTCGGCGAGGGCACGGGACTCGGGCTGGCGAACGTCCACCGGCGGCTGACGGCCTTCTACGGCGAGGGCGTTCGGCTGCGCTCCTTTCCGTTCGGGACGATCGTCCGGCTCGAGGTGCCGGCCGCGTGAGCATCCGTGCGCTCCTGGTCGACGACGAGGCGCCGGCCCGCTCGGAGCTTCGCTTTCTGCTCGGCGCCCATCCCGCGGTGGAGGTCGTCGGCGAGGCTGCCAGCGCCGCGGAGGCGTTGCGGCTCGCGGACGCGGTCGCCTACGACGTCGTCTTCCTCGACGTGGAGATGCCCGGGTTGACCGGGCTGGAGGCGGCGCGCCTCGTCCGCGACCGGGCCGGCGCGCCGGAGCTCGTCTTCGTGACCGCGCACGAGCGCTACGCCGTCGACGCCTTCGCCGTCGAGGCGTTCGACTACCTGCTGAAGCCCGTCGACCCCGACCGCCTCGCCCGTGTCGTCGAGCGCCTCCAGGAGCGGAGCCGCGAGAGCGCGGCGCCGGTCCAGAAGGTGCCGGTCGTGGGCGGCTCGGGCGGGACCGAGCTGATCGCCTACGACGCGATCCACTTCGTCCAGGCCGACGGCGACTACAGCCGCGTTCACACCTACGACCGCTCGTACCTCTGCACGAGCTCGCTCGGAGAGCTCGAAGAGGCGCTGCCCGGCGGCTTCGCGCGGATCCATCGCAGCTACCTCGTCAATCTGGCGAAGGTGGCCTCCGTGAAGCGTGCGGGCCCCGACCGGATCAGGCTCGTCCTGGACGACGCCGCGCGGACCGAGCTCGACGTCGCCCGGAGGCAGAGCCGGCTGTTGCGCGAGCGGCTGAAGCTCTAGTGCTCTAGCTAGGCGGCGGCGCTTCTGGCTGCCGCGAACGCGTCGCGCGCCCGCACCGCGGCGACGAGCCCTTCGAGGGTCTCCGCCAGCTGCTCGCGGAGCCCGTCGTCCTGGAGGAGACCGTCCTCGCCGAACCTGGCGGGCGCGTGCCCGACCGCGACCTCGCCGTCCGTCACGCGGGCGCCCGTGGCGGCGAGCACCTTGCGGAGCTCGGCCTGGGCCCAGACGGCGCCGAACGCGCCGGTGCTGGCGCCGATGACCGCGACCGGCCTGTTCCGGAGCGGGTTCGTCGCGAGCGGACGCGAGGCCCAGTCGATCGCGTTCTTGAGCACGCCCGGGATCGACGAGTTGTACTCGGGCGTGGCGAACAGGACCGCGTCGGCGCCGGCGATGGCGTCGCGGAGCTCCGCGACCGCCGCCGGCGCCGGCTCGACGTCGTCGTCCTCGTCGTACGGCGGCACGGACTTCAGCCCGTCCCAGAGCTCCAGCTCGACGCCGTCGGGGAGGAGATCCGCCGCCGAGCGCAGGAGCTTCGTGTTCCAGGAGTCCTTGCGGACGCTGCCGCTGATGCCGAGGACCTTCATCGGACTAGGCGGCCTTGATGAAGTAGAGCTGGGCGGAGAGGTCGACCTCGTTCTGGAGGGCCTGCTCGCCCGACGGCAGCGGCATGTTCCACTCGATGCCGAAGGCCGTCCGGTCGACCTTGCCCGAGAGGGTCAGCGTCACGCGCTCGCGGCCGAAGCCGTCGGTCAGCGGGCCGGCGATCGTGCCCTCGAGCGTCACGGGCTTGGAGACGCCGCGGATCGTCAGCTCGCCCTCGACGACGATCGTGTCGCCCTCGCGGCGGAGGTCGTTCGACGAGAAGGAGAGCTCCGGCGCCCGCTCGGCGTCGAAGAAGTCGGGCGAGAGCAGGTGCGCGCTCAGGTTCTCGTCGTTGACCTGGACGCTCTCGGCGCGGGCCTTCCCGTTGAGCGACGCCCCGCCGTCCTCGCTGCCGTCCTCGCTCACGTGGAGCTCGGCCTCGAACGGCTGGAACGTGCCGCGGAACGTGCCGCCCATGTAGTCGAGCGCGAACTCGACGCGCGAATGGGCGGGGTCGAGCTGCCACGTGCCGGCGGGCAGCGTGGTGCTCACAGTCGTGCTGGTAGTGGTGGTGCTCATCGTTTCCGTCCTCCTTGTGCTTGCAATAGTTGCGAACGCAAGCAATGTACCACGAGAAGGTTGCGCGCGCAAGTGTATCCGGTCTTCCCGCTCCGACCGGGGTGAAACCGGCTTTGCGTCACAGCTTTCGGAGCAGCTCGAGTAGCTCCGAGGTGCCGCCGACGACCAGGTCGGCAGCCGTTCCGAGCTGGCTCGGCGCCTCTGCGGAGACGATCGCGACGCGGACGGCGGTGTCGAGACCGTCGAGGGCGCGGAAGGCGTCCAGGTCGGTCGCGTCGTCGCCCGCGTAGAGCGCGCGCTCGATCCCGTGGCGCTCGAGCAGCGAGCGGACGGCGGTTCCCTTCGATGACTCGAGCGGCGGCAGCACCTCGAGCACCATCCGGCCCCAGCGCGTGCGGAAACCCGCCTCGACCGCGCGCTCGGCGACGACCCGCAGCTCCGCCTCCGCCGCCGCGGGGTCGGGATGCGTCCGGTAGTGGAAGGCCGCCGAGAGGGGCTTGCCCTCGTCCGGCCAGGCGGTCTCGTCCTTGAAGGCCTGCAGCCGCTCGGCCCATGCGTCCGCCTCGGGATCGAGCTCGAGTCCGTGTTCGCCCACGTACTCGACCCCGTCGTCCACGCCGACGATCTCCCGGGCCGCCGCCGCCGGACGGCCCGTCACGAAGGCCACGAGCCCGTAGCGGCCGGCGAGCCGGCGCAGCTCCTCGCGCGTCTCGTCGGGTACGCGGGCGTCCTGCGGACGGGCGACGATCGGCGCCAGCGTGCCATCGACGTCGAAGAGGAGCGCCGCCCGGCCGGGCTCCGCAGCGATCCGTGTCAGCGCGTCCACCTGCCTACGATAGACGCGTGCGCCTCGTGCTCATCGGCGTCGCCGCCGGTCTCTTCAGCGCCCTGTTCGGCGTCGGCGGCGGGATCCTGATCGTCCCGCTGCTCGTCCTCTTCGCGGGGCTCGATCAGCGGTCGGCGGGGGCGACCTCGCTGGCGGCGATCGGCGTGACCGCGCTCGCCGGCACGATCACGTACGCGCTGCACGGAGAGGTGAAGGTCGGTGCGGCCGCGCTCGTCGGGATCCCGGGCGCGGCCGGTGCGATCGTCGGAACCTGGCTGCAGCAGCGGATGCAGGCGCGGACGCTCAGCTTCGCCTTCGCGGCGCTTCTCGTCCTCGTCGCGGTGCGCCTCGTCGTCTGATGGACATCGGCATCGCGATCGCGGTCGGCCTCTTCGCCGGCGTCGTCGCCGGTCTCTTCGGGGTGGGCGGCGGGATTCTCTTCGTCCCGACCCTCGTGTTCGTGCTCGGGCTCTCTCAGCTGCACGCCGAGGCGACGTCGCTGCTCGCGATCCTCCCGACCGTGGCCGCCGGCACGTGGCGCAACGCGCGCTACGGCACCGTCCGATGGCGATCGGCCGCGATCATCGGCGCGGCGTCGGTCGTCGGCGTCCAGGCGGGTGTCGTGCTCGCCCATTCGCTCTCGGATCTGACGCTGAAGCGGCTCTTCGCGGCGCTGATGATCCTGGCGGCCGGACAGATCGCCTGGCGGGCGCGTTAGTCCCTATCCTTCTCCCGCGATGGCCGACCCCGGGCACGAGGCAGGCGAGCTCGCGAGCGAGCAAGCTAGCCGCAGGCTGACGTGACCGTCGACCCACGCTGGTACGAGGCGTTCTTCGACGAGGACGACTGGCTGGCCATCGCGCTGGCGCGGGACGCGGAGCACGACTCGACCGGCGACGAGGTGGACTTCGTCCTCGAGCGGCTCGACCCTGAGCCCGGCGCGCGGATCCTCGACGTTGCGTGCGGCCACGGCCGGCACTCGCTCGAGCTAGCCCGTCGTGGCTACCGCGTCATGGGCGTCGACATCTCCGATTCGTCGCTCGAGCTCGCCCGTACCAGGGCTGCCCACGAGCGTCTCGACGTCGAGCTCGTCCAGGGCGACATGCGGGAGCTTCCCTGGCGGGGCGAGTTCGACGGGGCGATCAACGTCTGGTCGGCGTGGGGCTACTTCGCCGACGAGGCGGACGACGAGCGGGCCTCCGCGGCCGTCGCGGGAGCGCTGAAGCCGGGCGCACGGTTCCTGCTCGACACCTTCAACCCGATCGTGCTCGGCTCGGCGCGCTTCCAGCCGAAGGGCTGGGATGAGCTCGGCGACGGCAGGCTCGTGCTCGAGGAGCGGAGCTACGACGCCGAGAAGGGCCGCAACGACGCCGTCTGGACGGTCGTCAAGCCGGACGGCTCGAGGCGGAGGCTCGAATCCTCGGTCCGCGCCTACACCTACCAGGAGCTCGCGGCGCAGCTCTCGCGTGCCGGTCTCGTGCCGCTCTCGGTGCACGGCGGCTGGGACGGCGCCGCGTTCACCCGCGAGACGTGGCGCATGATCGTGACGGCCGAGCGCGCTTAGCCACTCAGTGCGCGTGGGTCGCGTCGAGCCCGGCGCCCGGCAGCTGTGAGGCGAGCAGCGCGGCAAGGGCCGCGATCACGCCCAGGGCGAGCATCAGGTGAGCGATGAGCGACCGGCGCATCCGCTCGGGGTCGCGGGCGGATCGGACGGTTCAGGCGGCGCTGCACTCGGAGCAGATTCCGGAGACCTCGACCTCGTGGCCGGTGACGGCGAATCCGTGCGCGGACGCGACACCGGACAGCCAGTCGTCGAGCGAGCAGTCGTGCAGCTCGACGACGCGGTGGCACGACGTGCAGACCAGATGGTGGTGGTGGCCGCCGCCGCAGAGCCGGTAGCAGGCCTCTCCGGGCCGGTGCGCGAGGACGTCGACCACGCCGTGCTCGCTCAGAAGCGCGAGCGAGCGGTAGACGGTGGCGAGCCCGATCGCCGCGCCGCCGGCGCGGAGCCGTTCGTGGATCTGCTGCGCGGTCGCGTCGTCCCGGACCGAGGCGAGTGCGCCGAGGACGAGCAGTCGCTGGCGGGTCGGCCGGAGTCCGCTCTCCTGCAGGAGTCCGGCCAGCTCGTCTTGCCCCTTCGGCGCCATCGGCAGTAGAGTAGCGCCATGAGAGCGAGAATCATTCTCATTCCAGTCGTGCTGCTTGCCGCCCTCTCGGCGGCCGGCTGCGGCGGCCGCTCGGACGCCGCCTCGACGCCGGCGTCGAGGCACCTCGTGGCCTCGTTCTACCCGCTTGCCTACGCGGCGCAGGAGCTCGGTGGGCCCACCGTGCGGGTCGACAACCTGACACCGGCCGGTGCGGAGCCGCATGACCTCGAGCTGACGCCGGGCGACGTGCGGAAGGTGCGGGAGGCCGACCTGGTGCTGCTGCTCGGGCGGGGCTTCCAGCCGCAGCTCGAGGACGCCGCCGGGCACGGCGACCGGGTGCTGCGTCTGCTCGACACGCCCGGGCTCGGCGTCACCGCGAACAACGATCCGCACGTCTGGCTCGATCCGCACCGGTACGCGCTGATCGTCCAGCGCGTCGGCCGCGCGCTCGGGCGGCCCTCGGCGCCGCTCGTCGCGAAGCTGCGCGCGCTCGACGGCGAGTACCGGCGCAGCCTCGCGCGCTGCACGCGGCACGAGATCGTCACGAGTCACGAGGCGTTCGGCTACCTCTCTCGGCGATACGGGCTGAAGCAGATCGCCGTCACCGGGCTGAACCCGGAGGCGGAGCCGAGCCCGCAGGCGCTCCGCGCCGTGGTCGACGAGGTGCGGCGCACGCGCGCGAGCACCGTCTTCGCCGAGACTCTCGTCTCCCCCCGGGTCGCGCGAACGGTCGCGCGCGACGCCCACGCTCGTGTGGACGTGCTGAACCCGATCGAAGGCCTGACGAAAGAGCAGCAGGCGCAGGGAGCAAGCTACTTCACGCTCATGCGCGCCAACCTCGCCAGCCTGCGCCGGGCGCTCGGATGCCGCTAGCGATCGAGCTCAGACAGGTCTCGTTCGCGTACCCGCACGGCCCGTTCGTCCTGTGGGACGTCGACTTCGCGGTCGAGCAGGGGGAGTTCGTGGCCGTCGCGGGGCCGAACGGCGGCGGCAAGACGACGCTGCTCCGGCTCGCGCTCGGCCTCGAGCGGCCGGCGACCGGTGAGGCGCTTCTCTTCGGCGAGCCCGCGGTCCAGGCCCACGGCCGCGCGCGAATCGGCTACCTCGCGCAGCGGGCCCAGCTCGGGATCGACGCTCCCGCGACGGTGCACGAGGTCGTCGCCGCGGGCCGCGTCGCGCGGCGCGGCCTCGTTCGCCCGTTCCGGCGGGAGGATCGCGCGCTCGTGGACGAGGCGATCGCCCGGGTCGGTCTGACGGGGCTCGAGCGGCGCCCGGTGGCGCGGCTCTCCGGCGGTCAGCAGCAGCGCGCCTTCATCGCCAAGTCGCTTGCCGCCTCGCCCGAGCTCCTCGTGCTGGACGAGCCGACGGCCGGGGTCGACGTCGACGCGCAGGAGTCGCTCGCCGCGCTGCTCGGCGAGCTGAACCGGCAGCTCGGCGTCACCGTCGTGATCGTCTCGCACGAGTTCGGCGCCGTCGAGGAGCACGTCGAGCGGCTGGTGCTCGTCCGCGGCGGGATCGTCTTCGACGGCCCGCCCGACAGGCTGCCCTCCTCCTGGCACGACCCGTCCCACGACCACCCGCATGTCCATCCTTGACGCCGACTTCATGCGGCTCGCCTTTGCGGCGGGAGGCGTCGTCGGCGTGCTCGCGCCCGTGGTCGGCTTCTTTCTCGTGCAGCGCCGGCTGAGCCTGATCGGAGACGGGATCGGGCATCTCGCCTTCGCCGGCGTGGCGCTCGGCTACCTGATCGGAACCTCGCCGGTGGCGGCCGCGCTCGTGGTCTCCGTCGTCGGGGCGATCGGGATCGAGTGGCTGCGCGCCCGGCGCCCCACCGCTGCCGACCAGGCACTGGCGCTCGTCTTCTACACCGGGCTCGCGGCCGGGGTCGTGTTCGTCTCTGCCGCCGGCGCGCTGAACGCGAACCTGTTCACGTTCCTGTTCGGCTCGGTGCTGACCGTGACGCGCGGCGACCTCGCTCTCGTCGCGGCGCTCGGGGCGGCGACGCTGGTCACCGTTGCCGTCCTGTATCGTGGCCTCCTCGCCGCCGCGCTCGACGAGGAGGGCGCACGCGTCTCGGGGATCCCGGTGGCGGCGCTCAACGTCCTGCTCGCTGCGTTGGCCGGGGTTACGGTCGCCGTCTCCATGCGGGTCGTCGGGATCCTCCTGATCGCCGCGCTGATGGTGCTGCCCGTGATCGCGGCATCGCGCGTCGCGTGGAGCGTCCTCTCGACGATCGGGATCAGCGTCCTGATCGGGCTGCTCTCCGTCTGGGTCGGGCTCACGCTCTCGTACTACGCGGATCTTGCGCCGGGCGGTGCGATCGTGCTCGTGGCCGCCGGCTCGTTCGTGCTCGCGGCGGGGGCCGAGGCGGTGCTCGGGCGCCTGCGCTGACGGTACGGCGTGGCAGAATCCGGGTTCGCCCCGGATGTCGAAGGTCCGCCTCACCCTGCTCGCGTGCGCCTGCCTCGCCGTCATCGGCCCGGCGGGGGCCGCCGCGCCGGCCAAGGCGCCCGGCGCCGCTGCCCGGGCCTTCGCCGTCAAGGTGGTCGTGCCCGGACAGGACGGCGCGACGACTCCGGTTGTGGCGGCGCCGCCCCCGGGCCAGCCCTCGTACCTGACCGGGTTCCAGTATCCGGGTGACGGGTCGGTCGTCTCGACGGGCGCGATCGCCGTCGGCGCCGCGGCGACGGCGGCCGACACGGCGTCCGCGGGGGCCTCGAGCGACGTCGCCGGGCTCTCGCTCTTCAAGGGCGAGCTGACCGCCGACGGCGTCGCGTCTCGCTCGAATGCCGCAGCGCGGCAGAACGTCGCCTCGGGCGATTTCAACGGCTCCGCGCTCACGAACCTCGTCGTCCTCGGCCAGCCCGTCGCCGCCGCGCCGAACCTGCGCGTCGCGCTCGCCGACTGGGGATACGCGCTGACGCTCGCGCAGGCGACGGACGAGTCGGCGCCGAAGGGCGCGAAGGGGCTCAAAGGCTCGATCACGGGGCTGATCGTCCACCTGAACACGGACCACGGCGGCCTGCCGGCCGGCAGCGAGATCCAGATCGGCTATGCGGAGGCGGCGGCCCAGACCGCTCCGCCGGCGCCCGAGCCGAAGCCCACGACCACCACGACGCCGAAGCCGGCGCCGACGCCCACGCCGAAGCCGGCCGCGCACGGCGTGCACGACGAGATGCGCGGCGCGCTCGAGCTCTCGAGGAACGCAGGCGCGAAGGAGGGTCTCTTCCGCCCGCCGCCTGCGATCCACCCGCCGCTGACCGCCGGCCGCTACGTCTTCCCGGTCTACGGGCCGTCGTCGTACACGGACACCTTCGGCGCGCCGCGCGGCGACATCGCGAGCGGCTGGCACCACGGCGACGACATCTTCGGCCAGGTCGGACAGCCGTTGCTCGCCGTCGCCGACGGAACGGTCTTCTCGATCGGCTGGAACGACATCGGCGGCAACCGGCTCTGGCTCCGCGACCGGCAGGGGAACCAGTTCTACTACGCCCATCTCTCCGCGTTCTCGACGGCCGCGCGGAACGGTGCCCACGTGCGGGCCGGCACGGTGGTCGGCTTCATGGGGCAGACGGGCGACGCCGAGTCGACGCCGCCCCACCTGCACTTCGAGATCCACCCCGTCTCGCTGCTCTTCCTCGACTACGACGGCGCGGTCAACCCGACGCCGTACCTCGACGCCTGGAAGCGCCTCGAGGACCTGAAGTTCCCGATCTCCGCCGGCTGGGCGCCGATCGTGCCCGGCGGGGCACGCGCACCTCAGGCAGGCGCGATCCTCCTCGGCGTCTCCGACATCTCGACGGCGGACGGCCTCGACCCGCGCTCGCTCGAGCGCGCGTACGAGGCGCCCGTCACCTACGCGCCCGCCCCGTAGGGCGAGCCCTCCTCTCTAGCCGCCGTTCGCGCCCGAGTTGCTCCCGTACGACCCGCTGAACTCGTCCTCGCCGCCGGAGAGCATCTCCTTGAGCCAGCGCCGCGTCTCCGGGCCGGTGATCGGGTTGAAGAGGATCCCGAGCGCGATCGCCGCGATGAGCAGCCCCTTGTGGCTCTTCTGCCGGCGCTTGCCCTGGAGGCGGTCGGCTGCGCTGCGGAGATCGTCGACGGCGTCTCTGAGCTTGTCGCGGATCTCCTCGTCGGTTGCGACTCGCGTCGCGAGCGTCACGGCGCCTCGGCGCCCGATCAGCTCGGTGTACAGCTCCTTCGCGGTCGCAAACGCGCTCAGCAAATCGCTGCGCAGCTTCTCGTCCTGCATCGCCCGCTCCACGTACGGCTTGACGTTGGCGGTGGCGTCGTAGACCTTGTCCTTCGTCTTGGCCATGCTCGCTGAGTCCTTTCGCCTGGTTTCCGGGCGCTTAGTACCCGGCGGGGGAAGTGGCAAACGAGCGCTCGTCGCGCTCGCCGCCCTGTCGTTCATCTTTGCATCCTGCGGCGGCTCCGGCCAGAAGGAGCGCGTCGTGGACGGAAACGGCTTCACGTTCAGAGCTCCCGGGTCGTGGGGTGAGGAGCGCAAGGCGACGATGATCACGCTCTCGCCCGGCAAGGACGCCCCGGAACTCGTCGGCGTCTCCATCTTCCGGCTCGTGCGTCCGTACCGCCCGTCGCTCTTCGTGCGCGTCGTGCCGGAGCTCGACTCGGTTGCGGACGCGATCGCGGTCGAGCTCGGGGGCCGCGTGACGAAACGCCGTACGCTCACCGTGGCCGGCCGGAAGTCACGCCAGTACGACCTCGCCTACACCCACAAGGGAAGCGGAAAGATGGAGCAGACGATCACGTTCGTCCTGGAGGGCCGGCGTGAGTATCAGCTGCTCTGCCGGCGCGCGGCCGGCCGGAAGCTCGCCGCGTGCGGCCGGCTCGTGAAGACGTTCAGGATCGTCTGACGCTCAGCAGGAGTAGCCGTACTCCCGGGCCTTCGCGCAGAACTCGGCCTCGTCCGCGGTGAAGAAGTGGTGTACGCCGTCGGGCTTGCGGACGTAGTAGAGGTAGTCGACCGGCGCCGGCCGCGCAGCGGCGCGGAGCGAGGGCAGGCCCGGGTTTCCGATCGGCGTCGGCGGCAGGCCCTTGAAGCGGCTCGTGTTGTACGGCGAGTTGCTCCGGAGGTGCGCCTTCGTCAGCGGCCGGGTGCCCTGGATGCCGAGGCCGTACCGAAGCGAGGCGTCGATGCCGAGAGGCATCCCCGCCGCCAGGCGGTTGTAGATCACCGCGGCGACGAGGCGGCGCTCCTCGGGCGCGACCGTCTCGCGCTCGATCATCGAGGCGACGGTCAGGACGTCGTACGGCGTCCGCCCGCGCGCCCGCGCCGCGCGGAGGTCGAGCGTGCGCCAGGCGCGCGCGAACGCCTCGAGCTGCAGCCGGACCAGGTCCGACCCGGTGCTCGAGGGGCCGAAGCGGTAGAGCGACGGGAAGAGGAACCCTTCGATGCGCCGGGGCCGACCGAAGCCGGCGGGCGGGCGCGCCCGCCTCGCGGCCGCGGCGTAGCCCACGCCGGTCAGCACCGGCTGCACGTGCCGTCTCGTGATCGCGATCCGCCGAACCGCGGCGACGCGGTCGGTCATCTGCCGGACGCTGAAACCCTCAGGAAAGGAGACGGCGAGACTGACGTCCTGCGCGGCCCCGGTCGGGGCGAGCGCAGGAGCGGCGACCGCGCTTGCCATTGCGACTGCCAGGAGCAGTCGCACCGTCAGGCGCTTCGGGCGGCCTGGCGCTCGGAGGAGGGGGCGCCCCGCAACGCGGTCTTCGACTCGCCGTCGAACGCGGCCGCGAAGACGTCCTCGATGTGGTCGGCGAGAACGAACTCGATCGCCTCGCGGGTCTCGGGCGGCAGCTCGGCGAGGTCGGGCTCGTTCTCGCGCGGGAGGATGACGCGCTTGAGGCCGGCGCGCTGCGCGGCGAGCGTCTTCTCGCGCACGCCGCCGATCGGCAGCACCTGGCCGGTGAGCGTGATCTCGCCCGTCATGCCCACGTCCTCGCGCACGGGCTCGTTGTGCACGAGCGAGGCGATCGCCGTCGCCATCGTCACGCCGGCGGACGGACCGTCCTTCGGCACGGCGCCGGCCGGGACGTGGATGTGCACGTCGTGCTCGCTGAACCAGTCCGGAGGCAGTCCGAGCTGCTCCGAGTGCGCACGCACCCACGAGAGCGCCGCCTGCGCGGACTCCTGCATCACCTCGCCGAGCTGGCCGGTGATCGTCAGGTGTCCCTTGCCGGGGTACGCGGTCGCCTCGATGAAGAGCACGTCGCCGCCGACGGTGGTGTAGGCGAGACCGGTCGCGACGCCGGGATCGGACACGCGCTTGCGCACCTCCGAGGAGAAGCGGCGGGGACCGAGCGACTCGCGGACCGTCTGCTCGTCGAGCTTGATCGTGTCGGCCTCGCCCTTGGCGATCTGCGTCGCCGCCTTGCGGCAGAGGTCGCCGATCCTGCGCTCGAGGCTTCGGACGCCCGCCTCGCGGGTGTACTCGCGGATCACGATCCGCAGGACCTTGTCGCCGAAGGCGATCTGGCTCTTCTGGAGCCCGTTCGCCTCGATCTGCTTCGGGACGAGGTAGCGCTTGGCGATTCCCAGCTTCTCGTCCTCGGTGTAGCCCGAGAGCGGGATCACGTCCATCCGGTCCAGCAACGGGCCCGGGACCGTGTCGAGCGTGTTCGCGGTGCAGATGAACAGCACCTTCGACAGGTCGAACGGCAGGTCGAGATAGTGGTCGCGGAACGAGGAGTTCTGCTCGGGGTCGAGCACTTCGAGCATCGCGCTGGCGGGATCGCCGCGGAAGTCGGCTCCCATCTTGTCGATCTCGTCGATCAGGATCACCGGGTTGCGGGACTCGGCGTCGCGGAGCGCGCGGATGATCGTGCCCGGCATGGCGCCGATGTAGGTGCGCCGGTGCCCGCGGATCTCCGCCTCGTCGCGGACGCCGCCGACGGACAGGCGCTGGAACTTGCGGCCGAGCGTCCGCGCGATCGACTGCCCGAGCGAGGTCTTGCCGACGCCGGGCGGGCCGACGAAGCACAGGATCGGGCCGGCGAGCTCCGCCTTCAGCTTGGAAACGGCGAGGTACTCGATGATCCGGTCCTTGACCTTCTCGAGGTCGTAGTGGTCGTCGTCGAGGATGCGGCGCGCCTGCTCGAGGTCGAGGTTGTCCTCGGTGTGCTTGCTCCACGGCAGGGTGAGGATCCAGTCGAGGTAGGTGCGGATGACGCCGTACTCGGCCGCGGCCGGCGGCAGCCTCTCGAGGCGCGCGAGCTCGCGCCGCGCGGCGCGGTCGGCGTCCTCGGGAAGGCCCAGCTCGTCGAGCCGGCTCTTCAGCTCCTCGATCTCGGCCTGCTCCGGGTCGCCCTCGCCGAGCTCCTCCTGGATCGCCTTCAGCTGCTGGCGGAGGTAGAACTCGCGCTGGCCCTTCTCCATCTCGGACTGGACCTGCGACTGGATCTTGGTGCCGAGCTCGAACACCTCGAGCTCGCGGTTCAGGATCCGGTTCACCTCGCGGAGGCGCTGCTCGACGTCGATCGTCTCGAGCAGCTGCTGGCGCTCCTCGGTCTTGATCGTACGCAGCGTGGACGCGACGAGGTGCGCGAGCGCGCTCGGGTCGTCGATGTTCGCGGCCGCGAGCTGCAGCTCCTCGGGCAGGTACGGCGCCAGCCCGATGATGCGGGAGAAGAGCCCCTGGACGTTGCGCGTCAGCGCCTCGAGCTCGGGGGTGTCGTTGACGACGTCGGGCAGGTTCTGGAACTCGCCGACGAGATACGGCTCCTCCTGGATCCGGCGCTCGAGCCGGACGCGCTCCAGGCCCTGGACGAGGACACGGAGGCTCCCGTCGGGGACCTTGATCATCTTGTGGACGATCGCGACGGTGCCGACGTCGTAGAGATCGTCGAAGCCCGGCGCCTCGACCTCGGGGTCGCGGACGGTGACGAGCGCGAGCAGGCGCTCGCCGGAGACGACGTCGTCGATCAGCCGAACCGAGCGCTCCTGGCCGATCGCGAGCGGCGTCATCGAGCTCGGGAAGACGACCATCTCCTTGAGCGGCAGCACCGGCAGGGTCGCCGGGAACTCGAGCTCGCCCTCGACCGGGACGGTCGCCTCGTCCAGGAGCTCCGTCACGGCCTCGTCCTCACCTCGATCGACACGTTGACGGGCCCCGGTGGGCGGTGCTCCACCACGGGCAGGACGATCGTCAGGAGCCCGCGCTCGTAGGAGGCGCTCGCGTGCGCGGGGTCGACCTCCTCGATCAGCGGGATCGTTCGCTCGAACGCGCCGTAGTCGATCTCCATCTGCTGGAAGACACGCCCCTCGCAGCGGGTGCGCTTGCGCTCTCCCGCGATCAGCAGCTCGCGCTCTGTCGCCACGATGTGCACCTGCTCCGGATCGACGCCGGGCAGCTCGACGACCACTGTCAGCTCGTGCGGCTCGTCCGTGTGGTAGCAGTCGACCTGGGGGCGCAGCATGCGGCGCGCGCCCGTGAACCTGGGCACCTGCCAGAGCTCGTCGAAGAGCTCGCGCACCTCGCGCTGCAGGCGATCGATCTCTCGCTTCGTCATGTGTCCAAGGTAACGACTCAGGTGCAGTCTGCGCGACCCGCGTCCCTGAAGATACGACTGCCCGGCGCGGAGAGGTAGCGCCACGCGTACCAGCCGTCGTGGAGCTCGAGCCGGAGGACGCCGAAGCCGCCGTTCCAGGACGCCGCGGAGCCGCTGCGGAAGGGGCGGAGCGGATAGAGGCTGCGCCCGCCCGTGCCGACCACGAACGAGCGGATGCCGTCCTTCGGCTTGAGCCGCTCGTAGTCGTGGTCGTGCCCGGCGAGCACGACGTCGGCCTTCGCGGCGGCCAGGTCGCGCCAGAGCGCCTCCGTCCGGTCGTCGCTCCCGTGCAGGCCGTTCGAGTAGCGGGGCCGGTGCCAGTAGGCGAGCGTGCACGGCTTCTTCGCCCGCGCGAGGTCGGCCCGCAGCCAGCGCTCCTGCGGGGAGCCGCTGCCGCAGCCGCCGACCTCGTCGCACTCGGAGTCGAGCGCGACGAAGTGCCACGCGCCGAGGTCGAACGACCGCCACGTGCGGGTGATGCCGAAGTACGCCTTGAAGCCGGCGGCGCCTGTCGTCCCGTACTCGTGGTTGCCGGGCGCCGGATGCGTGATCGCCTTGAAGCGGCCCCACGTCGGCTCGTACCAGCGCCGGAAGTCGTCCAGCGAGCCGGTCTCGTACTGGAGGTCGCCCAGCGCGAGCACCGCGTCGGGATGCTGCGCGACGACGAGCTTCGCCGTCGCCGCCTGACCGCAGATGCTCGTCGCGGGGCCGCGGTTGCACGCGATGTCCCCGGCCGCGACGACCACCGGGTTGCGGCCGGATCCCCCCGCTCCGGCTGGCGGACACAGCGAGCGCGACCATGCAGAGAACTGCGACCCGTCCCATCGCGCGAACGGTAGCGTTGAGAGGCGTGGAGGGCCTGACCCGCTTCGTCATCCGCCACCGATTCGCCGTCCTCGGAGCCTGGCTTGTGGTGTTCGTTCTCTGCGGCTGGGCCTCGTCAGGGCTCGCGGCGCTGCTCACGAACCGGTTCACGCTCCCGGGGACGGACACCGAGCGTGCGGAGACGATCCTGCGCGACCACTTCGGCCAGCGCTCGACCGGCTCCTTCACGATCGTCGCGAAGACGAACGGCGACGCGGTGGCCGCCGTCCCGGCCGTGCGCGCCGCCGCCGAGCGAGCCTCGAAGGAGCTTCCGACCTCGAGGGTCGTCGGCGTCACGCCCGTCTCGCAGGACGTGGTCAGCGCGCAGATCGTCTCCGATCTCGAGCCGGCGGACTCGAAGGGCCACACCGACGACATGCGGCGCGCGATCGGGACCGTGCCGGGCATGACGGTCTACGTCACCGGCCAGGCGGCCGTCGAGCACGACCTCGACCCCGTGTTCAACCACGACCTGAAGGTGGGCGAGCTCTACATCGCGATCCCGATCGCGACGGTCCTGCTGATCTTCACCTTCGGCACTCTCGCGTTTCTCCTGCCGCTCGTGTTCGCCGCGTTCACGATCCCGACCGCGCTCGGGATCATCTGGATAGTCGCCAACTACATGGAGCTCACCACCTACCTGCAGAACCTGGTGATGCTGATCGGCCTCGGCATCTCGATCGACTACTCGCTGCTCGTCGTCTACCGCTACCGCGAGGAGCTTCGCAGCGGCAAGTCGAAGGCGGACGCCCTCGTCCGGACGATGCAGACCGCCGGACGTGCGGTCGTCTTCAGCGGCACGGCGGTCGCGATCGGGCTAGCGGTGCTGCTCTTCATGCCCCTGCCGTTCATGCGAGGCTTCGGCGTCGGCGGGCTGATCATCCCGATCGTCTCGGTGGTCGCCGCGCTGACCCTGCTGCCGGTGCTGCTCTGGTTCGTCGGCGCCCGGCTCGACCGGGTGCGGCTGATCCCCGGCAGCATGATCGATCACCGGAGCGACGACGAGTACGGCTTCTGGCCGCGGCTGGCGCGCTTCATCATGCGGCACGCGGTGCTCGTCGCCACGACGACGACCGCGTTCCTGCTTCTGCTGGCCTCGCCGGTTCTCAGCATCGACCTCGGCCCGGGCTCGAACCAGGGAATCCCGAAGAACCTGGAGGCCGTGCGCGGGCTCGACACGCTCACGGCCGCGGTGGGCGAGGGGGCGATCGCCCCGACCGATCTCGTCGTCGACACCGGCCGGGCGGGCGGCGCGAGCACGGAGCCCGTGCAGGCGGGAGTCCGGAGGCTGATCGCCGGTCTCGAGGCCGATCCGGAGGTCGCTACAGTCCAGTACCGTCCGGGCTCGAGCCAGACGGTCGACGCCACCAAGCGCTACATCCACCTGCAGGCGATCGGGCGCTCCGAGTACGGCACGCCGCCCGCGATGGACTTCGTGCACCGGCTGCGCGACGACATCGTCCCGGCCGCCGGGTTCCCCGCCGCCGCGAGGGTCTACGCGGGCGGCGGCCCGCCGAGCGGCGTCGACTTCCTGCACCTGACCTACAAGGCGTTCCCCTGGCTCGTGCTCGCGGTGCTGCTCCTGACCTACGTGCTGCTCCTGCGCGCGTTCCGCTCGGTGCTGCTGCCGCTCAAGGCGATCATCCTGAACCTGCTCTCGATCGGCGCGGCGTACGGGCTGCTCGTGGCGGTCTTCAAGTGGGGCTGGGGCGACTGGGCCGGGCTGATCGCGTACGACCAGATCGAGGGCTGGATCCCCGTGATGCTCTTCGCGATGCTCTTCGGCCTCTCGATGGACTACGAGGTCTTCCTCGTCAGCCGGATGCGCGAGGAATGGGACTCGACGCACGACAACGAGCTGGCCGTCTCGCGCGGGCTCGCGCAAGACCGGGCGGCTCGTGACGGCGGCCGGCTTGATCATGTTCGCCGCCTTCATGGGCTTCGTCGCGGGCTCGGTCGTCGGCCTGCAGCAGTTCGGCTTCGGGCTTGCCGCCGCGATCCTGATCGACGTGACGGTGATCCGAGCCCTGCTCGTCCCGAGCGCCATGAAGCTCTTCGGCCGCTGGAACTGGTGGCTCCCCGAGCGGGTGGCGCGGATCGCGCGGGTTCCCGCCTCGCCGCTCGATCGCCGGCCCGCCTTGCGGCCCGCGGGCAAGTGAGCCGCTAGGCGACAGGCTAGGCGACGGGCACGAGCAGCCCGCGCCCGGCGAAGCCGACGGTTCGATCGAGCGTCTCGAGATAGCGCTTCGCCAGCGGCGGCGCGCTACGGAGCGTCCACAGCGCCTGCGCCTGCACCCAGGCGGCGTCGCGGGCGCGCTCGACGTTCCACATCGCGATCCGGTCGTCGCTCGACCCGAGCGCGACGTCGACGACGCCGACGAAGCCGGTCGAGAACCAGCGCTTGACCTTCGCTTCCGTCCGCGCGAGCAGCGCGTTCATCTGCAGGTAGTCCTGGTGCTGCGGACGCGCCCGCGCGAGGTCGACACCTCGTTCCCTGGCGACGGCGACGAGCGCGACCGGCAGGTCTCGGTTGATGTGCGCGTTCATGCCCGCGAGCGCGAACTGGATCGGCGCGATGTTCTTCTTCCGCCTGCACGCGAAGAGCGGCTCCCAGGCGCGCGGCGCCTTGGCCGGATCGGCGAGCCAGGCCTGCAGCGCCGCGAGGTAGAGGTTCGCGAAGACGACGTCCAGCCGCTGGAGGAAGGCCGGATCGCGCAAGGGCTGGGGCGACGCCTCGATCGTCTCCGTCACGCGCAGGTACAGCTTGTTGAACCAGCCGACGCCGTCGCGCGTCGGCACGGCCCCGTCGATCGCCTGTAGGCGTGCCGCCACATCCGGGATCGTGCGCGGCGCCGGGCCGTTCAGCACCTGTGCGAGCGTCGCCACACGCGCGACGATACGCGGCTCAGCGGAGGGCGGCCACGCCGATCCACATCGCGGCGAACTGCTTCCCCGCGCTAGAGCTTCGCACGCAGGCGTCGTACGCTTTCGCACATGGGACGCTGTCCCCGGTGCGGGAGCGACAACCCGTCGGGCGCGAGGTTCTGCAACTCCTGTGGAGCCTCCCTCGGGGAGGACGCGCCCGGGCGCGAGGAACGAAAGGTCGTCACCGTCCTCTTCGCCGACCTCGTCGGCTTCACCGGCCGCTCGGAGCGCCTGGACCCGGAGGACGTGCGGTCGATCCTGCGCGAGTTCCACGCCCGGCTCAGGACGCTCCTCGAGAGCTACGGCGGGACCGTGGAGAAGTTCATCGGCGACGAGGTGATGGCGGTGTTCGGGGCGCCGGTCGCGCACGAGGACGACCCCGAGCGAGCTGTGCGCGCCGGGCTCGCCATCCGCGATGCGATGGAGGACGAGGAGCTCGACGTCCGGATCGGCGTCAACACCGGCGAGACGCTCGTCGCGCTGGAGGCGCGCCCGGGCGAGGGGGAGGCGATGGTCGCGGGAGACGCGGTCAACACCGCGGCGAGGATCCGGTCGGCGGCGCCCATCGGCGGGGTGCTCGTCGGCGAGATCACGCACCGCGCGACCGACCAGGCGATCGAGTACCGCGACGCCGCGCCGATCACCGCGAAGGGCAAGACGGACCCGCTTCCCGTCTGGGAGGCGGTCGCCCCGCGCAGCCGGCTCGGCGTGGACGTCGATCAGTCGCCCGCGACCGAGCTGATCGGACGGGAGCGGGAGCTCGCGCTGATCCGCGACACCTTCGCCCGCGTCAGGGCGGAGCGGGAGACGCAGCTCGTGACTCTCGTCGGCGTGCCGGGGATCGGGAAGACCCGCCTCGTCTTCGAGCTGCTCCAGGACGTGCGTCGAGAGCCGGAGCTCATCTACTGGCGCCAGGGTCGATCGCTGCCGTACGGCGAAGGTCTTCCGTTCTGGGCGGTGGCAGAGATGGTCAAGGCGCAGGCCGGGGTCCTCGACACGGACGACTCCGTGACGGCCGAGCGGAAGCTCGCCGAGGCCGTGCGCGCGCTCGCGCCGGACGAGGCCCACGCGATCGAGCCGCCGCTGCGCGCGCTCCTCGGGCTCGAGTCCGCGGCGCAGGCGCTCGAGGACGCTTTCGCCGCATGGCGGCGCTTCTTCGAGGCGATGGCCGAGCAACGGCCGCTCGTGCTCGTCGTCGAGGACCTCCACTGGGCGGACGAACTGCTCCTCGACTTCGTCGAGCACCTCGCGGACTGGATGCGCGGCGTCCCCGTGCTCGTCCTCGGCACGGCCCGGCCGGAGCTGCTCGAGCGAAGGCCGGCGTGGGGCGGCGGCAAGCTGAACGCCCTCACCCTGGCGCTGTCGCCGCTCTCCGACGACGACACGGCGCGCCTGCTTGCGGCGCTGCTCGAGCGTGCACTCCTGCCGGCCGAGACGCAGGCGACGCTGCTCGCGCACGCGGCGGGCAATCCCCTCTACGCGGAGCAGTTCGCGCGCATGCTGGGCGAGGGCGGGACGACCGAGGTCCCGGAGACGGTGCAGGGGATCATTGCGGCGCGACTGGACGGCCTCTCGCCGCGAGAGAAGGAGCTGCTCCAGGACGCGGCCGTCGTCGGGAAGGTCTTCTGGCCGGGCGCGCTCGACGCTCCCGACGCGGAGCGCGTGCTTCACGGGCTCGAGCGCAAGGAGTTCGTGCGGCACGAACGGCGCTCGTCGATCGAGGGTCAGACCGAGTTCGCGTTCCGCCACGTCCTCCTGCGTGACGTCGCCTACAGCCAGATACCTCGGGCGATCCGCGCCGAGAAGCACCGGTCGGTGGGCGGGTGGCTCGAGGCTCTCTCGAACCGGGACGGCGACCTGATCGAGATGGTCGCCCATCACCACGCCTCCGCGCTCGAGCTCGCCCGCGCGTCGGGGACGGAACGCCCTGAGCTCGTCGAGTCCGCGCGGCTCGCCCTGTACGCCGCCGGGCGCAAGGCGTGGGGTCTGCAGGCGTTTGCCGCGAGCGCGGGCTACCTCGAGGGGGCGCTCGAGCTCTGGCCGGCCGACGACCAGCGGCCCCTGCTGGAGTTTCGGGCCCTGCGTAGCGGGCACCTGCTGAGGGCGGTCCTGACGTCGGAGCAGGTCGAGCGCTTCCGGCAGGTTTGCGACGCGTTGCGCGAGGTGGGAGACGTCGAGCACGCGGTCGAGGCACAGCTCGTGCTCGCCGAGCGAGCGAGCCACGATGCGGACCGAGCGCGCTGCAGGGCCCTGATCGAGGAAGGGCTTGGTTGGCTGAGCGGCCGCGGGCCTTCGATGGCGCAGGCATACGCTCACGGGCAGCTCGCCGGGAACGCGATGATGGCCAGCGAGTACAGCCGCGCCATCGAGTTCGCGCGCACCGCCGGCAGGATCGCCGAGACGGTGGGCGGGCCCGACGACTTCATCGCGGCGATGAAGGGCTTCGCCGGCACGTCGCGGTTGAACGGCGGTGACTTCGCCGGGTGTGCGGAGCTCGAGGAGGCCGTCGAGATGCTCCGGCGCGCCGGCTCCCACCGCCTCTCGCTTTTCGCCTCGAACACCGGAGCGGCGTGGGCGGAGACGGCGGGAGACGTCCGACGGGCCATTCCGTACGACGAGGAGGGCCTGGACGCGGCGCTGCGGTTCGGGATGCCGTGGGCCGTCCACAACGCGACCTGCCAGCTCGTCTCGGTCCGCTACTGGCTCGGTCGGTGGGACGAGGCGCTGGAGCTCGCGCGGCAGGTCAGCGAGTCGCGCGCAGACGCACCGACGTACAACGTCCCGTTCGTGCGGATCTTCCGAGCGCGCATCCTGGCCGCTCGCGGAGCCGTCGACGAGGCCGTCCGCGAGCTGCGGACCGCGGTCGACGAGGCCCGCGCGATCGAGGATCCTCAGATCCTGTTCCCGGTGCTCGCGCTGGCGGCGAGGATGGAGGTGACGAGCTTCGACGAGGCCCTCGCGTTCTGGGCCGAGCGCGGGTTCGGGTCGGCCGCGTATGCGCTCGTGGACATCGCGGCGGGTGCTCTCCGCGCGGGACGCGGAGCCGAGGTGCTGACCATCGCCGCGAACCGCGCGCACCCGTCTCGGTGGCAGCAGGCGGCGACGGCCTGCGCGGCCGGGGAGTGGCCGGTCGCGGCCGCGCTCTTCGACGAGATCGGCTCGCTCCCCGACGCGGCCTGGGCGTACCGGCACGCCGGCGAACCGGAGCGGTCGCGCGCCTTCTACCGCTCGGTCGGGAGCCGCGGGAGCTGGCGCGGACGCCGCGATCGCGTCGCTAGGTTAGGGACGATGCACGCCCCGCCCGTTCTCCTCGGGGACATCCGTCTCCGCGGGGTCGAGCTCTCCTTCCGGATGCCGCCCGCGGCATGAGGCTCTTCCGCCGCCTCTTCCGGCTCATCTGGGGAGACGACGTCGACCGGGCGCTCTACCCGGTGCTCGCGGTCGGGCTGGCGGGCTCGCTCGCGAACGCCGCCGTCTGGACCTTCTCCGGGATCTGGGCGCTCAACGAGCTCGGCGCCTCGCAGAAGCAGCTTGCCGTCGGCTTTCTCTTCGGCGCGGCGCTCGCCGGGCTGATGGGCTATCTCGGCGGCCACCTCTCGGACTACGTGGGCCGGCGGCCGCTGATCCTGCTCGGCTGGCTCGGGACGATGTCCGTGCTGCCCGCGCTCGCCGTCGTGCAGAACGTCTGGCTCGGCCTCGGGCTGCTCGCGCTGGCGCCGGCCTTCGGCTCGCTCGGCGGGGCCGCCGACACGGCGCTCGTCGCCGACCTCGTCCCGCCCGAGCGGCACGAGGCCGCGTACGCCGCCGTGCGCGTCGCGCAGAACCTCGGCGTCTCGATCGGCCCGGTGCTCGGAGGCCTGCTCCTGCTCGGCCAGGACTGGTCGCGGCTCTTGCTCGGCGTGGCCGTCCTGAGTGCGCTCGGCTGGCTGCTCGCGTACCGCTACATCCCCCGCCGCGGCCGCTACACGCCCGAGAGCCCGCCGACGCGCGGCTCGTTCGCCGTCATCCTCCGCGACCACGCGTTCCTCGTCTTCCTCGCTTCGTCCGTGCTTGCCTCGATGACCTACGTCGCGATCGAGACGCTGCTGCCGATCTCGCTCGTCAAGACGCACGGGCTGACACCGTCGGTCTGGGGGTTCCTGGTGATCGTGAACCCGATCCTCGTCACGCTGCTGCAACTCCGGCTCACGCGTCGGGTGGCCCACGTCCCCGCTGCGGTGAAGCTCGGGATCGCGATGCCGATGATGGGGCTCCCGTTCCTGCTCCTGAACGTCGACGGCTCGATTCCGGTCGTGCTGCTCGTGGTGATCATCTTCGTCTTCGGCGAGATGCTCTGGGTGCCGACGTCGCAGGCGGTCGTCGCGGCGTTCGCCCCGCCCGACCTCCGCGGCGCCTACATGGGCGTCTTCGGCGCGCGTGGTCGATCGCGTGGGCGCTCGAGCCGTTCTCGGGCTGCAGGTGCGCGCCGCGTACGGCGACGCCGCGATGTGGTGGTGCGTCGCGATGGTCGGGCTCGCCGCCGGCGTCTCCGGCGCGCTGGCGGCTCGCGGGCGCGACGCGTTCCGGCCGAAGTAGCATCGCCCGCGTGAAAGGCCTGATCTGCGCCGGCGGCACCGCGACCCGGCTCGAGGAACTGACGCGCGTCACGAACAAGCA
The DNA here is from genome assembly GCA_963746655.1 of uncultured Actinomycetes bacterium. Lineage (GTDB taxonomy): Bacteria > Actinomycetota > Thermoleophilia > Gaiellales > Gaiellaceae > CAVPGP01. The sequence continues at coordinate 196,707 of CAVVCG010000011.1, read as the reverse complement.
CCTGCTGCCGGTCGGCCGCTGGCCGATGGTCTACTACCCGCTCCAGCTCCTGCAGCGGGTCGGCGTGACGCGAGGTGCTGCTCGTCACCGGCCAGCAGCACGCGGGCCACTTCATCGACCTGCTCGGCGACGGGCGCGTGCGGAGCCGCGCGGGCGACGACCTCCTCTTCGACGTCGACCTCTCGTACAAGGTGCAGGTCGAGGCGGGCGGGATCGCGCAGGTCGTGGGCATGGCGCGCGACTTCGCGCGGGCGAGAAGCTCGTCGTCTGCCTCGGCGACAACATCTTCGAGCACGCGCACGCCGACGCGATCGAGGCGTGGGGCGCCGGCGGCGACGGGGCGCTCGTCTTCGTCAAGGACGTCCCCGACCCGGAGAACTTCGGCGTGGTCGCCTACGACGGGGACAAGGTGGTCGACATCGTCGAGAAGGCGGGCGTCGTCGACACGCGGTACGACGCGCCGCCGTCGACCGACGCGATCGTCGGGCTGTACTGCTACCCGCCCGACGTGTTCGAGATCATCGACACGCTCGAGCCGTCCAGCCGCGGCGAGCTCGAGATCACCGACGTCAACCGCGTCTATGTCGAACGCGGCAAGCTCGCGGTCGAGCGCGTCCAGGGCTGGTGGCACGACGGCGGCAAGCACTGGGAGGACCTCGCGGAGGTCGGCCGGCTGATCGACGAGACGGGGGTGAACAAGTGAGCGTGCCGGTGACGCGGTTCCCGCTCCGCCGCTTCGACGACGACCGCGGGCTGGTTCATGGAGCTGACGCGCGCGAGCGTGCTGCCGAAGCCGATCGCGCCAGTCGAACCTCGCGTTCTCGCGTGCCGGCGTGATCCGCGGCCTGCACTACCACGAGCGCGGCCAGGACGACCTCTTCGCCTGCCTGCAGGGGATGGTGCGCGTCGTCGTCCTCGACCGCGAGAGCGGCGAGACGTTCACCGAGGACATCGGCGACGACAACCCGGTCGCGATCTACATCCCGGGCACCTTCGCGCACGGCTACGAGGCGCTGACGGACTGCCTGTTCCTCTACCACGTCACCGAGGAGTACGACCCGGCCGACCCCGACGAGCACGGCGTCGCGTGGGACGACCCGCGCGTCAAGCATCTGTGGAGCACGGAATCCCCGATCCTCTCGGACCGGGACCGGGCCGCCGCGTCCTCGTAACCGGCGCCGGCGGCCAGCTCGGCGCCGCGCTGCTCGAGGCCTTTCCGGGCGCGTCGGCCTGACCCATGCCGACTGGGACGTGACGATGCCCGCCGCCGCTCGATCGAGGTCCCCGACCTCGTCCTGCACGCCGCGGCCTGGACCGACGTCGACGGAGCCGAGGACGATCCGCAGGGCGCCGCGGCCGTGAACGTCGGCGGCACGCAGCACGTCGCGTCCCTCGGCGTGCCGCTCGTCTACTACTCGACGCGACTACGTCTTCGACGGACGGAAGCGCTCGCCGTACGTCGAGTCGGACGGCCCCGACCCGGAGTCGGCGCTACGGGCGGACGAAGCTCCACGGCGAGGCGGCCGCCGGCGAGCACGCGTGGATCGTGCGCTCGTCCTGGCTCTTCGGGCCGACGAGCACGAACTTCGTCCGGACGATGCTCCGGCTGGGCCGGGAGCGGGACGAGGTGGCGGTCGTCGACGACCAGCGCGGCTCGCCGACCTACGTCGGGCACCTCGCCGAGGCGACCCGCCCGCTCGTCGAGCTGCCGTTCGGCGTCTACCACGTGGCCGCGGAGGGGGACTGCCACGTGGGCCGAGTTCGCCGAGGCGATCTTCGAGGAGGCCGGGCTCGACACGCGCGTGCGGCGGATCACGACGGCGGAGCTCGGGCGCCCGGCGCCGCGGCCCGCCTACTCGGTGCTCCGCTGCGAGAGGCCCGAGACGCCGCGCCTGCCGCACTGGCGCGACGGGCTCAGGGAGTGCCTCGCGCCGACTGGACGCAGCGCCTTCCGCGCGCGCTTGACCTGTCGGGAATCGGAGCCCGTCACGGCGCCGCGGTCGACCCGCACCCACGTGCAGGGAGTCGGTGACGTCTTTCTCACGTCCCGGCTTGCAGTCGGAGTAGAGGAAGGGGTCGACCGTGCGGAGCGCGAGGCCCTCGAAGATCTCGCCGAGGTACTGCGCCTCCGGCCTCGCGTGGCGCAGCTGAGCGGCGACCGCGGGGTCGATCTCGACCCGCGGCGCCGCGTACCACTGGAGGTAGAAGAGGTACAGCGACCCGATCACGACGAGAGCCGTGACGAGCAGCCGCTTGCGATGCCCGCGCAGAAGGCTCACGGCGGCTCAAGGTAGCCTGTGGCGCATGCGCGTGCTCGTCACCGGGGGAGCCGGCTTCATCGGCTCCCATTTCGTGCGCCGCCTCGCAGAGGCCGGCGACGCCGTCGTCGTGCTCGACAAGCTCACCTACGCGGGCAACCGTGCGAACCTCGAGGACGTCGAGCACGAGTTCCACCAGGGCGACATCGCAGACGCGGACACCGTCGCGCAGCGCCGCACGCGGCTGCGAGGCGATCGTCAACTTCGCCGCCGAGACGCACGTCGACCGCTCGATCCTCGGGCCGGCGGAGTTCATCCTCACCGACGTGCTCGGCACGCAGGTGCTGCTCGACCACGCGCGCCACCACGACCTGCGGCTCGTCCACGTCTCGACCGACGAGGTCTACGGCGACATCGACGCTCGGCGCGGCGCCCTGCAGCGAGGACGCGCCGATCCGTCCTTCGAGCCCGTACTCCGCCTCGAAGGCGGGCGGCGACATGCAGGTGCTCGCGTACGTCCGGACCTACGGCGACGGACGCGCTCCTGACGCGCGGCGCCAACACCTACGGGCCGCGCCAGTACCCGGAGAAGTTCCTGCCCCTGTTCATCACGAACGCCTTCGACGGACTGCCGCTCCCGGTCTACGGCGACGGCCGGCAGCGCCGCGAGTGGCTGCACGTGCGCGACCACTGCGCCGCGATCGAGCTCGTCCTTCGCCGGGGCGAGTCCGGCAACGTCTACAACATCGGCGGGCAGGAGCGCGAGAACATGGAGGTCGTGCGGCGGATCCTCGACCACACCGGCGCGAGCCCCGACCTCGTCCGCCACGTGGAGGATCGCCCCGGCCACGACCGGCGCTACTCGGTCGACTCCGCGAAGCTGATGGGCCTGGGCTGGCGACCGGAGCACTCGTTCGACTCGACCGGGCTCGCCGAGACGATCGACTGGTACCGCGAGAACCGCGCGTGGTGGGAGCCGATCAAGTCGGGCGACTACCGCGCGTACTACGAGCAGCAGTACGGCGCGCGGCTCGGCGGCTGAAGCGCTCCTCGCTTGCCCGGAGGGCCGTGGGAGCAACGCGCCTGACGGCCTTTCGGGTTCTGTAAAGAGAGGCAGGGAACCGCCGGATCCTCCGCTACGGTGCCGATGATGCTCCGTGGAGCCGTCGCCGTGGCGGCTGCGGCCGCGCTCGCACTGAGCGGCGCCGCCGGCAGCACGTCTCGCCCCACCACACCGGTGACCGTCGGTGCGGGCGCACTCCTCTTCAGCGGCCACGGCTGGGGGCACGGCGTCGGCATGAGCCAGTGGGGTGCGAACGGCTACGCCAGGCACGGGCTGCTCTACGACGCGATCCTCCGCCACTACTACCCGCGCACGACGCTGGGACCGGTCCCCGGCACGAAGCTCCGCGTGCTCCTCGTCGAGAACGCGAAGAAGGTCGTCCTCTCCTCGGACCAGCCGTGGAAGGTGCGTGACGCCGCCGGCGGGGTGCAGGTGCTCCAGCCCGGGACGCTCACGCTGGGGCCCGCGCTCAAGGTGCGCTTCCCGACCTCCGCGGAGCCGAAGCAGCTCAGCCAGCCGATCACCTTCCTTCCCGGCAAGGCGCCGCTCCAGGTGAACGGGAAGCCGTTCCGCGGCAGCCTGGAGGTGACGGTCGCGAAGGCCAAGCTCCAGGTGGTCGACGCCGTCGCGCTCGAGGGCTATCTGAAGGGGGTCGTCCCCTCGGAGATGCCGTCCGCGTGGCCTCCCGAGGCGCTGAAGGCGCAGGCGGTCGCCGCCCGCTCGTACGCGCTCGCCAACCGGACGACGACCGGCGCGTTCGACGTCTACGCGGACGTGCGCAGCCAGGTCTACCTCGGGATGGCGAACGAGTCGCCCGCCGCGAGCGCCGCGGTCGACGCCACGAAGGGCCAGGTCGTGCTCTTCGGCGGCAAGGTCGCCGACACCCTCTTCTTCTCGAGCTCGGGCGGGCGCACGGCGGCCGCCGCCGAGGTCTTCCAGGGCCCGAAGTTCCCGCCCTACCTCGTCTCGGTCGCCGACCCCTACGACACCGCGTCGCCGAACCACGACTGGGGACCGCTGCCGGTCGACGTCAACGCCGCCGGCAAGAAGCTCGGCCTGAAGGGCAGGCTGACCGACCTGCAGCTGGAGCTGTGGCCGTCCGGGCGCGTCAAGAATGCGACCGCCGCCGGACTCGGCGCGAACGGGCTCGACACCGAGGCCACGCGTCACCGGCGCCCAGCTCCGGAGCCTGCTCGGCCTTCGCTCGACGTGGCTCACTGCCGGCCTCGTCGTGCTCGAGCGGCCGTACGGCCCGGTGACCTACGGCAACGCGGTGCGGATCGTCGGCCACGTGCGCGACGCGGGCGACGTGACCGTCGAGCAGCGGACCGGGACGCCGTTCTGGGAGCCGGGCCCGGCCGTGGCGCCCGACCCTGCCGGGGAGCTCGCCTTCACGATCAAGCCGACGGCGTCGACGGAGCTCCGGCTCGTCGCCGGCACCATCCGTGCGCCCGGCCTGAAGGTGCCGGTCGCCCCGCTCGTTCGCCTGGCCCCACCGGCCGACCGGACGGCACTCCGTGGTACGACGAAACCCGTGATCGCCGGCGGGGCGGTGCAGATCCAGCGACTCGACGGCACCGAGTGGACGGACGTCGCCGAGGCGGTCGTCGACGCGCAGGGCGCCTTCATTGCCACCCTCGACGTCCAGCCCGGCGTCTACCGGGCCCGCTACGCGCCCGGGAACGGGCTCGTCGCCGGCCTCTCGTCGCAGATCCAGGTCGTCACATGATCCGAGCCGCAGCCGTCCTCCTCGCCTGCGCCGTGATCGTGCCGGCGGCGGTCAGTGCTGCCGGCGTCTTCGAGTCCAACGACCCGCTCGTCCCGCAGCAGTGGTATCTGGAGCAGGACCGCGCCTTCGACTACTGGCCCGAGCAGCCGTCGCTCTACACGATTCGCGTGGCCGTGATCGACTCCGGCATCGACCTGGGCCATCCGGAGTTCGTCGGCCGGGTCGTCAAGGCGAAGAGCTTCGTCGGCGGCTCGGTCCGGGACGACGAGGGTCACGGGACCTTCGTCGCCGGCGAGATCGCCGCAGCCGTCGACAACGGCGAGGGGATCGCCGGGATGGCGCCGTCCGCCGAGCTGCTCGTCGCCAAGGTCGTGAACGCGGCGGGCGAGGTGCCGCTCCGCGCCGAGGTCGACGCGATCCGCTGGGCGGCCGACAACGGGGCGCGTGTGATCAACCTCAGCCTCGGCGGCGTCCGCGACCCGCTCGACCGCCAGCGGGACGCGTACTCGCCGCTCGAGCAGGCGGCGGTCGACTACGCGTACTCCAAGGGAGCCGTGATCGTGGCCGCCGTCGGGAACGGGCCGCAGTCGCCCGCGACGCCGTGGCCCTACGCGCACTACCCGTCGGCGCTGCCGCACGTGATCGGCGTCGCCGCGCTGGCGCAGAACGGGAACGTGCCCCAGTTCTCCAATCGCGACGCCGTCTACGTCGACATCGCCGCCCCGGGCAAGGACGTCCTCTCGACGTTCCCGCGGGCGCTGACCCAGGAGCGGCCGAGCTGCACCGACCAGGGCTACTCGAGCTGCGGCCCACCGGAGTTCAGCCGCTCGGAGGGCACCTCGTTCGCGGCCCCGCAGGTGACAGCCGCCGCCGCCCTTCTGCTCGGCATGAACCCGGAGCTGCGCCCCGAGCAGGTGGCCGCGCTGCTCGAGCGCTCGGCCGCCGACGTCAACCCCTCCACCGGCTGCCCCCGCTGTCCCAACGGACGCGACAAGTTCACGGGCTGGGGGCGCCTCGACGTCTACGCCGCGCTCGACCTGCTCGACCGTGGCACGCTGGCGGCGACCGACCGCTTCGAGGCGAACGACGACGCCGGTCCGTGGGCGCATCCGCTCTGGGGCCGCAGCCGCGGCTTCTCGGCCACGCTCGACTACTGGGACGACCACGTCGACGTCTACCGCGTCAAGCTCCAGAAGAACCAGCGCCTCTTCGCGCGGCTGACCCTCGACCGGCGGAAGGACGTCTCGCTGCTGCTCTGGAAGCCGGGCACGAAGAGCGTCGAAGGGCTGCACGCGCCGCAGGCGTACCGGGCCGCGCAGTCGTCTCGCGTCGGCCTCCAGGAGCGGCTCGCCTACCGCGCCCCGGAGACGGGCTGGTACTACCTCGAGGCCCAGATCGTGACCCCGGGTGCGGTCTCGTACTCGCTCAGCCTCAGCAAGGCCTGAGCGCGACGATCACTGGTTCTCGAGCAACTCCTCGTCGGGGACCTCGCGCAGCACCCGCGCGGGGCTGCCGACGACCAGGGCCCGCGGCGGGACGTCCTTCGTGACGACGGCGCCCGCGCCCACGAACGCCTCCTCGCCGATCTCCACGCCGGGGCAGAGGATGGCGCCGCCGCCGACGCGGGCGCCGCGGCGGATCGTCGGCCCCTTCATCGACGCCAGACGCTTCTCGGTGCGGCCCATGTAGTTGTCGTTCGTCGTCACGACGCACGGCGCGATGAAGACGTCCTCCTCCAGCGTCGAGTAGGCGGTGACGTACGCCTCGGCCTGGATCTTCGTCCGGTCGCCGATCGTGGTGTCGTTCTCGACGAGCGAGCCGCGGCCGACGACGACGTCGTCGCCGAGCGTCACCCGCTCGCGGATGCACGACTGGTCGCCGAGGATGACGCGCGCGCCGACCGCTGAGCCGGCGAAGACGATCGCGCCCGGTCGAGACGACCGTGCCGTCGCCGATCGTCGTCGGCTCGAGCGGGCCGCGCTTCGCGGTCGAGCGCGCCGAGAGCGTCGGCTGCTTGCCGACGACGGCGTTCTCCAGCACCCGCACGCCGTCGCCGAGCACGGTGCCGGGATAGACGATCGCGCTCGGGTGGATCTCAGCGGGCACGGATCTCAGCCGGCACGGAGCGGCGTGCCTCTCAGGGACTCCGTCAAGCGGTCGAGGGCGCGGACGACGGTGAGCCCGTCCCGCGCCTCCTTGTGGCCGTCCGGCCCGTTCTCGACCAGGCCGAGGAAGTGCTCCACCTCGAGCCGCAGCGGCTCGTCGTTCGCGATCTTCGGGCTGAAGATGTCGCCGGTGCGCGTCCGCCACTCGCCGTAGGTGGCCGCCGGCTCCCACGGCGCCTTCTCGTAGACGGTCACCTTGCGCTCCAGCTCCATGTCGTCGAAGACGGCCATCTTCTCGCGGCCGACGACGGTCAGCTTCCGCATCTTGTGCGGGTCGAGCCACGAGAGGTGCATGTGCGCGATCTTCCCGCGAGGGGAAGCGCAGGTAGCAGAAGACGACGTCCTCGACGCCCTCGTTCAGGAACGCGTTGCCGTGCGCCACCGCCTCCTCCGGCTCCTCGCCGACGAGGTAGAGGATCACCGAGAGGTCGTGCACCCCGAGCGACCAGAGCGCGTTCTCGTCCTTGCGGATCTTGCCGAGGTTCTGGCGGTTCCCGTAGACGCAGAGCACGTCGCCGAGATCGCCGGAGTCGATCAGCTCCTTGAGCTTGCGCACTCCCGGGTGGTAGAGGAGCAGGTGCCCGGGCATGAGCACGAGGTCGCGCTCCTCCGCCAGCCGCAGGAGATCCTCCATCTCGGCTTCCTTCATCGTCGGCGGCTTCTCGACGAAGACGTGCTTCCCCGCCTCGAGCGCCTGCTTCGAGAGCGCGTAGTGCGTCGGCACCGGCGTCGCGATCACGACCGCGTCCAGCTCCGGGTCGGCGAGGAGCGCCTCGAAGCTGCCCGTCACCCGCGCGCCGGGAAAGCGGCGGCCGAACTCCTCGCGGCGCGCCTCGTCGGCGTCGCAGAGCCACCGCAGCTCGGCGAGCTCGTCGAAGTTCCGGACGAGATTCTTGCCCCAGGAGCCGAGGCCCACCTGGCCGACGGTCGCCACTAGAGCTTGTGGACCTTCGGCGACGCGGTCCCGGCGCTGCCGGTCGCGTTCCGGAGGTCGACGATCAGCTCGGCGTCCTCGACCAGCTTTCCGTAGTCGACCGAGGAGTGGTCGGTCACGATCACGACGGCATCGTAGGCCTGCGGCTCGAGCGGCACGGACGACATGCCCGAGCGACGGCAGCTCCGGCACGTGCGGGTCGTGATACGAGAGCTCGCGCGCCGGCGTTGGTGAGCAGCGCGATCAGCTTCAGCGCGGGGGACTCGCGCATGTCGCCGATGTCCTTCTTGTACGAGACGCCGAGGAGCAGCAGCTTCGAGCCCTTGAGCGAGCGCTCCTTGCCGTGGTTCAGGGCCTGCGAGACGAGCGAGCGGCAGAAGTAGGGCATCTCGTCGTTCACCTTCCCGGCCAGCTCGATGAACTCCGTGTGGAAGTCGAACTCGCGCGCCTTCCAGGTCAGGTAGAAGGGGTCGATCGGGATGCAGTGCCCGCCCAGGCCGGGGCCCGGCTTGAAGGGCATGAACCCGAACGGCTTGGTCGCGGCGGCGTCGACGACCTCCCAGACGTCGATCCCCATCCGGTCGCAGAGCTGCGCGAGCTCGTTGACGAGCGCGATGTTGACCGAGCGGAAGATGTTCTCGAGCAGCTTCGTCAGCTCGGCCGCCTCGGGCGACGAGACGGGATGCACCGTGTCGAGGGCCCTGCGGTAGAGGTCGGCCGCCGCCTCGGTCGAGGCGCTGTCGATGCCGCCGACGATCTTCGGCGTCGTGCGCGTCGTCCAGTCCTCGCGGCCGGGGTCGACGCGCTCCGGCGAGAACGCGAGGTGGAAGTCGCCGCCCGCCTTGAGGCCGCTGCCCTCCTCGAGGATGGGCTGCACGATCTCGCGCGTCGTGCCCGGGTAGGTCGTCGACTCGAGGATGACGACGTGACCCTTGCGCAGCCGGGGCGCGAGCTCGCGGACGGCGCCCTCGACGATCGTCAGGTCCGGCTCGCGCTGGCGCGAGAGCGGCGTCGGCAGCGCGATCAGGATCGCGTTCGCGTCCTTGACGACGTCGTAGTCGGTCGTCGCCGCCAGCAGGCCGGCGTCGACGAGCGGCTTCAGCTGCTCGGACGGGACGTCCTCGATGTGGCTCTCGCCGCGGTTGAGGGCGTCGACGACCGGCTGGACGACGTCGACGAGCACGACGGAGCAGCCCGCTTCGGCGAACGTGTGGGCGAGCGGGACGCCGACGTAGCCGGCGCCGATGACAGCGAGGTCGCGAGTCACGGCGCCAAAGGGTACAGACGGAGCACCCCTGCAATGCGTTCCGATGCATCTCCGTCGCCGTAGAGGGGCGGCAGCCCTTCCGGGAGGCGTGCGCGCGGCGACTGCCCGCGCGATCGCAGCGGGGTCGTCGTCGACCAGCACGTTCGCCCCCAGCTCGACGGTGTCGACCCACTCGGTCGACGGCCGCGCCGTCACGCACGGCACGCCGTACCAGTACGCCTCCTTCTGCAGTCCGCCCGAGTCGGTGACGATCACCCGCGCCTGCGAGGCGAGCGCCGCGAGGTCGAGGTAGCCGAGCGGCTCGCGCGACCTCGACGTTGGCGGGCAGCTGCGCCGAGCGCGCGCGCGCGTGCGCGGGTGCGCGGGGAAGACCACCGGCTCCTGCGATCCGTCCCATCCCCTCGACGATCCGGGCGAGGCGCTCGGGTTGGACGTTCGCCTCGCGGTGGATGGTGGCGAGGACGTAGGCGACCGGCTCGACCCCGAAGCGCTCGAGCGCGGTCGACCGCTCGCGTGCGATCGGCGCGAAGCGCCGCGCGACGTCGGCCATCACGTCCCCGACGATCTCCACCCTGCCCGGAACGCCCTCTGCGGCGAGCGTCCGCGCCGAGCGCGCATCCGGGCTGAGCAGCAGCGTCGAGATGCGGTCGACGACGATTCGGTTCCGCTCCTCGGGCATGTCGACGTCGCCGCTGCGCAGGCCCGCCTCGACGTGCGCGACGGGGACGCCGGCCTGGACGCCTGCTTCGGCACCCGCGCGCGTCGAGTTCGTGTCGCCGAAGACGACCACCCAGTCCGGCCGCTCCGTCTCGATCGCCTCGCGGATCAGCGGCCGCATCGTGTCCGTGTCCGGGGTGTGCAGGTCGAGGAGGTACCGCGGCTCGCCGAGGCCCAGCTCGTCGAAGAAGATCTGCGACATCTCGGGGTCCCAGTGCTGGCCCGTGTGCAGGACGACCTCCTCGATTCCCGCGTCCCGCAGCGCCAGGGAAAGCGGTCCCGACTTGATGAACTGCGGGCGGTTGCCGACGACCGAGAAGACCTTCATCCGGCGGAGACTAGGTCTCGGCGGGTCGAGGCGAGCGGCGCAAGGCTGCGGCCGCGACGAGCACGACGCCGGCGCTCCAGAGGACGAGCACGGCCGGGATCGTCACGAAGAGGAAGCGCGGGTGGAGAGACGTGAACTTGTACGGCGTGTAGAAGGCCGCCGTCGTCAGGATCCAGGCCCAGAGGAGCGCCAGGCGCCAGCGACCCCGGACGGCGAGCGAGCCGAGGATCGCGAGCGGCAGGAGGATGAGGAGGGCGCGGGGCGTCCAGAGCAGCGACTCGGTCCACGACTGCGTGACGTACTTCAGGGCGAACGGGTGCTTCGGGAAGACGCTTCGCGGCAGGTCGACGTAGCCCTTCGGCCAGTACACGAGGACGAGCGGCGCGAAGGAGAGTGCCGCCGCGACGAACGGCGCGGCCTGCCGGAGCCCGACGCGCAACGAGCAGGACGGCGAGCGCGCAGAGCACGAGGACGAGATTCGAGAGCCGGACCGCGACGGAGAAGCCGAGCAGCGCACCGGAGAGCGCGAGCTCGACGCGTCCGGCCTCCGGTCGCAGCAAGAGCGCCATCCCGACGAGGACGAGGAACGTGGACACGGGCTCCGTGTAGAGGCTGAGGCCGAGCTCGATCTGCCACGAGCCGTGCGCCTCGCCGCGCTGGTCCTGGAGCAGGTTCGAGAGCAGCGGCCAGAGTCCGAAGCACGTCGCCGCGAGGAGCCCGACCGACGCGCGTCCGGTCGTCCAGCGCCCGAGCCGATCCGTCCAGACGACCGTCGCGGCGGACGCGGCCAGCGAGAGTGCGAGCCCGACGCCGAAGGCGACGTCGGGGTCGAGCGGCAGGCCGAGCACGCGATACGGGAGGATCGGCACCGCCCAGAGGATCGACCAGCCGATCGTCGGCGCGCCGCCGCTGCGCATGCGGTGCGCCACGATCGCCGCGCAGAGGCCGAGCGTCGCCGAGGCCGCGACGATCGCCCACTCGCGACTGCCCCGGCGCCGGAGCCGCAGGGTCCCGGCGACGCCGGCGACGAGGACGACGACCAGGGCCAACGTGCCGACGGCGCCGAGGCGGGTCCCGGTCGCGAGCAGCTCCCGCATCGCCGAGTAGTACCCGTAGGCGTCGCCGGGTCGGGCCTCGTAGTCGTAGCGGGGGAGCAGCGGCAGCGCGTGGCCCGACGCGGCGAGCACCGCAAGCGGCAGGCCCACTCGGCACGCCACCAAGAAGGCGAGCAGCGCTCGCCGCAGCAACTCCTCCGAGTCGGTGATGCGTGAGCGCAAAGGAGTGGGCCGTGAAGGATTCGAACCTTCGACCTTGGGATTAAGAGTCCCCTGCTCTACCAGCTGAGCTAACGGCCCTCCAGGCAGGGGCAAGTGTAGCCACGATGCCGCCGGGGTCGGGGGTAGGGTGGCGTCTGTGACGACGCAGGTCCAGCCGCGGATTCGTCCGCTCCTGATCTGGCTCGGACTCGGTGTCACCGTCCTCTTCGGGTGGTTGGCAATCCGGGACGTCCACGCCGATCGCGTGTGGGACGCGCTCGCGCGCTCGAACTACGCCTGGACGATCCCGTCCGTGCTCGCGCTTGCCGGCTCGATCGCGATCCGTGCGGTGCGCTGGCAGTACGTGTTCGAGCCGGCGACCCGACCTGCCTTCGAGCCGGCGCTGCGCGCGCTGCTCGTGGGCTACCTGTTCAACAGCGTTCTTCCCGCCCGCGCCGGCGAGGCTGCGCGCGTCCTTGCCCTGCACCGTTTCGCCGGGACCTCTCGCGCGGAAGGCGCCGCGACGATCGTGGCCGAGCGGCTCTACGACGTCCTGACCCTGCTGCTCCTCTTCTTCGTGGCGCTGCCCTGGCTGCCGCACGTGGCCCGCGTCCAGGTCGCGTTGACGCTGGCCGTTGCGGTCGTGCTGGCGATCGTCATCGCCGCGGTCGTGCTCGTGCGCTGGGAGCACCGCCCGCTCGAGTACGTGCTCCGGCCCCTGCTCAGGCTGCCGGGGCTCTCCTCGCTCGACGCCGAGCGGCTCGCGCTCAACACGACGGCCGGGCTCGCGAGCCTGCGGCGCGGCCGACTGGCCGCGGCGGCGCTCGGCCTCACCGTCGCGAGCTGGCTCGGGCTGGCGCTCTCGGCCTGGTTCGTCTTCCGCGCCTTCGACCTGCAGCTCTCCTACGCCGCGGGGATCCTGGTCGTGATCGCGACCGGTCTCGCGTCGATCCTCCCGTCGTCGCCGGCGGGGCTGGGCGTCTTCGAAGGCGCGACGGTGGTGGCGCTGGGCGCGTACGGTGTCTCCCGCTCCGATGCCCTCTCCTACGCCCTCGTCCTCCACGCGGTGAACTTCTTCCCGTTCCTGCTCGCCGGCGTCGTCGCCCTGAGGTGGCGCCGGTGAAGGTGAGCCTGATCGTCCCCGCGTACAACGAGGCCGCCACGATCGGCGAGGTCCTCGACCGGATCGCAGCGCTGCCGCTCGAGACACAGGTGATCGTGGTCGACGACGGCTCGACCGACGCGACCGCCGAGATCGCCGCGGCGCGCGGCGCCGAGGTGATCAGGCAGGCGAACCAGGGCAAGGGCGCCGCGATCCGCGCGGGGATCCCGCTCGTCGAGGGAGAGATCGCCGTCATCCAGGACGCAGACATGGAGTACGACCCGGCCGACATCCCGTCGCTGATCGAGCCGATCGAGCGCGGCGTCGCGGATGTCGTCTTCGGCTCGCGGCTCTCGGGCGGCAAGCCGCAGCGCGCCTACCTCTTCTGGCACCTCGTCGGCAACCGGTTTCTTTCGCTGCTGACGAACGTCCTCTTCAACACGACGCTCTCGGACATGGAGACCGGGTACAAGGCGTTCCGCGCCGAGGTCCTGCGCGATCTCGAGCTGCGCGAGAACGACTTCGCGATCGAGCCGGAGATCACCGGCAAGGTCTGCCGACGGAACCTGCGGATCTACGAGCTGCCGATCGCCTACTACGGGCGCACCTACGCGGAGGGCAAGAAGATCACGTGGCGCGACGGCTTCAAGGCGATCCGCGTGCTGCTGCGGGTTCGCCTCTCGCGCTGAAGCCCCGGCGTCTGCCGGGGCTTCAGCGTGGCGAGGATGCGTTCGTCTCGCCGGTCTAGAACGGATGGACCCGGTGCCATGTGCTCGCCCGGAAGGCGGCCACGACGGGGTCGGACTCCGACTGGCGGCTGGACGGCTCGACCCGGGGCGCGTTCTGCTTGCGGCGCGGGATGTCCGGCTGCGTGCGCTTCATGAGTGATGCACCTCCTGAGGCAGGGCGGCGGGTGCGCGGACGACGTGGATGTCGCCCGAGACGGTCTTGAGGCGGAGCTCGACGAGCGGGCCCTCGTCGGAGACGGGTGTGCCGGCGAGCTCGAGCTCCGAATCGTGTCGCCGGACACGCTCTGCGCGTCGATCCAGACGCGGGAGCCGCGGCGGACGCCGACGGTGATGTCGCCGGAGACGGCCTGCAGCGTCACGTCGCCTTCCTGGACGGCGTCGACGCGCTGGTCGCCGGAGACGGTCTGCGACAGCGAGGCCGGCGCCCGCGCTGCCGACGAAGACGTCGCCGGAGACGGTATGGATCGCGGCGCCCTCGCCGATCGCGCCGACGTGGACGTCGCCCGAGGCCGACTGTGCGGCGAGGCCCTGGCCGACGCGCTCGATGCGGATGTCGCCGCTGGCGGTCTTGCACAGCGGCGCCGCCGTCGACGTCGTCGAACTGGACGTCGCCGGAGGCGCTCTTCACCTCGAGCGAGGCGAAGCGTCCGCGCCCGCTGACGTCGGCCGACTTCGTCCGCACTTCGACCGAGGCTCCCTCGGGGCAGCGAATCCGGCAGCTGACGCCGTTGCGGCCGAAGACGATGTTGAGGAACCCGCCCGAGCGCTGGCCGACGTCGACGATCAGCCGATGGCCGTTGTCGACGAGCTCGACGCGGGCATCCTCGACCGCCTGGCGCGAGGCGTCGTCGTGGCCCTCGAGCTCGAGCTCGGTGACGCCCTCGCGGCCCGGCTCGATCACGATCTCGCCGGCAGGGACGCGCAGGTCGAGCTTGAGCGGGCCGTCGGTCTCGAACGTCTTCTGCACGATGCTCCTTTCAGCTCTGGCCGTAGCCGGTCAGCCGGCGGCCGCCGCGGTGCCCGTGGCCGCTGCCGCGGGATTCGGTCGACCGGGCGATCGCCCTCACGAGCCACGTGTTCACGGAGACGCCCTCGCGTGTCGCGACCTGCTCGACCTGTTGTTTCAGGCCCTCGGGCAGGCGGAGCGTGATCCGGGCAGAGAGCTCCTCGCCCATGGCGCCCTCGCGACGACTCCTCCTCGACGTAGACGAACTCGGGATCCTGTCCGGCGAGCCGCACCTCGACGTGGCCCGACGGCAGCTTGCCCGAGAGCTCGAGCGCCGCCTGCGAGAGGACGTCGAGAATCCGCAACCGCAGCGTCGAGCCGAGCATGTCGCTGAGTTGCCGCGCGACTCCGGCCGAGCGCTCGTCACCGAGCTCCGCGACGCCGGAGAGGTCTTCCTTGAGAGAGTCGATCACGATCGAGATGTTCATTGCGACATCACTATGACATCACACCTGATGTCTGTCAAGTGTCGCTCTGCCGCGCGAATCCGTACCTGGTCGGCGACCAGGTACAGGCCGGTCGTGGGCGCTAGCTCGGCGCGACCAGGCTCAGTCGCTCCGGCGGCGTCGGATGGGAGAAGAACCAGACGTAGAGGACGCGCGGCGGCTCGAGGTCGCTCAGGTTCGTGCGGGCCAGCCGGAGATGCGCGGAGCGGAACGCCTCGCGGTCGCCGGTCAGCTCGATCGAGAAGCGGTCCGCCGCGCGCTCCCAGCGGCGCGAGAGCCACGCGTTGAACGGTGCGGCGACGAGCTCCAGCAGCGCCGAGACGAGCAAGATGGCCGCGGCATCCTGCGGCTGCACGCGGCCGAGCACGAGCCAGACGACGACGACGAACGCCGCTGCGCCGGTCATGCCGAGGGCGGTCAGCAGGGCGACGTGGCGGTAGCGCCGGTGCCCGAGCTCGTGCGCGACGACGAGCTTCAGCTCGTCTTGCCCCGCGTCGAGCAGTGTGTCCCAGACGACGACGCGCCTCGTCCGACCGATCCCGGAGACGTAGGCGTTCACCTTGCGCGTGCGCCGGCTCGCGTCCGCGACGAGCACCTCGCGGACGGGAACCTCGGCCCGGACGGCGAGTGCATGCAGATCTGCGGCCAGCTGCTCGTCGGCCAAGCGGGGCGAAGCGGTTGAAGAGCGGCTCGAGCACCACCGGCGCGACGAAGCCGAGCACGAGCACGAGGAGCGCGGCGGTCACGGCGCCGACCAGCGGCCACCAGCTGGGAAAGGCGCGGGCGAGCACAACGAGCACCTCGACGAGGAGCGCCGAGAGCGCAGCCGCGACGGCGAGTCCTTTCAGCTGATCGGTCAGCCAGCTGCGCGTGTCCTGTGTCGAGAACCCCCACCGTCGCTCGTAGCGGTATCGCCAGAGCCCGAGCGGCAGGCGCACGAGCCACGCCGCGCCGACGGTCAGCGCCGCCAGCGCCGCGCCCTCGAGCCACCACGGCAACGGCAGCCCGGGCCGCCACCACGCGACGAGGGCGAGGGTGCCGGTGCCGAGGGCGATCCCCACCACGAGCGCCGCATAGAGCGGCCGGTGGTAGGCGCGCGCCCGGGCGATCTCGTCGGCGGAGAAGTAGGCGGCGGCATTCACGGCAAACCGAATTCTTAACCGCGGAGAAACACAGACACCCCGTGCGCCTATTACCCTTTGCCAATGGCGAGTGACGCGGGCACCGCTGATTCTTCGCGGCGGCTGGACTTCGACACCCAGCTGAGCGACGACTGGCGGCGCCTCGGCCGCGCTGCGACCGCGGTCGCGGTCGTCACCGCGCCCGTCGCCTTCACGTGGTTCCACAAGCACAACGGCTGGGGGCTCGGCTGGTCGCTGCTGGCGACGATCGTCGAGATCGGCGCCTTCCGCGGCGTCGTCGACGTGATCCTGCGCCGGCTGATCCCGTGGCCGAGCCTCTTCGGGACGGACGACGCGCGCATCCGCGCAGAGGACGCGGTCAACCGCCGCCGGGCCTGGTTCTGGCGCTGGGTCCTCCGCTGGGCGTTCCGCATCGTCACCCTGATCACGATCGTCTGGCTCTTCAAGACCCACGTCAAGAACGAGGACATCACGTGGACGGGCACGGCGTCGTCGATGTGGGCCGCACTCGGCCACGTCCTCTCGACGCCGTCGCTCTGGGTGCAGGTCGTCTTCGTCGTCTTCCTCTTCGCGGCCAACTTCCTGATCTTCATGGGCCCGATGATGCTGATGGGCATCTCCCAGATCCGGGCCTTCGAGCCGGGTGACGCGGAGTGGGGCGTCAAGCTCGACGACGTCCGCGGCCAGGCAGAGGCGAAGGAAGAGGTGCGGCAGGTCGTGAACCTCTGGCAGTCGGGCGAGGCGTTCGAGAAGGCGGGCGGCAAGCGCGAGCGGGGCGTCCTCTTCCGTGGCGCGCCCGGGACCGGGAAGACGATGCTCGCGAAGGCGATTGCGACCGGCTTCAACTCACCCTTCGTCACCATCCCAGGCTCGGGCTTCGCGCAGACCTTCATCGGCATTGACGTGCTGATCGTCCGCTTCCTGGCTGCGAAGGCGCGTCGCCTGGCGCGGAAATGGGGCGGCACCTGCATCATCTTCATCGACGAGATCGACGCGGTCGCGATGCGGCGGCAGTCGCTCGGCGCGTCTCACTCGGGCGGCGAGTACTCGGGTGCTACGCGGCTCGAGGACTTCCTCTTCTTCGGGCCCAACGGCGCCCTCAATCCCTCCGGCGACATGATCCTCGAGACGCGCGGCTGGCGCGAGCGGATGTTCGAGCAGCGGGCGCCGGAACGCTGGCAGGCGCCAGGGCTCATGCAGCGCGTCGGCGGGATCGTCAACCAGGCCTTCCCCGGGATGTTCGGCGGTCAGGGGCAGGGTGCGCTGAACCAACTGCTCGTCGTCATGGACGGGATCGACAACCCGCGCTTCACGCACCGCGTGTTCGTCAACAAGACGAACACCTTCCTCGACGCGCTCTACATCATCCCGAACCGGATCGGGAAGGTGCCGCTGCGCCTCCCGCGCGCACGGCCGAGCGCCGAGCAGATCTACTTCATCGGGGCGACGAACGTCCCGCTGGAGGCGCTCGACCCTGCACTGACGAGGCCGGGGCGCATGGGCCGGCACGTCTGGTTCCGGACGCCCACGAAGCAGGATCGCCTCGACATCTTCGACCTCTACCTGGAGAAGGTCTCCCACGATCCCGATCTCGACCGGCCCGAGCGCCGCGACGAGCTCGCCCGCGTCACCAACGGCTATTCGCCGGCGATGATCGACCAGGTCTGCTCGATGGGCCTGACGCTCGCCCACCACGAGGGCCGCGAGATCTTCGGCTGGTCGGACATCGTCGAGGCGATGACGACGGTCGAGTCGGGGACGGCGGTCAACATCGAGTACGTGCCCGAGGAGACGCGCGCGGTCGCGATCCACGAGGCCGGGCACGCAGTCGCGGCGCACGTCTACATGCGGGGCGCGGAGTCGACCCGTCTTTCGATCCGAATGCGCGGCGGCTCGCTCGGCCACCACCAGGCGCGCGAGCGTGACGAGCGTTTCAGCTCGTGGCGCCACGAGATGATGGGCCGCGTTGTGTGGGGCCTCGGCGCGATGGCCGCGGAGCGGGTCTTCTACGGCGAGAACTCGAACGGCGTCGGCGGCGACGTGCAGAGCGTGACGACAACGGCGGCGTACATGGTCGGCACCTCGGCGATGGCGCCCGAGCGCATCGAGATCCCGGAGGGCAAGTTCGCCGACGAGTCGCCGGAGGAGACGCGCAAGCGGATCATGAAGCGCTTCGAGGAGATCGGCCTTCAGATCATGAACCGCACCGGCGGGGCGTATGAGCACAATCCGATTGCGAACGTGCTGGGCGATCCGGCCAAGCGTGCGATGGCGGCGCAGATCCTCGGCCAGGCGTATCTGCACGCGCACCACCTCGTGCTGGCCAACAAGCCCGCCGTGGAGCGCATCGCCGACGTGCTCGTCGAAAAGCGCGAGATCTACGGCGACGACGTCGTGAACCTGCTCGACAGCATCGAGCTGAAGGTCCCGCAGATCGATGTGACGGACGAGGACGCATGGCCGAAACTGTGAACAGCCCGGGCGCGTCCGACGCGCTGCCGGACGCCGTCCCGGAGGAGGGCTCGGAGCCCGTCGTCGACCGGACCTTTCGTCGGCCGGGCAAGAGCTACCGCGGCCGCTTCCGGGTCGCGTACGTCGCGCTCGCCTGCCTCTTCTGGGGCATCGTCGCGGGTGTCGCGATCACCATCACGGGCGGCGTCAGCCGCGACAGCGGCCCGGACTGGTCGTCCTGGAGGCCGAGTGCGTCCGGGATCGAGGGGGCGAAGCAGATCGCCACGCGCGTCGGCGCCAAGTACCACCTCAACGGGGGGCGCCAGCTGGTCGCCGTGCAAGCCAACGAGCCGGAGATCCAGAACGTCCCGCTCGAGCTGGTCGCCGTGCGCGGCGGCGCGGGCGCGAACGACGTCGCGACGACCTCGGCGAAGAACTCGGTCGTCTACATCCTCTGCGGGCTCGGCACGCGGTGCTCGATCAACGTCGGCAAACCGTCGGAGGCGCGGGCGCGCCTGCTCCGTCGCGAGGCGCTCGAGCTTGCGCTCTACACCTTCAAGTACGTGAAAGGCGTCGACTCGGTGATCGCGTTCCTGCCGCCGCCGCCGAACCAGAAGCCGCCGAGCTGGTCGGTGTACTTCCGCAAGTCCGACTTCAAGCAGGAGCTCAAGCGCCCGCTCGGCTCGACGCTCACCGACGCTTCGACGCAGACTCCCGACACGATGAAGCCCGCTGAAAGCGACACCATCGAGCGGCTGACGCGACCGCGCTGGTTCAAGTCCGAGTTTCAGCAGCTGCAGGACGGCTCGGCCGTGCTCGTGCTCGATCCGCTGACGGCCACGAGCTGATCCTCGGCCGGAGACCCCGGTCGAAAGCGGCTCCGCCGCAACGCTCCGACGCTTCCGTTAGGCTCGTGCCCGCGTGCGCAGGGGTGCGATTCTCCAGCTCGTAGGCTTCGGCGTCGTCTTCGCCGCCATCGCCGGCGCGGTCGCCTGGTGGATTCCGTGGCTGCCGATCTCGGCGGGCAAGGAGGCCGATCGGATCGACTTCGTCTTCTGGTTCACGACGGTGATCTGCGTCGCGATCTTCGCGCTCGTCTCGTCCGTCATCGTCTACTCGATCATCCACTTCCGGGCGAAGCCGGACGACGACTCGGACGGGCCGCCGATTCACGGCCACACCGGCCTCGAGATCTGGTGGACGGCGGTCCCCGCCGTGCTCGTGACGGCGATCGCCATCGTCAGCGCGGTCGTGCTCGCCAAGAACGGGAACGCTGGCGAGAAGCCGCTCGAGGTGAAGGTCACCGCCCGCCAGTTCGCCTGGACGTTCGAGTATGCCAACGGCTACGTCGACGGCGTCCTCCGCGTCCCGGAAGGGCGGCACACCAAGCTGCTCATCACGGCGAAGGACGTGCTGCACTCCTTCTGGGTGCCGCAGCTCGCGCAGAAGCAGGACGCCGTCCCGGGGCAGGTCAACTCGCTCGTGATCACGCCGAACCGGACCGGCACCTTCCCCGTCATCTGCACGGAGCTCTGCGGGCTCGGCCACGCGGTCATGCGAACGCGCGTCGTGATCATGCCGCCCGGCGACTTCGACGCGTGGCTCGAGAAGCAGGGCCAGCCGCCGCCCCCGGCCGGCGGCGGGAACGCGGCGGCCCAGGGGGCGAAGGTCTTCGCGGCGCAGGGCTGCAGCTCGTGCCACACGTTCAAGCCCGCGAACGCGACCGGGAAGGTCGGCCCCGATCTCGACAAGCTGCCCGAGTACGCCAAGAAGGCCGGCAAGCCGCTCGACGAGTTCATCCGCCAGTCGATCGAGGATCCGAACGCCTACGTCGAGCAGGGCTACCAGCCGAACGTGATGCCGAACTTCAAGCCCATCCTCAAGCCGGCCGAGGTCGACGCGCTCGTGCAGTATCTGGCCCAGGGAGCCAAGTGAGCCACGACCGAGAGCGACACCGGAACCGTCGGCAACGGGCACGGCGCCGAGCACGCAGCCGCCCAAGCCGCCGCCGCGCGGCTGGCACCGGCTGCTCGCGCCCGGCTGGCTGCGGATCCTCTGGTTCGTGCCGATCTTCTTCGGGATCGGCGTCCTGCTCGGGCCCGGTATCCGCTGGGCGATCGGCTACGAGCCCGTCTGGGACCACTCGGTCTGGCTGACGATCGAGCTGGTCACCGTCCCGCTCGGCGTGCTGGCCGGGATCGGCGGCTTCGACTACTGGACGCGATACGCGCTCGGCGCGCCGACCCGGCCGGAGGACCACTCGGGCCACGGCGCGCGTCGCTGGCAGGACTACTTCCGGATCAACACCGACCACAAGGTGATCGGGGTCCAGTACCTCGTGACGACGATCGTCTTCTTCGTGATCGCCGGCTTCCTGGCGATGATCTTCCGCGCCGAGCTCGCGAAGCCGGGCATGCAGTTCGTCGACACGCAGACCTTCAACGGCCTCGTGTCGGTGCACGCGAGCCTGATGATCTTCCTCTTCATCATCCCGGCCTTCGCCGGGCTCGGGAACTACGTGATCCCGCTGATGCTCGGCGCCCCGGACATGGCCTTCCCGCGCCTGAACGCGCTCTCGTACTGGCTGCTGCCGATCGCCGGGCTGATGATGGTCAGCTCCTTCCTGGCGCCGGGCGGAGCGTTCGCGGCCGGCTGGACCGGCTACGCGCCGCTCTCGGTGCACCAGCCGATCGGGACGATCTTCTTCAACATGGGCGTCCAGTGGGCCGGCGCCAGCTCGATCATGACGGCGCTCAACTTCCTCGTCACGATCATCACCATGCGCGCGCCGGGGATGACCTTCTGGCGCATGCCGCTGCTCGTGTGGGCGAACTTCACGACCTCGCTGCTCGTCGTGATCGCGACGCCGTTCATCGCCGGCTCGCAGTTCTTCGTCCTCTTCGACCGGGTCTTGCACACGGACTTCTTCGACCCGCCGGACGGCGGGTACGTGCTCGGCTACCAGCACATCTTCTGGTTCTACTCGCACCCGGCGGTCTACATCATGATGCTGCCCGGCTTCGGGATCATCAGCGAGGTGATCTCCGGTGATGTCCCGGAAGCCGGTCTTCGGCTACCGGCTGATGGCGCTCTCGCTGATGGCGATCCTCGTGCTCGGCTTCTCGGTCTGGGCGCACCACATGTTCGTGGCCGGCATGGCGCCGTGGCTGCGCGTGCCGATGATGGTCACGTCGATGGTGATCGCCGTCCCGACCGGGATCAAGATCTTCAGCTGGCTCGCGACGTTATGGGAAGGGCGAAGCTGCACTTCACGACGCCGATGCTCTTCGCGCTCGGCTTCCTGTCCATGTTCGTGATCGGCGGCCTCTCCGGGATCTACCTCGCGTCGGTGCCGATCGACATCCACGTCTCGGACACGTACTTCGTCGTCGCGCACATCCACTACGTGCTCTTCGGCGGCTCGCTCTTCACGATCTTCTGCGGGATCTACTACTGGTTCCCGAAGATGACCGGCCGGATGTACAACGAGCGGCTCGGCAAGCTGCACTTCTGGCTGACGTTCGTCGGCTTCAACGCGACGTTCTTCCCCATGCACTACATCGGCACCCAGGGGATGCCGCGCCGGGTGGCCGACTACGCCGACCGGTTCGCCGACTTCAACATGTTCATCTCGGTGGCGTCGTTCTTCCTCGGCGCGTCGACGATCGTGTTCCTCTACAACATGATCGTCTCGTGGGCGCGCGGCCCGAAGGCGCCGTCCAACCCGTGGCACTCGATGACCCTCGAGTGGCAGGTCAGCTCGCCGCCGCCCGTCTTCAACTTCGACGAGATCCCGCAGGTGGTCGGCGGGCCGTACGAGTACGGCGTTCCCGGCGCGCGCCACGCGGTCTTCAACGGCGACCGCGCGACGCGACGCCGGAGGAGGAGGTGCACGCGTGAGCCACATCCTCGTCGTCGCGAACGAGACCGTCGCGGGTCAGCCGTTGATCGACAAGGTGAAGGAGATGGCCGGCGAGGGCGACCGCGTGACGGTGCTCGCGCCGGTGCACGCCCCGCGCTCGGGCTACGTCGTCTACGACGACACGCGCCGCGCCTCGGCCGGGCGACGTCTCGAGCGCACGCTCGAAGTCTCTTCGAGCGGCCGGGATCGCCGCACACGGGCTCGTCGTGGAAACGGATCCCGTCGACGCGGTCAAGGACGAGCTCGCGCAGAACCAGGTCGACGCGATCGTCGTCTCGACGCACCCGGAGCAGAAGTCCGGCTGGCTGCGCCGGAACGTCGTCGACCGGATCCGGAAGGCGGCGGGCTCGATCCCCGTCGAGCACGTCGTCGCCGACCCGAAGAGCGGCGAGGCGAACGTGCTCGTGATCGCCAACGAGACCGTGCTGGGCGAGCCGCTGCTGCAGAAGATCCGCGAGCGGGCCGAGCGCTCGAAGGCGACCTTCCTGATCGTCTCGCCGCAGAGCGATCCGTCCCAGGGGGCGCACCCGGACGCGGACCGGCGCCTGCGCCGCGCGCTCGCGGAGCTGCGCGGGAACGGAATCGACGCGCACGGCCAGGTGGCGCACCCGGATCCGTACTCGGCCGCGATGGAGGCCGTCCAGGACGAGCGGATCGACGAGATCATCGTCTCGACGTTCCCCGGCGGCGCCGGGTCGAGCTGGCTGCGCGGCGGGATCGTCGAGCGTCTGAAGAAGGACACCGGCCTTCCGGTCGAGCACGTCGAGGTCGAGCGCGAGGCAGTCGGGGCGGTCTCCTAGTGGCCGCGCACGCCGAGGCTCACGTCGCTCATCCGCCCGCGGCGAACGTCTCGTCGCGCGTGCCGGCGCCGGTGCTCGGAATGCTCCTCTTCATCGCGTCGGAGATCATGCTGTTCGGCGCGTTCTTCACGATGTACTTCTTCATCCGCGTCGTGGCGAACCCGGCGACGTGGCCGCCGGTCGGCGACCATCTCCCCGTCTTCGTCGCCGGCGTCAACACGGCGATCCTCATCACCTCGAGCTTCACCATGCACTGGGCGCTGACGTCCATCAAGCGCGACCACCACGCCGGGCTGCAGGCGGGGCTCTTCCTGACGCTCGCGCTCGGCTGGATCTTCCTCATCACGCAGGCGCTCGAGTACTCGCGCGTCGGCTTCGCGCCCCACGACAACGCGTTCGCGTCCATCTTCTTCGGCCTGACGGGGCTCCACGGCGCCCACGTCTTCATCGGGCTCACCATCCTCCTCTTCATGACGATCCGCGCATTCCGCGGCCACTTCTCGTCCGAGCACCACCACGGCGTCGAGATCGCCGGAATCTACTGGCACTTCGTGGACGTAATGTGGATCGTGGTGTACTCCACCGTCTACCTGCTCTGATGCGCAACCCGCTCCGCAGCGAAGCCGAGGCTTATCGGTTCGTTTGGGGCACGATCCTGTACTTCGGGGCGATCGTGATCGCCGCGGTGATCAATACCTGGCTCGGCCTGGTCGTCTTCCTCGTCCTGACGGCCGTCGTGGTGTGGCTCGCGCTGCGGCGGGCCCCGGCCGAGGCTCCGCAGCCGACCGAGCCTGCCCACCGCTCGGCGCCGGACGAGCGGCGGATCCTCGTGATCGCAAACGAGACCGTCGGCGGCGCGACGCTCCGTGAGACGATCGAGGCGAAAGCGGAGGGTCACCGAGCCGAGGTGCTCGTCGTCTCGCCGGCCCTCAACTCGCCCGTGCGCCACTGGGCCTCGGACGAGGATCCCGCGAGGGCCGCCGCGCAGGAGCGGCTGGACGCGAGTCTCGAGCGGCTGCGCGGGCTCGGCGTCGAAGCGAGCGGCGAGGTCGGAGACGCCGAGCCGCTGCAGGCGATCGAGGACGCTCTGCACACGTTCGGCCCGGACGAGCTGATCATCTCGACGCATCCGGAGGGCCGCTCCCACTGGCTCGAGCAAGGGCTCGTCGAGCACGCGCGAGAGCGGTTCGTCCTCCCGATCACCCACGTCGTCGTCGACCTCGACGCCGAGCGCGAAGTCCGGCTCCCGCTCCGCGGGAGCCATGACGACTTTCGATGATTGACCAGGCCCGCCGGCAGAGCCGTAGATGGGCGGCGGCGGGCAAAGCCGCACCGCCGCGACGAGCTCGGCGCGGCTCAACCCTCGTTGCGAACGACGGCGCGAAGTCGTCTGGCTTGCGCGGTAGCGCAAGCCGGACTTCGCGACGTTACTTGCCCGCGACCGACGACACGTACTGCGCGACGGCCTTGATCTGCGCGTCGGTGAGCTGGCCCTTGAAGGGCGGCATGGCGCCGGCGCCGTTCGTGACGCGCTGGATCACGCGCTGCTGGCTCGGCTTGGCCTGGTCGAGGTTCGGGCCGACGGTGCCCGTCGAGCCGGCGTCCTTGAGCGTGTGACAGCCGGTGCAGCCGGCGGAGAGGAAGACCTCCTTGCCGGTGGTCGCGTTCTTCGTGCCGCCGCCACCGCCCTGGACCGGGACGCCGGCCACCTTGGCGACGTAGACCGCGACCGAGTCGGCGTCGCTCCCCGGTGACGAGGTTCGCCGGCATGCCCGGGCTGCCGTCGGCCGGCTTCTCGTCGGGATAGGCGATCTGACCGCGGACGACGTCCTCCAGCGTGGACTGCGTCGAATCCCTGCTCCCGGGACTCCTTGAACGCCCAGTCGAGGTTCGGGCCGATCGTCCCGTGCGCATTCGCGGCGGCGAGCGTGTGGCACGCCGCGCACTTCTGGGTGAAGAGCTGCTCGCCCTGTGACGCGTCGCCGCCGGTGACCTTGCCGACCGTGCCGCAGCCCGCGACGCCGAGGCTCGCGGCGAGGACGACCGTCAAGAGGGCCGCGCGCCGCACCTAGACCCGTGCGCCGCCGCCCAGAGTGGCCGTCGCCTCGTCGCGCGTCTCGTGGATCGTGAAGACGCGGTCGAGCCCCGTGATCTCGAAGATCTTCGTGATGTTGCGGTCGGAGCACACGAGCGACAGCTGGCCGTCGTTCGTGCGCAGGCGCTTCACGCCGCCGACGAGGACGCCGAGCGTCGTCGAGTCGATGAACGTGGTGTCCGTGAGGTCCACGACCACGTCCTTCGCTCCCCGGTCGATCACCTCGAGCAGCTGCTGCTTGAACTCCGGAGCCGTGTAGAGGTCGACCTCGCCTGCGAGCGAGATCACGTACGCGTCGTCTCCCAGCTGCTCGGTCCTGATCTCGAAGTTCATCGTGTCCCCCGGCTCATCGCGCCTCGTACGTCGCGCGAGTCTAACCGGTGGTCGTCGACGACGACGGAAGACGACGACGTCGTCGAGGTCGTCAGCTGCTTCAGCTGCTTCTTCACGGCTGGCGCGAGCGGGTCGCTCGGGGCGAGCACCAGGAACTTCCGGTACGCCTTGACCGCGGTGACGTTGTCGCCGCCGTTCAACGCGGCGTCCGCGAGCTGGATCTGGAGCGTCGGGTCCTCGGGGTCGATGACCACGAGCCTCCTGTAGGTCGCGACCGCCTTCTTCTGGACCGTCGTGAGCTTCGAGTACGCTTCGCTCGCCGCCTGGTTCGCGTCGTTCGCGATCGCCTGCGAGATCGGATCCTGGAGGCCCGAGGGGTCGGCGTAGATCCTCCCGAGCGCGGTCGTCGATGCCGGCCGGAAGATGGTGCCGGTGGCGGACTGGGCGTTGTACGCCGCGAGCTGCGCCTGGTACTGGAGGTCCTGCGAGCGCTGCGTGAGGAGCCCGGCCAGCTGGCGGAGCCCGGTGTCGTCCTTGGGCCGCAGGGCCGTGTAGCGCTCCCAGGCGGCGATCGAGTCGTCGGTGCGGCTGTCGGTCGCGAGCCGGGACGCCAGGTCGCGCCAGGCGGTGGCGTCCTTCGGGTGCTCGCGCGTCTTCTTCTCCAGCGAGCTCACCGACTTCGAGCCGCCGCCGAAGTTGAACTGGCCCTGGAGGATGTCGCCGATCCCGGTGGAGCCGGAGCCGACGCCGAGGATCACGAATCCGAGGCCGAAGACGAGGGCGAGGAAGACGATAGACGAGCTTGGCGCTGCCGCGGAGGCGCTCGAAGAAGAGCTGTGACTCCTGGGTGTTGGCCTTCCGGCGTCCCCGTTTCGGGGCGACCGGAGCATTCGTCCTCGCGCGCTTGCGGATGTGCTGCGTACCTCTTGCCACTCGAACCTTTCTCTGTCGTAGCGAGTCTCGCCGCCCACGAGAGTAGCGACTACGCGGTCGGGCGACCCGCCGAAGACGACGGCGGCGGCCGGATCCTCCCACGGAAGATACGGGCTGCCCTCGAGTGAGACGACGGCCAGGTCGGCGTGTTTGCCGGGCTCGAGGCTGCCGATCTCCTCCTCCAGGCCGAGCGCGCGGGCCGATCCGAGCGTCGCGAGCTCGAGCGCGTCGGCCGCGGAGAGCGCGTCGGGGCGCCGCTTCGCGGGACCGCGCCGCGAAGACGGCGGACCGCAGCTCGTCGAACAGGTCGAAGGACGGCGTCGAGGCGGGCGAGTCGGTGCCGAGGCCCGTCCGGACGCCGGCCTCGCGGATCGCCGTCAGCGGCGCGATGCCGCAGCCGAGGTAGGCGTTCGAGCGCGGACAGTGCACCACCGCCACGTCGTGCTCGGCGAGCAGGGCGATCTCCTCCTCGTCGACGGTGACGCAGTGCGCCGCCGTGATGCTCGGGCCGAGCAGGCCTTCGGCGGCGAGCATGCGGATCCCGCTTGTGCCGGGAGGAGCCGGCAGCGCCGCCGCCATCGACGCCCAGGGCCCGTCGCCGAAGCGCAGCCAGCGATCCTCGTCGGGGCTCTCCGCGAGGTGCGTCGCCACGGGCAGGCCCAGCGTCCAGGCAGGCGGCGTAGAGCTCCGGCGACACGCTGTACGGGGCGTGGGGCGAGACGCCCAGGCGGACGCGGTCCGAGAGCGCCCCGCCGATCCGATCGCGGTTCGCGGCGAAGCGGCTCTCCAGCTGCTCGGTCGTCTTCCCGAAGACCTCGAGATAGACGACGGCGCGGAGGCCGAGCTCCGCGCAGGCGGTGGCCGCGGCGCCCGAGTACGAGGCGTCTCCGACGGTCGTCACCCCCGAGCGGAGCGACTCGGCGGCGCCGAGGCGCGCGATGTCGACCATGTCGTCGAGCGTCAGCCGGTCCTTCCGCTCGATGTGGATCAGGATCCACGGCGCGAACGGCAGCCCGTCGCCGAAGCCCGCGTAGACGGCGTATTCCAGGTGGGAGTGTGCGTTCACGAAGCCGGGCACGATCGCCGCGTCCGGGTAGTGCGTGCCCCGACCCAGCTCGGCCTGCGTGCCGACCGCGGCGATGCGGCCGGCCTCGATCGACACCGCCCCGTCCGCGATCGGCTCCCCGCTCACGGGGAGCACCCAGTCGGCGGAGAGCACGGTCATGCCGGTGGCGCCCAGAGCACGCCGGCGCGTGCCCAGCGGCGCTCGAACAGCACCGCGAGCCAGATCGACGCCTCGAAGAGGATCAGGAGCGGCACCGCCTCGAGCACGAGCGACACGGGGTCGACGCTGGGCAGCAGCACGGCGATCGCGACGACGACCACGTAGCCGATCC
Organism: uncultured Actinomycetes bacterium; assembly: GCA_963746655.1. Classification (GTDB taxonomy): domain Bacteria; phylum Actinomycetota; class Thermoleophilia; order Gaiellales; family Gaiellaceae; genus CAVPGP01. The sequence goes on along the minus strand of CAVVCG010000011.1, from coordinate 168,614 downwards.
GCCGGTTGCTGCGCAGCCGGTCGGCCGTCAGCACGCGCAGGCGCACGAGCGCGAGGATGAAGATCGGCAGCTGGAAGACGATCGCGACGGCGAGGAAGGTCACCGTCACGAAGCGCGAGGTAGTCCTTCGCCCGGATCTGGATGTCGTAGAGATTGTCGTCGTAGTTCGTGAGGAAGTGCAGCGCCGGCGGCAGCACGACCCAGTAGGCGAAGGCGATCCCCGGTGAGCATCAGCGCGGTCGCGAAGGCGACGAAGCGCGCGACGATCTTCTGCGAGTCCTCTTCGACCGCGGGCGCGAGGAAGCTCCAGAACTGCCAGAGGACGACCGGGAGCGCGAGCAGCAACCCCGCGTAGAGCGACAGCTTCACGCGACGTCGTGAACGGCTCGATCGGGCTGAACGTCAGCAGCTGGCGGTGATCCGCGGGCAGCGGCTGCACGAGCCAGCGGACGAGTCGGTCGTGAAACGCGTAGGCGATGCCGGCGGCGACGGCGAGGGCGACCAGCGAGACGACCAGTCGGCTGCGCAGCTCGTCGAGGTGCTCGACGAGAGTCGCTTCCTCTCCATGGCTCAGGCGCCGCGGGAGCCTGGGGCGCACGATCTAGGTCGCCCGGTCTAGGAGGAGACGGTGTCCCGCTCGGGAGCCGGCCGCGCGGTCTCGTCGCGTCTCGTCGGTCGAGGCCGCCGCGATCTGCGGGCGGCTCTCGTCGTCGTCTTCGTCCTTGCCGCTGAGCGACTCCTTGAACTCGCGCATCCCCTTGCCGAGCGAGCGTCCCATCTCGGGCAGCCGCTTCGGGCCGAAGACCAGGAGGACGACGAGCAGCAGGATGAGGAGCTCCCACGCGCTGATTCCGAAAGGCATACGCGCAGACTAGCGCGTTTGCCGGACCCGGGGGCGACGGAGATCTGACGAAGACGTGACTGACCCGCTTCGCAGGCACCGCCGGTTCGGCCGCTCGGATCGGACCCGGTAGACTGCGTCACGAGCAGCGCACATTTCGCCTGTGACAACGCCGAAAGAGGGATCACAAAGTTGGCTTTGCTGGAGCTGAAGGAGCTGCACGTCGCGCTCGAGGACGGCACCGAGATCGTCAAGGGCGTCGACCTCGCCGTCGACCTGAACCAGGTGCACGCGATCATGGGCCCGAACGGGTCCGGGAAGTCCACGCTCGCGTATGCGCTCGCCGGGCACCCCGCCTACGAGATCACGAGCGGCCGCATCTTCTTCGACGGCGAGGACGTGACGGAGCTCGGGGCCGACGAGCGCGCGCAGCGCGGCCTCTTCCTCGCCTTCCAGTACCCGCACGCGATCCCGGGTGTCACCGTCACGAGCTTCCTGCGCACAGCGATCAACGCGGTCCGCAAGGCGCGGAACGACGGCCAGGACGACCCGATCGCGATCAAGGAGTTCCGCACCGATCTCTTCGCCGCCATGGACCGGCTGAAGGTCAGCCGCGAGCTCGCGTCCCGCTACCTGAACGACGGCTTCTCCGGCGGCGAGAAGAAGCGCGTCGAGATCCTCCAGATGGCGATGCTGAAGCCGCGCATGGCCGTGCTCGACGAGACCGACTCGGGCCTCGACATCGACGCCCTGCGCGTCGTCGCGCGCGGCGTCAAGGAGCTCGTCGGGCCCGGCATGGGCGCGCTCGTGATCACGCACTACCAGCGGATCCTCGACTACATCACGCCGGACTTCGTCCACGTGTTCGTCGACGGGCGTATCGTCGAGGAAGGCGGGCCGGAGCTCGCCAAGCGTCTCGAGGCCGAGGGCTACGAGGCGTTCACACCGGCAACCGTGGGAGGTGAGTCGTAGTGGCGATGTCCGAGACGGAAGTCGTTCAGGGGATCGGCTCCGACTACGAGATCAAGTACGGCTTCCACGCGGACGAGAATTACTTCTTCAAGTCCGGCCGCGGCCTGTCGCACGAGCTCGTCGACGCGATCTCGTCGCACAAGAACGAGCCCGACTGGATGCGGAAGTTCCGGCACAAGAGCCTCGACTACTTCCTGGCGCGCCCGCTGCCCACCTGGGGCGGCAACGTCGCGGAGATCGACTTCGACAACATCTTCTACTACATCAGGCCGACCGAGAAGCAGGCCGAGACCTGGGAGGATCTGCCCGCCGAGATCAAGGACACCTGGGACAAGCTGGGCATCCCGGAGGCTGAGAAGAAGTACCTCGCCGGCGTCGGCGCCCAGTACGAGTCGGAGGTCGTCTACCACAAGCTCCAGCAGGACCTCACCGACCAGGGCGTGATCTTCCTCGACATGGACACGGGGCTGCGCGAGCACGAGGACATCGTCAAGCAGTACATCGGGACGATCATCCCGCAGAACGACAACAAGTTCGCCGCGCTCAACTCCGCGGTCTGGTCGGGCGGCTCGTTCATCTACGTGCCGCCGGGGGTCTCGATCGAGATGCCGCTCCAGGCCTACTTCCGGATCAACGCCGAGAACATGGGCCAGTTCGAGCGCACGCTGATCATCGTCGACGAGGACGCCTACGTGCACTACGTCGAGGGCTGCACCGCGCCGATCTACTCGTCCGACTCGCTGCACTCGGCGGTGGTCGAGATCGTCGTCAAGCCGCGGGGCCGCTGCCGGTACACGACGATCCAGAACTGGTCGAACAACGTCTACAACCTCGTCACGAAGCGGGCCGTCGCCTACGAGGACGCGACGATGGAGTGGGTCGACGGCAACCTCGGCTCCAAGCTGACCATGAAGTACCCGGCCATCTGGCTGATGGGCGAGCGCGCGCACGGCGAGGTGCTCTCGATCGCGTTCGCAGGCAAGGGCCAGCACCAGGACGCGGGCGGCAAGTGCGTCCACGTCGGCAAGAACACGACCTCGGTGATCACGTCCAAGTCGATCTCGAAGGACGGCGGGCGCGCCGGCTACCGCGGCCTGCTCGAGGTCGCGAAGGGCGCGACCGGTTCGAAGTCGAAGGTCGTCTGCGACGCGCTGATCCTCGACGAGGACTCGCGCTCCGACACGTACCCGTACATCCGGATCGACGAGAACGAGGTCGACATCGGGCACGAGGCCACGGTGTCGAAGATCGGCGAGGAGCAGCTCTTCTACCTGATGTCGCGCGGGCTCTCGGAGGCCGAGGCGAGCGCGATGATCGTCTCCGGCTTCGTCGAGCCGATCACGAAGGAGCTCCCGCTCGAGTACGCCGTCGAGATGAACCGCCTGATCCAGCTCCAGATGGAGGGCAGTGTTGGCTAGCTCGAAATCTGCGTGCAGATTTCGAGGTGTCGGCTGATCGAGGTCGAGCGCGTCGACTTCGTGTCGATCGCGTCGCAGGACATCGAGCGGTCTCGGCGCTTCTACCTCGAGACGCTCGGCCTGCCGCTGGATCGGAACGTCCCGACCGGGGGCTTCGAGGCGACCGCGGGCCAACTGACCCTCGGCGTCTGGGAGCCGGAGAAGATGGGCCTGCCGTTCGCGCCGAGCCCCAGCCGGATCGCACTGCGGGTCGCCGACGTCGCGGCCGCCCGCGCCGCGCTCGAGGCCGAGGGCGTCGAGTTCGAGGGCGAGACGCTCGACACCGGCGTCTGCCACATGGCCTTCTTCCACGACCCCGACGGCAACGCGCTGATGCTGCACCGGAGGTACGCGCCCGTTGCAGGTTGAGCGCGTCGACTACGTCTCGGTGCCCGTGCAGGACATGGAACGCGCGAAGCGCTTCTACCGTGACCTGCTCGGCATGACGAGCCCGTCCTGGGACGCGCCGTGGCCGGAGATCGAGACGGGCAACGTCAGCCTCTACCTCGTCGTCCCGACGGCGATCGGGGCCGAGTTCAGCCCACATGGCAGTCACATTGCGCTGCGTGTGGACGACGTCGCGGCGACGCGCGCCGAGCTCGAGGGGAAGGGAGTCGAGTTCGAGGGCGACATCCTCGACACGGGCGTCTGCCACATGGCGTTCTTCCGCGACCCGGACGGGAACGCCCTCATGCTGCACAAGCGGTACGCGCCGAAGGAGGGACAGGGTGAAGGCTGAGGCGCTCGAGCGCTACCGCCTGCTGCCTGCACCGTCGTCGAACGACGAGGCGTGGCGCTTCACCGACCTCGCCGGGTTCGATCCCGAGTCGTTCTCGGCCGAGGGCGACCCGCGCGTTCCCGAGCGGGCGCTGGACATCGGCGTGGCCGGCCTCGCGACCGTGACCGAGGCGGGGATCGAGATCGAGCGCGCGCCCGACGGCGTCACGTTCGCGCCACTCCCGGAGGAGCACGAGAAGCTGTACGGGCTCGTCGGCTGGGACGAGAAGTTCGCGGCGCACAACGCTGCGATGTGGAAGCACGGCCTGCTCGTGCACGTGCCGGCAGGCGTCCAGCTCGAGGAGCCGCTGTACGTCCGGATCGCGAACGCCGTCGAGGGCGGGTCGCTCTTCTGGCGGCTGCTTGTGATCGCTGGGGCCGGGTCGAGGTTCTCGCTGATCGAGGACTACCAGTCGGCCGATCCGGGCCTCTCGGCCTATTCCAACGCCGTCGTCGAGCTGTACGTGGAGCAGGACGCGAAGCTCGAGTACGTGTCGCTACAGAACCTGTCCCGCGAGACGTGGCACTTCGCCTCACATCACGCTCGCGTCGAGCGCGACGCCGAGCTCGACTGGGTCGCCGGCGGCTTCGGCTCGAAGAAGGGCAAGATCCGGATCCAGAACGACCTCGCCGGCCCGGGCGCGACGTCGCGCGTGACCGGCGCGTACTTCGCCGACGGGACGCAGCACCTCGACTACGACACCTTCCAGGAGCACATGGCGCCGAACACGGAGTCGGATTTCGCCTTCAAGGGCGCCCTCCGGGACGAGAGCAGCGCGGTCTGGCGCGGCATGATCCGCGTCGAGCCCGAGGCGCAGAAGACGAACGCGTACCAGGAGAACCGCAACCTGATGCTGTCGCCGAAGGCGCACGCGGACTCGATCCCCGGGCTGGAGATCCTTGCGAACGACGTGCGCTGCACCCACGGTGCGACGCTCGGCCGGGTCGACCGCGAGCAGCTCTTCTACCTGATGGCCCGCGGGCTCTCGCGCCAGGAGGCGGAGCGCCTGATCGTGCGCGGCTTCTTCCAGGACGTGCTCGACCGCATCGAGCTGCTTCCCGTGCGCGAAGCGCTGGGTGCCGCGCTCGAGGCGCGGATCCCGCAGGCGTAGCTTCTGCTCAGCGGCCGCGGCGGCGGGCGCGACGGACGGCGCCTACCTCGACGATCCGGATCTGCGTCGCGCCGTTGCCGAAGGGCTCGCGCATGAACTCCACCAGGAGACCGCCGACGCGTCCCTGCGGGCGCTCGCCGGCGAACGCGTCGCCGCGGAACTCGATCCGCTCGCCGTCATCGGTCTGGAGGACACCATGATCCTCCGCCTCGTTGAACCAGACGAGCTCGCCGCGTACCTTCTGAGAGCTCTCCACTGCGCCGATCATCGCATCCGGTAGACGATCCGGCCCTTCTCCAGATCGTACGGCGACAGCTCGATCTTGACGCGATCGCCCAGGAGCATGCGGATCCGGTAGCGCTTCATCTTTCCGGATGTGTATCCGAGCACCTCGTGCCCGCCGTCCAGCTTGACGCGGAACTGGCGGTTGCGGAGGGCCTCGACGATCTCGCCCTCGAACTCGAGCTTCTCTTCTTTCTCGGCCATAGGCCTCCTTAGTGTGTGCTGTTCGCGGCCCGCGCCGAAGCGCGGGCCGCGGGAAGAATGCGCTTAGGAGGACGCGAGAGCGACGTTCGTCGCTTCGGGGCCCTTCTGGCCCTCACGCTCCTCGAACTCGACGCGGGCACCCTCGGCGAGCGACTTGTAGCCGTCGCCACTGATGCTGCTGTGGTGGACGAAGAGATCCTTCGATCCCTCGTCCGGGGTGATGAAGCCGTACCCCTTGTCGTTGTTGAACCACTTGACGATTCCGGTTGCCATGAAAAAACACCTCCCTTACCACTCAGGAACGGGTTAGGAAGGCGCAGAAGACGCAAACCGGACTCGCTCGAACTTGGATCCAGGCTAGCAGCCGCCGCGCCGACTCGCGCGGTGGGTTTCGAAAGACCGACTTCCGTTTATTGATGGTAAACAGGGTGCACGCACAGGACCACGACCGAGAGAAGGGAGCACCATGCGTCGCATCGCCGTACTTGCGGCGGTCGCCGCCGCGCTCGCCGCGCCGGCCGCACTCGCCAAGAGCGCCTTCCCGAGCGTGATCCCGCTGCCGAACGGCTGGCAGCCGGAGGGGATCGCGATCGGCAAGGGCACGACCTTCTACGTTGGCTCGATCCCCACCGGCGCCGTCTTCCGTGGAGACCTGCGCACGGGTCAGGGCACGACGCTCGTTCCCGGTCAGACCGGCCGCGCCGCCACCGGACTCAAGTACGACCGCGGCAGGCTCTTCGTCTCCGGAGCCTCGACCGGCAAGGCGTTCGTCTACGACGCGAAGAGCGGGGCGCTGCTCCGCGAGTATCAGCTCGCCACGGGCGGCGGCGCGACGTTCGTCAACGACGTCGTCGTCACGAGGGACGGCGCGTGGTTCACCGACTCGAACCGCAACGTCCTCTACCGCGTGCCGCTGGCCCGGAACGGCGGGCTCGGCGGGCCGCCGCAGACGCTCGCCCTCAGCGGCGACTTCCAGCCCGCGCCGGGCTTCAACCTCAACGGCATCGACGCGACGCCCGGCGGCAAGACGCTCGTGTCGGTGCAGAGCAACACGGGGAAGCTCTTCCTGATCGACCCGAGGACGGGCGCAACGCGTCTGATCGACCTCGGCGGCGTGTCGCTCGTCAACGGCGACGGCCTCCTCTTGCACGGACGGACGCTCTACGTCGTCCAGAACCAGAACAACCGCATCGCCGTCGTCCGGCTCTCGCCGAACCTGAAGCAGGGGAGGGTGCTCCGCTACCTGACGAGCCCGAGCTTCGACGTTCCGACGACGATCGGCCGCTTCGGCAGGTGGCTCTACGCCGTCAACGCGCGCTTCGGGACGCCGCCGACCCCGGCCACGCCGTACCAGGTGGTCCAGGTGCGGCCGTGAGCGGGCCGGTAGCGGAACGGGCTCTCCCTGTCAGAGGAAGGGCGAGCCCGTCCCGCTCCCGGCGGCGTGTCCCCCAAGAGGCTTGATGTGAAAACTCCGGCACGCACGGCTGGTGTGCCATCCCCGCACGCACCCGAGTTTCACATCAAGCCTCTAGCAGTACGCCTCGTCCGCCTCGAGCTCGTGGTTCGAGCGGATCACGTTGCCCGGGTCGTACTTCGCCTTGATGCGGCGGAGGCGGTGATACGACGTCTCCGAGAAGAGCGTCCTGGCGTTGCGCTTCGTCTCGGCGAAGTTCATGTACGTGTGCTCGGCATCCCACGGGGCGAGGGCGCCGCGGATCGTCTCGACGCTCGCCTTGACGGCGTCGTACGCCTCGGGCGTCGGCGTGAAGCCGACGGCAAACGTCAGATACGGCGAGTCGAACGACGCCAGCGCACCGTGCTCCGGCCTGGCTCGGCCGACCGCGCCGCCGAGGTGGCGGAGCTCGACGGAGAGGAGAGGCGAGCCGACGGTGTTCTCGACCAGCGCGTCGATCAACTCGTCGTCGACGTCCGTCAGCATGCCGCCGTCGCCGACTGCAGGCACCGGCTCCTCGGGATCCATGTGCAGGTGCGAGAGGCCCTCGATCGGCATCATCGCGACCGCGTCCATCACGGGCCGCATCGCGCGCAGCGGCTTCAGGAGGGCAGCGCCTTCGTCCGGGTCGCCGAGCCAGATCGCCTCGACGACGACGAAGGACTTGCCACGGACCGGCTCCGGGATCTCTTCGATCGGCGGGAACTGGAGGATCCGGCCCACCGAGGTCATCTCGTCCGGCAGCTCGTCCGTCCATTCGCGCCAGGCCCGCAGCACCTCGCGCGCGCGCTCGACGGGGAAGAAGAGCACGCCGGCATAGACCTCATGGATCGGGAAGAGGTTGAACTCGAGCGCGGTCACGACGCCGAAGGCGCCGCCGCCGCCGCGGACGGCCCAGAAGAGGTCGGGGTCGTTCTCGCGATCGGCGCGGATGAAGTCGCCCTCCGCGGTGACGATCTCGACCGCGGTCACCTGGTTGGCGCCGATGCCGTGCTTACGCGCGAGCCACGAGAGCCCGCCGCCGAGCGTGTAGCCGACGACGCCGACATCCGGCGAGGATCCGGCCAGGGCCGCAAGGCCGTGCTCGGCCGCAGCCTCCACGACCTCGATCCAGATCACGCCCGCCTCGACGCGCGCGATGCGGCGCTCCGTGTAGATCGTGACGTCGCGCATCCTGTGCATCTTCACCAGCACGGTGTTCGAGAGATCGCCCAGCGCGTGGGCGTTGTGACCCGTGCCCTGCGGCGCGACGCGGTAGCCGTGCTCGCGGGCGTAGTCGACGATCTCGACGACGTCCTCGGCGGACTCGGGGATGGCGACGAGCTCGGGGTGCTGGTCGGCGGAGAGGTTCCACGCCCGGCGCGCCTCGTCCCAGTTCTCGTCGTGCGGCGTGACGACCTCGCCGGCGATGCGGGCGCGCAGCGCATGCACGTCGGGTGTCGCCGGCTGCGGGAAGATGCGTAGGTTGTCCATGCGACACCTCCAGTTCGAAGATCTCGTTCGATGGTGCTCCCAGAGAGGTTCGGCGGCGTCGGCCGCGTGGACGTTTCGCCGTCGCTCCGGCGGACGAAATCCGGGTCGTCCGTCCGGACGACGGCGGGTCGTTAGGAACTCGACTCAGAATGAAGCCTTGAGCCGTCCGGCCGCGCTGGACGGCCCATCGCACCCGGTCGGCGAAGCGTCATTCTGAACCGAGTTCTAAGAGGGCTGGCCCAGTCGCCTGATGAGCAGTGCGACCTGCTCCTCGAGGCGCGCGACGCGGGCTTCGAGATCGGGGCGGGGTGCGGCCGCGGCCTCGGGCTCGTCCGAGGCGGGCGGGGCCTCGCCGCCGAGCAGCTGCGTCCAGCGCTCCTCGCGCTCGCCCGGGCGGCGCTCGAGCCGCTGGACGAGCTCGCGCCCCGCGAGGTCGCGAAGCGCCTCCTCGACCTGCGGCGCCGACTCGAACGGATGAGAGCCGCTCCGTGCGGGCCTTCAGCTCGGCGGCGGTTTGGGGGCCGCGAAGCATCAGTACCGCGAGCAGCGACATGTCCTGGCCGGAGAGCGAGAGGGCCTCGTCGAAGAGGTGGCGGTACTTCGCCGCGCGGCTGCCCGGGCCGCTCGCGAGCCGCACCCAGCCGCGACGGGAGAGCCGCTCGAGCGCGGTGCGGATGGTCGCCTCGTCGTAGTCGACGACCGGGTCGCGGCTGGTGGACTGGTTGCAGGCGAGCCGCAGCGAGTTGAGCGAGAGCGGATACTGGTCGGGGGTCGTCCGCTGCTTCTCGATCAGGCAGCCGAGAACGCGAAGCTCGACGGGATCGGCGTCCACGGGCCGGAGCCTAGCGCTCGCGTCACGGGAGGATCAGCTCGAGATCGCCGAACTCGTGCCAGCGATAGCCGCCCGCGAGCGCGGCACGGTATGACGCAGCGACGAGGTCGCCGCCTGCGATCGCCGTCAGCATCTGCAGGTGCGTCGCCCTCGGCTCGTGCCAGCCCGTGAGGATGCCGTCGACGACTCGGACGCCGCGCTCGGGGGTGACGACGACGTCCGTCCACCCCTCGCGCCGGCCCGACGGCGCCGTGGTCGTCGACAGCGCCCTCGAGCGCCCGCACGGCGGTCGTCCCGACGGCGATCACGCGGCCGCCCCAGCTCCTGGCCGCGTTCACCAGCGCGGCCGTCGCGCGCGGGACGCGGAACCGCTCCGGATACGGCGGCTCGTCCGACTCGAGCGAGGAGACCCCGGTGTGCAGGACGAGCGGCGCGACGAGGACGCCCTCGGCGATCAGTCGCGTCAGGATCCGCTCCGTCAAGGGCCGGCCCGCGCTCGGCATCTCGGCGCTGCCGGGCTCCGTGGCATAGACCGTCTGGTACGCGTCGATGGGCCAGTCCCGATCCACGTAGCCGTAGCGAATCGGGCGGCCGTGCGCCGCGAGATAGGCCTCGACCCGGGACGACAGCTCGAGCCGGGCGATCCAGAGGCGCGAGCGGCGCGCATGCGGGGCGAGTAGCAGCGCGCGGCCTCCTCCGGCGAGCGAGAGAACGGCACCGGCGCGCACCGGTGCGAAGGGCGTCGTCGCGCCGTTCGCCCTCAGCCGCGCCTCGACGACCCAGGTCAGCGCATCCGACGCGTTCGGCGCCGGCGAGGAGAAGTGCAGCGCGAGCTCGCGACCCTCCTCGTCGACGGCGTCCACCGCGGCGGGCAGCGTTCCCGACGTGTTGAGGACCAGCACGTCGCCGGGTCGGAGGAAGTCGGGCAGATCGGGCGCCCGGGCGTGGATCAGCTCGCCGCTGGAGCGGCGGGCGACGAGCGAGACGCACGTCGTCGCGCCCGTCGCCGCGGACCTCCGGCGGCTCCATCGCCTCCAGGTGGCGCGGCAGCTCGAAGTCGAACGAGGTCGCCGCGCTCACGCCAGCTCCCGCGCGCGGTAGCGGCCGCTCGGCCGCTCGTCCTCGACGAGCACGAGCAGGCCGGGGACGCTCGTCTCCGGCGCGGGGCGGTCGGACACGTCCTCGCCGGGGAACGCCTCCTGCTGCATCCGGGTGTTCATGTCGCCCGGGTCGACCCAGTAGACCCGCACGCCGGGGTTCTCGGCGGCCAGCACGTTCGACACCTGCTCCAGCGCCGCCTTCGACGACCCGTAGCCGCCCCACCCCTCGTAGCCCTCGACGGCGGCGTCCGACGTGACGTTGACGATCCGGCCCCTCGTGCGCTCGAGGAGCGGCAGCGCGAGCTGCGCGAGCGCCAGCGGCGCGAAGACGTTGACGCGGTAGAGCTCCTCGAGCGTCGTCGAGCTGATACTCGGCGAGCGTCGGCTGCGGGCTCGGGCCGAGCACGCTGGCGTTGTTGACCAGCAGGTCGAGCCGGCCGAGCTCCCGCGCCGCCTCGACGAGCGCGCTGCGATGGGCCTCGTCGGCGACGTCACCGGCGATCGCCACGACCGGCGTCACATTTCGGAGCTCTCTTGCCGCGGCCTGCAGATCCCCGTCGCCCCGCGCGTCCAGCACGAGGCGCCAGCCCCGCTCTGCGAGCGCACGCGCCAGCGCAAGCCCGAGCCCGCGCGAGGCGCCCGTGACGATCGCGACCTGTTCCACGTCAGCCACGGTACGCGTGGGGCTCATCGCGCCGCATCGGCCGGGAGGCGGGACTTTCCTCCGCCTCAGGACCTAGGAAGGCTGCTCGACGAGCCCCGCGCGGACGGCGTAGAGGGCCGCCTGCGTCCGATCGGCGACGTGGAGCTTGTGGAGGATGCTCGAGACGTGCGTCTTGACCGTCTTCTCCGAGAGGACGAGCTCGGCGGCGATCTGCCGGTTCGAGAGGCCGCGCCCGAGCAGGCGCAGGACGTCGAGCTCCCGCGACGTGAGGTCGGCGTGGTCGGGCGGTCGCCCGCTCTCGGCGACGCGGCGGAGCAGGCGGGCGGTCAGGGCCGGGTCGAGCAGCGCCTCGCCGGCGGCCACCGTGCGGATCGCCTGCGCGAGCTCCGCCGGCTGGACGTCCTTGAGCAGGTAGCCGGACGCACCTGCCTCGAGCGCGGCGAAGAGCCGGGAGTCGTCGGTGAAGCTCGTCAGCACGACGATGCGCGTCTCCGGGGCGCGCTCGCGGATCCGCTCGATCGCGCCGAGCCCGTCGACCCCGGGCATGACGAGGTCGACGAGGGCCACGTCGGGGCGGAGCCGTTCCACCGCGTCCGCGGCCTCGGCCCCGTCGGACGCCTCGGCGACGACCTCGAGATCGTCCTGCAAGCCGAGAAAGGCCCGCAATCCCTCGCGTACGACCGCATGGTCGTCTGCGATCACGATCCTGATCGGCAGGCTCACAGCTCCAGGACGACCCGCGTCCCACGACCCGGCGTCGACTCGAGCTCGAGCCGCGCGCCGACGGCCCGCGCGCGCTCGTCCATCGACGTCAGTCCGAGGCGCCGCGCGCGCACGTCGCGCGCCTGCGGGTCGAAGCCGACGCCGTCGTCGGCGACCTCCGCGCGCACGCTCGTCCCGCGGCACTGCAGCGCGACCCGGACCTGCGCCGCGCCCGAGTGCTTGACGGCGTTGTGCAGCGCCTCCTGGACGATCCGGAAGAGCTCGAGCTCGGTCGACGGATCGAGCTTCGGCTCGCCCTGCAGCTCGAAGTCGACCGCGAGCCCGTAGGCGCGGCGGGTTACCTCGACATGCTTGCGGAGCGTCTCGCCGAGGCCCTCTGCCTCGAGATCGGCTGCACGCAGCTCGAAGACGGCCGAGCGCAGCTCGGCGGACGCGCTGCGGGCGAGCTCGCGAAGGCGGTCGACCTCGAGCCTCGCGTGCTCGACGTCCGTCTCCAGCAGCTGCTTCACGGTGTCCGCGCCGAGGATGACCGCGAAGAGCGTCTGCGCGACCGCATCGTGGAGCTCGCGGGCGACGCGGTTCCGCTCCTCGACGATGCTCAGCTCGCGGCTCCGTTCGTAGAGTCGCGCGTTCTCGATCGCGACGGCAGCGTGGGCGGCAAGCATCTCGATCAGCTGCTGGTCCGCCTCGTCGAACTCGCGCTCCCCTTTCTTGTTCGTCAGGTAGAAGGCGCCGATCACGGCCCCCTTCGAGACGATCGGGACGCCGAGGAACGACGTCATCACCGGATGCGGGGGCGGCCAGCCCTGGAAGCGCGGGTCGCTGCGGATGTCGTCGGAGCGGTAGGGCGAGTCGACCTCGAGCATCGCCCCCAGCAGGCCGTGCGTGCGCGGCAGCGGCCCGATCCGCTCGACGAGCTCGTCGCTCATCCCGGTCGTGAGGAAGCTCGCGAAGGCGCCCTGGCCGTCCGGGACGCCGAGCGCGGCGAACCGCGCCCCGACGAGGTCTCCGGCGGCCTCGACCAGGCGCTGGAGCACGGACTCGACGCCCTGCGCCGACGCGACGCCCAGCACCGCGTCACTCATCGCCTGCAGGAGTCTCCCGGCGTCCGCCCCCGGAGGCGCGGACGCCGTCCCCTTCGGCTCCTCGGCCGTGCTCATCGCCAGACGAGCCTACAGGGACGAGTGTCCGGCGCTGCCGCGCGATCGGAGGAATTCGACCGTGTGCTCTCGCCTAGCATCTGGAGATGGCGAACCTCGCCACGTTCGTCGGTATCTCGCTCATCGTGATCGCCATTCCGGGGCAGGACACGGCGCTGGCGATCCGGAACACGCTCGCCGGCGGGCGGCGGACCGGCCTGGTGACGGTACTCGGAACCGCCAGCGGCCAGGCGACGTGGACGTTCGCGACGAGCGTCGGGCTGGCGGCGGTCCTGCTCGCCTCGCAGTCGGCGTTCACCGCGTTGAAGCTCCTTGGTGCTGCGTTCCTCGTGTACCTCGGTGTCCGCGCTCTGCTGGATGCCGTGCGCCAGCGGACCCACGAGGCGCGCTGGAGCGGCGGCACGCGCAACGCGCGACCCGCGTACCGCCAGGGCGTGCTCAGCAATCTCGGCAACCCGAAGATCGGCGTCTTCTTCACCAGCCTGCTGCCGCAGTTCGGCAGCGGCTTCTTCGAGCTCTTCGGCCTCGGCCTGCTCTTCGCCACGCTGACGCTGCTCTGGCTGACGCCGCATGTCTTCGCCGTCGCGAAGGCCGGCGACGTCCTCCGCCGCGTGCGCGTGCGGCGGGCGATGGACGCGGTCTGCGGGATCGGTCTGCTCGGGCTGGGCGTCCGGCTCGCGACCGAGCGCCAGGGCTAGTCCCAGCCTGCCGGTTAGCGACCGCGCCGCGACGTGGCGTAGTCCTCGGCGACGCGCTTCGGCACGACGAACGCCCAGGCGTCCTCGACGAGCTCCCGCATCTCGGTTGCGTCGATCGCGGCGAGACGGACGTGAACCCAGTGGTAGCAAAGGTCGGACTGGCCCGGCAGCGAGAACTTCTCGGGCTCGGACTCGACGAGCGCATCCCTCCACTCCTTCGGGAACGCGAAGCCCATCGTCGAGCCGTCACGCGAGAAGGACAGATAGACGATCCGGCCGATGCGGAACTTCACGCGTCCGCGCACGAGCGCCTCGCTGCTGCGAGGAAGCGTGCCCGCGAACGCGCGGATCTCGTCGATCGTCACCATCGCAACCGATCAAGAGGATAGGGGCGCCGCCGCCGAAAACGAGGTTGTGGTCGTTAACCGAATCCTGACGCCGTGCTCTCGGTTCGTTGACGGCGGGGGCGTAGCGTCCGACTCCGTGAGGATCGTCACGTTCATCGCTACCCTCGTCCTCGTCAGCGCCGTGCCCGCTGCGGGCGCCGACGCGCCGGTGCATCGTGGCGCCGCTGAACGACGGCGGCCTCGTCGGGCTCTCCTCGAGCGGCGCGATCGTCGCGACGCTGGCCGGGGCGGCTGCGCCCGGCGCCCCGGTCGCGAGCTTCGCCGTCTGGTCTCCGGACGGGACGCAGGTCGCCTTCGCGAAAGGCGGGATCTGGGTCACCGGGCTGGACGGCACGACCCGACAACTGACGAGGGCCATTGAGGGCGGCTTCGACTTCATGCCCGCGTGGTCTCCGGACGGCTCGCAGATCGCCTTGATCCGCGACGCGGGCTCGAGCGGCCGCGACATCTACGTCGCCGACGCGAAGGACGGGGCGCTCAGTCGCGTGACCTTCGGTGGGGCGCCATCGCAGGAGGCTGAGCTGGCAACCGCACGGGACGCTCGTGCTCTACCGAAGCAATACTCTCACTCCCGGCGGCCAGCTCTTTGTCGCGGACACCGTCACGGGGGCGATCCGCCGGCTTGCGCTCGACGGTGCGTCCTCCGCGAGCTGGTCGCCCGACGGCAGGACCGTGGCGTACGCGAGTGCGGCCGGGCTGGGGGTCGCATCGGTGGACGGCGGCGAGCAGCGGGTGCTCGTTCGCCGCCCGGTGGAGGAACCTGTATGGTCGCCGGACGGGCGCCGGATCGCGTTCCTGATCAGGACGAGCTTCCCGGAGTACTACGGACGAGGGGGTACGCCGTCCCGCACCGATGTCTACACCGTCGGGGCAGAGGGCTCCGATCTTCGCCGGCTCACGGGCTTCGACGGCGACCTCCCGTGGACGACGCCGATCGCCAGCGCCAGCGCTCCTCGCTGGTGGCCCGGTGGGGACAGGCTGTTCTTCGTCCCCTACGAGCCGGGCTCGACGACCGGCCGGCGCGTCTGGTCGATGAACGCGGACGGCAGCTGCCAGGCCGTGTTCGCGCTTCCCGCGGCGCTCGTCGGCGTGCCGAGCTGGAGCCCGACCGCCGCCCCTGTTTCGGCCTCGGAGTGCAGCTCGGCGCAAATGCGGTTTCGCGCCGGCCGCACCGAGGTCGGCGTGCACGACACCGTTCCGCTCAAGCTCATCCTCCGGAACGACGGGACGAGACCGCTCGAGGGCGCCCGCCTGACGGTCGAGGCGAGCCGGGGCGCCGTCAGGTCCGCGGACCAATCGAGTCCTGTGTGCTCGGACGGGCGTACGCTCGTCTGCTCGCTCGGGTCGGTGCCCCGTGGCGCGGAGCTCGCATTCGAGCTGCTCGGCACGCCGGGGCCGACTGTCGGCAACGTGCAGTACACGGCGAGGATCACCTGGCAGGGCGAGCCGGATGTGAACCCGGCGGCCGATGTCGCGACCGCGGGGGCGACCGTCGCGCCGTGCGACATCGTCGGCACCTGGGGGAACGACAAGCTGATCGGCACGAGCGGGCGCGACAGGATCTGCGGCCGTCCGGGCGCCGACCGGATCGAGGGTGGCCCCGGGAACGACCTCATCGACGCAGGCTCGGGCGCCGATACGGTGGTCGGCGGCAAGGGACGCGACACGATCGACGGCGGCGGCGGGGGCGACATCATCCTCGTGCGCGACGGCGAGCGCGACGTCGTCGACTGCGGCACGGAGCAG
The DNA here is from genome assembly GCA_963746655.1 of uncultured Actinomycetes bacterium. Taxonomy (GTDB): domain Bacteria; phylum Actinomycetota; class Thermoleophilia; order Gaiellales; family Gaiellaceae; genus CAVPGP01. The sequence goes on along the minus strand of CAVVCG010000011.1, from coordinate 152,713 downwards.
GACACCGTGGTCGCCGATCGGCGCGACCGGGTCTCGCATTGCGAGAAGGTCGTTCGCCGCTAGGCGCGCGAACCCGAGCAAACGACCTCGAGCTCTCCAGTCGCTCCGAGATGCGGCCTTTTACGGATCCTGCCGGCGCGTCTGCGGGAGAAGGGATGGGACGTCAAGCCCTGTACCCGACAGTAAGGAGGCTGTGCATGTTCTCGTACGTCGCACTGGTGAAGTTGACACCAGAGGGCAGGGAGAATCTCAAGAAGGCGCCGGAGTATCTCGACAAGATCAAGGTCATCGTCGAGAAGGAGGGCGGCATTCTCGAGACAACGTTCGCGACGATGGGCCCGTGGGACTTCTTCGCGATTCTCAAGTATCCGGACATCGAGTCCGCGTTCCGCGCACACGCGAAGATCGCGATGCTCGAGGTTGTCGAGACCGAGACCTTCCCCGTCGAGGAGGTCGAGGTCTTCCTCAAGACGCTCGTCTAGCCACGTACCCGTCGAGGGGTGCGCACGAGGGGCCGCTCCGGCGGCCCCTCTTCTCTTGGCCGTCCATCTCCTCGAGGGCTGCGCGGCGCCGGTTCACTCGGCGGAGGTGAGTCCGTGTCTGCGCATGACCTCGCCCAGCGCGGCGAAATCGGGCGGGCCGCCGGCCGCGGCGTCGAGGATGGCCGCAACCTCGCGGAAGTAGTCGGGGCCGAGGATGCCGGGGGTGACGACCGCGAGCGCCTTTGCGTCGATGTCGCCCGTGTTGTCGAACTGGTGGACGGCGCCGCGGGGGATGCAGAGCGCCTCGCCGGGGCCGACGTCGATCGGCACGCCGTCGATCGTCCAGGTCAGCACTCCCTCGAGCCCGTAGATCGTCTCCTCGTAGCCGTCGTGGCTGTGCCCGGCTGCGACCTTCGCGCCGGCCGGAACGTCGAACTCGAAGACCGCGACCGATCCTCCCGACTCCTCGCCCTCGACCAGGAACCGGATCGCCAGCTGCCCGACCTTGATCTCTTCGCGCGTGCTGGTCGCCATCGTGTGCCCTCCTCCTGCCTGGGTGGTAAAGTCATTTGACGATACATGACCGCTGAGCAATCCGTCAAGTCGTTTTACTAACTCGCCGGCAGCGGAGCAGCCGTTCGGGCCGCCGCTGATCGGCGCGCTCCTGCGCATGCCCTGGGAGGCGCTGCAGCGGCACATGCTCGAGCGCCTGCACGAGCGCGGCTTCGACGACCTCGACGCGGCGCACCTGAACGTCTTCCAGTACCCGGGACCGCAGGGAGCGAGGCCGACCGAACTGGCCACGCGGCTGCGGATCAGCAAGCAGGCCCTCAACTACCTGCTCGGCGAGCTCGAGCGCCTCGACTATCTCGAGCGCCGACCGGACCCCGACGACCTTCGCTCCAAGCGCGTCGCCCTCACGCCACGCGGCGCCTCCGCGATTGGCGTGATCCGCGAGGCAGTCGGCGAAGTGGAGACCGCCTGGGCACAGCAGCTCGGCGAGGAACGCTTCGCTCAACTCCGCAACCTCCTGCTCGAGCTCAACCAGCTGGCGTAGCTGCGCACATTTGCACCGGCGCTCTCAGGCCCGCACGAGCGGCTTGTACTTGATCCGGTGCGGCTCGAGTGCCTCGGGGCCGCGCGTCTCGCGCACCCAGTCGGCGTACTCGCCCCAGTCGCCCTCGAACCACGTCGCCTGCGAGTCGCCCTCGAAGGCGAGGATGTGGGTCGCCACGCGGTCGAGGAACCAGCGGTCGTGCGTGATCACGACGGCGCAGCCGGCGAAGTCGAGCAACGCCTCCTCGAGCGCACGGAGCGTGTCGACGTCGAGGTCGTTCGTCGGCTCGTCGAGGAGCAGCACGTTGCCGCCGAGCGGAGCAGCTTCGCGAGGTGGACGCGGTTCCGCTCGCCGCCGGAGAGGTCGCCGACCCGCTTCTGCTGGTCGGCGCCCTTGAAGTTGAACCAGGACGTGTACTGGCGCGAGTTGACCTCGCGCTTGCCCAGCTCGATCGTGTCGTGCCCGCCGGAGATCTCCTTCCAGACGGTGCTCTTCGGGTCGAGGCCGCCGCGCGACTGGTCGACGTACGCCGAGCTGCACGGTCTCGCCGATCCGCAGCGCCCCGCCGTCCGGCGCCTCCTCGCCGGCGATCATCCGGAAGAGCGTCGTCTTGCCGGCGCCGTTCGGGCCGATCACGCCGACGATCCCCGCCGGCGGCAGCGAGAACGAGAGATCCTCGACGAGCAGCCGGTCGCCGTAGCCCTTCCTGACGCCGTCGGCCTCGATCACCACGTCGCCGAGGCGCGGGCCCGGCGGGATGTGGATCTCGACCCGGTCGAGCCTGACGGTCTCCTCCTCGGCGAAGCAGCTTCTCGTACGCGCCGAGGCGCGCCTTCGACTTCGCGTGCCGCGCGCGCGGGCTCATCCGGACCCACTCGAGCTCGCGGGCGAGCGTGCGCCTGGCGCGCGGACTCCTGCTTCTCCTCGTGCGCGAGCCGCTCCTGCTTCTGCTCGAGCCACGCCGAGTAGTTGCCCTGGAAGGGGATGCCGCGGCCGCGGTCGAGCTCGAGGATCCAGCCGGCGACGTTGTCGAGGAAGTAGCGGTCGTGCGTGACGGCGACGACGGTGCCCTTGTAGTCGGCGAGGAAGCGCTCGAGCCAGGCGACCGACTCCGCGTCGAGGTGGTTCGTCGGCTCGTCGAGCAACAGCAGGTCGGGCGCCGAGAGCAGCAGCCGGCAGAGCGCGACCCGGCGGCGCTCGCCGCCCGAGAGCGTCGTCACGTCGCGGTCGCCCTCGGGCAGCCGCAGCGCGTCCATCGCGTGGTCGAGCTCGGCGTCGAGCTGCCAGGCGTCGCGCCGGTCGATCTGGTCCTGCACCTCGGCCTGCTCGGCGAGCAGCGCGTCGTAGTCGGCGTCCGGCTCGGCGAACTTCGCGGAGATCTCGTTGAAGCGGTCGAGCAGGTCGCGCAGCTCCCGCACGCCGTCCTCGACGTTCTCGCGCACGGTCCGCGACTCGTCGAGCTCGGGCTCCTGGAGGAGCATGCCGCGCGTCGCGTTCGGCGAGAGCTCGGCGACGCCGCTCGACGGCTCCTCGTGGCCGGCCATGATCTTGAGCAGCGTCGACTTGCCGGCCCCGTTCGGGCCGAGGACGCCGATCTTCGCTCCGGGGAGGAACGAGAGCGAGATGTTCGCCAGCACCTGCCGGTCCGGGCCGTAGAACTTGTCGGCCCGGTACATGGTGAAGATGTAGTCGCTGCTCATCGGGCTCGACGATACCGGGAGCCGGGCGTACGCTTGCGAGGTGAGCTGCTGCTGCTCCCCGGCCCACGCGGACATCTTCGACGAGCGGACGGCCCGCCGCGATCTCCGCCGATATCGGCGCAAGGGGCTTGACCGGCCGGGGCGCGAGCTCGCGGACATCCTGCAGAAGCGCGGCGTGGCCGGGAAGACGCTGCTCGAGGTCGGCGGCGGGATCGGCGCCTTGCAGGTGGAGCTGCTGCAGGCCGGAGCTGCGCACGCCACCAACCTGGAGATCTCGCCGGCGTACGAGCGCGTCGGGCAGCAGCTGCTCGAGGAGGGCGCGGTCGCAGGCCGGGCCGAGCGCCTGCTCGGCGACATCGTGCAGGAGCCGGATCTCGCCTCAGAGGCGGACGTCGTGATGCTCAACCGGGTCGTCTGCTGCTATCCGGACGTCGAGGGCCTGATGGGCGCAGCCGCCGACCGTGCACGCTCCGAGATCGCCCTCAGCTTTCCACCCGACATCTGGCTCGCGCGCCTGATCAACGCGGCCAGCAACCTCTACCTGCGCCTGCGCGGCCGCGCGTTCCGCTCCTACGTCCACCCGCAGCCGGCGATCCTGGCGCCGGCGCTCGCCCGCGGGTTCCGCGTCGAGGACGAGCGGCGCGCCGGCGTCTGGCGGGTCGTCGCGCTCGTCCGCTGAGCCGCCCCGGGTACGATGGCCCGAATGGCCGTCGCACCCGAGAAGAAGCTCGACGCGCAGGAAGCTCCGCGCCGACTTCCCCATCTTCGAGCACCCGATCCACGGGAAGCCGCTGGCCTACCTCGACTCCGCGTCGTCGACGCAGAAGCCGCGCCAGGTGCTCGACGCGATGCGCGAGTTCTACGAGACGTCGTACGCCAACGTGCACCGCGGCGTCTACGACGCTCGCCGAGCGCGCGACCGCCGGCTACGAGGGCGCGCGCGAGAAGGTGCGCGCGTTCGTGAACGCGCCGACGCACGCGCGAGATCATCTTCACGCGCAGCTCGACCGAGGCGCTCAACCTCGTCGCCTACGCGTGGGGGCTCGACAACCTCGGCCCGGGCGACGTCGTCGTCGTCACCGAGCTCGAGCACCACTCGAACTTCGTGCCCTGGCAGTACATCGCGAAGCGGACCGGCGCCACCTTCCGCGCGCATCCCGATCGACGACAACGGCGAGCTTCAGCTCGACGAGCTCGACGAGATCGCCGCCGAGGGGCAACGTCAAGGTCGTCGCCAACAACCTCGTCTCGAACTCGCTCGGGACGATCAACCCGGTCGAGAAGCTCGCCGCCTGGGCGCACGAGCAGGGCGCGATCATGGTCGTCGACGCCGCGCAGGCGGCGCCGCACCGCGCCGTCGACGTGCAGGCGCTCGGCTGCGACTTCCTCGCGTTCTCGTCGCACAAGCTCTGCGGGCCGAGCGGCGTCGGCGCGCTCTGGGGCCGCAAGGAGCTGCTCGAGGCGATGCAGCCGTTCAACCTCGGCGGCGAGATGATCCGCTCGGTCGAGCTCGAGCGGACGACCTGGAACGAGCTGCCGTACAAGTTCGAGGCCGGCACGCCTGCGATCGCCGAGGCGGTACGGCTTCGGCGTCGCGATCGACTACGTCTCGGCGGTCGGGCATCGACGCGATCGAGCGGCACGAGCACGAGCTCGTCGTGTACGCGATGGACCGCCTCGGCGAGATGCCGGGCGTCCGCGTCTTCGGGCCGCCGGCCGACCGCCGCGCCGGGATCGTCTCGTTCGACGCTCGAGGGCGTCCACCCGCACGACGTCGCGCAGATCCTCGACTGGGAGGGCGTCGCCGTCCGCGCGGGCCACCACTGCACGCAGCCGCTGATGACGCGTCTCGGCGTCGCCGCGACGTACGCGCGCGAGCTTCTACCTCTACACGGTGCCGGAGGAGATCGACCGGCTGATCGACGGCCTGCTCAAGGTGCGGCAGGTGTTCGGATGAGCGAGTTCGACCAGATGTACCGAGAGGTCATCCTCGACCACTACAAGAACCCGCGCGGGCACGGCGCACTCGCCGAGGCCGACGCGCACGCCGAGGGGCAGAACCCGCTCTGCGGCGACGAGGTCTCGATCTCGGTCGCGGTTCGGCGAGGACGGCGACACGATCGAGGAGATCGGCTTCGAGGGGCGCGGCTGCGCGATCTCGCAGGCGGCGACGTCGATGCTGACCGAGATGGTGCAGGGCCGGAAGGCGAGCGAGGTCGCGGCGCTCCCGAAGGAGGAGCTGCTCGACGAGATCGGCATCCCGCTGACGCCGATCCGGCTCAAGTGCGCGATCCTCGGGCTGGGCGTCCTCAAGGTGGCGCTGCACCGCGCGAAGGGCACGCCGCTCCCCGAGGAGTGGGCGACGCTCGCGAACGAGCTCGAGCTCGACGATGACTAGATGATTGATTCCGAACTCACGCACTCCCGGCTGGGGGCCTGCACGCGGCGCAGCGTGGCCGCCTCGCCCATCGCCAAGGCGGTCCAGCCTTGCTCGGCGGTCGAGTCGACCACGCTGCTTGGTGCAAGCCCTCCCCGGAAGCACGCCAGTCCGGAATCAATCATCTAGTGGCCGAGATCGAGGTCGCGAGGCTCGACGAGTTTCCGCCGGGCTCGGTGAAGATCGTCCTCGCCGAGCTCGGTCTCGATCGGCGTCTACAACTGCCAGCGGCGAGCTCTACGCGCTCGAGGACCGCTGCTCGCACGACGACGGCCCGCTCTGCGAGGGCGACTGGGACCGGGACAGCTGCGTGGTGGTCTGCCCGCGGCACGGCGCCACCTTCGACCTCCGCACGGGGCGGCCGCTGACGCTCCCCGCCTACGAGCCCGTCGCGACGTACCCGGTCAACGTCGAGGACGGCGTCGTGAAGGTCGTTGTCGTCTGAGCGCGTCCGCTGCTGGGAGACGAGCGACCCGGCTACCAGGCCTACCACGACGAGGAGTGGGGCCGCCCCGTCCGCGACGAGCGCGGCATCTACGAGCGGCTCTGCCTCGAGGGCTTCCAGTCCGGGCTCTCGTGGCTGACGATCCTCCGCAAGCGCGAGAACTTCCGCGCCGCGTTCGCCGGGTTCGATCCCGAGCGGGTCGCCCGTTACGGAGCGCGAGACATCGAGCGGCTGCTCGGCGACGCAGGCATCGTCCGGCACCGCGGCAAGATCGAGGCGGCGATCGCCAACGCCCAGGCGACGTTGCGCGCTGCGCGACGAGGGGACGCCGCTGCACGAGCTCGTCTGGTCGTTCCGGCCCGAGTCGCGACCGCCGGTGGAGTCGATCCACGACCTGGCCGGCGCAGACGCCCGAGTCGAAGGCGCTCTCGAAGCGGCTCAAGCAGGCCGGCTTCCGCTTCGTCGGCCCGACCACGGTCTACGCGGCGATGCAGGCGTGCGGCGTGGTCAACGACCACCTCGCCGGCTGCTTCGTGCGGGCCGAGGTCGAGCTGAGCCTCAGGGCCGGGGTGGCCTGACCGACATCGGGGCGGATTGGATCTCGCTGCCGCTCAGCTGAGCTGCTCGCGGAGCTGCTCCGCCTCGGGCGTCTCGATCGCGACGACATCGAAGCGGGCGCCCGGACGCAGGCGCACGACCAGCGCCTGGTCGGGGTTGCGCAGGTCGAGGAAGTATCGCTTCCCGTCCCGCCAGAAGCGGCCGCGGCGCGTGTCTCGGAACGGGACCGCCGTGCCGACACGCTTCGGCGTCCAGACGGACGGCGCATCGGGCAGGCCGATCTCGACCGACTCGATTAGCTCGCGTGGGACGACGAGCTTCCCGACGAGCGTCGCGAGCCGGTCGATGCCGTCGTAGCGGACGACGAGGTTGCCGTCCTCGATCTCGAGACTCCGACCCACGCGGCTCAAGCGTAGCCGTCGCTCTCTCGACGGGGCGCGCGGTACGCTGCGGCCGTGCTCGACGACCGCGTCCGCGCCGTGCTCGCCCGACTCGAGGAGGAAGACCGTGCGGAGCGGGAGGCCGGAACGCCCCGCGAAGAGCGCTCGCGTGCGGTCGCGCCGACGACCGGCCGCTTCCTCTTCTCGCTGGTCGCGCCCCAGGCCGACTGCGAGGTGCTGGAGATCGGCGGCTCGCGGGGCTACTCGACGATCTGGCTCGCAGCAGGCGTGCGCTATCCTCGGCGGCCGGGTGCTCTCACTCGAGAACGACCCGAAGAAGATCGAGGCGTGGCGGCGGAACATCGCCGAGGCAGGCGTCGAGGAGAACGCGGACCTCATCGAAGGCGATGCGCTCCAGACGCTGGCGGGGATCGCCGACGTCTTCGACGTCGTCTTCCTCGACGCGGAGAAGGAGCAGTACGAGCGCCTCTTCGCGCTCGCGCGGACGAAGCTCGAGCCCGGCGCGCTCGTCGTCGCCGACAATGTCCTCTCCCACGGCGACACGCTGGGCGCCTATTCGGAGGCGCGCCAGGCCGATCCGACCCTCTTGAGCGTGACCGTGCCGCTCGACCGCGGCCTCGAGCTGACGACGATTCTCGCCGGGGACCCGCTGGCCGATTGAACCGCTATATTGCGACGTACCGCGGAAAGGAGGTGGTCCGGTAGTGGAGATTTCGAGTAGTACCGGCAGTGGAGGTACCAGCCGGTAAGGGCGTGTCCCCGGGACCACCGGGAATCGCCTAGCCAGCGTGGGGGACGGTCTCAGAGGAGGCCATACGTCCTTACCAATCCAAGGCTGGTGACCGTGGGATTCGAGGCCCGGCGCAAGCTGGGCCTCTCCCTTTCTGCGTACCGCCCCTGAGAGCCGGGTACGCGTCGCCTCAGACGGCGCGCCGGATCTGCTCGTCGAGCGGAACGAGCGGCAGCCCGAACGTCTCGACTGCGTCGTCGTTCGAGACGACATTGTCCGCTCCGGCGAGCATCGTGATCTGGTCGCGACTCACCGGGGCCTTCGGCAGGCGCTCGGTCGCGGCGGCGCCGATCCGCGCGAGCCCGAACGGGATGTGGACGCGGGCACGGCGCTTGCCGAGCACCTTCGCGATCCGGTCGTAGAGCTCGTCCCATGTGACGGTGTCCGGGCCGCCGAGCTCGAATGTCCTGTTGGCCGCCTCCGGGTGGTCCACCGACTGCGCGAGATACGCGGCGACGTCTTCGACCCAGATCGGTTGCGAGCGCTGCCGGCCGGGCCCGAGCACCGGTGTCACGGGCGACCAGCGCACCTGGCGGATGAAGAGGGGCAGAACGCCGCCGTCGCGGCCGAACACGAAGCTCGGGCGAACGATCACGTGCTCGAGCTCCGAGTCCTTCAGCATCTCCTCGATCGTCCATTTCGCGCGATAGTACGGAACCGTGTCCTTGGACTCCTCGGACGTGCCCAGTGCGGACTGGTAGACGAAGCGCCTGACGCCGGCCTCACGCGCCGCGGCGAGGAGGTCGCGCGTCCCCTGCGTCATGATCCGGTCGAACTCCTCCGGCCGTCCCTGGATGATCGCCACGAGGTGGACGATCTGCTCGACGCCCTGGACAGCGTCGCGGAGACTGGCCGACGTCGGTCATGTCGCCCTGGACCACCTCGGCGTCCCAGGCGGCGAGCTGTGTCGTCTTCCGCGGATCGCGGACCATGGCGCGCACCTCGAGGTCCCGTGCGCGGAGCGCGTGGACGACCTTCGGGCCGATGAACCCGGTCGCTCCGGTGACGAGGATCACGAGCCGGTCTCGAAGTTCCTGTAGTAGCGGCTCGGCGTCGGACCCTCCTGTCCCTGGTACTTCGAGCCGAGCTCGCCGCTGCCGTAGGGGTGCTCCGCCGGTTCGCTCAGCTGGACGAACGACAACTGGCCGATCTTCATCCGGTAGTAGATCGTGATCGGGAGGTTGGCGACGTTCGACAGCTCCAGGGTGACGTGCCCGTCCCAGCCCGGGTCGATGAAGCCGGCCGTCGAGTGGATCAGGAGACCGAGCCGACCAAGTGAGCTCTTTCCCTCGAGCCTGGCGACGAGGTCGTCGGGCAGCGTGACGCGCTCGAGCGTCGAGCCGAGGACGAACTCGCCCGGGTGGAGGATGAAGGGCTCGTCGCCGATCTCGACCAGCTCCGTCAGCTCCTCCTGCGCCTGCTTGACGTCGATGAAGGGATAACGCGAGTTGCGGAAGACGCGAAAGAAGCGGTCGACGCGAACGTCGACGCTCGAGGGCTGCAAGAGGGCGGGGTCGTACGGGTCGATTCCGATGCGGCCGCCCTCGATGAGGCGGCTGATCGTCCGGTCGGAGAGGACCACACCGCGATTCTACGAGTCGGCCGGGCGATCGCCGGGAACGTCGGCACATGGGTACCCGTGGGTCGGCACATGGATACCTATGGGCCGGTCGCCGCTTGGGCCACGAACCTACGCAGCAGCGACGGCCCGCTCCGGCGGAACCGCAATCGCAGCGAGCTCCGGCCGAGCCGCGAGTACGAGCATCGCGTGGCTCCAGCCCAGCGGGACGACCCAGGCCGGGCTGCCGTCTGCAGCGACCTGCTCGGGGAGCAGCGCCAGCGGTGTCTGCGAGCGCTCGGCCATTCGACGCAGCGGCGGAAGCCCGCCTCGTCGCCGACCTGGCGGTAATAGAGCCCCAGCCAGAGCGTTGCCAGCACCCAGGTGTTGCCGCCTGCGTACTCGTCGCCGGAATAGCGTCGGACGCCGCCGTTCGCCGTCCGCAGCTCGTGCTCGATCGCCGCGACCGTCGCGCGCATCCTCGTCAAGGCAGGGTCGACGACGCCGAAGGGCCAGGCCAGACCGAGCAAGGACACGTCGACGCGGGCGTCGACGTCGATCGCGCCCCACGCGCTCCGGTTCGGATAGGGCAGCTGCCGCGCGAACTGCTCGGGCAGCTCGGCGGGGCCCTCCTTGCGCGCGACCCAACGCGAGCGGAGGTAGCGGCCGTGCTCCTCGCTCCAGAGGTGCTGTTCGATGGCGTCTGCGACGGTCGCCGCAATTCGCTCGTAACGCCATGCGACGGCGGGGTCGTGGCGACGCGCCATACGCGCCGCGGCGCGAAGGGCCGCCGCAGACGGCGGCCGCCGAGTAGGAGTGCTCGCCGTCGTCCTGCTCCCAGAGGTCGACGCTCGGCAGCGGCAGCCCGGAGATCGGGTCGATGAACGAGACGAGGAACTCCGCGGCCCTCCGGGCCGAGGGCCAGACCTCCTGGTCGAGGTCGTGATCCCCCAGCTCCGCGTACGCGGCCTCGTAGGCGAAGAGAATCGCCCCCGTCTCGTCGATCTGATGCAGACCCCACGACGGCCCCTAGCAGCCGTCCGTCCAGTAGCGCTGGAGCCAGAGTCCTTCGGGAGCCTGGACGCGTGCGAGCCATCGCAGCGCGCCGGCCGCCTCCGCGTCACGGCCGGCCGCCAGCAGGGCGAGTGTCGTGTAGGCGAGGTCGCGCCCCCAGACGAAGCCGTACCCGCCGCACGACTCGAACGTCGGATCCATCTCCGGCGCGGCGATCGAGGCGCCGGTCTCCCGGTCGCCGAGCAGGTCCATCACCAGCAGCGAGCGGCGATAGAGATCGTGCGCGGCGTCCGCCGGCCGCGCGGCGGCCAGGCGGGCCTCGTCGTGGTCGACGCGCATCGCCAGCGCAGCGTCGAACCCCGCTTCGAGGGCTTCCTGCATGCGCGACAGCGCCTCGCCGGGGGTCGTGCCGAACGCGCAGGCGAGGGTCACCTCTCCGTCGCCGGTCGCCGCGAGCGCGCCCGCCGTGCCGCGGTGCGCCACAGCGTGACCGACGAGCTCGCCGTCCTGGAGATCGTCCCACGCGGAGTAGTCCTCCTCGCGGCGGGAGCGCCCGCACGTCGCCTGGCCGACAGGCGAGACGCCGAGAGCGAGCACGCGGTCCCTCCGATAGAGCACCAGCGCGCCCGTCCCGGGGTCGACGTACGCCGCGTGGCCGTGGCGCGCCTCCTCGAAATCGGGCCGGCAATGCACGAGGAGCCGCATCTCCCCGTCGCCGCGCACGCGGCGCAGAAGCACCGGTGTCTCGGGCAGGACGAGATCGTGCACGACGGCTTCGACGCCGTCGCCTCGCACCGCCGTCTCGAGGACGCTGGCGTCCGGCAGATAGGACTGTTCGGTGCTCGAGGGACGCGTCGTCGAGCCAGATCGCTCGGCCCGTGGGCGAAGACGCCGAGGCGGAGCTCGCCGAGGTGCTGGCCTCGGTCGACGTGCGGCCAGAAGAGGCGCTCGACCTCGCCCCGCCCCGAGACGGTGGCGAGGAGCGAGCCGTTGCCGAGCACGGCCGCGGGCAAGCGCCGGTCGGCGATCGGGCCGCCGGGCCGCAGATCTGGACTGTTCAAGGGTCTCGGAGCTTCGCTAGATGACGAGGGAGGTCGGTCGGGAATAGGCGTCTACGCTGGTGGTACGACGTCGATCTCGGGCGTCAGTTGCCGCACGGCGCCACGTTTCTCCAGTTCGGGACGACGTCGTTCACGATCTGGGTTCCAGTCGAGCCGTACGACAGGGTCAGCTGCCGGTTCGCGATCTCGCCGCAGCCTGCGTCCTTCTCGACGTAGTCCCACGAGGCGAGTGCGTACTTGTACTCCAGCTGCGTCGACTCCTTGCCGGTGAACGTGATCGTCCAGTGGGTCGCATCGACGCGCGTGAGCGCCGTTCCGGCCGGATCCCATTGTGGGTGTCCGCCGTCGAGGCGGTCGAGGAAGCCGGCGATGTTCACCACCCTGCCGGTGCCGTCCGTCGACGCCGGCACGGTGACGTTGAAGGTGAGCGTCACGGTGCGGAGCTCCGCCTTGGCCGTCACCGGGGCGCTGGCGCCCGAGCGGTTGAACGATCGGTCGACGGAGCGGACTGCGTAGGAGTAGGTCTCGCCCTCGACGACGTTCAGATCCACGTAGCTCGTGGATGTCACGAAGGCGACGAGCACGCCGCCGCGGAGGAGCCTCGTAGCCGTACAGCGTCGGGTCGCCTGCGACCGCGTCCCAGGCGAGCTCGATCCCGGCCGGGGACGCGCTGACGACCCGAAGCCCCGTCGGCACCGCGGGAGCCGTCGTGTCCCCGGAGGCGTTGACCGTCAGCGAGCCGGCCTGCGCGGTGCTGTAGCCGTTGCCGATCCCGTCGAGGTCCGCGTAGGTCCAGTCGCGCCCGTTCGTGGTCGAGTAGCGATACGCATAGTCGAACGTCCCGACCGCGTCCGGGAGCAGGCTCGCCACGAACTCGTCGTTGTTGCCGGCGTCGACGTTGAACGACGCGTCGAGCCAGCGCCAGGCTGCGTTTCCGTCCGGGTTCGAGCCATCGGGGCCGTACCCGAGCTGTGCGCGGAGGCCGGGCGTCGGGCCGGGTTGGCTCGTCACGCCGTCGATCCAGACCTGCCCGTAGACGTTGTCCGTCCGGTCGACGGCGCTGATCGTGTGCGTCAGCGTCGGCGGCCACTGCAGGTTCGCCCAGCCGAGCGTGAGGTGCGGCAGGGCGCTCACCTCGCCGGAGTCGGCGCTCTCGTTGCCGTGCGCATCGAGTGCGCGGACGACGAAGTACTGGAGCTCGGCGTTGCGAAGCCCGGTGACGGTGAAGCTCGTGCCGCTCGTCGAGCCGGCGAGAACGTACCCGCCGCCGGTGACGGGGCTCGAATAGACGCGGTAGGAGCTCACGCCGCGGACGGCATTCCACGTCAACGCGACCTGCCCGTTGCCCTCCTCGGCGTGCAGCCCGCCGGGCGCCGCAGGAGGCGTCAAGTCGGCGAGCGTCGCGAGCACGACGCCCGACATGGCGCCCACCGTCACGTGCAGCGCGCCGCCGGCGACGGCCGTCGCGCCGCTCCCGCCCCACACGGTATGGAAGGTCGTTCCGTCCGGCAGATAGCCGGCGACGGGCACGTCGACCGTCTGCGCCGAGGAGCTGCGGTTGAGCACGACGACCGCGGCCGTGAGTGCGCTCTTCCGCCCGTAGGAGACGACGCCGTGTGCGTTGTCCGCGGTCAGGATCCGCAGGTCGCCCTCGCGGAGCGCGGGCACGAGTTTCCGGAGCAGCGCCAGGCGCTGGTAGTGGTCGTACATCGTCTGATCGGGCTTGCCGCCCGTGTCGGCCCACGGATAGGTGCGGCGGTTGTCCGGGTCGTCGCTGCCCGTCATCGCGACCTCGTCGCCGTAGTAGACCGTCGGTGCGCCGGGGAGCGTGAACTGAATCAGCGCAGCGAGCCTCTGTCGTTCCTTGCCCGCGGCGACGTTCGCCGCGTTCTGCTCGCGGTCGGCCGGGTTGGAGGCGCCGGGCGTGAGATCCCAGAGCAGGCGCGCCGTGTCGTGGCTGTCGACGAGGTTCATCAGCGAGCGGAATGCCGCCGGCGCGTAGTCCTCCTGGATCGACGCCAGCCGCGAGGCGAACTCCGACGGGGTCAGCGAACGGCCGCTGTCGCCGAAGCCCTTCGGGTCGAACGTCCCCGGAGTGAGGAGGCCGAGCACGGCGTCGCGGAGGCGGTAGTTCATGGTCGTGTCCGCAAGGTCGCCGCGGAGGAACCGCAGGAGCGTCGTGTCCTTCTGCCAGAGCTCGCCGACGATCAGCGCGTCGGGATCCTGGTGCTTGACGACGCTGCGGAAGGTCTCCCAGTAGCCGTCCGGGAACGACGCGTCGCCCATCACGTCGAGGCGCCAGCCTGACGCACCGCGCTTCAGCCACAACTTCGAGATCGAGTCACGGCCCGTGAGGAAGTACTCCTGGACCGCCGTGTCGGCCTTGTGCAGCTGCGGAATGCTGTCGAAGCCGAACCAGCCGATGTAGTCGCCCGTGCCGCACGGCACGTGCGAGGTGGTGAAGTCGAACCACGCCCGCCAGGGCGACGTGAGCGACTCGCATGCGCCGACCTGGCTGTAGTGGTGGTACCGGTCGAAGAACGGGCTGTCCGAGGACATGTGGTTGAAGACGCCGTCGAGCACGATGCGGATGCCGCGGTCGCTCGCCTCGTTGACGAGCTTGTTGAAGTCGCCCATGCTGCCGAGCGCCTTGTCGATCTTCGTGTAGTCGGCCGTGTCGTAGCGGTGGTTGGACTTGGCGTCGAAGATCGGGTTGAAGTAGATCGTGTTGACGCCGAGCCGCTTCAGGTAGTCGAGCTTGTCGACCACGCCCTCGAGGTCGCCGCCCATGTAGTCGCGGCCGCGGGGCGACTCCAGACAGGAGCCGGACGGCAGCTGGTAGCCGCGACAGTAGCCCTCCGGAAGGTGACCCCACGGGTAGCGGACGACGGGCTCGTCGTAGCGCGCCTGTCCCGTCTTCGGGTCGTTCTTCGTGTCGCCGTTGCGGAAGCGGTCGGGGAAGATCTGGTAGATGACGGCGTTCGGGGCCCAGGCGGGCGTCTTGAACGCGGGGTCGTAGACGGTCAGCGCCCAGCTGCGGTCCTGCAGATCGCTCGTGGGCGTGCCGAGGCCGCCGTCGAGGGCCGCCGTGTCGTCGCCGTAGTAGGCGGTCGTGGCGCCGTCGCTGACGACGAACCGGTACCAGAGGTTGTTCGGCGGTCCGGCGGGGATCCTCGCCTGCCAGTAGTCGCAGGTCTCGGCGGCGAGGCTCTCCTGGTAGCACGAGACGCCGCTGGCTTCGCGTGTCATCGGCACGAAGCGCTGGGCGTTCGCGTTGACGTCGTAGAGACGCAGCTTCACGCCGGTGACGTCGTCGTGGAACGTGCGGAAGCGCAGGATCACGGGCGTGCCGGCGGGCACCGCGCCCCCCGGGGTCCGGTACAGCGTGCTGCGCGAGTCGTGACGGAGGCCGTCCCACTCGACGTTGCCGTCCGCGCCGTGCCCGGCCCTGATGGTCAGCACGTGCGTCGCCGCGTCGTAGGTGAAGACGACCTTTGCGTGGTCGGCCGGGACGACGAAGGCGATGTTCGCGCCGTTCTGGACGCCGCCCTGCCCGTAGTTCACGTCCCAGCTCTCGTTCAGCGCCACCTTGCCCTCGTAGGCGCCCGCGGGGAGGTCGGTCGTCGTGAACGTGTAGAGGCCGTCGCCGTCCGGATCCTGGAGCCACGAGCGGAGGCAGTCGGGCTGCCAGTCGCCGGGGCAGCCGAGCTCGGACTGGAAGCTGCCCGGCGCCACCGCGATCACGGAGTTCCGGCTGTCGGTGATCCAGTGACTCTTGTGGTCGTAGTAGAACTTGACCGTGCTCCCGCCCGCGAGCGGGATGTTCGCGCCGCCGGGGGCGGCGTGGAGGCCGTAGTTCTCGTCCCAACCGTCGTTCAGCGCGGCCTTGTACTCGTAATCGCCGGCCGGCACGCTCCACGAGCCCTGCCAGACGTCGTCGGAGGCGTCGAAGCTCAGGTGCGTCGTCGCGCAGGCGGGATCCCAATCCCCCGGGCAACCGAGCTCGCTCTGCAGCGAGCCGGCGATCGTCACCGAGGCTGGATTCGGCGAGGACGACGCGGACGGGATCAGCAGAAGCGCGGCCCCGAGCAGCGCGATCGACGCGAGAACTGACTTCCGGCGATTCATGTTCCTCCCCTTCACCCTGACGCTTCCCCAGTGAGGGAGACTCTGACGTTCCGTCGCCTCCGATGCAACGTCTTCTGCTCAGTCACGGCGGACGACGAACGAGACGACGCTCGAGACGGAGTGGGTTCCGTCGAGCCCGCGCGCCACCGCCACCGCGTACAGGCGCTCCTTGTCGCGGTACTTCGCCGGATCGAGATAGGCGCGGTACGGAGACGAGTCGTCCACGGCGAGGCGGTGCCAGTCGCCGGCGGCGCGGCGGACGGCGAAGGAGACGGTTGCCGGACCGCCTCCTACGGCGGCGCTCAGCCGGTAGAGGCTCGTGACGTCGTCCGGTGCCGCCTTCAGCACCGGCTTGCCGGGCGGGGCGGCCGGCAGCTGCCCGTCGGCCCGGAGCAGGAGCGACGAGATCGGCGGCAGCGTCAGCCGAACCTTGCCGTCGGCGCCGCTCGAGACGGGCGGCCCGCCGAGGAGCGGCGTCCAGTCGGTCCCGCGCGTCGCCGTGGTGACGGTCACCGTCGCAGAGGCGGCGCCCGTGTTGAAGGCGGCGACCTCCTCCCGGCGGCCGGCGAGGTCGATCCGGCTGACGACGAGGACGTTGCCCTGTGCGAGGCGCACCACCGAGGCGCCGGTGGTCAGTGCGGGGTTGGCGTCGCGGAGCGCGCTCAGCGTCTTCAGCTCGGTCTGGATCGGCGTGTTCACGAGGTCGAACGAGGAGCCGTTCCCGATCGAGCCGCCGCCGACCCGGGGCTCCGTCTTCCACTCGGAGACCTCGGTCGGGAACATGTCCTCGCGCGCGGCCTTGTCGCCGCCGCGCCCGATCATGCCGACCTCGTCGCCGTAGTAGACGACCGGCGCTCCGCGGAGGAGATACAGCAGGTCGTAGCCGAGCAGGACGCGCTTCTGCAGCTCCGCGGGCGAGGGCTGCGAGCGGGACTGGATCTGGTACGCAGCGCGGCCCATGTCGTGGTTGCCGAGGAAGGTCGGCGGTACGGGGAGGACGCCGTCCGGCCGCCGGAAGTAGTCGTCCTCGTCCAGCCGGCTGCCGAGCGCGCGGGCGCTCGTGCTTCCGGCGGCGTAGCCGGCGGCCGCATCCTGGAACGGGAAGTCGAGCACGTTCGGCAGGCCTCGGTTCCGCACGAAGTCGGAGAGATCCGTCGCGGAGTTGAGCGTCACCTCGCCGAAGAGCTGGAAGTCGGGGACGCCTGCGGCCTTCGCCGCGGCGAGGATCTTCGGCGTCCAGACGCGGAAGAACGCAGCGTTGACGTGCTTCGCGGTGTCGATGCGGAAGCCGTCGACCTTGTAGCGCGTGATCCAGTCGCCGAACACCTTGGCCAGCCCGTTCACGACCGCGGGCTGCTCGGTGAAGAGATCGTCGAGCCCGAAGAAGTCGCCCTGCTCGTAGCAGAGCTCGCTGCAGCCGGAGAAGTCGATGTCGCCGCGGTTGTGGTAGCGGAGTGGGTCGTTCAGCCAGGCCGGCTTCTTCGCGTTCCGGTCGCCGGCGAGGACGAACGGCGGTCGCGGCATGTTCGAGGTCTTCAGGCACGGGAAGGTCTTGCCGGTCGCGTAGCGCGCCGGGTTGAACGCCTTGCCCCGGCAGTCGCGGTACGGGACGTCGGAGTACCCGGAGCCGGAAAGCAGGATCACGTCGGCCGTGTGGTTCACGACCACGTCGAGGTAGACCTTGATTCCGAGCCGGTGCGCGCACGCGACGAAGGCGGCGAAGTCGGCATTCGTGCCGAGATGGGGATCGACCGAGGTGAAGTCCGTGATCCAGTAGCCGTGGTAGGCGGCGCTGTCGCCCTGCACGGCCTTCTGGCCGAACGGCGGCGTGACCCAGACGGCGTTGAAGCCGAGATTCCTGAGGCGGGCGAGGCCGGTCTTCGTGTCGTCGCACGATCCGGTCAGCCCCTTGAAGTCGCCGCCGTGGAACCACCCGGTCGAGGTCGGGTCGAAGCCGGTCACGCCGCGCGCACCGGTGAGCCCGCCGCGGTCGTTCGTCGGATCACCGTTCGCGTAGCGGTCGGTCATCACGAAGTAGAAGCGCCGCGACGCGATCGGCGGGGCGACCGGCGCTTGCGTCAGCGCCGCGAGCTGGCTGCCCGTGGGTGGGCCCGGCGCTCCGCCCGTGGCCGTGCTTCCCCCGACGACGGCGGCGCACGCCGCCAGAACGCAACACCAGCCGCCGCCCTCTAGCGGAGCGGCTCACCCGTCTCCTCGTCGAAGAAGTGGAAGTTCGACGCCTCGATCGCCACCTGAACGTCGTGGTTGAGCTGCAGCTGGATGTGCGGCGGGAAAGAGGCGACGAAGTTCGGCCGGGAGCCGACGACGCTGTCGCCGCCCTCGCCGGTCGTCTCGTCGAACGCCACGTCCGTTCTGATCGCCATCGCATCGACGTGGAAGTACGCCATCGACTCCGAGCCCAGCGCCTCGAGAAGCTCGACGCGCGCCGTGATCGCGGGCAGCTCGGGGCGCTCCGAGGCGTGATGCAGGTTGCTGGCGCGGATTCCCGCGACGACCGTCCGGCCGCCGTACTCGCGCACCCTCGGATACTCGCGCAGCGCCTGCTCGCCCACCGGGATCCGCTGCTCACCGAGCCGCAGCTCGACGGACCCGTTCTCGGTGCTGACCGGAAGCACGAGCAGGTTCATGGGCGGCGTGCCGATGAAGCCGGCGACGAAGAGGTTCTCCGGGCGGTCGTACAGGCGCTGCGGAGCGTCGACCTGCTGGAGCACCCCCTGATTCATCACGGCGACGCGGTCGCCCATCGTCATCGCCTCCACCTGGTCGTGCGTGACGTAGACGGTCGTCGTGCCGAGCTCGTGCTGGACCTTTGCGATGTCGGCGCGCATCTGGACGCGGAGCTTCGCGTCGAGGTTGGACAGCGGCTCGTCCATCAGGAACACCTGAGGCTGGCGCACGATCGCGCGCCCCATGGCGACGCGCTGGCGCTGGCCGCCCGAGAGCTGCTTCGGCCTGCGGTCGAGGTACGGGGTCAGGTCGAGCATGCCGGCGGCCCACGCGACGCGCTCGTTGATCACTTCCTTCTTCTCCTTCCGCAGCCGAAGGCCGAACGCGATGTTCTCGGCCACCGAGAGGTGCGGGTAGAGCGCGTAGTTCTGGAAGACCATCGCGATGTCCCGCTCCTTCGGGTTCAGCTCGTTCACGACCCGGCCGCCGATGGACAACGTGCCGTCCGAGATCTCCTCCAGACCCGCGACCATCCGCAACGCGGTGGTCTTGCCGCAGCCGGACGGGCCGACGAGGACGAGGAACTCGCCGTCGTGGACGTCGAGGGTCAGGTCCTTCACGGCGTGGAAGCCGTTCTCGTACACCTTGTCGACCTCGTTGAACGACACGTCAGCCATCGGATGTGCTCCTTCTGAAGTGGTCTTCGGCGCGAGCATCGGTCCGGCAGGTTCAAGCGATCCTCCAGACGTGGAACGAGGGGCCGTCGGAGGGCAAGGGTGCCGTCGGAGACGTCCTCGCCGTACAGGGTCTCGAGCTCAGGGAACAGGACGCGGATCGGTGTGTGTGTGGCGCGGGCCGCCAGGCAGAGAAGTCGTTCGTCGCGCGTCTCGCGCACGTAGGCGACGGCGTCTTCCGACACATGGAGGTACCGGATGCCGCCGCGTGCGAGCGCGTCGCTCGAGCGACGGAGCGCGGCGAGGCGGCTCATGCTCCCGATCAGCGCCTCGTCCCGCGGCCGGTTCCAGGGCATCGGCCGGCGCGCGTCCTCGCCCCAGTCGCCCTCGAGCCCGAGCTCGTCGCCTGCGAAGAGCATCGGCACGCCCGGCGTCGTCATCTGCAGACCGACGCCGACGAGCTGCGTCTCGCGTGAGCCGGCGATGCTCCGGAATCGGGCCGTGTCGTGGCTGTCGAGCAGCGTCCACGAGTGGAGCGTCGACTGCCACGGCATGCCCGCCCGGAAGGCGCGCATCTGTGCGACCGCGTCGGCTCCGGAAAGACGGGTCAGCGGCACCGGAATGCCCCAGAACGCCGTACGCAGCTCTCCGGGAATCTCCTCGTCGCGGAGCCAGCTCCAGACGGGGCGCAGGAACCCCGCGTAGTTCATGGCGCCGTGCCAGCCGCCACCCTGCAGGTCGGCGCGGAAGTCGTAGCCGTGCTCGGCGACGATCAACCCTTCGCCCGACGGCGGCGCGAGTCAAGGCGGCCACCTCGCGCGTCAGGTCGGCGTCGCGGTAGCGGCCGGTCATGTTCGCGACGTCGATCCGCCAGCCGTCGAGGCCCTCGTCGAGCCAGCGGCGGATCACGGCCTCCATTCGCCGGCGGAGCTCCTGGGAGCGCCAGTTCAGCTTCGGCAGCGAGCGGACGCCGAACCACGACTCGTAGCCGTACGGCTGTGCCGGGTCCCAGAGGTAGAAGTCGCGCTCGGGCGCGTTCTCGTCCTGGGCGGCGAGGAACCACTCGTGCGCGTCGCCGGTGTGGTTGAGCGTCAGATCGCCGACCACCCGGATCCCGCGCCGGTGCGCCGCGTCGAGCAGCGAGCGGAGCGCCTCGTCGCCGCCGAGCAGCGGGTCGATCCGGTCGAACGTCGTCGAGTCGTAGCGGTGGGTCGAGCGGGCCGGGAAGAACGGCGTCAGGTAGAGCAGGCTCGCGCCGAGTCGCTCGATGTGGTCGAGGTGCTGCTCGATTCCGCCGAGGTCGCCTCCGAAGAGCTCCCGCGGGGTGCTCGGCCCGCGCCCCGTCGGCAGCTCGTCCCAGCCGCGCCGGACACCCCAGTCGGGAAGCGCGTGCTCGGCGGAGGCGGCGAACCGGTCCGGGAAAATCTCGTAGGCCACGGACTCCAGGTGCCACGCCGGGCCGCCTTCGTCGAGAGCGAGGACGAAGTCGTCCGCGTCCGGCACCTCGTGGGCGAAGCTGCCGCGGCCGTTGAGCCAGCGGCCGTCGACGTTCCACCGGTAGGGCACGCGCGGGTTCCAGACGGGGAACTCCGCCCGCCACCATGTCTCCGTGTCCGTCTGCTCGTCCGGCGTCGCGAGCAAGCCCACGGGCTCGCCGTCGTGGACGTAGCGCAGGACGACCCGTTCGGCGGCTCGCGGCGCGCGCAGTCGCAGGACGGCTCGGCCGCCGGGCTCGTCCGGCCGCTCGAGCACGAACAGGTCCGATCCGTCGTGGTGCGGCTCGGCGAGCGGCGCGACGACCTCCCCGCGCACCTGGGTTGCGCTCATCCCTTGACGGCGCCCTGCGTCAGACCGCTGACGATCCAGCGCTGCAGGAAGAAGAACAAGGCTGCGGGCGGGATCGCGATGAGCACCGTTCCGGCGGCGAACGGCCCCCAGCGCTGGCCGTACTGCTGGTCGATGAACCCGCGCATGCCGACCGGAAGCGTGAAGTGGTGCGAGGTCTGGAGCAGCGCCGACGCGAGCACGAACTCGTTCAGCGTGAAGACGAACGAGATCAGCCCGACCACCGCGAGCACCGGCGCCGCGAGCGGCAGCACGACGCCCCAGAAGATCTGCGACGGCGTGGCGCCGTCCACGCGCGCCGACTCGTCGAGCTCGGCCGGAATCGTGTCGAAGAAGCCCTTGATCAGCCAGGCGTTGACGCCCAGCGCCCCGCCGAGGTACACGATGATCAGCCCGGGGAGCGTGTTCAGCCCGATCACGCCGAAGATGTCGCCGACGTTCAGGACGATCAGGTAGATCGCAACGACGGCGAGGAACTGCGGGAACATCTGGATCAGGAGCAGCGACGTCATCCCGACGCGGCGGCCCTTGAAGCGGAAGCGGCTGAACGCGTAGGCGGCGAGTGCGCCGAGCATGACGGTGAGGAGCGCGGCGAGCCCGGCCACGAGCATCGAGTTCAGGTACCAGCGCAGGAACGGCGCGTCGACGTAGCCCGGCGAGCTCTTGTCCTGGACCGTGCCCGCGACGATGTCGTGGAAGTTGCTCAGCGTCGCGTGCGTCGGCAGGATGCTCGTCCCCGACACCGAGTCGTCTGCGTTGAACGCCGCCGAGGTCACGAAGACGACGGGGAAGAGCGCGAACAGGATTGCGAGGATCGCGACGAGGTGCCGCCACCACGTGTCCTTCAGCTTCAGCCGCGCGGGCGCCGGCGCTTCCGACGGCCTGCGGCTGTGCAAGTGCGCCCGCAGTCGTGTCGACGGTGCTCATGCCATGCCCTCCAGGGACTTCGATGACCGCCAGAACGCGACGGCCGAGATGGACGCGACGATGAAGAAGATGATGATCGAGACGGCGCAGGCGAGGCCGTAGTCCGACCCCTTCCCCGTGGCGATCGCGAGCTTGTACGTGTAGCTGATCAGGATGTCCGTCGAGCCCGCGATGGACGAGTTCTCCTGTGCGGGGCCGCCGCCCGTCAGCAGGTAGATGGCGTTGAAGTTGTTGAAGTTGAAGGCGAAGGACGCGATCAGGAGCGGCGCGGTGACCACCAGCAGCAGCGGCAGCGTCACGCGGCGGAAGATCTGCCAGGCGCTGCCCCCGTCGACCCGGGCGGCCTCGATCAGCTCGCCGGGGATCGACTGCAGCGCCCCCATGGAGACGAGGAAGAAGTAGGGGAAGCTCAGCCAGAGGCTGACGAGGAGCACGGAGACCTTCGCCCAGTTCGGATCGAAGAGCCACGGGACGTTGAGGTGGAACAGGCGGTTGACGACGCCGAACTCGTCGTTCAGCAGGCCCTGCCAGACGAGCAGCGACAGGAACCCGGGAATCGCCCACGGGATGACGAGGGTCGCCCGGTAGATGCGCTGGAAGCGCAACCCCTTCTTGTCGAGGGCGATCGCGAGAAAGAGGCCGAGCGCGAAGGACGAGGCCACCGTGATCGTCGCGAACGCGAAGGTCCAGACGAACACGCGCAGGAACGGCTCGCGGATCACCTTGTCGTGGATGATGCGTCCGAAGTTCTGGAAGCCGACTGCGGTCTTCCACCCGGGCTCGAGCTCCTCCTGGCCCGCGACGAACGAGCCCTCGTTGTTGTCCCTGAAGACCGTGCCGTCGGAGATGCGGACGAACACGTCTCGGTGCGGCGTCGTACCGCAGCGTCGGACGGAGCTCGACCGCCTGGTCGATCCCCTGCGGGCGGATCGCGCTGTCGCCGGTGGTGGGGACGGTGAACGTGCGGAGCTGCGCGTCGAGCGCGAAGAGCTCGGCGCCCTGGACGAGCGTGTAGCCCTTCGCGGCGGTGATCGGCCCGCCCTGCTCGGCCGTGACGTCGGCGGCGGCGAGCGGCTCGAGCCCCTTCTTGTCTCCGACGTAGAACTTGCCCGCTCGTGTCGTCCCGGAGGATCAGCACGAGCTTCCCGTCCGCGTTGCGCGCGGCGGCCATCGTGTACTGCCGGCCGTTCGGCGGCGGCTCGAGCGAGTTGACCTTGATCGCCGCGATCGCGTCCGGCTTCGATGCGATGTGGCCCGTCGAGTAGTTCGTGAACGCGACGGTGACCGTGTAGAGGATCGGGATGATCTGGAACGCGATCAGGAAGACGGTGCCCGGGACGAGGAACTTCGCCGGCAGCGTCCAGCTGCGCGGCAGGAGGTAGACGACGTCGATCGCCGCGGTCGCCAGCACGACGGACGCGAGCGCGATCCACTTCGAGTTGTCGATGAGCACGAACGCCGCCCAGGCCACCAGCGCGTTCATCACCGAGAGCAAGACGATCTTGACCACGAGCCCGGGGCCGCCGGAGAAGGCGGCGATCCCGCGCGCGATCCCGCTCGGCTTGAAGACCGGTGGGACGGCGGCTGTTGGGGCGGTCGCGGTGCTCACGTGGGGTCGAGAGGGGCGGGCGGGCGTCCGCCGGGGACGCCCGCCCGTGTGACTGACTAGCCGATCTTGTTGGCGATGTTGTTGGCTGCGACCTTGAACGAGACCGCCGCCTTCGTGGCGCCGGACCCCTTCGTGGACTTGACCCAGGCGCTGCCGAGGTCCT
This sequence comes from uncultured Actinomycetes bacterium, assembly GCA_963746655.1. GTDB lineage: Bacteria > Actinomycetota > Thermoleophilia > Gaiellales > Gaiellaceae > CAVPGP01. Next base: position 129,176 of record CAVVCG010000011.1, on the reverse strand, counting down.
GCCAGACGCTGTTCATCTGCGGGATGTTCGGCATCGGGACGCCGCCCTTGGCGGCCTTGCCGAACTGCGCGAGATACGGATCACTGACCTTGCTGCCGGCCACGGTGTTCGCCGGGTAGCGGTTGTTCGCCGCGGCCAGCTGCTGCTGGGCGCCCGGCGTCATCATGTAGTTCGCCACGAGATCCTTCGCCGCAGCGTCGTTCCCGTGGTCCGCGGCGTACTTCGTGACCATGAAGCCCTGGACGCCGAGGAACGGCACCGCCGGATTGACGATCGCCGGAACCTGGACCACCTGGAACTTCAGGCCCGACTTCTTCAGCGTGTCGATGTTCCAGGGGCCGGTGATCCAGAACGCGGCCTGCTGCTTGAGGAATGCGTTCTGGGCAGTCGAGCCGTCGACCTTGGCGTTGATCAGGCCTTCCTTGTTCCACTTGTCGATCAGCTTCGAGTTCTTGAGGAACGCGGGATTGGCGATGCCGATGTTCGACGCGTCGAGGTTGCCGGCGCTGTTCTTGCCGAAGATGTAGCCGCCGAGGCCGGAGAAGAACGGGTACATGTGATACGCGTCGCCGTTCGCGCCCTGCTGGACGGCGATGGCGAGGTTGCCCGACTTCTTCTTCTTGAACTTCAGCGCCTCCGACTCGAGCTGCGCGAAGGTGGTCGGCACCTTGACGAGCTTCGTGTTCACGACGAGGCCGATGTTCTCGACCGCCACGGGTGCGCCGTACAGCTTCTTGACCGCCGTGCCGTACGAGAATGCAGCCAGCGTGTAGCTCGGGAACTGGTTGAGCGTCGCCTTCTTCGGGAACAGCGGGACGACGAGGCCGTTCGCCGCCAGCTCGCCGGTCCAGTCGTGCGCGCCGACGATGACGTCGGGTGCGTCCGCGACTGCGACCGTCTTGAGGTTGTCCCGGATGTCGCCGAAGTTCTTCTCGACGATGTTGACCGTCACGCCGCGCGTGGCGGCCCAGTCGTTCGCGACCTTCGTGACGGCCGCGTTGCGGTCCTTGTCGGTCCAGATCGTGATCGATGGGCTCGCGGACGAGGCCGGCATCGCCGGGACCGCGAGCATGAGGGCAGCGAGCACGACGAATGCCGCACTCAGCACGCCCCACAAGCGCCTGCTGCTCTTGTGCATGAAATGCCCTTCCGTGTGTATGTGCTTGGAACGCGGACCCTGCTCCACAAGGACCGCTGCCGAGTCTAGCCGCATTATTGCGGCCCCTCAATAGACTCGGATCTCGCTCCAAAGTTAGGTTTCTGCGGCCGCAACGATCGAGCTCGAACCGGAGCTCGGACAGCGAGCCGGGCAGTCCTCGGCCGGCGGTTCGCCGCGGCGCGCGTCTGCGGGGCTCTCTGTGGAAGCGCTTCCACTTCGCGCGATGCTGGCAGAATCCTGCCTCGGTGTCAAGCGAGCCGCTGGGGCCGACCTGCCGTCGTTCGCCGGGCGACGAGCTCGAGCGGGAGTCGCTCGCGCCGGGGCTCGACGCTGGGCGAGGCGAGTCGCTCGAGCAGCAGCTCGGCGGCTCGCACGCCGCTTTCGAACAACGGCTGCCGGACCGTCGTCAGGCCCACGTATGCGGCGATCTCCACGTCGTCGAAGCCGACCACCGACAGGTCGTCGGGCAGCGCGAGCCCGGCCATCGTCGCCGCCTCCATGACGCCGAGTGCCTGCGTGTCGGAGGCCGCGAAGATCGCCGTCGCCCGGTCGGGCGCGTCGAGCAGCGCGTTCGTCAGCCGGTGCGCCACATAGCGGCCGTGGGGTCCGAGCTTGACGTCCTCAGGGCGCTGCTCCACTCCCGCCTCCTGCAGCGCCCTGCGGTAGCCGTCCAGGCGGCGGGCGCTGGAGGTGAAGCCGAAGGGATTGCGCTCGAGGTCGCCGACGAACGCGATCCGCCGGTGGCCCAGCTGCAGCAGGTGGCGCGTGGCGACGTAGCCGCCGTCGAGGTCGTCGACGGCGACGGAGGGAAGCTCCGGATGCTCGGTGTCGAGCAGCACGGTGGGCATGCGGGCGCGCACGAGCGGGGCCGCCTCTTCCGACCGAAGCGGGAAGGAGACGATGATCGCCCCGTCGGTGCGGCCCCGTCGGCCGAGCCCGCGCAGCTGGTGGTCTCGCTGCGCCGGCGTCTCGACGTCGTAGAGCACTAGCTCGTAGGCGGTCGAGCGCAGGGCGCTGACGACGCCGCGCAGCCGCTCGACCACCGACGCGCTCGTGAAGAACGGGGCGACGACGGCGATCGTGTTCGTCCGGCCGCGCGGCAGCGACTGCGCGGCGGGGAGCGGTTGGTAGTCGAGCTCCGCGATCACACCGAGGACGCGCGCACGCGTCGCGTCGCTGACCGGGCCGCCGGCATTGAGCACGCGGGAGACGGTGCCGACGCCGACGCCGGCTTCCCTGGCGACGTCGGCGATCGTCGCTCGTCCGCCGTCGTTCCGCTTCGTGCGAGCGCGTTCGACCATCGCGCATCGAAACGATAACCGGTACGGCGGTTGCCTGGAAGCGCTTCCAACGCCGCCGCGTCTCGTCCGGCGCACCCGCCGCCCGCTTCGTTATCGTGGCGACCATGGCGATGACGCGGACGATCCACATGAAGACGGCGATTCCGGGGCCCCGCTCACGCGAGATCCTCGAGCGCAAGGAGCGCGTGATCGCCGATCCGCTCTCGGTGTACATCCCTGTCGTCGTGTCCGAGGGGCGCGGCTCGACGCTTACGGACGTCGACGGCAATACGTTCCTCGACTTCACCGGCGGCGTGGGCTGTCTCAACGTCGGCCACTCGCACCCCCGAGTCGTCGCCGCGGCGCAAGAGCAGATTGCGCGCTTCTCGCACACCGACTTCACGATCGTCCCCTACGAGGTCTACGTCCGGCTCGCCGAGCGCCTGCTCGAGCGGGTGCCGTTCACGGGTCCCGGGAAGGCGGCATTCTTCAACGCCGGCACGGAGGCCGTGGAGAACGCCGTCAAGTTCGCGCGGGCGTACACCAAGCGGCCGGCCGTGATCGCGTTCGAGGGCGCCTTCCACGGACGGACGCTGCTCTCCGTGACGATGACCTCGAAGGTGCAGCCCTACAAGGCGGGGCTGGGGCCGTTCGCGCCCGAGGTGTATCGGGTGCCCTTCCCGCAGGAGTACCGCGGGCCTTCGGCCGACGAGGCGCTCGCGGCGCTCGAGCGCGCCTTCACGACGCTCGTCGCCGCCGACCACGTCGCCGCGATCGTCGTCGAGCCGGTGCAGGGCGAGGGCGGGTTCCTGCCTGCGCCGCCCGAGTTCATGCGCGGCCTGCGTGCGGTCTGCGACCGGCAGGGGATCGTCCTCGTCGCCGACGAGGTGCAGACGGGCTTCGCCCGCACGGGGCGCTTCTTCGCCATGGAGCACTTCGACGTCGAGCCCGATCTGATCACGGTCGCGAAGTCGATCGCCGCGGGGCTGCCGCTCTCGGGCGTCCTCGGCAGGGCGGCGATCATGGACGCCCCCGGGGACAACGCGATCGGCGGCACCTACGTCGGCAACCCCGTCGCGCAGGCGGCGGCGCTGGCCGTCCTCGACGTGATCGACGACGAGGCGCTCGTCGAGCGGGCGAACGTGATCGGCGACGCGATGCGCAGCCGGATGCAGGCCTGGCAGGAGCGTTGGCACGCGATCGGCCACGTGCGCGGACTCGGTGCGATGCTGGCGATCGAGTTCGTGCGCGACCGCGCCAGCAAGGAGCCGGCGCCCGAGCTCGCGTCGGACGTCGCGGCCGCAGCGGCCGAGCGCGGTCTGCTGCTGCTCAAGTCGGGCACCTACTCGAACTGCATCCGCGTCCTCTCGCCGCTCGTGTTGACCGACGCGGAGCTGGACGAGGCGCTCGCCGTCTGGGAAGAGGCGCTCGAGAGCGTCCTCGGCTAGCTCGCTCTCTTCCGCAGGGAGACCGGCGGGCGCCGATACCGTTGGGCGCATGATCGGAAGGGTGATCGGCGACCGCTACGAGCTCGAGGAGCTCGTCGGCACCGGCGGCATGTCCTCCGTCTTCCGGGCGCACGACCGGCTGCTGGAGCGCAAGGTCGCGCTCAAGGTGCTGCACGACCAGTACACGCGCGACGGGGACTCCGTCGAGCGGTTCCGCCGTGAGGCCCGCTCGGTCGCCTCGCTCTCGCACCCGAACATCGTCACCGTCATCGACCGCGGCGAGCACGACGGCCGCCAGTACATCGTCTTCGAGTACGTCGCCGGCGAGAACCTGAAGCATCGCATCGACCGCGAGGGCGCCCTGCCCGTCGGCGAGGCCGTCGAGCTGGCGCTGCAGATCGGCAGGGCGCTCCAGTTCGCCCACGAGAACGGGCTCGTCCACCGAGACGTCAAGCCTCAGAACGTCCTTCTCAACGGCGACGGGCGCCTGAAGGTGACCGACTTCGGGATCGCCCGCTCGCTCGACGTCCAGCACGGGATGACGCAGACCGGCACGGTGCTCGGCACGTCCGACTACATCGCCCCCGAGCAGGCCCAGGGCTCGCGTGTCGACGACAAGACCGACGTCTACTCGCTCGGGATCGTGCTCTACGAGCTCCTGACGGGCGAGACGCCGTTCAGCGGCGACAACTTCGTCGCGGTCGCGATGCAGCACATCAACGACCCGCCGCCGAACATCCAGGACATCCGCAGGGATGTCTCGCCCCGCCTCGCCTATGCGATCGACCGGGCGCTCGCGAAGGACCCCCGCGACCGCTGGGGCTCGATGCAGGAGTTCTGCGACGAGCTCGAGGGCTGCCTCCTGGAGCGCAACCGCCGCGGGGCCGCCGACTCCGGGGCGACGCTGGTCGTCCCGCCGCCGCGGCGCCGGAGGCGCCCGCCCCGGACCGGCGCCTCGCGCCGTGGAGGCTCGGCCTGGGGCTGGATGCTCCTCGCCGCGGTGCTCCTCGCCGGCGCGGCGGTCGCGCTCGTCCTCGGCTTCCACGCGCTCGAAGGCGGCGACAACGGCACGACGGGAACGAGCGGCGGAGGCGGCGGCCCGGTCCTTCTGGCCGGCGTCGGCGCCTACGACCCGTTCGGCACCGGAGGCGAGCACGACAGCGAGGCGCGCCTGGCGGCGGACGGCAATCCGTCGACGCGCTGGACGACGCAGCACTACAACACGCCCGGAGAGCTCGGCAAGGAAGGCGTCGGCGTCGTGCTCTCCCTCCGGTCTCCGGTGCAGCTCGCGCGCGTGCGGGTCTCCACGGACACGCCGGGCTTCCAGGCGAAGATCCAGCTCGGCGACTCGCCGACCGGGCCGTTTCGCGACGCCTCCATCGTGCGCACCGTGAACGGCGTCACGGCGTTCCCGATTCGCGACGGCGTCAAGGGCCGCTACCTCGTCGTGTGGCTGACGAGCCTGCCGCCGGGGCAGCCGGCTGCGCACGTGAACGAGGTGCAGGCGGTCGCGGCCTAAGCACGGCGCCGGGGCGCTGAACAGAGCCGACTCACCGCCGCCTCGCGACCGGAGCGGCGAGCCGCAGAGCGCGCGTCGGGCATTCGGCGACGGCGCGGCGGGCGTGCTTCTCGAGCGCCGGCGGCACGGGGTCCGGGTCGACGATCGGAAAGCCCCAGTCGTCGAGCCGGATCCGCTCCGGGAAGAGCTCCGCGCAGAGACCGTGCCCGTCGCAGGCGATCGGGTCGACGGTGAGTGACGGCGTGGTCTTCATCGTCCCGGTCGATGCGGAACGGGAAGCAGCACACGGTGCGGATGCCCGCAGCGTCCGTGTCGCGCGTGCAGGTCGAGCTCGTCCGCGAACGTCGTGAGCGTGCTCTCGACGAATCCTGCGGCGCCGTCCGGATGCCGGCACGCGCCGCGACCGCGCACCTCTGCCGCCCAGCGCACGATCTGGGCGCGGCCATCGGCGCGGTCGCGCCGCTCGCCGCGCACCAGCCGGTCCAGTGCGTCGGCGATCGCGGCCAGCCCGAAGACGCAGGGACCGCATTGGCCTGCGCTCTCGGCGGCAAGGTAGCGAACGACGCGGGCGCATTCCGCAAGCGCGCAGGCGTCGGCCGGGAAGGCAAAGAGCGCGCCGGCGCCGAGCACGCGGGGCGTCAGCCGCAGTGCGGCGGCGTCGGCTGCCGGGACCCACCGTCCGAAGTAACCGCCGACGAGGACGGCCGAGACCGCCTCGGTGGCGCCCCCGGCGCGCAACACGAGATCGCCGACTGACGAGCCGAGCTCGATCTCGTGCACGCCGGGCCGCGACACGGCGCCTGCCAGGGTGACCAGGGCCGTCCCGGGGGCGTCGTCGCTGCCCGCAGATCGGAACCAGGCGGCACCGAAGCGCGCGATCAGGGCAACGTGAGCCAGCGTTTCGACGTTGAGGACGAGCGTCGGGGCGCCGCCGAGCCCGCGTTCGAACGGGTACGGCGGCTTGAGCGCCGGCGTGGGTCGGCCACCCGCGATCGCGCTGAGCAGCGCCGTCTCTTCCCCGCTGACGAATGTGTCCGGCACCGTCGCGGCGGTCAGCTTCACCCGATCGAGGCGGCGGCGCTCGGCGATCGCGTGCGAGAGCACGGCACGCTCGACCTTCGCCGTGTCTGCGAGACAGACGATCGCGTCGCGGGCGCCGAGCGTGTGCGCAACCAGCGTCGCGCCGTCGAGGACGAGGTGCGGCGCGAACCGCACGAGGGTCTTGTCCTTGTCGCTCACGGGCTCTCCTTCGGCGCCGTTTGCGACGACGACGCCCCTTCCGCGCTGTGCAGCGACGCTGCGGAGCTTGTGTGCCGTCGGAAACGCAGCGCCGCCGCGACCGCACAGGGCGGCTTCCTCCAGCGCAGCGATCAGATCGCGCGGCGCCGACGGGCGGCCGAAGCGCGCGACGTGTTCCTGCAACGTTGCCGCTCGATCGGAACGAGCGCCTGCGAACAGGCGTGGAACACCCTCCGGCGCCGAGACGTGCTCGCCGTGCGCCGCCGCGGAGCTCACCCCTCGCCTCCCGGCGTCGTTGCGTCGAGCACTCCGGAGAGCGCGTGCGACGCTGCGTCGACCCTGAGCTCGAACCCGAGGCGCAGATGGTCGCCGGCGGCGTCGACGACGTCGGCGACGACGCGGCCGCCGTCGAGTGTGACGACGTCGCCGGTATAGATCGCGCGCGTCGTCGCCGGTACGAAGGAGACGCCGCTCGCGGTCATCTCGACGCCCTCGTTGCTCGGAACACCCCGCAGGTCGATGCGGGCGGCGCCTCGAGGACCTCCGTGGAGCCGCATTGAGAGGCGTACCGTGACGAGCCCATCGGAGCCTTGACTCTCCGAGACGCTTCCGGAGAGAGCAGAGAGGAACGACCTCGGCGGTGCAGCCGACGCGCCGGCGGCGACTAGCTGTGACGCGGGCGACGGCCTGGCGGCGGCGAGCAGCGACGAGGGCGTCCCGGCCCGCCGCGCCCAGCCTTCCCGCAGCGGCCCGCCGCGGTACCAGCCGAGAACCGCGAGCGGCACGAGCAGCGCCGCCGCCGCGCCGGCACTGCGCCCAAGACGCGTGCCTCCCCCGAGTCCGGCACGTGCCAGGGCGGCGAGCGAGACGGCGATCAAGCAGCCGACGCCGAGTCCGGCTAACCACCCGAGGCGCGCATCGCTGCCGGTGCCGAGCGAGTGGAGGAACGCGACGGGCCACGCCGCGTATGCGAGCCAGTGCACAGCACGCCAGAGCCGGGGACGGATCCGAGCCCGCAACAGGCTCGTCACGACCAGTGCGAGCAGAAGGTCGAAGGCAACCGTGCCGAGGCCGAGCCACAGCGGGCGATAGGGCGACGCGAACGGCACCACCGCGTCCCTGAGACCGATCGGGGCGTAGCCGTCGGCGACCGTCGTGACCACGTGCAGAGCGACGAAGACGATCGAGAGGAGCGTCAGGTTGCGGTGGACGCCGGTCACGGCGAAGCGAGGCCAGCGCTCGCTGCGCACGCGGAGCGCGGAGACGATGCCGAGCAGCACCGACGCCGTCAGCAGCAACAGGGCGACGACGCCGCTGCCGCGCGTCACGTACCACAGCGTCCGCGCGTTCGCGATCGCGAGCAGCGTCATGCGGCCTCCTCGTCCGCTGGCCAGCCGGCGACGGTGACGGTTCGCCCGTCGGTCGCGACCAGGCGGGCCGGTAGACCACGCCGCCGGAGCCACTCGGGCGCGTGGTCTCCCAGGACGACGGCGGCGGTGGCGGCGACGTTGGCATCGAGGCACCGACGGGCGGCGACGGAGACTGTTCTCCAGGGCGTGTGCGCCGGTAGGCCGGTCCGCGGGTCGAGCAGGTGGTGCGCCTCGCCGCGGTCGGTGCGCCAGCGGCGCACGGCGGTTCCCGATGTCGCGAGTCCTCCGGCGTTGAGCATGAGGCGTGGGCCCACCGTGTCGAGCGGCGCAGCGTGATCGTCGGCAACAAGGACGCACCAGCCGCCCTCGGGCGGTTGCCCGGCGACGGCGACGTCGCCGCCGAGAGAGACGAGTGCGCCGCAGCCCGTCGCTGCGGCGATGGTGTGGGCGGCGCGGTCGGCGGCGAGCGCCTTCGCGGTCGCACCGAGATCGATCTCGACACCGGCGGGCACCCGCAGAGTCCCGTTCTCATCGTCGAGCTCGATCTCGCGCCAGGACGCGCGCGGGCGGCCGACCGGCGCGAATGTCCAGCCGTCGCGGGCCTGGACGAGGGAAAACGTGCGGTCGTAGCCGGCGGCACGCATCTCGGCGCCCAGCGTCGGGTCGACAAGCCCGTCCGTCGCCCCCGCGGCGTCGATCGCGGCCCGCATGGCCGCGAGCAGCGTCGGGCTCAGCTCGAGACACTCACCCGCCCGGGCGTTCATCTCCACGAGCTCCGAGTCGGCGCGGAAGCGGCTGCATGCGCGATCAATCCGCTCGAGCTCGGCCATGAGCAGGCAGCGCGCGACCTCCAGCCGACGCGGTTCCGTCACGGCGACGACCGCGGTGGTGCCGAGCGCCGCGAACGAGGTCGTGGCGGTCACGAGCCGCCGGAGACGACGACCGGCGCCGCGTCGGCGGGGGCCGAACCCGGGGCCGCGACGGGCGGCGTCGGAGCTTCCTGCGCCGAGACGAGCGGCGGAGCGGGGGCGGTGACGGCGCGACGCACCGGGCTCGCACGAACAGGTGCGTGCACGACGGTCTTCCGCGCCGGGGTCGAGCCGGCTGCCATCGCCGCGAAGAGTCCTGTCAACACGGCGGCGCCTGCAATCGCCGCACGGGTGAGCCGGCGCACCCGTGCGGACGCCGCGTCGCGGGCAGCGACGGCACCGCGGACTGCATGCTCGTCGAAAGCCATGCGCTGAGGGTCGCAGAGGCTCATGAGGCGCCGATGAAACGAATCTGTGCCCGAGTTAAGAACTCGAGGCTCGGGCGGTGAGCTCGGCCGGCGGCCATATCTCGTCCGCGGCAAGGCTTCGTCCAGGCAGAGCGATCCAGACGTCGGCGCCGCCGTGCTCCCTGGTTTCCGCGTGGGCTTCGCCGCCGTGAGCCCGCGCGATCAGCGCGACGATCGCGAGGCCGAGGCCTGTGCCCTGCGAGCTGCGTGCGTCGTCTGCGCGGCTGAAACGGTCGAACGCCCGCTCGACGAAGGTGTCGGGGAAGCCGCTGCCCTCGTCGGTGACGTGCAGCTCGACCACGCCGTCATGCGATCGCGCGAACAGCCTGACCGGTCCCAGTCCGTGCTCCAGGGCGTTGTCGACCAGATTGCCGACCGCCTGCTCGAGCCGCACCGGGTCGGCGTCCAGCAGCATGTCGCTTGCCGGCTCGACCATGACCTCGCGCCCGAGCGCTGCCGCGCGGCCGTCGAAGCGCGCCCCCACACGCTCGAGCAGCGCGCCTACCTCGACTGCTTCATGCCGGAGCGGCAGGGCACCTCGATCCGAGCGGGCGATCAGCAACAAGTCCTCGGCGAGACGCGACAGCCGCTCGGTCTCCTCGGCAGCCGTCCGAACGGCGTCCTCCAGCTCCTCGCGCGAGCGGGGCCGGCGCAGTGCCAGCTCGAGCTCGCCCCGCAGGAGCGCAAGCGGCGTGCGCAGCTCATGACTCGCGTCGGCGACGAACCGCCGCTCGTGCTCGAACGCGGCTTCCAGACGCGCCAGCATCTCGTTCAGGGTCACCGCCAGCGCCGCGATCTCGTCGCGCGCCGGCGGCACCGGCAGCCGCCCCGGCGACGTCGCGCTGACGGCCTCGGCTCGTCGTCGCATCGCCTCCACCGGCCGCAGGGCGGCCGCCGCGAGGCCGTAGCCGCCGAGGATGGCGAGCAGCAGCACCGCCGGAGCGAAGAGCAGGAACTCACGCGCGAGGCGGTGCAGCGTCTCCTCGCGGGCCGCGAGCGAGCCGCCGACGACGAGCACCGCGCGCCGGTCGTCGACCAGCAGAGGCGTCGCGAGCAGGCGCCATTCGCCGCGCAGCCCGCTGATCTTCGTGCTCGCCCGCACCCTGCTGTCCCGAGAGGACGTCCCGCAGCGCACCGGACGGGAGAAGCGCCGGGAGCGTCGACGGCGCCGAGTCGACCGTCGTCCCGTCGGCGAGCTCGACCTGCGCGATCGCCGGGCCTTCGCTGACGTCTCGATCCAGTAGCGGGCTCCCCTCCCGCGCGTGCGAGGCGGCCTCGGTTGCCTGCGCGGCGAGGTTCTGGTCGACCGACGAGAGCAGCTCGCCGCCCACGCGCAGGTAGATGACGCTGCCCATGGCCGCGAGGACGAGCGCCATGCCGAGGGCGAACGGAAGCGTCAGCCGGAGGCGGATCGGGATCCTGCTCAACCGCCGTCCTCGCGTAACCGGTAGCCCACACCGCGCACGGTCTCGATGGAGGCTCTGCCGAAGGGCCGGTCGATCTTCTCGCGCAGGTACCGGACGTAGACGTCGACGATGTTCGAGCGGCTCTCGAACGCCATGTCCCAGACTCCTTCCAGCAGCTGCAGGCGGGAGAGCGTCGCGCCCGGTCTCCGCATGAAGAGCTCCAAGAGGGCGAACTCACGGGTCGAGAGGTCAAGCTCGACGTCTCCCCGCCAGGCGCGGCGCGCAGCCGGGTCGAGTCGCAGGTTGCCGACTTCGAGGGTGGTCGGGCGCTCGACCGCGCCGCGGCGGGCGACGGCACGCACTCGCGCAAGCAGCTCCGCGAACGAAAACGGCTTCGTCAGGTAGTCGTCGGCACCGCCGTCGAGGGCATTCACCCTGTCCTCGACCGCGTCTCGCGCCGTCAGCATCAAGACCGGGGTCCACACCTTGCGAGACCGCAGCCTGCGGAGGATCTCGAAGCCGTCGATGTCCGGGAGCATCACGTCGAGCACGATTGCGTCGTACCGTGCGGCCTGCGCCATCCAGAGCGCGTCCTCTCCGCGAGCGGCGACGTCGGCCGGGTGCCCCTCCTCGCGCAGAGCCCGCGCGACGAGGGCGGCCATCCTCGGTTCGTCCTCGACAACCAGCACCCGCATCGAGGCCATTGTTCCTGCGCATCGCCGCCGTCGCAGGCCGCTCTCATTGCGGTCTCATCGCGGTCTGCTCAGCTACCGCGCATGGCGCTCGAGCTCAGGCGCGATCGCAGCGTCAGGTGGCCGCGGCTCGCCCGGCTCTTCCGCGGCGGCATCGAAGGGAATGCGCGGCTGACCGCGACGACCGCCTTGGTGCTGCTCGTCCTGCTCGCCGCGGAAGGCGCCACCGTCCCCTTCGTCCGGCAGCAGCTGACGCTGCACATCTTCCTCGGGCTGCTTCTGATTCCGGCGGTGGTGCTGAAGCTCGCGAGCACCGCCTGGCGGTTCGCCCGCTACTACCGCGGCGCCGTCGACTACGTGGCGAAAGGGCCGCCGCGCGCGTTCATGCGACTGCTGGTCGCTCCCCTCGTCGTCGCGTCGACGATCGGACTCTTCGGTACGGGTGTGCTGCTCGTGGTGATGAACCCGCAGCGCGGGATGGTCCTCGGGCTGCACAAGGCGAGCTTCGTCGTCTGGTTCGGGGCGATGAGCGTCCACGTCCTCGGCCACGTCATGAAGGTGCCCGGCCTCGCACGCGCCGACCTCGACCGAGCCGAGCCGGGAGCCCGTCTGCGGCAGTTCCTCGTCGCCGGCGCGGTCGTCACCGGGCTGATCGTCGCGATCGCAGGACTTCCCGCCGCGCACAGCTGGACCCACTGGGCGAGCCTGCATCACCGACACGACGGCTAGCCCGTGACGGCGGTGCAGGTGACAGCACCGACCGTCCTTGCCGCCGTCGCGCTCGCGGCGGGCTGCGCCGGCGCCCATCTGCGCGCATCGCCTGGGACGACGAGCGATCGGCGAGTTGTCTTGCTCAGGCACAAGCCCGCCGCGCCCGGAACACCGACACCCGCGCCGAAGATCCTCGGCCTGCCGCCCGTCAAGCCCGGCCCCGTTCCCGGATACCTGCTGATCGCCGACCGCGACAACAATCGAATCCTGATCGTCTCGCCGGCCAGGCGGGTCGTCTGGAGATTCCCGCGCCCGGGCGACATCAGGTCCCGGAGAGTCCCTCCACGAGCCCGACGACGCGTTCTTCACGCCCGACTACACGGGCATCTCGATCAACGAGGAGTTCAACCAGACCATGAGCCTCGTCGATGTCCGCAAGCACCGCATCGTCTGGTCGTACGGCCGTCCGGGTGTCGCCGGCGCCGCGCCGGCTATCTCTCCAGCCCTGACGACGCCTACCTGCTCCGGAGCGGGCTCTTCATGGTCGCCGACATCCGCAACTGCCGTGTCCTCTTCATCGATCGCGCCCGCCGGGTTGTGCGCGAACTCGGCCGCGCCGGCTCGTGCGGGCACGATCCTCCGCGGCGGCTCTCCTCGCCCGACGGCGCCACGCCGCTGCCCGACGGCGGCGTGCTCGTCACCGAGATCGGCGGCTGGGTCGACCGGATCAGCGGGGCCGGCCGCCTCGTCTACACCGTGCGCACCCCGACCACCTACCCATCGGACGCCCAGCTGCTTCCGAACGGGAACATCCTCGTCGCCGGCTTCAACACGCCGGGTCGCATCGACGAGATCACACCCGGCGGGCGAGCCGTCTGGACGCTACGGACCCGGTCCGGACCCGGCGCGCTCGATCGGCCGTCGCTTGCCGTTCGCTGGCCCAACGGGATGATCGCCGTCACAGACGACTGGCACCATCGCGTCGTCGTGATCGATCCGAAGACGAAACGCATCGTCTGGTCGTACGGCCACGACGGCGTGGCCGGCACATCGACGGGCTACCTGAGCAAGCCGGACGGCGTCGACCTGTTGCCGGCGCCCGCTCAGCGGAGGGACCGCTAGAACAGCAGCCTCTTCTTGCGCCGCTCGAAGCGGTCGATCGCGACCTGCAGCAGCCGGTCGAGCTGCTCGGCGTACGGGATGCCCGACGCCTCGAAGAGCCGCGAGTAGACGCTCGTCGCCGTGAAGCCGGGGATGGTGTTCAGCTCGTTCACGAGCACCTCGCCGTCGTCCCGGACGAAGCAGTCGGCCCGCGCCATTCCCTCGCCGCGCCCCGGGGCGCTCGCCCCGGTCCGGCGGCTCCGCGCCGTCGCAGCGCTCGGTCCTCGGCGTGATGGCTCCTCGCCGCGTTGCTGCTCGCCGGAGCGGCGGTCCCGCTCGGCCTCGGCTTCTATCTGCTCCAGGGCGGCGAGACCGGCACGACGGGCACGAGCGGCGGAGGCGGCGGCCCGGTCCGCCTCGCCGGCGTCGGCTGGGACGCACGGCTCGAGCGGATCGGTGACGCCGGCGTGACGCGCGATCCACGCCGGATCCACGCGGGCGTCACGTCGGCGTGACGCGACCCGATTAGGGTCGCGGCATGGAAGGCGGCCTCGGCGCGCGGTTCACGCTCGCCTCGCTCGCGACCTGGCGTTTGAGCCATCTGCTGGCCGAGGAGGATGGGCCGGCGGATCTCGTCGTCCGTCTGCGCGTCCGCCTCGGGACAAGCCAGCTGGGTGAGCTCATGGACTGCTTCGCCTGCACGAGCATCTGGGTCGCAGCGCCGCTCGCAGCCACCGTCACGCGCCGGACGCGCGACGTCCCCTTGGTCTGGCTCGCGCTTTCCGGAGCGGCCTGCCTGCTCGAGCGGGCAGTCCCGGGCAACGCCTTCCTTCCCACAGTCCCCGACCCGAAAGGAGACACGCATGTGCTGTGGCGAGAAGCGCAGTGTGCTGAAGGCAGAGCGGAGGACGACTGCGGAGGTGAAGCGTCCGGCCGCGCCGGCCCCGCGCCCGATGCCACCGGCCCCGCCGAGCGGCCACACGCTCACGTACGTGCGCTAGCAGCGACTCGCTCGTGGCGCGCAGGGTCACCAGGCCGTAACGGCCATCCGAGACCCTGCGGTGTACGCCTGAACGAAGGAGTGGACACATGCCACAGGCCAGAAAGCCGCCACCTCGCGTGACGGCCGTCCCGAAGGAGCGCACGAAATTCAAGGCGCTCCTCGCACAGAACCTCAACTACTTCGGCAACCTCGAAGAGACGAAGCTGAAGCCGGTCAAGAAGATCGTCTTCGACACGAGCTTCGAGCAGCTGAACTGCGTCGGCTTCAATCCGGACGGCAACCTGCTCGAGGCGACGATCGCCATCAAGCGCCCGACCGGCTACAACGGCGACCTCTGCAAGAAGGGGAGCACCGAGTACGTCCGCTTCTTCGTGGACTATGGAAGCGGTTGGCAGGACGTCGGCCTCACCGGGGTCAACGTGCACGACATCCCGAATGCGAACGACTGCGCGGGCCAGCCGGAGAAGCCGCTCACGTACGTTGCGAGCCTACGCCTCGACCCGCACCAACGCTGCTGCACGCACCCGGTGCTGCCGCGCGTACGGGCGATCCTCTCGTGGCAGTGGATCCCGCCGGCCGGCAACCCGAACTGGCATCCGGTCTGGGGCAACGCCGTCGACTGCGAGATCCAGATCAAGCCCCATCGGTGGAACATCTTCTGCCTGCTGGAGGAGATCAGTTCCGAAATCGGCCAGAAGATCGACATTCCGAAGCTCTTCGAGGAGGTGCAGTTCGACCCCATCCCGATCCCCGACCCGCCGCCGTTCAGCGTCGGGCAGCTGGCAGAGCTCTACGGCAGCGGCGGCGCCAAGAAGGCGGCGCAGGCGAAACAATCGGCGCAGGCGAAGCAGACGGCGGTCGACACGCACCGGTTCGGGCTGCCCGACCTGCACGCGCTCGCCAACGAAGAGACGGGGTTCGACAGCGAGCTCTTCACCACCATCTCAACGCAGTGGCAGGACGTCGGCCTCGACCTGGAGAAGGCGATTGCGGCCTTCGAGAACACGGAGGCGGACGTGAGCTACGAGGAGCTCGAGTGCCTCGGCCTCGAGGAGCTCTTCCCCGAGCGGTTGGTCGCGACGTTCCGAATCAAGCGCCCGACCGGATACTCCGGCGACCTGTGCCATTCCGGCAGCCAGGAGTACGTCGCGTTCTGGGTCGACTGGGACAACGAGTGCGAGTGGACGTACATCGGCACCGCCGCGGTCAACGTCCACGACATCGCCAAGATCCCGGCGGCGGGCCTGTGCTACTCGGCGATTCTGCCGGTCGACCTGACCCACCACCGGCGCACGTGCAAGAGGCCGAAGATCGGTCGCGTCCGGGCCGTCCTCTCGTGGGCGGTGCCGCCGTCGACCACCGATCCCGATGCGCTCACGACGTGGGGCAACCGGATCGACACGCACGTGCAGATCGCGCCCGGGCCGATCGTTCCGCCGGGCGAGGTCAGCGCGAAGATCCGCAACATCGGAGGCATCGCCGTCGAGGACTTCATCACGAGCAATCCGAACACCGACCTCGTCGGCTGCACCAAGCAGGCGCCGGTCGTGTTCGCGAACTTCCCGCTGACCCTCGCGGACGGCCTGAACCGGCCGTGTCCGTTCGGCGGGCAGGTGATCGTCGAAGGCAACTTCCTCGACGGCTACTGGTACCGCGTGAAGGTGCGGAAGTCCACCGATCCGCCGACGTCCTTCAGCGTGCTCGGCGACAGCTTCTGGCTCGAGCGTGCCGACTTCGGCTTCGACCTGCAGACGTCTGTCGGCGGGTTCTTCAAGTACGGGAATCCGGCGACGTACTTCACGCACATCCTGGCCCTCTGGAGCTCGGGCGCCGACGGACTCTGGGAGATCCAGCTGGACCTGGCGACGGGCCCTGCCGAAGCAGACATCTTCGACAGCAGCCCGTGGTACCCGATCCAGATCGACAACTCGGCGCCGGAAGCCGACATCCACATCGCCGCGGGAGGCGACTGCAAGGACTTCGACGCCGGCACGGAGATCAACGGGAGCTTCGTCGCGAACGACAAGTACTTCGGAAGCTGGAGTCTCTCGACGGAGCCGAACACCGTCTCGACGCCGTCCAACCAACCCGAGGCCGACCCGGCACTGGCGTCCACCACGGCCGCGCCCGCACCGGGCGGGCACGGCTGGAAGCTGCGCACCGCGCCGCCGCCTGCGGGGCTGAAGATCATGAAGCCGTGCGGCTACGTCGTCCGCGTGGACGTGGACGACCGGTCGATCCGGGACAGCCATCCGGGCAGCCACAACCACAACCACACCTCGGTCGGCCTCTGCCTCCGCGAGGCCTGAACCATCGGAACGGAGGGCTCCGGCGTGCGCCGGAGCCCCCACCTCGGCCTAGAACAGCAGCCTCTTGCGCCGCTCGAAGCGGTCGATCGCGACCTGCAGCAGCCGGTCGAGCTGCTCGGCGTACGGGATGCCCGACGCCTCGAAGAGCCGCGAGTAGACGCTCGTCGCCGTGAAGCCGGGGATGGTGTTCAGCTCGTTCACGAGCACCTCGCCGTCGTCCCGGACGAAGCAGTCGGCCCGCGCCATTCCCTCGCATTCCGTGGCGACGAAGGCACGGTGCGCGAGCTCCTGCACGCGCTCAGCGTGCTCCTCGCCGATCCGCGCCGGGACGATCAGCTCCATGCCGCCCTCGTCGTACTTCGCGGCGTAGTCGTACCACTCGGCGTGCGCGACGATCTCGCCGGGGAGCGACACCTGCACGTCGGAGCCGGCGCCCAGCACGCCGACCTCGACCTCGACCCCGGAGACGAACTCCTCGACGAGGATCTTCTCGTCGTGTCGGAACGCGAGCTCGACCGCGGCGCGGAGCTCCTCGTCGTCGTGCGCCTTCGAGATGCCGACCGACGAGCCGAGCCGCGCGGGCTTCACGAACACCGGATAGCCGAACGGGTTGCGCGCCGCGTCTCCCGCGCGCAGCGTGATGTTGCGTGTGACCGGGATGTCGTTGTCGCGCATCACCGCCTTGAACACGTCCTTGTCCATGCACACCGCCGAGGCGAGCACGCCGGCGCCCACGTACGGGACGTCGGCCAGCTCGAGCAGCCCCTGGACGGTGCCGTCCTCGCCGAACGGGCCGTGCAGCACGGGGAAGACGACGTCCACCTCGGCGAGCGTCTTCGTCACCGCCCCGCCGGAGGCGGGAACGGGCAGCGTTTCCTTCGGCGGCGCCCCGAGCTCGCGCGCCTGCCCGCCGGAGCCGAGCTGCCACGCGCCGTCGCGCCCGATCTCGACCGTGACCACGTCGTAGCGCTCCGGGTCGAGGGCGTCGACCACCGAGCGGGCGCTCTCGACCGAGATGTCGTGCTCGCTCGAGCGGCCGCCGAGCAGCACGGCGACGCGGATCCTGCGCGTCACGGCGTCGGCGTCGTGCCGCCGGCGAAGCGGCCGACGGTGATGATGACCTTCGAGCCCGGCTTCGCCTGTGTGTCCGGACCCGGCTCCTGGCTGAGGACGAGGCCGTCCTGCGAGGGATCGAACACGTCCGTCGTGTTGACCGCGACCTTGAAGCCGGATCCCTGCAGGGTGGCCGTCGCCGTGTCCTGGTCGAGGTTCGTCACGTCCGGGACGAGCGTCGACGTCGGGCCCTTCGAGACCCGCAGTGTGACCGTCGACCCGACCGGGGCCTGCGTTCCTCCGGCGGGGATCTGGTCGACCACATTGTTCTTCGGCTGGTCCGACTCCACATCCTCGCGGGTGACCCGGAAGCCCAGACCCTGGAGCGCCGACTCCGCGTTCGCGTAGGGCTGTCCGATCACGTTCGGCACGTCGACGGGCTTCGGTCCCTGCGAGACGTTGATCCGCACGCTGGTGCCCTGGAGGACGATGTCCTCCGGAGCCGGCGACTGCGCGGTGACGGTTCCCTCCGCCTTGTCGGAGTGGACCTCGTGGACGTCCGCCTTCAGATTTCGGTCGGCGAGTCGCGAGATCGCGTCGGCGAGCGGCAGCCCGCGCACGTCCGGGACCTTCGCCTTCGCCTTCCCCTCGGAGACGAAGATCGTGACGACGTTCCCCTTGTCGATCCGGTCGCCGGCGGGCGGCTGCTGGTCGTAGACGCGAGTCCTGGGGATCGTGTTGTTGTACCTGCGCTTCACGACCGGCCGGAAGCCCTTCTCGCTGATCTGCTGGACGGCGAGCGGCTCGGTCATGCCGACGTAATAGTCGACGGCCACGGGCTTGTTCGAGTTCAGCTGGTCCTGGAGCTGCCCGTACAGGTACCACGCTCCGATCGCCGCGCCGATCAGCACGGCGGCGCCGACCAGCCAGGGCCAGATCGACCGCCGCCCCGGCGAGATCGGCTCGTACTCGTACTCGTAGTACGCCGGCGCGGGCCGGCGCGGCGCGACCTGGGTCGGCGCGCGCGCGACCATCGTCGGCGCCGCGATCCCTGCGCCCGCGAGCACCGACGTCGCCGCCTCCTCCGTCTCGCGCGACACCGCGAGCCCGCGTGCGACGCGGGCGAGCTCGGCGTCCATCTCCTCGGCGGAGGCGTAGCGGTCCTCCGGATCCTTCGCGAGCGCGCGAAGCGTGATCGCGTCGAGGTCGCGCGGCACCTCCGGCCGGATCTCCGACGGGCGCCTCGGCGCCTGCGAGAGATGCTTCATCGCGATCTCGACCGGCGTCTCGCCCGTGAACGGCACCTCGCCGGTCAGGAGCTCGAAGAGGACGACGCCGACGGAGTAGATGTCGGAGCGGTTGTCGACGTGCGCGCCGCGCGCCTGCTCGGGCGAGAGGTACTGGGCCGTGCCGATGATCGACCCGGCCTCCGTCATCTGCGACGCCTCGGCGCGAGAGATGCCGAAGTCCGTCACCTTCAGGCGGCCGTCCCGACCGACGACGACGTTGTGCGGCTTGATGTCCCGGTGCACGATCCCGTTCCGGTGCGCGAAGCCGATCGCCGAGAGGATCTGCCGCGCATAGTCGATGGCGATCGGAACGGGCGGCGGGCCGTTGCGCACGAGCAGCTCCTTGAGCGTGCGCCCGTCGAGGAACTCCATCGCGATGTAGTAGGAGCCCTCGGCCTCGCCGCGGTCGTAGATGGAGACGACGTTCGGGTGCGAGAGCCCCGCGGCGTTCTTCGCCTCGCGCCGGAAGCGCTCCACGAACGAGTCGTCCGCGGCGTGGCGGTCGTTCAGGATCTTGATTGCGACGCGCCGCCCGAGCTCCTGGTCCTCGGCGAGATAGACGTC
The DNA here is from genome assembly GCA_963746655.1 of uncultured Actinomycetes bacterium. Classification (GTDB taxonomy): domain Bacteria; phylum Actinomycetota; class Thermoleophilia; order Gaiellales; family Gaiellaceae; genus CAVPGP01. The sequence goes on along the minus strand of CAVVCG010000011.1, from coordinate 109,757 downwards.
CGCCATCCCGCCGGATCCGAGCTTGCGGATCAGCCTGTACCGTTGGTCGAAGACCCTGTTGATGCGTGTGTCCATCACGGACATACCTCTACAGGTTAGGAATTCGACCCTGACGGCAGGATGGCCTGCATCAGCGTCTTTGCGATCGGAGCGGAAATCGCGCCCCCGAAGCCGTTCAGCTGGTTCTCGACGACGACCGCGCCCGCGACCTTCGGGTCGTCGGCGGGAGCGAAGAAGATGAACCAGGCCGTGTAGACCCTACTCCTGCCCGTCTCGGCCGTTCCCGTCTTCCCGGCCACTGCGATCCCGGGGATCTGGGCCGCGGTGCCGGTGCCGCTCCTGACGGCGGCCTGCATCATCTGGTTGAGCGCCGCGGCCGTGTCGGGCTTCATGGCGCGGTCGAGCTTGCGCGGCTTCGTCCGCACGACCAGCTTGCCGCCCCGGGTGCGCACCGCCTTGACGACGAACGGCTTCATGCCCTGGCCGCCGTTCGCAACCGCCGCGGCGACCATGGCCATCTGCAGGGGGGTCGTGAGCAGGCGCTCCTGCCCGAAGGCGAGGCGGCCGGGGTCGACCTCCGTCTCGGGGTGCTTCGGATCGAAGAGCCTGCGCCCCTTGTACAGCCCGCTCGCGGAGCGTGCGTCGCCGGGCGTCTCGAGCGGCGGCACCTGGTAGAAGCCGAACTTCTTCGCCTGCTCGAGGATCCTGCGGGCGCCGATCCGCTTCCCGATGTTGCAGAAGACGGCGTTGATCGAGTGCTCGTACGCGGTCACGAGATCGACGTTGCCGAACTGCTCCGGGCCCGTCTCCGGGTTGCCCGCGTTCGAGACCTGCTTGCCGTACTCGATGCAGTAGCCGGGGTCGTAGAAGCGCGAGTCCGGCTTGAAGATGCCGCTGTCGAGCGCGGCCGCCGCGGTCACCGTCTTGAAGGTCGAGCCCGGCGGGTAGAGGCCCTGCGTCGCGCGGTTGAAGAGCGGCGACGAGAAGGGGCACGGGCCCTTGGATCGAAGGATCCGCTCGTAGCCGTTCTTCTTCTCGACCTGGTTCGGGTCGTAGGTGGGCGACGACGCCATCGCGAGCACGGCTCCGGTCTTCGGGTTGAGCACGACGGCGGCGCCGCACTTCCCGCGCAGCTGCGACTCGGCGACCCGCTGCGCGCGCACGTTGAGCGTCGTGATCACGTCGTTGCCGGTGACGGTCGTGCCCTTGAGCTTGTCGAGGGTCGTGTCGAAGAGCGTCGAGAGATCCGCGTTCGAGCCGGTCAGGTACGCGTTCTCGGAGCGCTCCAGCCCGGCGCGGGACCGGCCCTGGGTCGAGTAGCCGATCACCTGCGTCGCGAAGCCCTTCGTCGGGTAGCGCCGGAAGTACAGCGTCTGTCCGCCGACCTTCACCTTCACGTTTGTGGCGAGTACCGTCTTGGCGTCGGACGCGTAGATGACGCCGCGCCTGATCTTGAACTGCGCGACGCGCTCGATCGCGTTGTCCTGCTTGTCGGCGAGGCTCGCCGACGCCCACGTCTGCCAGTAGGTAGAGGCGACGATCAGGGCGACGAGCAGCGCGAGCGACGCCACCGAGAGCCGCGCGATCTGCTTGTTCACGCCTCACTCCGGGGTGCGTTCGCACGGTTCGAGACGAGCAGCAGCAGCGCCAGGAGGACGAAGTTCGCGACCACGGACGAGCCGCCGTAGGAGACGAACGGCAGCGTGATCCCGGTCAGCGGGATCAGACGCAGGACGCCGCCGACGATGATGAACGTCTGCAGCGCGAAGCCGAACGTGAGCCCGGCGGCGAGCAGCTTCGAGAAGCCGTCCTGCGCCAGCATCGCCGTCCGCATCCCGCGCGCGACGAAGAGCATGAAGACGAGCAGAAGCGCCGCGACGCCGACGAGACCGAGCTCCTGCGCGAGCGCGGAGTAGATGAAGTCGGTGTTCAGATACGGGATCAGCTGCTGCCCGTTCGTCGTCGTGAACGTCCCCTTGCCGAGCCCTGCGCCGCCGAAGCCGCCGTTGCCGATCGAGTAGAGCGACTTGACGAGCTGGTAGCTCTGGCAGTCCTGGCGCAACGCCGTGCCGCCCGTCTGCGGGCAGAAGACCACCTTGTCCGTCCACGGGTGCAGCCAGATGGTGACCCGGTCCTGGACGTGCGAGACGTAGTGGTACGCCGCGTACGAGCCGGCGACGAAGAGCGCGGCGCCGATGACGACGAACGAGAACCGCCCCGTCGCGACGTAGACCATCGCGAGGAAGATCCCGAAGTAGAGGAGCGCCGAGCCGAGGTCGTTCGTCTCGACGAGGACGAGCATGGCGCCGCCCCAGATCACGAGCAGCGGCCCGAGGTCCTTGAGCCGGAACTGGGCCAGCATCTCCCGCTTCTCGCGCAGGTAGCCGGCGAGGAAGACGATCAGCGCGAGCTTCGCGAACTCTCCCGGCTGGAACTGGAGCGAGCCCACGTGCACCCAGAGGCGGGCGCCGTTCACGCTCGCGCCCAGCCCCGGCGCGGCCGGGAGCACGAGGAGCACGATCGAGCCGACGCCGAAGAGGTACTTGTAGTTCTCGAGCCGCCGGTAGTCGCGCCGCAGGAGCAGCAGCGTCATCACGAAGAAGCCGACGCCGATCACGATCCAGAGCGACTGGCGGAACGCGTCCCCTTCGTCGAGGCGGTAGATCTCGGTCACGCCGAAGGCGGTCAGCAGGGCGGCGAGCGGGAGAAGGTACGGATCCGCGTTCGGGACGGCGACCCGCGAGGCGATGTGCGCGACCAGGTAGAGGGCGAAGAAGAACGCCCCGTACGAGAGTGACGTCGTGTCCACGATCGACTGCTGCGCGATGTAGACGGACGCGAAGCCGAGGCCGGTGAGGATCCCGACGACGACGAGGTTGGCGAGCTCCCGGTTCCTGGCGGTCAGCGGGCGAGCCCCCAGACGACGAGCACGAGGATCAGGGCGACGAGCGCGGCGATCACGACGAGCGCCAGGAGCCGTCGCCAGAACGGCACCTTCGGCGCCGCGGGCTCGTCTCGCAGCTCGGGAATCTGCTCGATCGGGACGACGATCGTGTCGCCGGTCGCCGTGCGCTCGTCCGCGGCTCCGTCCGGGGCCTGCGCGGCGGCCGCAGCCGCGACGTCCTCCGCCCGCACGCCGTCGAGCGGGCTGAGCGTGTCCTCCTCGTCGGGATCGCCGGGCGGCGGCGCGACGGGCATCTCACGCGTCTCGTCGAGCGGCTCGTCGGCCACCTCGGCGGGAGCGCCGAGCTCGAAGAGGATCGCCGTGATGTTGTCCTCGCCGCCGCCCCGGTTCGCCTCGGCCAGGAGGGCCCGCACGGCCTCGTCGAGGTCGCTGCGATAGCGCTCGGCGACGTCGAGGATCGTCTCGTCGCCGACCATCGTCGAGAGGCCGTCGGAGCAGAGCAGATAGAGGTCGCCGGGACGCGCGTCGATCGCGAACGTGTCCACGTCGACCTCGGCGTCGGTGCCGAGCACGCGCGTGATCACAGAGCGCTGAGGGTGCGTCTCGGCCTCCTCGGGCGAGAGCTTGCCGCTGCGCACGAGCTCCGCGACGAGCGAATGGTCGTCCGTCAGCTGCTCGAGTGCGCCGTCGCGGATCAGGTAGGCCCGTGAGTCGCCGACGTGGGCGAAGATCACGCGGTCGGACGCCTCGTCGACGATCGCGACGGTGGCTGTCGTGCCCATGCCGGAGGCAGAGGCGTCGGCGTTCGCGCGCTCGAAGACGCGGCGGTTGGCCTCCTGGACGAGCTGCTCTGCCTTTTCGTCCGCGATCCCGCCGTTGGCGCCCTCGCGAAGCGCGTCCGCGGCCAGCGCCGAGGCGAGCTCGCCGGCCTGCGCCCCGCCCATGCCGTCCGTGACCGCGAAGAGCGGCGGCTCGCAGACGTAGTTGTCCTCGTTCCGGCGCCGCTTGCGGCCCGGGTCCGTGTGCGCGGCCGCGGCCTTGATCCTCATCGGTCGTACCTCAGGTCGGTCTCGCCCACGCGCAGGACGTCGCCGGGAACGAGCTTCCGCTCGCGCGTCAAGCGGATGCCGTTCACGAAGGTGCCGTTCGTGGAGCCGACGTCCTCGACCCAGACGCCGTCGCGCCTCGGCTCGACGCGTGCGTGCCGCGCGGACGCGTACTCGTCGTCGGGGAGCGGCACGTCGTTGTTCGCTCCGCGCCCGACCGTCACCGGCTGCGAGTCGATCTCCCATTCCTCGCCGGCGGAATACGTCGGGCTCCTGACGACGACGAGCCGTCCGAGCTCCAGGCGCGAGGGCCCGAGCCCGGCCGCTGCTGCCTGCTGAGGGCCGATGATCATCGACTCTTGCGGCAGGCGCACGTCCCGGCTGGCCGAGCGGACGATCCGCCAGATGAAGAGATAGAGGAGGACGAGGAAGGCGATCTTGAGGACCAGCAGAGTCGTCTCGACACTCGCGGACGCGACCACTACGCGAGCTCCCGCTCGAACGTGATTTCCGTCGAGCCGATCGTGAAGCGGGACCCGTGCTCGAGCTTGACGCGCTTCTGACGGCGTCCGTCCACCTCGATCCCGTTCGTCGAGTCGAGGTCGATCGCCCAGTAGGTGGCGCCCTCCTGGCGGACCTCGGCGTGCCGGCGAGAGACGTTCGGATCGTTGACCTGAACGTCGCAGTCCCGCGAGCGGCCGATCAGCGAGCGGCGCTTGACGAGCTCCACCTCGCCGCCGTCGAAGACGAGCTTGGCCGTCTCGCGGCCGACGCCCAACTCCTCGGCGCTCGCCGCTTCGGTCGGCTGCTGTGCCCGCGGCTTGTAGATCATCGTGGCGCCCGGCTCCGCGTCGCCGTCGGGCTCTCCGGCCTGGCCGGCGGCGCTCTGCGCCATCCGGGTGGCGATCCCGAACTCGCCGATGTCGAGGTCCTCGTCGGTGTGCATGACGACGATGGGCCGCGAGAGCAGGACGTAGCCCTCGCGCTTCGCGTGCTCGGCGAGGTAGTCCTGGAGCTCGCCCTTGAGCGCCTGCTCGTAGGTCGAGAACTGCTCGCGGTCGGGCGGTGAGAGATAGACCGAGTACTCGTTCGGGACGTAGACCCGTGAGACCGAGACGTTGCGGTGGTCGTCCATCTCCTTCGTCAGCTTGCGGGCCAGCTCGACAGGCTGCACATGCGTCCGAAACGCACGGCCGAAGACCCCCTCGAAGAGAGACTCGATCTTCTGCTCGATGGACTTGAGGACGCTCATGCGGGCGGGCTGCTTGCCCCGCGGCCGAGTCTAGCGCCCGCCTTCCAGCACCAGGACCGCGCACGTCGCCCAGACGGCGAGCACGATCGGCAGCGCCGCGACGGATGGCGCGGCCAACAGGGTTGCGGCCATGGTAGCCACCCCGAAGACGGCGATCGGCCAGGGTCCACGGCGCCGGACGGAGGGGATCGCGGCGGCCGCGAGGCCGAGAAAGAGCGCCTCGAGTGCAAGCTGGGGATGCCGCTCGAGCGCCGCGAGGAGCGCCTCCGCGACCGCGACCGGCCGCTCGCTGCCGACCAGGCCGAGGCCGAGCGGCGGGCGCTCTCCCGTGAGTGGCAGCGGGACGTGGCGGAGCCCCGCCACAACCCCTGCGACGAGCACGGCGGCTGCGACCTGGGCCGCTCGGCGGACGCGACCACGGATCGGCTGCGCGAGCAGGGGCAGCGCGCCGAGCGCAGCGAGCGGTGCCGCGAGCGGCCCGAGCGCGAGGAAGAGCCCGGACCGGGCGTCCCGCCAGGAGAGGGCCATCCAGCCGACGGCGAGCGCCGCATAGACGATTGCCAGCCCGAGCGAGACGTTCGCGAGCGGGAAGAACGGCACGGCGAGGGCAAACGCGAGGCCGGCGCGCTCGGAGCAGAACGTGAGCGCCGTCGCGGCCGCGGCCAGGCCGAGCGGCCAGTGTGCCGGGTAGAACGGAAGCGCCGTCGCGCACCAGCCGGCGGTGACACCGGCGAGCCCGGCGGACGCGAGCCGGATCGGCAGTGCTCCCGTCCGGACGACTCGCGTCGATGCGCCGGAGCGGGAGCCGGAGCCCTTGCCGCGCCTGCGGGGGCCGCGCCGGCGGAGGCCGCGCAGCTCCTGGGCGAGCTTGTCCGCGGTCGGCCGTTTCGCCGGGTCGACGGCGGTCGCGCGCAAGACCGTCTGCAGCACGGCCTCCGGCAGGTCGGGGCGAAGCTGCTCGAGCGGCGGCGGCCCCTGCTTGATGCTGCGTGCGGTGTCGTGCATCGAACCGTTCCAGAACGGGTGCTGTCCCGCGAGCGCCTCCCAGAGCAGCACTCCGACGGCCCAGACGTCAGCCGCCGCGCTGGAGTCGTCGCCCGCGAGCCGCTCGGGCGAGATGTAGGCGAGCGTGCCCGGGACGTCGCCGGCGGCGGTGAGCGTCTCCGCCTCGGGCAGCAGCGCGAGACCGAAGTCGAGCAGCCGCACCGAGACGCGGTCGCCCTCGGCGAGCAGGACGTTCGACGGCTTCACGTCGCGATGGACGATTCCGCGTGCGTGCGCATAGGCGAGCGCGTCGCCGATCTGCGCGGCCGCCTCGATCGCGTGCTCGTCGGTCAGCCGGCCGCCGCGCATCGCCTCGCGCAGCGTCAGGCCGGGCACGTACTCGTACGCGATGTAGACGTGTCTCGCGTCGCGCGCCAGCGCGAGCGCGCGGAGGCAGTGCTCGTGCCGGAGCCCGGCGGCCGCGCGCGCCTCGCGCTCGGCGCGCGCGGCGGCCTTCCCTTCGCGGGCGACCATCTTCAGCGCGAGCTCGTGCCCGTGCCGCTCGTCGCGCACGAGCCAGACAGCGCCGGACCCCCCGCTTCCGAGTGGGCGGAGCGGGCGATAGCGCCCGAGGATCAGGTCCTCGGAGACGGCTGCAGCTGCCGCGTCCGGCATCGTCTTGCACGGGTTGGCCGCCACGGACCAAAGTCCTTTTCCGACCGATGCAGTCGCTACAGTGGGCCGAATCTCGGGCGCCGAGGGGCTGCCCAAAGGGCTATGGACCCGCGCGACGACGACATCGAGTTCGACTTCTTCGAAGACGAGCCGCCCACGCGGGAGGAGGCAGTGCCGCGTCGCCGGCTGTCCGGCCGGGGCGGGGGCGGGTCGCGCGGACCGCGACAGCTCCGCGCGCCCACCGGGCTGACGCCGCTCCTGCGGCTGATCGGCCTGATCGTCTTCGCCATCTTCATCGTCGTCGTGATGGTTCTGTGGGTGCAGGGGTGCCGGGACAGCGCGAAGACTGCGCGCTACAAGAACTACATGGCGAAGGTCGACGTGATCGCGAAGGCGTCGGAGCAGGACGGGCGCAACCTGAACGACAAGCTGACGACGCCGGGGATCAAGGCGCCCGAGCTCGTCGCCGCGATCCGCGGGATCGCGCAGAGCGAGGAGCAGAACGTCGCCGCGGCCGAGAAGCTCAACCCGCCCGGCCCGTTGCGCGACGAGGACAGGCACATGATCGAGTCGCTCCAGCTGCGGGTCAGCGGGCTGAAAGGGCTCGCCGACACGTTCGCGAAGGCGACCGTCAAGGCGAACGAGGACGCCGACGCGCTTCTGCTCGCGGCGCAGGCGCAGCGCCTGGTGGCGAGCGACGTCGTCTGGGCCGACCTCTTCAAGGATCCCTCGGTGATCGTGCTCCGCGAAGAGGGGATCACCGGCGTCAACGTCCCCTCCTCCACCTTCGTCACGAACCCGGATCTCGCGAGCGTGCGCTCGATGGGCCCCGTGCTGCAGCGGATCCACGGCGCCTCGACGAGCGGCACGCCGACCGGCGTCCACGGCACGAACATCGTCTCGACGAAGGCGCTGCCGACCGGGCAGGAGCTGTCCGAGACCCAGGAGAACATCATCAAGGCCACCTCCGATCTCGGCTTCGCGGTCACGATCAAGGACTCCGGCGACTCGCAGGAGGTGCACATCGAGATCACGCTCACGATCCAGAAGACGCCGACCCCGATCGTGCAGACGAAGACCATCGACCTGATCAACGCCGGCGAGACCGCGACCGTGACCTTCACGAGCCTCGGCCAGGTTCCCTTCGTCCAGAAGACCTTCGTCAAGGTCGACGTGAAGCCGGTGCCGGGCGAGAAGAACTCGTCGAACAACTCGGCGAAGTACCCCGTGCTCTTCTCGCTGCCGTAGTTAGCCTGCTCGGGTGAGCTTCTCCTCGAACGTCGCGGCGTGGATCGCGATCGGCGCCGCCGTGGTGGCCCTCGCCGGCCTCGCCGTCGCGCTGTACGCGTGGGTGAAGGTGCGGCGCGTCCGCGAGGCCCAGCGCACGCTGCTCGGCGGCGGCCGGCGCGACCTGATCGAGTTCGCCGTCTCGCTCCAGGGGCGGATCGACGACCTGCACGGCGCCGTCGACGAGATCGCCGCGGCCCTCGCCCGCGTCGACCGGCGCGTCGACGGCTCGATCACCAACACCTCGATCGTCCGCTACGACGCCTACGAGGACACCGGCGGGCACCAGTCGGCGTCGCTCGCGATGCTCGACGCGTCGCGCACCGGGCTCGTCGTGACGGCCATCCAGGGCCGCGACTACGCGCGGATCTACATGAAGGAGCTCGACCAGGGCCGGGCCGCCGTCGCGCTCTCGCCGGAGGAGCTGGAGGCGGTCGAGCGGGCGATGGCCCGCTAGAGGCCTGCTGTGAAATTGGCGCGGGCCGGGATGACGCCGCAGACACGGCGCGGGATCAGCACGAGCGGCCGCGGCACGTAGCGCTGCTACGCACCGCGACCGCTCGCGGTGCCCCGCTTGGTCTGCGACGCCCCCGACGGCGCGCCAATTTCACATCAAGCCTCGAAGCGAACAGGGCCACAGCGGGAACCGCTGCTATTTTTCCCGGAAGGTGCAGCAGGTCCTCGTCTTGAATGCGACCTACGAGCCTCTCAATGTGTGCTCGCTGCGCCGCGCCTCGGTCCTGATCTTCAAGGGCAAGGCCGAGGTGATCGAGATCCTCGACAAGCCGCTCCGCTCCGCGACGAGCACCTACCAGTGGCCGCACGTGATCCGGCTGACGACGTACGTGCGCGTGCCGCGGACGATCAAGCGCAAGATCTCGCGACGAGCCCTCTTCGCCCGCGACGGCTGGCGCTGCGTCTATTGCGGCACGTCGGCGGGCCGCCTGACCCTCGACCATGTGATCCCGCGCTCGAAGGGCGGGGACTCGGTCTGGGAGAACGTCGTCACGTCGTGCGCGCCGTGCAACCTGCGGAAGGCGGACCGGCTGCCGCACGAGGTGTCGATGACGCTCTCGAGGCAACCGGCGCCGCCCGCTCCCGTCCTGTTCATCAAGCTCGCCACTCCGAAGATCCCCGTGCGCTGGGAGCCGTACCTGGCGGCGTTCGGCGCGGCCGCCTGAGCGTGAGCTGGACCTGCTCGGCCTGCGGGGAGCAGCATGCGGGCGTCCCCTTCGACTGGGCGTTCGCAGAGCCCGCGTACTGGACCGGGCCGCGCAGCGGGGACGACTTCCTCGACGACGACCTGTGCTCGTGGGTCGACGACGCCGGCACGCGCTGTTACTTCATCCGCGGGATCCTCGAGCTGCCGGTGGTCGACGCGGACGAGACCTTCGCGTACGGCGTCTGGTCGTCGCTGAGCGAGGAGTCGTTCAGGCGCGTGCTCGACCTGTGGGCCGACCCGGCGCGCACCGAAGAGCCGCCGTACTTCGGCTGGCTCTCGAACGCGCTGCCCGGCTATCCCGACACGCTCGGCCTCCCGCTGGACGTCCTCACGAAGGAGCTTGAGCTCCGCCCGAGCTTCGTGCTCCATCCGGGCGACCATCCGCTGATCGCAGAGCAGGAGCGGGGAATCACCCTCGCGCGCGTCCAGCGGATCGCCGAGCGGTACGCGCACCCGGCATGAGGGTCTCCGCCAAGGCCGACTACGCGCTTCGCGCGGCAATCGAGCTGGCGGCGCACGAGGAGGATCGCCCGCTCAAGGGCGAGCGGATCGCACAGGCGCAGGAGATCCCGCTCAAGTTCCTCGAGAACATCCTCGTCGAGCTGCGCCACGCAGGGATCGTCACCAGCCGTCGCGGCGCGGAGGGCGGCTACCTGCTGGCCCGGCCGCGCCGGCGACGTGACGGTCGCCGACGTCGTGCGCGCCGTCGAGGGCCCGATCGCGAACGTCCGCGGCCGCGGCCCCGAGACGGTCGAGTACTCCGGCTCCGCGGAGCCCCTTCGCGAGGTGTGGATCGCCGTCCGCGCAAACCTGCGCGCCGTGCTCGAGCACGTGACCCTCGCCGACCTCGCGGCCGGCCAGCTCCCGGAGGAGGTGGTCGAGCTGACGCGCGACCCCGACGCGTGGGCTCGCCACTAGTCTGGCCTCGGCCCCCCTCGCCGGGGCCTTCGGCTGCGCCGGTCTCACCGGCGCACGCCGCGGCACCGGGCGCAGGCCGGCACCGCGGACGACGGGTCGTAACGTCGATCAACGCTCGTCTGACGCCTGCACCCTGACGTCGCGGCGAGGCAGCCGGCAGAGCGGCACAGACTCAGTTGAAGACGGTCTGCTTGGTCGGCCGCACGTAGACGATCTGGCCCTGCTCGAGCTCGAGCGTCTCGCACTCCTCGCGCGTGACCTGGGCGGACAGCCGCTCGCCGTCGTCGCGCACGAGCTCGACCCGCACCTCGAAGCCGAGGTGCACGAGGCGCTCGATCATCGCCTCGCGTGTCGTGCCGTTGGGCTCGAGCGCGAGCTCGAGGTCGTGCGGCCGCACCCAGGTGTCGCCGAGGCGGTTGACGGGGCCGACGAAGCTCATCACGAACTCGTTGGCCGGCCGCTCGTACAGATCCTGCGGCGCGGCGACCTGCTCGATCTGTCCCTTGTTCATGACGACGACCTCGTCGGCGACCTCCATTGCCTCCTCCTGGTCGTGCGTGACGATCACCGTCGTCGTGTGCGTCTCGTCGTGGAGGCGGCGCAGCCACTCGCGCAGCTCCTTCCGCACGCGCGCGTCGAGCGCGCCGAACGGCTCGTCGAGCAGGAGCACCTTCGGGTCGACCGCCAGCGCGCGGGCGAGTCCCATCCGCTGGCGCTGGCCGCCCGAGAGCTGCGCCGGATAGCGCTTCGCGAGCCCTTCGAGCTGCACGAGGCGCAGGAGCTCGCCCACGCGGTCCCTGATCTCGGCCCGCGGCCGCTTGCGGACCTCGAGCCCGAAGGCGATGTTCTTCTCGACCGTCATGTGCTTGAACGCGGCGTAGTGCTGGAAGACGAAGCCGACGCCGCGGTCCTGCGGCTTGCGCCCCGTCATCACCTCGTCCGAGATGTGGATCTCGCCGCCGTCCGGGCGCTCGAGCCCCGCGATGCACCGCAGCAGCGTCGACTTGCCGGAGCCGGACGGGCCGAGCAGCGCGACGAGCGAGCCCGTCGGCACCTCGATCGAGACGTCGTCCAGCGCCTGGAAGTCGCCGAAGCGCTTGGACACGTTGCGGACGAGGATGCTCACTGTTTGGCACTCACTGGGCGGCCTCCTTGGGCTTGAAGACGGTCATCAGCACGAGCGTCGAGACGGCGATCAGCGCGAGGACGACGGACGCGGCGTACGCGCCGACGACGTCGAAGTTCTGGATCGCGACCTCGACGTGCAGGGTCAGCGTCTCGGTCTGTCCCTGGATTCGGCCGGAGACGACGGACACGGCGCCGAACTCTCCGAGGCAGCGGGCTGTCGTCAGCACGACGCCGTACGCCACGCCCCAGCGGATCGCCGGCAGCGTCACGCGCCAAAAGGTCTGCCAGTTCGAGGCGCCGAGGGTCGCCGCCGCCTGCTCCTGCTCCTCGCCGATCTCGCGGAGCACGGGCACGACCTCGCGCACGACGAACGGCAGCGAGACGAAGATCGTCGCCAGCACCATCGCCGGCAGCGCGAACAGCACCTGGATCCCGTGGTCGTTGAGCCACGGCCCGAACCAGCCCGTGCGCGAGTAGAGCAGGAAGAGCGCGAAGCCCACCACGACCGGCGAGAGGGCAAGCGGGAGGTCGACCAGCGCGTTGACGATCCCGCGGCCCGCGAAGCGGCGCCGGACGATCGCGAGCGCCAGCACGACGCCGAAGATCGTGTTCAGCGGCACGGCGATCGCCGTGATCAGGAGCGTCAGCCAGAACGCGTGCTTCGCGCCGGGGGTCGTGAGCGAGTGCCAGGCGGGCCAGAAGCCGTGCTCGAACGTCCGGTAGAAGATCATCGCCACCGGGCCGAGCAGGATCGCCGTCAGGTATCCGAGGGCGAGGAAGCGGAGCGGCAGCTTACGCATTGTCGTGCCTCGTCGCCCAGCGGCGCAGGCCGCCGATGCCAAGCAGGATCGCGAACGAGATGGCGAGCAGCAGCACGGAGACCGCCGCCGCGCTCGTGAGGTCGTTCGACTCGATGCGGCCGAAGATGTAGACCGACGCGACCTCCGTCTTGAACGGCAGGTTGCCGGAGATCAGCACGACTGCTCCGAACTCGCCGATCGCGCGCGCGAAGGCGAGCGCGACGCCGGAGAGGATCGCCGGGAAGATGTTCGGGAGCACGATCGTGCGGAAGATCCGCCACTGGTCGGCGCCGAGGGAGGCGGCGGCCTCCTCCATGTCGCGGTCGAGCTCGAGCAGGACCGGCTGCACGGTGCGGACGACGAACGGCAGGGTGACGAAGAGCAGCGCCAGGTAGATCGCCGAGCTCGTGAACGCCACGTCGATGCCGAGCGGGCTCTGCGGACCGTAGAGCACGAGCAGCGTCAGGCCGGCGACGATCGTCGGCAGCGCGAACGGCAGGTCGATCGTGGCGTTGACGGCGTTCTTGCCGTGGAAGTCGTCACGCACGAGCACCCAGGCGATGATCGTCCCCATGACGGCGTTGACCAGCGCCACCACCGCGGAGACGCCGAGCGTCAGGCGGAGCGCCGCCGTCGCCTGCGGCGCGGTGATCGCGTCCCAGAACGCCTGCCAGCCGTCGGCCCGCGCCGCCCAGACCAGGGCCGCCAGGGGCAGCAGCACGATGAACCCCAGGTAGCAGACCGCGAGCCCGCCGCCCAGGCCCCCGAAAGGGGCCGACGGGCGGCGGGCTCGGATGGTCGGGAGGGTGGCGGAATCAGCCTGCGCTGCCACCGACGTCACGCTCGATCGAGACCATCAGGCCCTTCTTCGGATCGAACCAGTAAGGGTCGACCTTCGCCCAGCCGCCGAGCGACTCGATCGTGAAGAGATCGGGCCGGACCGGGAAGTTGAACCCCTTTGCGGCGGCCTTGAGGGCCGGGCGGTAGCCCCAGGAGGCGAAGATCTTCTGCGCCGGCAGCGTGTAGAGCCAGTTCAGCCACGTCTTCGCCTCGGGCGGTGCGCCCCTGGTGACGGCCGCCGGATTGTCGATCCGGAGCGTCGCCTTCGGGATCACGTACTGGATCTTCTGGCCCTGCTTCTGCGCCAGGATCGCCTCGTTCTCGTAGGTCAGGAGCGCGTCGCCCTTGCCGGAGAGGAACGTCTTCAGCGAGTTGCGCGCCGACGAGTCCTGCACGGGAACGTGGTGGAAGAGGGTGCGGACGAACCCCTCCGCCTGCTTCTTCGTCTTGCCCTGCTTCAGCTGCGAGCCGTATGCCGCGACGATGTTCCACTTCGCGCCGCCCGACGTGAACGGGTTCGGCGTCAGCACCTCGACGCCCGGCTTCACCAGGTCGTTCCAGGTCTTGATCTTCTTCGGGTTGCCGTCGCGAAGGACGAAGACCACGACCGAGTGCGTCAGGTTCCCCTTGTACTTGTTCGACCCCCACGTGCGGTCGACGATGCCGTTCTTGACCAGGTTCGACATGTCGGGCCAGAGCGAGAGGTGGAGGAAGTCGGCCTTCTGGCCGGCGAGCACGGCGCGGGTCTGCTCACCTGAGGCGCCGTAGGACTGGCTGAACGAGACGTCCTTGCCGGCCGCGGTCTTCTGGAAGGCCGCGATCAGGTCGGCGTACGCCGGGCCGGGCGTGGAGTACGCGACGAGGTTGATCTTCGCGTCGAGCGGCCGTGCGCCGGCCGGGGCGGCGGCCACCACGAAGGCGGCGGCTACGAGAGCAACGAGTTCTTATAGATCTCATGATGGGAGCTTATGCTGCACATTCCCCACCGGACTTGTCAAGAAGGAACCGTCACCCGCGCTCGACGGGAAGCCTGAGTTGCTCCCATTCGCTCCAGGAACCGGGATACAGGCGCCCTTCGCGGTTCTGCAGATAAAGGCGGTGGAGGACGACGCAGGCGGTGACGCCGGAGCCGCAGTAGGCGACGAGCTCGCCGGCCGGGAGCTCCGGCAGCGGCTCGTTCCAGGGCGCGTTCAGCGCGCCGGGAACGCGGCCCGGCACGCGGTCGACCGGGTTCTCCTCGCCGCGCCAGCGCGACGGCACGCGCGCGTCGACGACGACGAGGCCCGAGCGGAGGAGCTCTTCGGCCGTCGCCGTGTCGTCGTCGCGGGGGCGCGGCGTGAACCGTGCCGGCTCGATCCGCTCCGCCCCGGCGCGGAGAGGTCCGTGCCAGGCGTCGAGCTCGAGCACGGCGCAGTCGTCGTGGCCGAAGTGCCGCAACAGCCACCACAGCCGCTCCGCGCCGCCCATCGTCCCGTAGGCCACGACGAAGACGCCGTCGCCGATCCCGGCTCTTCCGGCCGCCTCGACGAACTGCTCCGCCGACGGGAGCGGATGGCGTCCTCCCTTCCCGGGCGGCGACGAGAGGTCCCGCTCGACGTCGAGGAAGGCCGCGCCCGGAATGTGACCCTCGAGGTAGAGGCGTCGACCGGCTGCGGGGTCGGCGAGATCCCAGCGGCAGTCGACGAACCGGTAGCGCATGCGGCGAGTGTGACACTCGCCCCGTGCGGCGGCGTAAAGGGGGCATGAAACCCATCGCCATCCTCACCGCACTCGCAGCCGTCCTCCTCGTCGCCGCCGCGGCCGGGACCGCACTCGTCACTCCGGCGAGAGGCGGCTCGGCCGCGGTCGACGGCGGGATCACCGTCAACGGCCTCGGCAGCGTCCAGACCGTCCCCGACCGCGCCCAGTTCAGCTTCGACGTCCAGGCCGCAGGTGCCACGGCGGCCCAGGCGCTCGAGCGGGCCGCGGCGGAGAGCAACGCCGTCAACGCGGCGCTGCGCAACGCCGGCATCGCCCGCGCCGACCTCCAGACGGCGCAGATCTCTCTTCAGCCGCGCCGCTCGGAGAAGGGGGACGTCACCGGCTTCGACGCGACGACCACCGTCACCGCGCGGCTCAAGGACCTCGCGCGAACGGGCCGCGTGGTCGACGCCGCGGTCAAGGCAGGCGCGTCGAGCGTCTACGGGCCGGCGCTGTCCAAGGCCGACACCGACGCGCTCTACGACGACGCGCTCGAGGCGGCGGTCGCGAACGCCCGGGCGAAGGCCCAGGTGCTGGCCGCGGCGTCCGGCGTCGTGCTCGGCCGCGTGACGAACGTCGTGGAGGGCGGCGCGGTGGTCCCGCTGATGGCGAGCCGGCCGATGGCCGCCGCCAAGGCCGACGTCTCGGTCGAGCCGGGCACGCAGGAGATCACCGCCGGCGTAACCGTGACCTTCGCCGCCGGCTAGCGCATCTACGCAAAGCGAAGCGGTATCGGCTTCCCGCAACGGGCACAGTGCCTCCGCGCTGCGCCCTTGCGGGAGGCCACCTCGACCGGCCTCGGCTCAGCACACGTGCAGCCCGCGGTCGTCTTGGCCTCCAGCGGCGTCACCGTGCCTCCGGGATGTCTCTCACAGCTTCTCCCCTGTTCTGTGGTGCGTGACGTTGTCGACTGGCGTGGTCCAGACGAGCCCGTCGCCCGACTCGTGCCCGGTGCGGGCCGAGTCGACGATCGCGGCGACGACGCCCTCGGCGATCGAGTCGTCGACGATGAAGGTCAGATGCGCCTTCGGCAGGAATCGGGACTCGAAGATCCGCCCGCGGTACTCGTGCGTGACCCCGCGCTCGCGGCCGTGCCCGATCGCCTCGATCACGGTCACGCCCACGTGCCCCGTCTGGTCCTCGACGGCGTCGATCACGGTCTCGACGCGCTCGCGGACGACGACGGCCTCGACCTTGATCACGGCGCCCGTCTTTCCAGCAGGAGCGTGTCCCGCCACTCGCCGCGCAGCTGCCCGATCCGCTCGCGCCGGCCGACGACGCGGAACCCCGCCCGCATGTGCACGGCGAGGCTCGCGAGGTTCTCCGGAAAGATCGAGGTCTGGATCGTCCAGATGCCGGCGTCGTCGGCACGGCGGACGAGCTCGGCCAGCAGCCGCGTGCCGACGCCTTCGCCGCGCGCCCGCCCGCTGACGTAGAGCGTGTTCTCCGCGACGCCGCGATATGCCTCGCGGGTGGAGACCGGTGAGAGGGCGGCGAAGGCGATCACCTCGCCGCCCTCCTCGGCCACGACGCGGAGCGTCCCCGGCAGGTGGGACTCGTCCCACTCCGGCCACGTGGGCGCCGCGGTCTCGAAGGTCGCGAGACCCGTGGCGATCCCTTCTTCGAAGATCGCGGCGACCACCGGCCAGTCGTCTTCTTCCAGCTCTCTGACGATCAAGCGTCGTAGTAGAGGGAGAACTCCGCCGGGTGCGGGCGGAGCCGGACGACGTCCACCTCGTTCTCGCGCTTGTAGTCGATCCAGGTCCGGATCAGCTCCTCGCTGAAGACACCGCCCTCGAGCAGGAACTCGTGGTCGGCCTCGAGCGCGTCCAGCGACTCGGCGAGCGAGCCGGGGACCTGCGCGACGCCGTTGTCCTCCTCGAAGAGGTCGTAGTCGGCGGGCTCGCCCGCGTCGAGACCCTTCGCGATCCCGTCGAGGCCCGCCATCAGCATCGCCGCGAATGCGAGGTACGGGTTCGCAGAGGCGTCCGGGCACCGGAACTCGATCCGCTTCGCCTTCGGCGAGTCGGAGTACATCGGGATCCGGATGCAGGCGGAGCGGTTCCGCTGCGAGTACACGAGGTTGACCGGCGCCTCGAAGCCCGGCACGAGCCGGCGGTAGGAATTCGTCGTCGGCGCGCAGAAGGCGAGCAGCGCGGGCGCGTGCTTCAGGAGGCCGCCGATGTACGCGCGCGCGAGCTGCGAGAGCCCCGCGTACCCGGACTTGTCCGCCATCAGCGGCGTGCCCTCCTTCCAGAGGGACTGATGCGTGTGCATGCCCGAGCCGTTGTCGCCGAAGATCGGCTTCGGCATGAACGTGGCGCTCTTGCCGTGGCGGCGCGCGACGTTCTTGACGACGTACTTGTAGGCCATCACCTGGTCGGCCATCCGCGTCAGCGTCGTGAAGCGGAGGTCGATCTCGCACTGGCCGCCCGAGGCGACCTCGTGATGGTGGAACTCGCACGGGATGCCGAGGCGCTCGAGCGTCAGCACCATCTCGGTGCGGAGATCGTGGAGCGTGTCGTGAGGGGCGGGCGGGAAGTAGCCCTCCTTGGGGCGCACCGTGTAGCCGAGGCCCGGCCTGCCGGAGTTCCAGTAGCCCTCGGACGAGTCGACCGAGTAGTGCGAGGCGTTCGGGCCGAGGTCGTACGAGACCTCGTCGAAGACGAAGAACTCGCACTCGGGGCCCATGTACGCCGTGTCGGCGACGCCGGTCGAGAGCAGGTAGTCCTCCGCAGCTCGAGCGATCCGCCGCGGGTCCTTGCCGTACGCCTCGCCGGTGACCGGGTCGACGATCTCGCAGACGACGGAGAGCGTCGGCACCTCGGTGAACGGATCGAGGGTCGCAGTGTCGGCCTTCGGCATCAGGAGCATGTCCGACTCCGAGATCCCCTGCCAGCCGCGGATCGAGGAGCCGTCGAAGCCGAGGCCCTCGTCGAACGCGGACTCGTCGAACGCCCGCAGCGGCAACGTCATGTGCTGCCACGTGCCGAGCAGGTCGCAGAACTTCAGGTCGACCATCTGGGCGAGCGTCTCGCCAGCCCACTCGAGCGCGCCGGCCGGATCGACCGCCCCGTCGACGTAGTGCTTGATCTCGAACTCCTCTGCTGCCACGGGTGCTCCTCCTGCGTCTTGGACCACGAAAAAAGCGCCCACCACTTTCGGGAAGTGGTGAGGCGCCGTTGCCTCCGCGCCGGCCTTCTGCGGCCGGTGCGTGACTACAGAGTAGTCGACGAGGTGGTCGGCTTG
Organism: uncultured Actinomycetes bacterium; assembly: GCA_963746655.1. Taxonomy (GTDB): domain Bacteria; phylum Actinomycetota; class Thermoleophilia; order Gaiellales; family Gaiellaceae; genus CAVPGP01. The sequence continues at coordinate 91,711 of CAVVCG010000011.1, read as the reverse complement.
TCAAGATCCCCGGATGGACGAGGTCGTCTTCGTCGAGATCCCTTCCGGCTCGCGGAACAAGTACGAGTACGACTCGGAGCTGGGGGGCATCGTGCTCGACCGCCGGCTCTTCACCTCGATGAGCTATCCGGCCGACTACGGCTACATCGAGGGGACGCTCGGCGAGGACGGCGACCCGCTCGACGCGCTCGTGCTCGTCGGCGAGCCCACCTTTCCCGGGCTGCCGGATCCGCGTCCGCCCGGTCGGCGTCTTCCACATGGAGGACGAGAAAGGGCCGGACGAGAAGGTGATCTGCGTCCCGCTGAAGGATCCCGCGTGGATGCGGGTCGCGGACGTGCACGACATCCCGGCGGAGCTCCGCAACGAGATCGAGCACTTCTTCCAGGTCTACAAGGACCTCGAGGAGAAGAAGACCGAGACGTACGGCTTCGGCAACCGGGCCGAGGCCGAGCGCGTGATCGCCGAGGCGCGGGGCCGCGCTGGGGACGGATCGTGACGCTTCGTAGACACTTGGTCTGACCAGGGGGTCGCGGCGGGTGCGGCGCCAGGCCGCATGAATCCTCGCCTGGGGAACGATCGTGACGTTCTCTTGCGCTTTGGTCTGACCAAGGGGCCGCGGTTTGTCCACAGCCGCCGCGGTTGCGCGCGCCCGCCCGTTGACCTATCCTCGTCTGGTCATGTTGCGCCGGATCGAGAACGCAGGGCCGTCGCCGAGCTTCCGTTAGCTCGGGAGTAGTGCGCCCTCTTCTCGTTCGTCCTTCTCGATCCAGGAGCATGCATGACCGTCTCACCCATCCAAGCCCGTAGTGCGCCCGCCGCCGTCGAAGTGCGCGGCCTCCGCAAGGAGTTCACGCGCCGCGAGCGCGGACGCCGCAAGCGCGTCGCCGCGCTCAAGGGTCTGGACTTCACCATGCAGCGCGGCGAGACCGTCGCCATCCTGGGGCAGAACGGCTCCGGGAAGTCGACGCTCGTCCGCCTGCTCTCGACGCTGCTTCTCGACGACGGCGGCACGGCTCACGTCTTCGGCTACGACGTGGCGCGCGACACACGCGCGGTCCGCCGGCTCGTCAACCGCGTCTCGGTCGAGGCGAGCTTCTTCAAGAAGATGAGCGCGGCGGAGAACCTCGGCTACGCCGCGCGCTTCTACGGGATGACCCCGAAGGAGACCCGCGTCGCGATCCCGGAGATCCTCGCGCGCGTCGGCTTCCCGGTCGATCGCCGGAACGAGGCGATGGAGCACCTCTCGCGGGGCATGCAGCAGAAGGTGGCGCTCGCGCGCGCACTTCTGACCTCTCCTGTGCTGCTGCTCCTCGACGAGCCGACCACCGGCCTCGACCCGCGCTCGAAGCAAGAGGTGCAGTCGTTCATCCGCGAGATCCGCGAGGCGCACGACTCGACGATCCTGCTCTGCACGCACGACATGGACGAGGCGGAGGCGCTCGCGGACCGGGTCGGGGTCCTCGACCGCGGCGAGCTGCTCTTCCTCGAGCCGGTGGCCGACGTGAAGCGGCGCTTCGGCGTGGAGAAGCTCGAGGAGGCGTTCCTCGCCGCGACCGGGCGCAGCTTCGAGGACGAGCAATCCGAGGAGGACAAGGACAGGGAGGTGTTCGCATGAGCGCAGTCGCCGAACCGAAGCGGAAGGGCCTGCTTCGCCTCGAGCTGATCGGGCTCGCCGGCGTGGTCGAGCGCAACCTCTACCTGACGAAGCGCTATCTCCTCTGGGACGTCGCTTTCATGCTCTGGACGATCGCGAACACGCTCACGATCGTCTTCATCGCACGGGGCGTGGACGTCTCCGAGGCGCAGCAGAACGAGCTGGCGACGAAGTTCCTGATCGGCGGCGTGATCTGGGCGTTCCTGGGGATCATCTTCGAGATCGTCACGGAGACCGTGGCCTGGGAGCGCTGGGAGGGGACGATCGAGTACACGTTCATGGCGCCCGTCTCGCGTCCCGTGCACCTCTTCGGGATGGGCGTCTACGCCGTCTTCTACGGGATGCTGCGCGCGTCGATCCTGTTCGTCGCGGTCGTGTCGTTCATCGGCATCCACCTCGAGAACCCGAACTACGGGGCGGCGCTGACGCTGCTCGGGATCGCCTCGATCTCCTTCATCGGGATCGGGATGATGTGCGCGGTCCTGCCGTTGATCTCGCCTGAGAAGGGGATGCAGCTCGGGTTCATCGCGCAGGGCCTGATGCTCGTCGTCTCGGGCGTCTACTACGAGGTCGAGGTGCTGCCCGACTGGATGCAGTGGATCTCGAAGATCTCGCCGGCGACGTACGCGCTGAGGGGCATCCGCGACCAGATCATGAACGGCAGCGGGCTGCTCTGGGCGGACGTCTGGCCGCTGCTCGTGATCGGCGCCGTCTCGGTGCCGCTCGGGCTGTACGTCTTCCGGACCGGTGAGCGCTACGCGAAGCGGCACGGGAAGCTGAAGAGGTCCGGATGATCGACCTTCGCGTCGCGGAGACCGACGAGGAGCTCGAGGCGTGGCGCTCCGTTCGTCTGGCCGTGGAGCCGGGCGAACGGACGGCGCCGGTCGAGGAGCTGCGGCGCCGGCGGCAGGAGCCGAACCGCCTTTACCTGCTTGCGTTCCGGGACGGCGAGCTCGTGGCTTCCGGGTTCGCCGGGAAGTCCGACCTCGGTCACGGGAGCGTCCACCCGCTCGTCCCGTCCGAGCACCGCGGGCAGGGCCTCGGGAGCACGATCTTCGAGCGGCTGCTCGAGCACGTCCGGGCGCAGGGATTCACGCACGTCGGAGGGATGGTCGACGGCCACGACGCCCACTCTGTCGGCTGGGCGCAGCGGCGGGGCTTCGAGGAGATCGACCGGCAGGTGGAGATGGTGCGCGTGCTGGACGGCCCGCTGCCCGAGCCGTCGCCGTTCGCGGGTGTCGAGTTCACGACGATCGAGGAGCGTCCCGAGCTGCTCGAGCAGGCGTACGAGCTGGCCTGTGAGGGCTACTCGGATCTGAAGCTCGCCGTCGGAAGCATCTCGGTCCCGCTCGACGAGTGGCTCCGCGACGAAGCGACCCTCCCCGGCGGCTCGTACGTCGCGCTCGCCGACGGCGAGATCGTCGGCTACGCGGGGTTGATGGCCTGGCCGGGCGACGACACCCGTTCGGAGCACGGGCTCACCGTCGTTCGTCGCGCCTGGCGTCGACGAGGCCTCGCCACGGCGCTGAAGGCGCGCGAGCTCGCGTGGGCCTCTCGCAACGGCATCCGCGAGCTCGTCACCTGGACGCAGCGCGGCAACGAGGCGCTCCAGGGCGTCAACGAGGGCCTGGGCTACGAGCTGCGGTCCGTCCTCCTCAGCCTGAGGAGGGAGCTGTGAGCCTCGACATTCGCCCGCTCGAGTCGCCCGCGGACGTCGACGCGTTCCTGGCGATCCGGGAGGCGGTCGACCCGGAGCACCCGATGACGCGCGAGAGCCTCGAGGACGCGCGCAAGGGCCACCACCGCCTCGACGTCGTCGCCTGGGAGGGCTCGACCCCCGTCGGCTGCGCCTTCGCGGAGCCTCAGTACGGCGATCCGGAGAGCCGGACCGGCTACATCAGCATCCGCGTGCTCGCCGAGCACCGCCGGCGAGGCGTGGGCACGCTGCTGCTCGGCCGGGTCTCCGAGCACGTCCAGGGCTTCGGCGGCGCGGATCTCTACGCGGGGCTCCGCAGCGAGGCGACCGACCAGCAGGCGTTCCTCGAGCACCACGGCTTCCGCGAGGTCGGCCGCATGCAGGACGTCGAGCTCGAGCTCGCGACCGTGGAGCCGCGCGTCGACGTGCCCGACGGCATCGCGATCGTCCCGATGGAAGAGGCGCACGAGCCCGGTATGCACGCGGTCTCGATCGAGGCGGATGCGGATGTCCCCACGTCCACGCCGGTGCGGACCGGCGACCTCGAGCGCTGGCGCGAGCGCAACCTCGGCCCGCTCGCGCTGCGCGAGCTGAGCTTCGTCGCGCTCGCGGACGGCGAGGTCGTCGGCTTCGCGACCCTCGGCGAGTGCGTCCCCGGCACCGGCGAGCACTGGATGACCGGCGTCAAGCGCGCCTGGCGCGGCCGCGGGATCGCCGTCGCGCTCAAGCAGTCGCAGATCGCCGCCGCCCGTGCCGCCGGTCTCGAGCGGCTTCGCACCCAGAACGACCTCGCGAACGCACCGATGCGGCGCGTGAACGAGAAGCTCGGCTACCGCTCGCGGCTCGAGTGGATCCAGTTCGCAGGACCCCTGTTCACGACGCCCGAAGGAGGCTGACATGCCGTCGCCGACCGACCCGAACACGCACAGGACCCTGAAAGGAACTCAATGCGTTGGAAGTCAGCGACCGCGGCCTATCTGGCCCTCGAGCTGATCTGGTCGGCGGCGTCCGCCGTCAGCTTCACGGTCACCGCGGTCTACTTCGTCCAGACGGTCGACCTCAGCCCGCTCCAGCTCGTGCTGGTCGGGACGGCGATGGAGGCGACGGTCTTCATCTTCGAGATCCCGACCGGCGTCGTCGCCGACACCTTCGGGCGCAGGCGCTCGCTCGTGATCGGCTGGTCGCTCCAGGGGCTTGCGATGGTGCTCGTCGGCGCAGTGCCGGAGTACTGGGCGATCATCAGCGGCTTCGCCCTCTGGGGCTTCGGCTGGACGTTCTGCTCGGGTTCGTACGAGGCGTGGATCACGGACGAGGTCGGCGTCGAGCGCGTCGGCTCGGTGTTCGCCCGCGGGCTGCGGATCTCGTACGTGGGAGCGATCGTCGGGATGATCGCGAGCGTCGTGCTCGCCGCTCAGGTCGGCCTGGCGTTCTCGGTCTGGCTCGGCGGCGTCCTGATGCTCGGTCTCGCCGCCTACGGCGCGATTGCGATGCCGGAGACCGGGTTTCGGCCGACGCCGAGGGACGAGCGCGGCGGCGGGCGCAACCTCACCGGCACGGCGAGGCGCGGCATGAAGCTCGTGCGCGGGCAGCCGATTCTGATCCTGATCATGGGGATCTTCTTCTTCGCGGGCGCGTCGACCGAGGCGTTCGATCGGCTCTGGCAGGCGCACTTCATCCGTGACGTCGGCCTGCCGACGCTCGGCTCGCTCGACAGCGTCTACTGGTTCGGCGTCTTCGACGGCGGCTCCCTCCTGATCGGGCTCGTCGCCTCGACGGTGCTGGTGAAGCGGTTCGGCGACCGGCCGCAGAAGGCGGTCGCACAGATGCTGCTGGTCGTGACGGTGATCCAGCTCGCCGCGGCGGTGCTCTTCGGCGTCGCAGGCGGGATGGCGATCGCGCTCTCGTCGTACTGGCTCTACCGGCTCACGCGCGGGCTCGTCGGCCCGCTGGAGATGACCTGGCTGAACCAGAACATCCCGGACTCGTCCGTGCGCGCGACGGTGATCTCCATGACCGGCCAGTCAGACGCGATCGGGCAGACCGCCGGCGGGCCCGTGCTCGGCGCGATCGGCAACGCGTGGGGCATTCCCGCGGCGATCTTCTCCGGCGCGGCGCTGCTCGTCCCGGCGCTCGGTCTCTACGTGCGCGCACTGCGCCACCAGGGGATCGAGCCGGAGCTCGCGGAGCTGCCGGAGCTGCCGGAGGTCGCGCCCGCGTGATCGAGCTGAAACGCGTCGTGTCGGCTGCGGACGCCGAGCTCTTCCTCGGCGTCCGCAACCGGATCGAGCCGGAGTATCCCTTCGGGCGCGCTGCGTTCGAGTCCGTGCGCCACTACCCGGAGCGACTCGACCTCGTGGCGTACTGGGGCGGCGCCGCCGTCGGCGTCGGCTCGGCGGGCCGACATTTCGACAACCCTGACGGGCCGTGGTCGTTCTCGAACGTCCGCGTCGAACGGGATCACCGGCGGCGCGGGATCGGCACGGCGATCTTCGCCGCCGTCTCCGAGCACGTCGCCGCGCAGGGGAAGACCGGCCTGTACACGGTCCTGCGCGAGGACGACGCCGACTCGCGGGGCTTTCTGTCCAGACGCGGCTGGGACGAGGTCCTGCGGACGCAGCATGTGCGGTTCGAGCTGTCGCGTCCGTCCGGCGAGCCCGTGCTCCCCGAGGGGGTCGAGCTCGTGGCGATGACCGAGGCGCTCGACCCGCTCGTCTACGACGCGGCGGTCGAGATCGAGCAGGACCTGCCGGCGGCCGACGACATCGTCACCGGCACGCTCGAAGAATGGCGCGAGCGCGCCATCGGGCCGCTCGGCGTCCGCGCGTGCTCCTTCGCGGCGCTTTCCGGCGGGAAGGTCGTCGGCTACGCGGTCCTCGAGGACGGCGAGGACGGCATCGCCCATCACGCCATGACGGGCGTGCGGCGGGCCTGGCGCGGGCGCGGCCTGGCGCGCGCTCTCAAGGAGCGGCAGCTGGCCGCCGCGCGCGCCGCCGGCTACCGCGAGCTGCGGGCCGCCAACGAGGTCGGCAACGCTCCGATGCGCGCGCTGAACGAGAAGCTCGGCTATACGCCGATGCTCGCGTGGCTCCACGTGCGCGGGCCGCTGCTGCGATAGGATGGCCCGCGTCTTCGAGGCGACGGAGCCTCAGGCGCGGAGCGTTCCGCCTGCGTCTGGGGCTCTTTCCATTTTTCTGGGAGGAGAGAACGCATGGCGATGATCGAGAGCAAGGACCGGGCGACATCCGATCCGGAGGCGCGCAAGCAGGTCCTGAAGGAGATGCAGGATCAGGGCGTCGAGTATCTGCTGCTGTGGTTCACGGACCTCGAGGGGCACCTCAAGAGCTTCGCCGTCACGCCGTCCGAGGTCGAGGGCGCGCTCGACGACGGGATGGGCTTCGACGGCTCGTCGATCACCGGGTTCAACGCGATCGAGGAGTCCGACATGGTCGCGATCCCGGATCCGGCGACGTACCGTCTGATGCCCTCGCGCGAGGGAGAGACCAAGGTCGGCCGGATGATCTGCGACGTGGTCAAACCTGACGGCGAGCCGTATGAGGGTGATCCGCGCTACGTCCTCCGCCGCGCGCTCGAGCGGATGGAGTCGATGGGCTTCGACACCTTCAACGTCGGCCCTGAGCTCGAGTACTTCCTCTTCAACGACAACTCGAGCACCGAGACGCTCGACGAGGGCGGTTACTTCGCGATGACCGCGCTCGACGCGGCGACGGAGCTCCGCAACGAGACGATCCAGGCGCTCGAGGCGGTCGGGATCCCGATCGAGTACCACCACCACGAGGTGGCGCCGTCGCAGCACGAGATCGACATGCGCTACGCGTCGGCGCTCGACATGGCGGACTTCACGATCACCTACCGGCTGATCGTCAAGGAGATCGCGGCGAAGAACGGCGTCTACGCGACGTTCATGCCGAAACCGCTCTTCGGCGAGAACGGCTCGGGCATGCACACGCACATGTCGCTCTTCAAGGACGGGCGGAACCAGTTCTTCGACGGCGACGACAAGTACAACCTCTCGCCCGCCGGCAAGCACTTCATCGCCGGGCTGCTCCGCCACGCGCGCGAGCTGTCGGCCGTCTTCGCGCAGTGGGTCAACTCGTACAAGCGGCTCGTGCCGGGCTTCGAGGCGCCGGTGTACGTCGCCTGGTCCCAGCGCAACCGCTCGGCGCTGATCCGGATCCCGCTCTACAAGCCGGGCTCCGAGCAGGCCACCCGCGCGGAGATCCGCTGTCCCGGATCCGGCGTGCAACCCGTATCTGACCTTCGCGACGCTCCTCCACGCCGGTCTCGAGGGGATCGAGAAGGGCTACGAGCTGCCGGAGCCCATGGAGACCAACCTCTACCACCTGACGCCGGAGCAGCGGCGCGAGCGCGGCATCGTCTCGCTGCCGGAGACGCTCGGCGAGGCGATCGACGAGTTCTCGCAGTCGGAGCTGATGCGGCAGGCCCTGGGCGATCACATCTTCGACAACTACGTCAGGCTGAAGCGGAAGGAATGGGACGAGTACCGCGTCCAGCTCACGCAGTGGGAGCTCGAGCGGTACCTGCCGGTGCTCTAGGCAAACCTCTGGGCAGAACTGGCCGTTCGGCGACTAGAAAGCCTCCCTCGATCGAGGCACAATCGACTCCAGCGGTCGTTGCAACCCGCCCAGGTTGCGCGACTGTCTGACGGCCGACTGCGAGCCGCGGGATTTCGCGGCTCGTGGTCGTTCTGCGGCCGGGCCGAACGACGAGTTCGTGAACGACCTAGAGGAAGCGGCGGATGCTGTCGCGCTCGACGCGGAGGCCGATCACCCTGGCGCCGTCGTCGATCTGCTCGATCGAGTCGGCCGGCACGAGCCGGCGGCGGCGCGACAGGAAGCCCGAGCGCACGGAGAGCGCGTCGGGCGTGTCCGGAGCGGTGCCGTACATGGGGCACTCGACGCGTCCGACGATGCGCCCTCTCGCATCCGCGACCAGGAAGCCCTTCGTGGCATGGAGGTCGATGGCGAGCGCGCTCACGTTGTCGAACCTATTCCGCGCTTGCAAGGAAATCCTCCTGGCCGCGGTAAAGCTTTTGTAAGGAGCCCCATGTCCACCGGAGGGGCGACGCGGCGCAGCGCTTTCCTCACGGCTTGGCCGACATCGCCCACCACGCGACGGCGAGCGCGGCGATGTAGACGAGGGAGAGCACCGCGACAACCCGGATCGGCCAGCCGCCCCCTCGGCGGCGGGCGAGCCATGCGAACAGGGTCATCAGCAGGAGGATCAGGAGCCCCGGCTCCGTGACGAGGAAGCCGACGCCGACCCAGCCGGGCTCTTCGTCCCCGAAGTTCCACTTGTCGAGGATCCACTGTGCCGCCGCCCGCGTCAGCAGCCATGCGGGCAGGACGCCGATCAGCAGCGTCCGCAGCGTGGCGCCGAGGAGGAACTCCCGGCCGGAGCGCCAGGCAGCGAGCGAGAGCGTCGCCGTCGCAGCCGTCGTGCCGAAGAGGAGCATCGCGCCCAGCACGTGCAGGAAGAGCGGCAGGTCCCACGAGTCGGGCCGGATCGTCGCGAGCATCAGTGCCCCGGCTTCCAGATCATCAGGACGAGGATCAGGAGCAGTGCGAGGCCGCTCCCGTACGTGAGCATCAGTGCGGTCCGGTCGCGCACGCGGAGCCGCAGCTCCTCGGAGGGGGCGTCGCCCTCGGCGGCCAGGCGCAGCGCCAGTTGGCGCGTCTGCTCGTCCCGCTTGCCGCCGACGCCGCCCGCCCAGGCGGCGAACGCCCAGAGGATGATCGCCGCCCAGACCCAGAACTGCCCGTAGCCGTAGTCGGACGGCGCCTCGTGCACGAGCCAGAGCCCGAAGACCAACGTGCCGACCGAGCCGATCCCGATCGGCGCGATCGCGTAGCGGATCAGCGTGAACAGGGTCGCGACCTCGCTCGGCCGGTCAGCGCGCGAGAGGGCGAGCAGGTTGAGCGTCGCCGCCATGGCACCGCCGCCGACCAGGAGGAACGCGCTCGTCACGTGCAGCGCGATGAGCCACTGGTAGGTGCTCACGGCCCGAGCGTACGCTGTGAGCCGGATGGAAGTCAGGCAGAGGCATTTCCGCCTGCTGACGGACACGATCGAGGCGGTCAACTCCTCGCTCGACCTGCAGGAGGTGCTCGACCTCGTCGCGAGCAAGGTCGCCGACGCGCTCGAGGCCGACGCCTGCTTCGTCTACCTCTACGACGAGCAGGCGGACGAGCTCGTCCTGCGCGCGACGCACGGGACGAGCGTCGAGGAGATGACGCGGCGGCCGAGGATGCGGCCCGGCGAGGGGATCACCGGCGCGGCCGCGTTCGCGCGCGAGCCGGTGATGATTCCGGCGCAGGCGCACCTCGACGAGCGCTTCAAGAGCTTCACGAACCTGCCCGAGGACGAGTACGAGTCGATCCTCGCCGTGCCCATCTTGATGCGGGAGCGGCTCGAGGGCGCCCTCAATATCCGCACGCGCGAGCCGAGGGACTTCACCGACGACGAGATCGAGCTCCTCCTGGCGATCGCAGCGCAGGTGGCGCAGTCGATCGAGCACGCGAAGCTCTACGACGCCGCCCAGCGGCGCGTCCACGAGCTCGAGGCGCTGGCGCGCATCTCCGAGGCCGTCTCCGAGTCGCTCTACCTCGAGGAATCGCTGGAGGCGATCGTCAAGACGACGATGACCGCGGTCGACGCAACCGGCGCCGCGCTCGTGCTCGAGGACGGGAAGATCGCCTGGCCCGAGGGCCGTGCGGGCACGTACGCGGTGCGCCTCCCGCTGCGCTGGCGCCGGCGGGAGATCGGCGAGCTCGTCTGCGATCGCGACACGCCGTTCGCCGAGGACGAGGTCGCGCTCCTCGAGGCGATCGCGCATCACGCGGCAGTCGCGCTCGAGCACGGGCGGGCCGTCATGCGCGGCGTGCTGGCCCAGGAGATCCACCACCGCGTCAAGAACAACCTGCAGACCGTGGCGTCGCTGCTGCGCCTCCAGGCACGCGCGGCGGAGCGGATCGACCCGCGCAAGGCGCTCGAGGACTCCGTCTCGCGGATCCTCGCCATCGCCGCGGTGCACGAGGTTCTGACGGAGCGGCGCGAGGACGACGTCGAGCTCTCGGACCTCGTCGATCGGCTGCGGGCGATGCTCGTCCAGGGGATCGGCGGCGGCAAGCACGTGGACGCGGCGCTCGACGAGGTCTTCCTGGCGGGCGCCCGCGCGACGGCGCTCGCGCTCGTCTTCTCGGAGCTGCTCCAGAATGCGCTCGAGCACGGCGGTGACGAGATCCGCATCGAGCTGGCGCAACGCGGCGACGACGCCGTCCTCGCGATCGTCGACGACGGGAAGGGCCTCGCGCCCGGCGCCGCCGGCACGGGTCTCTCGATCGTGCGGGCGCTCGTCCGGGACGAGCTGCGCGGTGCGCTCGAGCTCTCCTCGGACGGCACGGGGACGCGGGCGCAGGTCGTGTTCCCGGTGTAGGCGGCTACGCCGCCGCCTGGACCCGTCGGCCCGCTGCGGTCGGCAGATACCTCGTCGTCGGCGGGTAGCCCTCGACGACCTGACGCTCGACGAGCCCGAGAATCTGCAGATCCTTCAGGGCCAGCGTCAGGGCGCGCGGGCTCGCCGGCAGCTCCTCCCGCAGGTCGCTGAAGCGCGCCCCCTCGCCGATGGCGACGAGCACCGGGATCGTCCACTTCTTGAGCGACACCTCGCGGTCCGGCAGCACATCCAGCAGAAGCAGGCAGCGCCGCGCGAGGCGCCGGCCTGCCGTGGTCAGGACGTACTCGGGGCGGAGCGGGTGGCCGTAGCCGGGATTCCGACCGACGTGCCCCGCGCCGATCAGCGCGGTGAGCGTTCGGGACAGCGTCTCGCGCGGGATCCCCAGCCGGTTCGCGAGCAGCACGAACCTCGTCCCCTGCTCGCGCTCCAGCTCGGCCAGCACGGGCGCGGCCCAGCGGTGGTGGAAGAGCTCCGTCAGCTCGGCGGTTGACAACAAAGTAGATCAAGTATAAAAACCTGACCTGACAACTTCGAGAGGAGGTCCAGAGATGGCACCGTTCGAGTACGACGCCGACAGCACCATCGTTATCTCGGTCAACGTCTCCAAGCTCGACGACGCGATCGACTGGTACATGAAGGCGCTCGGCTGGGAGCTCGAGTACAAGCTCGACGAGTACGGCTGGTGCGAGATGCGGACGACGAACCCGACCATCCACGTCGGCCTGGGTCAGACGGAGGAGCTGAAGACGCAGAGCGGCACCGTCCCCACCTGGCGGGTGAAGGACATCGACGCCGCCCGCTCTCATCTCGAGGGCGTGGGCACGCGCTTCGACGGCGACACGTACGAGGTGCCCGGGATGGTGCGGCTCGCGACCTTCTACGACCCCGACGGGAACCCGTGGATGCTCGCGCAGGTGCTCCCGCAGGCCGCGTAGCCGTGGAGCTCGAGCGCTACACCTTCGTCCTCCTCCGGCGGCCGCCCGACGCGCCGGACCTGCCGGAGGAGGAGCTGGAGCGGCTGCAGGCGCAGCACCTGGCGCACCTGAAGGCGATGGCCGAACGCGGGGCGCTCGTGGCTGCTGGGCCGTTCGACGGGCAGCCGGACGAGTCCCTGCGCGGGTTCTGCCTCTACGTCACGGACGTCGAGGAGACGCGCGCGCTGGCCGCGGAGGACCCGTCGGTGCAGGCGGGCCGGATGGCGGCGGACGTCTTCTCGTGGTGGACGGAAAAGGGGTCGATCAGCTTTTCTCGTTGAAGCCGAAGTGGAAGTGGTCGCCGTGCGCCTCGGCGTCCAGCTCGACTTCGGTCAGCGCGTCCGCGGCGGCTGCGTCGAGGTAGATCCGTGCTCCGTCCTGCTCGACGACGTGGTCGCCCTCCGTGGGCGAGTCGACGAGCGAGAGCTCGAGCTCCACTTCTCCGTCGACCTCCTCGGCCGAGATCCGCAGGCCCGCCTCGGCGGGCGCGCCCTCGGTCGAGGTGGCGTTCCGGACTGCCTCGACGGCTTCAGGCGTCAGGGTCAGCATCGCCCCGAGTGTAGTCGCCCGGCCGATCCCTAAACTCGACCCATGCGGATCCTGATCGCGGAGGACGAGACGATCATCCGGCTCGACCTGCGCGAGCTGCTCGAGAGCGCCGGCTACGAGGTCTGCGGCGAGGCGCGCGACGGCTCGGAGGCGGTCGCGCTCGCGCGGCAGCTCGAGCCCGACCTCGCGATCATGGACGTGAAGATGCCGCAGCTCGACGGGATCGACGCAGCGCGGCAGATCCTCGAGGAGCGCCCGATCCCGATCGTCATGCTGACGGCGTACGGCCAGGAGGAGCTCGTCTCGCGTGCCGTCGAGGCCGGTGTCTTCGGCTACCTCGTGAAGCCGTTTCGGGAGCAGGATCTGCTGCCGGCGATCCACACCGCCCGGGCCCGGCACGAGGAGCTCGCGGCGCTGCGCGAGGAGGCGGAGTCGCTCTCCGAGGCGCTGGCCGCGCGGAAGGCGATCGAGCGCGCGAAGGGGCTGCTGATGCAGAAGGAAGGCCTCTCCGAGGCCGATGCATTCGCGCGTCTCCGGAAGGCGAGCCAGGTCTCCGGCCGGCCTCTGAAGGTCGTCGCCGAGGCGGTCGTCGCGACGTTCGAGAGCGCGTGAGCACCCTGACCCCGCCCAAGGAGCGCGTGCGCCGCAGCGACGGAGGGCTCGGGCTCGGCGGCTCGTGGCGGGTGATCGTGCTCAACGACAGCCACAACACGTTCGAGGGTGTCGCCTGGGCGCTCGCGTCGACGCTGCCGGGAGTCGACTACGACCGCGGGATGGCGCTCGCCAACAAGATCCACTCGAACGGTCAGGCGATCGTCTGGTCCGGCGAGAAGGAGCAGGCCGAGCTCTACTGGGAGCAGCTGCAGGGCCACGGGCTGACGATGGCGCCGCTGGAGCGCGGGTGAGCGAGCACCCGAACGTGGCCGGGATCCGCCGCGTCTTCGAGGCGTTCACGGGCGGCGACCCGCGGGCGCTCTTCGAGGTGATCGCGGACGACGCGGTCTGGACCGTGCCGGGCGAGACGCCTGTCGCGCAGGTCTACGAGGGGCGCCACGAGATCTTCGAGCTCTTCCGGGCGACTCGAAGGCTGACGGAGGGGACGTACCGGTCGGAGCTCCAGTGGGCGCTCGCCGACGACGAGCACGGCGTCGCGGTCTATCGCGCGTCCGGCACACGGCCGGGTGGCCGCGAGCTCTCGATCGACCAGCTGCTGCTGATCCGCTTCCGCGCCGGCCGCTGGGCGGAGGTCCGCGCCCTGCCGGCCGAGCCGGTCGCGTTCGAGCGCTTCTGGGCCTAGCGGCGGACTCGTGGTACGAGGTGCTCCAAGGCGCCGCGTGGTCGCCGATCGCTCGCCTTGTAACAGTCTGTTGCTTTCGTCCAGGAGGCGTTACGCGGTCGGCGACTCGGCCGTCTCGTGTCCCGTACCTGGTCGCCGACCAGGTACGAAGCGTCTTGTAACAGTCTGTTGCTTTCGTCTGGGAGACGCTACGCAGTCGGCGACTCGGTCGCCTCGAAGAGGCGTTCCCAGCGCTCCAGCAGTGCTGTCAGCTCGGTGCGCGCCTCGCGGTGGGCGGTCAGGAGCGTCATGTCCGACCAGTCTTCGGCCAGGCGGCGCTCGAGCTCCGCGACGGTCGCCTCCTTGCGCTGGATCTCCGCCTCGACGAGCTCGATCGGCGTCGGCTGCTTGCGCTTCGGACGTGCCGGCGCGGGCTTTGCCTTCCTCCGCCCGGCCTTCGGATCGGCAGCCGGCGGCGTTGCCGCCGCTGCCTGCTCGCGCTCGGCGCGAATGCGCAGGTAGTCGGCCCAACCGCCCTCGTACGTGTTCAGGCGCAAGTCCTCGACGGCCAGCGTTCGCTCGGCCACCGCGTCGATCAGCGCCCGGTCGTGCGAGACGAGGAGCACCGTTCCGGGGAACGCCTCCAGCGCCGCCTCGAGCGCCTCGCGGCTCTCGAGGTCGAGATGGTTCGTCGGCTCGTCGAGGACGAGGAAGTTCGCGCCCGAGGCGACCACGACCGCCAGCGCGAGGCGCCGTCGCTCCCCGCCCGAGATCGCCGCGACGGGCTTCTCGTGCGCCTCCCAGCCGGAGAAGAGAAAGCGCCCGAGGAGCGACTGCGCCTCGGTCCGGCGCAGGCCGGTCATGCGCATGGCGCAGTCCAGCACCGAGCCGCGCTCGTCGAGCTCCACCTCGTGCTGCGAGAAGTACGCCGCCTCGACGCCGTGCCCGAGCCTGACCGTCCCGGACTCGGGGTCGCGGCGCCCGAGCAGCGTCTCCAGCAGCGTTGTCTTGCCGGAGCCGTTCGGTCCGATCAGGGCCACGTGCTCGCCGCGCTCGAGCGCGAACGAGGTCCCGTCCAGCAGCAGCTTGTCGCCGGCCTTGACGACGAGATCGCGCGCCTCGGCGACGGTGCGACCGCTGCGCGCCGGCTTCAGGAACTCAAAGCCGAGGTGCTTCGTCCGCCGTGTCAGGAGCGCGATCTCGCCCTTCGCCTGCGAGCGCTCCTTCTCGAGCCGCCCGATCTGCGTCAGCTTGGCCTGCGCGCGCTTTGCCATCTGCTTCTTCGCCCGGAAGCGCTCGACGAAGCGCTCCAGTCGCGCGATGTCCTCGTCGTAGCGTGCCGCCGCCTTGGACGCCGCGGCGAGACGCATGGCCTTCTCCCGCCGCCAGGCGTGCCACGGGCCCGGGAAGTACGTCGAGCGGCCGGCCTCGAGCTCGAGCGTCGCCGTCGCGGTCGCCTCGAGGAACCAGCGGTCGTGCGCGACGAGGATCACGCCCGCGTCGAGGGACTGGAGCTCCCGCTCCAGCCACTCGATCGACGCCACGTCCAGGTGGTTCGTGGGCTCGTCCAGCAGAAGCAGGTCCGGGTCGCCGGCGAGCGCGCGGGCGAGGGACGCGCGCGTCAGCTCCCCGCCCGAGAACGTGCGCAGCGCGCGGTCGAGGTCGTCGTCCGCGAACCCGAGCCCCCGCACGGCCGACGCCGCGCGCTCGCGCCAGGCGTAGCCGCCTGCGTGCTCGAGCCGGGCCTGCGCCTCCGAGTAGCGGCGGAGCGTCTGCGCGCCGTGGTCGCCCGAGGACATCGCCTGCTCGAGCCGGTGCAGGTCCTCCTCGAGCGCGACGAGGTCGGCCGCGCCGGCCAGCACGTACTCGCGCAGCGAGACCTCGCTCGCGGCGGGCGGGCGCTGGTCGTGCAGCGCGATCCGCGCACCTTTCTGGAACGCGAGCTCGCCGCCGTGCAGCTCGGTCTGTCCCGCGAGCAGGCGGAGCAGCGTCGTCTTGCCGGCGCCGTTCGGCCCGGCTAGCGCCAGCCGGTCGCGGCGTTCGACCTTGAACGAGACGCCGTCGAAGAGCGGGTCGCCGGAGAGCTCCTTGCGGAGATTCGATGCGATCAGGACTGCCATCTCTCGATCCGACGATAGCCTGCAACCGCCGCAGCAGTCAGGATTCGCGTCATGGGCTGGAGCCTCACAGCGCTCCTGGTCGCGGTCCTCGTGATCGTCGTCCTGCTGACGCGCACCGCCGCCACGACGCGGACGAAGCTGGAGGAGGAGAAACGGCGGACGGAGGGCCTGTACCGCTTCGGCCAGCGGCTCGCCGCGATGACCGAGGTCGAGCCGCTGTCGCAGGTGATTCTGAGCGGGATCGCCGAGCTGACCTCGTTCGACGCCGGCGCGGTCTACGTCGTCAGCCAGAGCGGCCGCTCGCTCCGGCGGTCGGCGTCGCTCGGTGTCGACGCGGAGAAGCTCCCGGCGCGGTTGCGGATCGACGGCCCGCACGAGGTGCTGCAGAGCGAGGCGGAGCTGCAGGCGGTGCTCGCCCACGGCGGCCGCACGCTGGGCTTCGTCGCGCTGTCGCGTGAAGAAGGCACGGCCGGGCCGGAGGAGGTCGCCGAGGTCGAGCGGCTCGCCGAGCAGGCCGCCGTGGCGCTCGCCCATGCGCTCGCGCTGCGGCGGACGCGGCAGCTCCTCGACGTCAACCGGGCCGTCCTCGACTCGACCCGCGAGGGGATCACGATGGTCGACCTCAGCGGCAGGCTCGTCTTCTCGAACCGGATCATGGAGGAGCTCTATGCGTCGTTCGGGATCCCCGCCGAGGGCACGGTCTGGGAGCGGCTGACGCACACGGCCGAGAAGACGACGACGCCGGAGCGGTACATCGAGGACCTCACGCGCGTCACCGGTGACCCGGATCTCGTCTACGAGAACGACTTCACGATCGCCGATTCCGGCCGCACCTTCCACGGCGTCACGGCGCCCGTCCGGGATTCCGCCGGCCGTCTGATCGGCCGCATCTTCTCGCTCAGGGACGTCACCGCCGAGCGCGAGGCCGAGCGCCTGAAGGACGACTTCGTCGCCACGGTGTCCCACGAGCTGCGCACGCCGCTGACGTCGATGTTCGGCTTCCTCGAGGTGCTCCTCGACGGCGACGCGGGCGAGTTGAACGGCGAGCAGCGACGCTTCCTGGAGATCGTGCAGCGCTCGACGGAGCGGCTGATGCGGCTGGTGGGAGACCTGCTCTTCATCGGGCAGATCGACTCGGGACGACTGTCGCTCGAGACGGCGCCGACGGACGTCCCCGCCGTCGCCGAGGAGGTCGTCGAGTCGGCCCGCGCGCTCGCGCGCGTGAAGGGGATCGAGTTGATCCTGCGTGCAGACGCCGTTCCGCCGATCGAGGCCGACCGCGCGCGGCTCACGCAGCTGACGGACAACCTGCTCTCGAACGCGTTGAAGTTCACGCCTTCCGGCGGTCGCGTCGAGGTGGCCGTGCGGCAGGCCGACGGTCACTGTGTCCTGGAGGTCGCCGACTCCGGCGTCGGCATCCCCGAGGCGGAGCGCAGCCGGCTCTTCGAGCGCTTCTTCCGGACGAGCGAGGCAACCGAGCGGGCGATTCCGGGCACGGGTCTCGGGCTCGCGATCTCGAAGGCGATCGTCGAGGCGCACGGCGGCACGATCGGGATCGTCGACCGCGACGGACCGGGTTCGACGTTCCGCGTCGAGCTGCCGGCCGCCTCCGCCCGGCCGTGACACGCGTCCTCGCCCTCGACATCGGCACCTCGTCGGTGCGCGCGCGGGCGTTCGACGAGCGGGGGCGGATGCTGGAGGGCGTCGGGGCCCAGTCGCAGCACGACGTCGTGCGCGACGAAGGAGGCGGCGCAGAGCTCGACGCCGACCAACTCGTCGAGGCCGCTCTCGCCGCGCATCGCGAGGCCGACGCCGAGGCCGGCGGGGCGGACGCGCTCGCGATCTCGTGCTTCTGGCACAGCCTGCTCGGGCTCGACGAGGACGGACGGCCCGCGACCCCCGTGCTGCTCTGGCAGGACACGCGCTCCGCCTCGCAGGCGGAGGGGCTCGCGGCGGAGCTCGACCCGGGCGCGATGCACCGGCGCACCGGGTGTCCGCTCCACCCGGCCTACTGGCCCGCGAAGCTGCGCTGGCTCGCCGAGGAGCGGCCGGACGCCTTCGCGGCGACGCGGAGCTTCGTGTCGTTCGGCGACTACCTCTTCCTACGGCTGACCGGCGAGCTCCGGACGAGCCTCTCGCTTGCGTCCGGAACCGGCCTCCTGAACCTCAGCGAGGGGAGGTGGGACGAGCCGCTCCTCGACGCCCTCGGGGTGGACGACGACCGCCTCCCGCGCATCTCGGACGAGCCCTCGGGCGACGTCTTCCCGCCGCTGGGCGACGGCGCCTGCTCGAACGTGGGCGCGGGGTGCACGACGCGCGACCGGGCCGCGCTGATGATCGGCACCTCCGCCGCGCTGCGAGTGCTCTTCGACGCTTCGCATCAGGCGACGCCCGCGGAGCCCCGCGCCGGTCTCTTCCTCTACCGGCTCGACGACCGGCGCCTCGTCGAGGGCGGCTCGCTCTCGGACGGCGGCAACCTCTGGGCCTGGCTGCAGCGGACCCTGAAGGAGGTCGACTCGACCGGGATCGCCGAGGACGAGCCGGCGGCGCACGGGCTGACGTTCCTGCCGCTGCTCGGCGGCGAGCGCGCTCCCGGCTGGAACGCCCGCGCGCGCGGCGCGATCTCCGGGCTGACCTTCGAGACGACGCCGCGAGACATCGTGCAGGCCGCGCTCGAGGGAGTCGCGTTCCGCCTCGCGTCGATCCTCGAGCTGCTGCCGGAGGTGCGCGAGCTCGTCGCGACGGGGCACGCGCTGCTCGAGAACGAGGACTGGCTGCAGATCATCGCGGACGTCATGGGCAGGCCGGTGACCGCGTCCGCCGTCCCCGAGGGCTCGGCGCGCGGAGCCGCCGTCGTAACGCTGGAGCGGTTGGGAAGGACTCCGGAAGATGCGCCTCTGGGCCCCACGTATCTGCCTCGCACGGAGAGACATGAGGCGTATCGTTCGGCCAGAGAACGGCAAGCAGCCCTGTACCGAGGAGTGACGTGACCGACGCCCAGATCACCGACGACCAGATTCGCACACGCTCGATCGACACGATCCGCGCCCTCGCCATGGACGCGGTGCAGAAGGCCAACGCGGGCCACCCGGGCACCGCGATGGCGCTCGCCCCGCTCGCCTATCTGATCTTCACGAAGCATCTGCGCTACAACCCCACCAACCCCGACTGGCCGAACCGCGACCGGTTCGTCCTCTCGGCCGGCCACGCCGCCATCCTCCAGTACTCGCTCCTCCACCTGACCGGGTACAACCTCTCGCTCGAGGAGCTGAAGCGGTTCCGGCAGTGGGAGTCGAAGACACCCGGCCACCCCGAGCACTTCATGACGCCGGGCATCGAGACCACCACGGGCCCGCTCGGCCAGGGCTTCGCCAACGGCGTGGGCATGGCGTTTGCGGAGCGGTACCTCGCCGAGCGCTACAACCGGCCGCACCAGGAGGTCGTCGACCACTGCGTCTACGCGATCTGCTCGGACGGCGACCTGATGGAGGGCGTCTCGTACGAGGCCGCGTCGCTCGCCGGGCACAACGGGCTCGGCAAGCTGATCTACGTCTACGACGACAACCACATCACGATCGACGGCACCACCTCGATCTCGTTCACCGAGGACCGCGGCAGGCGCTTCGAGGCGCAGGGCTGGCACGTCCAGCACGTGGACGACTCCGAGGACCTCGACGCGATCGACGCGGCGCTGACCGCGGCGCGCGAGGAGAAGGAGCGGCCCTCGATCATCGTCCTCCGCTCGCACATCGCCTACCCGGCGCCGAGGGCGGTCGACACGTCGAAGTCGCACGGCTCGCCGCTCGGCGACGACGAGGTGCGCGCGACGAAGGAGGTGATGGGGTTCGATCCCGACAAGACGTTCGACGTCGATCCCGCCGTCTACGAGCACATGTCGCAGGTCGACCGCGGCGTGGAGCTCGAGCAGGAGTGGCGCGACGCGTTCGAGCGCTGGTCGACCGCGTTCCCGGCGCTCCGCGAGGACTGGGACCAGGTGCACACGGGCAAGATGCGCCCGGGCTGGACGCCGCCGGAGTTCGAGCCGGGCGAGGAGCTCGCCACGCGCCAGGCCGGCAAGATCGTGATGCAGTCCTTCAAGCACTACACGCCGACGATGATCGGCGGCGCCGCCGATCTCGTCGAGTCGACGTTCACCGAGTTCGAGGGCGCAGGCGTCTTCTCGAAGACGCACGCCGGCCGCAACATCGCCTTCGGCATCCGCGAGCACGCCATGGGCTCGATCGTCAACGGAATCTCCGTCCACGGCGGCATGCTGAAGCCGTTCGGCTCCACGTTCCTGATCTTCTCCGACTACATGCGCCCGGCGGTGCGCCTGTCCGCGCTGATGGGCAACGGGGTCGTCTGGGCCTGGACGCACGACTCGGTCGGGCTCGGCGAGGACGGGCCGACGCACCAGCCCGTGGAGCACTACATGGCCCTCCGCGCGATCCCGAACTTCTGGTTCGTGCGGCCGGCCGACGCGAACGAGACCGCGTGGGCGTGGAAGGTCGCGCTCGAGCGCGAGGGCGGGCCGGTCGGGCTCTCGCTCTCCCGCCAGAAGGTGCCGACGCTCGACCGCTCGGACCTCGCCCCGGCGTCCGGGCTCGAGCAGGGCGCCTACGCGCTCTGGGACTCGCTCGGGGACGAGTCCGGAGACCCCGATCTGATCCTGATCGCATCCGGCACCGAGGTCGCGCTCGCGCTCGACGCGGGGCGGAGGATCGCGGCCGAGAACGGCACGGGCGTCCGCGTCGTCTCGATGCCGTGCTGGGAGCTCTTCGAGGCGCAGACGGCGGACTACCGCGAGTCGGTCTTGCCCGCGGACGTGAAGGCGCGGCTCTCGATCGAGGCCGGGGTCACGCTCGGCTGGAAGCGATGGGTCGGCGACCACGGTGACTCGCTCGGCATCGAGCGCTTCGGCGCCTCCGCGCCGGGGAACGAGGTGCTCGAGCGGCTCGGCTTCACCGTCGACAACGTCGTCGCGAAGGCGACTGCGCTCCTCGAGAGGGTGTCTTGAGCCGGAGGCTCGTCGACCGGTTCTTCGCCGTCATGAACGACCACGACGCCGATGCGGTACCGGGTCTCTTCGACCCGCAGGCCGAGCTCGTCATGGGCCCGAACGTGGCGCGCGGGCACGACGAGATCCGCGAGATCGCGCTCCAGGAGGGCCCGCCGGGGCTTGACATCAGCACGAGCCCGACGGGCTACGAAGAGGAAGACGGCGGCGCGCTCGTCCCGTTCACCCGCACGCAGGTCTGGAGCGACTCGGGCGAGCTCGCCGCGGAGGAAGCCCTCTGGGCGTCGTTCCTCGTGAACGGCGAGCGGATCAGCCGTGTCGAGCTCCTCCGGGAGCGTCCGTGAAGGTCGCCGTCGCCTTCGACCACCGCGGCGTCCACCTGAGGGAGGCCGTCCTCGCCGCCCTGGCCGGGCACGAGGTGCTCGACCTCGGCACGGACAGCGACCTCGTGCGGATCGACTACCCCGACAAGGCGCGGGAGCTCGGCGAGGCGATCCAGGACGGCCGCGCCGAGCGGGGCGTCCTCGTCTGCGGCTCGGGCGTCGGCGCCTCGGTCGCCGCCTGCAAGCTCGCCGGCATCCGCGCGGCGATCTGCCACGACGTCTACTCCGCCCACCAGGGCGTCGAGCACGACGACATGAACGTCCTCTGCCTCGGCTCGGAGATCGTCGGGCCGTCGCTCGCCGGCGACCTGGTCGCGGCGTTCCTGAACGCAAAGTTCGACGGCGGCGAGCGCTACGTCCGCCGCCTCGAGAAGGTCCTCGCGCTCGAAAGGGGCCTCGTTGAGCGCACGTAATCGGAATGCCCCCGATCTCTTCGGGCACAACGAGTCGACGGCGGAGCCGGGCTTCGCCCGGCGGGAGCGCACCTCGGCTCGTGCGTCGCTGCGAAGAAGGAGGGGGCCCACGGGGGAACCATGGGTTTCCCCGTGTCTTGGAAAGGATGATGAAGAGTGGCGAAGTCGCGCCTGCATGAGCTGACCGAGCACGGCCAATCCGTCTGGATCGACAACCTCTCGCGCAGCGGCCTCGAGGAAGGCGAGCTCGCGCGGCTGATGGAGGAGGACGCCGTCACAGGCGTGACGTCGAACCCGACGATCTTCCAGAAGGCGATCGCCTCGGGCGACGCGTACGACGAGCAGCTCCGCGAGCTGCTGAAGACGGAGGACGACCCGAAGGAGATCTTCCTCCAGCTGACGGCCCAGGACATCGCGCGGCGCCTGCGATCTGCTGCGCCCGGTCTGGGAGCGGACGCAGGGCGTCGACGGCTTCGTCTCCTGGGAGGTCGACCCGACCCTCGCCTACGACCGCGAGGGCACGTTCGAGGAGGCCATGCGCCTGCACGAGTGGATCGACCGCCCGAACCTGCACGTGAAGATCCCGGCGACGAAGCCCGGCCTGGGCGCGATCGAGGACATGATCGCGCACGGCAGGAACATCAACGTGACGCTGATCTTCTCGCTCGAGCGCCACAAGGAGGTCATGGAGGCCTACATCCGCGGCCTCGAGCGCCTCGTCGCCGCGGGCAAGAGCCCGTCGAAGGTGCAGTCGGTCGCGTCGTTCTTCGTCTCCCGCGTCGACACCGAGGCGGACAGGCGCCTGGAGGCCGTCGGCAACGAGGCGCTGCAGGGCAAGCTCGCGGTCGCGAACGCGAAGCTCGCGTATCGGAACTTCCTCGAGGCGTTCTCCGGCCCGCGCTGGGCGTTCCTCGAGTCGAAGGGCGCCAACGTACAGCGGCCGCTCTGGGCCTCGACGTCCGTCAAGAACCCCGCCTACCGCGACGTCATGTACGTCGAGGAGCTGATCGGCCCGAACACGGTCAACACGATGCCGGACGAGACGATCGCGGCCTTCCAGGACCACGGCGAGGTCCGCGGCGACACGCTGCTGGAGGGGCTCGACGAAGCGGACCAGGTCTTTGCAGGGCTCGCGCAGGCCGGCGTCGACTACGACGACGTCTCGCTGACGCTCGAGGCGGAGGGCGTGCAGAAGTTCGCCGACTCGTTCGACGAGCTGCTCGACGGCATCCGCGCCAAGCGCGAACAGCTCGTCGCGGCGTGACCGACCACGTGGACCCCGACCGCATGGACACCGAGGAGCTCGTCGAGGCGATCTGGGCGCGGGACCCGAGCGTCTGGACCGGCCGGGACGAGGCCAGGTGGCTCGGCTGGCTCGACGAGCCGCTCCGCATGCAGGAGCAGCTCGACGACGTGATCAGCTACGCGGAGCAGATCGAGGCCGCAGGGGTGATCGACGACGTCGTCCTGCTCGGCATGGGCGGGTCGTCGCTCGCTCCCGAGGTGATGCGCCGCCTCTTCGAGGCCGAGCACGTACACGTTCTCGACACGACGCACCCGAAGGCGATTCGCCGGCTCACGGAGCAGGTCGACCTCCAGCGGACGCTCTTCGTCTCGGCGTCGAAGTCGGGCGGCACGCTCGAGACGCGCTCCCACACGGACTACTTCTGGGAGCAGGTGAAGAACGGCGCCAACTTCGCGGCGATCACGGATCCCGGCTCGGCGCTGGAGCACCTCGCGCGCGAGCGCGGCTTCGGGGCCGTCTTCCCCGGCGAGCCGACCATCGGCGGGCGCTACTCGGCGCTGTCGCCGTTCGGGATCGTGCCGCTCGTGCTGATGGGCGTCGACGCCCGCCGCGTGTTGATCCGTGCCCAGGAGATGGCAGAGGCGTGTCGCGCCGCCGAGGGGAATCCCGGCCTCGACCTCGGCCTCTCCCTGGGCGAGAACTGGCGCGACGGTCGCGACAAGGTCGTGTTCGAGGACGTGAACGGCTTCGGCCTCTGGGCCGAGCAGCTGATCGCAGAGTCGACCGGGAAGGACGGCAAGGGCCTCGTGCCCGCGCCGGGCGAGAGCCCCGAGGGGCCCGACCGCCAGCAGCAGGATGTCCGCGTTCCCGACCCGTACGAGCTCGGCCAGGAGTTCTTCCGCTGGGAGTTCGCGACCGCCGTCGCGGGCTCGATCCTCGGCATCAACCCGTTCGACCAGCCGAACGTCCAGGCGGCGAAGGACAAGACGAACGAGGTGCTGGCCGGTGGTGAGCCGGACCTGTCGCCGCAGGGCTCGGTCGACGAGCTCCTGGCGGGCGCGCAGCAGGGCGACTACGTCTGCATCCAGGCGTTCATCGACCCCGCGCGCGAGGCCGAGCTCGACCCGCTCGTCGCCCGTGCGCACGAGACCGGCTGCGTCGTCACGAGGGGCCTCGGCCCGCGCTACCTGCACTCGACTGGCCAGCTGCACAAGGGCGGCCCGAACACGGGCCTCTTCATCCAGGTCGTCGACGACACGGGGCCCGAGCTGCGGATCCCCGGCCAGAAGTTCGGCTTCGGGCGCCTGATCAAGTCGCAGGCCGCGGGCGACTTCGCGTCGCTGCACGAGCGCGGCCGCCGCATCGTGAGACTCAGATTGGAGGACGTGTGAAGCTAGGGATGATCGGCCTCGGCCGCATGGGGGCCGGCATGACCGGCCGGCTCGAGCAGCACGGGCACACCGTGCAGACGTACGACCCGGGCCAGCCGTCGACCGCAGGCTCGCTCGAGGAGCTGAAGGAGCAGCTCGAGGCGCCGCGCGTCTTCTGGACGATGGTTCCCGCCGGCGAGATCACCGAGAGCACCTTCCAGCAGCTGCTCGGGATCGCCGATCCGGACGACGTGATCGTCGACGGCGGCAACTCGAACTTCCGCGACTCGCAGCGCCGGCATGCGGAGGCGCAGGAGAAGGGCATCCACTTCGTCGACTGCGGCGTCTCGGGCGGCATCTGGGGCCTGCGCGAGGGGTTCTGCCTGATGGCGGGCGGCGACGAGGAGCCGGCGTCGCGGCTGACGCCGATCTTCGAGGCGCTCGCGCCGGAGGACGGCTGGGCGGTCGTGGGCGGTCCCGGTGCGGGGCACTTCACGAAGATGGTCCACAACGGGATCGAGTACGGGATGATGCAGGCCTACGCGGAGGGCTTCGAGATCATGAAGGCGTCCGAGTTCGATCTCGACCTGGCCGAGGTCGCCGGCATCTGGCGCTACGGCTCGGTCGTGCGCTCGTGGCTGCTGGAGCTGCTGTACAACGCCTTCTCGACGGAAGGCGGCGACCTGCCGCACATCAAGGGCTACGTCGAGGACTCCGGCGAGGGCCGGTGGACCGATCTTCGAGGCGATCAACGAGAACGTGCCCGCGCCGGTGATCACGGCGTCGCTGTACGCACGGTTCGCCTCCCGGCAGCCGGAGTCGTTCGCCGCCAAGGTGAACGCGGCGCTCCGCAACCAGTTCGGCGGCCACGCGGTGAAGACCGAATGACCGGGGTCGCCCAGCACGCGGGCCAGGCCGACCACGCGGCGGAGGAGAACCCGCTCCTCGAAGGGCTGCGCCTGCGGAGAACGCCCGAGGCGTGCGCGATCGTCATCTTCGGCGCCTCCGGCGACCTGGCGCACCGGAAGCTGATTCCGGCGCTCTACGCGCTCGCCTTCCGCCGCCTGCTGCCCGAGCGATTCGTGATCGTCGGCGTCGCGCGCTCCGAGAGCTCCGACGAGCAGTGGCGCGCGGAGATGAAGGAGTCGGTGCAGCAGTTCGCCCGGGACGAGTTCCGCGAGGACGTCTGGAGCTGGCTCGCGGAGCGGATGTTCTACGTCGCCGACGGACTTCGCCGACGACCGCGGCGAGGACGCCGTCGCGGAGAGGCTGACGGAGCTCGACCACGAGCACGGCCTGAACGGCAACCGCCTCTACTACTTCGCCGTGCCGCCGTCCGCGATCGGCATGCTGATCCAGGCGCTCGCGAAGCGGCGCACGGCGCAGGGCTGGGTGCGCCTGATCATCGAGAAGCCGTTCGGCCGCGACCTCCACTCGGCCGAGCACCTGAACCGGCTGATCACCGAGTCGGGCTTCACCGAGGACGAGATCTTCCGGATCGACCACTATCTCGGCAAGGAGACGGTCCAGAACATGCTGGCGCTGCGGTTCGCGAACGGCATCTTCGAGCCGATCTGGAACCGTCAGTTCATCGACCACGTGCAGATCACCGTGGCCGAGTCGATGGGGATCGAGGGGCGCGCCGCCTTCTACGAGCAGGCCGGCGCGATCCGCGACATCTTCCAGAACCACCTGCTCCAGCTCGTCGCGCTGACGGCGATGGAGCCGCCGATCGACTTCACCGCGGAGTCGGTCCGGAACGAGAAGGTCAAGGTGCTGAAGGCGATGCACACGCCGGGACCGAAGTCCGTCGTGCGCGGGCAGTACGGGCGCGGCTTCGTCGAGGGCGTCGAGGTGCCCGGCTACCGCGAGGAGGCGGGCGTCGCGCCGGACTCGATGACGGAGACGTACGTCGCGGCGAAGCTCTACGTCGACAACTGGCGCTGGGCGGACACGCCGTTCTACGTCCGGATGGGCAAGCGCCTCGCCCGCCGCGAGACGACGATCGCGATCCAGTTCAAGCGCGCGCCACATCCGCCGTTCGAGGTGTCGCAGGGCGAGCCGCTGCGTCCGAACGTGCTCCTGATCCACGTCCAGCCCGACGAGGGCGTCTCGCTGGCGATCGGCGCGAAGGTGCCCGGCCAGGGGATGGCGATCCGCACCGTGCACATGGACTTCCTCTACGGCGGCGCGTTCCGCACGAGCCTGCCGGAGGCGTACGAGCGGCTGATCCTCGACGCGATGCTCGGCGACGCGACGCTCTTCACGCGCACGGACGAGGTGGAGGAGCAGTGGTCGCTCGTGGACGCGATCGTCGCGTCCTGGCAGAGGGACCGGCCGGCGTTCCCCAACTACGCCGCCGGCACCTGGGGCCGCAGTCGGCCGACGAGCTGGTCCACCGGGACGGACGGTCGTGGCGTCGACGTCTGCCGGCCAAGCGACGCCTCGGCCCGCGATCACGCGCGCTGCCGCGTCCTCAGTCGCGTCGATCGTGCCAACGATCGGCGCTCCTGCGTCCTTGCATCGCTTGGTGCTCACGATCCGGAGACTCGCCGTTGACCCGGCAGGCACCAGAGACAGAGAGCTGGACGGGCGAGAACGCGACGACGCAGATCGAGCGCGAGCTCGGGCGCCTGCGCGCGTCCGACCTGGCCACCATGCAGCGAACGAGCGTGATGACGCATATCGCGTGGGTGCCGCGCGACTGGCTGGAGGCGGCGCGCAGCGTCCTCGCCGGGCTCGCAGAGCGGCATCCGTCGCGGACGATCCTGCTCGTGCCGGAACCGGACGAGCCGGACGGGCTGGACGCCCAGCTCTCGCTCGTCTGCTTCCCGCTCGGCGAGCGCCCGGTCTGCGCGGACGTGATCCAGCTGACCCTGCGCGGCGGCCGCACGGAGGCGCCGGCGTCGATCGTGCTGCCGCTGCTGATCTCCGATCTTCCGGTGTTCTGCCGCTGGCGCGGCCGCCCGGAGTTCGGCCGGCGCTCGTTCGAGCAGCTCGTCGACGTCGTCGATCGGCTCGTCGTCGACTCGGCCGAGTGGGGCGAGGTTCGCTACGGCGAGCTGGTGGAGATCTTCGACCGGACCGCCGTCACCGACATCGCCTGGGCCCGAGTCCTTCCCTGGCGGGTCAAGCTGGCGCGCTACTGGCCCGGGATCCGCGAGCAGGAGATCCGCGTGCGCGGCCCGCACCCCGAGGCGACGCTGCTGCACGGCTGGCTCGAGGCGCGGCTGCGGCGGACGATCTTCCCGGTCGAGGAGGCCGAGCAGGTCGGAGTCAGGCTCGGCGGGGAGGACCTCGCGCCGCCGCCCGACGAAGGCAAGACGCCCGCGGATCTCCTCTCGGACGAGCTCGACCGCTTCGGGCGCGACCGGGTCTACGAGGAGGCGGTTCGGCGCGTGGTGTCGGCGGCGGCGGCGCGCGCTACCTGACGACCTTGAACTGGTCGCCGGTCAGCCTGAGCGCGACCGGCGTCGACCAGGTCATGTTCTGGGCGCCTTTCGGCAGGGACGGATTGACGCCGCGCACGCGGTACCACCACGTCCCGGGCTTCGTGATCGGCAGCACCGCCGAGGTCGCGTGCGTCTGCACCGTACCCGCCTTCTTCCACGGATAGCTGCGGTCCTTCGCCCACTCGCACGTCGTAGCTGATCGCGCCCGTTGCAGGCTGCCACGCCACGAGCGGCGAGCTGTGGAAGGTGGGCAGGCCCTTGACGGCGGCGATCATTCGGCCCGTGGGCGAGAGACCCGAGACGTAGGGGGTCGACGACTCGGCGACGACCGGCTTCGAGACCTTGCCGAAGCTGCCGAGGCGCCCTGCCTCGCAGGCGTCCTGCGGGACGTTCAGGTCGTGGTACTCGATCGGCTGCGGGTCGCCCGGCTTCAGGACCGTGCCGATCCCGAGCGCCATCACGGGGACGACGGTCCAGTAGTAGCGCCCGTTGGGCCACCCGCTGTCCCAGAGGTCGACCCGCGCCACCGAGGCGTCCGAGGCTGCGGCGCTGCCCGCCGAGCCCGAGCTCTTGTCGACCGCGTTGCCGGGATCCTCGTTCGTCAGCACCTTCTCGCCCTCGGCGTCGTAGACGGCGCCCTCGGTGCCGCCGATCTTGACGATCCCGGACTGCCATCTGCCGAGGTCCTGGGAGTCCTGCGGGAGCGAGAGCGGCCCGCCCTTCGTGCGCGGAGCGAAGGCGGGGGACCCCACGATCGAGCCCGTGAAGACGCGGTTCACGCAGTGGTCGTCGGTGAAGATGTAGACGCGGTAGAGCGGGCTGCCGGCCGCGACGCCCGGAACGGCGCCCGGCGAGCCCGACCAGGCGAGGCCCGGCGTCAGCTCGTGTGGCTTGGCCGCCGCGCCGGCCTTGACGTATTCGTCCGAGACGGTGACGTTCGGGGTCAGCGTGCCGAGCGAGGCGGGTGGGTTGACGCTCGTGAAGGTCGGGCTCCACGGCCCGTAGGAGACGCGCGGCAGGCCGTTCTTCGTCCCCACCGAGGCGTCGACGTAGCGGACGGCGCGCACGCGCCAGGTGATCGGACTCGACCAGGCCGACGACTCGTGGAAGGTGTAGAACTCGCGCTCGTCCGCGACGTTCGTCGTCGTCTGGAACGCCTTCGCGGGCGTGATCTGCGGATAGAGGACGTCGTACGCCGTCGCGCCCTCGACGGGCGCCCAGCGGACGAGCCCGGGCGGCGCGGACAGCTGCTGCGGAACGTCGCTGTCGCGCCAGCGCATGTTGAAGCCGAACGGCTCGCTCCACTGCGAGACCTTGCCGCCCTTGGCGATCGAGCGGACGTGCGCCCAGAGGGCGTAGGGCTTGCCCGTCATCCACGGCAGCTGCAGCGGGACGGCGACCGCCGGCTGCGCCAGCTTGTCGTCGCTCCAGAGGATGTTTCCGTCGCTGAAGTTCTGGTTCGTCGCGAGCTCGAACTCGTAGCGGACGGCCTTGCGCACCGGCGCCCAGGCGAACGACGGGGTGCGCGGGAAGGTGTGCGTCTCGGGCTCGTCGGCCCGGAGCAGGAACGCGCTCAGGGCGGCCGGCGGGTCCGGCGGCGCCGAGGGACGCGGGCCGGCGGCCTGCGCGGACGCGCCCAGCATGAGGGCGAGTGGGAGTAGGAGTGCGAGGTGCCGCACGTCCTCTTCTTTCGGCAATCCCGGGCTAGCCCTTGAGCGCGTCCTCCAGGAGGCGGCCCGGCTGCGAGGACGCGCGCGTCCGCCCCTGTCCGGAGCGGCGAGCTGCACCGAGGCGGGAAGCCCGTCCTCCGCCGGCCCGCACGGCAGCGCGAGCGCCGGCCAGCCGAGGGCGTTGAACGGGTAGGTGAAGCGCAGCATCCGCTGTCGCAGTTCGCTGTCCACGGAGCCGACCGGCGGCGCGACGAGCGCGAGCGTCGGGGTGAGGACGAGGTCGACGCCGGCAACCGCCTCGGCCGCCCGCTCGCGGAATGCTTCCCGCTCCCGGGCCGCGCGCTCGTACTCGGCGTCGGTCACCTCGAGACAGGCCTCGATGCGGCGGGCGACGTCCTCGCCGTAGAGCTCGGGGCTCTCGCGGTAGAGCTCGCGGTGCACGTCGGCGACCTCCCGCATGAAGCCGGCTCCCGAGATCTCGAAGGCGGGGAACTCGACCGCCCGACGACGCGGGAAGTGCGCCGCGGCCTCCTCGACGCGCGCCCGGACGAGGGGATCGGCGTCGTCGAGGCCCGTGATCCCCGCCAGGAGCTCCTCCAGTGACTCGAGCTCGTGCGGGGAATAGCCCGGCGCGAGTGCCGCCAGCATCGCCTCCGCGTCGGGAACCGTGCGCGTCATCGGCCCCGCGTGGTCGAAGCTCGGCGCGAGCGGGAAGCAGCCGTCGAGCGGCACGAGCCCGAAGCTCGGCTTGAAGCCGACGGTGCCGCAGCAGGCGGACGGGATCCGGATCGAGCCGCCGGAGTCGGTCCCGAGGGCGGCGTCGGCGAGGCCGAGCGCGAGGGCCGCGGCGTTGCCGCCGCTCGAGCCACCTGCGATTCGCCCGGGCGCCGCCGGGTTGGGCACGGTGCCGAAGTGCGGGTTCTCCGAGGTGATCCCGTAGGCGAACTCGTGCAGGTTCGCCTTGCCGACCGACACGTATCCGGCCGCCTCGAGCCGGCGGACGGCCTCGGCGGTCTCGTCCGGCACGTGCTCCGCGAAGATCGCCGAGCCGTAGGTCGTCGTCACCCCAGCCGTGTCGAAGAGATCCTTGACGGCGAGGCGGATGCCCTCGCCGCGGGGCTCGATCTCGCGTGATCCAGACGCCGTCCACCCTACGCGGGACATCGCCGCTTCGCGGCACTCTGTGGACGGAGCGTGACGCTTTCTTGCACCTTGGTCTGACCAGGGGGTGCTGCGCCAGGCCGCATGGATCCTGGAATGTGGAGAAATTGTGCCGCTTTCTTGCGCTTTGGTCTGACCAAGGAGGGCCTCAGTCGAAGTCCGCCGGCAGCGAAGCGTCGCGCAGGTGCGCGAACGCCCGCGCGAGGTGCGCCGGCGGCGTGCGCCGCGACAGCTCGGGGAGGTCGTCCTCCGCGAAGAAGCCCGCCTCGAGGATCTCGCTCGCCTGCACCGGCGCCGGCTCGGAGTCGTCCAGCTCGCAGAGGAAGTAGACCTTGTAGGCGTAGAACGGCCAGCGGCCCCGGCCGCGCACGTCTCGCTCGTAGAGGCCGATCAGCTTCACCGCCCGGCCGCGGCGCCCGCTCTCCTCGCGCAGCTCCTTCTCGGCAGCCTCGCTCGGCCTCTGGCCCACCTCCGCCCAGCCTCCCGGCAGCGCCCAGAGGCCGTCGTCGACCCCGCGGACGAGCAGCACCTTCCCGTCGCGGAACGCAGCCGCGCGTACGTCGACCTTCGGCGTGGCATGGCCGCTCTCGACCGCGAACGCGACCAGGAGCTCCTCGCGCTCGACCTCGCCCGACTCGGCCATCTCGACGGCGATCTGCCGCACCTCTTCGTAGCGCTCGCGCTCGAACGGGCTCTCCGTGTAGTTGAGCCCGCTCTGGGCGGCCGCCTGCAGGCGCCGCACCCACTCGAGCCACGCCATGCCCGGGTCGTCCAGCGCCTAGTCCAGCGCCAGGTAGACGAGCGCGACGGCGAACGAACCGGCGAAGAGCAGCAGGAAGGCCCCGAAGAGCGCCCACCCCCAGAGGTTGTTCTTCCGCGCGAGCGCCGCATGCGCATCGACCGGGACGTGCCCGGCCTCAGACAGAGACGACTCCGGCAGCGTCGACTCCGCCAGCGGCTCGACGAGCTCGTCGCTCATGGGAGCAGCCTCATGCGAGCACCGGATCCAGCGCCATCGCCACGAAGAGCAGGGCGAGGTAGAGGAGCGAATAGTGGAACAGGAGCCCCGCATGCCGGCGCGACAGCGAACGCTGCAGCACGAGCGCGAACGCGAGGAAGACGGCTCCGAGCACAAGCGCGGAAACGAGATAGACGGCGCCCATCCCGGCCCAGAGCGCCGGCGTCGCGGAGACGGCGATCAGGACGACCGTGTAGACGACGATCTGCCGGGCGGTCTCGCGGTCGCCCTTCACGACCGGGAGCATGGGGACCTTCGCGGCGGCGTAGTTCTCCTTGATCAGCAGTGCGAGCGCCCAGAAGTGCGGCGGCGTCCAGAAGAAGACGATCGCGAAGAGGAGCAGCGCGGCGAGCGTGATGTCGCCCGTCGCAGCGGCGTAGCCGACGAGCGGCGGCACTGCACCGGCGGCACCGCCGATGACGATGTTCTGCGGCGTCGAGCGCTTCAGCCAGCGCGTGTAGACGAGCACGTAGAAGAGGTTGCCGACGAGCGCGAGCGCGGCGGCGACGACGTTCACCGTCGAGGCCAGGAGCACGAACGAGAGCGCCGAGAGCGCGAGTCCGAACTCGAGGGCGCGCGACGGCGGCACGCGGCCCGCCGCGACGGGGCGCCGCTCCGTCCGCTTGCCCATCAGGCGGTCGATGTCGGCGTCGAGCACGTGGTTGAGCGCCGAGGCGCCGCCGCACGCGAGCGCGAGGCCGGCCATCGTGGCGGCCAGCTGGCGGCCGCCGGGCCAGCCGCCGGCGCCGACGAACATCCCGCCGGCGCCCGTGAGCAGGAGCAGCGACATGATCCGCGGCTTCGTCAGCGTCACGTAGTCCCGCCACGGACCGCCGGCCGCCGGCCTCCCGCGAAGGGCAAGCGCCGCGAGCACGCACGTCGCCGCGAACGCGACGGCCGCGGCGGCGAGGTGGAAGCCCGGCGCGGTGATGGCCGCGGCGATGCCGAAGAGCGCGGTGGCGACGAGCGCGGGGACAAGCAGGCGCCGGTGAGCCGTCCACGCCGCCACCACCACCGCTGCGAGCGGCGGCAGCGCGAGCGCGGCGAGGAGGCGATGCGCCGTCCCGAGGGACGCGGCGCCGGAGACGACTGCGAGGAGCGTCGCCGCCGCGGCGCCGAGCGCCGTCAGCCGCAGCCACGGCCCGGGAGCGAGCTCAGAGCTCATAGTCCTCCTGCAGCTTCCGGCGCAGGTCGCGCAGCGGCCGCGCCGACGTCACGTACGGCACCTGGTCGAAGTTGTACGGCGGCGGCGGCGAGGTCGTGTACCACTCGAGCGTGTCGGCGACCCACGGGTCGTTGCCGGCGCGGCGGCCGCTCCGCGAGGTCACGATCACGTTGATCAGCGAAGAGCAGGATGCTGAGTCCCATCAGGTACGAGCCGATCGTCGAGATCAGGTTGTACGCCTCCCAGAGCCCTCCGTGGTGGTACGTGTAGATCCGGCGGGGCATCCCCAGCAGGCCGAGGAGATGCTGCGGCATGAAGGTCAGGTTCATGCCGATGAACATCAGCCAGAAGTGTGCCTTGCCGAGCCCTTCGTTGAGCAGCTTGCCGAACATCTTCGGCCACCAGTAGTAGAGGCCCGCGAAGATGCCGAAGATCGAGCCGCCGAAGAGCACGTAGTGCAGGTGCGCGACGACGTAGTACGTGTCCGTCAGCTGCCAGTCGACCGGGAACGAGGCGAGAAAGATGCCCGAGAGGCCGCCGATCGTGAACACGCAGATGAACCCGAGCGCGAACAGCATCGGCGTGTCGAAGGAGATGTTCCCGCGCCAGAGCGTCGCGAGCCAGTTGAAGATCTTCACCCCCGTCGGGATGGCGATGACCATCGAGCTCAGCATGAAGAAGGCGTTCAGGCCCCACGGCAGCCCGACGGCGAACATGTGGTGGCCCCAGACCAGCAGCGAGTAGAACGCGATCCCCGCGGTCGAGAACGCGACCGCCTTGTAGCCGAAGATCGGCTTCCGCGCGAAGACGGGGATCACCTCCGAGATGATCCCCATCGCGGGCAGGATCATGATGTAGACCTCGGGGTGCCCGAAGAACCAGAACACGTGCTGGTAGAGCACGGCGTTGCCGCCCTCGTCGGGAACGAAGAAGTGGGTGCCGACGGTGCGGTCGAGCAGCAGCATCGTCAGGCCCGGCGGAGAGCGCCGGCAGCACCGCGATCAGCAGCCAGCCGTAGGTGACGATCGTCCAGACGAAGAGCGGCATCCGCATCCAGGTCATGCCGGCGGTGCGCATGTTGTGGATCGTCACGACGAAGTTGATCGCACCCGCCGAGCGACGCGATCGAGAGCAGGTGCAGGCCGAGGATCCAGAGGTCGACGCCGGTGCCGGGCGAGTGGCTGTCCGAGAGCGGCGGATAGCCCGTCCAGCCGATCTTCGCCGCGCCGCCGGTCGCCCAGAACGAGCCCATCAGCACGATCCCGCCCATCAGGTAGAGCCAGTACGAGAGGGCGTTCAGCCGCGGGAACGCCATGTCGCGGGCGCCGATCATCAGCGGCACGAGGTAGTTGCCGAAGCCGGCGAGGATCGGGACGACGACGAGGAAGATCATCGTCGTGCCGTGCATCGTGAAGAGCGTGTTGTACGAGTCCTTCACGATGAAGGTCTCGTTCGGCGTCGCGAGCTGCGTCCGCATCAGCAGCGCGAGCACGCCGCCGAAGATGAAGAAGATCAGCGACGTGCCGATGTAGAGCAGGCCGATCCGCTTGTGGTCGACGGTCGTCAGCCACGACGTGACGCGGCCGCGGCGCCAGTCGGCCCGGTACGGACTGACGTCGGCGTTAGCCGCCACCGGTAGCTCCCGTGCCAAGCGTCTTCGTGTAGGCGAAGAGCGCGTCGAACTCGTCGGGCGGCCAGTCCTTGCCGACGGCCGGCATCGCACCCCGCCCGTTCCGGACGAGCGTCCGCAACCCGTTCTCGTCCTTCAGCACCGGGTTGCCGCCGAGGTTCGGCCCGACGCGCTTCGGCCCCGTCGTCGCGAGCCGGTGGCACTTGAGGCAGACGCCCTCGAAGATCTCCCTCCCGAGCTCGGGGCTCGCTTCCGCCAGCAGCTGCCGCCGCCGGGCGAGGAAGGCGCGGTACTCCGCGTCGGAGACGACGTTCACCCAGGCCCGCATCTGCGCGTGCTGGATGCCGCAGAACTCGGCGCACTGGCCCTCGAAGAGGCCCTCTCGCTGCGGCTGGAACCACGTGTGGTTCACCTTGCCGGGGATCGCGTCGAACTTGCCGCCGAGCTGGGGTATCCACCACGAGTGGATGACGTCGAAGCCGGGTGCGGTGACGTCGAGCTTCGTCACGCGGTGGACCGGCACCGTCATCGTGTTGATCGAGATTCCGCCGTTCGGGTACCGGAACTGCCAGTAGAACTGGCGTCCCTGCACGAGGACGTTCTCGCGGTTGCCGGCGCTCGCGCTCGGGACGTCCTGGATCCCCGGCAGCTCGTAGAAGACGAACGCGCCGATGACGGCGAGGATCACCACCGGGGCGACCGTCCAGATCAGCTCCAGCTTGGTCGAGCCGTGGATCTGCGGGCCCTCGGCGGTGCGCGGGCGGCGCCCGCGCCGGAAGCGGATCACGAAGACGAGCAGCGCGCCCTCGACGAGCACGAAGATCACGCCCGTGAAGATCATGATCACCCAGTAGGCGGTGTTGATCCGCTCCGCGTTCGGCGAGTCGGGTCCCGGCGGCGCGATGCCGCCGTTGCCGGCGAGCGCGGCGCCGGCGAGCAGCAGCCCGAGCGCGACCGAGGCGAACAAGACGAGGAGCTGCCGACGACGCACGACCGCGGGCATTCTATGAAGGATGCCCGGGCCCTCGCGCGTGGAACTTCCCCCGTATGTGACCGAGCCGTTCGAGGTGTACGTGAACGGCGTGCCGCAGCAACTCGGCTCCGACTACCGGCTCGACGGGCGCGAGCTCGTCTTCGACCAGGAGCTCGCGCAGGAGGGCCGCCTCGGCTTCTGGCGCTGGCTCTCGCTCTTCCTGGGCGTCGCCGGCACGTACCGCAAGCACCACACGGTGGACGTCGTCTACCAGGTGGACGGGCGCCGTACCGTCGAGACCGGGCTCCAGCCGGTTCCCGACGATTGAGAGCTCGAGTTCAGAATGAAGCCGAAGCCCTGAGCCGCACCTGCTTCTCGGCGGGGACGCGTTCCGTGACGAGCCCGCGGAGCTCCTCCTCCCGGCTCCAGCTGCCGGTCTCGCCGAAGACGATCCTGAACCCGTCTTGGCCGATCAGCTCGAGGTCGGAGTCGGGATGGTGCACGAGCGCCGAGACCTCGTCGAAGCGCATGCTCACAGGCCCGTAGCCGGGCAGGAGGAGCGTGACGCCGTCCGCGCCGACCACGATCTGCTCGTCCCCCTCGCGTCTGCCGAGCCGGCTTCGGGCGCGGCGGAAGGCGCGGCCCTCGACCTGCCAGGAGGAGACCTCCGGCACGAGCGCGGCGCGATCCTCCGGCATCTCGACCCAGTCCGGCACGATCCAGAGCAGGCGCGACGCGAGCTCGAAGGCCGCCTCGGCGACGTCGGCGGGCGTGATCGACTCCTGAGCGGCGAGCTGCTCGTCCTGCGTGGAGACGGCCGCCCCGACGAGATCGTTGTACGCCGCCGTCTCGACCCGGAAGACGACCGATTCCGGATCCGCGAAGTATCGGCGCAGCCCTTCCAGCCAATGCTCGAGCTCGTCCTCGGTCGCGCCGTCGGTCGCCAGCGAGTCCAGGCAGTTGAGGACGTGTCCCAGTGCCTCCTGCTCCCTCCCGTCGGCCACGTCGGGCCAGATCTTCACGAATGCGTCGTCCGGGGTCCAGCGCTCGATGTCTCCGTACACGGAGTACGAGAGCCCCTGCCCGTAGCGCAGCTCCTGCCTGATCCGGTCGGAGAGCAGCCCCGAGGCGACGGTCGTCGCGACCCTCCGGCGCACGAGCCCGACGGCGGTGAGGCCGCCGCCGCTCCCCCAGTGCCGGGTCGCCGGAAGCTCGAGGAGAGGCTCCGGTTGCGGCGGCGGGATCCGGGTTCCCGACGGGAGGTCGATCGTGAGCCCTGCCGGCGGTGGTCCCGGTGAAGGAAAGGACGGCGTTCTCGCGGGTGAAGAATCGCGCCGCCCAGTCGACGACCTCGTCCTCGTCGACCTCGCCGATGCCGTACTGCGGGTACGCGTCCAACCCGTATGCGCGCGCGCCGAAGTATTCGATCAGCGCCGGGTTGTAGGCGCTGCTCCCTCGTCCGCCGTCCTCGGTCCGGAGGATTCCGCGCTCTGCCTCGATCCGGTCGAGAGGAAGGTCGTTCAGCGCGGCGACTCGGCCCTCCAGGAACTGGACGACCTCGTCCACGCGCCCGCGCGCCCAGAACTCGGTCCGCGTCTGGTTGACGGAGGCGTTGCACTCGAAATGGTGGCGGCTGTGGTCGGGCATCGCGAGATGCTCGACGAGATGGGTGATTCCGCGCCGCGCCAGCGTCTCGTCGGCCACGCCGACCCGAAACGTCAGCGACCCGAGGAACGACCCCTGGCCGGGCGCCCACCAGGTGGTGACGCCGTCGATCTCCGTGTGCGTGAGCTCGGGGCCTCCTGCGGCCAAGAAGGTGGAGCCTAGCTGCGCCGGCCGCCCGTGTCTGCGCAGGACAGGGGGTGCTTCCGCCGAAGTCGCGGCGGTCGGGCTACGCCGAGGAGTACGATGGCGAGCCGATCGAGCCCAGGCGGAGGAAGAACTGATGAAACGGTGGATTGCGGCAGCCGTGATGCTGACAGGCCTGGTCTGGGTGGGCCTGGTATGGGCGACCGTCGCGCTGGGCGCGGGCGGGGCGAGGACGGGGCCGACGATCTTCGGCGCGAACGAGGACCAGCCGAAGTACACGCAGGACTACGGCGCCTCGATCTACGACCAGATGGCCGCGATCGGGCTGACGGAGAACGTCATGTCGGTGAAGTGGGACACCGCCACGCCGGGCGAGATCCCGAACCGGGCGCGCATCGCCGAGGCGATCGAGGTCGCCAAGGCGCGCGGGATCAAGGTCGTCCTCGCGATCTACCCGCTCAAGGCGCGGGCAGTGGCGGACAACGGCGCGCAGGGCTTCATCGACTTCTGCGGGCTCGTCGCGGACGCGTTTCCCGACGCGTCGGCCTACATCGTCGGCAACGAGCCGAATCAGCCGCGCTTCTGGCAGCCGCAGTTCGGCGCCAAAGGCGCACAGGTCTCGGCGGCGGCGGTGATGAGGGTGCTCGCCGGGTGCTACGACAAGCTCCACCCGACCGGGAAGCTGGTCGTCGGCGTCGGGCTCTCGCCCCGGGGCAACGACAACCCGACCGCGCGGACGAACCGCTCGACCTCGCCGGTGCGCTTCATCGCCGCGCTCGGCGCCGCGTACCGCAGAAGCGGTCGCACCGAGCCGCTGATGGACGCGTTCAGCTTCCACCCGTACCCGAACGTGAACACCGACCCGCCCTCGGTCGGATATCGCTGGCCGAACGCGGGCGTCTCGAACTACGCGCGGATCAAGCAGGCGCTCTGGGACGCGTTCAACGGGACCGCGCAGCTCGACGTGGAGCGGGGGCTGCCGCTCTGGATCGACGAAGCCGGCTGGCAGGTGAACACGAACGGGCTCGTCGGCTACACGGGCTCGGAGAACGTGCCGACGGTCGACGAGGCGACCCAGGCCGCGCTACCACGCGCAGCTGATCCGCCTCGCCGCGTGCGACCCGGACGTCGCGACCCTGCATCTCTTCCACTGGATCGACGACACCGCCCGCGACGCCGGCTTCCAGAGCGGCCAGTACCGTCTCGACGGGACCGCGAGGCCGGCGTACGCCCAGGTCGCCAAGGCGGTGGCCGAGACCGACGGCGGCGCGCGCTGTCCGGGGACACAGGTGTCCTGGCGGCATCGGACGACCATCGAGCACGCGAGGGCCGACTTCGGCGGTGCGGTCGACCAGCCGCAGAGCCGGACCAGGTTCCGGATCGGCGCCTCGGCGGACGAGGGCACCGAGGTGACCTACGCGCTCGTTCGCGTGGACGGCCGCGCGATCTCGGCGGAGGAACAGGCGGCCGTTCGGCGCGCGCTCGAGGAGACGACGAGCACGAACACGCCGCACGTCCACGCTCCCGGGATCGGACCCGACGTCCGTCTCGTCACATGGAAGCACGCCAAGCTACCGGCCTACCTCCGCCCGCGCCTCGAGCTCTCGACGCGCGGCCTCGACCGGGCGTTCTACGTCTACGCGGTCTCCCTCGCGGCCGAGACCAACCCCTCCCGGACGGCGTTCTTCGTCAGCCGCGCCTTCCAGGCGGGCACGGAGGTCGTGGCGCCCGGGCAGCTCGCGGTCAGGACCGACAACGCGGGTCGAGTGCTCCTGGAGAGCGCGCAGCTCAAGGGGAAGGTGAATGCGCGCCTCGGCACGAGGGTCGAAGCCTGGTTCGAGTACTGGCCCGGGACGACGCCGACGCCCGTGAGCGTCGGCAGTGAGGAAGACGAAGGCTGTGCGGTTCCTCGGCTCCGACGTGGTCAGCGCCCAGCTGGGCGACCTCGCGCCGAGAGGGCAGTGGTCGTACCGGCTCGTCGCCCGGCTGGTCGGCAGGACGCGCGCGCCGGTCGCCGGGGAGGCGAAGACGTTCGCGCTCGACGAGGCCCGTGCTCCGGCCGGTGCCGCTCGTGCTCGTCGACGGGATCGACGATCAGAGCGGCGGCGTGATGGTGGACTCGGTCGTCTCGTTCACGGGCCCGACGGGGGTCGCGCTCGAGGTCCGCCGCCTGCCGGGCGGCGGGCAGGCGGGCGACCCGTCGTTCTGGCCGGTCGACTCGGTCTGGCTGGACGGCGGCCCCGGCGGGGAGGACGAGTCGCTCCCGCTCGACGCCACGAGCCTTCTGCCGGGGGCCTATCTCGGCCGGGTGGTGGTGACGAGCCGCGGCCGGGAGATCGTCCGCACCGTCCGTTTCACCGTGCCGTAGCCTCCGCCGGGTCACGGCGCTATGGGATGCGCGGCGCCCAGAGCGCGCCGAGCGCGAGCGCGGCGAGCAGGAGGGCGGCGGCCGCGAAGGCGAACCGCGGCGTCACTTCACGCTGCTCCTTGTGCTGGCCGATCTGGGAGCCGAGCTTCTCGTACACCTTCTTCAGCGTCGAGGCGTTGCCGGCCGTGAACGCCTGGCCGCCGGTGGTCGTCGCGATCTGGCTGAGCGTGTCGGGGTCCGGCGGGACGGCGATCGTCTGCTCGAACCCGGGCGGGCCGAAGGTGACGACGCCGTTGGGCGTCCCGAGCGCCACGGTGTAGACGGCGATGCCCGCGGAGCGTGCCTTCGCGGCGGCGGTCTGCGGGCGCGCGCTGCCGCCCGTCTGCTTGCCGTCCGAGAGGAGCAGGACGGCCGCGGGCGGCTTGCGCCCCGCGCCGCCGCCCACCGCCGTGGCCGCGAGCTGGACGGCGGCGACGAGCCCGTCGCCGAGCGAGGTGCCGCCGCCCGGCGACATGAACTGCGTCGCCTCGCGGACCTGGCCGCGGTCGCGCGTCGGCTCGGCGAGCACGCTCACCTCGGAGTCGAAGGAGACGAGCCCGACGCGCACGCGCGACGGGAGCTTGTCGAGAAAGACATTGATTGCCGAGCGCGCGGCGTCGAGCCGCGACGGACGTACGTCGTCGGCGCGCATCGAGCCGGAGGTGTCCACCAGGAGCACGACGGTCGCGCGGTCCTCCGGCACCGAGAGCGCCATGTGCGGCCGGGCGAGCGCGACCGCGACCACCGCCAGCGCGGCGAGGAAGAGCCCGGCCGGGACGAGGCCGCGCCACGGGCGGCCCGTCTTCGCGACCGCCGTCAGCACCTCGAGATTCGTATACGTGGTCGCGTACTTCGTCCGCCGGCGGACGGCCAGGAAGTACACGCCGGCCAGCAGCGGGACGACGATCAGCGTCAGAAGCGCAAGCGGCCAGGTGAGTCCTGAGCTGTTCATCTCGCGCACGCCGCCCCGACCTGCACCTCGGCCCGCGAGGCGGGCGGGAGCACGTCGTTCGTCGTTACGCGCACGGTTGCGCGCGTCCCCTGCACCGACCTCGAGGTCGTGATCGCCGAGAGCCAGCTGAGGTTCGGCGCCGTCGTCGTCCGGAAGGCGACGGCATGCCAGCTCGAGACGAGCCGCTCGCCGGCTGCGCAGGCGCGGGTGACGCGCTGGACGCTGCCCGGGACGAGGCGGACCGTCTTCGCGCGCAGTGTGACGGGATGGCCCGGCTTGAGCGTGACTGCGGTCGTCGACCTGCCGCCGCCGCCCGAGGTCGGGATGCAGCCGAGGTACGGCCTGAACGTGGTCGTCTTCGCCGTGGCTCCCGTGTAGAGCGCGCTGAAGAGCGCCGCCCGCTCGGTGGTCACACCCGGCCCGACGGGGCTGCCGAGGCGACCCGAGAACGTGATGTCGAGCGCGCGGTCGCTGACGACCGCGTCGACTCCGCCGACGACGCCCTTGCCGCCGGGGCACGCCAGGAGGTACTGCGTCGCGGAGCGTGTGCCGCCTTGGGCGGGAACGGCGACCCACGGGCCGGGGACGCTGATGCACACCTGGAGGCCCCGGCATTCGTCGGCGGCGCTCGCCCTGCCGGCCCCGGCGGCGAGGACGCAGAGCACGCAGGCGACGAGGGCGACGCAGCCTCATGACGCCAGCCTCACGGGAGCCTCCGGAACCAGAGCAGGGAGAGAGCGCCGCCCGCGAGCGCCAGCAGCCCGGCCGCGCCCACGGCGGCGACGGAGAGCTCGTGGCGCTTCTGCACGTGGCCGAAGCGCGAGCCGAGGTCCTGGTAGACGCGCTGCAGCCGGGCGGCGTCCGCGACGCGGAAGAAGCGGCCGCCGCTCACCTCCGCCACCTGCTCGAGCGTCTGCGGGTCGGGCGGAACCTGGATTCGCTCGGTGTAGCCGCCCGGGAGCGGCCGCTCGACGACGCCGTCCGCGGTGCCGAGCGAGACCGTGTAGACCGGGACGCCGCGCTGGCGCGCCTCGCGGGCGGCGGCGATCGGCTCGACGCGGCCCTGCGTCTGCGCCCCGTCCGAGATCAGCGAGCACCGCGGCCGGCGGGCGGGAGCCGCCGCCCGTCGAGGCGGCGGTGGACGCGCGCGCGACCTGCACGGACCGTTGAATCGCCTCGCCGAGCGCCGTCCCTTCGCCCGTGCGGAGATTCTTCAGCGCGTCGAGCGCGCGGGCCCGTCCGGCGCCCGGCGTCGCGACGACCGCGGGCCGGGTCCCGAACGCGACGATCGCGACCCGGAACTTCTTCGGCAGCTTGTCGATGAACTCCGTCGCCGCGGCCTCGGCGGCGGCGAGGCGGGTCGGCTTGACGTCCTTGGCCAGCATCGAGCCGGAGACGTCGATCGTCAGCACGACGGTCGCCTCCTCGCGCTTGGCCGCGAACGTCGCCCGGGGGCGGGCCGCGCCGATGACGAGGAAGGCGATCGCGCCGAGGATCAGCCCGACCGGGACGTGGCGGCGCCAGCCGGGCGAGGCGGAGACCAGGTTCGGGATCAGCGCCGGCGAGGCCCACCCGGCCGCGCGCCGGGCGCGCATCCGCTCGAGCCAGAAGTGGCCCGCGACGGCGACGGGCACGACGAGCAGCGCGGCGAGGACCGTCGGCGAGCCGAAGCTCAGGCCCCAGAGGCTCACCGCGTGCACCTCGTCGGGCCGGTTCTCATCTGATCGGGTTCCTGCGCAGGAATGCGGCGAGCGGCCGCAGCCAGTCGCCGGAGGTCGAGAGCGGGACGTGCGCCACGCCCGCCGAGGTAAGCGCCGTCACGAGCGCCTTCCGCTCGTGCGAGGCGGCGGCGGCGAACCGCTCGCGCAGGCGGCTGCTGGACGTGTCGACGCGAAGCTGGCGGCCTGTCTCCGGGTCGACGAGTCGCAGCTCGCCGACATCCGCAAGCTCCTGCTCGCGGGGGTCGCGGGTCTCGACAGCCGCGACGGTGTGGCGCCCGGCCAGCCGAAGCAGCGGCGGGCGCCAGGTCTGCGGGCCGCGAAAGTCGGAGACGACGACGACGAACGACCGCTGGCGCGCGAGCGCCCCGACTGTGTCGAGAGCGTCCGCCAGGCTGCCGGCTCCGCCCGGCAGCTCGGTGCGCAGCTCTCGCAGCACCCCGAGCAGGCCGACGCGCCCTTGCCGGGGCGGCAGCGTCCGTAGCTCGCCGTCGCCGAAGGCGACCAGTCCGAGCCGGTTGCCGCGCCGCGTGGCGACGTGCCCGATCGCGAGCGCCACGCCCTCCGCGACGTCAGCCTTGCGCCGGTCGGCAGTGCCGAACTGCATCGAGGCCGAATTGTCGAGCACGAGCCACGTCACGAGCACACGCTCTGCGATCTCGACCCGGACGTGCGGGACGTTCGGTCCGGGCCGTGACGTTCCACTCGATCCGGCGGACGTCGTCTCCCGGCTCGTACGGCCGCACGAGCGCGAGCTCGCTGCCTTCGCCGGGGTGCGTGGAGCGGTAGTCGCCCGAGAGCAGCCCGTCGACACGGCGTGCGATCGTCAGCTCGAGCGCACGGAGGCTCGCCGGGGAGACCTGGCCTGGCCCCGGGCGAGCGGGCGTCCTCTCGGCCGCCCCGCGGATCATGCAGCGGCCGGTTGCTTCGTCAGGTCGATCCGCGGCACCGGCACCTTGGCGAGCACGGCGGCGAGGATCGTGTCAGGCGCGACCTCCTCCGCAAGCGCCTGGTAGGAGAGCACGAGCCGGTGGCGGAACGCGTCGTGGACGAGATCCCTGATGTCGCGCTCGGTCACGTACGGGCGGCCCCGCATCACGGCCATCGCGCGCGCGCTCTGGACGAGGCTGATCGGCCCGCGCGGGCTGGCTCCGTAGGCGACGTAGGGCGCCATCTCCGGGACGCCGTGCCCGGCCGGGTCGCGCGTCGCGGTCGCGAGCTTGACCGAGAACGTGATGAGCGCCGGGTCGACGTAGATCGTCGAAACCCGCGCCTGGAGACCCTGCAGCTCCTCGAGCGTCAGCACCGGCGCCAGGGCGGGCGGCGCCTCCAGGGAGCGGCCGACGACGGTCAGCTCCTCGTCGTGCTCCGGATAGTCGACGAGCACCTTGAGCATGAACCGGTCGACCTGCGCCTCGGGGAGCGGGTACGTGCCCTCGGACTCGATCGGATTCTGGGTCGCGAGCACGAGGAACGGATCCGGGACCGGATGCGTCTGGCCGCCGATCGTCACCTGGCGCTCCTGCATCACCTCGAGCAGCGCGGACTGCACCTTCGCGGGTGCGCGGTTGATCTCGTCCGCCAGCAGGAAGTTGCAGAAGACGGGGCCCAGCTCGGTGTCGAACTCGGCCTTGTCCGGCCGGTAGACGCGCGTGCCGACGAGATCTGCAGGAACGAGGTCCGGGGTGAACTGCACGCGGCCGAAGCTGCCGCCGAGAACCGCGGCCGTCGTCTTGATCGTCAGCGTCTTCGCCAGGCCCGGCACGCCCTCGATCAGGAGGTGCCCGCCGGCGAGGAGGCCGACCAGCACGCGCTCGAGCATGGCGTCCTGGCCGGCGATCACCCGCTTGATCTCGAAGAGCGCCGCCTCCAGCTTCCGCCCGAGCTCGTCGCTCGGCTCCTGCCCCCCGCCTCCGGTCCCGCAGCATCGGTCGGATGCAGACTTTCG
This sequence comes from uncultured Actinomycetes bacterium, assembly GCA_963746655.1. Taxonomy (GTDB): domain Bacteria; phylum Actinomycetota; class Thermoleophilia; order Gaiellales; family Gaiellaceae; genus CAVPGP01. The sequence goes on along the minus strand of CAVVCG010000011.1, from coordinate 47,614 downwards.
CTCATTCGGCGCCCTCCTCATTGTCGCGGTGCCCTACAGCAAAGCACTCTGAAGTTGAGAACAACTTAAGTTTTCTCGTTCCTACGCTCGTTTCTACGCTCCGGGCCGTGTCGCCAGTTTGACGGTCACGTGCTCGGTCGTGCCGTTCCGGACGATCGTCAGCTCGAGCTTGTCGCCGGGCGAGCGGCCCTCGACGGCCTGCCGGAGGGCGTCGCCGGACGAGATCGCCTTGTCGCCGACGGCGGTGACGACGTCGCCGGTCTGGAGGCCGGCGGCCGCAGCGGGCGTGTTCGGGTTCACCTGGGCGATCTGTGCTCCGAGCGGAGACGCCGAGTCGTCGAGCGCGACGCCGAGATAGGCGTGCTTCGCCGAGCCGGTCGTGAGAATCTGCGAGACGATCGAGCGGACGGTGCTGGACGGGATCGCGAAGCCGACGCCGTCGTTGCCGCCGGAGTCGCTCTCGATCTGGGAGTTGACGCCGATCACGAGGCCGCGCATGTTCAGCAGGGGCCCGCCGGAGTTGCCGTGGTTGATCGCGGCGTCCGTCTGGATCGAGTCGGAGATGGTGAAGTTGTTCGGCGAGGTCATCTCCCGGTGCAGCGCGCTGACGATGCCCGTCGTCACGGTCTCCTCGAGCCCGAACGGGCTGCCGATCGCCACGACGCCGTCGCCCACCTCGAGCGCGGTCGAGTCGCCGAGCGTGAGGGGCTTCAGCAGGGACTTCGGCGCGTTGACCTTGAGCACGGCGAGGTCGGTCGAAGCGTCGGTGCCGACGACCTTGGCGCTGTAGCTCTTGCCGTTCGCGAAGCGGACGCTGATCGAGGTCGCACCGTCGGCGACGTGCTCGTTCGTGATCACGTGGCCGGCCAGGTCGTAGACGAAGCCGGATCCCTGCGACTGGCTCGAGCCGCCCAGGCCGTTGCCGGCCGAGGTGACGGTGATCTCGACGACGCCGTCACGGGCGTTCTTGTAGATCTGGTTGACCGACAGGTCGTTCGTGGTGACCGCGGCCTGCGTCGACGTCGTCGTCGTCACGGGGCGGACGATCGTCGTGGTGCCGCCCGAGTCGAGCTGGGCGTAGATGGCGGCGCCGCCGACGGCGCCGAGGGCGGCCGTCGCAACGAGTGCGGCGGTGCGGACGAGCGGTTTCATGGGTTCCTCCTCCGAGTCATGTTGCCCTAATCGGAGCAGCGCCGGTTAAGAGGACTCTGAAACCGGTGTTGGCAGGACATTAAGTCGGTGGCGGTGGGCGTTAAGACGACGGCGATGCCTTATGACTTCTTAACGGGGCCTTACGGCGGTCTTAGAGGCGGCTGCGAGGCTGAGCCCGCTCACGAAATTCACCTGGTTCGGGGTTCGTGACACGGCCGCCGCCCACCCGAGGGTCGGGCGGCGGCCCTCTCTCCTTAGACAGCTCTCACGGAAGGACTGCACAATGGCGGTGATGCGGATACTCGTAGTGGACGACGAACAGGCGGTCCGGGAATCGCTCCGGCGGGCGCTCTCGCTGGAGGGGTTCGACGTCGACCTCGCGGTGGACGGCAGCGAGGCGCTCGGACGGCTCGAGGGCGAGGTCGGAGGCGCCGGACGCGGTCGTCCTCGACGTGCTCATGCCCGGCGTCGACGGGCTCGAGGTGTGCCGCCGCCTGCGCCGCGACGGCAACAGGCTCCCGATCCTGATGCTGACCGCGAAGGACCAGGTCGAGGACCGCGTCGCCGGCCTCGACGCCGGCGCGGACGACTACGTCGTCAAGCCCTTCGCCCTGGCCGAGCTTCTCGCGCGCCTGCGCGCGCTGCTCCGCCGCACGAAAGCGGACGAGGACGGCGTGCTCCGCTTCGCCGATCTCGAGCTCGACCCGGGGGCGCACGAGGCGCGGCGAGACGGCGAGCTGATCGAGCTGACGCGGACGGAGTTCTCGCTGCTGGAGCTCTTCATGCGGAATCCGCGGCAGGTGCTCACGCGCTCGGTGATCTTCGATCGCGTGTGGGGCTACGACTTCGGCTACGGCTCGAACTCCCTCGACGTGTACATCGGCTATCTCCGGCGCAAGACGGAGGCGGGCGGGCGGCCGCGGCTGATCCAGACGCTGCGCGGCGTCGGCTACGCCCTGCGCGAGCCTTGAGCTTCCGGGCGCGACTCACCATCGCCGCGGCGATCGCCGTCGCCGCGGCCGTGGCGCTCGCGTCGCTCCTGACGTACGTCGTCGTCCGCGACCAGCTTCGCAGCGAGGTGGACACCGCCCTCCGTGCCCGCGCCCGGGACGTGAGCCCACGGGCCGCTGCGGCTGATTCCGGTGAGCCCCGACAAGTTCCTGGTCGACATCCCCGGCCCGAAGCTGGGCGGTGCCGGCGGGTACATCCAGCTCGTGCCCGGCTCGGGCAACCCGGCGCGCTCGGAGAACGACCCGGTCGCGCTGCCGGTGTCGGAGCGGGTCAGGCAGGTCGCCACGGGCGACAAGGGAGAGTTCCTGACGGACGCCCGCGTGGCCGACACGCACGTGCGCGTGCTGACGACGCCGCTCGTACCCGGCTGGGCCCTGCAGGTGGCGCGGCCGCTGACGGAGGTCGACAGCGCGCTCGCCCGGATCCGCAAGCTGCTCTTCCTGATCATGCTCGCCGGGCGTGGGCGGCGCCGTCGCGCTCGGCCTGGGCGTCACGCGGGCCGTGCTCGCGCCCGTGCGCCGGCTGACCGAGACAGCGGAGCACGTCACCGGAGACGCGGGATCTGAACGCGCGGATCGAGCCGACCGGGCGCGACGAGCTCGGCCGCCTCGCGTCCGCGTTCAACACCATGCTCGGTGCGCTCGAGGAGTCTGCGCGCGCCCAGCGCCAGCTCGTCGCCGACGCGTCGCACGAGCTGCGGACGCCGTTGACGAGCCTGCGCACGAACATCGAGGTTCTCGCGCGTCACGAGCTTCCCGAGGCCGAGCGGGAGCGCATCCTCGGCGAAGTCGTCGTGCAGCTGACCGAGATGACCGCCCTGATCGCGGAGCTCGTCGAGCTCGCCCGCGGGGACGCGCAGCCGCTCGAGCCGGAGGACGTGCGCCTCGACCTCCTCGTCGCGGACGCGGTCGGCCGCGCCCAGCGGAACTCGCCCACGGTGGACTTCCGCCTCGACGCGGACGAGTCGCTCGTGTACGGCGTCCCGAGCCGGATCGAGCGCGCCATCGGAAACCTGCTGGACAACGCCGGCAAGTGGAGCCCGGACGGCAGCGTCGTCGACGTCACCGTCCGCGACGGCGAGGTGACCGTCCGCGACCGGGGGCCCGGCATCGCAGACGACGACCTCCCGTTCGTATTCGACCGCTTCTACCGCGCCCCGGCGGCGCGCGGGATGCCAGGCTCGGGGCTCGGGCTCTCGATCGTGCGCCAGGTCGCCGAGGCGCACGGCGGCGTCGTCACCGCGGAGCGCGCGAACGGCGGCGGTGCGCTGATGCGTCTGCGCCTCCCGAGCACCAACGGCGCGTAGACTCGCAGCGTGGCCGAGGAGCCGCGCAAGGTGCTCGTCGTCGACGTCGGCGGCTCGCATGTGAAGTTGCTCGCGTCCGGGCAGGACGAGCGGCGCCGTTTCGAGTCGGGCCCGGACTTCACGGCCCGGCAGATGGTCGACGGCGTGCTCGAGCACGTAAACGACTGGGACTGGGACGTCGTCACCCTCGGCGTCCCGGCGCAGGTCATGCACGGGCGAATCGTCGCGGATCCCGTCAACCTCGGCGACGGCTGGCTCGACTTCGACTTCGAGCAGGCGTTCGGCCGTCCGACGCAGGTGGTCAACGACGCCGCGATGCAGGCGATCGGGAGCTTCGACGGCGGCAAGATGCTCTACCTCGGGCTCGGGACCGGCCTGGGCTCGGCTCTCGTCGACCACGGCGTCGTCGAGCCGATGGAGCTCGGGCACCTGCCGTTCCGCAAGGCGACGTTCGAGGACTACGTCGGCGCCCGCGGCTTGAAGCGGCTCGGGAAGAAGAAGTGGGAAGAGGCCGTACACGAGACCGTCGGCCGGCTGAGCGCGGCGCTCGCGCCTGAGTACGTCGTCCTCGGCGGCGGGAACACGAAGAAGCTCGACGAGCTCCCGGCCAACGCTCGCGTCGGGAGCAACGAGAACGCGTTCAAGGGCGGGTTCCGCCTCTGGCAGCAGACGGAGCGGATCGAAGCCTCGGCTCTGCTCGCGTTCGACCACTCCTGAGAGCGCGGCCGAGGCGCGCCGAGCTGCGCAGGACATCTAGGGTTCTCGCACCGGCAGAGCCGGCACCGACGAATCGAGGCGTATGCGGGAACCTCCGTCCACGAGCGCTCCCACCCCCGGCCCGCTCGCCGAGGCGTACGACCCCGGCCCGTTCTTCGACGAGATGTTCGAGGCGCGGGGCAAGCCGCGCCCGCACTACCGGGTGCTGCTCGAGCAGCTTGCCGGGCTGACGTTCGAGGAGTTCGAGGAGCGCCGCCACGCGGTCGACGTCTCGTTCGTCAACCAGGGCATCGGCTTCACCGTCTACGGACAGGACGAGGGCATCGAGCGGATCTTCCCGTTCGACCTGATCCCGCGCGTGATCCCGGCCGACGAGTGGGACCTGATCGAGCGGGGCGTGATCCAGCGCGTGCGCGCGCTCAACCTCTTCCTGGCCGACGTCTACCACGGGCAGCGGATCCTGGCGGACGGGCGGCTGCCCTCGGACCTGCTCTTCGGCTCGCGCCACTTTCTCCGCGAGATGATCGGCGTCGACCCGCCCGGCGGCGTCTACGCGCACGTCGCCGGCGTGGACATCGTCCGCGACGAGCAGGGTCGCTATCTCGTCCTCGAGGACAACCTCCGCTCGCCGTCGGGCGTCAGCTACATGCTCGAGAACCGCGCGGCGATGAAGCGCAGCTTCGCGACCCTCTTCCAGCGGTACGGGGTGCTGGGGATCGACCACTACCCGCAGGAGCTGCTCGCGGCGCTGCGGGCGGTCGCGCCGGCCGGCGCCATGGCGCCGACCGTCGTGCTGCTCACGCCCGGGGTCTACAACTCCGCCTACTTCGAGCACTCGTTCCTCGCCCGGCAGATGGGGATCGAGCTCGTCGAGGGCGGTGATCTGATCTGCCACGACGACGTCGTCTACATGCGCACCACGCGGGGCTTGCAGCGTGTCGACGTCATCTATCGCCGCATCGACGACGAGTTCGTCGACCCGCTCGTCTTCCGCGACGACTCGATGCTCGGCGCGGCCGGCATCTTCAACGCCTACCGCGCCGGGCAACGTCACGCTCGCGAACGCGCCGGGCACCGGCGTCGCGGACGACAAGGCGATCTACGCATACGTGCCGGAGATGATCCGCTACTACCTCGGCGAGGAGCCGCTGCTCGGCAACGTGCCGACGTACCTCGGCGCGATCGACGAGGACCGGCGTTACATGCTCGACCACCTGGAGGAGCTCGTCGTCAAGACCGTCGACGGGAGCGGCGGCTACGGGATGCTGATCGGGCCGGTGTCGACCGCGCGGGAGCGTGAGGCGTTCCACCACCGGATCGAGGCACGGCCGCGCGAGTACATCGCTCAGCCGACGATCGCGATCAGCAGGCACCCGATCGTGATGGAGGAGCTGCGGCCGGCGCACGTCGACCTGCGGCCGTTCGTGCTGAGCGGCCACGTGACGAGCGTCGTCCCGGGCGGCCTGACCCGCGCCGCGCTCCGCCCGGGCTCGCTCGTCGTCAACTCCTCGCAGGGCGGCGGGAGCAAGGACACCTGGGTGCTGCGCCGATGACTGCGGCCATGACTGCGCAGACGACGACGGGTCGCCGATGCTGAGCCGGGTCGCCGAGTCCCTCTACTGGGCGGCGCGCTCGATCGAGCGGGCGGAGAACACGTGCCGGCTCCTGCTCGTCTACTTCCACGGGCTGCTCGACGCCGACCTCCCGGACCACGGCCAGGCCTGGCGCGAGCTGCTGCTCCTGATCGGGCGCGACGACCTCTTCCGCGAGCACTTCGCGCGACTACTCGGCGCGGTCCGTGAGCGAGTTCCTGCTCTTCCATCCCGCCAACCCGGACGCCGTCACCGCGTCCGTCTCCCGGGCCCGCGAGAACCTGCGCGGCGTGCGGGAGCAGATCTCGAGCGAGATGTGGGAGCACGTCAACCGCCTCCACCTCTTCGTGGCGGGGGTGCGCCCGGCGATGCTGCTCGCCGCGCCGCACGAGTTCTTCCTGCGGATCCGCGAGGGCTCGCACGCGTTCCAGGGCGTGACCAAGGCGACGATGCCCCGCGGCGAGGGCTACGAGTTCCTCCAGCTCGGCAGCCACCTCGAGCGTGGAGACGCCACTGCGCGGCTGCTCGCGGTGAAGGTGCCCGCGCTCGCGCAGGCGCTCTCCGACCACGAGGAGACCGGACGGCTGACGACCCTGCTCAAGTCGTGCGGCGGCTTCGAGGCGTTCCGCAAGCAGGAGAGCGACCAGCTCCGCGCGCCGCGGGTCGTCGAATACCTCCTGCTCGAACCGCGCTTCCCGCGCTCGGTGCTCTTCTGCGTCGAGCTGAGCCTGAACGCGATCCGTGCCATCTCGGGGAGCAGCTCGGAGCGCCCCGAGCGGGCCGTCGGCCGCCTCTACGCGGAGCTCTCGTTCGCGGACGCGACCGACCTCGTCCGCGTCCAGCCGCTGCTCGGCCGGGTCGCGGTCAGCATCGACGAGGCCGCCGGCGAGGTCGCCGCCGCGTACTTCACGACCCGCGTGATCCTCCCCGGCCCCTACGCCCAGCAGCAGCAACAGCAGCAGTGACGATGTGGCTCCGCGTCCAGCACACGACCTCCTTCGCGTACGACGCGCCGATCGTCGAGGCGTACACGGAGCTCCGGCTCCGACCCCGCTCGGACGGCGGCCAGCACTGCTCGTCGTTCCGGCTCACGACCGACCCGCCGGGGATCCGGGTCCGCGACTATCGCGACTCGTTCGCCAACGACGTCAGCCACTTCGACGTCCTCGAATCGCATGACCGGATCGAGATCACCGCGATCAGCGAGGTGATGACGCCCGAGGTCTACGTCGATCCCGGTCGCAGGCCGACGCCGCTCGAGCGGTACGACTACCTGACGGAGACCGGCTACGCCCCGTTCTCGGACGCCGTGGGCGAGTTCTCCGCGGAGCACGCCGCGGACGGAAGCGCGGCGGACCAGGCGAGGAAGCTGATGTCGGCCGTCCGCTCGGCGCTCGTCTACGAGCCCGGGGCGACCGACGTCCAGACCCGCGCGGACGAGGTGCTCGCGCTCGGCCGCGGTGTCTGCCAGGACTTCTCGCACGTCATGCTCGCCGTCTGCCGGTGCGCGGGGATCCCGGCGCGGTACGTCAGCGGCTACCTGTACGACTCCGCGCTCGCAGGCGACAACGCGGCCTCGCACGCCTGGGTGGACGTGTACGACGAGGAGCTCGGCTGGGTCTCGCTCGACCCCACGCACGACCGCGAGCAGTCGGAGGCGTACGTGCGGGTCGCAGTCGGGCGCGACTACGCCGACGTCCCGCCGACGCGCGGCGTCTACAAGGGCGTCGCGCACGAGACGCTCGGCGTCCGGGTCGCGCTGCAGTCGTTCTGAGGCCGACGTTAGGCTCGGCCGGTGAAGAGCTCGGCGCGCGCGGTCGTCGTCGGCGGGGGGGTCGGCGGCGCCTCGATCCTCTACTGGCTCGCGCGCTGTGGCTGGAGCGACGTCGTCCTGTGCGAGAGAGCCGACCTGACGAGCGGCTCGACGTTCCACTCGGCGGGGCTCGTCGGGCAGCTTCGCAGCTCGCTCAGCCTGACGAGGATGATGATGAGCTCGGTCGACCTGTACCGCACGCTCGAGGACGAGGTCGGACTGGAGACCGGCTGGCACGAGGTCGGCTCGCTGCGGCTCGGCTCGTCGCGGGAGCGCATGGAGGAGCTGTCGCGCCAGGCCGGTTGGGCGAAGACGTTCGGCCTGCCGCTCGAGCTCGTCTCCGCTGAGGAGGCACAGCAGCTCTTTCCGCCGATGTCGACGGACGGCGTGCTCGGCGCGGCGTACCTGCCGACCGACGGCTACATCGACCCGAGCCAGCTGACGTTCGCGCTCGCGGAGGGCGCGCGTCGGCGCGGCGCCGAGGTCTACCCGAACACGCGTGTGACGGGGATCGGCGTCGAGCGCGGACGCGTCACGGGCGTCGTCACCGACAAGGGCCCGATCGAGACGGAGGTCGTCGTCAACGCGGGCGGCATGTACGCACGGGAGATCGCGGCGCTCGCCGGCGTCGACGTGCCCCTGATCCCGTTCGCGCACGAGTACCTCGTCACGCGGCCGAGCGGGCTGCCGCTCGACCTGCCGACGATGCGGGATCCGTCGCTCCTCGTCTACTTCCGCGGCGAGTCGGGCGGGCTCGTGATGGGCGGCTACGAGCGAGACCCCGCGCCGTGGGGCCTCGACGCGATCCCGGCCGACTTCAACGCGAAGCTCCTCCCCGAGGACTGGCCGCGCTTCGAGCCGCTGCTGGAGAACGCGATCGTGCGAGTCCCCGAGCTCGCCGACGCCGAGGTGATCCGGCTCGTCAACGGCCCGGAGGCGTTCACTCCCGACGGCGAGTTCATCCTCGGGCCGACCGACGTTCGCGGCCTCTGGGTCGCCTCGGGCTTCTGCGCGCACGGGCTCGCCGGCGCGGGCGGGATGGGGCAGCTCGTCGCCGAGTGGATCGTCGAGGGCCAGCCCTCGCTCGACACGTGGGAGATGGACTCGCGCCGCTTCGGGCGCAGTACGCGAGCCGTGCCTACACGCTCGCGCGCACGGTCGAGGTCTACGCGACCTACTACGACGTCAAGTACCCGGGTCACGAGCGCGAGGCCGGCCGGCCGCTCCGCGTCTCGCCGGCCTACGGGCGCCTGCAGGAGCTTGGCGCCGCGTTCGGCGAGAAGTCGGCCTGGGAGCGAGCCAACTGGTTCGAGCAGAACGCCGCCCGCGGCGACGAGTCGCTGCGCCCGCGCGGCTGGGCGGGACGGCACTGGTCGCCCGCGATCGGCGCCGAGCACGTCGCCACGCGCGAGACGGCCGCGCTCTTCGACGAGACGTCGTTCGCGAAGATCGAGGTCGCGGGCGCCGGGGCCGCCGACTTCCTCGAGCACCTCTGCGACAACAGGGTCGCGCGCGACGTGGGGCAGATCACCTACACGCAGATGCTGAACGCGCGCGGCGGGATCGAATGCGACTTCACGGTCACGCGCCTGGCCGAGGATCGCTTCCGGATCGTCACGGGTACCGCCTTCGGCCGGCACGACCTGGCGTGGATCCGCTCGCACGCACCCGACGACGGCAGCGTCACGGTCGACGACGTCACCTCGCGGTACGCCTGCCTCGGGCTCTGGGGTCCCGCCTCGCGCGAGATCCTCGGGCCGCTCGTCGGCGACGAGCTGACGTTCCCCTACATGCGGGCGCGCGAGCTCGCCGTCGGGTTCGTGCCCTGCCTCGCGCTCCGCGTGACGTACGTGGGCGAGCTCGGCTGGGAGCTCTACTGCCCGATGGAGTACGGGCTCGCGCTCTGGGACGCGATCTGGGCGAGCGGCCGGGAGCGCGGGCTCGTCGCGGGCGGCTACAAGGCGATCGACTCGCTGCGTCTCGAGAAGGGCTACCGCGTCTGGGGGGCCGACATCACGCCGGACGAGAACCCGTACGAGGCAGGGCTCGGCTTCGCGGTCAAGCTCGACAAGGGCGACTTCCTCGGCCGCGAGGCGCTGCTCGGCGCGCGGGAGCCGGAGCGCCTGCTGTGCTGCCTCGTGCTCGACGAGCCGCGGGCCGTCGCACTCGGCTCCGAGCCCGTTCGAGTCGGGGACCGGATCGTGGGTCGCGTGACGAGCGGAGGCTACGGCTACACCGTCGGGCGCTCGATCGCGTACGCGTACCTGCCTGCCGAGGACGCCGCGGAGGGCACCGAGGTCGCGGTCGAGATCTTCGGCGAGTGGGTCCCGGGGCGCGTCGCCCGCGAGCCGCTCTTCGACCCGGACGGCGAGAGGATCCGGGCCTGAACGTCGAGGCGATCGCCGAGCGGGTCTGGCCCGGCGAGGTCGTGCGGATCGAGCCGCTCGGCGGCGGGATCACGAACCACAACTTCCGCGTCGAGGCCGAAGGCGGTGTCTTCGTACTCCGGATCGGCGGCAAGGACACGGAGCTCCTCGGCATCGACCGGTCGGTCGAGCACGGCGCGTCACTCGTCGCGGCCGGGCTCGGCGTCGGTCCCGACGTCGTCGCGTTCGTCCGAGCCGGAGGGCTGCCTCGTCACGCGCTTCATCGAGGGCGAGGTCGGCCGGGTCGACCCGGTGCGGGCCGGCGAGACGCTGCGCACCGTGCACGACGGCCCGCCGATTCCCGGCCGCTTCGACAGCTTCCGCGTCGTCGAGGCGTACCGCGAGACGGCGGCGGCGCACGGCGTGCGCGTTCCCGACGCCTACGAGTGGGCACACGCGCAGGCGCGCGAGATCGAGCGGCGCCGCGGCAGCCCTGCGCCGAGGCCGTGCCACAACGACCTGCTGAACGCGAACTTCATCGACGACGGCACGCGCCTGCGGATCGTCGACTGGGAGTACGCCGGCATGGGCGATCGGTACTTCGACCTCGGCAACTTCGCGGTCAACCACGAGCTCGACGCGGACGGCGAGGCGGAGTTGCTGGCGGCCTACGGCGACGACGACGGCGACGCCCTGACGCTGATGCGCTTCATGTCGGACTTCCGGGAGGCGATGTGGGGCGTCGTCCAGCAGGGGATCTCGGAGCTGGACTTCGACTTTCGCGCCTACGCCGAAGAGCACTTCGAGCGGCTGCAGCGGACGGCTGCAGAGCCGCGCTTTCGCGCAGCCCTGCAGCTGTAGAGCCGGACCTCAGGCGGGCTCGGGCGCGGGGGGAGCCGCCGCCTCGCCGTACTCGGACTCGATGCGGGCGAGCTCCTCCTCGGTTCCCTGGGGTACGGGGCCCTTGAACCACTTGTGAGCCGACACCACGTACCAGCCGCCGAAGAGCAAGAACGCCCCGCCGACGGTCAGCGGCGCGTAGTTGACGACATCCCAGTTGAAGTCGGAGTTCCACGGGATGCCGGCCGGCACCGTCGGCATCAGGAAGAGGATGCAGATGATCGCGATCCACAGGATCGCCAGTGGGTCGATCCACTTGTAGTGGTTCCCGAGGTGCCACGCGCCGCGCTCGAAGCTGTCGCCGGCGCGCCAGCGGAGGTAGATCGGGAACAGGAACGCGAGGTAGAGGCCGATCACCGCGATCGAGGTGCCGACGAGGTAGCCGACGGCTGCGTTCGAGAGCGTCGGCAGCATCAGCGCCCAGGACAGGAGCACGATCGCCCAGACGGCGTGCACCGGCACGCGGAAGCGGTGCGAGACCTGGCGCCAGAGCTTGTACCCGGGCACGGCGCCGTCGCGGGAGAACGCGAACATCATCCGTGACGCCGAGGTGACCGACGCGATCGTGCAGAACAGCTGGGCCACGACCGCGATGAAGAGCAGGAACTCCGCCCAGCCCGTGCTCATCGACGTCTGCCAGATGTACGTCACCGCGTTCGCGCCAGCTCCCAGCGTCCCCTGAGTGTCGGGGACGGCGAAGGTGACCGCGACGAGGAGGATGAAGCCGAAGATCACCGAGACGACGACCGACATCACCATCCCGATCGCGGCGCCGCGTGACGCGTGCCTCGTCTCCTCGCTCATGTGCGCCGAGGCGTCGTAGCCCGTGATCGTGTACTGCGCCATCAGCAGCCCGATCCCGAAGACGAACCAGAACGTGAGGCTGCTGAAGTTGGTGCCCGAGAACCCCGAGTTGTTCAGCGTCTTGGTGAACACGTAGCTGACCGACTGGTGGTGGTCGGGCACGACGATCAGGATCAAGACGATCACCAGCACGCCGATCATGTGCCACCACGCGGAGATGAAGTTCAGCATCGCCGTCACCGGGACCGCGAACAGGTTGATCAGCCCGGCGCCGAGCATGATCAGGCTGTAGGTGACGAAGATCCAGTTGGTCGTGTTCGGATAGTCGAAGAGCAGGTTCAGCAGCGAGGTCGTGAAGATCGCGCAGCCGTACCCGATCGCCGCGGTGACGGCGATCTGCCCGACGAGGTTGAACCAGCCCGTGAACCAGCCCCACGCGGGACTGCCGAGCTTCGAGGCCCAGAAGTACAGCCCGCCCGCCGTCGGGAAGGTCGATGCGATCTCGCCCATCGCGAGCGAGACGATGATGCAGAAGCCGCCGACGAGCAGCCACCCCCAGGTGATCGCGACCGGGCCGCCGTTGTTGAACGCGATGAAGTACGACGTCAGGCAGCCCGCAAGGATCGAGATGATCGTGAACGAGATCGCGAAGTTCTCGAATCCGCCCATGGCGCGGAAGAGCTCCTGGGCGTAGCCGAGCTTGTGCAGTTGCGCGGCGTCGTCGAGTTCGTCGCGGCCCGCAGTGCCCGTTCCGGTGGTCATACATCCTCCCTCGAGTGGTAACCCCTGCGCTATTTGACTCTTGCGTCGAATTCCCTGTCAAGGCTTAGACTCGACGCTCGATGCTGAGCCTCGAGGACCTGCGGGCCGCCGCCGTCGACGGAACGATCGACACGGTGTGCGTCGCCTTCACCGACATGCAGGGACGACTGATGGGGAAACGCCTGCACGTGGACTTCTTCCTGGAGGAGGTGGGCGCGGGGCACCCGGTCGAGGGCTGCAACTACCTGCTGGCGCTCGACATGGAGATGGATCCGACTCCGGGCTACGAGATCGCGAGCTGGGAGCGAGGCTACGGCGACTTCGCGTTGCGGCCGGACCTCGCGACGCTGCGCCGCACGCCCTGGCTCGACGGCACCGCGCTCGTGCTCGCAGACGTGACGTGGGACGACGGCACGCCGGTCCAGCCCTCGCCGCGGCAGGTCCTGCGCGCGCAGGTCGAGCGCGCGGCCGAGCTCGGCTACGAGGCCATGTTCGGCTCCGAGCTCGAGTTCTTCCTCTTCAAGGAGACCTTCGCCGAGGCGCACGCGAAGCACTACCGGGACCTGACGCCCTCCGTTCCGTACATCATCGACTACCACCTGCTGGCGACCTCCTACGACGAGCCGCTGATCCGCCGGATGCGGAACGGGATGCAGGCGGCCGGCCTGCGAGTGGAGTCGTCGAAGGGCGAGGCGTGGCCGGGACAGCACGAGATCAACTTCCGTTACGCGGACGCGCTGACGTCGGCCGACAACCACGTCGTCTTCAAGAACGGCGCCAAGGAGATCGCGTATCTGAGCGGCTGCTCGATCACGTTCATGGCGAAGCCGGATCACACGTCGATCGGCAGCTCGTGCCACATCCACTCGAGTCTCTGGCGCGACGGAGAGAGCGCGTTCGCGGGCGAGACAGACGTCTTCAAGCAGTTCGTCGCCGGCCAGATCGCCTGCGCGCGCGAGCTGGCGATCTTCTTCGCGCCGACGATCAACTCGTACAAGCGGTACGCGGCAGGCAGCTGGGCCCCGACGACGCTGGCCTGGGGCCACGACAACCGCACGTGCGGGTTCCGCGTGGTCGGCCACGGGCAGGCGCTGCGCGCGGAGACCCGGATCCCCGGCGCGGACACCAATCCGTACCTCGCCTTCGCGGCGCTGATCGCCGCCGGCCTGCACGGGATCGAGAACGAGCTCGAGCTAGGCCCGGCATTCGAAGGGAACGCCTACGAGTCCGACGTGGCGCGGTTTCCCTCGACGCTCCGCGACGCGATCGCCGCGCTCGAGCAGGGGACGACGGCGCGCGGCGCGTTCGGCGACCAGGTCGTCGACCACTACCTGAACTACGCGAAGACGGAGCAGCGCCTGTTCGACGAGGCGGTCACCTGCTACGAGCGCGAGCGCATGTTCGAACGTGGCTAGAGGCTGATGTGAAACTCGCACGCACGGCTTGTGCCAGACGCGCGCGGTTCAGCCGGCTCGAGCTTGCCCGTAGCAACCACTACGCGCTGCGCCCGATCCGGCTGACCGCTTGGTCTGGCCCATCCCCGCACGCACCCGAGTTTCACATCAAGCCTCTAGTGTTCGAACGTGGCTCGGCGACCGCTGATCGGGATCACCGCGTATGTCGAGCCGTCGGCCAGGTGGGGTGCCTGGGATCTGCCGACCGCGTTGGTGCCGCTGGACTACGTGGAGGCGGTCGAGCGCGCGGGCGGGAGGCCGCTGCTCGTCCCGCCGAGCTCGACGGGGATCGACGAGACACTCGAGGCCCTCGACGGGCTGATCCTCTCCGGTGGGTCCGATCTCGACCCGGAGCTCTACGGTGCGGACCCTCATCCGGAGACGACCGGGATCCGCTCGGAGCGCGACGCCGCCGAGCTGGAGCTCCTGAAGGCGGCGCTCGACCGCGACTTGCCGGTGCTGGCGATCTGCCGCGGGAGCCAGGTGCTGAACGTCGCCCGCGGCGGCGACCTCGTCCAGCATCTTCCGGACGTGGTCGGCGACGAGAAGCACAAGCACACACCCGGGTCGTTCGCGGACCACGACGTCGAGGTCGAGACCGGACACGAGGCTCGGCGAGATCCTCGGCGACCGTGCGCCCGTGAAGTCGCACCACCATCAGGGCATCGGCCGGCTCGGCGACGGCCTGCGCGAGTCTGCGCGGGCAGAGGACGGGACGATCGAGGCAGTCGAGGATCCGGCGAAGCGCTTCGCCCTCGGCGTGCTCTGGCATCCCGAGGCGGGCGAGGACGCCGCCCTCTTCGAGGAGCTCGTCCGCGAGGCGGCGGCGTACGGCGCGGCGCGGCGGGGCGGGGCCGCCTGGACGCGCGCTGACGCCGCCTTCCCTGGTCAGACCAATGCTCCATAGGAGCGAAACGTTTCGTCCTCACACGGCTTTCCATGCCGGCTGGCGGAGCACTCCTTGGTCAGACCAAGTGCCAAGAGAGTGCAACGATCGATCCACAATGCAAGGGAAGCGGGTCACCCGCCGCTACCGTCGAGAGATGGCTCCCCCGCGGATCGTCGACCCGTACGGCTACTACCACCTCGGCACCAAGGGGAACTTCGGCGACTGGATCTTCCACGAGCGGAGCGACTTCGAGAAGTTCCTCCAGATCTACGAGCGCGCGTCGCGGCGACGGCGCTGGACGACGCTCGACTGGTGTCTGCTCGACAACCACTTCCACTTCCTCGTCAGGCTGAACGGCGGCGGGCTCTCGGAGGGGATGCGGGAGCTGAACGGCTGCTACTCGAGATGGTTCAACCTGAAGCACGGCCGCACGGGCCAAGGTCACACCTTCAGGAATCGCTTCTTCTCCAAGCGGCTGACAAGCGAGGCGCACCTGCGCTCGATCCTCGCCTACATCGCGCTCAACCCGGTCCAGGCGCATCTCTGCGATCGGCCGGAAGCGTGGCAGTGGAGCGGCTGCGCCACCGTGCTCGGACACGCGGCTCCACGGACGTTCCACGACGTGGACGAGCTGCTCGCGCACTTCGGACGTGTGCGCGGCCGCGCGGCCGGCCGCTACGCGCGTTTTCTCGACGACGCGCTGCGCCGTGCGCTCGCCGCCGTGGTTGAATCGGCCGCGTGAGCCTCGTCGTCGTCAACCCGGCCACCGAGCTGGCAATCGCCGAGCTCGACCCGGCCGGCATCGACGAGACGGATCGCGCCGTCGCGGCCGCCAAGGTGGCATTCCCCGCCTGGCGCGCGGTCGCGCCCGGGGACCGCGCGCGCCTGCTCCGCCGGCTCGCGACCCTTGTCGAGGAGCACGCCGAGGAGCTCGCGCTCGCCGAGACGCGCAACGTCGGCAAGCCGATCGCCGACTCGCGCGGCGAGGTGGGCATGGTGGCGGAGGTCTTCCACTTCTACGCCGGCGCCGTCGACAAGCACCACGGCGAGACGATTCCCGTCGCCGGCGGCGTCGACATGACCTTCCGCGAGCCGCTCGGAGTCGTCGGGCTGATCGTGCCGTGGAACTTCCCGATCGCAATCGCGTCGTGGAAGCTCGGCCCGGCGCTCGCCTGCGGAAACACCGTCGTGCTGAAGCCGGCCGAGCTGACGCCCCTGACCGCGTTGCGCCTCGGCGAGCTCGCGCTCGAGGCCGGAATCCCGGAGGGCGTGCTGAACGTCGTCGCCGGCCCGGGCTCCGTCGTGGGTCAGCGGCTTGCCGAGCACCCGGACGTCGCGAAGGTCGGCTTCACCGGCTCGACCGAGGTGGGCCGCACGGTCATGCAGGCGGCCGCGGGGACGATCAAGCGCGTCACGCTCGAGCTCGGCGGCAAGTCGGCGAACGTGATCTTCGCGGACGCCGACCTGGAACGCGCCGCGGCGGCGGCGCCGTACGCGGTCTTCGGCAACGCCGGCCAGGACTGCTGCGCCCGCTCGCGGATCCTCGTCGAGCGCTCGGCCTACGACCGCTTTCTCGCGCTGCTCGTCGACGCGACGCGAAGCGTCCGCCTCGGCGACCCGGAGGACGACGCAACCGAGATGGGGCCGCTGATCACGGCCCGGCATCGCGAGCAGGTCGCCTCCTTCGTCGACGGCGAGGTGGCGTTCCAGGGAGACGTCCCCGAGGGCGCCGGCTTCTGGTTTCCGCCGACGCTGGTGGAGGCCCGGAACGACGAGCGCATCGCCCGCGAGGAGATCTTCGGCCCGGTCGCCGCGGTGATCCCGTTCGCCGACGAGGCGGACGCGATCCGGCTCGCGAACGACACGCCCTACGGGCTCTCGGGATCGATCTGGACACAGAACGGCGCCCGCGCGCTGCGCGTCGCCCGCGGGCTCGACACGGGCGTGCTCTCGATCAACTCGAACTCGTCGGTGCGGGTGCAGACACCTTTCGGCGGCTTCAAGCAGTCCGGCTTCGGCCGCGAGCTCGGCGTGCACGCGCTCGATGGCTACTCCGAGGTCAAGAACGTCTACTACGCGACCGACCAGTGAGCGGATCCGACTAGATGGGGCGCCTCGACGGCAAGATCGTGGTGATCACCGGCGCCGGCGGCGGCATGGGCCGCGACGCGGCACAGCTCTTCTCCGAGGAAGGCGCGTCCGTCTGCGTCGCGGACGTCGATCTCGAGGCCGCCGAGGCGACGGTCGCGGGCTGTCGCGAGGCGTTCGCCGTCCAGGTCGACGTCGCCGACGAGGCGAGCGTGAAGGCCATGATGGCGGCCACCGTCGAGCGCTACGGCGGCATCGACGTGCTCTACAACAATGCGGGCATCTCGCCGGCGGACGACGCCTCGATTCTCGACACCGAGGTCGACGCCTGGGACCGCGTGCAGGCGGTGAACACGAAGGGCGTCTACCTCTGCTGCAAGCACGGGATCCCGCACCTGCTCGAGCGCGGCGGCGGCTCGGTGATCAACGTCGCCTCGTTCGTCGCGATCCTCGGCGCCGCGACCTCGCAGATCTCGTACACGGCCTCGAAGGGCGCCGTGCTCTCCATGTCCCGCGAGCTGGCGGTGCAGTTCGCCCGCCGGGGTGTCCGAGTGAATGCGCTCTGCCCGGGCCCGGTCGAGACGCCGCTCCTGCTGCGGATCTTCGGCGACGACCCCGCGGCGTACGAGCGGCGGCGGATCCACCTGCCGATGGGGCGCCTTGCGAAGCCGCGGGAGATCGTCAACGCTGCGCTCTTCCTCGCGAGCGACGAGTCCTCGTACGTGAACGGTTCGACGTTCCTCGTCGACGGCGGCCTGACGGCAGCGTACGTGACACCCGAGTAGGCAACCCCGCGCACCCCGGGAAATGGCTCCAAATTGCGGTTTTTCAGGCGTGAACTGACCGATCGGGTAGCGCCGAGACTCCCTGTTCGGCCATTGTCTGCGCGAGGCGTGGAAGGCATAACGCGTGCAGCGTGCTCGAGCTCGTCCCGCCACGCGTACGTCCATTCCCGATCGAGGCGACTCGTCGGGTGTGGCTGCGCGTCCTCGGAATCGCTCTGACGATCGCCGTCGGCATCGGCGTCGCGGCCCTGGCCGTCCGTTTCGTCACGACCTCACCGCCCGATGCGCCGGCGACGGTGCTCCGAGCAGTGGGTCCCGTGGATGAGGCAGCCCCGCTCGCGCGCGCGTTCGGGAATGTCGAGTCGTTCGCCCTTCTGAGCGGCCTCTCGGTCGCGACACCCACGGCGCGGATCTCGCTCGCGGCCGACGGTGTCGGCGGCGCCTGGACGTCTCGCCGCGACGGCGCCCTCCGCTCGACGTCCTTCGGGCACGAGGCCGTGGTCTTCCGCCGTGGAGAGACGGAGGAGCTGCTGGCCGTCGATCGGCGCGTCGGCGCACGCACCTGGCGCTGGCAGCTCGACTCGGGAGGCCTGACGCCGCGTCTCGGCGCCGACGGTGCCGTCACGTTCCGCGGAGACCACCGGCTGGCGCCGCTCGCGATCGCGCCGGTCGTCATCCTCGACGCCGAAGGTCAGGGACGTCACGCCGGCCGGGCTGCGCTGGTCGCTGACGCAGAGGCTGGATCGCTGGTGGCTCGAGCTCCGGCTCGACGACGCGAAGCTGCCGCTCCCGTACGTGATCGACCCGACGATCACGCACCGCGCCTCCGCTCGCCGGCCAACAACGGCGCGGCCGGCGCGACGAGCATCACGCTGAACGATGCCGTCGCGGGGTCCTGCCGCGCGACCTGCTGGTCGCCGAGCTCGCGGTTCGCGGCGGCACGAACGTGACCATGACGCCCGCCGGACGGCTGGACGCAGGCCGTGAACGCCATCGACACGACCTTCCTTCGCCAGGTCGACCTACTACCACGTCGCGGCCGCGGGCGACCCCGCCTCGGCGACCTTCACGTTCTCGCGGCTCCGCCCCGACCCAGCAGGCCGTCGGCGGCATGAGCGCGTTCTACGGCATGAAGATCACCTCGCTCGTCGACACATTCGCGGCGACCGCGGCGAACGGCACCTCGACGAGCGCGTCGGCGCCGGCGATCACGACGCAGGCGGCAGGGTCGCTGCTGATCGCCGCGTTCGCGTCGGCCACTGGGCACGACTTCTCGACCGCGAGCGGGATGACCGAGCGCATCGACGCCCAATCCGCGTCCGCCACGACGTCGCTCCGTGCGAGCGTCGCGCTCGACAGCGCGGTTCAGGCGGCGGCCGGCTCCACGGGCGCCAAGTCGTCGCACGATCACCTCGTCGCACTGGCTCGCGCACCTGCTCTCCTTCCGCGTCGACGACGTGCCGCCCGTCGGCGCCGATGAACGATCCCGGCGCGATCCTCGACGGCACGGTCACCTTCGTCTCCGCCGCGAGCGACGAAGACTCGGGTGTCGCGCGCGTCCAGTTCCAGTCGCGCCTCGGCCGGGTCGGGAACGTGGTCGAACGCGGGCAGCGCGGTCACCGCGCCGCCGTACCAGCGCGCGTTCAACACGAGTCGCTGACCGACGGGCTCTACGACTTCCGCGCCGTCGTCACGGACAACGCGGCGAACGTGACCAACTCGTCCGTCGTTCGCGGGCGTCCGGGTCGACAACACGCTGCCAACCGTCGACGACGACGTTCCCGGCGGCCTCCGGCCATCGTACGGCGCAACCGCCTGGAACGCGGGCTGCACGCCGGCCGGGCTGTGCGGCACCGTCGCCGACGCGGGCTCCGGGCTCCAGCTCGTCGACCTATCGTTCCGGCGCTCGAGCGGCGGCCTCTACTGGAACGGCAGCTCGCTTCGCGTCGGCGACCGAGGTCTTCAACCCGGTCTCGCTGAACGGCGGCAACTGGTCGTTCCCGTTCGCCTCGAGCCTCCTTCCCGGCGAGCGGCTCCTACGTCCTGAAGCTGCGCGCGACCGACAACGCCGGCAACGTCGCGACCTTCTCGCGCACGTTCACGTACGACATGACGGCACCGAACACGACGATCACGCTCGACGCAGCCGGCCGTCGACGAACTCGACCTCGATCTCGATCACCTTCACGTCGTCCGAGAGCGGCAGCACCTTCGAGTGCCAGCTCGACGGCGCGGCGTTCCAGGTCTGCACGAGCCCGAAGACCTACACCGGGCTTGCCGACGGGCAGCACCAGTTCGCCGTCCGCGCGATCGACGCCGTCCGGGAACATCGACGCGACACCGGCGACTTCCACCTGGCGCGTCGACACGCACGCGCCGATCGACCACGCTGACGGCGCCCGCCGCCGGAGCCAAGGTGTCGCTGACCGTCACCGCCGCGGCGACCGCCACGGACGACATCGGCGTCGTCGGCGTGCAGTTCGCCGTCGACGGCGTCGCGCTCGGTGCCGAGGACAAGACGGCGCCGTACACCGTCTCGTGGAACACGCGGCTGACGACGCACGGGTCTGCACACGATCAGCGCTCGTCGCACGTGACGCGGCCGGTAACACGACCACGGCGCAGGCGCAGGTCCGTGTCGACAACGACGGCGTCCGTCGGGCCCGGTCTGCTCGCCGCCTACAGCTTCGACGAGGGCCAGGGCGTGCACGGCGTCGGACGCATCCGGGAACGGCAGGACCGGGACGATGGTCGGAGCCGGCTGGACGTCCGGCAAGAACGGCTCGGCCGTGTTCCTCGACGGCGATCGACGACCGCGTCGACCTGCCGCGCTCGGCACCTTCTATCGCACTGCCTTCACATTCGAGGCGTGGGTGCTGAAGCGCGGCACGCGCAAGGACGTGACGGTGCTGGGCTCCTGGGACAGCGGCGGGCCGATGATCTGGGTCGACAACGTCAACGGCCGCTACATGCTGACGCTCGGAGCCGACTCTACGAACTACCTCGACTCCGGCCGCACTCCTGCGGTCGGCCCTGGCAGCACGTCGCCGGCACGTGGGACGGCACCACTGCGCGGCTCTACATCGACGGGGTCGAGGTCGCGAACCGCACCTTCGCAGGCGACGTCGGAACGTCGAACGTGTGGCGAATCGGGGCCTTCGGCCGAATCCCGATCGGCTTCTTCGACGGGCTCGTCGACGACGTGCGGATCTACAACCGCGCCCTGCCGGCCGCCGAGATCCTGGGCGACATGTCGTCGAGCGTCGGGCCGACGAATGCACGCCGCCGACGACCCCGACCGACCTCGCGCTCGTCTCCCGGACGGGAACGTCGCTCGTCCTCTCGTGGTCGGCGTCGACCGACAACCTCGGCGTGGCCGGCTACAACGTCTACCGCGACGGGACGCTCGTCGCCTCCCCGACCGTCGCCGTTCCGTGACCGTCGAGCGGCCTGACGTGCGGCACCACGTACGCGATCGCCGTCGAGGCGTTCGACGTGGCTGGCAACACGTCTCCGCCGTCGACCGTCACCGTCTCGACCGCCGCCTGCGACTCGACGCCTCCGCTCGTGGCGCTCGTCTCCCCGACCGACGGCTCCTTCGTCGGAGGGGTGGTGATCGTGTCGGCAACCGCGTCCGACGACGGCCGGCTCGACAGCGTGCAGTTCCGCGATCGACGGCGTCGATCTCGGCTCCGCGGACACGATCGCCGCCGTACACCACGTCGTGGAACACGAGGCTCTCCGTCAGCGGCCCGCACGTCGTCACTGCCGTCGCGCGAGACGCGGCCGGCAACACCGCGACCGCGACCGCGAACGTGACCGTGGACAACAGCGGCGCGCCCGGCCCGGGCCTCGTCGCCGGCTACGGCTTCGACGAGGGGAGCGGGACGGCGGCCGGCGACGGCTCGGGAGACGCGCACACGGGCATCGCTCGCCGGCGGCGCGGGCTGGGCCACGGGCGAGCACGGCACCGCCGTCTCGCTGGACGGCAACGACGGGCGTGTCGACCTGCCGGCGCTCGGCACCTTCTACCGGATGCGCTTCACGCTTCGAGGCGTGGGTGCTCAAGAGCAGCGCGAAGAAGGACGTCGCCATCGTCGGCACATGGGACGGCGGCGGGCCGATGGTCTGGATCGACCACATCAACGGGCACTACATGCTGACGATCGGCAACCGACTTCGGGGACTACCTCGACTCGGGCGTCACGCCTGCCGTCGGACACGTGGCAGCACGTCGCCGCGACCTACGACGGCAGCATCGCGCGGTTCTTCGTCGACGGCTCGGAGGTCGCGAGCCAGCGGTCACGCGGACATCGGCAACTCGAACGTCTGGCGGATCGGCGCCTACCGCTCGTCGCCGACGGGCTTCTTCGACGGCTCGATCGACGACGTGCGCATCTACAATCGCGCGCTGTCCGTCGCCGAGATCCAGGCCGACCTGACCACGGCGGTGTCTCGGACGTCTACCCGCCGACGGTCGACTCGACGACTCCGGACGCGGGCGCGACCGGCGTCCCCGGCGGCGTCTACCGTCCAGGCGACCTTCAGCGAGTCGATCGACCCGGCGACGCTCGACGCCTCGACCTTCGTCCTCCGGACGTCGGGCGGCACGGTCGTGCCGGCCAGCCGTGTCGTACAACCAGACGACGCGCACCGCGACGCTGGCGCCGAACGACGCGCTCGACGCGCGGCACGCACGTACACCGCCTCGCTCACCGGAGGCAGCGGCGGCGTCACCGACCTCGCGGGCAACCCGCTGCGCTCGACCGTCAGCTGGTCGCTTCTCGACGCTCCCGCGCCGCAGCCGATCCTCGTCGTCGGCTCGAGCGCCAACCCGTTCAGCATGTATCCGCGTGAGCTCCTCCAGGCCGAGGGCCTGGACGAGTACGAGACGCTCGACGTCTCGCAGCTCTCCGCGAACGCCATCGACGGCTTCGACGTGATCGTCCTCGGCCAGGTTCCGCTCACCGCGTCGCAGGTGGGGGTGCTCACGACCTGGGTGCAGAACGGCGGCAACCTGATCGCCTTCCGCCCGGACAAGCAGCTCGCCGGCCTGCTCGGGCTCACGGACCTCGGCGGCACGCTCGCAGAGGGCTACCTGCAGGTCGACACGTCGAGCGACCCGGGCACCGGGATCGTGGGTCAGACGATGCAGTTCCACGGCGGCGCCGACCTCTACGCGCTCTCCGGCGCGCGCGCCGTCGCAACGCTCTACTCCGACGCGAGCACCTCGACGCCGAACCCGGCCGTCACGGTGCGCGACGTCGGGACCGCGGGTGGACACGCCGCGGCGTTCACGTTCGACCTCGCCCGCTCGATCGTCTACACGCGGCAGGGGAATCCGGCCTGGGCCGGACAGGAGCGCGACGGCGCCGTCGGCATCCGGCCGAACGACCTCTTCTACGGCGCCTCGGCGTCGGACCCGCAGCGCGACTGGGTCGACCTGAACAAGCTGGCGATTCCGCAGGCCGACGAGCAGCAGCGCCTGCTGGCGAACCTGATCACGTTCACCTCGCGCGACCGGAAGCCGCTGCCGCGCTTCTGGTACTTCCCGCGCGACGTGAAGGCCGCGATCGTGATGACCCTCGACGACCACGGCGGCAACGGCAGCTCCGGACGCTTCGACCAGCTCGCCGCCGCGAGCCGGCCCGGCTGCTCCGTCGTCGACTGGGAGTGCGTGCGCGGGACGTCGTACACCTTCACGAGCACGTCGATGACGGACGCGCAGGCGAAGGCGTACACGGACGCCGGCTTCGAGGTCGCGCTGCACGTCGCCATCAACAACGGCTGCGGCGAATGGACGCTCGCGGGCGCCCAGCAGATCTTCACCACCCAGCTCGCGGCGTTTGCCTCGAAGTTCCCGAGCCTCCCGGCGCCGACGACGAACCGGACGCACTGCGTCACGTGGGACGACTGGTTCACGGAGCCGACCGCCGAGGCCGCGCACGGGATCCGGCTCGACACGAACTACTACGCGTACCCGGCCTCGTGGATCGCCAACACGCCGGGCTTCATGACCGGCTCGGGCATCCCGATGCGCTTCGCCGACGTCGACGGCAGCACGGTCGACGTCTACCAGGCGCCGACCGAGATGGACGACGAGGCGGGGCAGCCCTATCCGCAGACGGTGAACGCGCTCCTCGACAAGGCGCTTGGCCCCGAGGGCTACTACGGCTACTTCGTCGTCAACATGCACGCGGACGTCCCGGTGTCGCCGGAGTCGGACGCCATCGTCGCCGCCGCACAGGCGCGCAACGTGCCGATCATCACCTCGAAGCAGCTGCTCACGTGGCTCGACGCGAGAAACGCGTCCAGCTTCGGCTCGATGAGCTGGGACGGCAACTCGCTCTCCTTCACGGTCCACGCCGACCCGGCGGCCCGCGGCCTGCGCGCGATGCTGCCGATCCAGTCCGCCGGCGGGAGCCTGACGGCACTCGCGTCGGGCGGGGCGTCGGTGGCGTACGCGACGCAGGTCGTGAAGGGCGTGCAGTACGCGGTCTTCGCCGCCGGCAACGGCACGTACACCGCGACGTACGGCTAGCGCTCGGCCGCCGCTAGCTGCTCGGCACCTTCAGGAAGGCGAGGCCCCTGGGCGCCGCCGGCCCGAGCTGGCTCGGCCAGGCGCTGAGATCGACAGGCCCGCCCGGCCTCGCCGGGAACTGCGAGTAGAACTGCCGCTGGTTCTCCCAGAAGTTGAGCGTCTTGCCGCGCACGGACGCCGGCAGCACGATCTGGAACCTCCCCGCCGCGTCGGGCCAGCGCTCAGAGAGCGGCTTGATCACGCCGCCGGGCCCCGAGGCGCCCACCACGAGCCCTTCGTAGATCGCGCCCGCGTACGAGGTCGGCTTCTCGATCGTGTAGCGGCCGCCCGACGCGAGCGAGATGTTCATCGTCGCGCTGTGCAGCCGGTCGAAGTTGGCGATCGTCCCGGTGACGCCGCCGTACGAGGTGCCGCCCGAGGCGACGCCCACGCTCAGCGGCACCGGGTCGGCGGCGGTCTCGTCGGAGGCGGCGAAGAACGACGTGTAGTGGCCGTTCGCGTCCGTCGGCGACGAGAACGTCCAGAAGTCACGGTCCTGCGTCCGGGTGATCACGACCGCGTCCGCGACCGGCTTCCCGGCCGCGTCCGTGATCGTCCCCTTCAGCTGGTACGTGTAGAGGACGACCGTCGGCGGCGCGTTGCCGCGCGAGTCGCGCAGGCGGCCGGTGACGAGGACGTTGCCGTTCTCGGCCACCTTCGCCCGCAGATCGTCGATCCGGTAGCCGACGCTGAAGCCGCCAGACGCCGAGAGCAACGCGGTGCGCTGTGCGTCGGTCAAGGGCTTCCCTCTCACGGTGGCCCGCGTCAGGCCGGTGACGCGCGCCGGGTGGCGGCGGGCGACGGTCGCGTCGACGTCGTAGCGGAAGCTTCCGTCCGCGGCGGTCGGCTGCGGGATCGCGTAGCTGTCCACGGTCACTCGCGCCCCGGCGACCGGTGCGCCGCCCAGCACGACGCGGCCGGTGACGTTCCGGACGTTGGAGGAGTTGGCGTCCCACGGCTGCACGACGAGGCCGCCCTGCGTGAGCACGCGCTGGCCGGCCGAGACGGCTGCGGTCCTCGCTGCGCGGTGAACCGTCTGCGGCGTGCGCTGCACCGGCGGAACTGCCGCCGACTGTGGATGCGCCACGACGAGGGGAAGCACGGGCGGCGGCGACTCCTTGGTCGACGCCCCGAGTGAGAACACCTGCAGCTCGCTGGCGGTGCCGCCGCCCGACGAGGTGGGCGTGCCGCCCGAGGTGATCGCGATGTACTGCTTGCCGTCGACCGAGTAGATCGAGGCGCCGCTCGCGATCTGATGGCCGGTCTGGAAGGTCCACAGCACCTTGCCGGTCTTGAGGTCGAACGCGCGGAAGACGCCGTCGCCGCCGCCGGCGAAGCCGAGCCCGCTGGCCGTCGTCGTCACGCCGCCCCGCTCGGGCTCGGGGGTCTTGAACTTCCAGACGCGGCGGCCGGTGTTGATGTCGATCGCGCTGATCGAGCCGTGGTCGCGCCAGCCCGGAAGCAGCTGTCCGAAGTTGCCGTTCGCGAGCCCGAGGAAGACGTCGCCGAGCACGCGCTTGCGCTTCTTCTGGGTCGGCGTCAGCTTGACCTGGACGTCGATGGCCGCCGTCTCGGCGGCGCCGTTGAAGACGTAGTTCGTCTTCGGGTCGTACGAGGCGGGCGAGTAGTTGACGCCGCCCAGCGACGACGGGAAGACGGCCACCTCCTTCCCCGGCTGCAGTCTCGGGTGCTCTGTGCGGTCGATGACCTTGACGCGCTGGTAGATGGGCTGGCCCGACTTGGCGTCGTACGCGAACCAGACGCCCTCCATCGTGGCGACGGAGACCACCCGGCGCGTCTTGCCGCCGACCTTCCCCGTGTAGACCATCGGCGGCTGCGCCGTGTCGTAGGACCACTCGTTGTGCGCGAGCTGCTGCTGCCACCACTTCATCCGCCCGGTCGCGAGATCGACCGCGATCAGCGAGTCGGCGCGCGGAT
Source organism: uncultured Actinomycetes bacterium (assembly GCA_963746655.1). Classification (GTDB taxonomy): domain Bacteria; phylum Actinomycetota; class Thermoleophilia; order Gaiellales; family Gaiellaceae; genus CAVPGP01. The sequence continues at coordinate 21,457 of CAVVCG010000011.1, read as the reverse complement.
TCGATCCGGGGCGGATCGCCGGGTAGTAGAGCGGCGTCGCCGAGCCGGTGCCGAAGTAGAGGGTGTTCGTCGTCGTGTCGACGGTGGTCGGCGTCCAGACGACGCCGCCGCCCACGAGGCGCCCGAACCGGCGCCAGCTCGTCCCCTCGGGCGGGATCGTCCAGAACGGGTTCGACCAGGCCGGCGTGAGGTCGGTGTGGTAGGCCATCACGAAGCCGCGGACGCCGTACTCGGAGCCGGCCGCGCCGATGATCAGCCGATGGGTGGCGCAGATGGGGGCGCTCGTCTCGGAGTAGCCGTAGCTCGAGGACGCCCCCGGGACAGCCCTGGCGATCGCGACGCGCCGCTGCAGCTGCCCCGTCGCCGGGTCGAGCGAGACGATCGTCATGTTCAGCGTCAGGATGAAGACGTGGCCGTCGCAGAGCGCCACACCGCGGTTCGCGACGATGCCGAAGTTGCGGAAGACGGCGACGTCGTCCGGGGCCCAGCGCCACTTCACCTTGCCGGTCGTGGCGTCGAGGGCGAAGACGTTGTCGTCGTTCGTCGACACGTACATCGTTCCGTCCTTCACGACCGGGAACGACTGCTGCCCGCGTCGGATCGACGCGTCGATGACGCGGAAGTCGACCGTGAAGACCCGGCCGAGCTGGCCGACGTTGTCCTTCGTGATCTGCGTCAGCGGCGAGTGCCGGTTCTCGTCCGGCGTGTTGCCGAAGCCGCCCCAGCCGACGTCTCCCGTCGCACCGGTCCGCGCCGCCGCGGCGGTGAGCAGGGCTCCCGAAAGCGCTGCGACGACCAACAGAACGAGCGCCCGGACGAGGTGTCGCGTCATCCGATCGAGAATCCTATGCCAGCGTCGGCCCGCTGCCTAGAGCGGAACGCCACGAGTGCGGGGCGGGCCGCGAGCCCTGCGAGCAGGAGCAGCGCGAGCGCCGTCAGATAGGGGGCGAGCAGGGTCCGGGTTCGCGTGGTCCCCGGCGCCGCCACGGTCGGCCCCTCGCCGACCGCGCTCCGCAGGGCGCCGCGGGCGCCCCCGAGCTCCGACTCCTCGAATGTGCGGCCGCGCGTCGCGTCCGCGAGCGCGCCGAGCGTTGCCTTGCCTGCGGGATCGGGCCGGTACGCCGCCTCCGGCTTTCCGTCGGTGAAGATCGCCTCGCCGGAGTGCCAGAAGCGGACGGTGACGAGCTTGTACCCGGCCTGCGCGGTGAATGCGCGCGCGAGCGCGCTCGTGTCGGTGGGGCCGCTCTCGCCGTCGGTCAGCAGCACGACGACGCGCGTCTTCGAGCTCGGCGCGAAGTAGCCGCCTCCGGGGATCGCCGCCAGCGCGCCGAAGCTCGTCGCGCGCACGCTCGTCGCGGCGGGCGGCGGCGACTCGATCGCGACCGCGCGCGAGACGACGGCGTCGAAGCCGGCCTCGTCGGCGACCGGGAGCAGGTCGGGCAGGACGCGGTCGGTCAGGGTGGCGACGCCGGCCTCGACGTTTGGGATGGCCGCCCGCAGCCTCGCCGCCGCCTCGGTCGCCCGGTCGAGCCGGGTGGGCGCGCTCGGAGAGCTCGAGGCCGCCATCGAGCGCGACGTGTCGATCACGAAGAGGGCCTGGACGTCGCGGCGGACGCGGCGGGAGGACTCGTGTGTGAGCACCGGCTGCGCGGCCGCCAGTCCGAGCAGGACGATCGCTCCCGCCAGCACGCCGACGCGAACGGAGTCGGAGCGCCGCGACGGGGGAGGCAGGCGGAGCGCGCGGCGGACGGACTCCGCGCGCGCCCGGCCCAGCAGCGCGGCGGCGACGGGCAGGAGCGCCGCCAGGCCGACGACCGCGGCGCCGGGCGTGAGGAAGGAGAGCGACGCCGCGACCATCGTCAGTACCCCCTTCCGGGAGTCCCGGCGCCCGCGCCGTGCCGGCCGGCCTGGCCCGTCCCGGCTCCCGGCTCCCGCCCGGTCCGGGTGCCGTGGGCGGCGGTCAGCCGCAGCAGCAGCTCGAGGTCGAACTTTGCGGGCTCCGCCGTGGGGTCGGCGCGGATCGCGTCCGCGAACTCGGCGGCCGCGGCCTCGATCTGGCTCTGCTCGGCTCCCCGGGCGACCGCCTGGAACGCGAGCACGCCGAGCATCGTCCTTGCCTGGGCGGCGCGGTGCGGGTCGGCGTCGCGGGCGACCCGCTCGAGCGCGTCCTGGGCGCGCGCCCGTGCGGTCTGGACGTCGAGCGCGTTGTCGAGCCGCAGCTGCACGCCGGCCGTTGTGCGGTAGAGCTGGAGGCCGCGCCGCGCCGCGACGTCGTCGCCGGTCCCGAGCAGGCTCTTCGCGACGCCGTCCACGCGCGTCGAGGGCGTCCAGTCGGCGCGGGCCGGCTTCGCGGCGTAGACGGCGTCGCCGCTCTCGAGCGACGTCCTGCCACGAGCGCACGTCCGCGGCGAGCAGCGCCGCGAGGACGGCGAGGACGAGCAGGCCGAGCGAGGCGAGCAGGCGCACCATCGTCAGCGGCTTCCCCACTGGAGCCTGGGCGCCCAGACCTCGGCGCCTGCGAGAGCCGCTGCCGCGACCAGGGTGAGCACGACGAAGGCCCACGGGAACGACGTCTCGTCGTGCGCGCTCTGCTCGGCCAGCGTCGGGGCCTCGACGATCGCCGGCGCAGGCGAGAGGAGCCGCCGGAACAACGCGACGTTCGACGGCGACGGGCTCAGCCCGACGATCCGCACGGGGACGTGGTCGCGCCGGTAGGCGAGGAGGACGGCGGCGAGCCGGTTCACGTCCGCCGGGTCGTCGTCGAGGTCGCTGACGAGGACGACCGTCGCCGGCCGTCGCCGGTCCGCGACGGCGATCGTGTGCGCGAGCGTCATCCCCGCGGAGATCCTCGTGCCGGCGCTGAAGGCGCTCTGCCACGGATTCGGTGGAAACGTCGGCGCGAACCCGGGCTGCGCCTGCGCCGGCAGCGTGAAGTAGCGCACGAGCGGCGCGAGGTCGGCGGCGGGCGCGCCGCGCGGCAGCGCCTCGTACGCCTGATCGGAGAAGACGACGAGCCCGAAGCGGCCGCCGCTGCGCGTGAGCGCCCTGAGCGTCGCGCCGATCCGCGAATACGTGTCGGAAGAGATGCTGGCCGAGACGTCGAGGACGAGCACGTTGTCTGCGTGGCCGTCGACCGGGACGATCGTCTGCGTCTGCGGGTGGCGGGAGACGAGGAGCGCCGCGACGATCGCGCCGACGGCGACCGCTGCCAGCAGAACGCGCACCGCGAGGGTCACGCGCGCCGCTCCGGCAAGGGCCGGAGCGTCCGTCAACGGGATCGCGCTCACTGCCCCACCGTCCGCTCGACCTCGTCCACAAGTTCCGACACGGAGCTTCCGTCCGGCTTCCGCCTCGACCAGGCGAGGTCGCGCGCCTGCTCGCCGAGCTCGCGGTCGCGCTCGCCGACGAGGCGCGCGAGAAGCCCGACCGCCCGGCGCCGGTCGGGCGCAGGGCGCGCCTCCGCCTCGCGGGCGAGGCGCAGCGCGCGCGTCAGGGCGCCGTCCGCCGGCACGGTCCCGCGTCGCCGGCGGATCCTGCGCACCGCCTCGCCCGCTGCGAGCGCGACGCCCGCGACGGCGAGCGCGACTGCAAGCAGGTCGAGGAGCAGCGCGAGCGTCGACGGCGCGATCCGGTAGTCGGGAGGCGGGGGCGTCACGTCGACGCGAAACGGAGGGTTCGCCCTCGCGAGCTCGGACGAGGCGACGCGTCCGCCGACCTGGAGCAAGGGCCACGCGGCCTCGGCGTGGACGAGCGCCGCCTCGGCGTCGGGTCGCGTCGGCCTCCACGTTCGGCAGCTCGACGCGCCGGGCTCCCTTCTCCGCGAGGCAGCGGTCGGAGAGGCACGTGGCCGGGATCTCGTGCGTGACGACCAGGAGCCTCCCTCGCGTGGCCCGGGTGACGCGGGTCGGGGCGAGCGCTGTCAGCGGCGCAACGCTCTCGACCAGCCGCAGGCTGCCCGGCGCGACGGCGTCCTTGTCGAGCAGGACGACGACTCGTGCCGTCACCGGATCGCCGAACTGCGCCGCGGCCGGCGAGAACGACGCGCTGACGGCGAGCGGCGGCGGTGGGCGCGACGGACGGCGAGGAGCTCGTGCGGCCGAGCAGGAGGAGGCCGGCTGCAGCCAACGCCGCGACGCATCGCGGCGGCGAGCCAGACGCGGCTCAACGGGCCCACCGGCTGCGCCGCCGTTCCTCGGCCCACTCGAGGAACGCGCGGTCGACCTCGAACGGGTCGCTCGTCCCGAGCACGACGGCCCGCAGTCCCGAGCGACTCGAGCTCTCCGAGCAGCCGCTGCAGGCGCTCCTCGTTCGCCGCGCGCCGTCTCGCCGCCTGCCGGCGGCTCAGCCGGACCGTGCGAATCGAGCCGGTCCGCGGGTTCGCGACCGGGCACGGCCGCCGAGCCGATCTCCGGGAAGCTCTGCTCCCAGACGGGGTCCTGGATCACGACGGGCACGAGGTCCCAGCCGTGCCCGGCCGCCTCGAGCCAGCGCGCGCCCGCAGGCGGCGCGAGGAAGTCCGAGAGCACGAAGACGAAGCTGCCCGTCGGGAGGTCGGTCGCGGTGGCGGCCGAGGAACGCGAAGGCGCGATCGAGGTTGTCCTCCGGGGCGTCGAACGGCGTCGCGTCGCTCTGCCGCTCGGCCAGCAGGAGCGCCCGGTCGCGGCGCCCGGGCGGTAGCCAGGCGGGCTCGCCGCCTGCGAAGTCGAGCGCCGCGACGTCGGCCCGCGCCGCCACCGCGCTCGCGACGATCGAGGCGACCGCCTCGCGGAGGGCGAGCCGCTTGGACAGCCACGGCAGCGGCGACGGGTAGAGGCCCATCGCGGGGCGGCGGTCGATCACGAGCACGACGCGCGGCGCCTCGTCGGCCGCCCGGTCGCGGACGACGAACTCGTCGCCGCCCGTGGCCGCGGAGAGGCGCGCCGAGGCGAACCAGTCGATCGTCGAGACGGGATCGCCGGGGACGTACGGGCGTGAGCCGATCACCTCGCTGCCGTGACCGCGGCGGCGGCTCGGCAGGTCGCCGATCGGCAGTCCCGTCAGCCGCCGGCGCCGCGGCACGAGCGGGAACGTTCGCCGGTCGGCGGCCGGCACGTCGCCAACCCTCCTAGGCGTCCCAGTTCGGCGCCGGCGGCGGCGCGAGCGCGAGGCACTGCTCCCGGATCCGCGCCAGCGCCTCGTCCCTGCCCGAGCGCACGCATGTCGGCGAGGAACGTCGCGGTCAGGAGCAGGCGGTGGCCGAGCACGGGCAGGAAGAGGTGCTCGACGTCCTCGGGCACGACGTGGTCGCGCCCGTGCAGGAGCGCCCACGCCCGCGCGGTGCGCTCGAGCGTCAGGCTGCCCCGGACCGACGCGCCGATCGAGACGCCCTCCGCATCGCGCGTCGCCCGCACGAGGTCGACGGTCCACCGCAGCAGCAGCTCGTCCACGTAGACGTCCTCCACCGCGGTCTGGAGCGCGCGCAGGTCGTCCGGCGAGATGACCGGCCCGAGCGCGCCGAGCGGGTGGCCGTGCCGCTGCGCGAGCACGATCGAGACCTCGTCGTCCCGGTGCGGGATAGCCGAGGCCGGAGCGCAGCGCGAAGCGGTCGAGCTGGGCCTCCGGAAGCGGGAACGTGCCCTCCTGCTCGATCGGGTTCTCCGTTGCGATGACGAGGAACGGCTCCGGGAGCTTCCGCGTCACGCCGTCCACCGTCACCTGCCGCTCGGCCATCGCCTCGAGCAGCGCCGACTGCGTTCGCGGCATGGCGCGGTTGATCTCGTCCACGAGGACGATCGTGGCGAAGATCGGCCCCGGCCGGAACTCGAAGTCCCGCGTCCGCTGGTTGTAGATCGAGAGACCCGTGACGTCGGTCGGCTGCAGGTCCGGCGTGCACTGGATGCGCGCGAAGCTCGCGCCGTCGATCGACTGCGCGATCGCGCGGGCGAGGATCGTCTTCGCGGTGCCGGGGACGTCCTCGAGCAGGACGTGGCCGCCCGACACGAGCGCGGCGAGCACGAGGGCGATCTCGTCGTGCTTCCCGATCGACCACCTGCTCGACGTTCGCGAGCAGGCGGCGCGCCGTCTCGTGGACGGGATTCGCCTCGTCCCCGATCTTCGGCTCGCTCGCTTGCACCAAACCGGCTAAAGCGTATCGCTCAGCGTGGCGGACGGATCAACGGCGTCGTGTTGAACGCCCGGAAGACGTCGTGCATGAAGTGCGCGCTCGTCCCTCGGCGTCTGTCCGACAAAGAACGCGGCGTGCGGCTCGATGGGAGTCGAACGCGGTCGTCGCGAGCGGCATTCAGCGCGCGGTCGGCGACGAACGAGAGCTCGACCGAGCCGCCGTCGCTCGCGAGCCGGTGCCTATACCCTTGAACCGTGGCTGCGTCCCCGGAGGAACTCGAGGCGCTATATCGCGAGCGGTACCCTGGGTTTCGGCGTGCCTTGGCTGCTGCCACAGGCAGTTACGAGGTCGCGCATGACGTCGTCCAGGAGGCTTTCGCCCGAGCGCTCACGCAACCGCAGAAGTACCGGGTGACGCGCCCCTCGGAGCGTGGGTCTGGGGAATAGCGGTGCGGGTGGCGCGCGAGGAGCGGAGATACTCGAGGCTGACGCCGTTGGACGAGGAGATCGAGGCCGAGCTGACCGAGCCGGCACATGATCCTGAGCTCAGAGATGCGCTGGGTGCGCTTCCTCCTCGGAGGAGGCTGATCTTCTTCCTTCGGTACTTCGGCGATATGACGTATAGGGAGATCGCTGCTGTCTGCGAGATCAGCGAGGGAACTGTTGCTGCGTCGCTCGCGCAGTCGCGCGCGTCGATCGCCGAGGCACTCAAGAGCAGAGATCTCGCCGGATCGAGGCCAGGCTGATGGCCGGGCGGGGTGCTTGGAGTCACGAACGGCGGGAGAATCTCGCTGAGCTCGATCCGGTTCTGCGCGATCGGCTGCTCCGTCTGGACGAGCCCGTTGATCGGAGTGACTGGGCGGCTGTCGTCCAGCGCTCGAGGGTCTTTCGGCGGTCGAGACATCGTTCGTTCGCGCTCGTAGCGAGCGGGGCTGCTGTGCTGTCGCTTTCATTCACGGTGAGTCTCGTACCGCTGTTTCCCGGTGCAGGACATCCGAGACCAGGAGCTGCGCCGCTCCGGCTGTCGCTTCACCTGAGTGACGGGAGTGGGCTCGTCCTGTACTCGGTAGTGGAACGCGCACGGTTTCTCGACAACTCCGACGACCGGCTCGCCGGCCAGCCCTCGGGGCGCAGAGCCGCGATCGTGCGATCCTTGAGCGGCGGGCCGTTTCACGTCCCCGCCGCGCTCGTTCACGCCGCGAGTACGGCGCGGCACGTGACCGACGGTCCTCTGCCTGGAGACCAAGCCCTCTTCTCCTTCCGCGTGTTCACGAACGCCGGACTCGAGAAGCCCGCCGGGTCGGCGGTCTTGACATGTCAGTACGGCCTTGATCGGAACGCATACTGCGATGGTGCCGTGGAGCTCCAGGACGGGGTGCGGCTGACCGGTTCGGGAACGCTGAATGCCGATGCCAACCACTACACCCTGACGGTGACGAGCGGCAACGGCCGCGACGGCATCGGCCGCGGCGTCCTCACGGCGTCCCCGCGAGATCAAACCTGAGCGATCGCACCTAGAGGCTTGATGCGCGTTAGCGGCCGTCGTAGGCGGCGAGGGCGCGTGCGGGGCGGCCGTTGAGGGTGTTGAGCAGGATCCCGAGCGTGAGCGCGAGTAGTCGTTGTGCGATCCGCTGCGCCAGCCCGCGCGGTGTTTTGGCGAGGTGCCGGGCGAGCCGCATCTGTTCTTTCAGGTTGGAGAAGACGCTTTCGATCGTCAGCCTGGCGCCCGCGAGCATGCGTTGCTGGTTGGCGTTGGCGGCGGTTCGCTCGCGTGCCGGGGTGCGCAGCTGCACCTCTGCGGACTGCATCCGTTCGTTGTAGGCGCGGCCCCAGAGTCCCTTGTCGGCGATCACCGTCTCGCCTGCCTCAACCAGATCGAGCAGCGGCTCGTACTCGTGCTCGTTGGCGGGCACAAGCGTGTAGGCGAGCGGAAGCCCGCGCCGGTCAGCGCGCAGCACCAACCTGACGCCCCATACCCATTTGGGGTTGACCCGGTTTGGTTGACACTTCGATGCTTGCGGCCAGAGGCCGTAGGAAGGAGTCGAGGTGTCGAGGACAAGACCGCCGTATCCGCCCGAGTTTCGCGCCGAGGCCGTTCGGCTGGCCCGCTCGAGCGGCTTGCCGCTGCCGGCGCTCGCACGCGAGCTCGGCGTCTCGCCGCAGTCGCTGCGTAACTGGCTCGGCCAAGCGCAGATCGACGCGGGCGAGCGCGAGGGGCTGACCAGCGATGAGCGGGAGGAGTTGCGCCGGTTGCGGCGCGACAACGCGCGCCTGCGTGAGGAGCGCGAGATCTTGAAGAAGGCAGCGACTTTCTTCGCGCGGGAGACCGATCAGCAGCGATGACGTTTCGGCTGATCGAGGCGGAGAAGGCACAGCATTCTGTCTCCCTGTTGTGCAGCGTGCTCGGCGTCACTCGCGCCGGCTACTACGCCTGGCGGCAGCGCGGCCCGTCGCGGCGAGCACTGGGCGATGCCGAGCTTGCCTCACTGATCCGGCGCGTCTTCGTCGAGTCACTCGAGACCTACGGCGCGCCGCGCGTGCATGCCGAGCTGCGGGGGGCGCACGAGGTCAGGATCGGCCGCAAGCGCGTCGCCCGCCTGATGCGCCAGCTCGAACTGGAAGGCATCTCACGACGCGGGAAACGGCGCCGCACAACGATCCCCGATCCCGCGGCTGCGCCGGCGCCGGACCTCGTTGGTCGCCGCTTCACAGCCGCCCGACCGAACGAGCTGTGGCTCGCTGACATCACCTATCTCCCGACCCGCGAGGGCTGGCTGTTTCTCGCGGTCGTGCTCGACGCCTTCAGCCGCCGGATCGTCGGCTGGTCGATGCGCGACGACCTCAAAACGGAGCTCGTCGTCGACGCGCTCGGAATGGCGGTCACCCGCCGCAAACCAGCGGCAGGCGTCGTCCACCACTCCGATCGCGGCTCGCAGCCCGAGTTCAAGGGATCGTCGCAACACCGCTGGTTGATGGGATGGATGGTAGTGCCTTCGTCTGGCGGTGCTTGCTTCAGTGATGGTGGTAGTTCCGCGTCGACGAGCGCGGAGGCGGCATAGCCGCCGTAGCGATCGTCGACGGGGTCCGCTGCTCCGGTGGTCGAGCCGTTGCTTCGCGCGGTTCACGGCACGCCCGGCGGGATGTGATTCAGGCACGACGACCAGCGGTCAGGCCGCGGCGTTCAGCAGGTGGTCGTTGAGGGCTTCGGCGGGTGTACGCCAGCGGAGCGTCTTGCGAGGACGGCTGTTGAGCGTGAGCGCGACCGCCGCGAGCTCGTCCGGGTCGTGCCGGCTGAGGTCGGTGCCGCGCGGGAAGTACTGGCGTAGCAGCCCGTTGGTGTTTTCGTTGCTGCCGCGCTGCCAGGGGCTGTGCGGATCGCAGAAGTAGATCTCGATGCCGGTGTCGATCCGCAACTGGGCATGCTCGGCCATCTCGGCACCCTGATCCCAGGTCAGCGAGCGGCGGAGCTGCTCGGGCAGTGTCAGGATCGAAGCGGCAATCGCGTCGCGAACCGCCTCGGCGCCGTGACCGGCCAGCGCCGGCCCGTTCTTGACCCGCGCCTCATCGCCGTGCCCGTCCATGCGCGGCAGGTGCAGCAACATCACAAACCGCGTCGTCCGCTCGACAAGCGTGCCGATCGCGGAGCTGTCCAGGCCGAGGATCAGGTCGCCTTCCCAGTGGCCGGGCACCGCCCGGTCGGAGGCCTCGGCGGGCCGCTCGCTGATCATGATCTCCGGTCGCACGAAGCCTTTGCCGCGGCCGCGCGTTCGAGCGCGCGGCACCCGCAGCGCACGGCCGGTGCGCAAGCAGGCGGTCAGCTCGCGCCGCAGCGCACCGCGGCCCTGGACGTAGAGCGACTGGTAGATCGCCTCGTGCGAGATCCGCATCGAGGGATCATCGGGAAACTCGAGCGGGAGCCGGTTGGCGATCTGCTCCGGGCTCCACGAGCTCGCCCAACGCCTGTCCTGACGGCGACCATGTCGGCGACCGATGCAAACGCACCTCCGGGCCGAGCACCGGATCGCCGTCGGGCCTGGCGATCGTCCCGGCGAGCCGCTCCTGCACGTACTCGCGCAGCCTGTCATTCGCGGCGAGCTTCGCGACCTTCGGACGGCTCGCACGTCGCTCGGCGTGCCACTGCGCCGTCGTCGCCCGATACTCCAAGCGATAGGTGCGCGTGGACGCGTTACGGCGCAGCTCCCTCGAGATCGTCGACGCCGACCGACCCAGCCGGCGCGCGATCTCGCGCACCCCGACACGCTGAGCATGAAGAATCGTGATCTCTTCCCGCTCAGCAAACGAGAGATAACGCCCCGACAGCGGGGCCAACGAGATTGGCGGCATCCCGCCACCGTCGCGGAACCACCGGCCGCCAACCGCCTGCGACACCCCCGCCGCCGCGGCCGCCTGCTCGCTCGAGCACCCAGCTGCGATCTCTCGCCAGAAGCGCTGCCGATCCTCGCGCCGCGCAGTTGAGGGTCGGCCCGGCGACCACATCTGCCCACGCATCGCCCGAACCGCCCTCTGACGCTCCCGAACACCCATCCCGCACCACCCCCATCACGAGGTGTTGCGACGACCGATTGAATCCGCCCAGTACACCTCGCTCGCCTTCGGCACGACGCTGCGCGAGTCCGGGCTGGTTGCGAGTATGGGCCGCCGCGGCGACGCCTACGACAACGCCGCCTGCGAGAGCGTTATCTCCACGATCAAGAACGAACTGATCAAGCGCCACAGCTGGACGAGCCGCGACCAGGCCCGGCTCGCAGTCTTCAGCTACATCGAGACCTTCTACAACCCTCGCCGGCGCCACTCCGCGCTCGGCTACCGAAGCCCGATCGAGTACGAGAACATCACCCAGGAGGCCGTAGCGACCGCTGCCGCCGCATAACCCCAACGTGTCAACGGAAACGAGGCAACCTCAATCAGCGTGCCGTCGGCCAGGCGCGCACCGCCACTGTCGAGCAACCGCGCCAGGCGCTGCTGCACGACCGTCAACAAGCCGGTCAGACCACGCAACCGGCGGTTGTACTGCGACTGCGACGGCAAATGTGGAAACCAACCCGGTAGCCGCCAGCCCACCAGACCCAAGAACTGACGATCGGAGCTGATCCCCATCACCGCCTGACAGACCGCCAACGCAACCAGCTCTGCGTCGTTGATCCTCGCCGCAGGCCCTGGCCGCCCAGGGACCGGGTACTCGTCCGCGAACACATACGCTGCAACGACAAGGGCTTCCAGATCGGGCGTCATCTCGAGCCTCCATCTCGAGGGGACACTGACCGGAAGCCCTTCGTCGCAAAGAAGCAGGTCCCTACCGAATACGCATCAAGCCTCTAGAGGCTTGATGTGAATTAGGCGCCATCTCTTGCCTTCTGCAGGCCTTCCACGCTCAGGATGCAGAAAACCGCGGAAAGGCGGCCTTCCGCGATCCCTGCATCTCAGCCTTGAGTCTTAGCCTCGTATCTATCTACTGCACGGTAGATCTGGAGCACTGCCCAGCCACCGTCACGCAATAGCGCCGATCTGCTCTACGTACACGGCGAGCTGGCGCTCCATGCGCTCGCCCATCGACGCACTGACGACGCCGAAGTTCTCAGTCATCAGTCCGCCACGGGTCGAGTGCTTGATCCACTCGTCGCTCATCCTGATGGAGGCGAGCCTGTCGGCATCGCCACGGATGAGGAGGAACCCAACGAGGTCGCCGCCGTGCGGCTCTAGGAGGACGGGCTCGAAGCTCTCGATCTCACCGTTCTCCAGCAGGCCACCGCAATACCCGAGGAACTCGTTGAAGAGGTCGAGGGACTGGCTCTCCCGTCCGCGCACCACTGTCCCCCACCGACGAACAGTCCAGCGTCTGCCATTTGGTCCACCTCCTCTTAATTGCTCCATTCTCCATGTGAACTCTCCTCTCCACCCTAACCAGAGCACGGGGGAATTTCACATCAAGCCTCTAGCGGCCTCCGCGATCCCCGCACCACCGGGCGAGACCGTCATAAAGGTTTTCGCCTTCTCGCGCTACTCTCGGATGTGATGTCCCTCAGAGGTGCGGCGGCAGGCGGGCTGGTCTTTGCGTCGGTGTTCGTGGCGGGTGCCGGCGCAACCGGTAACCGGGTGCTGACCGTTTACAGCGTCGCCACCGGGCTGCAGTACATCAACACCGCGGACGATCGGGCGCGCGGAAAGGTCAACCACCCTCTCGACAGCGCGGCCAGCAAGCTGTGGCCAAGGAGCTCCGGAAGCAGGCGCGGGCCTTTCGCAGGTGACGTCGCCGTCTATGCCGTGAAGCTGTACAGCAACCCGACCTTGAAGCGACCTGCGGGTTCGGGCGTGTACACCTGCTACTTCAACTATGACCGGCACGCCCTCTGCCGGGCGTATTACAAGCTCACGGCCGGGGGCACGCTCGTGGCCTCTGGACCCGTCGACTTCAAGAGCTCGGGGTTCACGATCGTCGTAACCGGCGGCACGACGAAGTATCTCGGTGTCCGAGGCGAGGCCAAGGTCGTCGCCGCCGCGCGCCACGCTCAGAGGATCGACTTCAAGTTGATCGGATGAGTCGCACGATGTCCATACGGTTTCTGTTCCCGGCCATCGTGCTTCTCGCGACGGCGCTCCCGGTGACAACTGCGTCGGGGGCCTCGCGTGCATCGCAGAAGCTCACGGTCTACGCTGTTCCGGCGACGGTGCAGTTCATGAACCACGCTGACGACCGGCTCCGCGGGATGAGCACCAACCCCTTCAACCTCAAGGCAGAGGCGGTGATCATCGGCGCCAACGGGAAGGAGAAGGGGAATGGTCCGTTCCCCGGCGACGACATCCTCTACGCCTTCAAGGTCTACGCCGATGCAAAACGCACCAAGCCGATCGGGACGGCGATGTTCACCTGTTATTACGGGTTCGCAAAGCGCGCGACCTGCGAGTCGTACTTCGACCTCGCCAGGGGCCTCCTGCTCGCATCCGGGCAAGTGCCGTTCGGCGCGAGCCACTTCACACTCGCGGTCACCGGTGGCACGCGTGCGTACTTCGGCGCGCTGGGGCAACTGGACTCCGTGCCGGCTGCCGGGAACGCACAGCGGTTCGACCTCAAAGTGACCGGGCTGCCGAAATGAGCAGGAGACTCCCGGCAGCACTGGTGGCGTTCGCTCTTGCTGCGACGATCGCGGTTCCGCTCGCGTTGGCGCGAAGCAGGACGGTCGACGTCGCAGGGACAGGCTACGCGCAGGACGGGCTACGACGCAGGGACGTTCGTTCGTCGTGTACGCCAAGCCGACGCGAGCGCAGTTCATCAACCACAACGACGACCGGGAGCGCGGGGACATCAGGAACCCGTTCAACCCGGACTCACTTCCAACACCTCCGAACGCCAACTCTGCGAAGAAGGGAGCCCGGGCCGGAGACAACGCGCTCTTCAGCTTCAAGCTGTATTCCGACCCCCGCCTCACGCGACCCGTCGGCAACGCCATCTACTCCTGCACGTTCAACTTCGCCCAGGAAGCGATCTGCGAGGCCAACTTCAACCTCAACGGCGGAACCATGATCGCGTCGGGCCCAGCGACACTCGACAGCAGCAACATCGTCCTTCCGGTGATCGGCGGTACAGGCCGGTACGCGGGCGCCCACGGGCAGCTGACGTCGAGGTCTTCGGGCACCAAGAACACTCAGATCGTCCGCTTCCGGCTCCTCTAGGCAATGCGAGTTGCGTGGCGGCAACGAGGATCGACCGAACGTTCCGAGCGGCTAGGCTGGGCGCTTGAGGTCGTTTGCGCTCCTGCTAGCCGCGTCTCTGACGTTCCTGGGCCTGGTATCAAGCGGATCTGCTCGTCCGCAGACCACAAACCCGGGGGGTACATGACGGTCCGGGTCATCGTCACGGACAAGGGCGTCACGGTGAGCCCGACGCACGCGGCGCGCGGCTCGACCGCGATCTTCCTTCTGTCCAATCGCGCGACGACCTCGCGCGTACTTGCCGTCGGAGATGCCTCACTGACTCATCGAAGGGGTACCGGTTTCGCCGTCAAGCTCGGAAAGAACGAGCGGAAGCGGGTTCTGCTGTACCTCACCTACCGCGGACTGCTACCGGTCTCGATCGGTGACGCCGGCAAGGCCAAGGTCCAGGGCGTCTTCCGCGTCACCTGAGGCGACTCTCAGAACCGGCGGCTCACGCTCAGCGTGGCTGCCACACCGGAGGACTGCTCATCGTCGGGGTGAGCTTCCCGGTCTTGACCGACCTCGACGTGCCCTTCGCGAGACGCCAGAGAACGATCTGATGGCGACCGGTCACGAACGCGACGCTCTTTCCGTCGGGTGAGAACGACGCCGGTCCGGCATCGCGGACGAGCATTCGCGGCTCCGTGTGCTTTCGAAGATCGTGGATGTAGAGCGCGAACCGCGGGCACGCGAGGTTGTCGCCGCACTCCTTGTCGCCGCGATCCGGTGGCCGGGCACCCACGAACGTCAGGGTGGAGAGATCGGGGGAGACAGCGGTCGCGTCCATGCCGACAGACGCGTCGATGGGGGCGCCGTACAGCTGATAGACACGCCCGGATCGAGGATCGATCCTCGCGAGGTCGCCCTCGGTCGGAATCACGAGCCCGCGGCCTGTCCAGGACGGCCGGCCGGCTGGAGGCGACAGGCGGAGCAGCCGCTCACCCGTGCCGGACGCCGACATGACGAAGACCCTCCAGCCGCTCGCGAGGGCCCGCACAAAAGCGATCTGCTTGCCGTCCGGAGACCAGGTGGGGAAGCTGTCGCGGCCGTTGTCGGTCAGGCGGCGGACGCCCGTCCCGTCGAGGTTCATGCTGAAGATTCCGGCTCCGAGTTGTGCGAAGGCGATCCGCTTTCCGTCGGGCGAAAACGCCGGGGCTGACGAGCGATACGTGCCTCGCGTCAGCTGCTTGAGACCTGTGCCAGACTGCCTGATCCGGAAGATCTGCTCGACCCCGTGCCCGGGGGAACGGGCGGTGAACACGATCCACGGCGGTTGTGCCGACGACCGTTGCGGTTGTCCCGAAGCAGCGGAGACCGCCGCCAGGGCGAGCCCGACCACGGCGACGATCACGGTCAGCACGCGAGGCCCGATCGCAGTGTTGCTCCGCGGACATGCGGCGCAACGCCTCACCTCGCGACTGCGGCCTTTCATGCCGTCGCCCATCTCGACCGACTGTAACAACGGCGGGCAGGACTCCATCGCCCACGACCGCCTCACGTCCGCGCAGGGCAGGAGTTGCCCGGGCCGCGGAAAGGCGGCCCCCAACCTTCCCCGCGGGGCCTTTTGGGTTCGGTCGGCCTTGTTATGATCGGCTGCGATGAGACGACCGCGCGGGCCCGCCAAGCTCGCAAGTGCCCTGGTGGCGTGCGCAGTGGCGGTCGGCGGCGTGATCGCCGTGCTCGTCGTCGGGCACGAGAGCACTGCACGTGCGCCGACGACAGGGCCGTGGGCGCCGATCTCCGTCGCGAGACCCAAGCTCCCGGTCATCGGCGGGGGGATCCCCGTAGACATCGATCCCATGGTGCATCGGAACGACCTCAGCACGACGCTGGCTCCCCTGCCCGGCACGCACCGTTACCGGATCACGATCTCGAACACCTCGAACCTCGGTGCCATCAACTCGTTCCAGTGGTACCCGCCGACCGGGGTGCACATCGTCAAGCTGATCGACAGCTCTGAAGGCCACTGCACCCTCACGGGCCTGACGGGTTTCGGTGGCAACCAGTTCCCGACGCTCGTTCTGTATCCGGACGTTCTCTGCGACAAGCTCGATCTCAAGCCCCCGAGCTGCACCTGCCTGGGGGACGGCGGCGCCGTGACGATCTCGTTCGTCACCGACAAGGACTACGGGGGAGGCGCAGGTGAGCTCAGGATGCGCGCGGCGACTCTCGTCTTCGATCGCATCCCCGGCTACCTCGAGCCTGGGAGCACGCGCGCCGAGCACGACGCCGAGCTCAGGGTGAGGCACGGAGGATGAGCACCGCATGACATGCCGCACGCTGGGCAGGCGGGCACGACTCCTGATCGTCACCGCGGCGGGTGTGCTCGCGCTCGCAGGGTGCGCGAGTGACGCCGTGGACTCAGGTGGGCTCACTGCCGGCGAACGAAAGGCCGCTCAGAGCGCCGTCGACGCTCTGCAGAACTCGAACATCTCGCTCCAGCTCGTGTCGATCACCCAATGGGTCCAGAGCGTCCCGGCGGCGTGCCGGATTCGCCTCGTGTCGCGGAACCCGAGCACGTTCAAGGTCTACGTCTTCTGGATCCCCTGGCTTGCCGCCGCGCCGTACGTCTGGCTCAACATGAACCTCACGGATGACCCGCGGACGAGCACGTTCCACCTCGGCACCGCCCAACCGGTCCTTCCGGGTGGCAGGCTGAACCGGGACGGTCGGACCGTCAATCGAGCGTCGGTCGACACCACCCTGCTCTCTCGGTACGGGCCGGAACAGGCCAGGAAGAGCCGGCAGATCCTGGTAGCCCACGGAGGCGACGTCTTCGCGAAGCCAGGTGCAAGGTGCCAGGTGCTCAAGAACGGGAGCATCAGGCTCCTCCCGAATAGGTAGGCCCGCCGCCAGTGGCCGTCGCGATGACGTGTCAGCCATGCTCCTGGCCGCCTGCGTAAAGGAGCGGGAACGATCCCGGCCGAGGCCGGCCAACCCATCGGTGACGCCTCAGCGGTTCGGTGACGACCCGAGTCGGCGACAGAGCTCTGCTTCACACGGGCTTCACCATTTTCTTTATGGGCTTCACCAATTCTTTGCGCAGTCTTCATCGAAGTGGCATAGTCCCTGCCGACCCGGCGAAGCTGTCGGGGGATCGTTTCCCGCAGGCCCAACCGTCGTAGGTTGCCAACGAGGAGGCAAGACGAGAGGAGACGTGCACTGGTCCCGAGTTCGGCCAGGAACGACCCTGGTAGTGGCACTGACGTTGGTGGCATCGGTCGCCACAGGCGTCGTGGCATCGACTGCCTCTTCGTCGGGTCAGCTGACGCGGGCGATAACGCCGTCACCCGTCTGGCCGGCCAAGACGCTCTCGGCACCGGCCGGCGACAACTGGCACTCGTACTACGGCGCTCTGACGGGTCAGCGCTACTCGTCGCTGAAGCAGATCACAACGGCGAACGTCGGTCAGCTCAAGGAGCTCTGGCACATCAGCCTCGGCAGCTGCACCGCCGGCCTCATCGCCGGTGATCCGGTGATCCCGGGCGCGCCCCGGGGGGCGACGAACAACCCGACGAACTGCGGCTCGATGGAGTCGAACCCGGTCGCGATCGACGGTGTGCTCTACACCACGAACGCTCCGCTCGGGGCGGTCTGGGCAATCGACGCGAAGACGGGCGCCACGATCTGGAAGTACACGCCGTCGTACGCCGGCGAGTTCCTGAACAGCGGTGCGCAGTTCACGCCCGGCAACGGCGGCCGCAGGGCCGGTGTCGCGGTCGGCGAGGGCAAGGTCTTCAACGGCCTTCCCGACGGCCGCCTCGTCGCGCTCGACCAGGTGACCGGCAAGCAGATGTGGGAAGCGTTCGTCGGCTCGTACAAGGTGAACGCGAAGATCTCCACCGCCCCGATCTACGTCAACGGCATGGTCATCGTCGGCGACGGCTCGGGTGACGGCGGCGGCGCCAGTGCCACGATCTCGGCCTTCAGGGCTGCCAACGGCGGCAAGATCTGGACCTGGAGCGCGATCCCGTCTCCCGGTCAGCCGGGCTACAAGACGTGGACGAACGACGGCAAGGGCGGCAACGGCAGCAGCCTCTACGGCGGCGGCTCGTTCTGGGAGTCCCCGATCATCGACACGAAGCGCAACACGCTCTACATCGGCACCGGCAACCCGGAGCCGTGGAACTCGCGCGGCCCCGGCCAGAACCTGTACAGCGACTCGATCGTCGCGCTCGACCTCTACACGGGTCAGCTCAAGTGGCACTTCCAGCAGGTCCATCACGACCTGTGGGACTCGGACCTGCCGAACAACGGCGTCCTGTTCTCCGGCAAGTTCAAGGTCAACGGCAAGATGGTGCAGAAGGATGCCGTCGCGTATGTCAACAAGGTCGGCATGACGTTCGTGCTCGACCGCGCCACCGGCAAGCCGCTGATCCCCGTCGACGAGGTCAAGGTTCCGCAGTCCAAGGCCGACGGCGTCAACACCTGGCCGACGCAGCCCGTCCCGCGGACGGACAACGTCCTCTTCAACCCGGGCGGCTATGGGCGTAAGGACGCCAAGAAGCTCCCGGCCGTGAACGCCGGGATCCCGTGCACCACCCCCGACGCCGTCACGAACCTGGGCGTCCCGTATGCGACGGCCACCGCGCCTGACGGCAAGCCGTACAAGATGGGTTGCGCGTACGACCCGTACGACACGACGCAGTACGTCGTCACTCCGTTCGAGATGATGGACTGGCCGGCGAGCTCGTACAGCCCGGAGAACCACACGATGATCACCTGTGGCGTCACCGGCCGTGCGACGTCGTTCGAGCAGATCCCGGCTGCCGCGCAGGTCGCGAGCCAGTTCGGCGGTCTCGGGGCCAACCGGCTCAGCGTCGGCGACGGTTCCACGCCGATCAGCAACTCGGGCAACTACTCCGCGCTCGACGTCACGACGGGCAGGCTGAAGGTGCACGAGCACTGGCGCGAGATCTGCTACTCCGGCACGGCGAACACCGCCGGTGGCGTGACCTTCGTCGGCCACTTCGGCACCGGCGACGGGTCGGCGGGCGACGGCTACCTGGAGGCGAAGGACACGAAGACGGGCAAGTCCCTCTGGAAGTCGCCCCCGATGCCGTATCCGGCCTCCGCGGCTCCGATCACCTACTCGGTGGACGGCAAGCAGTACGTGACGGTCGAGGTCGGTGGCTCGGGCCACAACGACGTCACTCGCCCATTCGGACTGCTCGACCCGCGCCGCGTTCGCGGCGACTACGTCTACACGTTCGTGCTTCCGTAGCACGACGAAGGATGGAAGGCAACAGCGGTGGGGCGCATCGACAGCGGCCCACCGCGTTACCTTCTGGCTACGTGGTAGCGTGGCGGAACACTTCCAGACGAGGAGAATGCCGGTGCGTCGTAGATTGAGCCTGTTGACGCTGGGAGCTTTCGTGGTAGGCGGACTCGCAGCAGGGGTCCTGGTGTCCGGTGGAGGAGCCAGCACAGCTGCGGTGGTACCGAAGAAGGTCACCGTTACCGCCTCCGAATTCAAGTTCGTGCTTTCGAAGAAGACGGTTCCGGCCGGGTCGACCGTCATCTTCACGGTCGTCAACAAGGGGAAGATCCCGCACGACTTCAAGATCGCCGGCAAGAAGACGAAGACGCTGGCGCCGGGACAGAAGACGACGCTCAAGGTCACGTTCCCGAAGAAGGGGGCGATCTCCTTCCTCTGCACGCTCCCCGGTCATGCGCAGGGCAGGGATGAAGGGCAAATTCGGTGTTGGCGTCGCGGCGCCTGCGCCGACGCCCACCCCGACGCCGACGCCCACCCCGACGCCGACGCCCACCCCGACGCCGACGCCCGGTACCCCCGAACCGCTCCAGGGTGACCCGGTTGCCGGCAAGGCCGTCTTCGCCGCGAGCGGCTGTGCTTCGTGCCACACGCTGGCGGCCGCCGGTGCAACCGGGACCATCGGCCCGAACCTCGACGTGAGGAAGCCGGGCCAGGCCACGGTGCGCCAGTTCGTCCAGAACGGCTCCACGACCGGTGGTATCTCCATGCCGGCGTTCTCCAACATGAGCCAGACGGACTTGAACAACGTCGCTGCGTTCGTTTACGCGTCGACACACTAGGCGACGTATTCGTCGTGGGGGGCGAGACGCAAGCGTCTCGCCCCCCACACGCCTCTAGCTCACGCCCTTGAGCCAACGATCCCGGCGTACGGCGGTCCTCCTCCTCGCGGGAGTGGCTCTCGTTGCGGCTCTCTTCGTGGTGCACTGGCGGTCGGACACGACCGGCGAGTCGACGTCGTGGGTCTGGCCGAACGGCGACCTGTCGAGCACCCGCTCGGCCGCGGAGTCGACCATCACGGCACAGTCCGTGCGGCGGCTTCGCGTCGCCTGGCGCTACCGCGTCGGCGGGAAGGGCGGGGTGTTTGGGCTCCTCACGTCGACCGCGCTCATGCGGGACGGCATCGCATACGTGCAAGACACCACATCGAGCGTCTACGCGATCGACCTCGCCACAGGCCGCAAACGGTGGGCCCGGCTCGAGCGGGAACCGAACGACGGTCCCAACGGACTCTCACTCGTCGGCGACACGCTCTACGGCGCCACGGACACGTCCGTCTTCGCGCTTGCGGCCTCCGACGGCCGCGAGTTGTGGAGCACGTGGCTCGTGAGCAGGACGGAGCAATTCGTCAACATCGCTCCTGTCGTCGATCGCGGCCGGGTCTACGTCAGCACTGTCGGCTTCCCTCCCGGAGGTCGAGGCGCGATCTACGCGCTCGACGCTGCGACGGGAAAGCAGCGCTGGAGGTTCGACACGATCAGGGACCCCTGGCAGCATCGGGAGGCAGGCGGCGGCGGTGCGTGGCAGGCGCTGAGCGTCGATCGAGAAGGCCGTGTCTACGCGGGCATCGCGAACCCCGGCCCGTGGGGCGGGTCGTTGCGATTCCCGAACGGCGGCTGGTACCGGGGCCAGACGCTCTACACCGACTCGCTCGTCGTCTTGGACGGTGCCACGGGGCATCTCCAATGGTACGACCAGGTGCTAGCGCATGACGTCAGGGATTTCGATCTCCAGCTCTCGCCGATGCTCACCACCGTCGGAGGGCGCGACCTCGTGATCGGAGGGGGCAAGGGGGGCCGCATCTTCGCCTGGGATCGGGACACGCACGAGCGGATCTGGGCGAAGGCCGTGGGCACACACCGCAACGACCTCGGCCCTCTGCCGAGGCGGGCGATCGAGGTGTGCCCCGGCCTGTTCGGGGGAGCCCTCACCCCGATGGCATTGGCGGATGACCGGGTGTTCGTCCCGGTCGTCGAGTTGTGCATGCAGGAGAGTGCCGTGAAGACGTTCTCGGTGTTGCAGCGGCCGCCCGAGGAGGGCACCGGCGTCGTCGCCGCCCTCGATGCCTCCACGGGGCGACCGCTGTGGACGCGGAAGCTGCCGTCAGCGCCGTTCGCGTGCGCGACGGTGGCCTCCGACGTGGTCTTCACGCCGACCTACGACGGGTGGATCTACGCGCTGTCGGCACGGACGGGTGAGATCCTCTGGAGCGATCGAACGGAGGCCGGGATCAACGGTTGTCCGTCGGTCGCCGGCGACACACTCCTCGTGCCGGCGGGCGCTCCCCATCGTGGGATCGCGCATCCGGTTCCGCAGCTGGTCGCGTACCGCCTCTCCGGGGCAGGTGCCTGATCCGTTGGCGCCTCGGTG
>CAVVCG010000010.1:0-193860 GCA_963746655.1 uncultured Actinomycetes bacterium | reverse complement strand
TGGTCTCGTCCGCGGGATCGTCTTCGACGTCGACAGCCGCTCGAGGACCGTCGAAGGCGCGATCGTCGCCGTCTGGGGCACCGGCCGAAACTCCAGCGTGCTCGACACGACGCTGAAGGGCCACCGGGCAGTCTCGGCAGGGATCGTTGCGCGGCAACCTGAAGGGCTGATCGTGCGGCGCGTCGTCGCGCGCGGATTCTCGGACTACGGCGTCGTGGTCGACGCCAACGAGCTGGATTCTCGGCCAGAGGCCGGAAGGTTCTGGATCTCCGACCTCGACGTCGCCGGCGTCTCGCGACGCATTCCCGGCTCGTCGCAGGGAAGGGCCGAGGCGTGCGTCTGGATCGGCAACAGCGGCAGCGTCCAGCGCGTGCGAGCCGAACGGTGCGCGTGGACGGGGCTCTGGACGGGTGCAGGGCCGACTACAGGTTCGAGGACATCGACGTCGCTCGAACGCCCACCGGCGTCTACATCGAGCACTACACGCGCAACAGCGTCTTCCGCCGCCTTCGCATCAGGCCGAGCGTTCGGACAGGAATCGTCGCCGAGTGGGCCGACCCGCCTGGAACGGCGAGCCCGCGAGCGTCGACAACGTCATCGAGGACAGCCGCTTCGAGAGCTGGCTCGCGGGCGTCTTCCTCGACGCAGGCACGACCCGGACGACGGTGCGCCGGAGCGCGTTCGCCAACCAGCGCTGGGCGGCGGTCGGCGACTACCGCGGAATCGGCAACGCCTACTACGACAACGACTACCGGCGCATCGTGCCCGGGGCCTCGGCGGTTGCGCACGAGCGTCTGCGCGGTGTGGCGCCCCGCGCCGACGGGAGCGATCCGTGACGGTCGCGACCCGGCTGCCGGTCGTCGAGACGGTGTTGCGAGCGCCGCCGCGTTCGAGGCGCTTGCAGACGGATGGGACGACCTCGTCCGCGAGCTGCCCCGACCCAGTCCGTTCCTCCTCCACGGCTGGCTCAGCGAATGGTGGCGCCACTACGGCGGCGGCGGAACGCTCGCGGTGCACGTCGTCCGGCAGGACGGCAGGCTGCTCGGCGCGCTGCCGCTTGTCGTCGGTGCGAAGTCGGGAGTGCGGGTCGTGCGCTTCATGGGTGGCCGGCAATCGGCGCTGGCGGATCTCCTGCTCGCCTCCGATGCCGACGACTCGGTGGCCGCATTGCTGGCCCGGCAGCTGGCCGCGTCTGATCACCACCTCGTCGACCTGTACGGCATTCCGGCCGGGAGCCGGATCGTGGCCGCGCTGGGGCCGGAACGCCTCCACGTGATCGAGCGAGTCGAGGCTCCGGGTATTCGATCTCCTCCCGGGCTGGGCGGCCGTCTACGAGGCGAAGACGTCGGCGAAGACGCGAAGCCTGCACAGGCGGCGTCGACGTCAGCTCGCGACCCTCGGGCGGCTCGACGTGTCGGTCGCGCGGACGCCCGCTCGGCTGGAGGCGGCGCTCGAGGAGGCCTTCCGCCTCCACGCGCTGCGCTGGGCGGGCCGGCCGGACGGGTCAGGCTTCGTGACGCCGACCGGCATGCGGTTTCACCGGGCCGCGATCCAGCGGCTGGCCGACTCGACGTCCCGCGCATCGTGACCCTGAGGCTAGACGGCCGGGCGATCGCATTCCACTACTTCCTCGCCCTCGAAGGCTGCATGTACGTCCACCGGCTCGCGTTCGACCCCGCGCTCTCGCGCTACTCGCCCGGTCTCGTCAACACGCTCGACACGCTCCAGATCGCCTCCGACGAGGGACTGACCCGGGTCGAGTTCCTCGGCGGAGCGGAGCGCTACAAGCTCGAGCTCGCCGACCGGTTCGAGCCCCTCTGCCACGGGCTCGGTCTCGCTTCCGGGGTCCATGGGCGCGCGCTCCACGCGGCCGAGCTCGGCGCGATTCGGCTGCGCCTGCGGCTCAAGCGCTCGTCCCCCGGCTGCGCCGCTTCTACTTCGAGCGGCTCGCGCCCGTGCGCCTCCTGGCGACCCGTTCGCGGAGTGCTCTGAAGCCGTGACCGCGTGCCTGCCGCCGGCAGCCGCGCGTCTAGGGGGCGAGCGCCTCACGGACACGGTGCGCGGTGAACCTCGTACCGGGCACGAAGCGGGAGATCAGGCGAGAAACCGGTCCTGGCGGCGTAGCCCACGAAGAAGAGGTCCGGGTCGCTCGAGCGGAACGAACGGTCGAGCACTGGCCAGCCGTCCCGGACGGCGATCCCGGCGCGGACAGCCAGCGAGAGGAAGGCAAGGCGGTCGAGCGAGAGCGGAACCCCGTCGAGAGGATCACCGCGTCCGCCTCCCTCGCGGAGCCGTCGCTCAGCCCGAGCCGCAGTCCGCCCTCTCTCCGCTCGAGCGTCTCGACGGTTCGCTCCTCCGTGATGTCGACCTTGCCGTCGACCTGAGCCCGCAGCCACGGCGATCCACCCTGCCCGGAGGATGCGGCGCGCCAGCCGCCGCCGCAGCTGCTTCGGCACGTACGCGAACAGCTCCGGGTGGAGTGCGAGCCGATTGAGGGGCGGCGGGCCGTAGCCGACGACCGGGTACGCCAGCCGGTACAGACGCTGCCGCACGGGCCCGCGGTGCGTGTACGGCTCCCGCTCGGCGAACCAGTGCAGCCTCGACCGGAGGATCAGCTCGACCTCCGCTCCCGAGCGGGCTGCGAGCGCGGCGGCCTCCAGCCCTCCCTGGCCGCCGCCGACCACGATCACGCGGCGACCGTGGCGAGCGCCGTGATCCTGGGGATCGATCGCGAACGAGACCCCGTCACCCAGTGCGTCGCGAAACGGCGGCGGCGCGTGCGAGAAGGCGGTGACGCCCACGGCGAGCACGAGCTTGCGCGCGTCGAGCTCGTCCCCGGCCGTGGTCGCGAGCCGGTAGGTACCCCCGGCGCGATCGAGCTCGGCCACGTCGCTCGGGTCGTTCTCGGACACGAACCGGCCACGGAACCAGTCGGCGTAGCGCAGGAACGTCTGAAGAGGAATCGGGTTCTGGCGGGGCTCGCCGGCCTCGCGAGCCCAGACGTCGATCGTGCCGGAGTCGCCCGGAGCCGAGAGAGACGTCTCCTCCCAGTCGGATCGGAGCAGCATGTCCGGCGGCATGCGGGTCCACCAGGTCTGCATCGGCTCGCCGAAGGTCCGCACGCATCCGCGTTCAGGTGCGCGGCGACCGAGAGGCCGTACGGGCCCGCGCCGACGATAGCGACGTCGAGCTGCTCAGGCGCGCTGGCTCCTCTCCACCCGAATCCCGTCCCGAGTATAGATCCGTCCTTCGGGCTCCGATCGACCCGCTGGCGCACATCCCGGGCGGCATTCCGGCGTCGGGCCGTCGCTTCCCTATCCGGTCAAGGCGGCGGTCACGAGCGCCCTCTCGGTTGCCTGGCTCGCAAGGACGCGCGGTCGCCCGCAGCCCAGCGGCCTGCGGATCCTCTTCTACCACCGGGTCGCCAACGACCGAGACGACCTCGCGGTGACGCCCCCGCTTCCGCGAGCAGATGGACTACCTCGCGTCCGAGGCGTACAGCGTCGTCAACGTCCTCGAGGCTCCCCGCCTCCTCGACACGGGGACGATCCCGCCGCGCACGGTCGCCCTCACCTTCGACGACGGCTTCCTGACCTCGGCGAGCGCGCGTTCGCGTCCTCGCCGAGCACGGCTTCCACGCGACCGTGTTCGTCGCGCCGGCGTCACGGACGGCAGCTGCTCGTACGCGAGGTGTCGCGGCCAGCCGCCGCTGCTGACCTGGGAGCACATCGTCGAGCTCGACCGCGACGGCACGCTCCATTTCGAGGCGCACTCGGTCTCGCACCCCAATCTGCCAGGGCTCGACGACGAGCGCCGAGGAGGAGATCAGGGCTCCAAGCGGGAGCTCGAAAACCACCTCGGACGGTGCGTGACCGCCTTCTCCTATCCGGCCGGCCTGTACGGCGAGCGTGAGCACCGGATCGTCGCCAATGCCGGCTACCGCACCGCCGTAGCGTGCGAGCCCGGCGTCAACGACCCGATACCGATCGGTTCGCGCTGCGCCGCCGGCAGATCGACGCGCGCGACAGTCTGCTCGACTTCCGCGCGAAGCTCGGCGGCGGCCACGACTCGCCCCCGCCGCTGCGCGGCTCGTACCGACGGCTGCGCTACAGCGACGGCGAGGCCGACCCCCGCCGGACGAGCTCACAGCTCGACGGCGACGGGCTCGCCGAAACGCCGACAGCCCGAAGCGCTCGAGAACGCGGCGCGGCCGTCCGCACCGAGTCGGCGCCGAAGCGCCGTGTCGGCGAGCAGCCCTTCGACCGGCGCCTGGCGAGCCGAATCGATCCCGGGCGGAACGAGCAGGCCCGTCTCGCCGTCGACGACGACCTCCGCACGCCGCCGACCGCGACGCGACAACGGGCAGCCCGGCCGCCATCGCCTCGAGCACCGACACCGGCAGCCCCTCGGCGATGCTGGACAGCACGAAGACGTCGGACGCGCGAGAAGCTCCGCGACGTCGCTGCGGTCTCCGGCGAGCTGGACCGGTCCTCGAGGCCGAGCCGGAGCTCGGCCTCGAGATCGCCCGGTCGGGGCCGTCACCGACGATCACAGCCGTGAACGCGCGCGGAGGAGGCGAGCGCGCGGATGAGCGTCAGCGGAGTCCTTGGGCGCTGCAGGCGGCCGACGGTGAGCACCGCGGCGTGGCCCGTGGCGTGGCGGGAACGGGGAGCCGGCAGCGACGGCGTTCCGAATCACGACGCTCGCTCGGCACCGCAAACGCCTGCCAGCCCCGCGGCGAGCTCGGTCTCGGAGACGCAGATCGTCACCGTCGTCAGCGGCGGCAGCGCCCGCTCGGTCCACCGGTACAGCGCGGAAGCCAGGCCGGAGTCAGCGAGAACGCCCAGCCGTGGACGGTGAAGAAGCGGATCGGCACGCGGGTTGCCAGCGGCGAGACGGCCGAGCACGCCGGCCTTCGAGCTGCTCGCGTGCAGGAGTCGGGGCGCTCGCGGCGCAGGAGAGCGACGAGCTCCACCAGGCCGAGGAGATCGCGCCCCGGATTGAGCGGCCGCCGGACGTGCTCGAGGGCCACGAAACGCGCCCCCGCTCGGGCCGCCTCCCGGAGCGGGCCCGCCCCGTACGCGGCGACCACGACGTCGAACCGCTCGACGAGCGCCGGGAGCAGCGAGGCCACGTACGACTGGGCGCCGCCCACCTCGGCGAGCGTGACGACTATCAGGATCCGGGGGCGCCGACGCACCGTTCGCCTCGTGCGGGCAACACTTAGACGCCCTCGCTCGTCCTCGGGCTCGTCGCGGTCGCCGTCTTCCTCGCCTGGGCGCGCGACGAAGGCGGTTACGCCCCGACCGCCTGGTATCCGGGCGCCGTCGTCTTCCTCGTGCTCGCTGCGGTGGTGTCGGCGACGCGCGTCGGGAGCGTGCCCGCGACCCGCCGTCCGGGCGACGGCGCTCTTCGCCGCGTTCACCCTCTGGTGCTTCCTCTCGATCGCGTGGGCCGATTCGAAGGGCGACGCCTGGGACGGGGCGAACCGGACGCTGCTCTTCTTCACGGTCTACACGTTGTTCGCCTGCCTTCGCTGGCGGCCGCGCGAGGCCGCGCTCCTGCTCGCCGTGTTCGCCGTCGCAACGGCGGCGCTCGGCAGCTGGGTCTTCCTCGCGGCGGCCGGGGACGGCGGGGAGTCCGGCTTCCTCGGCGGCCGCCTCGCGGAACCGGTCGGCTACGCGAATGCGAACGCCGGGCTCTTCCTCTTTGCCTTCTGGCCGGCGGCCGTCTTCGCCTCGAAGAGGGAGACGCCGTGGCCGGCCCGCGGCCTGCTCCTCGCGACCACGGGAGCGCTGCTCCAGCTCTTCGGGTTGCTCGCCCAGAGCCGGGGCTCGCTCCCGGCCTTCGCGCTCGCGCTCGTGCTCTACGCCGTGCTGGTGCCCGACCGGGCGCGGTCGCTGCTCACGCTGCTGCTGGTCGCGTCGGCGACCGTGCTCTCGCTCCCGCGGCTGCTCGAGGTGTACCGCGCCGACCCGGGCGTGGACCTGCAGCAGGCGCTGGCTGCTGCGCGGACGGCGTTCGTTTTCTCGGCCGTCCTCCTCGCCGCGGCCGGCGTCGCCGTCGCGCTTCTCGATCGACGCTGGCGCCGGAGGCAGCTTCGCACCGGGACGCCTCGGCTCGCTCGCCTCGTCGTGGGCGCCGTGGTCGTCGTCGCGCTGGGGGTCGCCGTGACGAGCGTCGCGCGCGAGGCGGGAGGCGGTGCCCTGGCCGCGCGCGGCGACGGCGCCTCGGGCCGGCCCACGTCCCGGCTGAGCGACGGTCTCGCCACCGGCCGGTACGACCTGTGGCGCGTGGCCGCACTCGAGCTCGCGCACGCGCCGCTCACCGGGGTGGGAGCAGACAATTTCGCCGTCGACTACGCCCGCGAGCGGCACACGCGCGAGGAGCCGCTCTACCCGCACAGCATCGAGCTGAGGCTCCTTTCCCAGACCGGGCTCGTTGGCACGGGCCTCTTCGCCGGCTTTCTCGCCTTCGCGGTGGCTGCCGCTCTTCGAAGCCGCCGGATCGATGCGGGCTGCGCCGCCGTCGCAGCCGCAGGCCTCGTCTCGTTCTCCTACTGGTTCGCGCACGGGTCGATCGACTGGCTCTGGGAGATCCCGGCGCTCGCCGCCCCGGCGGTCGCTTGGCTGGGGCTCGCCGGCGGGACCTCGCGGCCCGACACGACGCGCCCAAGCCCGGCCCGGCGTCCTCGGGCCGGCCGTCCTAGGGCTCGCGGCCGCCGGTCTCGTCGCAGCGTCGGTCTCGTACGCGCTGCCCGGCCTCGCGGCGCGGGACGTCGAAACAGCCATCCGCGGCTGGCGGGACGATCCCGCCGCCGCGCTCGACCGGCTCGAGCGGGCCCGCCGGCTCAACGTGCTGAGCGAGGAGCCCGACGTCGTCGCCGGAGTCCTCGCGCGTCGCCTCGGCGATCGCAAGCGGGCGAGCGAGGCCTTCCGCCGGGCGCTCGACCGCGCTTCCGCCGACTGGTATCCGCAGCTGGAGCTCGCGGTGCTCGATCTCGAGGCGGGACGACGGACCGCTGCGCTGCGGCGCCTCGAGCGGGCGCAAAGCCTGAATCCGCTCGAGCCGAGCACCCGCGCCCTCATGGGCTTCGCCCGCCGGGGCGACCCGGTTCCCGCCGCGCTGGTCGAGCGCATCGACCGGCTGGCCATGGCGTCGCCGCTCGGTCGCCGGCCGGTCGACTGCCGGCCGGTGCTCGGCCTCTCTGCCGACTGCGCCGCAAGGGAGGGCCATGAACGGCGAGGCAGTCGCCCGTCACCGCCTCGAGGCAGTCGTGAGCCTCCGCGAGGCGCTCCTCAGGGCGTCGTGCGCTCTCGCCGCCGCCGTGCTCGCGCTCGGATTCGCGGTCGTCCTCGCCCGGCATCCGCTCCCGCTCGGCCTCGTCGCCCTTGCCGGGCTCGCGCTCGTGGGCACGCTCGCGCTTGCGCTCGCACGCTACGACGCGGCAGTGGGGCTCGGCATCGCCCTGCTCGGAGTCGTCGCCGTCGACCCTGCACCCCCGGACCTCGTGTTCGTCGTCGTGATCGCCGTCGCGGCCGCGAGCGGGCGATTCGATCTCGACCGAGTGCCGAAGCCGGCGCTCATGGCGATCGTCGTCTTCGCGGCGCTGAACCTGGTCTCGGCCGTCGAGGTGATCGACCCCGCACGTGCTGCCACGTTCTTCTCGATCACCCTCTACCTCGGCGTGCTCGCGCTGTGGCTGACGGGCTACGTCGTCTCGTCGCGACAAGCGCGGCTGATCGCGCGGGGATACGTCTTGGCGGCGGTAGGCGTCGGCCCTGCTCGGTTCGCTCGCGCTGCTCGTCGCGTTTCCGGGCGCCCACCTCCTGGTCGAGGACGCCGTGCGCGGGCGCTGTTCCAGGACCCGAACGTGTTCGGCCCGTTCCTGATCCCTGCCGCGCTGATCGTGATCGACGAGCTCGTTCGCCCGCGTGTGCTGCGAGCCTGGCCTCTCGCCAAGAGCTCGGCCTCGTCGCGCTCGTCCTGGGCGTGCTCTACTCGTTCTCCAGAGGTGCGTGGATGAACCTCGCTCTCGGCGCGACGGTGATGATCGTCGTGGTCTCGTTCCGCCGCGGTGGTGGACGCACGCCGGGCGATGGCCTAGCTCGGGATCGGCCTCTGCGTCGCGGGGCTCGTCGGCGGAGCGGTGGTCGTAACCGGCTCGTCGAGCTTCCTGCTCGAGCGCGCCCGGCCGCAGGCGTACGACACGGAGCGCTTCAGCGGCCAGCGCGCGGGCATCGAGGCCGGCTCCACCCGTTCGGCGCCGGTCCAGGGCAGTTCGAGCGGCTGGCCGGCATCTCCGCGCACAGCACGTACGCGCGCTCCGCTCGCCGAGCAGGGCTCTCCCGGGCCATCGGCGTCGCTGGCCCTCCTGCTCTACACGCTCGGGGCGGCGATCGGAACGCGCATCGCCGGGCGCGACACGTTCGGCATCGGCTCCGCCGCCCTGCTCGGCGCCTGGTGCGGGCTGCTCGGCAACTCGTTCGTGGTCGACACGCTGCACTGGCGCCACCTGTGGGTGGTGGCGGCGCTGATCTGGGTCGGCGCGATGCGGAGGCGGAGAGCGGCGCGGGCGAGCGCGGCGTGAGGAAGATCCGCCTACCGGTCGGGCGAGACCGAGGCGCGCCTGGAAACGGGGCGGGGCGCGTGGAGCCGGGGCCGCCGGCTCCCGACCACGACGAGCCCCAGCGCCTTCGCATCCACTCGCTGAGCAGCTCGTGGAGCTCCACCGCGGCCTGAGGCGTCAGGCGATCGAGCCTCGAGACGACCAGCATCCCGTCCACCCACTGCGCGAGCAGCTGCCCCTCGATCAGGTCGAGGAGGGGCGGGCCGTCGACGAGCACGTAGTCGTAGTCGCTCCGGCCGAGCTCGTCGAAGAAGGTGACGAGCGCTCCGGTGGAGAGGAGCCTGGCCGGGCTGGCGCTCGTGCTACCGCTCGGCAGCACGTACAGCTCCGCCGGCCCGAGCGCCTCCGGAACGGGCCTGACCGCGCGCTCGATCAAGGCGTTGGAGCCGACCTCGCCGTTCTGGTGGAAGGCGGTGAGCACGTTCGCGAGGCCGGGCACGTTCTCGAGGCCGAAGAGGCCGTCGAGCGCCGGCCGGCGCAGGTTGGCGGACACCAGCAGCGTCCGGTGGCCCGCCTGCGCCAACGCGCGGCCGAGACCGGCTGTCACCGTGGACTTCCCTTCGCCCGGCAGCGCGCTCGTCACGAGCAGGACGTGCGGCGACTCGACCGGGAGCCGGAGCTCGAGTGCGGCGCGCAACTCGTCGTACGCCTCGTCGTCGCCGTCGTCGGCGAGGCCGCTCGGCGCGCCGTCCGGCGTGCGGCGGGGAAGCGGCACCGAAGCGAGAGCGGGCAGACCGGTCAGCTTGCTCAACTCGCGCGCTCCGCCCACGCGCGGCGCGAGCTGGTCCCGGGCGAGGGCGGCGAGGATCGCGAGGAACGCCGCGGCAAAGAAGGCGAAGATCGTGTTCTGCAGGGGTCGCGGCGAGCTCGCGGAGGTCGGCGGGCGCGCCGGCTGCGCGAGCTGCAGCTCCTGGCCGGCGGACGCCGCGCTGACCGTCAGCTCGCTCAGCCTCGCCCGGATCGCGCGGACCTCCGCTGCCGCGTCCGGAGAGCCGCGCGCCCGGTTGAGGGCGTCGAGCAGGTCGCGTCGCGCCCCGGCGAGCCGCCGCTGCTCGTCGCTCCGCTGCATCGAGAGGAAGGCGCTCGCGACGGCGTTGGCGATGGCGGCTGCACCCCTGGCGTCGTCGTCGCTCCCGACGACGTTGACGATGTTCGCGTTGCCGTCCACCGAGGCTCGAACCTTGTCGTCCAGTGTGTCGGCGGACTCGCCGGGAAGCCGTCTCGCGGCGCGGTCGAGCACGTTCCGCGTGAGGAGGAGCGTCTGAACCGTCGCAAGGCGCCGCTTCACCGTCTCGACGTCTCCCGGCGCGAAGACGCCCGTGGTGTCCGCCATGACGAGCTTCGCAGTCGCCCGATAGGTCTTCGGGAGAACGAGCGAGACCACGAGCACCGTCAACGTCAACGGGACGACGATGAGCGCGATCAGCCACGCGCCGCGGCGGAGCGCGCCCAGATAGCGCGCGACGTCGACCGGCTCGTCGCCGTCGTCGAAACCCCGGGAAGCTCCTCCAAGCCCGTCGATTCGCTCGGGCATGCCATTGAAGATAGAACCGATCAGGCGGACCTTGCGAGTCCTCGTCGTCTCCAGCTTCGTCCTTCCGCACGCGGGCGGGGTCGAGCAGTTCGTCGAGACCGCGCGTGGAATCCTGCTCGATCGCGGCTGCGACGTTCGCGTCCTCGCATGCCGGCGTCCGGGTGACGACGCGACGGCGGACGCCACCGTGCCGACCCGCTTCCTCGGCCGCTCGGCTGGCCCCTCCCCGCGGGCGGCTGGCGGACGCTCTGGCGCGCGGTGCGACAGGCGGACGTCGTGGTCGCCAACAACGCGCGCCACCTGCTGCCGGTCATCGCGGTGCTCGTCGGCCGCCTGCAGCGAAAGGGGACCATCTTCGTCGTCCACGGCTCCGGCGAAGGCCCGCAGACGGGGTCGCGCGCGTTCCGGGCCGCGCGCGCTGCGTTCCAGCGCACGCTCGCGCGGCGCGCCGTGCGGCACTCGCAGCCCGTCTCCGTCTCTCGTGCAGGCGTGTCGTCGATCCGCCGCCTCTACCGCGTGGAGGCCGCGTATCTGCCGTATCCGCTGCGGGAGCTCCCGCCGCTAGCTGCGGTATCGCAGCCGAGCGCGGACGAGCCGTTGCGGGTGATCTGGGTCGGCCGGCTTTCGCCGGAGAAGAACCCCGCACTGGCCGTGCGGGCGATCGAGCGGCTGCGCGAGGAGCGGTCCGCCACGCTCGACGTCTGCGGGGACGGGAGGCTGGACGCCGAGCTCGCCGCGCTCGCCCGGTCTCGCCCGTGGCTCGGGCTCCACGGAGCCCGCGGCTGGAACGAGATCCAGGAGCTCCAGGCAGCAGCGCACGTCTGTCTCTCGACGTCGGCCGCGGACAACGTCCAGGTTGCGGTGCTCGAAGCGCTCGCGCGTGGCATACCGGTCGTCTCGACCCGCGTCGGGGACGCGCGCTTCTACCTGAGCGGCTCACTGGGGCGGTTCTGCGTCGCGCCGGGGGACGCGGACGCAATCGCGGGCGCGATCCTGGAGCTCGAGTCGTCGTACGCGGGATACCGGGACGACTTCCGCGCGAACGGACACCGGCTGACGGCGCTGCACGCGCACGCCGCGCCGGCGCTCGCGGAACTGATCTCCGAGTCTGCCTTGCGGGATGGGAGACGCTGACGCGTGGCGGCCTCGCCGGAGCCGGTCCGCGTCTCCCCGGACGGCGTGCGCGCCACCGACCAGGTCGCCTCCGGCTCCGCCCTGCTCTTCTGGGGGCAGATCCTCGGCAACGCGGGAATCCTGGTGGCACTGGTGCTCCTCACGCGAGCGCTTGGCCCTCCCGGCCGTGGCACGATCGCGTTCATCACCGTGACCTCGATCGTGTCCGCCCGCGTGACGCGGCTCGGCGTGAGCGAGGCGGCGGTCGTCTTCGCGGCGCGGCCGCATCTCCGTCCGGCGCTGCTCACGAACCTGGTTCTCTGGGTCACGGGCGCAGCTGTCGTGGCCGCGGCGGGAATCGTCTCCGCAGTCCTCTTCGCCGTGCCCGCCTGGCGGCCGAGCGGTGTCGGCGACGCGGAGCTCGTCATCCTCGCGCTGGGGATGCGCCTGGCGCTGGTCGACGCCGGCTACTCGTTCGTCCTCGGCTGCAGCCGCTTCGGGATCCACGCCGCGATCACCGTGGCGACGGCCTGGCTGTACGCGCTCACGGTTGCGCTGGTCTGGGCGACGTTCGGCCTCAGCGTGGTCGACGGCGCGCTGATCTGGGTCGCAGTCCAGGGTGTCAAGGCGCTGGTGCTGTTGTGGTCGTCCGCCCGGACGAGCGGCGTCGGCCGCCGAGCCTGGCGCTGCTCCGCGAGTCGGTCGGCTTCGGCATCCGCGCCTGGGTCGGGAGTCTCTCGGACGCGCTCAACGACCGCGTCGACCAGATCCTGATCGCCTTCATCGCGACCGAGACGACGCTCGGCTTCTACGCGGTCGCGGTCAACGCGTGGGAGATCCTGCTCTACCTGCCCGGCGCCGCGGCGACCGTCGTCCTGCCGTCTGTGGCGCGCGCCGATCGCGCACTCCGGGTGGAGCAGGTGCTCAAGGCGTTCCGATCGGTTGCCATTGTGTCGCTGTCCGCGCTGGTCGTCGCCGCGGTCGCCGCCCCCCGCTGCTGATCCTCGTCTTCGGGGCGCCGTTCGAAGCGTCGATCGGCCCGTTCCTGTGGCTCCTCCCCGGCACGCTCGGCTACGTCGCGGTCAGCATCTTCTCGAGTGCCCTGGTTGCATCGTCGTGGCCGGGGTTCTCCTCCTTCGGGCCGCTGGTCTCGCTCGGGATCGGGCTCGTCCTGGACGTTGTCCTCATCCCGCCGTTCGGCGCAGAGGGTGCGGCAATCGCGGCGAGCGCTGCGCTGCTCGCAGGAGGCGCGACGGCGCTGATCCTCTACCGGACGCGCGTGGCGTTCTCCCTCCGCGCGTTGATCCGGCCCCAGCCCGGCGATCTCGACGTGTTGAGTGCGCTCGCCGGACCGCTGCGCGGGCGCACGCCCGTTCGCCTGACCGGCGGTCCGAGGCTGCGGAGGCTCCAGCGCGAACCGCGGAAGCCCTGAGGCGGGCGGTTGCCGCTTGCGGTGCCCGCAAGCTCGTCGGCGACACGGATCGACGAGTCAACGGCACCCGCGCGGCGGAGGTCGATCACACGCTGTGCCTTGCCCGCGGAGCGCTCGAGCAGATCGGGCTCGACGACGTCGGCTGCGACGGCCACCCCGATGTTCTCCTTGATCAGCGCCGCGAGTCGCTCCTTGCAGGCGGTCCGCTGGTCTGGGCTCGCGGCGTCTCGCCGCGCCTCGACCTGCACGGTCAGCTTGTCGAGCCTCGCGGGGCGGGAGAGGACGAGCTGGAAGTGGGGCGAGAGTCCCGGCACGCGCCGGACGAGCTCCGCGACCTGGGTCGGGAAGACGTTGACGCCGGGGAGGATGATCATGTCGTCGCTGCGGCCCGCGACCTTCTCCATGCTGCTCATCGTGGGGCGGTGCCGGAGAGCAGCCGGGTCAGGTCGCGCGTCCGGTACCGGATGATTGGCGGCGCCTCCTTCGTCAGCGACGTGAAGACGAGCTCACCGTGCTCGCCGTCCGGCGCGCCGGTGGCGACGTCGACTACCTCCGGGTAGAAGCGGTCCTCCCCCACACGTGATCCAAACCGCATCAAAGGACATTCATCTGGTACCCGTTGATGCTCAAGTAGAGGGCGACGGCACCGAACACAATCAGGATTGCGCCCGAGATGAAGCCGCCGATCTCCACAGCCTTCTACCTTTCATCGCTCTACCTTCCGAAATGGACTTGTAGTGCTCGTAGACTCGCAGGTGGAAGGCGACGGGCCATCGGGGACCTTGGCGCCGACCGCCGACGCTGAGCGCGAGGCCCCACAGCGCGCGAGCGCGTTCTGGAACTGCGGCCGTTCCAGCTTCGCCCCCGACTGATCGATCTCTTCCCACCAGCGCACGATCTCCACCCCGTGAGGGCGAGTTGTTATCTCGCCGGAGGTGCAGAGAAAGAAGATCGCCGATTGGGCGGCGCTGCACGGCCCGCGCGCCGACTTACCCGCAGATAGCGATCAGCCATCTGTGGATCTCATTCACATACCTTAAGTCGTCAACTCGATGATGACAATCATCCAGACGGGAACCGGATCGAGCTGACCGCGGAGTAAGAAGCGATACGCGGTTCCCCGGACGCACGCGGCCGTTCTCGCTACAACTAGGGCTCGCTCCGCCGCTCGCCCGACCGCTTCGCCTTCAGATGGGGTCTCGCTTCTTCATTCGACTGCTTGTCACTCGGCTGCTTGTCATTGGCCTGCTCGCGGGCGGCCTGCTTGCGGCCGCGCCGCGTCCCAGGCGCACATGCGGCCTCGCCCGCAGTGGCCGTGCGGCCGCCGGTCACGTGGCTGCGCGGCGACGGCAACTACACGAAGGCGAGCCGGACGTGGCGTTCGATCCACCGTGTCGTGATCCACGCCACCGAGGGCCCGTTCTGGGGCTCGGTCGCCTGGCTCGAAGAACCAGCACTCGCACGGCTCCGCGCACTACATCGTGGCGCGCAGCGGCGCGATCGTGCAGATCGTGCACCGCTCGGACATCGCCTGGCACTCGGGGAACCCGAGGGTGAACGAGGGTTCGATCGGGATCGAGCACGAGGGGATCACGGACGACCCTGCGGGCTTCACGCTCGCCGAGTACCGCTCGTCGGCGCGGTTGACCGCCTGGATCGCCCGGCGGGCCCGTCTGCCGATCGACCGCGCGCACATCATCGGCCACTCGGAGGTGCCGGACCCGTTCCACGCCGGCTCGTTCGGCGGCTCCGACAACCACACCGATCCGGGCCGGTACTGGAACTGGCGGCTGTACCTGCGGCTCGTGCGGCGCTATGCGTTCCCGCAGCGGATCCGGCCGCTGCAGGTGAAGGCCGCGGTGCCAGACAAGGGCAGCGGGTACGTCACATGGCACGCGACGACGACAGGCCCGAGGCCGAAGCGTGTCGAGTTCCGCGTCGACGGGCGGCTGCTCTGGGTCGACCGCCTCGCGCCGTTCTCGTTCGCAGCCGCAAGAGGTCTGAACACCACCATGCTCCGCAACGGGCGGCACGTCCTCGAGACGCGCGCGATCGCCGGCCGTAGGATCGCCCTCGCACGCCGCGTGATCCGCGTGCGCAATCGCCCGTTCGAGCTCGCGCTGCGCGGGCTCCGGCGCCGGCAGCGAGTCCGGGGCGTCGTCCGCATCCGCGTCCTTCCGGAGGGTGCGAAGGCGAGACAGCGTGCAGCTCGTCCTGGACGGGCGCAAGATCGGGCGCGACACGCGGCGGCCGTTCGCGCTTCGCTGGGACACGCGGCGCACGGTCGACGGCCGCCACACCGTGGTCGTCTTCGCACGCGCGGCCGACGAGCGGCTCGCGAAGCGGAAGCTGACGGTGACCGTGAAGAACCGTGTGCCGAAGGCGAAGCCGAGGCCACGGCCGAAGCCCGCGCCTGCGCCCGTCCCTGCGCCGACGGTGATCGGCCAGAGCGTCTCGGAGGGGCAGAGCGTCGAGGGCATCGTCGACTGGCAGGTGCAGGCGGGGAACGCCGTCCGGGTCGAGTTCCTCGTCGACGGGGTCGCCCGCGGCTCGGCCGCTGTGGCGCCGTACGGCTACGCCTGGGACGCGTCGGCAGAGCCGGCCGGCGAGCACCTGCTCACCGCGCGGGCACATCGGTCGCGACAGCCGCGTTGCCGAGGCGTCCGTGAAGGTGACCGTCATCGCCACGTCGCCGCCAGCACCCTGAACCAGTTCTCGGCGGCGATCTGCCGCACCTCGGCGTCGGTGAACCGCTCGGCCAGCGCGTCGAGCAGGGTAGGCAGACCGGCCGCGTCGCCGAGCTCCGCCGGCACGACCGCGCCGTCGAAGTCCGAGCCCAGCGCGACGTGCTCGACGCCCATCCGCTCTGCGAGGTACTCGATATGGCGCACGATCTCGGCGAGCGGAGTCTCCGGCTCGAGCGAGCCGTCGGCGCGGAGGAACGAGACGGCGAAGTTGACGCCGACCACGCCGCCCGACGAGGCGATCGCGTCGAGCTGGTCGTCCTGCAGGTTCCGCGAGGATGGTGAGAGCGTCCAGGCGTTCGAATGCGTGGCGACGAGCGGCGCCTGGGAGAGTCGCGCGACGTCGTCGAAGCCGGCGCGGTTCAGGTGCGAGAGGTCGATCAGGATCCCGAGCCGGTTGCAGGCGCCGACGAGCGCCTTGCCGTCCTCGGTCAGCCCGGGCCCCGTGTCGGGCGACGACGGGTGCCGGAACGGAACGCCGGTCCCGTACCGGTTCGGCCGGCTCCAGACGAGCCCGAGGGAGCGGAGCCCCTGCTCGTGCCACGCGGCCAGGTCGTCTTCGCCGGTTATCGCCTCCGCGCCTTCGAAGTGGAGCACGGCGAGCACGCTCGACTCGTCCAGGACGAGATCGGAGGCCGAGCGCGCGACCCGGACGGCGTGACGCAGCTCCAGGTCGAAGAGCCGCGCCGCCAGGCAGGAGACGGACTGGCGGGCATCCACCTCCTCGACCGGCTGGCCGAGCTCCGTCTGATAGCCCTCGTCGGTGATGACCGGCTCCTGCTCGGGACCGGGCACGAAGCAGGCGAAGAAGCCGCCGCCGAACCCTCCGCGGAAGGCGCGCGGCAGATCGAGGTGACCCCCCTCGCCCTCGACCCTGAAGTCCCGTGCGGGATCCTGGTGCAGGCGCAGGAGCACGTCGTTGTGACCGTCGAAGACGAGCGGTGGCATCGCGGAACCGTAACCTCCTCGGGTGTCCGACTTCTTCTGGATTGCAGACTACGAGGCCTGGGCCGCCGATGTGCCACGTCTCGCCGCCGAGTGCGCCGAGCGGTGGAGCCTCGAGCTGGAGACACCTTTCGCCGCGGAGGCCGCGGCATGGGTGGCGCCGGCCGGCGAGGTCGTGCTCAAGCTCGGCTTCCCGCACCGCGAGTCGCAGTTCGAGCACGAGGCGCTTCGCCTCTACGACGGCGACGGCGCGGTGCGGCTCCTCGACTACGACCCGGAGCGCGGTGCGCTGCTGCTCGAGCGCCTCCGGCCGGGTATCCAGCTCTGGAGCCGGCCCGAGGACGAGGGGCGTCGCATCGCCGCGTCGCTGCTGCCGCGCCTCTGGCGGATGCCGCCCGCCGGGCATCCGTTCGACCTGCTGGTGGACTACGCCCGCCACTGGTCGACGCTGCCGGGCGAGGCGGGCCGGCTCGCTGCCGAGCTCGCCGGCGACCCGGGCGAGCCGGTGCTACTCCACCAGGACTTTCACAACGGCAATACGCTCTCCGCCCGGCGGGAGCCGTGGCTCGCCATCGACCCGAAGCCCGTCGTCGGCGACCGGGAGTACGACCTCTCGTCACTGCTGCGAGACCGCCGCGAGGAGCTCCTGCGCGAGCCCGACCCGCAGCGCACCGTCCAGGCGCGCTTCGACTTCTATGCGGAAGAGCTCGAACTCGACCGCGATCGCCTGCGCGCCTGGGGGATCGTGCAGACCGTCGGCTGGACCGACGACAACGAGGTCTTCCGCCTCTGCGCCGAGTGGATCGCGGCCTGCCGCTGATGCAGCTGCTTCCGTCGTCGCTTCGCAAGCCGAGCCCCTTAGTCTTCTGTCCGTGATCGTCCGCACCGTCCGGGGGGACATCGCGCCGGGCGAGCTCGGACCGTGCGACGCGCACGAGCACCTGTTCCTCGTCACGCCGCTGCAGCCCGGGGACGACTTCACGGGCGTCGAGGAGGCGATCGCCGAGGCGAGGACGCTCGTCGAGGCCGGCTGCGCCTCGCTGGTCGACTGGACGCCGCTCGGCCTGGGACGCGACCTGGACGGGCTCGTCGCGGTCAGCGAGGCGACGGGCCTGCACGTCGTCGCCGCGACCGGCGTCCACCGGGACGCCCACTACACGGATGACGATCCGCTCCGCGTCGGAGCCGACCGAGTCCCTGGCGCGTCGTTTCGCCGCCGAGCTCCGCGACCGCTGCGGCATCGTCAAGGTCGGGGCCTCCTACCACCGGCTGACGCCCTTCGAGGAGAAGGCGTTCGAGGCGGCCGCCGAGGCGCACGTGGCGACCGGCGCGCCCGTGTGCGTGCACACGCAGCACGGGACGATGGGCCTCAGGATCGTCGAGCGGCTCGGCTCGCTCGGAGTGCCGGCCGAGTCCGTGGTGCTGGCGCACCTCGACCGGAACCCGGACGCGGGCGAGCATGCCGAGACCGGCGCGACGGGAGCCTGGCTGCAACTCGACGGACCCGGCAGGACGAAGTACTGGCCGGACTCCACCATCCTGCAGCTCGTCGCGGACCTCGCCGAGCGAGGGCTCGGCGGACGGATCCTGCTCGGCGGCGACACGGGCCGCCGCTCGATGATGCGGGCCTACGGAGGCGGGCCTGGGCTCGACTACGTCTTCGCGCGCTTCAGGCCGCGACTCGTGCGCGAGCTGGGGACGGACCTCGCCGAGCGAATCTTCGTCGGCAACCCGGCTCGGGCTTTCGCGTTCGAGCCCTGCTGAGCGGGGGTTTTGCAGATCGTCAACACCGTATGTGTAGGTGTACACCTCCGCTTGGGTTGCGAGCCGCCTCCGCCTTGCCCTCCCGTCTAGACGGCTATACAGTCGGCCGGTGCCCGGCCCATTCGACCTCGAGAACCGCCGCGTCGTCGTCACCGGTGTCTCGAGCGGGATCGGCGAGGCGGTCGTCCGCGCCTTCGCCGCCGCGGGGGCGCGCGTGGCAGGTGTTTCTCTCGACGGCGGCGAGCCCGTCGCGGGAATCTTCACGAAAGGCGACACCGGCGACGTGCGGACGATCGAGCAGCTCGCCGGGACGGTCATCGATCGCTGGGGCGGGTTCGACGTCTGGGTCAACAACGCCGCGCGTCTCCTGGTCAAGCCCGTCATCGAGACCACCGACGACGACTGGCACGGGCTCCTGCGCGCCAACCTGCACGGGTACTTCTACGGGTGCCGCGCGGCCGCGCGGCAGATGCAGGAGCAGAAGTCCGGGTGCATCGTCAACATCGGCTCGGCGGCGAGCACGCTCGCCGTCCCCGACCTGGGCGCCTACACCGCCGCCAAAGGCGCGATCGTGGCCCTGACGAAGGTCCTCGCGCTCGAGCTCGCGCCGTGCGGCGTGACCGTGAACGCGGTCGCCCCGGGCGCGACCGACACGCCGCTGAACGCCGCCGCGTACACGCCCGCGGTACGGCGCACGTACGAGGAGCGAATTCCGCTCCACCGCATCGGCGCGCCGGAGGACGTGGCGGGCGTCGTGCTCTTCCTCGCGTCCGACGCGGCGCGCTACGTCACGGGACAGGAGGTGATCGTCGACGGCGGTCTCACCGTCAACGGCGCCGTCGGACATGCGCGCGACTAGCGTCGAGATCCTCGTCGAGGGTCTCGACCACCCCGAGGGCGTCTGCTGGGACCCCGCGGCGGGCGTCCTCTGGGCCGGAGGCGAGGACGGCCAGGTGTACCGGGTCGACCCGGTTGGGCGGACCGTCGAGCTTGCGGCGCTGGCGCCCGGCTTCGTGCTCGGTCTCGCCGTCGACGGACACGGCCGTGTCGCGGCCTGCTGCTCGTCGGACGGGTCGCTCTGCGTCCTCGACGGCGACAGGGTGCGTCGCGTCGCGACCGAGCTCGGTCTCCCGAACTATCCGGCGTTCGGCCCGGATGGGACCGTCTGGCTCGCCGACTCGGGCACCTGGAGACGAAACGACGGGCGCGTGCTCCGCATCGACGCGGGCGGCACGGTCGACGTCTTCTCGAGCGCGCTCCCCCACTTCCCGAACGGTTGCGCGGTTTCCCCGGACGGCCGCTGGCTCTGGATGGTCGAGTCCTTCGTGCCGACGGTCAACCGCTTCGACCTCGAGACAGGCGAGCTCGAGGAGGTCACGCGCCTGGCCGGCACCGTGCCCGACGGCATCGCGTTCACCGCCGAGGGCGGCGTGCTGGTCTCCTGCTACCGCCCCGACCGGATCGTGCACATCGACCGGAACGGCGCGGTCGAGATCGTCGCGGAGGATCCGCAGGGAACGATGCTCTCCGGGCCGACGAACGTCTGCTTCATGGGCGAGGAGCTCGACCAGCTCGTGTCTGCGAACCTCGGCCGCTGGCATCTGACGCTGATCGACGCGGGGCTGACGGGCGTCCCGCTCCACTACCCGGACCGCTGGGCCGCCGACGCATGACGAGCACATGACCAGCTTCGTCCCGCGCTACTACGAGATCGAGCAGGCGCTTCGCGCGCGGATCGCGGCGCTCGAGCCGCACGCCCCGCTTCCGTCCGACGCGCGGCTCTGCGAGGAGTTCGGCGTCTCGCGCATGACGGCGCGGAACGCCGTGCAGCGGCTCGTCCAGGAAGGGCTCGTGTACCGCGTGCCGGGCCGCGGCACGTTCGTCGCCGCCGAAGACGCCCACCGCACGGCCACGCACATCCTCTCCTTCAGCGACGAGATGCGGCGCCGAGGCCGGCTGCCCAGCACACGCGTCGTGGAGAACGCGGTGCGCTCCGCGACCGACGAGGAGCGGGCCTCGCCTCGGCACCGACAGCGTCGCCGTGCTCAGGCGAGTGCGCCTCGCGGACGGCGAGGCTGTCGCCCTCGAGACGGCGGTCTTCCCGGCCGCGCGCGTGGCGCCCCTCCTCGAGGGCGACCTCGAGAACGTCTCGCTCTTCGAGACGCTGGCCGGCTCGGGGCAGGTGCCCACGGCCGGGCGCGCCGCGATCAGCGCGCAGGCCGCCGGCGAGGAGGACGCGAGGCTCCTCGGCGTGAGGAAGGGCGAGCCGATGCTCGTCGAGCGCCGCCTGATCCGAGACCAGGACGGCGAGCCGCTCGAATGGACCGAGAGCCGTTACGTCGGCTCGCGCTACGGGCTCGACGTCGACTTCGACGTGGAGCTGCCCCGAATGACTGACCCAGTGACGGACCGGTGAAGGACCCGGTGACGCCCCAGACGACTGCGCGCGTGACGCCGATCGAGCTGCGCAGTGGCGAGCTCGCGGTCGACGTCCTTCCCGAGCGGGGATTCGACCTGGGAGAGGCGCGCTTCGGCGGGGAGCAGTTCGCCTGGATCTCGCCGCTCGGCGCCATCGCCTGGCAGGGCGACTTCGAGCGCTCGATGATCGGCGGGCTGATGTTCACATGCGGCCTTCGCAACGTCGGCCGCCCCTCCGAGGGGCA
The DNA here is from genome assembly GCA_963746655.1 of uncultured Actinomycetes bacterium. Classification (GTDB taxonomy): domain Bacteria; phylum Actinomycetota; class Thermoleophilia; order Gaiellales; family Gaiellaceae; genus CAVPGP01. Next base: position 173,036 of record CAVVCG010000010.1, on the reverse strand, counting down.
GCCCCAGCACGGCTGGTACACCTCGCTGCCAGCGCGCGACGTCGTCGTCGACGGCACGACCGCGCGGGCGCGGATGCTCGAGGGAGAACCTCCCGGACCGGCGCTCGAGCTCCGGCGCGAGCTGCACGTCGGCCCGCAGATCCGGATCCGCGACACGACGCGGAACATCGGCCCGATGGCCGAGGCGGCGCCTTTCCTCTACCACTGCAACTTTCTCTGGGACGCGGTCGACATCGACTCGACCGACGTCCTGCCGCGAGACGACGACGCCCGCGCCGGCGACTGGCGCGAGCTCGGCCCACCCGGGCCGGAGCGGGTCTACGAGCATCTCGGCGCGACGCGCGCGACGGTCACGCGCGGAAACGTCCGCATCACCGTCCGCTCGAACCTGCCGCGCCTGTGGCAGTGGATCCACCCGCAGTACGGAGTGCTCGGGATCGAGCCCGCGAACTGCTCCGTCCTCGGCCGCGCGTTCGACCGCGCGGAAGGCAGACTGCCGCTGCTGGAGCCCGGCGAGGAACGCGTCACCGAACTCGAGATCCACGTGGAGGCCGCATGAGAGAGATCACCGAACTGCGGGCCGGCGTCGTCGGAACCGGCTTCATCGGCGTCGTCCACGTCGACGCGCTGCGCCGCCTCGGCGTCCAGGTCGCCGGCGTCGTCGGCTCGACGAAGGAGCGCGCGCGAGGCGAAGCGGATCGCGCCTGCCTACGAGTCGTACGAGGCGCTGCTCGACGACGACAGCGTGGACGTCGTCCACCTGACGACCCCGAACCACCTCCACTATCCGCAGGTCAAGCAGGCGCTCGAGGCCGGCAAGCACGTCGTCTGCGAGAAGCCGCTGGCCATGACCGCGCAGCAGTCGGGCGAGCTGCTCGAGCTGGCGGAGCGAAGCGGCCTCGTGCACTGCACGAATTTCAACATCCGCTTCTACCCGATGGTGCAGGAGGCCCGCGCGCGCGTGCGGGCCGGCGAGGTCGGCGACGTCTTCGTGGTCCACGGCGGCTACCTGCAGGACTGGCTCCTCTTCGACACCGACTGGAACTGGCGGCTCGAGAACGAAAAGGGCGGCGAGCTGCGGGCTGTCGGCGACATCGGCTCGCACTGGCTCGACCTGACGCAGTTCGTCACCGGGCTCGAGGTGGAGGCGGTGCTCGCCGACCTGGCGACGATGATCCCCGTCCGCAGACGCCCGACCGGCGAGGTCGAGACGTTCTCCTCCGCCGACGACGTCGAGCGCGTCGAGACGCCGATGTCGACGGAGGACATGGCGCACATCCTGCTCCGCTTCCGGGGCGGCGCCCGCGGCTCGGCGGTCGTCTCGCAGATCAGCGCCGGGCGCAAGAACTCGCTCCGCTTCGAGGTCGACGGCTCGCGCGCCGTCGCTCGCCTGGGACGCCGAGAGCCACGAGGCGCTGTGGCTCGGCCGCCGCGACTCCGCGAACGAGACGCTGCTCCGCAACCCGGCGCTCCTCTCCGCCGAGGCGCGCGGGACGACGTCGCTCCCCGCCGGCCACGCCGAGGGCTTCGCGGACACGTTCAGGGAGCTCTACCGCGCGGTCTACCGCGCCGTCGCCGCCGGCGAGCCGGGCGACGACTATCCGACCTTCCGCGCCGGCCACGTCGAGAACGTGCTCGCCGAGGCCGTCGCCCAGTCCAACCGCGACAAACGATGGGTGGAGGTGACCCTGTGAAGCTCGGACTGCTGACCGCGGCGTTCCCGGATCTGTCGCTCGAGCAGGTCGCCGACGTGGGCTGCCGGCGAACGGCTTCGAGATGCTCGAGATCGCCTGCTGGCCCGCCGGCGGGGGCGAGCGCCGCCGCTACGCGGGCGTCTCGCACATCGACGTCGAGTCGTTCGACCCCGACGAGGTGCACGGGATCATGGAGCGGCACGGGCTCGCGATCTCGTCGCTGGCGTACTACCCGAACAACCTCCACCCGGACGACGAGGCGCGCGAGGAGGCGAACGGCCACCTGCGCAAGGTGATCGACGCGGCGCAGCGCCTGGGGGTCGGGATCGTCGGCACCTTCGTCGGCAACGACAAGGATCGTCCGCTGCCCGAGAACCTCGAGCGCTTCCGGCAGATCTGGCCCGCCCTCGTGTCGTACGCTGGCGAGCGCGACGTGAAGATCGCGATCGAGAACTGCCCGATGATCTTCAGCTACGACGAGTGGCCCGGCGGCAACAACCTCGCCTGGTCGCCCGCGATCTGGGACGAGATGTTCTCGGCGATCCCGGAGGCGAACTTCGGGCTCAACCTCGACCCGTCGCACCTCGTCTGGCTCCAGATCGACTACGAGCGCGCGGTCTACGACTTCGGCGACCGGATCTTCCACGTGCACGGCAAGGACATGGAGATCCGCCGGGACGGCCTCTACCGGCACGGCACGCTCTCGGGCGGGATCGGCTGGCAGGTGCCGCGGCTCCCCGGGCTCGGCGAGGTGAGCTGGCCGCGGTTCATCGCCGCGCTCTACGCGGTCGGGTACGACTACGTGGTCTCCGTCGAGCACGAGGATCGCCGCTTCGAGGGCGACGAGGAGCTCGTGAAGCGTGGTTTCCTGATCGCGCGAAACGCGCTGCGCCCGTCGATCGCCTAGAACTCGCGCGGCACGGACCGAAAATCATCCTCGAGACGGACGCCCGTGCCGCTACGTTGAATCGAGACCTGGCGTCCGAGATGACCTTCGCGTCGCTCCCCACTCCGTCACGCTGCACCCTGCTGATGTGGGCGGCCGGCATCTGTGCGGCGATCGCGATGGCACTCGCAATCGTCACGCACGGCCGGTCGACCGCGGCGACGAGCAGGCTCCCCAGCAAAGCCACGGCTGGGTTCGCGGCCTGTTCGCGAACGACGACCTGCACGACGTGCCCCAGGGCGGCCGCTAGCCTACTCCGGGTCGAGCACGAACTTGATCCCCTCGCCCGCCCGCGTGGCGGCGAAGGCCCGCTCCCAGCTCGCGAGCGGCACGACCTCCGACACGAGCGGCTCCAGCTCCACGCGCCGCTCCGAGACGAGCTCGAGTGCGCGTCTCCAGGAGGCGGGTGTCGACGCGTTGCCCGACGTCACCGTCAGCTCGTGGAAGCAGATCACGTCGAAGGGCACCGTGACCGGCTTGCCCGCGAGCCCGATCTGGACGACCCGGCCGCCGCGCCGCGCGGACTCGATCGCCGATGCGATCCCCGCCTGCGCGCCGGAGCACTCGACGACGACGTCCGCCTCGACGGGCTCGTCGTCCGTCGTCGACACGTCGAAGCCGAGGCGCTTCGGCCTTCGCGAGGCGAACCGCATCACGCGGCGACTCCGCGCACGTGCACCCGCCCTCCCGAGGCGCGCGCCGCTTGGGCGGCGACGAGTCCGATCGGGCCCGGGCCTGTGACGAGAACGTCCTCCCCGCCTCCTATCCGCACGGGATCGAGGAGCGAGTGGCACACGCAGGCGAGCGGCTCGATCAGGCTCGCCGCCGGCCCGTCGAGCCAGTCCGGGATCCGGTGGAGGTTCCGCAGCGGGACGTGCAGCCGCGGTGCGAAGCCGCCGTCCACGTGCGTGCCGATCGAGCGCCGCTGCAGGCAGAGGTTGATCCGCCCGGCACGGCAGTGGTCGCACTCGCCGCAGGTGGAGAAATACGTCTCGGTGACGACGCGCGCTGCCGAGCCAGTCGTCCGGTACGCCGTCGCCGAGCTCCGCGACCACACCCGAGACCTCGTGCCCCATCGTCACCGGCGGCACGGACGGATAGTCGCCGTCCTGGATGTGGAGATCCGTGCCGCAGATGCCAGCGGCGACGACGTCGAGGACGACGTGGCCCGGTGCCGCGGTCGGCTCGTCCCGCTCGGCCAGGGCCACGTGCCCGGGACCGGCCGCGAGCTTCGTCAGGCCCTGCACGTCAGGCCCTGCACAGCTCCTCGACCTCGTCGACCGTCGGCATGTCGTCCGCGCAGCCGAGCCGCGACGCCACGATCGCGCCCGCCGCATTCGCGAAGCGGATCGTCCGCTCGAGCTGCCCACCCGGCGAGCAGGCCGTGACAGAGCGCGCCGCCGAACGCGTCGCCGGCCCCCAGGCCGTTCACCACCTCGACCTCGACCGGCGGCACCACGATCTCCTCGTCGCGCGTCGCGGCGAGCACGCCGCGCGGGCCGAGCTTCACGATCGCGAGCTCCGCGCCCAGCTCGAGCAGCGCCTGCGCCGTCTCGGGCGGCGAGGCGGCATCGACCAGCACCGCGGCCTCCGTCTCGTTGCCCACGAACACGGTTGCGAGCCGGGCCGCCTGCTCGTAGAACTGACGCGGCTGCTCGCGCCAGAACATCTCCCGGTAGTCGAGGTCGAAGACGGTGATCGCGCGGCCGCCGCGAGCCTCGAGCGCGGCCAGCGTCGTGGCGCGGGACGGCTCCTGCGAGAGCCCGGTGCCGGTGATCCAGAAGAGCGGCACGTCCGCCACCTCCGCCGGGAACGAGGTCAGCTCGAGGTCCGGCGCCTTCGGCTCGCGGTAGAAGAGCAGCGGGAAGTTGTCCGGCGGGAAGATCTCGCAGAACGCGAGCGGCGTTCGCAGGCCCTCGTGCGTCCCGACGAACGACGCGTCGACGCCGAACTCGACGAGCGCGTCCCGCACGTAACCGCCGAACGGGTCGGCGCCGACCTTCGTCACGACGCCTGAACGGCGCCCGAGCCGCGCCGCCGCGACGGCGACGTTCGTCGGCGAGCCGCCGAGCATCTTGCGGAAGGTGCGCACGCGCGCGAGCGGCACGCCGATCTGCTCCGGATAGAGGTCGACGGACACGCGGCCCATCGTGAGGACGTCGAGGCTCACTCCACCCCGGTGGCGCGCGCGTAGATCGCGGCCAGTGCGAGCACGATGAAGCCGTAGAGCATCTGACGGACCGCCTGCGAGGCGTTGAGAATCGTCAGGAGCGAGTCGAGCACCGTCAGGATCAGCGCCCCGAGGATCGTCCCCGAGTAGCCGCCGAGCCCGCCGAAGATCGACGTGCCGCCGATCACCACGGCTGCCACCGACGGAAGCAGAAACGGCGCGCCGATGCCGAGGTCGGCCGCGTTGTTGAAGCCGACGAGCAGGATCCCCGCCGTGCGCGGAGAGAAGCCCCGACATGGCGTAGACGAACAGCAGCACCTGCCAGACGCGCACACCGGCGAGCCGGCACGCGACCGGGTTGTCGCCGACCGCGTAGATCATCCGGCCGATGCCGCTGTAGCGCAGGCCGAGGATGATCAGCGCCGCGATGGGGAGCCACACCAGCAGGTCGTACGGGACGTAGGTCGCGAACCGCTGGGACCCCAGCGTGACGACGAAGTCCGGCACGAGCGCGGTGAACCGCTTCTGCGAGTAGATCGTCAGCAGCCCGATGCGTGATCACCGAGACGCCGAGCGTCATGATCAGCGCGTTGACGCGGAAGAGGGCGACGCCGATCCCGTTTACGAGCCCGATCCCGAGCCCCACCGCGAGGGCGATCGCGATCGCCGTCGCGGAGCCGTGCGTGCCGTAGCTCGAGATCATGAAGGCGGACGCCGTCGCCGTCGACGCCACGGAGAGGTCGACGCCCGCGGTGAGCATCACGAGCGTCTGACCCGCCGCGATCAGCCCCAGCACCGCGGCATAGAGGAAGGTCGTCGAGACCTGCTTCGCAGTCAGGAACGCCTGCCCCTCCTGCGAGCGGTTGATGATGTCCGTCGCCACGAAGAGCCCGATGAAGACGAGCGTCAGCACGACGGCGGGGTTGTCGACCGCGTAGCGGCGCCAGTCGCGGCGCTCGGGCTCGACGGGGACGACCGTCATCCCGTCTTCCCCTTCTGGCGGATCGCGAGCCCGCCGACCATGACGACGAGCACGATCAGCGTCCCCTGGATCACCTGCGCCCAGTTCTGGTCGACGCCGCGGATGATCAGGATCGTCTTCACGAGCGTCAGCACGAATGCCGCCGCAATCGGGCCGGCGAGGCCGCCGACGCCGCCCAGCAGCGAGACGCCGCCGAGCACGACCGCCGCCACGGAGTTGAGCGTGTAGATGCTCCCGGACAGCGGGTCGCCGATCCCCGACGCGGCCGTCAGCGCGAGCCCGCCGAGACCCGCGAACGCCCCCGAGAACGCGTAGGCGCCGATCCGCGTCAGGTTCACGTTGACGCCGGAGAGGTACGCGGCGTTCCGGTTCGAGCCGATCGCATACAGCGCGAGGCCCGGGTCGCGTGCGGCGGATGGGGAGCCAGAGGACGGCGAAGGCGAGCACGAGGATCAGCAGCGCCTTCGGGAACCAGTGCGTCGTGACCGTGTCGAGCGTGACCATGTTCTGGAAGGCGATCGGCACGCCCCCGCCCGGCACCTCGAGCACCGCGAGCGCGGCGCCGGCCCAGATGAAGAGCATGGCCAGCGTGACGATGATGTCCGCGATCCGGGTGAAGACGATGATGAGGCCCGTCAGCGCGCCGGCGAGGCCCGCGCACACGACGAGCAGGAGCGAGAACAGGAGCGCCTCGCGGAAGCTCATGTGCACCATGTTCTTCGCCGCGACGACGTTGACGAGGCTCATCATCGAGCCGACGGAGAGGTCGATGCCGCCCGAGATGATCACGACCGCCTGACCCATCGCCGCGAAAGCGAACGGCAGCGTGTCGATCGCGAGCGACTGCACGTCGAACGGTCCCCACGGCAGGTTCGTCTGCGACCGCCAGTAGACGACGAGCACGAGCAGGAGCACGTAGACGCCGATCGTCCAGCCGTGCCGCCGCGCGAACCGCCGCGCGTCGAAGCCCGGACGCGCCGGCGTGGCGGGTACTGCGGTCACGCCGCCGCCTCCTCGCCGACGAGCCCGTGCATGGCCCGCAAGAGCGATTCCTCGTCCGCGGCTGCGCTCTCGAGCTCCGCGGTGATCCGGCCGCCGTACAGCGTCACCACGCGGTCGGCCACGAGCGGGAACTCGGCGAGCTCGCTGGAGAAGAAGAGAATCGCGGCGCCGTCGTCTGCAAGGCGGCGGAGAAGCGGGTAGATCTGGCGCTTCGTGCCCACGTCGATCCCGCGGGTGGGGTCGAAGCAGAGCAGCGTCCGGAATCCCGACGCCAGCCAGCGGGCGATGGTCACCTTCTGCTGATTGCCGCCCGAGAGACGCCGCACCTGTCGCTGCGCGCGGATGTCGATCTGCAGGTCGTCGATCGCGGAGCGCACCCGGCGGCTCTCGTCGCGCAGGTTGATCGGGCCCCACCGGCTGATGCGGTTGTACCGCGGCGCCGCGACGTTCTCGCGGACGGAGCGCTGCGGCAGGAGCGCCTGCAGGCGGTCCGCCGGGACGAGCACCATGCCTGCGCGGATGGCGTCGTACGGATGCCGCGCCCGCAGACGGCTGCCTGCGACGCGCACCTCGCCCGCGTCGGGCGTGCGCTCGCCCGAGAGCACTGCGAAGAGGTCGTTCTGGCCCTGCCCCTCGAGCGCCGCGACGCCGAGGATCTCGCCCGGCCGGACCGCGAACGAGACGTCCTCGATCTTGCCGATGCGCAACGCCTCGACCTCGAGCGCCGGGCCTGCGTCCGCCGCGACGGCGATCCGCTCCCGCACCGCCTTCTCCTCGGTCTCCACGGCCCGCTCCTCGGCCTTCGCCACCTCGGGGCCGAGCATGTATTCGACGATCGTCTCCTCCCCGCCCTCCTCCGGGACGATCGTCCCCACCGCGCCGCCGTCCCGCAGGATCGTGGCGCGGTCGCAGCTCTGGATCACCTCGGCGAGCCGGTGCGTGATGAACATCACCGAGCGGCCGCGCTCCCGCCAGTCCCGCATCACCGCGAACACCCGCTCGGCGAGATCCGACGGCAGGGCCGCGGTGATCTCGTCGAGCAGCAGCAGCTGCGGGTCTCGCGCCAGCGCGCGCGCCAGGTCGATCATCCGGAGCATCGGCAGCGGCAGGTCGCCCGCCGACTCGGTGAAGTCGACGTCGAGGTCGAGCTCCCGGAGCTTCGCCCGCACCGCCGCCGGCGAGGTGCCGGTGAGGCGCAGGTTCTGCGTCACCGTCAGATCGGGGACGAGCGCCGGATCCTGGAAGACCGGCGCGAGGCCGATCGCCGCCGCCTGCGCGGGCGACGACACCTTCACCTCGCGGCCGGCGACCTGGATCACACCGCCGTCGGGGCGGATCACGCCCGTCAGCAGCTTCACGAGCGTGCTCTTCCCGGCACCGTTCGCACCGAGCAGTGCGTGCACTTCCCCCGGGACGATCTCGACGCTCGCCGAGCGGAGGGCGACCACTGCCCCGTAGCTCTTGGAGAGGTCGCGTGCTTCGAGGAGTGGGACGGTGTCGGTCATCGAAAGGTGCGGGAGAGGGCGACGAACGCCCTCTCCCGCGTCACTGCGCTACGGCCCCTTGCAGCTGAAGAGCTGCTGGGTGCTGTACGTCGTCCAGGGCTTGATCTGGAGCCGTGCGCTGTACGTCGGCGGGCGGCTCGGCGAGTAGTTCGCCTTGATCTTCGACTTGCCCGTACCGGTGCCGCTGTCCCACACCTCCGGCGTCAGCTTGACCCAGTTCTGAACCGACCCGCCCGAGAGGAGCTTGATCGCGACCGCCGCGCCGGCCCCGCCGATGGTTGCGGGGTTGGTCACGGCTGCGCCGCGGAAGCCCTTCACGGTGAGCAGCTGCTTGAGGAACTGGTTGTTGTCCGCGCCCACGACCGGGACGTACGGCTTGCCGGCCGTCTTGAACGCGTTGACGACCGTGTAGTCGATACCGGACGTCCAGACCCCGTCGACCTGCACGCCGGAGTTGAGGATGTCGAGCATCTGCTTGCCGCCCGGGGCGAACGACCAGCCGGTGAAGGTCTGCTTCACGACCTTGATCCCCGGGTACTTCTTGAGGGCCTGCTGGAAGCCCGTGTGGCGGTCGGTGTCGGCAGGGACGCCGGCGATGCCGCGCATCTCGACGACGTTGCCCTTCCCGCCGAGCTGCTTGAACAGCCACTCCGCGCCGAGCCGCCCGTAGGCGACCTGGTCGTTGGTCACGTTGTGGGCCTGAGGCGCGGTCACACGCTGGTCGACCGAGACGACCTTGACCCCGCGCGCCGCCGCCTGCGCGATCACGGCGTTGAGCGCCGTCGAGCTCGACGGGTTGATGATGATCGCGTTCGCACCGGCCGAGATCAGGTTGCGGATGTCGGCCGCCTGCTCCGCCGGACCGCCGTTGCGGTTGGCGACGACGACCTTGCTGACCTTGCCGCTCGCTGCGGCCTGAGCCTTGACGGCGCAGATCATCTCCTCACGCCAGCCGTTGCCGACGAGCGTGTTGGAGACGCCGAGCACGTACGTCGCCTTCGGCCGGGCCGAGGCGCTGACCGCCATCGCCGTCACGGCGACAGCCGCTACGCCGACGACGACGACCAGCCAGCGGACGCCATTACGAGGGAACGTCATTCATTTCCTCCTGGGGGTAGGAAGGGGGGCTTTTCCTGTTTTGAGAAGATATGCTTCCGGCCTCCTTTCGGATAGGGCTTATGACCCATTTGCGCCACGCAGGGCTCGGGATACGCGCCTCGCGTACTCGGCGTACGCCTGGTCGAACAGCTCACTGGACCGTTCCTCGCCGACCACCGCCGCGCTCGTGAGCACCGGGGGCATCGCCCCGCGCTCGACGAGCAGCGACGCCGTCCGAACCTTGATCTCGTTCACGAGCGCGACCGCCGCGACGGTCGAGCCCGGGCCGACCGGCGTCTCGAGCCCCTCGACGGCGACCATGGCGTCCGCCGGTGGCGTACAGAGGTCGAGCACGACGTCCGCGTGGTCGAGCAGGCGCGTGCCCGAGGAGTGCAGCGACGCGTCCGCCTGCGACTGCGCGACGGAGGTGACTGCGATCACCTGCACGCCGCGGCGGCGCGCGCCGATCGCCATCTCGATCGGGACGGCCGTGCGCCCGCTCGCGCTGAAGACCATCATCACGTCGACCGGGCGCAGCTCGAAGTTGGCGAGGATCACCTCGGCGAGGCCCTCCGTGCGCTCGATGAACATCGCCTGCCGCTGCCCGTTGGCGCCCACGACCTCGGTGTGGAACGTCATCGAGAGCTCGACGATGGGATGGAAGCCGGGATAGGAGCCGTAGCGCGGGAACATCTCCTCCACAGGGATCCGCGAGTGGCCGGTGCCGAAGAGGTGAACGAGTCCGTCGGCGGCAATCGCGTCGGCGCACAGAGCGCTCGCCGCGTCGATCGCCTCGTCCTGGGTCGTCTCGAGCCGGTCCAGCAGCGCGCGCGCCGAGCCGAGCCAGCTGCCGGTGGCCACCGTCAACCTGCACTCATCCTGCGACGGGCTCCTCGACGATGCGGTCCTCGAACGCGCCGCTCCGCGGATCCTTGAGGATCAGCTTCAGCCGTCCGTCAGGCAGCTTCTCCTCCTTGATCACCACGAAGCCGTCGTACCGGCGCTCCTCGCGGCCGATCGGCTCGGCGGTGCCGCCGCGCCACTCGAGCTGGACCGGCTCCCAGCGGCGCGACTCCGCGGAGCGGTAGCACGCGTCGATGATCGCATTGACGACGTAGCCGTCGTAGAACGTCTCGCGCGGCTCGCGCCCCTCGTCGATCGAATCGAACATGTCGGTGAACATGTCGACGTAGCCGAGCTCGCTGACCTCGTCGCCGACCGGGAAGAGCCAGCCGCTCGCCGTCTCGGCCTTCTCGGCGACGTACTCAGCCGTGCCCCCCGAGGTGAAGATCTCGAAGCCGGTGCGGAGGAAGTGGTTGAGCCAGATCGTCCCCTCGGTGCCCATCACCTCGTCGCGGAGGTCCATGCCGCCGCGGAACGTCCAGCTGACCTCGAACTGCCCGAGTGCACCGGACTCGAAGCGGATCAGCGCGACGGCGTTGTCCTCCGCCTCGATCGGGTGGACGAGCGTGTCGGCGTGGCACATCACCTCGACGGGCCGGTTCCCCTTGCCGGCGAAGCTGCGGATGATCTCGATGCAGTGGCAGCCGAGGTCGACGATCGGCCCGCCGCCCGCCTGGCCCGCATCCCAGAACCAGGCACTGTGGGGGCCGGGATGGGTCTCGCGGCTGCGCACCCAGGTGACCTTGCCCAGGGCGCCGTCCTCGACGGAGCGGATCGCCTTCAGCGTCTTCGGCGTGTAGCAGAGGTCCTCGAGGTAGCCGGCGAAGACGCCGCGGGCCTCGACGAGGTCGAGGATCCGCTTCGCCTCGTCGGCCGTGCGCGCGAGGGGCTTCGTGCAGAGGATCGCCTTGCCGGACTCGGCGGCGACGCGCACCGCCTCCTCGTGCAGGTCGTTCGGGAGGCCGATCACGACGGTGTCCGTCTCGGGGTGCCGGACCGCCTCCTCGAGGCTCGTGCTCCAGTGCGGGACGTCCCATTGCGCGGCGAAGCTCCTCGCCCGCTCTTCCGAGCGGGAGTAGACGACACCGACGCGGTCGAGGTTCCGCTGGCTGTGCAGGCACATCGTGTAGAAGGTCCCGATCAGCCCCGTGCCCAGCATCGTTACGCGGTGCGGAGAAGCACGGTGCGGCGAGACCATTGCGGCTGTGCCATCGTCGGCGCTCGCTCCTCTCGAAAGGTCTAAACGTCTAGACAGGTGACGCTATACGGCCCGGCGGAGGCGCGTCAAGCGAAGGGCGGCCGCGTGGCCCTTCGTACCGCCCCGTGTACCTGGTCGGCGACCAGGTACGGGCCATCGCCGTTTGAAGGGTACCCCCCTATCTGCAGGGATTTAGCTTTTCAACGCACGATTCCGTACCTGGTCGGCGACCAGGTACGGATGGCCGATCGCTGTCCGTTTGAGACACGTTCCGGCCAGGCCGGGGACCTGTCGCTTTCAGACGTGTCGCACGGCCTCGACGAGCCGTCTCGCCGCGGCCTCGACGTCCGCCGCGGCGGCGAGCGCCGACCCGGCGCCGACGGCGACGGCGCCCGCGGCGAGGAACTCCGCTGCGTTCTCTGCCGTCACGCCGCCCGTCACCAGCAGCGGGACGTCCCGCAGCGGCGCCAGCAGCTCGCGGACGTACCGCGGGCCGCCGAGGCTGCCCGGGAAGAGCTTCACGAGCGCCGCCCCCGCCTGCCACGCCGCCTCCACCTCCGACGGCGTCAGGGCACCCGGGACCGCCGGGACGCCAAGCTCCGCGCACCGCGCGACGACCGCCGGCACGAACGCCGGCCCGACGCACGCCTCCGCCCCGGCGCGCACGGCCTCGTCGACCTGCTCCGGCCGGCGCACCGTGCCCGCGAGCACGGTCACGTCGCCCCGCGCGCGCAGCCGGCCGATCGCGCCGAGCGCGTCACGCGAGTCGAGCGTGATCTCGACGACCCGGACACCGCCCGCGACGAGCTGCTCGACCACGCGATCGACCCCGTCCACGTCGCGCAGCACCGCCACGAGGCGCTCTTCGCGGATCCGCTCAATCGCCGACATCGGCGCCATCCTCGCGCAGCCGTGCGCGCAAGACCTCCGGATCGAGCGCGCGCGACTCGATCCCCGCAGCCACGGAGAGCGCCGCGGCGGTGCCCGCCGCCTGGCCCATCGCCATGCACGTCGCCATCGAGCGCGCCGAGGCATGGGCGTCGTGAGTCGCCGAGAAGCACCGGCCCGCCGCGAGCAGCCCCTCCACGCCGCGCGGCAACAGGCATCGGTACGGGATCCCGTATGCGGCGCCCTCCTCGAGATAGACCCAGCGCGTGTCCGACCCGGCGTGGTGATCCTCGATCGGCGCGCCGCAGCGCGCGATCTGATCGGGGAACCGCGCCGCCGCGAGGATCTCCTCGGCCGTCAGGACGTGCTCGCCGAGGATCCGCCGCGACTCGCGCACGCCGATCGCGGGCGACGTCGAGACGAGCACCGCCTCCTCGTAGCCCGGCACGTTCTCACGCAGGAAGCGGAAGTACTCCCGGCACTGGCGCCGCCCCTCGATCTCGGCGCGGGTCAGCTGTTCGGGATCGGTCGCGTCGACGCTCCTGACGCGCGTCATCAGCGCCATCATCACGCCGGCCTGCGGCGTCCGGTGCACCGAGCCCTCGATGCGCGGCAGGTCGTAGCGGCCGGACGCGCCGGCCTCGCGCATCAGCCGCCAGAGCTCCTCCTTCGGCAGCGCCTCCGCGCGCGCGACGTCGACGTTCGCCATCCGGAACACCGTCGAGAGGCTCTGCACGTCCTCGCCCGGCGGCTCGTACGGCGCGCCGGCCAGAGCGCAGACGTCGGCGTCGCCCGACGCGTCGACGACGCACCCGGGACGCACCACGCGCTCGCCGCCCTTCGTCCAGAGCCGGACGGCCGCGATGCGGCCGCCTTCGACGTCGACGCCGTGCACGAACGAGTGCAGCAGGACGTCGGCGCCGGAGCCGAGCACGAGCGCCTCCCAGACGCGCTTCAGGGTCTCCGGGTCGTACGTGATCCCGGTCCCGGCGCCGTACGTGTTCGGACGGGCGAACGCGGCACCCTCCGCCTCGAGCGCGGCGACGACCTCGTCCGGGATGCCAGCGACGACCTTGCGCGGCTCCTTGCCCGGGGTGAAGAACGCGTAGAACGTGTCGAGCACGGCCGTCGACGTCCCGCCGAGGAAGCCGAGCCGGTCGACCAGCAGCGTCCGCGCGCCCGTGCGGGCGGCGGCGATCGCGGCGGTCGAGCCCGCGGAGCCCGCTCCCACGATCAGAACGTCGACCGACATCTCAGTTGACTGCGTGCTCAATTGTGCGATCTTATGCACATATGAGCAGGACGGCAATGGCCGAGGTCGCACGCCTCTACTACGTGCGCGATCTGACCCAGCAGCAGATCGCGAAGCGCCTCGGGATCTCGCGCTTCAAGGTCCTGCGCCTGCTCGAGCAGGCCCGGAGCGAGGGCGTCGTCCGCTTCGAGATCGACGAGCCGGTGCCGGTGCTCGACGACCTCTCGGCCCGGCTCGAGGAGCGTTTCGGGCTCGAGCGGGCGGTCGTCGTCGAGGAGGACGTCGCAGCCGCCGCGGCGCACCTCCTCCCCGGACTGCTCCGCTCCGGGGACGTGCTCGGCGTCGCCTGGGGCGCGACGCTCCAGCTCGTCGCCGAGCAGCTGCCCGTGATCGCGACGGGCACGACCGTCGTCCAGATCTGCGGCGCGCTCCCCGGCCTCCGGGCCGGCACGGGCCCGACGGAGCTCGCCGCCCGCTTCGCGGAGCGGACGCGCGGTCGGTTCTACCCGCTTCCCGCGCCGGCCCTCGCCAGCCGCCGTGCGCGGGACGAGCTGCTCGCACACGCGGCGGTCCGGCCCGCCGTCGAGATGTTCGACCGCGTGACGGTGGCGCTCGTCGGCATCGGCGTCCGTCCCGGCGGCGGGCACCTTCTCGTGCACGTCTTCGGCGAGGACGGCCGCCTCGGGAAGCCCGAGCTCGCGGTCGCCATGTCCGCCGAGCAGCTGCGCCGCGCGCGCACGATCGCGGTGGCGGGCGGCGCCGCCAAGCGGACCGCCGTCCACGGTGCGCTGCAGACCGGACTTCTGACGGGCATCGTCACGGACGAGCGCTGCGCGAGGCACGCGTTGCGATGAAGGTCGCCGTCGTCACGGGCTCCGCGGGCGGGATCGGATCCGCTGCGGTGCGTGCGTTCGAGGATGCCGGGTTCGCCGTCACCGGGATCGAGGCCGGCGACGACGGAGACGCCGTCCTCGGCGGGCTCGATCGCCTCGACGCGCTCTTCTGCGCACACGGGATCAGCGGCCGGCGCTTCGGGGACGGCCCCGTCGACGAATGCACCGACGAGGGCTGGGCGACGGTGCTCGACGCGAACCTGACCAGCGTCTTCCACTACTGCCGGGCGGCGATCCGTCCGCTGCGCCGCGCGGGCGGCGGCGCCATCGTCACGACGTCGTCCGCGCTCGCGCTCGTCGGGGGCGACGACGACTTCGCCACGCACGCCTACGCGGCGAGCAAGGGCGCACTCATCTCGCTCACCCGCGCCATGGCAACGACCTACGCGAAGGACGGCATTCGCTGCAACGTCGTCTGCCCCGGGCTGATCGAGACGCCGATGAGCCGGCGCGTTCAGGACGACGCCCGCATCCTGGCGCGGCTGCCGGAGCTCGTGCCGCTGACGGGCGGCCTCGGGCGGCCGGATGACGTCGCCGCCGCCGCCGTGTACCTCGCGACGGCGCCCTTCGTGACCGGCGCGGTCCTGACTGTCGACGGCGGCTGGACGGCCCGGTGAGAGCGCTCGGGATCGACGTCGGCGGCAGCAACATCAAGATGGTCGTGCTCGAGGACGGGCAGGTCGTGTCACGGTCCGAGACGCCCACGCGTTCGGAGGACGGCGGTCCGGCTGCCGTCCTCTGCGCGCGTGGCCGACCTCGCGCACGGCGCCGGCGCCTGGGACTCGGTCGGGGTGGCGCTGCCCGGTCTCTTCGACGAGGACGGGCGCGGTCTGCTGCTCCCCAACCTGCACGGCGACTGGACGGGCGCCCCGATCGCGGCGCCGTTGACTGCCGCCGTGGGCCGGCCGGTGCGGCTCGTCAACGACGGTCACGCGTTTGCACTCGCAGAGTCGACGCTCGGCGCCGGCCGCGGCGGCCGCAACGTCATGTGCGTCGTCTGCGGCACCGGGATCGGCGGCGGGCTCGTGCTCGGCGGGCGTCTCCATCTCGGCCCGGCCGAGCGCGCCGGAGAGTTCGGGCACCACACGGTCGTCGAGGACGGGCCGCCGTGCAACTGCGGCAACCGCGGCTGCCTCGAGCTCTACGCCGGCTCGCGCGCGATCGCGCGGGCGGCCGGCTGCGCGAGCTTTCCCGAGGCGGTCGCCGCGGCACGCGCCGGCAACGAGCAGGCGCGTGCGCGCGATCGCCCGTGCCGGCACGCTCGTCGGCCTCGCGATCGCCAACGTGCTCATCTTCCTCTGCCCGGACCGCGTGGTCGTCGGGCGGAGGCGTCGTCGAGGCGGGCGACCTGCTGCTCGGGCCGCTCCGCGCCGAGGTCGAGCGGCGCGCCCGCGTCGCACCGCTCGACCGGATCGAGCTCGTCTCCGCCCAGCTCGGCGCCGAGGCCGGCGCGATCGGCGCCGCGCTCTGGGGCGCGGCTGCCTAGTCCGCGCCCGAGAACTCAGACCGACCCAGGATCCCGATCGACCCGTCGGCTCGGAACTCGACCGGGGACGGGTCGGACAGCTCGCCGACGAACGTCCCGTCCGGCCCGACGTTCCTGAACGCGAGGAACTGCCAGGCCCCCGAGCCGTCGGCGACGAGCTTCCCGCCGTAGAGCGATCCGTCGCGATCCGCGACGAGCGCCGGGTTGTCGGGAAGCTCGAACGGGCCGAGCGGGCCCGCCCCGACGAAGAAGAACGTGCCGCCGACCGGCGGCGTCGGCGAGCGCTCCGAGCGCCGGCGGGCGAAGCGATGGGCGAGCGACGAGAACAGCACGTAGAAGCGACCGTTCGCGGCAACGAGTTGCGGGACCTCGAGCTCGCCGAAGTCGCCCGGACGCGTCAACGGCGCCAGCACCTCCCAGTCCACGAGATCGCGCGAACGGGCATGGCCGATCACGCCTCGTCCGTCGGCAGGCCCCGAGCGCGCCCGCGCGGTGATCAGCGCGTGGAAGGCGCCGTCGGCCGGATGCCGAAAGAGCCACGGGTCGCGCCAGGCCTGGTCGTGCCAGGCGCTCAGGTCGAGCAGCTCGTACCACCGGGGATCCGCCTCGAGGACCGGATTCGCGGCGTGCTTCTCCCAGGTGACGAGATCGCTCGAGGTCGCGAGCCCGATCCGCTGCACGAGCCCGCCCTCGGCGCGGTTCGTGCCGGTGTAGAGCATCGACCAACCGCCCTCGTGCTCGACGACGCTCCCGGTCCAGATCGCGCGGTCGTCCCACGTTCCTTCCGGTCCGGCAGCGAGCGCGTCGGGGAGGAGGCTCCAGTCGGCGAGATCGCGGGAGACGGCGTGACCGACCGACGCATGCGCGTGCCGGAGCTCTTCCCGCCCGAGCTCGCGAGGCGCCTGCAGAAAGAAGAGGTGGAAGTCCGCACCTGCCCGGGCGAGCCAGAAGTCCCAGAGCCAGCGATCCTCGAGCCGGAGCACGCCGGCATCCTGACCGGCGCGGACGGTTCACGCCGGCCCGATCCCGCTAGACCGGCGCCGCCTCGATCACATGCATGCCGCTCGGGGTCGGTGTCACGGCGACGAGCCGGTAAGCCGCCGAGCCGAAGAGCGCCGCGAACTCGTCCAGCGTCCGCTCCTTCCCGCCGGGGCCGACGAGCATGTTCAGGTCGGAGAGCTTCGCCTCGGGGGTCTCGTTGGGCGGACCGACGATGCGCTCGACGACGATGACCGTCGCGCCGGAACGCCGGATCGTGCGCAGGATGGCCGCCGCCTCCTCGTCCTCCCAGTCGTGGAGGATCCACTTGAGGAGATACGCGTCGCCGCCTTCCGGCACGGTCTCGAAGAAGCTGCCCGCGACGACGTCACAGCGTTCGCCGAGGTCGACGCCGTCGACGACGTGCGGCTGGTCGAACAGGACGCCGCGGAGGTACGGGTACTCGTCGAGCAGAGCCGCGAGCAGCGCGCCGTTGCCGCCGCCGACGTCGACGATCGTCCCGAAGCGGCCGAAGTCGTATGCGGCGAGAAGCGATCGGATGACGAGCCGCGAGTTGCCCGCCATCGCACCGTCGAAGATCGCGCTCTCCTCGGGGCGCCGCGCCCGGTACTCCCACACGCCGACGCCATGGGCCAGCCGGAACGCGTTCTCGCCGGTGCGAACGCTGTCGATCAGCGAGCTCCAGGCGTCACGGTAGTAGCCGCGACCGACGAACGCGGCCCAGTCGACGATCGACTCGGGCGAGTCGGTGCGCAACGCATCGCCCAGCTCCGTCAGGGCGAAGCGCTTCCCCTCCTCTTCGCGGAAGACGCCGACGCTCGCGAGCGCGCGGAGCAGCCGGTAGAGCGCGTCCGCGTCCGTGTCCGTCGCCGCCGCAAGGTCGTCGCTCGTCCGCGCCCCGTCCGCGACGAGGTCGGCGAGGCCGAGCGTCGCGGCGACGTGGATCGCCTGCGAGACCTGGTACCCGTTGACGAGGCGGCGGAGCTCGGCGGCGCTCACGGCCGCGTCACGGAAGCTTCGTCGACGGACGCACGAGCGGAGCCTATCGAGCGACGTCGTCAGGCAGCTCACCCGTTGACGAAGCCGGCCATGCAGCCCACTCGGCCGCAACAGCTGAGCCGATGGCGGCCGCGGACTCGTGACGATGGTTGCACACCTCAGTCGATCGAGCGCCCTGCGCCGTATGTCGCCGGACGAGGAGGAGCCTCCGATCGGGCTCGGCGGGAATAGGCGTCGGCTCACGGTGTCCTTGGTTGCGAGCAATGCCATCCAGAAAAGGAGATTTCAGTGCACAAGCGAACGCTGCTCACCGCCCTCTCCCTCGTCGTGCTCGCGGCCGTCGTCGCGGTGAGCGCTACGGCGGCCAACGGGATGCGGGCTTCGAAGAAGGCAAACTCGGCGGTTCAGGTGGAGGTCTTCTCACCGCGGACGGGTGACGTCGCCGGAAAGGAGAGCAAGGGCTTCTTCGTCGATCTCGCGCTCCGGTATCCGAGCGTCGCCGCGAGCGGGGCCGGCTTCCAGCTGACGGGACCGGCGACGCATCAGAACCAGGCTCCTTTCCCCGGTGCCTTCGCGGCCGGCGCCGACGAGAAGCTTCCGGGCCTGATCGTGCTCCTGTCGACGACCACGGTCGGTGCTCGAAACGCCCAGAATCTCGCCAACCTCTTCAACCTGACCGGCTTCACGAACCAGAAGACGAACGAGATCTGGGACACCTGGATCGTCGGAGCCCCGAGCTTCGGCAAGAACGTCCGCTCGGTCCTGCGTGTAGCGGTCGCGGCCGACAAGAACAAGGACGGGATCTACAACGACGCACCGGCAGTCGTCCCCGACTCGAACCACGACGGCCGCATCAACGCCCTCGACCTCAAGGCCTACGGCGTCGCCTCGAACATCGCCACCGTCCCCTTCGAGATCCACGACTGAAACGCACCGCCGCCTCCCGGCTCGAGCCCTCCGCCTCTTCTCGGCGGCTGGGCTCGCGGCCGTGGGCGCGCGCAGGTCTCATCTCGAGACGAACCTGCCCGGTCGGGAATGCGCCGCGTCCACAGGTGTCTTTCTAGCCAGATGGAATCGACCGAAAGGACGCACAATGAGCGCCACGTCTGACGGCCAGCCGCGAGAGCTCGCTCATCGCACGAGCGACGGTCTGGATGTCTTTCTCCTCTGGCGGCACGAGCGGCGCCGAGATCGCCTGGCGGTCGTCGTCGCCGACACGAGAACCGGTGGGTCGTTCGAGCTGGAGGTCCGCCGCGGCGAGCGGCCGCTCGAGGTCTTCCACCACCCGTTCGCCTTCGCCGCCGCGCGCGGGATCGTCCCCTAGAGGCTTGATGTGGAACTCGGGTGCGTGCGGGGATGGGCCAGATCAAGCGGTTCAGGCGGATCGGGCGCCGCGCGTAGTGGTTGCTACGGGCAAGCCCGAGCCGGCTGAACCGCGCCGCGTCTGGCACGCCAGTCGTGCGCGCCGGAGTTTCACATCAAGCCTCTAGTTCGACGGTCTCGGCGGGGCGCCGGCGCCGATTTGAGCCAGCCGAGGCAGGCCGAGCGCCCGGCCACGATTCGGCTCCAGCGAAGGAAAGAAGAAGAAGCGGGCAGCGGGACTCGAACCCGCGACCTCCACCATGGCAAGTCGACCCAGACCTGGTCACCGGCGGTCAAATGCGGCCAGGACGCCAAATAGGACCAGGGGTGACGGTCACCGGCGCCCCTGGAGGGGCACCTCTACTTGCCCGAGACTTGCCCGCCCACGAGATCTCCGAAGCGCGCCTGGAGCTTCTCCCGCGCCTCTTCGCGACGCGAAGCTGGATCAAACAGCCTCGCGTAGATCCGCAAGGTGATCTGCGGGTTCGCGTGCCCGAGTTGGTCCGCGACGAATGTCACGTCCAGACCCTCGCCGATCAAGATCGACGCGTACGTGTGGCGCAGCTCGTGCTGCGTTGCGTGCGGCACGCCGGCCCGACGCAAGGTCAGCGTCAGCGGCCGGAGCGTGTTCCGACGATGGAGCTGCTCGCCTGCGTGAGTGCCGAAGACGAAGTCATCGTCAGCCGAATGCGGACTCTCCAGCTTGTGTGCGCGGAGCTGCTGCGCGAGCGCCGGAATTAGCACGATACGACGGTGGCTACCGGCCTCCGTCTTCGACTCGCCGATCGTGATCAGGCCGGCGGCGAAGTCCACTTCGGACCATCGGATCGCCAGCGCCTCCGAGATCCGGATGCCGGTGAAGACCAGCGTCATGAACAGCGTCCGCCATCGGGTCGACGACGCCTCCGCGAACAGCTTCGTGATCTCGTCGGGGGTCAAGATCCGCATCTTCCGCTGGTCGCCCTTCGGCCGCTCGTGACGGTCCAGCTCGCGTACCGGGTTCGCCGGAATCCAGCCTTTCCGGACCGCGAACGAGCACATCCTTGAGAGCGGGGTCAGTGTGCTTCGGATCGTCCACGCCTTCAGACCCTCCCGCTGCATCGTCGCGATCATTCGCGCGCCGCTATCGCGCCGGGCGCGTCTGGGGACCGCTGTACCGAAGCCGGCTCGCAGCGCGCCTGCACCCGGTTCGCACCGCCGGCGCAGAGGTTGCGGGCCTCGCCGGCGACACCGTCGGCAGGCTCGGGCTCGTCGTGAAGGCGCCCGCCGGGTCGAATCCGACCTCGGGCGAGGACCCGGCCGACCCTCCGAAGTTCCTGCGCCTCGAAGGGTGGGTCTACCGGGTGCTCCTCGTCATTGCGGCGATCGCCCTGGCGAACTCGAATCCGACCCTGCGGCAGATGTTCGACGCCATCTTCTGAGAGGAGTTGCAATGAAGCCGTTCGGCCCGATCCTCGTCGTTCTCCTCGCAGCGCTGCTGCTCTCGGGAGTCGCGTGCGGAGGGGGAGAGCCCTCCGGCCACGGCGCGACCCTCACCATCACGACCGGCGGAGGAACGACAGACGGCGGCGAGACGGACACGCAGCCGCACGAGAAGTTCGGCGAGATCACGGAGCTCGGCCACCGCACGCTCCTGATCGACGACCAGGAAATCGAGCAGTTGGTCGCCCTCTTCGCACGGAACAGGCTTGCCACCGACGAGGACGGGTACGTCGAGTTCGCCCTGACGAACGGATCGAGCTGCGACATGTACAACGACTCCAAGGTGCTCGTCGCTCCGGACGCGGGAACGGCGCTGGGGTTCCAGGCGGGCAAATTCTGGTGTATCAAGAAGCCGGGCGGTTCGCAGGAGTACGCAGTGCCGGGCGGGACGATTCGCGCAGAGGATCCCGTGTTCAGCGTGGAGATCGACGGCGATCAGGCCGTCGTGAAGGTGACGTATGGATCGCTGACCGTGAAGTCCGCAAGCGGCGCGACGGAGAGGCTCGTCCCAGCGCTCCAGCTGCCGCTCCGCGCCGACGGCACGTTCGCTTCGGGGCCGCAGGCGATTGAGCTCACGAGTGCGGATCTCGCGACAGCGGACCTCCTGCAGAAGCGGCTTGCGCCGATCACGGCGCCGCCGCCGAAGACCGGTTCCTCCGGCGCGCTCCGCACGATCGTCGACGCGAAGAAGCTCACCGTTGCGGTCGACTCGACAGACCAGGCGGCGGTGGCTTTCGGCGAGGCGTTCGCGAAGGCGCTCGCCGCGGCGTGGGGCGTTGACGTCGAGGTCGTGAACGTCGACGCCGCGCAGGCCGCGGCAGGCCTCGCCGACAAGACATACGACGTCGCGGTGACTCCGGCGGACGTGCAGCCGACGGTGACCGCGTCGACGGTTCCGTTGTTCGACGACGGGTCGGGCCGCACGTGGAATCTGAACGTCCCACAGGACCCAGCCTTCGCCACGTCGCTGCAAGAGTTCGTCTCCGCGGACGTGCGTTCGGGGAGCTATGCCAGGCGCTACGCGCAGACGATCGCAAGGAGGATCGTGTACACGCCTGCCGTGAAGACGCTGGCGGCGCGCTAGGTGTCGTGCCTACACACGTTGCGACCGCGGCTGATGGGTGAGCGGCCCTTCAGAGAGCTGTGGGCTCTCGACCGGTTGTAGTGACTGAGCCAGTATGGCAGCGCCTGTCGGCGGTGCTCTCTGAGCGGGCGTAGACGAGGCCCGTAGGCCCATTCGCGCCCGAGCGAGATCCGCGCCCGCCGACGTGCGCGCGGGTACCCCCGCGCGAAGTGATTGGGAATCCGTTCCGGAACTGGAAGGCGTCGCTCGCGCCTACGAACGGCCCCATCCTGATCAGAAGCGACTTCCAGCCCGTCCGATCCGGTGAGAACCGGGCCCGCAACGCGGACACATGAACGGGACGCTCGATCAGATCGGATGCCGAACAAGAGCGTCTTGGAAGCTGTAGGTTCGCATCCGGTCCTCCTGTGCGGTTGCGCTGACGGGTCGAGCCCTCCGAGCCTTTAGAGATCGTCTGGCCTGACAGCGGCGTAGCTCCGGACGTAGAAGTCGTCGTCGTCGTCGAGGATGGGCACGTTGTTCGTGACCGCGTCGAGGATGTGAATGTGGGCGATCCGCCGGTGACCGCTCTGGTCCTGAACGGGTACAGCAGCGATCGTTAGTCCCTCCACTTCATCGACGATCGAGCGCAATTGCAGCGAACCAAACCGGTGACCCGTCAACGCGGAGACACAGACCAGCAATGGTGGGTCGTTACACGCAAGAAGGACCCTTCCTGAGGGTGTAAAGACACCGCCCTGCACATGGTCGATGAACGGTTCCCCCGTATCCAAGCGAATGTCGGCCTCGGGAACCCGCTCGAGTGTGCGCCAGCGCAGCGCCGCCAGCTTCTCGGGTCGCTCGAACCCGCTCGAGTACAGCAAGCCCGACCCGGGCTCGAGCGCGATCCAGGAATAGAGGCTCTCCGGGGCCGGATCGGGCCACCAATCGTGCCGCGAGAGATTGTCCGTGAGTACCCAGACCCCATCAGGCCTCTGCAAGGGCACCAGCAGCGTTCCGTTCGTCCAGAACGGTGGCCCGAAATGGAGGTCAGCGTCGCCGGGCCAGTCCTCGGCCAGACGGCCGATCTCCGTCAACACGGCGCTAGAGGGCTCGACCTCGGCGAGCTTCCGGCCGTCGAAGGCGTAGACGCCGATCGCGCCAGGGCTGAACGTTGGAAAAATCCTGTTGCGGTTGGAGCCGACGAACCAGCGCTCCCCGTCAGTCGCTACCCCTTGCGCCGAGGGCGCCAACGAGTCATCGGGCTTGCTCAGCGCATTGCCGATGAACTCCCAGAAGCTGACCTGAGGGTCGCTGCTGCCCGCCACGAGTCGCCGCAGCGACCGTGGTCCCCGCCCGAAGAACGTGCTCGACAGAGTCACCGTTCGGTCCGACGGCCACCCCAGCCTGACCAGAGCCTCACGCAGAGAACCGCTCACGCGAGGTCCTCCAACTGACTCGCCCGCCAGGCTAGTGCAAGGCCACGAGGATTGGGATCAGTGCGGCACCTTCGCGCAGGTCGACGGTCGCCTTGCCGAGGATAGCGCCGAACGCCCGCCTCTCGTCGGAGGCTCGCATCGCATGGCCCGGACGCCCCGACGTGGTCAGCAGGTCGCCTGCCGCGACCGGCTCCACAGTCGCGTCCACCTTGCAGAAGACCGTGCCCGAGAGCGCGACTAGCCGGCTCGAGCCGTCAACGCTGCCACCGCCCAAGATCAGGCCAGGCCCCCTGCTGGCCGCGCCCGATATGACGCCAGCGACCCGTCGGTCATACGCCTCGGTGCACGGGGACACTCGCTCCCGACCGCAAAGCACCATCACATCCCCGGGTTCACCGTCGTCGCCGTCGACGCTAAACAGTTCCGCGCAGTCGGCGCCGATCAGGGTGACATCGCCGGCGAAGCTGACGTCCCCGCCATGGTCGATGAGAATCACGTCCTTCCCCTGACTCTCGTTGCGAACAACGAGCTTCCTGCCTCCAGCCTTGTCAGCGTCGTTGGTCGCCCGGATGCTGTACATCTGAGTGCCGTTCCCCCGCGAGTACAGGGTTAGCTTCGGGCTGCCGCTGTGCTCAAGCTTCAGGTTGCCCGCGTTGTCGAGCACCATATCGTCGCGCCCCTGACTCTCATTCCGAAACACCAACAAGCGGCCGCCGGCAGCGTCGCGGTTGTTGGTCACCCGGATGCTGTACTGCTGAGTGCCATACCCATGCGAGTACAACGCCAGCTTCGGGCTGCCGTTCCTCTCGATCTGCACGTCACCTGCAATTTGCAACTGCACTTGCGGAGGCTGCGGAGTTTGGGCACTCGTCGTGCCGATGCTTACAGCACTCGTGGAGAGCGCGAGCACGCTGACGCCTCCATTCGCGTCCTTCACCGGCTGGGCCGTTGCACCCAGCGCCTGGTCAACCTGCAGATCGACTGGCATCACTGCCTCCTAAGGTCGCATCTTCGTATGATCGTCCCCGCCGCCGCCCTGTCCGATCTTGCTCACAGTCGGGTGCTAGCGTCACGCGGCCAACCGGAACGTGTCGCCCGTCCTCCGCGTCGCCTCTCAGCGTCCCCTTGAAGAACTCCGACCCGTTCGGGTAGAGGACGAGCTCGTCGATGCGGCGGCCAGGTTCCAACCAGCTATTCCTTAAGGGCACGGGCGGCTGAGTCGCGGACAAAGTGCACCGGATCCGACGCCGCCATCTCGGCCAACCTCGCCTGCCCGTCGGGGCCGCGCAGCCGCGCCAGCGCATAAGCCGCGAAACGCCGCACGTCGGGAGAGCGGTCGTGCGTTGCCTCCATGACTCCCGTACGTGCCTCGTCGTTTCCGAGTCGGCCTAGGGCATCGACGGCGTTGATGCGTTCTCGTTCGTCCAGGCCTCGCATGACGTCACGAATTAGGGCTGCGGAGTCGGGATCGGGCCAGCGGCCAAGCAGGTAGACCGCGTTCTGTCGATGGGACGGCTTGATCGTCGCGTCGACGCTGACGAGCGACCGAAGTGCCGCGAGATCCTCGGGGCGGCGCTCACGCAGGACGTCCTCGACTCCGTTCGCGCAGTCCGATTCGAGCGCGAGTCGCAACGCGGGCGAGAGCGGCGGCTGCTGGTCCGCAGCAGAGCTCAACAGGACTCCAGACCGTCGTCGTCATGGATACGCCCACACTGGACGTCACGAAGGTCGGGCGGTGGGTTCGTGATCGCTCCCGGAGTCGGCCACATGAGATTGTCCTGATCATCGTCGGGAACCTCAGAATCCCGGTTCGGATGCGGGTTCAACCCGATCACGTGCGTAAGCTCGTGCGCGAACATCCACTGGCTCGATCCGAACATGACCCAGAAGCCCCGCCGACCCTCTGGGTAGGCGGCACAACCGGCTAGAGCGGGATTGCTCGAGCCCGCGATGAAGTAGCACACGACGTCGGCTCCGCGTCCGCGGCCGAGATCGAATAGTGCGTCCTCCTCAGCGGTGGGATCGTCCTGGATCCCGAGCGGGCAGCCGTCTTGGTCCAGGACTCCGTTTGCGCCAAAGGCGCCCGTCACGGCGACAATGCTGTCGACGCAGTAGATCCAGACGTCGCACTCCTGCTGCCAAACCTCGTTCGCAGAGTCGAGGTCGCGTTGCAGGTTGACGTAAGCGCCGTCCGTAGAGCCGGTCGGCCGTACCGTCACCAGGGCGACCCGGATAAACGGCTTTGACTGGGCGAGGTCGAGCTGCGCGCGGAGCGAGCGCGACTGTGGGTTCCTGCCGTAGACGCCGAAGACGTCCCGCTTGAGCGAAACCGGCGGCTGCCGACCGAGGCATGACGCGGCAATCGTGCGGACGCTAAGCGTTGCCATCACCCGCTAGTGGAGAGCGACGAGAATAGTTCACCTCGCCTCCCCACGACCCGGCCCGGCGGCGCCGGTGATCCTGCAGGAGCGAAGAGCGGCAACATCCTGCCCCCCACAGTCGCGAGCCCGAAGGGGTACGTCATACGAGCCTCGTGGTGTCGTGATCCACCCGCATCGCCTCACCGGCGCGAGATCATGCCGCTCCAACCTATCGAACAGACGGCTCGAACGCATCCCCCGGCACGCGCATCCCTGCCGCGGCCCGCCTCGGCCGTGTCGCCGCTGCGAGCGACTGTAGAGCCGACGGCTGATCGCTCCCTTTCTGCGGTTACCAAAGTCTTGCCAACCGGCCCGGACAGCGCATGGACTCTGGCTTCGAAGAGCGACCTCCGGCTATGCACGTCGATGCTGAAGTAACGTGACGAAACCCCAGGAGACGACCCCCTGCCGGTACCCCCGCGCGAGCGGGTCCCATCCGAGTACTGAACCTGCCGGCACGGACGACACCGCCTGTGCCTGCGCTATGGATGGTGGAGCCGCCGGTAGGCTACCCTCGCGGGTGACTCGCTCGGGCTAGGCTCCGCGGCGTGCAGGGGAGCGACGTCGACGTTACCTTCATCGTGAGGACGCGGAAAGCGCGACGGGTTCGTCTGCCGCACATCGATGCGAACGAGATCTACGGGCGGGCGCGGCCGGGCGAGACGCCGCCCGCAAGGCGGCTCTTGTTGCGGCTGGACGCTGCCCTGCGAACTGACTCCGACGACCATACGGTCACCGTCGATGACAACCCGATGCGTGAGGATCTGCTGGACATCCTGAACGTGATCGAGGATGCGGGCCGCTTCTCGGAGCCGCTGGCCGAACTCCGCAAGGCCCTCCAAGACCCGATCGTCGCCGGCCGGTACTAACACCCAGCGCCTGGCCAGCGGAGAATCTCCGGCATGAGCTCGCGCAAAGACCGCACCGTCGGTGATGTGCACATCCTCGCCCGCGCCGAGTGCCCGCGGCTGAGCGGCCTTTTACGCTCGCGGCTGGCGGGCCGTGCGCTTCGACCTGCCGGAGGAGGACGACCCGCCGACTCTGGCGTTTGGCCGCCCTGACTGCGCCGAGCGCGAGTTCAGGCTGACGGATCTAGTCGCGCCTGGGTTGAGCGCGGTCCCGGATCCTGAGGGTCCCTGCTCTTTAGGACGTTTTGGCGTTTCTGGTTGGCGAAAAGACTAGCTGTCGCTGATGAAGACGATCTGGTCGGTATTGACGTCGTACTCCTTACCGTCCCGATCCTTCAAGGGCATGAACCTTTGCGCCGGGATCACCCTCGATCGTAGTTCGGCGACTGTCTCTGCCATCTTGATGAGCGTTCCGTCGCTCAGCTTGATTTCCGCCATTGCCACTGCCTCCTTCCAGGAACGAGGCGACTGTCCGCGAGCGTAGGCCGCCCTACTGAGTCACTGGTTGGGGGCTTCTTGGGAGGTGTCCCTGCGACGCATCGCCTCATAGACCGCGTCCCAATGACCTGAGATCTCCCCGAGGGCCCGGGAGGTGATCAGCGCAGCCTCTTCCAGCCGCGCATTCACTTTCTCAACGTCAACCATGCGCGCCAGAACGTCGTCCAAGAGGCTCGCCTGGCGGCTCACCTGCTCGCTAACGTCGCTCAACTTCTGAGCGATCAACTCATAGTCTTGCACGGGGAGCGGTTACGGCTTTTGCCCGATCCCCAGCCACTTGCGGATCTTTGCGACGAGGCTGCCCATAGGGCGAGTCTACGCCGTTTCGCCAATCCTTCTAGTCCTGGTCGTCGCGTACTCGTGCCCGTAGGGGCTTGCCGCGAACGCTTGCATCTCGGGCCGGGGGACCGAGCCCGAATTCGTTGCCCTTTTGCGTTGTCGACCTAGCGGGGGCCAGAGGGCGACGGAGAGCCCGGCGGCCAGTCTCGGAGCGTCTGTTCGATCAGGATCTCAAGCCCGTGTACCTGCTCGGGCTTGAGGTCGCGATCCGCATCGTCGAGTGCTGAGATCAGGAGCCTTCCGAGATGCTCGGCCTCCGTGTGGGTGAGCACCTGATCCCAGTCGCCGTGTCGTTCCCTGACGGCGAATTGGATCCGCGCAGCCTGGCCCATGGGCTCCGCAACGATCCGCCTCAGGAGCGCCCTGATCTCCGCGCGACGGAGCCAGAACTCGTCGAGCGTCATGCCCTGGGACACTACGCCGAGAGCGCAGTTCGGCTAGCTCGACAAGACGTCTGCGGCGAGGGATGATGACTGTCCCCCAAGTGAAGTGGGCGGATAGTTAGTGCAGGGTGTCCTGAGGGTCGACGTCGCGCAACGCCGGCCCTCAGGCTGTCTAGGGCGTCCCTAGCGGTCATTGTCTGGGTATGCGCGTGCTTGTGGGCTGCCTCGTTGCGCTGTTCGGCGCCATTGCCGGGGTCGCGCTCAGCATCGCATCTGTTTACTGGCTTCTCGGTGATGCCGGCGCGGACGCATTCACATGGATCGCCGCCGTGCTCTTCTTCTGCTTGTTCGGCATCCCACTGGGCGCCGGGCTCGCGTTCTGGTTGTGGCGCGTCGCCACTCGAAACGACAAACGCCTCTGAGAAGCTCTAACTGAATGCCACCGCCGATGGGGGCGCGCTGAGTGCGCCCGGTGGCAAGGACGCAGGGGAGCGCCGATAGCCCGAAGCAGGGCGCCGGAAATCTTCATGAGAAGGAGCCCCGAGAAGGGACTCCTTCTGCATGCTCCACGACTGTCAGGCGTTGCAGCCAGCGGGCGCGGACTCCTTGTGGACGACGTCGGCGGCCTTCGGGACGCCGAGATAGAGCGCGTAGACGAGCGCGGGCGTCTTGCCGTCGTTGCGTGCGAGGTGGATGTGGTTCGCGGGCTCGACGAACGACATGCCTTTCGAGACCCTGAACGGCTTGCAGTTGCCGACTGTCGGGTCGAAGACGGTCAGCGTCCCAGAGGCGACAACGACCGCGACCGGCGCGCCGTGGACGTGCCAGCCGAAGCTTCCGCCAGGCGCGACCCGGTACGACTCGAGGATCGTCGTCCCCGTCTGGGCCTGGATGGTCGTCGCTTGGATCTTCCCAGCGGCGATCGTCTTGGCGACGATCGGCGCGTCCTTACCGAACGACGGCGCGGCCGCCGCGAGGGCGGCGACGACCGCGAGTCCGAGCAGCTTGACCTTCATGGTTGTTCTCCTTTTCGACTACCTACTGGTTGTCGAGTGGCAGGTTAGGAAGGGCCTCTTGCGCCCTCTTTGCGCCCTCTTTGCGGCGGCTTAGCAGTCCTAACTCAAGGACGTCTCGAGCCGGAGCCAGCAGATGAGGCAGCAGGCGAGGGCGAGGAAGGCCTCGTGGATGTCGTCGCGGCGGTCGGTGCGGATGAGCAGGCGGCGGCGGTTGTGGAGCCAGGCGAAGGTTCGTTCGACGACCCAGCGCTGGCGGCCGAGGCCGGATCCGTGTGCGGTCGGGCGGCGAGCGATGATCGGCTTCACGCCCCGCCGCCGCACGAGCCGTCACTCGTCGTGGTCGTGGCCGCGGTCGGCGATCAGCGTCCGCGGTCGGCGCCGGGGGCGGCCGCTGCGGCCGCGAACCGGCGGCACCCGCTCGAGCAGCTCGAGCAGCTGGGTGACGTCGTTGCGGTTGCCGCCGCTGAGCGTCCAGGCAAGCGGGATCCCGCCGCCGTCTACGAGCAGGTGATGCTTGCTGCCGCGCCGGCCCCTGTCGACGGGGCTGGGACCCGTCTTCGCGCCCCCTTCGCCTGCAGGTGGCTCGAGTCGGCGACCGAACGCTCCCACTCCAGCTGCCCGGCCGCGTGCAGCTCCGCCAGCAGCAGCTCGTGCAACTTCTCCGCCCCCCGAGTTGGGATTGGTCATACTCGAGCCGTGGCCGATCACGAGTCGTCCAAGGCAGGTCAGCGCGAGAAGCTATCGCCGGCCGCCGCGGACCGTGGGCAGGAGGGCTTCGGCGATTTTCACTATTACGTGCCCCAGGAGATCCTCGACGTCTCCTTTCCGGTCACTGTCCGCGGCTACGACCGCCGCGCCGTCGATGCCTACATCAAGCGCGTCAACCGCGTAATTGCGGAGCTCAAAGTGAGCGCCTCGCCGCCGGCGGCGGTCAGGCACGCGCTTGAACAGGCCGAGGAGAAGGTTCAGGGTCTCCTTCGGGCCGCGCGGGCGGCTGCGGGGGAGATCACAGCGAGCGCGCAACAGGAAGCGGAAGAAAGCACCGCCCGCGCGAAAGCGGAGGCGGTGGAGCTCGTCGTCAACACGAGCGCCGAGGCGGAGCGGGTGAAAGCCGAGGCGGACCAGCTCATCGCCAACGCACGGACGGAGGCCGACAATACCGTCGCCAAGGCGAAGGCCGAGGCGAACGAGATGCTCGCGGACGCGAGCACCGAGGCGCGGAACACCCTCGCACGCGCGCAGGCCGAGGCGGACGAGCGCCTGCAACGGTCACGGGAAGAGCTCGCGGCGCTGCGCGAGGATGCGGAGACGCGACTACGCGAGATTCAGGCCGACACCGAGGCGGTCTGGAAGGAACGCCGCGAGCTGCTCGACGACATCCGCCGGATGGCCGGCGGCCTCGTCAACGCGGCCGATGCGGCGACGGCCCGGTTCCCGCGCCAGGAGCCCACCGGGCCGGAGGAAGAGATGCTGGAACCTGAGGCGGGAAATGAAATCGAGCCGCGGGAGCCTCCAGGCCGGACACTTAGCTACCCGGACCCTGCGGTAAGGGATTGAGAAGCTCGTTCTTCGTGCTCTGCCAGGGTCGGGCAGGTGGATCTACGCCGTTTCGCCAACCGTTCACCAAGCCTCCTAGTGGTCGATTCGACCAGCCCGTGACTCTGAACGAGTAGCGAGCGTTAAGTAATGGGGCGGGCGCCGGAGGGGCGGCCAGGTGGCCGCCCGCCCCTTATCACGCCGCTTGGGCGCGAGGCGGTTCCGCTCGCGGCCTAGGCCACTTGCCGCTGACGCCGAGTCACGGCGGCAAGGGCGACCAAGAGAACCACGATTCCGACGCGACTGACCATGTTCGCCACCACGGCAAACAAACCGGCAACGTTGCTCGTGTCCGCCCAGATGAAGCCGACAATTGTCCCCACGACTAGCTGAACCGGGGGCGGTCCAGTCGACCAGGCCGGCCACGAGCTCGGCGTGATCGCGGCACTCGCCAGCGGTCCGATGCCAGCGATCGAGCGGAACGTCGTCGCTGGACCACTGAACGCCTGCGTGGTAATGGCGCTCGTCGGCTCGCGGACCTGATCGACGTCGCGCTCATAGCGGTCGAGTGGCTGTATGCCGGACGTTCACGGGAAGCTCCCCGCGCGCGCCAAGCAACTACTCGGGCGCGTCGTGCGGCACGACATCACCTAGCGCCCGCTACGCGAAGCTGGCTTAGGGGTCGGCGCGGAACCCAAAGCGGCACGAAGTACGTCGCCTCGCTCCGGGTGAACTCGTCGTGCCACTTGATCGCGACGTTCGTGTAGTACGTGCCGCAGCGGGGATCGCTGCCGTGCGTCTCTGGCGACGAAGCCGTGCGAGCGCCGCGAAGACATCGAGCTCGATTGCGGCCGATTCAGGAGGGCGCCGGGGCGGCAGCGCGGGTCTGCAACGACTCGAGCGAGGCGCGGATATCAAGCGTCAGGATCGTGTACATCGTCGGCTCGATAATCTCGAGCGCCGAGACGAACGCGGCCTCGGCTTCGTCTGTGCGGCCTTGCGCGGCCCGGACGAGACCGCGCGCGTGCAGCATCGACGCGCGCGTCCAGACGTCCCCGCGACCGACGCGGCGCTGCGCCTCGGCGATGAGGCGGTCCGCCTCGTCGATTTTGCCCCGCTCGACGAGCACCTCGGCCAACCCACGCTCGGCCTCGACGAGGAATCCCTGCTCGTGCGTGCTTCGGAGCCGCCGGACGGCTTCCCGGAAGGTCTTCTCTGCCAGGGGGAGGTCGCCGCGCTGCCGGTAGATCCCGGCGAGGTTGGACAGCGTCCAGCCGTAGCGTCCTGCGGCGCCGGTCTCGTCGAACATCTCCAAGGCCTCGCGCAGGTACCGCTCAGCCTCGTCGGACTCGGCCTTGCCGAAGCGGCGTCCGTGAACGGCGAGCGCGTAGGCCATCGCCTCGCGGCTGCCGCTCGTCTCGGCCAGCGCCTCCGCGCGTCCGAGCAGCGCGAGCGAGCCGGCAACGTCCCCGCGCACGCCCGCCACGCTGGCGAGTTGCGTGAGCGCGAGACTCTCGAGTTCCGGCCGTCCGGCTCGGTGCGCGAGGTCGAGCATCGCCTCGCCGTGGCGCGTAGCCCCGTCGGCGTTGCCGAGCCACCAGAAGATCGTCGTGATCAGCGAGTGAGCGTCGTAGAGGCCCGCCAGCTCGTCGTCGGGCAGGATCGCGAGCGCCTCGTCGGCGAGATCGTGCGCCTGCACGACGTTGCTGTCCGTGTGGAGAGCGAGGTCGGCGAGCAGGACGAGCGCGCGCCCTTCGACGTCGGGGAGACCCGCGGCACGCGCCTCCGCGAGCGCTTCCTCGGCCTCGCCCCGGACGGTTGGAACATCCGCGAGCCGCCATGCCGCGTGCGCTGCGAGGTAGCGCCGGCCCGGGCTCGGCTCCAACTCGTCTGCGCGCAACAGTGTCCGGCGGGCGACGGCCAGCCCGCCGCGGCGCAGCGCGCGCCGCCCGGCTTCCTCCAGCGCTTCCGCTGCCGTTCGCGCGACCTCGCGCGGGACCTCGCCCTCCAGCTCCGCGAGCAGCTCGGCCGCCTGGTCGAGGTGGTGCGCGCGGATCTCCGCGAGCTCGTCGCGGGCACGCTCCCCCACCCACTTGGCGAAGGACTGGTGCTGCTCCGCGCGCTCGGCCTTGCTCATTCCGCTGTACGCGACATCGCGGATGAGCACGTGCTTGAAACGGAAGGCGAAATCGCCGGGGATGCTCGAGCGTTCCTCCGGAACGACGAACTCACGCTCCAGCAGCCCGTCGAGCAACGCGGCCGCGTCGAGGTCAGGCGCGAGCCGGTCGAGAGCGCCACGCCAGAAGACGCGACCCACGAGCGCGGCGCTTTGCAGGACGCGCTTCTCGTCCGCGGCGAGGTGGTCGATCCGGGCCGCGATCAGCGCCTGCACCGTGTCCGGGATCCGCTCGAGCCCTTCGTCATCGCCGAGAGCCCGCGCGATCTCCTCGAGGAAGAGCGGGTTGCCCTCGGCCCGTTCGAGCACGAGCGCACGCTGCGCCGGCGGCACGTCGCTGCGGCTCAGGAGCGCGTCAGCGAGCTCCTCGCTCTCGTGCGCATCGAGCGCTGCGAGATCGATCGCGCTCGCGCTGCGGATGCCGCCGCCCCAGGAGGGACGCGTGTCGAGCAGCTCCGGCCTCGCGACCGCGACGATCAGCACAGGCGTGTTGCGGAGCGAGCGCGCGAGATACTCGATCAAATCGAGCAGCGCATCCTCCGCCCAGTGGACGTCCTCGAAGACGAGGACGAGCGGCTGGAAGTCCGCGAGCTGCTCGGCCCAGCGCAGCGCGGCCCAGGTCAGCTGCTCCGGCGTGCGCTCGCCCTCCGCGGCGCCGAGGACACCGAGTGCGACCGCGAGCAGGTCGGCGACGGCCTCGCTCTCGCAGCAGAC
The DNA here is from genome assembly GCA_963746655.1 of uncultured Actinomycetes bacterium. Taxonomy (GTDB): domain Bacteria; phylum Actinomycetota; class Thermoleophilia; order Gaiellales; family Gaiellaceae; genus CAVPGP01. The sequence goes on along the minus strand of CAVVCG010000010.1, from coordinate 139,685 downwards.
ACGCAGCTTCTCGAACGCGTCGTTGGCAGGATCGTCGTCGGTGATTCCGGCGCTCGCCTTGATCATCGAGGCGATCGGCCAGTAGGTCACGCCCTCGCCGTAGGGGAGCGTTCGCCCCGAGAGAGTTGTCACTCGTTCGAGGCTGTCGACGAACTCGGTCACAAGCCGCGTCTTCCCCAGCCCTGGCTCGCCGAAGATGGTCACGAGTTGCGCCCGACGATCGCGTACGGAGCGCGAAAGCAAGTTCTCAAGCAGCTCCAGCTCTGGCTCGCGGCCCACGAACGACGCGCCGGCCGCGCGCGTCAGGTCGTGCACGCGGATCGCGCGCCATGTCCAGATCGACTCTGCGCGGCCTTTGACCTCGATCGGTCCGGCGTCCTCGACCTCCACCGTGCCGGCCGCCAGCCTGCGCGCCCCCGGCCCGAGCAGGATCTCCCCCGGCTTCGCCGCCTGCTGCAGACGCGCTGCGAGATTCACCGGCTCGCCCGTCGCGAACGTCGAGTCGCCGTCCTCGACGACGACCTCGCCCGACTCGATGCCGATCCGAACCGAGAGCTCCAGCAACTCGACCTTCGGCACGATCTCGAGCGCCGCACGCAAGGCACGCGCCGCGTCGTCCTCGTGCGCAAACGGCACGCCGAAGGCGGCCATCACCGCGTCGCCGGCGAACTTCTCCACGGTTCCCCCGTGCGCCTCGATGCAGCCCGAGACCACCTCGAAGTAGCGATTGACACGCTGGCGGACGACCTCCGGATCGGCGCTCGCGACCAGCCCGGTCGAGTCGACGAGATCGGCGAAGAAGACGGTCGCGACCTTGCGCTCCACCCACCCATCGTACGAGCCGGAGCCAACGCTGGGTCGGCCCGCCCCGTCGTTGCGGCGCAGGTGGACTGGAATACACCAGCATCGATTACACGCAAACCCTGGCCGACCATCGCGTGCTCGCCTCGGTCGGATCGGTCGGCGACGCTTACGACAACGCGCTCGCCGAATCGTTCGTGGACAGCTTCAAAACCGAGCTGATCACCCACCGCGTCTGGCGGACACGCTCGCAACTCGAGCTCGCCGTCGTCGAGTACCTCGGCTGCTACAACGCCGCCCGCCTGCACGAGAGCCTCGGCGACATCCCACCCATCGAGTACGAGCAGCTGCATGCCTTCCGACAAGCAACTACGCTCGCAGACCCGGTCCCCGTCAAACCCGGTCGGTCCGGGACTGAGTTTTGAGGGACCCGGTGAGCGGCGCGAGTGGGCCGAGCGCAGTATCGTGCCCGGCGAGAGTCACGAGTTCAACTTCCCTCAGCTCTTGCTCGGCGACGTATGGGTTGGACTCGAGGATTCGCTGACGATCGTGGTCCGCGGACGCATGGAGGACGTCGATAGGCGGCCGATCGAGATTGACGAGACGATCGACGTCAGCGAGTGGGCCAGGACGGTTAGGGGTTCGGACGAGAGGATGGAAGGACGGCGAAAGCTGCCGAACTCGGGGAGATGTTTGCGTACCCACAAGCTTCCCGAAGCCTGCGGTGGCGACTGGTCAGGCAAAGCGGTGCGTGAGCACCCGGTCGATGATCCCGTACACCACGGCTTCCTCTGCGGTCATGAAGTAGTCGCGTTCCATGTCCTTGGAGACCTTCTCGAGCGGCTGCCCGCTGTGCTGAGCGATCAGCTCCTCCATCCGCCGCTTGAGCGCGATCGTCTCCCGCGCCTGAATCTCGATGTCGCTCGCCTCACCCTCGAAGCCGCCCCAGAGCTGGTGGAGCAGGATCTTGCCGTTCGGGAGCGCCATCCGCTTCCCCCCCGTGCCGCCCGCAAGCAGGAGCGCTCCCATCGACATCGCGATCCCGACGCAGATCGTCGTGATCGCGGGCTTGACGAACTGCATCGCGTCGTAAATGGCCAGGCCGGCGTAGACGGAGCCGCCGGGGCAGTTGATGTAGATGGCGATGTCCTTCTCGGGGTCCTCGGACTCGAGATGCAACAGCTCGGCGATCGTCAGGTTCGCGAGCTCGTCATCGACCGCGGCGCCGAGGAAGATGATCCGCTCGTTGAGCAGGCGCGAGTAGATGTCGAACGCACGCTCGCCGTACGCGGTCTGCTCGACCACCATCGGAATCAGCGGGCTCATCGGGGCTCCTTGCTGCCGGGGTCGACACCTTCATAGCACCGCAGGTCGCCCCGCCCACGCCGCTTCCCACCGGGTCGTCCGCCGCCCCCGGGCGAAACGCCAGCGAGGCGGGTTGCGACTACCTCTTCGGCCGCCCCTTCCCAGGCAACAAGATCGACCTGAACGCCCTGGCCAGCCCGGACATCAACGCCACCATCAGCGATCCTGTGGGTGCGCAAAATTCGCACCACGGTTCAGGCGCCCGAACCCGGTGATTTGCAGCTGGAACCGAGTTTGCGCGCCCCACACGTTTCCGTGGCTGACCTCCAGCGCGGATCGAGTTGCGTACCCCACAGGGTCGAGCGATGCCCTGGCGCAGGGCCGAACGCGAGGCGCTCTGCCCCGAGTGTGGCGAGGCGCGGCTCGTCTCCAGCCGCACCGCGCTTTACAAGGGCCCCAGCAGCTGGCGAGTAGCCTTAACGTTTCGATGCTCCAGACGCGCTAGGGTGCCTTTACTGGCCCTGCATCCTGGAACCGGCCCAAGCCCGCAACCCACCAACGCGCGATGCGCGCGAGGCGAGGAGCTTGAGGCGAACGGAGTTCGTCTTGCGGGGCCAGCCTATCTCGAGCCCTCCGTCAAGCGGCGCGAGACTGAGAGCCGTCACGTGTCCGCCGTAAGGGGCGATACTGGCGAAGCGCATATTTGATTTCCTCGGGAGCCGCGGTGCGCGGATGGCCTGTCCCTTCTGTGGCCAAGAGCAGTGGCACGGTTGGGACGAGCGTGTAGCGCTCGAGCATGTCGTTGGCAGCGACACGGTCGACCGACATACCGAGGCCTTCCCGCTCACCTGCGCGAACTGCGGCTTTATCCGGTTTCAGTCTGCGCACGTACTCGACGATCCGCGCTCACCGCTCAGGAACCCCGTAGACGAGCAGGATTGACCTGTCGGGTACGCAAATCCGTCCGTCAGGTTGCTCGGGCGTATTCGTGGATCAGCCCGCCGAGCCGGGTCGCGTCGGTGGACCTAGTCCGGCGGGTTCGAACCGACGAGGCGTAGGCGAGGCCTGCGCTATACGAAGAATACGGACAAACGCCTAGCCCGACCGACGAGGGCCGTCCGGGTACTCCACCTGCTGATCAATCCCGGTCTCCGCATCTTCCATCCGCGCCTGCTGGGCGACGAGCGCCCCGACTCCGATTCCCACCTGTTCGTCGACGCGCCCCTCTACTCGATCTGCTGCCTCGAGCTCTACAACCACATCGCCCAACGAGCGACCTATCATCGCTGCGCCAACGAAAACTGCACGAAGATCTTCGTTCGGCAGAAGGGCCGCGCGACGGAAGGCCAGCACAGACGGCTCGGATCGCTCTACTGCTCCGCAAGGTGCGCACGCGCCCAGGCACAGAGAGACTATCGACGCCGGCGACGAAGCACCCCCGCCGCAACCAAATCGCGTCAACCGCACGATGCCTCGGCTCCGGGTCGCTAGACATGTCTTCCGCGCTCGTGACAAAACCACAGCACGGGCGCCTCTGAGGCACGGCCTTCCATCACGCGCCTTTCCAGCACCGCGCGAGTACCGGTCACGACGGGGGCGGGTCGCGCCCCCCGAGCAGCGCCACGGCGACGGCCTTCCCTGCCCTCCGTGCCTCATCAGACGCGCTGATCTCGCTCAACCAGAGCACGCCGGAGCCTTCGTCGCCGCACGGCTCTCGATCATCAACAACCCGAACGAGTCCGCCGCCGACCGCCTCCGCGCCATGGAGCAACTCGAAGCCCGCGCCATGGGCAGGCCCACCGAGCACGTCGAGACGACGGTCGCGGTGCCCGAGTCGATCGAGCAGCTTCGCCGCATGTCCTCGGAGGAGAGACGTGCGCTGCTGCTGCAGTACGCACGCCAGGGCAAGCTACCCACGCTGCGTGCGGTGAGCGACGAGCACTAGCCCTTCACTTGCCCACGCTCGCGCAACCCCGCATGCAGACACGCGTAGGGACGCGACCCCATGCTGTGCTGAGTAGGGGCCATGGCGTCAGTATTGGCACGGACCGAGGCCCCCTACCCGTGCGCCGGTCGCATCCTACGCACCGACTCCTACCCGACAGCCACCCTGAGTAGGGGTACCCCGCACATGTGGGTCCCATCTCGAGACGAACCTAGCCGTTCTCGTACGGACGAACGGACGGTCAGGCGCCGCCGGTCGGCTGTTTACCGGCGGTTGACCGAGCCTGAAGCGCTGCGCCGCATCTTCGTCTTCAATGATCGATCGCTCCCTCAAACGTGGTCTGCCGTTGGAGCGCCCGGCGCGCGTGAGGGGTGTCTGTGCCTGAGGCGATCACAGCGATCCAGCGGGCGCTGTCTCACCTGGTCATAGAGCGTCAGCAACTGCGGGCAGGTGGTGCGTCCGAGTTCGTGTTGGAGCGCAATCGACGCCAGATCGTCTCTGGCCAGCACAGGCTGAGTCGTGCGCTCCGAGCTCATTTCGGCGCCCGCCCGGCTTTCGACCGCCATCCCAGCAGCTGGTTGGGCTCCTCCAGCACGGAATTGGTGCGATGACATTTTCTCGGGGCGGATTTCAATTCGTGGGCATTTACCCGCACAGGAATCGGTTCCCAACGAAACCGCTGCCGCCCGTGACCAATTCGGAAGCGTGGGCCGGCCGTGACAGACGCTTTCCGGGACGAAGTTGATCTTGCACCGGACGGCTCGGCTCGTCGTCCGCTGAGCCTCGAGCGACTGATGCGCACAAAGACCCGTGGTGGTGACGCTCTGTGTCTCGAGATAGATGGTGCTTCGCTTTCGATCGAGGATGCGCTGGAAGTGGCGTGCGGCGGGCGACTTGTCGCCTTATCTACAGACGCGGCTCGCGCTGTGCGCGACTGTCGCGACTTGAGATTGAGGCTGACTGCTAGCGGGTCGCCGATCTACGGCGTCACGACCGGTTTCGGCGATAGTGCCGACCGGCAGATCAGCGTTTCGGCTGCCGCCCGGTTGCAGGAGAACTTGCTTCGGTTTCTCGGGTGTGGGACGGGTCCGCTCGCGGCGCCGGAGGTGACGCGGCTCGCGATCTTGTTGCGAGCGAACTGCCTCGCAAGGGGCAACTCCGGGGTCCGGCCGGAGTTGATCGAGCGCCTGCTGGCGCTGCTCGCCGAGGATGTGTTGCCGCTGATCCCGGAACGCGGTTCCTGCGGTGCCAGCGGAGATCTGATCCCGCTCTCCTATCTCGGGCGTGCAGTGACTGGCGAGGCGCTTGTGGCGCACCGCGGCAGGGTCCGGCCGGCCGCCGAAGTGCTGGCTGAGCTTGGGCTCGAGCCGTTGCGGCTGGAGGCCAAGGAGGGCCTGGCGCTCACCAACGGGACGTCGTTCATGAGTGCGTTCGCCTGTTTGGCGGTCGGGGCTGCGCGGCGGCTCGCCGATGTCGCCGATCTGTTGACCGCGATCGCTTCGGAGGCGGTTGTCGGGAACCGTGCCCACTTCGATGGGTTCCTCTTCGAGGCCAAGCCGCATCCTGGCATGGTCACCAGCGCTCGCAACATCCGCGGGCTCTTGGCCGACTCGATGCTCTCGCTCGAAAGCGAGCAGGAGTCCGCCGAACTTGACTCGCGGTCGTCCGCTCGACTCGCGCGTCATGTCCAGGACCGGTACTCGATCCGTTGTGCGCCGCACGTCATCGGCGTCTTGCGCGACACGCTCGACTGGGTCGAGCGTTGGGTTCGGATCGAGATCAACTCGAGCGACGACAACCCGCTCTTCGACGCGACGCGCGGCCGTGTGCACAGTGGCGGCAACTTCTACGGCGGTCATGTCGGGCAGGCGATGGACGCGCTGAAGGTCGCCATGGCGAGCGTTTGCGACCTGATCGACCGACAACTCGCGCTCGTCGTGGATGAGAAGTTCAGTGCCGGGCTGCCACCGAACCTCACCGCGCCGGTTGCGCCCGATCATCCCGAGGCCGGATTACACCATGGCTTCAAGGGGATGCAGCTGTGCTGCTCGGCGATGACGGCCGAGGCGCTCAAGCTCTGCAATCCGGCGACCATCCATTCCCGCTCGACCGAGGCGCACAACCAGGACAAGGTCTCGATGGGGACGATTGCCGCACGCGACGCCCGCACGATCGCCGAACTCGCCGAAAGCGTTGCCGCGATCCATCTGATCGCACTCTGCCAGGCGCTCGAGCTGCGCGACGTGCGCCTGGCCTCGCCGCGGACGCGCGCGGTGTTCGAGCTCGTCCGCGCGGATGTTGCCTTTCTCGATCGCGACCGTCCGCTCGACCGCGACATCGTGGCCACGGTCGAGCTCATCCGCAGCGGCGCGGTGACACGCGGAGCCCGTCTCGATGGAGGGCGGCAGCTGCGGGGGGTGCAGTCGGCGTGACCGGCAGAGTCCTGGAGCCGCCGCACGCGCCCGCATGCGACGAGGGCATATGGCAGCCGCTGATCCTCGATCCGGCCGAACCAGGATGCGGCGAGAGATTGTGCGGGCTTGCCTCCGAGGGCAGCGTCTGGCAGATCCATGACACGCTCGAGCTTCAGCTCCGTGATCTGGTGCGCGCTCGTACGTGTGGGGCGCGGCTCAGCGAGGCCGAGCTCCGCCGGCATGTGGCGGGCCTGATCGACGGCGTCGGCTTCGAGGGCTACGGCAGATGGGTCCACTATCCCTGGTCGGGTCGGCTCGTGCGCGTGTTGCCCGAGCCCGAGTTCCGGGAGTTGAGGCTCGACCGCAACCGCAACAAGATCACGGCGAGTGAACAGCGACGACTGCGCGACGCCACGGTCGCGATCGTCGGCCTGTCGGTGGGCAACGCAGCGGCGCTCACGCTGACGATGGAAGGCGCCTGCGGCCACTTGAAGCTCGCCGATTTCGACCGGCTCGAGCTGTCGAACCTCAACCGGCTGCGAGCGGGAGTTCACGAGATCGGCGTCCCCAAGGTCGTGCTCGCCGCGCGGCAGATCGTCGAGATCGACCCGTATGCCTCGCTGACGCTGTTCTCAGATGGCGCAACACCAGAGAACATCGAGAGCTTGCTCATGTTGGAGCCGCGAGTCGACATCGTGGTGGACGAGTGCGACTCGATCGAGATGAAGTTTCTTCTGCGCGAGCGTGCGAGAGCGCGGCGCATACCCGTTGTGATGGAGACCAGCGACCGCGGCCTGATCGACGTCGAGCGCTTCGACCTCGAGCCTGACCGGCCGATCTTTCACGGGCTCTGCGGAGAGGCCTCGGCGTCCTCCGTGGCCGGGCTGGACAGTCCCGACTTGGTCGCGCTGGTGCTGACGATCGTGGACGCCGAGCAGCTGTCCGCGCGCGCCGCAGCATCTCTGTTCGAGATCGGCACGACGCTCTCGACATGGCCGCAGCTCGCGTCGGAGGTGACGCTCGGCGGCGCGACGATCGCCGCGGCCGTCCGCCGCCTCGCCCTCGGCAAGGCTCTGTCCTCTGGCCGCAGCTACCTCGACATCGAGCAGACACTCGTTGGGATACGCGACCCGCTTGGCCAGGAGACGGCGCCTCGGCTGAGGCAGAGCACCGTCGACGGTCCCAGCGTTCAGACGCATTCGTCTCCCGAGCCCCCTCTGCCGGACTCGATTCGCTTCATCGTCGAGCGGGCGATCCTCGCCCCCTCCGGCGGAAACTGCCAGCCCTGGCGGTTCGCGCTCGAGCGCGACGCAATCGCCGTGCGGCTCGACCGTTCGCGTTCCCGGAGCCTGCTCGACGCATCGTCGCATTCCTCCTACCTCGCGCTCGGCGCGGCGATCGAGAACGCGGCGGTCGCGAGTGCGTCCCTCGGTCTCCACATTCGGGTGGAGGCGTTTCCGGACTCTCGCGACTCAACCAAGGCAGCCGTGCTCCGGCTGGAGCCCAAGAGGGGCAACGTGTGTCTGGACGGGCTCGCGCGCCTATTGCCCGCCCTGGAGCGGCGGGCGACGAATCGCTGCCTCGGACCGCCCACGCCACCTGACGCATCCGAGTGCGCGCAGCTCGTCACTGCCGCGGCCGCACAAGGCGCCCACCTCGAGCTGCTCACGGAGAGGCCGGCCCTAGTCGAGGCGGCGGCGCTGATCGGGGAGGCCGAGCGGATCCGCTTCCTCTCACCGGCTCTCCACGCGGATCTCGTCGCCGAGCTGAGGTGGAGCGACGAGGAGGCACGCGAGACCGGGGACGGGATCGACGTCGCAACGCTCGAGCTCGGTGCCGCCGACCGCGCGGCGTTTCGTCTCCTCGTACGCCCCGACACGGCCGCGGCCCTCCGTGAAACGGGCGGCGGGTCGGCGCTGGCGAGCATTGCGGCGCGCTCGCTAGAGGGAGCGGGCGCGATCGGTCTGCTGCGTGCCGACGGTTCCGCACCGGCCGAGTGGCTTCGCGCGGGCCGGGCGCTCGAGCGCGTGTGGCTCGTCGCGACGGAGCTCGGGTTTGCGTTCCAGCCGATGACCTCCCTGCTCTACCTGCTCGAGCTACTCGACCTGCCGGAAGCCGCCGCTGCCCTCGCGACCACCGAGCGGATCGAGCTGCGGGCGCTCGGCGACCGCCTCGGCGGCCTCTTCGCCGCGCAGCCCGAGTACCCGCCTGCTCTCCTCTTCCGGCTCGCGAAAGGGGCGCCGCCGCCCCGCCGTCGGACATCGCGGCGGCCGTTCTCCGACGTCTTCACCAGCGATCGCCCCTGCGGCTCGAGCGTGCGCTGATGGGCGTCAGGCTGAAGATCGCCGCAACGACGGGCGAGCTCGACGCGATCTTCCGGGTGCGTCATCGCGTCTTCGTCGAGGAGGAGGGCTACTTCCAGCCACGTCCGGACGGCCGGATCGCCGACCGTTTCGACGCCTACCCTACGAGCGCGAACCTCGTCGCGGCCGTGGACGGGCGCATCGTCGGGGCGTTGCGAGTGGTCGAGGAGTCCGATGCAGGGAGCCCCACGGACGAGTTCTTCGACTTCCGGCCGCACCTCGGTGCGCAGGCGCGCTTCAGCAGCGGCAGCATGTTTTGCGTCGAGCGAGCGCACCGGAGGACGCCCAGGCTCGTCTTCGGGCTTGTCGCAATGGCGTACCACTGGGCCCGCTCACGAGGGCTGGACCAGATGGTCGGCGCCGTCAACCCCGACGTCGAGGCCTTCTTCAAACGCGTGGGCGGGAGGAGATCGCGGCGCCGGTCTGGCACCACGAGCTGGGGCTCGGCGCGATCCCGATCGTGATCGACCTTCACAAGGTCCCTGCTGCCTTCGCGGCGTTCCTCCCGCATCAGCGCCCCGCTCGCTTTCCGCAGAGCTTCGAGTGCGAGCTCCTCGAGCGCGGTCAGGCTCTCCTCTGCCGTCGCGAGCCTCGGCGCGCCGTCTACGTCGTCCTCGACGGCCGCGTAGCCGTAGAAAGGCGCGGGTCTCGCACGAACGCTCGGGAGCGCGTCGCTGAGCTCGGCAGCGGAGACTGGCTGAGCGAGCTCGACATTCCGCCCTCGGAGGCGCGCTCAACGGAGCTCCTGGCGCTGTCCCGCGCCGAGTTGATGATCCTCGACGCCGGCACAGTCGAGCAGCGGTCCGACTGGCCGCCGCGTCGCGTCGGAGATGGGCTTCCACTGTTGGAGAGCGCGTGACGACCACGACGCCGGTCGACACGGCCGCCGTGACCCCCGGCCCCGACAGCTGGCCCCGGCCATGGGCCGCGCTTTACGAGGGGCGGGTGTCGTCGCGGCCGATCGAGGGGTCCCTGCCGCAGTTCCTCCGCGATGCTGTCGCACGGTTCCCCAAGCACGTCGCTCTCACCGACGGCGCCCGTGAGGTCAGCTATTCGAGCCTGTGGGAGCGTTCCGGGCGGCTCGGCGGTGCGCTCGCCGCCGCAGGGGTGCGGCACGGCGACCGCGTAGCGCTGATGCTGCCGAACAGCATCGAATACGTGATCGCGTTCTTCGCCGTGGTGCGCGCGGGAGCCGTCGTGACGCAGGTCAACCCTCTCTCCGTCCGGCGCGAGCTCGAGGACGTCCTGGCCGACTCGACGGCGTCCGCGCTTCTCGTTGGCGTGTCCGCCTACGAACGGGTTCGCGGCTTCCAGGCTCCAGCCTCCCTCCACACGACGATCGTTGTCGGCGCGACGACCTCGGCGCTCGGCGAGGGCGCCGTCTCGCTTGCCGCCCTGCTCAAAACGGCGCCCGACCCGGCAGAGGCGGCGATCGATCCGGTCGTGGACCTCGCCGTGATCCAGTACACCGGCGGCACCACCGGCCGCCCTCGGGGCGCGACCCACACCCATGCCAGCCTGCTTGGCGCCGTGCGGCAGACGATCTCGCTGCTAGTGGAGAACGGCGACGAGTTCCCGCCGAACGCCAAGGCGATCGCAGTTGCGCCCCTGTTCCACATCTTCGGGACAACGATGGTGCTGCTGTTCGGCCTCGAGCTCGGCTGGAACCTCCTGCTCATGCCACGCTTCGAGCCGGCGAGGATGCTGGAGCTGATCCGGCGCGAGCAGCCCGTCATGCTCGCGGCCGTCACCGCGATCTTCTCCGCGCTCGACGCCCGGGCGGATCTCGAGCACCACGGACTCGACCGCGTGAAGTTGTTCGTCTCCGGCGGCGCGCCCGTGCCACCGTCGCTCGCGCAAGCGTTCGAAGCGCGCACCGGCCAGCCGATCTGGGAGGGCTACGGCCTCTCAGAAGCTGCTCCCGTGGCGTTCAACACCTACCTCGCCGGAACGCGCCCCGGAAGCATCGGCGTTCCGGTCCCGGGAACCGACGTCCGCCTCGTCGACGTCGAGACGGGATCGCGGGAGGTGCCCGTCGGGGAGGCCGGCGAGCTGCTCATCCGCGGCCCGCAAGTGATGCGGGACTACTGGCGGCGGCCCGCGGAGACGGCGGCTGCACTCGAGGGCGGCTGGCTGTCGACCGGCGACGTCGCGCGCATGTCCGACGACGGTTTCCTCGAGATCGTCGATCGCAAGAAGGAGATGATCAACGTCGCCGGCTACAAGGTGTACCCGCGCGAAATCGAAGACGTCCTCTACGAGCACGCCGACGTGATGGAGACGGTCGTGATCGGCGTACCCGACGCGCGCCGCGGCCAGGCGGTGAAGGCTTTCGTGGCATTGAAGCCGGGCGCGACAGCGAGCGCGGCGACGCTCGTCGCCCACTGCCGCACCTCGCTCGCGCCGTACAAGGTGCCGCGGATCGTCGAGCTCCGGGAGCGCCTGCCCCGGAGCGCGGTCGGCAAACTGCTGCGCCGAGCTCTCGCTGAGGAGGAGCAGGCGAAGACGAGGGCTGTTCACACAGCACACCGCTAGTAGCCCGGAAAATGGCTCGAGGCTCATGCCGTCGAGTTCGCAGCCGCCGTCGCTCGTCCACCAATTTCGGCAAAGCAGCTCAGAATCAGTAATACGGCCCGCCGCCCAGCCTGAGCGCGATCACCTTCGCCTGGTTCGGGTTCGTCTTCACGCTGGGCAGTTCACCACAGGGTCGAGCGCACAGGCCCGTACTGGCCGAGTAAGGGCTCACGTCGATGAGGGGATTCATCCCCCGACCGCGCCCGACGCGGGAGGGCACCCCCGCGCGAGCGGGTCCCATCCGAAGACGAACCTACCGCGAGGCGCCGCGCCGAAGAGATTGTGGCCTCGTACATGAAGGCAGGCCTGGACGGAATTGGCGGGCACTGGACGCGCTCATGAGCCGTGTCCACGGCAAGCCGACGGAGCGGGTGGAGACGATCACGAAGGAGCCGGAGACGCTGGCAGAGCTGCGCGCCATGTCCGCCCCACCGGAGTCCCAAAAGGGCAACGGGCACCGCCCGCCGACCGGTGCGCTGACGACCGACGAACAGAGCGACGCCGACGAACGGCAGCAGGAGGCGCTGGCGAAGGACGACGAGCGGATCGACCGCCAGCAGGAAGAGAGCGGCGAGGTCGACCGCCTTGACCGCGAGGTCTAGCGGACGCTCGTAACAGGCTGATCACGCGCAGCGACGTGCTCACTGCGCCTCAACCGTCACCCGCGCCGCTCTCAGCTCTGGCCGAACTCGCGCTCCGCGCAATCTGGGCGGTAGAACGCGACCGCCGGCACGTCGCCCTCATCCGGCAGGTCGAAGCGCACCGCGCGTCAGCCGCGAGCGTAGTAGCCGGACAACCGCGGCAGTCGTAGCCCTCCTCCGCGAGGATTGAACTCCGCCACCGAGTGTGGTAAGGAGAGGCTTCTGCGGCTCCTCAAGGGAGGAGCGAAGTGGCGTCAGAGAGTCGACGGCGGCGGCAAGTTTCCCGCGCACAGCGGCGGCGCGATGCCCGGGGAACCCCGGCCGACGGCGAACCGGTGGATCCGCGCGGGTTTGATTGGCCGCCGTTCGTCGACCCGGGCGACGCCGAGATCCTCGTTCGCGCGGTCGAGGCGTCCGCGCTCGACCACGAGGAGCGGGCCGACTTCCTCGGCATCCTCCACCGGGCCTACGAGGACACGCTCGAGCTCGAATCCCTCTACACGGACCTCCCCGGCGTCCTTGCGGGCGACGAGCTCGCGACCGAGAGTTTTCGGACGACGCTCGACGGCGCGGTCGGGCTGACCGAGGGCTGGCCGCTCCTCCCCGCGATCGGGCCGGGGCGAACGGCGCTGAAACCGTTTCCCGAGTGGGACGGCGGTTCGTTCCCGTGCAAGCCGCAGATCATGGTGAAGCCCTCGATCGTCTTTGGCCTCATCGGTGGCGTCGAGCAGGTATCGGGTGGAGACGTAGAGCTCCGCGACACGTACGCCAAGGGGCTCCAGAGGCTGTGGCAGCGGACCACGATCCTCGACGACCTCCTCGGCCGAGCCGTCGACGACGACCCCAGCCGCCGCGGCGGCCTTGGGCATGCGATGCGCATCCTGGTTCGCGAGACGCGGGGTCCGGCGGGTGCCGAGGGTCCCCCACTCGGCGGCGGAGCTCCGGAGTTCCCGGAGGGCGGCGAGCCGCGCGCTTTGGAACCGCCCGGATTCGACGGAGGCGATCCCTGGCCGCCGCCGGAAGGGAACCCGCCGGTGCTGTGGCCGCCGCCAAAGGGCGGCCGACCGGGGCTCGACATCTGCGGGATGCTCGGAACGCTCTGCAAGCAGCTCGTTTTCGGCGGGATCCGAGGCTGGCGCCATGTGCCCACTTCGACCTACGTCGACGGGCTCGCATCGATCAGTCCGACCTCCGCCTGCGCGGGCGATCGTGTAACGCTTTCCGGATCGTTCCCTGCAACGCAGCCTCCCAACGTCGTGGTCGTCATCGGGAGCACGGTGGCGAAGGTCGTCTCCTGGTCGGCAACGTCGATCGTGATCGAGATCCCTGCGAACACAAAGTCGGGTTGCGTCGCCTTCATGGACACCGCGGCCGAGTCGGAGCGGTTCTCGGCGATGCAGGCGAACCAGGAGGCGGCGGCGAGTTTGGCCGAGGGCCTCGCGTGCATGGGGAATGCGGTCGCGTGGCCCAAGGTCCCCGCGATTGGACCCTCGCGGGTGCCTTGCTTGGGGTTCAATTTCCTGACGGCCGGGCCGCCCATTATCGACTCGTTCCGGGTGAACGGCGGCACGCAGGTCGGCGTCGTCCCGGGGACACAGCTGACTCTCTCCTGGAGCGTTCGGAACGTGTCCAGCGTCACACTGCAGCGTGTCTCGACGACCGGCCCGGCGCTTCCGGCAACGACGAGGCCGGCGAGCGGCACGCTCGGGATCGGGCAGTTCACCGGAACGCAGCCGACCTCGGCGACGTATCGCCTAACCGCGTCGAACGGCTGCGGCTCGGTGACCGCGACCGTCTCCGTCGACCTCCGCCAGCCTCCCACCCTCGGAGTGCTCCGGATCGAGGTCGTCCAGGTGATCCAGACACCGACGAACTCTGTCCGGCTCGTCTCCGGCAAGCGCGCGATCGCCCGAGTATTCGTCAACTCTGGGATCACGAACGGCTTCAACAACGGTGCGGGCGCGAACGTCCAGCCAAACGTGACCGGGCGCATGACGATCACCCCCGCCGGGGGTGGAGCGGCCGTCCCCTGCGGGCCGCCGATCAATCCCTCGGGCACGATCAACGCCGCTCTGGGCGGAGGTCCGCGCGGGACGCTTGGCTCCTCGCTCAACTTCGAGCTCCCGCTCGGGCAGCTGAACGGCTCCCGGAGGCTCGACGTGACCGTGTTCGTCTCAGGCCACGAGAACGATCCGGAACCGGGCTGGAAGGCCACAGGCTCCGTCACGGTGAACTTTCTCGCCGCCGGCGGTCAGGAGATCCTCCCGTGGCTGATCGCGGACTCGACAGTGCCCGGAAGCCTTCCGAACATCGGTCAGTTCGGCACCTCGCTCGGCGGCGCGCTCGCGCGGCATCCGATCGCCCAGACCGGGTTCACCGTCAACCCGGCGATCACTGGGGCAACGATGTTCAGCGAACCGCTCACCTCGACGCTCGGCTGGGGGCTACTCGTCAACCGCCTCGCGGTCACGTTCTTCGTCTTCCCGGCCACCCCGTCGGCGGCAACAGGGTCGCGATCGTGCCAGTGACGCCGGGTTCGCCTCTGAACGGGATCTCCCTGCCGCGGGTGCTCCTCACGGCGCCGACGCAGGTGTCGCAGGCGACGTTTCGCGCGACCTGCGCCCATGAGATGTGCCACACCGCGGGCAGTGGCCATGCTCCGTGCGGCGGCGCGGCGCCGCCGATCCAGCCCGGCCTCCCTGCGACGACCGAGGACGTTGGGCTCGACGTCGCGACGCGGACGATCTTCCCGGCCGGCAGCTTCGAGCTGATGGGCGCCTGCTCGACCCTAGGCGGCGCCGGAGAGGACCGCTGGCCTTCGATCGCGCTCTACGATGGATTCATGTTCGGGCGGTTCCCGATCTAGCGATGCCTCCGCGACCCACACACGCACAACAACCCTCGCCGACGCTGTTCCTGACGGTCAGCGGAGTGCTCTTCGCGGACAACCGCCTGCTCCTCGAGCCCGGCTTCGTCACCGATGAGCCCGGCGACCCGTCGGGCGAGGGGGAAGAGGTGCTCGTGGCGGAGGTCGTCGGCGAGGACGGGCGAACTCTTCTCCACCATCGCGTAGCGATTGCGCGCTACGTCGCAGATGGGGAGGCGATGACCGAGCAGGCCGTCCTCGGGAAGGTCCCGCTTCCCGAGGCGGCGCGGACGATCAGATTCCTCCGCGACGGCATCCTCGTACACGAACTGCCGCTGCCGCAGGCCGAGCCGGACGTCCGCCTGGAATGGGCCCCAGGCGACGGGCCGAGCGGTCGCCAGACGCTGAAATGGTCGGCGAAGGACCCTGCAGGCATGCCGCTCCGGTTTCTCCCCGCGTACTCGAACGACGGCGGGCAGACATGGCGCCCGCTCGGCCTGCCCACGACCGAGACCTCACTCGAAGTGGACTTCGACACGCTGCCGGGCGGCAACGCGAGGATCGCCGTGCTAGCCACGAACGGCGGCAGGACGGCGCGCGCCGCCTCGGCTTCCTTCCGACTTCCGAAGCGGCCGTGTCTGGCCATCATCCTCAGCCCCGAGGACGGCGCGACCGTACCGAGCGGAAGCGAGACGTGGCTCCAGGGTCAAGGCTACTACCTCGAGGAGGGCGCCCCTGAGTTCGAGCAACTCGCCTGGGAATCCTCAAGAGACGGCGACCTCGGCGTCGGGCCGCTCGTCGCCGCGCGGCTGTCCGACGGGACGCACGACATCAGCCTCCACGCCGGCCCCGCGAGACGCCGGGGCAGGAACACGATCAGGATCGTCGTGCAACCGAAATCCAGGCGACGGCGCTAGCGGTCGGACCCAGCGAGGCGAGCGGGCGCAACCCAGAGCACGATCGAGACCGCTAGTCAGCGACGCCCAGAGCTCCACCTTTGAACGCGACCCTCCCTGCCGTTCTGCGACCGCGCGGCGGCGAGGCGCCCGAGGCGGGGCCTCCCGCGCGAGCGGGTCCCATCGGCCCACGAACAAGGCGCGACGTCGCATTTGGCTGTGGAGGCACCGGCGGAACGTCGCGGAACGGCCGCTTCCCCCGTTACGTGAACGGGACCCCGAACATCACAACTGGAATCGCTACGAGGGCCGCCAGACCGAGCATCCAGAGCGTGATGATGGCGCCGTTTCGGAGCCTGATGTGTCCCGCAGATGTGACGGGCACCGGCTTCCTGGCGTGTTCCCCTTCCGGCCCGACGATCTCTTCGAACCGTGTCTCGTTGGACTCTTTCAAGGCGCGGAGGCCCGGATCGCGTGCCGCCCAGTGTGCGGATTCCCCACGACGCGCGCCCCACTCGCCCGCGAGACAGCGCTTGAGGTGGCGCGCCGATCGCTCGAGATGAGCGTTGCGTGACTCCCCGTCGTCGAGCGATGCGAGACGCGAGAAGAGACAGGCGAGGTTGTAGTCCACACGGTCGTACGGCTCGTCAGGAGCGCGCCACCGGCTCACGCCGAGCCACCCGAACACTCGCTTGAACTCGTGCCGCTTAGGTTGCTTGGTTACGAGCTCTTCGAGGTAACTCTGCAGCCAGTCGCCGTCCTTCTCGCTGCGCCGGTCGAGCGGCCGCAGCACTCGGTCGGATTCTTCAGGAGTCTTCGGCACGGAACGCTGCGCGATGCGCGTCGACCACCAGAGCACGACGGCGGCTGGCTCGACAGTGTGAGCAAGGAATCGAGCGAGCTCCCAATCGCCGACGACCGAGCGACGACGCGCTCTGCCGGCGGCGCGCCGTACGGCGCGCCAGAGTCGGGCGGGAGCGCGCTTGTACCAGCTCGTGAACCAGGTGGGCTGGCGGCCCGTCCAGCGCCAGCCGATCTCCGTCAGAACGGCGGAGGTCGAGCAGATGAGCTCCAGCGCGTCGTCCTCTGCTTCGCAAAACAGCTTCAGCGCGTCGTTCTCTGCTTCGGCGACGCTTCCCGCGTGCAACCGCTGGGAAGCGAGCGCGTAGCGGATCCTGTACCACGTCGGGTCTGCCAGCTCGGGGCGCCTCGGGATCGCCTTTCGAGTCTTCGCCGACTCCACGTACCGACGGTCGAGGATGGAGCGAGCACGTTCGAGCTCCTGAATCGACTCCGGGAAGCTGCCCTTGACGCGGCGGGCGCCGACGAGTGACAGGTTGACGAGAGCGGCGACGTTCTCGCGATCGACCTTGAGCGCCTCCCGATACTTCCCTTCGGCCTCGCCGTACCGCTTGTCCTTGTCTTCCGGGTTGTCCTTGTCCTCCGGCATGCTGGCAGCTGTGCGGTGTTCGTCGATCCCGGCGCTCAGCAGCGAGAAGCTCTCTGCGCTCGACGTGATCAGGCCGACGCGGTCGTCGAGTACGCGTGATGCCTCGTACTGGACCCAGGCGGCGGCGGCCGGCGCGAGCCCGTAGTACCGCGCCACGGCGGACGGCCCGCCGTCCGCCCCACTGCTCGGCCCGACGGCTGGTTTCTCCCAGAGCGTGCCGCGAGCCTCGAGCTTCTTCCGCTTGAAGAGCGAAAGCGCGACGCCGCATCCGTCCGCGCCCTCGGGAAGGAGTTCGCCGACGGCGGAAAGCCGGCGCTGGAGAAAGGCACGGTCGACGAACGCCACGACGGCCGCGACGAGTTGAAGCTGGGGCACTTGCGCGAGCTCTCCGACGGCGTCCCCGAGCGCCTCATCCTGGGCCAGCAGCTCGACGTTCGCAACCACGAGATCGAGGCTGTAACCGTCGTCGCGGGCCCGCTGCCGCGTTTGCCAGAAGCCGATCAGCTGTTCCTCGACCAGGCCGCCGAACGCGGACCCGACCTTCTTCTCCACGGCCGCGTCTGCGAACGCCCGGACGACGAGTGTCGCCTTGCGGAGCACCACGGAACGTAGGAGTGCCAGGAGCCCGAGTCCGACAGCCAGCATGAGGACGAGCGAGCCGAGCTGGATGGGAAACTTCGGCAGGTAGTCGAAGAAGCGACCCGCGCTGGATTTCGAGCCTGACGGCAGTGCGAGCCCTCCACGGGCACATTCGCTCGCCACGTTCACGCCGACGGCGCGAGCGTACTGGCGCACCGCGTCATCGTCCTTCCCCGCCTTGGCGAGCGTGTCGCCCCTGGCGCAGTAGTCGAGCCTCGCGACGCTTGGCGTCGGCGACGGCCACGAGCCCCGAGTCGATACACGGCACGGCTGTGTCGCTGAGCGCCTTCAGGTAGGTCTCGAGCGCCTTATCGACCTCACCTTCGCGCAGGTACCCGCGGCCCGTGTCGCAGGCGTCGCCGGCCGACGAACCGGATCCCGAGCCCGCAATGGCCGGGCCGACGTAGGCGAGCACCCCGAGGGCGGCCACGGTGGCCAACCACACCCGTGCCACGCGGCTGACCGTAAGCAATCGACCGTCCGAAGGCAACCTCGCCGGTCACATTGGCACGGGGACGAAGGCCTCCACTCGAGCCAGTCCCATCCTGGCCGCCGACTCGTCCGCGAACCGCGGGCCACCCGAGCACCCCCGCGCGGCGGACAGTAGAACGCGAGCACCGCTCCGGAGACCGGGCGGAGATCACAGCGGCCTACCGCGACGCATCACTCGAGGTGAACCCGACGACCTACGTCGCGCGGAAGCCGCCGAACGACTGCTAAGCCGCGTTTACGGCAAACCAACGGAACGAGTCGAACAGCAAATCGCGACGCCCGAGACCATCGAGGAGCTGCGCGCTATAAGCAGCGAGGAGCGCAGGGCGCTGATGCTGCAGTACTCGCGGGAGGGCAAGCTGCCCTCACTGCATGCTGTGCCCAAGGACGATGTCAAGCACTAGCCCATCACTTGCCCACGGGCCGCAACCCCGCATGGATGCAGGGATTGCGGCATGGGTACAAGCGGGTCTAGTAGGGGCTCACGTCGATGAGGGGATTCTCCCCGACTGCGCCCGACGCGGGAGGGCACCCCCGCGCGAGCGGGTCCCATCCGAAGACGAACCTGCCGCGGGTCATGGTTGCCGTCTTCTTCACCTTCGCGCTCTCCGGGTCCCTGCCACCCAAGGAGATGGGCGTCATCCTCGGCATCGCCGTCCTCCTCGACGCCATGCTCGTCCGACTCGTCCTGATCCCGACCCTGCTGCGCGTCTTCGGCCGCTACGCCTGGGCGCGGCCCCGCTGGCTCGACCGAATCCTCCCCAACATCAGGTTCGGCCATTCCTGATGCTCGAGCTCTGGCAGACCGAATGGTGTCTCGCCTCGCAACGAATCCGGGCGCGACTGACCGAGCTCGGCGTCGACTGCGTCACCCGCCAGGTGCCGGTCGGCAAGGAACAACGCCAGGCCCTGCGGCAGGCGACCAGCTCCGACACGATCCCGGCCCTCCTCAGCGAGGACGGCACGGTCGCGATCGGCGAGGAGGCGATTCGCCACTACCTAGACGAGCAGATTGTCGAGCCGTCGGAGGCGGAGGCGCACCGATTGAAGGCGGCCAAGGCTGACGTTCGCTCAGACAGATGGTTGAGCGAAATCCGTGCCGCCACCGAACGTTGAGCGAACGCGAACGAACGCTGATCCTTGCCACTCTTGCCACGCGACCCAGTCTTCTCGGCTGGCTGCTCAACTCAAAATACGCGCTCGATTCGGCTGAGCGGTTATCCGATCGTCAGTAGCTGAAGACGGTCGTGTCGTTACCTGCCCACTCCCATATGGGCGTCGCTCCCATGACTTTCGTGTTCGGGATCTTCTCGGCGTCTCCGAGATCGCGCGCGTTGAGGCAGATCGGACACATCCATAGTTCGCCGCCTCCGTCGACGAACTGCTCGAGTAGTCGTTCGAGCGGCGGGCAGTCCTTGCACACGACACCCGACATCTCGCCCGGCAAGCCGAGCCGTACCGCGTCCTTCGTCGTCCAGACGACAACTTGCTTGCCCTGCGCCACCGCCGCTGTGGCTACGAGGAACGCGACGAGGACGCGCTCCCCGTCCTCCATACCCGTCGCCAGGTTGACGAGAACCTTGTCGGCCATTTCGCTCCTTCCGTTGTGGCATTAGGTTGTCTTCACAGCGAGGAGCGAGATGCTCTTGACGCCGTATTTCTGCGTTGCGTTGTCGGCCCGTTCGGAGACGAAGCGGTAGTGCTCGTTCTCGCGCACGCGTCTCGACGGTGAAGCCTGCGCCTTCGATCGTCTGCCGGTAGTCGTCGCGTTGCATCGCGCCGCCGATACAGGCGGCCCAGAGCGAGGCGTCGCAGCTGACGCCCTCCGGCAGCTGGATCGACGTGACGATGTCCGCGATCGCGAGCCTGCCGCCGCGGCGCAGCACGCGCGCGGCTTCGCTGAAGACGGTCGCCTTGTCGGCCGAGAGATTGATCACGCCGTTGCTGATCACGACGTCGACCGAGGCGTCCGCGACCGGTAGAGCCTCGATGTAGGCCGTGCGGAACTCGACGTTGCTCGAAGCCTGCGCGGCCGGCGAGAGCGTTGCCTTTGCGAGTTGTGCGTCGGTCATGTCGATCCCGATCACGCGACCGCTGCGGCCGACCTTGCGGGCGGCGAGGAAGCTGTCCATGCCCGATCCGCTGCCCGAGATCGACGACCGTCTCGCCGGCGCGGAGCGTCGGCGAGGTCGAAGTAGTAGCCGACCCCGGCGAACGACGTCGATCGCCTCGGCCGGGATGTCGTCGAGCCCCGACGACGGGTAGCCGAGCCGTTCGGCGAGCGCGCGGCCGGTCTCGAAGTGGAACTCCCTCTCCGGATGCTCCGCGACCTCGCGGTACATCTCCTTGACCCGGCTCTCGAACTCCTGCGTGTCGAGTGTGTTCGCTGTCGTTGGCCATCTCAACCTCCTTTGTTTAGAGAACGTCGGCTCCCTGCATGATCGGCAGCTGCGGCTCGCGGGCTTCGCGTGCGATACGCCAGCGGGCTGCGGCGGCGGCGAGCTGCGGCTGGAGCGCCACCCCGGCGAGCACGCAGGCGGCGACCGCGATCGCGAGCACGCGGCCCTTCGGCGGAGCCCTGGACGAGATCGGTGACCCCGCCGAGGACGCCGAAGCGCTTGTTCGCGAGCCCGAGCAGGCTCACGATCACCAGGCCGAGCGCAGGCCCGGCGATCCACCAGGGGAGTGTCGATTCGAGCGTGCTTCTCATCCTCTCTCTCCTCTCGATCAGCGCGGGTGCGGGTTGGAGCGTCGGACGCGGCTGCCAGGAGGTGGCGGCGACCAGGAGGCCGCTCGCGCCGGTGAGCGCGGCGACGACGACGATCGCGGTTTGCGGAGATGCGCGTCGGCGCCGATGCCGGCGATCAGGGCGCCGAGGACGAAGCCGAAGTCGCGCCAGAAGCGGTAGACGCCGACGACGCGGGCGCGGTCGCGCGGCTGGATCGCGTCGGAGACGGCGGCGATCAGGGTCGGGTAGACCATCGCCGTGCCGACGCCGAGCAGCACCGCGGCGGCGAGCGAGGGTGCGAAAGCGCCGTCCGCCGGCGACGAGCAGGCCGAGCGCGGCCGCCTGGACGAGCATGCCGGCCGTGATCAGCGGCTTGCGGCCGGTGTGGTCGGAGAGCCAGCCGGTCGACGAGCTGGCCGGCGCCCCAGACGACCGGGTAGACGGCGGCGACGACCGCGATCTCGCGCACGCTCGGCGCCGTGGGCGGCGAGGTAGAGCGGCGCGAGGCCCCAGGCGAGCGCGTCGTTGAGGTTGTTGACGAGGCCGGCCTGGCTGCAGGCGCGCAGGACCGGGTCGTGCACGGCTCGTATGCATGAAGGCGCTGCGCAGCCCCGCGTGCGCGGGACGTCGTCGCCGTGTGCTGCGTTGCTCGAGGGCGACCTGCGCGCCGGTGTCGCGCACCGCGAAGATGCTGATCAGCAGACCGACGACGACGATCAGCGCCGCGCCGACCCAGACGATCGTGCGCGGCGCGTAGCTGGCCGCGAGCGCGCCGGTGACGAAGGCGGCGGCGGCGACGCCGAGGTAGCCGGCCGCCTCGTTCGAGGCCGAGCGCGAGCCCACGCCGGCGCGGGCCGGCCAGATCGATCTTCATCACGACCGTCATCGACCAGGCGAACCCCTGGTTGACGCCGAGCAGCAGGTTGGCGGCGACGATGAACCACCAGGAGGGCGCGAGACCGATCAGCAGCGGCACTGGCAGCGCCACGAGCCAGCCGAGCACAAGCAGCCGTTTACG
The DNA here is from genome assembly GCA_963746655.1 of uncultured Actinomycetes bacterium. Taxonomy (GTDB): domain Bacteria; phylum Actinomycetota; class Thermoleophilia; order Gaiellales; family Gaiellaceae; genus CAVPGP01. The sequence continues at coordinate 117,553 of CAVVCG010000010.1, read as the reverse complement.
CCCGAGCCGCTCGGCCAGCTCGCCGGCAGCGAGGTTGGTCACCGCCTTGGCGGCGCCGAAGGCGACGACGAAGGCGAGGATCGTCGAGGTCGAGCGCAGCCCGAAGTCCTCCTTGCCGACGAGCGGCAACACGCTTCGCTCGAGGCCGACCATGGCGCCCACGAGCGCGTTCAGCGCCGACGAGCAGACCGAACTGGCTGGCGTTGGCGCGCAGGCCGAGCCGTACCGGCGCGTCATGCGGCGGCGCCCGACCTTGCCGGAGCGGTTGGCGGCAACGATCCGCTCCTGCTCTGCGGGCCGGGGTGGCATCTCGGCGACGAGCGCGTCGGCGAACGCGTCGGGGTCGGCGAGCGCGAGCAGCGGGTTGTGGGCGCGCTCGAAGCCGATCGAGGAGACCGGGTTGCCGGAGAGGCCGCGGCCGCAGACCGAGCCCGCGTAGTGGCTCGGGTAGAGGACGACGTGGTCGGGCAGCTCGAGCAGCCGGCGCAAGCTCGCGTGCAGCAGCCGCGCCTGTCCGTGCGCGTCGCCGGCGACATGCAGGTCGGGGCGGCCGACATCGCCGATCAGGAGCGAGTCGCCGCTGAACACAAGCCACGGCTCCTCCGTGCCGCGCCGGCGGTCGGCGACCGTGTAGGCGTGATGGGCGGGCGCGTGCCCAGGGGTCGCGATCGCCCGGACGAGCGTGTTCCCGAGCTCGACCACGTCGCCGTCGGCGAGCGCGACGTGCTCGAACTCGACGCCGGCGCCGGCCGGCAGGTAAGCGGTCGCTCCGGTCCGCTCGACCAGGCCGGGCAGACCGGAGACGTGGTCGGCTTGGACATGCGTCTCGAAGACGGCCACGATCGGCGCTCCGATCGCCGCCGCGGCCGCGAGGTAGTCGTCAACGAGGTCCACATGGGGATCGACGACGGCCAGCGTTCCGTGCGTCGTGCAGCCGAACAGATAGCTCGCACAGGAGCTGTCGTCGTTCAGGAAGGGGCGCAAGCACCATCGTTGGTTGCTCCTCTCAGGCGGTCTCCACCGGGAGGCCGGCGCGCCGCCACTCCGGAAAGCCGACGTCGAGCCGGCGTGCCTTCAGGCCGCGCCCGCGCAGCAGACGCACGGCATCGTCGGCGTAGACGCAGTACGGGCCGCGGCAGTAGGCGACGATCTCGCGTCGCCGCGGCAGCTTTGGCGCCAGTCCGGCAAGCGCCGTCAGCGGAGCCGAGCGGGCGCCGGCGATATGGCCCGCCCGGTACTCGGGCTCCGGGCGCACGTCGAGCACGACCACCTGGCCGCGAACCAGCCGCTGCTCGAGCTCGGCGGCGGAGACCTGCTCCACCCGGTCCCGCTCCCCCAGGTACTCGTCCGCCAGGACGCTCACCTCGGCGACATGGCGCGACAGCCACGTCGCGGACGGCCGCCCACAGATCGCCAACCCGCTCGCTCGCGAGCCGGTAGAAGATGCGCGTTCCCTCACGACGTGAGCGCACCAGCCCGGCGCGCGAGAGCACCTGTAAGTGCTGCGAGGTGTTGGCGGCACTCTGGGAGATCTCGCTCGCGATCTCCTCGACCGAGCGCTCACCCTGGGCGAGCAGATCCACGATCTCGGCCCGCCTGCCGCTTCCCAGCGCCTGCGCGACCGAAGCCAACGCGTCGAACAACGACACCTTCGCCGAGCCACTCGCCATCTCCTCAAGCTATCACTTGAATACTTGAAGATCAACTCTTGCGGGTTTACCCACGTCGAGACGCGGGCGATCGCTGATGCTCGCCGGCCTCCGGCGGCCATGCCCAGCGACGTGAAGACACTCGTCGTCCTCAGCGACCCTGCCTACGGGACAGAACGCTACACGGACTCCGTCTCGCGCACGCGTCACGAAACGCGTGGGTGAGGAAGTGCGGATCTTCCTGCTCGCCGACGCCGTCGGCTGCGCCGTCGCCGGCCAGCAGACGCCGAACGGCTACTACAACCTCGAGCGCTTGCTCGGCTCGGCCATCGGCCACGGCGCACAGGTCGGCCTCTGCGGCACCTGCATGGATGCCCGCGCGATCCGCGAGGAACAACTCATCGAGGGCGCCCAGCGCTCAACACTCGAAGAGCTGACCGACTGGACGCTCTGGGCAGACAAGGTCATCAGCTTCTGACGGTGGATCGTGCCGGGCGAGCGGGGCCCGAAGTGAACACGCTGAATCTCAGAATCACGTAGAGAGACAATCGAACGTCCGTTAGGATGTTCCCATGTCCGACGACCGTTGCGACCTGCTCTGCCTCGACCTTCCGACAGCCGAACGGCTCCGGCTACGGCGTCTCGCTACCGGCACAGCTGAAGCCGCGGCCACAAGTGCGCGGGGGCTCGCAGACCCGACGCGGCTGACGCTTGCCGCGGCGCTGCTCGACGCCGACGAGCTGTGCGTCTGCGACCTCGCCTGGATCGTCGAGCGCTCGCAGAATCTCGTCTCGCATCACATGCGGACCCTTCGCGCGAACGGGCTCGTTCGCTCCCGCCGTGACGGAAAGATGGTGATGTACGTGCTCACCGAGGACGGACGTGCGCTTGTGACCTCCGTCCTCTCGCTCTCGGTGGCACGTGTCTGAGCCGGGCGTGGGCTTCGTCCAACTCGGTGCAATCCGGCCGTCGGCCGAACGGAGCAAGCTCGAACGGCGGGCGCGCATGCTCGCCTGGGGCGGCATCGCCTGGCACGTCATCGAGTTCGCGATCGCGATCGGCGCGGGAATCGCCGCAGGCTCGATCGCACTGATCGGCTTCGGCGCGGACAGCCTCATCGAGGCCCTCGCCGGTCTCATCGTCGTCTGGCTGTTCACCGGTGATCGTCGCGGCTCGCACACCGCCGAACGTCGCGCCCAGATCCTGATCGCGGTCACGTTCTTCAGCCTCGCCGCCTACATCGGCGTCGAGGCCGCCCGCGCACTCGTGAGCGGCGACCACCCGCAAGTGAGCTTGATCGGGATCGGCCTCGCCGCAGTCACCGCCGTGACGATGCCGCTGCTCGCGGCCGCGAAGCGGCGCGTCGGCACCGGACTGCACTCGGCCGCGACCGTCAAGGAGGCCGGACAGACCCAGCTCTGTGCCTACCTCTCGATCGCGCTGCTCCTCGGCCTCGGCGCGAACGCGCTCCTCGGCTGGTGGTGGGCCGATCCGCTCGCCGCGCTCGCCATCGCCGGAGTTGCCGTCCAGGAAGGACAGTCGAGCTGGCGCGGCCAGGGCTGCTGCGACGCCTGCTGACCCAAGCGGGCCAGGCGACACGCGGACACCATCCTCGCGCCGGCCACGGGGAGCGTGAGTACCACCCGACGCGCGCCCGAATGCGACCGCGGGGGCGGCCGCTCGGCGAGTGCTCGTGGGGCTCGACCATCTCTCCCGGGGCGGTCGTCGAGACCGTACGCCACGACTGCCAGGTGATGCGCAAGATGACGAGCGTGATCGCAAGGCCGATGATCGGGTCACCGATCTGGGCGCCGAGCGCAACGATGATCGCGCTGCCAACGACGCCGAGAGAGACGAAGCCATCGACGCGTGCGTGGTTGCCGTCCGCGATCATCGCTGGGCTCGAGAGCCGCCGCCCGGCGCGGAGACGTACCTGCGCAGCGATTTCGTTCCCGACGAAGCCGATCACTCCGGCAGCGGCCAAGATCCACAGATGCGAGAGAGGTTGCGGGTGGATCAACCGCTGGATCGTCTCGTAGAGCGCCACGCAGGCAGAGACGAAGATCGCGAACACGACAGCGAGTCCGGAAAGCTTCTCGCCCCGGTGCGAGCGAAGGAAGAACGCGATCCCGAGCGGCACCGCCGTCAACGCATCCCCGAAGTTGTGGATCAGATCAGCTAGGAGCGCGACCGAACCCGCCAGCACGAAGATCGCCGCCTGCGCCCCGGCAGCGACTCCGAGAACAGCGAGGCTGATCGAGACCGCTTTGACCCCCTCGCGCGACCGGACTATCGACCGATCGACGAGCCCGTGCGAGTGGCCATGACCGGCCTGGCCGTGCGCAGATTGATGCTCGTGCGCGTGCGGATGCTCGTGGGCCTCAACCGGGCTTGATCGGCGGAAGAGCAGCAGATGTCGATGCCGGCCAGCGTAGAGGTGGCGGTGGACATGATGTCCATGCCGATGCAGGACGACGGTGTTCGCACCGCTCATCGAGAGACACCGTAGCGCCCCCTCGCCCGCCCACCGGTGAGTCGGCTCCAGCGCGCGGACGTACGGACAACCGACACTGCGCTATGCCGCATGCACACAGGTACGTAGACGTGAGCCCATGCGTTGCTGGTAGGGGACATCCGAACCAGCGGACCACGCGGTCAGAGCTGGCACGAGACGAGAGCCCCTCCGCGCGCAGGTCCTACCCTGCCGGCGGACTCGTCCGCGACTACGCCAACCTGGGGAGGGGGCACCCCTGCGCAAGCGGGTCCCATCTCCAGACGAACCTGCCCCCGGCTCTCGATCATCAACAACCCGAACGAGTCTGCCGCCGACCGCCTCCGCGCAATGGAGCAGCTCGAGGCCAGGGCGATGGGCAGGCCGACGGAGCACGTCGAGACCACGGTCAAGACGCCAGAGTCCATCGAGGAGCTGCGCGCCATGACCAGCGAGGAGCGGCGGGCGCTGCTGATGCAGTACCACCAGCAGGGCAAGCTGCCCTCGCTACGTGCAGTGAGCGACGAGCACTAGCCCATCACTTGCCCACCTCGCGCAACCCCGCATGCAGACACGCGTAGGGACGCGACCCCATGCTGTGCCTAGGGGGTGATGGCGTCATTGCCGGCACGGCACGAGCGCCCTTCCGCGGGCCGGTCCCATCCTGGCACCGACAACGGGGATTGGCGGGCACTGGACGCTCTCATGAGCCGCGTGCACGGAAAGCCGACGGAGCGGGTGGAGACGATCACCAAGGAGCCCGAGTCGCTCGAGGAGCTGCGCCGCATGAGCAGCGAGGAGCGCAGGGCGCTGCTGGTCAAGCTGACCGAAGAGGGGCGCATGCCCACGCTACATGCTGTCGCGGAGGGCGTCGAGCAGTAGCCCATCACTTGCCCACCTCGCGTAGCCCCGCATGCACACACGCGTAGGGACACGACCCCCATGCTGGATGAGTGAGGGGCCCACTGGCTTGTGACGAAGCTGTTCCGCATGAGCGGTTCCCACCTGGCCGCAGACTCGTCCGCGACCACGCCACCACCCTGGAGGGGGCACCCCCGCGCGAAACGGGTCCCATCTCGAGACGAACCTGCCCCGCCGAAGAACTCGATCTCGGCCTATACCCAGGCGGTCGCGTACGAGGTAACCGACGAGGTACTCGCGAACCCACCGCGCGGGTTCAGTACGACCCGAAGCGATCTACTTCACGACTTGCTGCCTTAGCCGAACTCGCGCTTGGCGCACTCAGGGCAGTAGAACGCGACCGAACGGCTCAGGCATAGTCTTGGGGAACATGCCGGTAATGAAGCGGGATAGCTATCCCGTCGTGAACGATGGACACATCGTGCCGGTGTGCTACCTGCGCAACTTCGCCGCGGGCGGGCGAGTGACTGTGAATCCGGTGGACGGTGCACAGCGCCCGAGTGACCGTCCCGTGAGGAAGGTCGCAACCCGCAAGCACGCATACCGGCGCATTCGGCCGGACGGAGCGGGTATCGATGACGTTGAGGCCTCGCTTCAGACAATCGAAGACAAGGCAGCACCGATCCTGCGGGCGCTCCCGGACATCTGGCCGCTCCTCGGTGAGGCCAGAGACACGCTCGCGAACTTCTTTGCGATCCAACTCGTGCGGGTGCCTGCGTGGATGGAGTGGCATACGGCTTTCACGGCCAATTACTACGCCAACTTTCGTCGAATCGCCGCACTCCAAGGGAGCCTGAGCGCTGATGTGATCACGGCCCTCGCGGAACTCGAAGACGACAAGAGGGAGGCGACTGAGCGGCTCACGAGGATGATCGCGATCTCAAAAAACGTCACGAGCATCTTCGCCTCGATGTGCTGGACGCTTGTGGATTTCCGACGCCCAATCATCACTACCTGTGACCAGCCGATAGTCATCTGGGATCTCAAGGCGAGTGCGAGGCGGCCCGCGCCGAACTCCCCCTCGTCCGGACTGCTCGAAGCGCTCGAGGCTCGCATACCAGTGAGTCCCCGTCATGCAGTCCTGATGACGTGGAGCATCAACCCGGACGACGAGGGCGGGCGGGTCGTTGGTGCCTCGCACCACGCAGCGAACATCAACGCGTTCACGATCGCCAACGCTGACCGAGACTGGTTCCACCTTCCGGACGCGACGGTTCCTCGAGCGGCGGGCAGCCTGAGACCGATCTCACCTGAGTTGGTTCGCCGCTACAACGCGTCCGTTGCATTGTCGTCCGCGCATCGCGCACGGACAGCGGAAGTCGTGAACGCTATGCCGCACTCAGATCTCATCGGTGACACCGTGCCCGCTGTCAAGGTGCGGCGTGTCCTGTCGGAACCTGCATAGTTCAGCCGCGGATCCCTTTCCAGGGGCTGTCGGCCGCGCGCCCCGGGCCGCAGCGTCGAAAGCCTTGTTAGCCCACGGCCTTCTCCCGTTCGACTGCGACCCCGACACGCCGCCCCCACGCCCGCGCCTTGCGGCTAGCGTCGTCCTCATCGACGGCGAGTTGGACCCATCCCTCGAAGCCCGCGCCATGGGCAGCAACCCGAACGAGTCAGCCTCCGACCGTCTCAGGGCCATGGAGCAGCTCGAGGCCAGGGCGCCCTCCCGTGCCGCGGGGGCACCCCCGGCGCAGCCGGGTCCCATCTCGAGATGAACCTGCCAGATCACTCGCGGTGAACCCGGCGACCTACGCCGTGCGGAAGCAGCCGAACGACTCCTGAGCCGCGTTTACGGCAAGCCAACCGAACGAGTTGAGCAGCAAATCGTGGCGCCCACCACCCGTCGAGGTGAAGATCCTCGCGACGGGGCCGTACCTGATCGCCGGGAAGGACACCGTGGAGGCGGCCTACGTGACCGCCCGTGCAGCGTTCGACCGGGTGCGGAGCGAGACGGGGTCGATCCCAAAGATCGAGATCGACGACGACTACCCGCCCGGCACGATCTACTAGAGCGCGGTTGGCGCGCGGTGGATTAGTTCTTCTTGCTTGCTTGCGTTCCATGTCCAGCCGGGGACTGTTTCCAGGCGCGCGACGCGAGCAGCGGAGAGTCTCCCCGTCGTCTTGGTCACGCGCTGCACGGCCACCCACTGCCCGAGGCGGTAGCCATCCTCGCGGTGCTTGACAGGAACGCGGGCGTTGCCTTCGCGTGCGACGTACCGCGCAAGGTGGTTGAACCCGTCCTCCCAGGCAGCGTCGAGGGTGTGCCACGTCCAACCGGGAAGGGCTTCGAGACGTTGGATCCTCTCGGAGGGAAGGCGCTTCTCTCGACGAGCTTGACGCTGCGTAGCCACCCAGGCCCCCAGCCCGAAGCCGTCGTCGCGGAGAGTTGAGGGAACGCGAGCGTTGCCCTCGCGTTCGACGTATCGGGACAGTTGAGAGAAGCCTTCCTCCCAGGCAGCGTCCAGCGTGTGCCAAGTCCAACCAGGAAGGGCTTGAAGGCGAGCGGCGCGAGCAGCGGAGAGTCGTCCGGTCGCGTTGCCCGTGCGTTGCACAGCTACCCACTGGCCGAGTCGGAACCCGTCCTCGACATGGCCCTGTCGAACTCGCGACGTGCCCTCACGTGCAACGTAGCGCTCAAGGTGAGAGAACCCGATACTCCCAGGCGGCCTGCTTCGTATGCCACGTCCAACTAGGGAGCGCTTCGAGACGTGCTACGCGCTTTGGAGCCACACGCCCCATCCGATGCGCTGTGCGAAGGTTGACCACCCACCTCCCGAGACGGAAGTCCCCCTCTCGCTCCGTTGACGGCACGAGCGCGTTCCCCTCGCGCTCGACGAAGCGCATGAGAGCCGAGAACCCGTTCTCCCAAGCCCTGTCCAGGTAGCTCCACGTCCAGCCGGGGACAGCTTCAAGATGCTCCACACGTTCGGCAGAAAGGCCACCGAGTGCGTACAGGTGACGCTTCCTCGCTACCCATCGCCCAAGTTGGAAGCCGTTCTTCGACATGTTTCGCGGGCGGTTGGACGTGTCCCTCGCGGGCGGCATAACAGCTCTAGGAAGTGCAGCCCGTCCTCCCAAGCGGCATCGTCGGTGTCCCATGTCCAACCGGGCAGAGCTTCGAGCCGTTGACGCCGGGCTGCGGACAGGCGTCCGTTGTTCATTTCGCGGCGTTGCACCTTGACCCATTGCCCGAGCCGGAAGTCGTCCTCACGATGTTCGCATGGGACACGAGCGTCCTGCTCGCGCTCGACGTACTCGGCAAGGTAGGAGTACCCCTCCTCCCAAGCGCTCTCATGGGTGTGCCACGTCCAGCCGGGGAGCCCGCCAACCGAGCCGTCCGCTCGGGGGAGAGTCGTCCTCGCCGGTGCGCGTCGCGCTGGTGTGCCGCCCAGGCTCCGAGGCTGTCGCCCCCCTCCCGATGGGTCTGGAGAACCCGGGCATTGCCCTCGCGGAGGACGTACCGTTCCAACAGTCCGAACCAGAACTCCCAACTCGCCGTCGTTGTCTGGACGATCCTGGTGTCGAAGGCACGTGCGAAGTCGGCACCGATGCCGGTCGGGAGGTCGAGCACGATCTTGCTAGGAAGTTGCCCGGTGGTGCCGAGTTGCCCATGCTCCCGCCGAAGTTCGTCGAGTTGGTGAGCCAGGTCGTCGTCGTGGGCGCGTAGGGCCCTGACGACTTGCCACACGCGGTCGAACTCGGATGCCTCTAGGGCCTGTTCGGGGTCAGCGGCCTCGTCGACGAGGACGGGGATGACGATGGTGCCGACGGTCTTCTTTTCCGCCTTGCGGATCGCCCTTCCTACGGCCTGGACGACATCGACCTGGGAGCGTCGCGGGTCGATGAACGCGACCCCGTCGAGTGTCGGGACATCGACTCCTTCGGTGAGGCACCGGGCGTTGGTCAGGACGCCGCGCTCACCGTCGAGGACACCTCGGAGCCGCTGGAGACGATGCTCGCGTTCCCCGGCGTTCATCTTCCCTGAGACGTGATCTGTCCAGAGCGAGCCTGATGGGCGGCGCTTACTGGGGAGCCATGCGCTTCGTCTCGTGCAGCGTGTGGGCGAAACGGCTGGCAAGGTCGATGCGGGAGTGGAACGTGACAACCCGACGGAGGTCGTGGTTCGCCATCCCTCGGAGCAGCCCGATCTGACGGGCGAGCGTTCGGGCGTCGGTGACGGTCGTTCCGTCAGGCGTGACGAACACGGCGCGCTCGGCCATCTTGCGGTACTCGCCATCGGTGACCCCGACGACGACCACCTGATAGTCGGAGAGCAAGTTCTTGTCGATCGCCTGGGCGAACGTAAGGCGGTGAACGACCTCGCCGAACCGCTCCTGGTCGTCCATCGAGGCGACCTCCCAGTCAGCCTCCTGCGCCGCTTTCCTCACCCGGCCGGTGAAGTACCTCGGGGTGGCCGTCATGAACAGTCGCTTGCGAGCCTTGATCTTCGAGGCGTCGAGGACGGTGGCGAACGGGCCAGCCTCGGGGCCAGCGCAGCGGTGCGCCTCATCCGCGATGACGAGATCGAACGCAGGAGCACGACCTGCCTGCGCGTCCGCGATGCGGGGGGACGACTGGTAGGTGGCGAACACCACGCGCGACCCACCCGAACGCCGTCGGAGGAACCGTCCGATCCTTTCCGGCATCTGTCGTGACCGGGATGCCAAGTTCGGAGGTTGAACCCACGACCGCGTCCTGCTCGTCTCTTGTGACGGTGTCGTCTGAGCACACTGCGAGGTAGTCGAACTCGGTCGCGGTGGCCCACTCGCGGAGCGTCTGACCGAGCAGCGAGAGGGATGGGACGAGAACGAGCACGTGCTTCGCCTGGAGCTTCTCCGCGAGGAACGGGGCAACCAGCGTCTTGCCTGTGCCGCACGCCATCACCAACTGACCTCGATCCGCACCTTCGAGTCCTCTGACGCAGTCTCGGATCGCGCGCTCGCTGATGCGGACGTGGGCGCTTCCGCTTCTGCCTAGCCGGACGGAGCCGCATCATCGACGAAGGCCAGTCCACCTCCAGCGCCGCCAACTGCGACCGCAACACCATCCCGACGGGCTTCTCCTGCGCAGCCAGCGTGCGGCGCGCGGTAGGGCCGACGTGATCCGTGGACGCGATCAGCAGTCGCTCAAGGAACTCCGGTCTGCTCGACTCGGCCAGGAACGAGTCGATGTCCGCCTTCTTGATCGCGTACTGCGGCGCGTACTGCTTCGCCTGCACCGCCCACAACTCACCATCGAAGGTCTCCGCCACCACGTCGATCCCGGCGTCCGGCCCCCACCGGCCCGGCCAGCGAGCACGCGCCTCCTCCCAGAGCCATGCCTCCTTCACCAACAACCGGTACTGCGGCGCATTCGTCAGGAGCCACTTGCAGAGCCGCTCAAAGTCGCGGCCATCGCGAGGGAGGGAGGCAAGGAGTGCTTCTAGCGACATGCTCCGATCATCCTTCCAACCGACGACGATGCCCGCTCGCAGCTACTTGGAGCGTTCGAACTCCGGCTCCGCACACTCCGGGCAGAACACGAACGTCTCAGGCTGTTCCTCCGGCTCGTCACTGACCGTGCAGCGCCCGCCAGCCCTTCGCATCGTCGTCGGTGTCACGACCGCAGTTCGCGCCGGAGGCTTATGTTGCGCGACTCGCGGTTGCGAGGAGGCTCGCCAACGCTACGACCCATCACGGCACTGGCGTAGCCGAACGCGGCTCGGGGCGACACGAACGTGTAGAGCAGGCCGACGATGGCGCTCGCGGCGAGGTTGCCAAAGCTCTGGATCGCGGCGAGCAGTCCGAAGGCGGAGCCTCTGATCTCGTTCGGTGCGAAGGCGGCGACTGCGGCGTGCTCGGCCGTCTCGACGAGTCCGATCCCGAAGCCAGCCACCACGAAGGCCGCACCCAGGACGAGGATGCTGGCATCCGCGAACGCGAACCTGGCGTAGGCGACCGCGAAGCATCCGACACCGGCCGCGAACACGCGCACCATCCCGCGACGGTCGCCGTGTGAACCGCCGGGGATACTGATGACCGTCGCCGCGACGTTGTAGAGGACGTAGAGCGCGATGGCGATCTCCGTCGCCGCCGCCAGCTCGTCCCGGAACTCATCCCATCTCATCGTCTGCCTCCTCTCGCACGAACTCGAGCCGCCCACCACGTGCGCCGAATCGGCTATCGACGTTGCCTCCACATGAGGCCGCATGCTGAACCACCTTGCGTCGATGCAGGTTGGTGGACGCTTCCTCACGCCTCTCGAGATGCAGAGCAGACTCTACCCAGGGCAGACGCCGTCCCGAGTACTTGCCCAATCACTTGCCCACGGCCCACTCGAGGGCGGCTGAGAGGGCCGGATTCGGCTCTGACAAAGGAAGCGGGCAGCGGGACTCGAACCCGCGACCTCCACCATGGCAAGGTGGCGCTCTAGCCAACTGAGCTATGCCCGCGCGGGGCGCAGTATAGCCACGGTCCGGCGTGACGGCCGGGCCCGCGCGGGGCGGGTCCCGGCCGTCACGTGCCGGTGCGGGCGGGTGCGATTAGCGGTGGAAGCCGAGGGCGAAGCCGCCCCCGCCGCCTCCGAAGCCTCCGCCGGGGCCGCCGCCGTGGCGGCCGCCGCCGGCGAGGCCGAGGCCGAGCCCGCTGCTCGGCTTGTAGCCGGGCAGGGTCGTCGAGTTGAGCTCGTCCTTGAGGCTCGCGGCCTCGTCGCTCGTCAGGTCACCAGCCGCGACCGCCTTGTCGATCTTCGCGAGCAGCAGCGTCTTGCGTGCGGCGCGGAAGCCGCTGTTCAGCTGCGTCGCGGTGATCGAGAGGCCGGCGGCAACCGTACTCGCGCGGCTGAGGGAGTAGGCCACGTTGAGGTTGTCCGCCGCCTCGTCCTTCAGGTCGGCCGCTTCGTCCGCGGTGACGTCCTCGTCCGCGACCGCTTCGTCGATCCTCGTGTTCGCGGACGCGAGGATCGCCGACTTCAGCTTCGCGGGCGTGACGTTCAGCTGCGCCGCCGCGGCTTTCACGAGGGCGCTGGTGCTGACGGAGCCGTAGCCCTTGCCGCCGTGCGCGGCGGCCGAGCCGACGCCCACGACGGCGACGACTGCGACCGCCGCCACCGCGGCGAGGGTCATGCGCAATCGCTTCTCCATATGCCTCCTTTGCTCGATCTCTCCATCGAAGCGTCGGCGGCTAAGAGCGCCGTAAGGGCAACCTAAGAATCGCGATCGAGCGCGTCGTTCACCAGCCGGTCGGCCAGCTCGTTGTGCTCGCGCCGGACGGCGGTGTAGCGCACCGAGCCGACCTTGCCGCGCCAGCGCCTCGGCGCGCGCCGCCAGGTCGCGGAGCGCCTCGTTCTTGATCCGGTACTCGCCCCGCATCTGCTTGACCATCAACTCGGAGTCCGAGACGACCTCCACCTCGGGGATCTGCAGCTCCGCGGCCTTCTCGAGGCCCGCGATCAACGCGCTGTACTCGGCCACGTTGTTCGTCGCGATGCCGATCGGCTCGCCCTCGGCGGCGAGCAGCGTGCCGTCCTCCGCCTCGAGCACGTAGCCGTACGCGGCCGGTCCCGGGTTGCCGCGCGCGCCCCCGTCGGTGAAGAGCCTCGCCTTCACAACAGCTCGTAGACGTCGTAGGCGGGCTCCTCGTACGGATGCGCGCGCCGCAGCGCCGCGACCACGTCGTCCTGCCGCTCCGCCGGGAAGACCGTCTCGAGCCGCAGCTCCGGCACGCGCTGCTCCTCGCCCCGCTCGCCGATCGCCGGGTCTGCGCCCTCGAGGGGCACGAACGTGCCCGTGCCCTCCGTGTACCACGAGCAGCGCTCGTACTCGCCGATCCGGCCCGCGCCGGCGGCGAAGAGCGCATCGCGGACCGTGTCGAGCGAATCCGGCGGCACGAAGACGACGAGCTTTCGGTTCACCGGACGACGACGTCCGCGACCGCGTCGTCGATCGCGCGCAGCGTCGCCTCGTCGAGCTTCGACGCCGGAGGCGGCGGCGTTCTCGTACACCTGCTCGGGACGGCTGGCGCCGATGATCGCCGACGCGACCTCGGGCCTCCGCAGCACCCAGGCGAGCGACAGCTGCGCGAGCGAGATGCCGACGCCGTCCGCGACCGGCCGCAGGCGCTCGACGGCCTCGAGCACCCTGTCCTCCCGCCAGCGGTTCATCATCCGCCCCATCCGCTCGCGACGCGGCGCGGGAGTCCGCGGGCGGCGCCTCGCCCGGCTTGTATTTCCCCGTCAGCGCGCCCTGCGCGAGCGGCGACCAGACGATCTGCGAGATGCCGTTGGCGGCGCAGAGCGGGAACACCTCGCGCTCCGGCACGCGCCAGAGGATCGAGTACTGCGGCTGCGAGCTGACGAACTTCTCCACGCCGAGGGACGAGCTCGAGCGCGGCCTCGATCTCGTCGGCGGTCCACTCCGAGAAGCCGATATAGCGGGCCTTGCCGGCGCGGACGACCTCGGTCAGCGCCTCCATCGTCTCCTCGAGCGGCGTCTCGTCGTCGTAGCGGTGGCACTGGTAGAGGTCGACGAACTCGGTCTGGAGCCGCGCGAGCGAGGCGTCGATCTGCTTGTGCACCTGCTCCCGCGAGAGCCCCCGGTCGGTGTCGGACATCGGGAAGTAGAGCTTCGTCGCGAGGATGTACGAGTCGCGCGGGCGGCGCGAGAGCACGTTGCCGAGAAACTCCTCGGCGCCGCCGACGGCGTAGACGTTCGCCGTGTCGATGAAGTTGATGCCGACGTCGAACGCGGCGTCGACGCACGCCTCGGCCTCTCGATCGGCAACGCCGCCGCCGTAGGTGAGCCACGAGCCGAGGCAGATCTCCGAGACGCGCAGGTCGCTGTCGCCGAGCTGTCTGTACTCCATGGGCCGGTTCTACCGCACGCGGCGCATCGGCCGCGGCACCAGAGGCTAGAGCTCGAGCAGGTCGCGCCCCACCTCGGCGGCGGGGAAGATGGGGCGGGCGTGGACGAGCAGCTCCTCGTCGTCGCGGAGGAACGGATGCGTGTGGATGAGGACGAGGCGCTCGACCCCGGCCTCTGCCGCGAGCCTGGCCGCGTCGCCCGCCGCGGTGTGCGTCGGGTCGTCCGTGGTGGCCCCCGCGTGCATCGCCTCGTGGGCGAGCACGCGCACGCCGCGCACGAAGTCGACGTTCGCCTCGTCGTAGGCCGTGTCGGTGCAGTACGCGAGGTCGTCGCCGATCCGGACGGCGTACGACGTCTCGGGATGGAGCGGCTGGCCGCGAAGCCTGACCTCGAAGGATCCGATGCGTGCTCCCGGCAGCTCGAGGTCGTGCACGACTTCGATGCCCTCTGTGAGGTTGTCCGGCGTCGAGAGCAGGAAGGGCGGGCCGAGGAGCCGGTGCACGAGCTCCAGCGCCGGCGGCCTCCCCCAGATCTCCACGGGAACGCCGAGCGCCGGGATGTAGATCAGGCCGGACGTGTGGTCGAGGTGCCAGTGCGTGAGCAGGATGTGCAGCCGCTCGACCCCGTCGAGCAGCCCGGGATCAGAGACGAGCCGGCGGAGACCGGTGCCCGCGTCGATCGCCAGCGCCTCGTCGCCGTCGCGCACGAGGCAGCAGCAGCACTCGCGCGTGCCGGTCGGGATCCAGCCGGCGCTGCCGAGCAGCCGCGCGCGCACTACTCGGTGTTGTCGATCTGCGCGCGCTGGAGCGTGCCCGAGTAGTCGACGTAGATCGACTTCCACTCGGTGAAGACGTCGAGCGCTGCCTGGCCTGCCTCACGGTGGCCGTTGCCGGTGTGCTTCGTCCCGCCGAACGGGAGGTGCACCTCGGCGCCGGTCGTGCCGGCGTTGACGTAGGTGATGCCCGTCTGCAGGTCGCGCATCGCGGCGAAGGCGCGGTTGACGTCGCGCGTGAAGATCGAGGACGAAAGGCCGTACTCGATCGAGTTGGCTGCCGCAATCGCCTCCTCGAACGACTTGACGGGGATGAGCGCCGTCGTCGGACCGAAGATCTCCTCCTGGGCGATCCGCATCTGCGGGCTCACGTCGGCGAAGATCGTCGGCCGGTAGAAGTTGCCCTTCCCCAGCTCGCCCTCGGCGGCGACCTCGCCGCCGGTGAGGAGCTTCGCGCCCTCGTCCTGACCGATCTGCGTGTACGAGTGGATCTTCTCGATCGCGGCCCTGTTGATCACGGGGCCGAGGTCGGTCGAGTCGTCCCAGCCGGGACCGAGCCGCATCCGCTCCGCCGCCGCGACGAGCTTCGACTGCAGGGCGCCGTAGACGGCCTCGTGGACGATCACGCGGCTCGCCGCCGTGCAGCGCTGTCCGGAGGTGCCGAACGCGGACCAGACGATTCCGTCCACCGCCAGGTCGAGGTCCGCGTCGTCCATGACGATGATCCCGTTCTTGCCGCCCAGCTCGAGATGCACGTGCTTCAGGTGGTCGGCGGCCGCCTTCGTGACCGCGACGCCCGTCTCGCGGGAGCCCGTGAACGTGATCACCGGCACGTCGGGATGGCGGACGAGCGCCTCGCCCGCGTCCTCGCCGAACCCGTGGACGACGTTGACGACGCCGGCCGGCACGCCGGCCTCGGTCAGCAGCTCGACGAACCGCTCCGCGAGCAGCGGCGTGTCCTCCGCCGGCTTCAGCACGACGGTGTTCCCGCAGACGAGGGCCGGGCACAGCTTCCAGGCCGGGATGGCGATCGGGAAGTTCCACGGCGTGATCGCGCCGACGACGCCGATCGGCTGGCGGATCGACATGTTGAACTTGTCGCGCAGCTCGGACGGCGTCGTCTGGCCCCAGAGGCGGCGTCCCTCGCCGCCCATGTAGTAGGCCATGTCGATCGCCTCCTGGACGTCGCCGCCCGCCTCGGCCTTCACCTTCCCCATCTCGCGGGACATCAGCGCCGTCAGTTCGTCCTTGGCCTCGCGGAGCAGCTCCGCGAAGCGGAAGAGGATCTCGCCGCGCTTCGGCGCCGGCACGAGCCGCCAGTCCTCGAAGGCGGCCTTCGCGGCGGCGACCGCCCGTCGGACGTCCTCTGCGCCGGAGCGCGGGAACGAGCCGAGCGACTCGCCGGTCGCGGGGACCGTCGTCTCGAAGGTCTCGCCGGCGTCGGCGTCCACCCACTCGCCGCCGATGAAGTTCTTGTAGCTCTTGGTCTCGAGGATCGCGATACGGCGATCCTAGCGAGGCTACGACTCGGGAGCGTCCGTGTCGGGGAACGTCCCCGTGACGCGGGCCCGGCGGCGGTCGCGGGTGACGCGCTGGCCGCCGTACTCCGTGCCCGTCCGCCGGTCGGCGCCCTCGCGCCGGTCCATGATGACGGTCACGTTCGGGTTGTCCTTGTAGTACTCGACCATCTTCTCGTAGAGCTCCGCCTCGAGCTCACGGGGAATCACGCAGTAGATCATCGCGTCTCAGTGTAGGGACGGCGGCGGCGAGCGCCACCCCCCGTTTAGGGGCGCGTCTCAGACGCGTGCGATCTCGGGCACGAGCCGCCCGTCCGCGGCCAGTCGCGCGTTCCACTCCGCGAACTGCGGCAACAGCTCGCCGGGATGGTGGCCGCGCTGCTCGAGCCGGACCGGCTGGGCCGAGTCGAACGTGACGCGGTACTGGTACCACGAGATGTCCCAGACCACGGTGATCACGACCTCGGTGTTGACGCCGGAGAGCGGGACGATCGACACCTTCGGCTCGCCGAGGCTCTTCGCGATCCCCTCCACCGTGCGGCGGAACTGGCTCGCGTTGAAGATGTCGGCCCCCTCGACCATCGCCAGCTCCGGCTCGGAGAGACGCCGCAGGATCGGCTCGTCCGCCACCGGCGTGGCGGTCGGCTCGCGGCGCAGGCCGAAGAAGGACGAGATCGAGCCCTGCCGGCGGCGTCGCTCGACGGGAACGGTGGGCGTCGTCGGGCTCCCCTCCTTGACCCAGCCGGCGTCGAGCGCGATGTCCTGGCAGAGCGGACAGACGTCGACGTACTCGCCGTCGCCGTTCGGCGCGAAGCGCGTCGCGCGCTCCCCCATCAGCAGCGTCCGTTCGCAAATCGCGCACGACCGCGACTGTGCGTGTCGCGTGATGCGCATCGCCCGACCTTAGCAGCACTTTCGTGCCCAATTGGCGCGCAAATCGGCACAAACGACGACTTGCGGCGCGGTACGCTGCTTTCTCCCCGTGGGCGGGTGGGGGTTTGGGACGGGACCGACGTGGGACCGAGCCGCGTGCCCCGCCGAACGGGACATGCCCGTTCGAGGCGGTCAGGCCGTGACGGCCTCCTCCTTCTTGGCCGCCTCGACGATCTTCTGGGCGATGTGCGCCGGCACTTCCTCGTAGCGCAGGAACTGCATGTGGTAGTCGCCGCGGCCGCCCGTGAGCGACGTCAGCGACTGCGAGTACGTGAGGATCTCCGCCATCGGCACCTCGGCCTTGATCGTCGTCATGCCGCCCTTCGGCTCCATCCCCTGCAGGCGCCCGCGCCGCGAGTTGAGATCGCCGTTGACGGCGCCCACGGTCTCGTCGGGGACGGTCGCCTCCAGCTCCATGATCGGCTCGAGCAGCACCGGGTCGGCCTTCTCGTAGGCCTGCTTGAACGCCATCGAGCCGGCGATCTTGAACGCCATCTCGGACGAGTCGACGTTGTGGTACGAGCCGTCCACGAGCGTCACGCGCACGCCCTGCACGGGCGCGCCGGCGAGCTCGCCGTGCTGCATCGCCTCCTGGATCCCCTTGTCGACCGCCGGGCGGAAGTTCCCCGGGATGACGCCGCCGACGATCTTGTCGACGAACTCGTAGCCCGTCCGGCTCTCGATCGGCTCGAGGACGATGTGGCAGTCGCCGTACTGCCCGCGGCCGCCGGTCTGCTTCTTGTACTTGCCCTGGGCGCGCGACTCCTTGCGGATCGTCTCGAGGTACGGGACGCGCGGCTGGTGCAGCTCGATGTCGACCCCGAACCGGCGCTTCGCTCGCTCGACCGCGACCTCGACGTGCATCTGGCTCATCCCCTGGAGGAGCTCCTCGCCGGTCTGCGGATCGCGCCGCAGGACGAGCGTCGGGTCCTCCTCGCCGAGTCGCCGCAGCGCGGTCGCCATCTTCTCCTCGTCGCCCTTCGCCTTCGGCGTGACGGCGAAGCTCATCACCGGCTCCGGGAACTCGATGTGCGGCGGCTCGACCGGCACCTCGTGGTCGACGAGCACGTCGCCGGTGACGACGTCCTTCAGCTTCGCGACCGCGGCGAGGTCGCCCACCCCGACACCCTCGGTCTGCTCGTGGTCCTTTCCCTGCATGAGCAGGATCTGGCCCAGCCGCTCCTTCGCGTGCGTCCGCGGGTCGACGAGCGTCGTGTCGCCGGTGACCGGGCCGGCGAGGACGCGGAAGACGGAGATCCGCCCCGCGAACGGATCGGCGATCGTCTTGAAGACGAAGACCGCCTGCTTCGCGTCGCCGAACTCGATCGTCGTGCCCTTCTTCGCCGGGGAGGGGACGCCCTCGACGAGCAGGTCGAGCAGCGCCGTCGTGCCGAGGTTCTTCGTCGCGACGCCGCACGCCACCGGATACAGCTCGTCGCGCGTGACGGCGTCCTTCAGCGCGTGCGCGACGTCCTCCGCCGGCAGCTCCTCGCCGTCGAGGTAGCGCGCCATCAGATCCTCGTTCGTCTCCACCACGGCGTCGAGCAGCTTCTCGCGGTACTCGGCCACCTGGTCGGACAGCTCGGCGGGAATCTCCGTCGGCGCGTCCTCCTTGCCGGCGCCGGGATCCATGTACGCGCACATGTGCAGCAGGTCGACGATGCCGGTCAGCTCGTGCTCGCTGCCGATCGGCAGGTGGATGGCGACGCACCGGTCCGAGAGCTGCGAGCGGAAGGCCTCGAGGGTGCGGAAGAAGTCGGCCCGCTCGCGGTCGAGCATGTTCACGAAGACGACGCGCGAGAGCTCGAGCTCCTCCGCGCGCTCCCAGACGCGGCCGGTGTTGACCTCGACGCCCATGACGCCGCTCGCGACCACGATCGCGCCCTCGGCAACCCGGAACGCCGCGGCCGTGTCCGCCTGGAACCCCGCGTCGCCCGGAGTGTCGACGAGGTTGATCTTCCGACCCTGCCACTCGATGTGGGCGAGCGACGCGGCCAGCGACATCTGCCGCTTCTGCTCGTCTTCCTCCCAGTCGGAGATCGTCGATCCGGCCTCGACCGTGCCGAGCCGGTTCGTGCTGCCCGTCTGGAACAGGAGCGCCTCGACCAGCGACGTCTTTCCCGTCCCGCGGTGGCCGACGACGGCGACGTTGCGGATCTTGCCGGGCTCGAGGACTGCCATGCGGGGAGTCTCCTCTCTCGGGTCTGCGCGCGTCCCTTTCCGAGGCGAATCCTAGAGGCTTGATTTGAAATTGGCGCGCCGTCGGGGGGCGTCGCAGACCAAGCGGGGCACCGCGCCGTGTCTGCGAGGTCATCCGGCCCCGCGCGAATCTCACTTCAAGCCTCCTAGTGGGAAGGGGCCTGCGGAAGCGCCGCCAGCATGACGACGATCGCGGCCGCCGCCGGGATGGCGACGGCGACGGCGCGGCCAGCGCGCCTCGGGCGAGAAGCGGGCGACGGCGGCGGCCGCGACGGCGCCCGCGGCGGCGACATAGAGCCCCAGCAGCCACGGCTCGCCTCGATCCGTGCCGGCGAGCACGCCGTGCACGCTGGCGGCGAGCCAGACGCCGAGAGTCGCGTAGTGAGCCCTCCGCCAGAGCCGATGCGGGAGGCGGCTCCGGAGGGCGTTCGTGATCGCGACGGCGACGAAGAGCTCCGCGGCGACGACGCCGAGTCCGATCGCGAAGGGCCGGTACGAGGCGCTGAACGGAACCAGCACCTGCACCGGCCCGAACGGGACGACGCGGTCCAGCAGCAGCCCGCCGACGTGGACGGCGAGGAACGACCCCGTGAGGATGGCGAGAAAGCGATGCACGTCCTCGACCGCGAAGCGCGGCCAGCGAGAGGCGGGCGCGGGCGGACAGCAGCAGGCCCAGAACGACCGACGAGGAGAGCAGCAGATAGGCGACGAGCCCACCCGCGCGGGCCGCGTACCAGAAGACGCTCGAGCTCACGCCGCCTTCGGCTCCAGCCCGCGGCGCCAGGCGCCGGTCACGACCACCTCTCCGGCCGGCCCGACGAAGCGGCCGGGAACGCCCCGCCGCGCGAGCCAGGCCGGGCCGCCGGAGCCGGCCAGCAGAGCTGCCTTCGCCGCCACATCGGCGGCGAGGCAGCTCGCCGCCGCGACGGAGACGCTCCTCCAAGGGGAGGTAGCCGGAGCGCCCGTCGCAGGGTCGATCAGGTGATGCTGCTCGCGGCCGGCGCGACGCCAGCGGCGGCGTTCCGTAGAGCTCGTGGCGAAGCCGCCGCGGTCGACGGTCACCGACTCGCCGCCTGGTACCTCGACGACCAGAGGCCCGGTCGTCGCGAGGTCGCCTCCGGCGGACACGAAGCCCCCGCCGGCCAGCAGCGCGAGCGCACAGTCGACGGTGTCGCCCTTGACGACGCCGTTGAGATCCAGGTGGATTTCCGGCGGCCGCCGGACGAGCGGGCCCAGCAGGTGCGACGTCGCGCCAGCCGGGAACCGGTACCGAAGGCGCCGGCGGTCGAGGATCCGGACCGAGCAGAGCGAAGTCGCGGTCGTACCCGGCGCCGACGACGGCCGCGCCGACGGTCGGCGTCACGAGCCCGCCGGTGGCGGAGGCCGCGTCGAGCGCGACGTCGAGCAGCTGCGCGAACTCCGGCAGCACCGCGACGAGCTCGGCACGCGCGGCGTTCACGCGAACGAGCTCGCTCTCCGGGCGGAAGCGGCTGAAGATCCGGTCGCGCCGCTCGAAGAGCGCCCGAACCGCGGCGAGCTCGGACGGGCGGGCGCCGCCCACGACGACGTCGCAGCCCATGGAGCGGAAGCGGTCGATCTTCACGAGCCGCCGCTCTGGACCGAGGGGGACGAGTCGAAGGACGGGGACGACCGAGCCGCCGCCGAAGAAGAACTGCGAGGAGCCGTCGTCGACAGTCGAGTTGGACTGCACCGAGTCGCCGCCGCCCGTGCTCACCGCCGGCGAGCTGGTACCGGGATGGCTCGCGCGCGCGAGCCCCACGATCGCCGCGAAGGCGACGATCGCGACGGCGGCGGCGGCGCGGTGCGCCGTGCGCAGCTGGCGGCGGACGGCGTCGAAGCGCGAGGGAGCGGTCTCGGTCATGCGAACAGGAAACCGCACCGGCCTAAGACGAGCCTATGAACCTGATGAAGGTTCGCTAAGCCCGTGACGCCGCCCGAGAGCCGCGCCTTCAGGCGGAGGATCGCCTTCGTGTGCAGCTGCGAGACTCGCGACTCGGTGACCCCGAGCACCTCGCCGATCTCCCGCAGGGTCAGCTCTTCGTAGTAGTAGAGCGTGACGACGAGCTTCTCGCGCTCCGGCAGGCGGGCGATCGCCTCGCCGAGCGCCTCGCGCGTCTCCGTCTGGGTGAGGGCGGTCTGCGGCTCGGGCCCCTCCGTGTCCTCGAGCGTGTCGAGGAGCGAGACCTGGTCTCCCGTGTCGCCCGACATCGTCCAGAGCTCGTCGAGCGCGGCGATCGAGGAGCGCGAGATGTCCGTCAGGCTCTCGTGGAGCTCGCCCTCGGTGATGCCGACCTTCTGCGCGATCTCGTCGTCGGAGGGCGCCCGGCCGAGCCGGGCCTCCAGCTCGGCGATCGCGCGCTCGATCTCGCGGGCGCGCGAGCGAACGGAGCGGGGCACCCAGTCGAGTGAGCGCAGCTCGTCGATGATCGAGCCCTTGATCCGGGAGATGGCGTAGGTCTCGAACTTGATGTCGCGGTCGGGGTCGAACCGCTCGATGGCGCCGATGAGACCGAGCAGCCCGTACGAGACGAGGTCCCCCTCGTCGACGTGCGCCGGCAGGCCGCTGCCGAGCCGCCCGGCCACGTACTTCACGAGCGGCGCGTACGTGAGGATCAGCCGATCGCGGACGCCCTTGTCGCGCGTCCGCTGGAATTCCTGCCACAGGGCCTGCGTGTCCTCGGTCACGAAAGGAGAATACGCGCTAGTTGCGCGTTCTCCTCAGTGCGGAAATCGCGAGCGTGGACATCCAGGCGCCGAGAGCCCCGGCGGCGACGGCGACGATCCAGACCCCGGCCAGCGCCGCCGCGACGGCGATCCCGACGAACGCGAGCGTGATCGCCGTGAAGAGGAGGCCCATCGCCACAGGCGCAATCTAGTTCGCCACAGGCGCAATCCAGTCCCAGCCGACCCGCGGCTAGAATGGCCGGGCCCCGAAGGGGAGTAGCTCAATTGGTAGAGCACCGGTCTCCAAAACCGGGGGTTGCAGGTTCGAGTCCTGTCTCCCCTGTGGTCGAAAAGCCCTGCTAGCGCGGGGCTTTTTCGTGCTCCACCATTTCCTGGTCGGCCAAGTTGGTACCTCCTTTTGGTACCTCCTGGCCGTAAAATGCCGGGGTCATCCGTTCGCCCTCATCCCGGAACATCTGGCCGGCGAGGTGCAAGTAGCGTTGCGTTGTCCGGAATTCGCCGTGGCCGGCGAGCGTCATCAATGGCATCTGCTCCTGTCCGAGACGGGCCGCGTTCGTCAGGCTTGAGTGCCGTCCGTCATGGAACGGCCTGACGTAGTCGGTGATGCCCGCCAAGGTGAGGGCGACTCGGAACGTCTTTGCATAGCGCTTGTGATCGAACGGCGACGGGTGTGCTGGACGGGTGAAAACATGTTTCGTCGTCACCGTCGAATACTGCCGCTTTCCCTCGCGCGAGCACGAGCGGGCGCGACCACGATCAGCGAACACGCCCCCTCGGCAGCCCCCCAAGGCTTCCCTTCCGTGCCTGCGGTTGCCCCTCGGCCCCCGGCCGGTTCGGGGAACCGCAGCAAGCACGACCGCGCCGAAGGCGACGACCAGCAACACGGTCATCCCGGCCGAGTGTCCGCCCGGCCCGACGGCATGTCAACGCGCGTCGTCCCGTCGAACGACCCGGAATCATCCGCGCAGCCGACGACGCGGCGGCGCGGGCGACCTACCCTGGATGAGCCATGTATCCGCACCTCACACAGTTCGAAGAGAACCGCCTTGAGATCGAGCGCGAGCGGAAGCTGCGGCGCGAGATCCGCGAGGCCCGCACGGAGGCGCGGAAGCGGCGCAAGACGTCGCGGACGCCGCTCTTCGCCCGCATCCGTCAGGCGCTCCGGCCGTGCCCCGAGCCCTGCCCGGAGGTGCCAGCGTAGCGTCGTGAGCCGCCAGGGCACGCGCGAGGGATCGCGCGATGCCAGACTCGCTTCTCCCGGGGCCGCCAACGTGACGTCCCGCATCTATCGCCGGCTTCCTGAGTAGGCAGCGCGCTCAGCCTGCGGCTGAGACGCGCGGCACCGGTTCGGTGTGCTGCTGCAGCCATGAGGCCAGGACGTTTGAGCGGGCCAAAGCTCCTGATGTGCTCGCGGTCAGTTCGCGCTCGGGCCTCGCTTCTTGGTACCTAATCTGGCGGCCGAGTTTGCGCCCCGACTTGTCACTCACTCGCCGCAAAGCCCTGCGGTCGTCCGCTCGCCCGTGAGGGCGAGCGACCTCTCCATCGACAGACGACGGCTGCAGCGTGCCGTGTGGCACCATGAGAGGGCGCGCTGGCGGACAATTTTGCGGCAAACGGAAGGGCGTCTCTGAGGGGAGCGGCGCCCTTCGTCTTCGGCCTCAAAGCGCCGGTTGGTCGTCAGCCGCCCGACACCGCTGCTCCCGCTCCCGCTCCCGCCGCGCCGCTAGCGTCCTCTGCGAGGCCGCGGACGACGAACGTGGCGAAGAGCAGAAGCCCCGGCTCAACGTCCTCGCCGTCGTCGACGCTGAGCTTGACCGGCCGCCGGCCCCAGCCCTTGCCCTCGAGGAACGCGAGCTCACGATCGCCGTCGGCCAGCGCGTACCGCTCGCGCCAGCTGCTGGCGGGGCGCAGCGTCAACTCACGACCGGCCCAGCGCAGCGCGCCGCCCCGGCGCAGGCCGCGCGGCTCGAACTCGCCGACGACGATGCCGGTCTCATCCGTGGCCTGGATGCCCCGCCGCCAGAAACCCCGCCTCCCGAACCGCCAGCGTCTGCCGCCGGCCTCTGCCGTCGCGGTCCGCGAGGCCAAGCCCATCAGGCGCAGCGTGCCGACACCCTCCAGGGCGTAGAGGCGACGGTCGCCTGTGCGTGTGAGCTCGAGCTCGGCCATCGCAGGACTACGGTGCCACATCGAGACTGGCGCGGCGAGAAGCCACAAGCACGTACGTTTTCCGGAGGAGCACGACGAGCCCGCACGACGAGCCTGGAGGGATGCCGCATGAGCACCGACTCGACCACCCCGGACACCATCGTTCTGATCCACGGCTTCTGGGTCACGCCGCGGAGCTGGGAGCACTGGATCGCGCACTACGAGCGCTCCGGCTATCGCGTTCTCGCCCCTGCCTACCCGGGGTTCGAGGTCGAGGTCGAGGCGCTCAACGCCGATCCCTCGCCGATCGAGGCGCTGACGGTGCCTGCGGTCGTCGAGCATCTCGAGGCCGTGATCGGCGAGCTCGAGCCGCCGCCCATCCTGATCGGCCACTCCGCCGGGGGGACATTCGTGCAGATCTTGCTCGACCACGGCTTCGGCGCCGCCGGGGTGGCCATCAACTCCGCTCCGACCGAGGGCGTCCGCGCCACCCCGCTGTCGCAAATCAGGGCGACGTTCCCCGTCCTCAAGAACCCGGCCAACCGGCACCGCGCCGTCGGCCTCACGCACGAGCAGTGGCACTACGCGTTCACGAATACCTTCAGCGAGGACGAATCCCGAGCGCTGTACGAGCGCTACGCCGTTCCCGCATCCGGTGGGATCCTGTGGGGCATCGTGCTCGCCAACTTCCAGCCCGGCCACCAGGCCGCGTGGGTCGACTACCGAAACGACGACCGAGCGCCGTTGCTGTTCATCTCGGGCGGCGAGGACCATCTGATGCCGCCGAGCGTCCAGCGGTCGAATGCCAAGCACTACAAGTCGGACACGATCACCGAGGTCAAGGAGTACGAGGGCCGGGCACATCTCCTTCCCGCCCAGGAGGGCTGGGAAGAGGTCGCCGATGACGCCCTGGAGTGGGCCCTGAGCCACGCCACGGGATCGAGGACGGAGGCACCGACAGGCGCAGCGTGACGCCCGTCCGCATCACCCACATCGGCGGGCCGACAACGCTCATCGAGGTCGAAGGCTGGCGGCTGCTGACCGATCCGACCTTCGACCCCCCGGGCCGGAAGTACTCCTTCGGCTGGGGCACCTCGTCGCGGAAGCTCGCCGGCCCCGCGATCGCCGCCGCCGACCTCCCTCCGATCGACGCAGTCCTGCTCACCCACGAGCACCACGGCGACAACCTCGACCCCGCCGGCCGCGCGCTGCTCCCGGCAGCGGGGGTGCGTGATCACCACGGCCTCCGGCTCGAAGCGCCTCGGCGGCACCACGCGCGGGCTCGAGCCGTGGCAGGTCACGCGGCTCGAAGCACCGGGCCGGGCCGCGATCGAGGTCACCGCCACGCCGTGCCGGCACGGCCCGCCGCTCGCCCACCCGATCATCGGCGACGTCGTCGGCTTCGCGCTCCGCTGGGACGGCCAGCAGCACGGCGTTCTCTGGATCTCGGGTGACACCGTGCTCTACGACGGCGTGCGCGAGGTGGCCACGCGTCTGCAGATCGACACCGCCGTCCTCCACCTGGGCGGCGTGCAGTTCCGGGTCACGGGGCCGGTGCGCTACACCATGACCGCGCAGGACGCCGTCGAGCTGTGCCGCCTCACCCGCCCGCGCACCGCCATCCCCATCCACTACGAGGGCTGGAAGCACTTCCGGCAAGGGCGTGAGGCGATCGAGCGCGAGTTCGCCCGTGCGCCGGAGGAGATCCGCCGGCGCATCCGCTGGCTGCCGATCGGCGAGCCGGTCGAGCTGGGCTGACGTCGATCGCCGCGGACTTGGTCAGGGGGCTGGTCAGTGGAGCTGCGCGGTCGCGCCGAGGGCGGTTCCGTCGTCGACGGCCTTCCCGGGCTCGAGGAACACCTGGAGCCCGAGGACGAGGCAGGTCACGATCAAGCCGGCCAGCACCGCCAGTGCGAACGATCGCCCCTGAAGGCCTGCGCGACGCGCGGCCAGGCCTGCCCAGAAGGTGAGCGAGATCGCTTCCAGCCAGATGACCACGCGAATCGACTCGTTGAGCGAGACACCGGCGCGATCCAGAACGACGACGATCGCCACGGGGGGAACGGCGAGCAGCAGAAACCGCGACTCGAAGCGGACCGTCGTGATCCATTCGCGCCCGGTCAGCCGCCTCCCGAGCCCATGTGCTGGACAAGGGTGGCGGAGAAGACGTGCGAGATGAAGATCGCGATCACGGGGGCGACGATGATGGAGACGGCGTCTCTCAGCCTGAGGTTCGCCCAGCCGTCGTAGACGACCAACACACAGATCAAGGTGATGGTCGCGGTGACGACACGGCCGGCGATCATCGGCCCGGTATTGAAGCCGAATCGGTCATCCCACATTGCGGCGAGCCTACCCGAGCTCTGCTGTTCGTTCGGACCGCGCGGCCGCTGCTCGGTTTCACGCAGAGCGGCGCCAGGACTCGAGGATCTCGGCCGGCTCCCGTCGAGCCGAGACCCGCTCCTGGTGCGGGTCTCGGCTGCTCTCGGCGGCGCTCTCCTGCTAGAGGACGGCCGGCTTGTGCTTCCGGTGCCTGGCGGCGAGGAGCATGCCGCCCGCCGAAAGCAGGGCGATGCCGACCGCGCCGAGCCCACCGACGCTCGCCTCGCCCCAGTCGAAGCCGCTGTCGGTCGCGGCGCCCTGATCGCGCGCCGTGGCGGCGAGCCCGCGGAGGAGCTGCTGGTGCTTGAGCGACTCGTCCCGGGCGCTCGCGGCGGGATCGAGCGCACGCAGAGACTCCTGCTGCTCCGGGAACGTCAGGTTGCTGAACGCGTCGAGCGACCGCCGCTCCTGCGGCGTGTACCACGGTCCGGCCAGCGGGCCCTGGACCGCCTCGGCCCGCGGGCCGACGGCGCGATCGCTCGGAATCGGGCCGACTGCGCGGTTGCTCGGAATGGGTTTCGCCTGCGCCACCTGCGTCATCGCGGCCGCGAGCAAGAGCGCCAGAGCGGCCTGTGTCTTGACGATCCTCCAGAGGTTCACCCTGGCTCCTTTCATCGTCCGACCACCCTCTGCGGTCGGTCCCGGAACGAGCGTGCGAGAGCGCGGCTCAGGCGCGCTTAACGCCCGGTAAACGGACGCAAAGAATGAGCCCCGCTTGCGCGGGGCTCATTCACGTGTAAGGCCGTTTGCGGTGCCGCAGTCCGGGGAGGGACGCGACTAGCGGGGGCCGTCGGAGAAGCCCTTGATGGGCTGATCCGCGACACGGCCGTGCTGCTGGTTCGGGCTGTTGCCCGGCTGCCAGCCGCGGGCTGCCATGGCCGGGGCGCTCTGCGCGGCAAGACCGAGCACGACGAGCGCGACGACCACGAGCTTTCTCTTCAGCATCGTCTGATTCCCTCCTCAGGGTGCGGCGGACGCTCTCAGAGTCGGCACGCCGAGCACATTCGGTAACGCTCAATCGGGGGAGCGCGCCGCAAATCACTCGATCGAGGGATCCGCAGGCAAAAAAGCCGGGGCCACTCGACTCGCCCTGCGGCACGGCGAGAAGCGACCCCGGCAGAGGAGAGAGTAGCGGCTGCGTCCGAAACGGCGCGCGTCAGCGTTAGGCTGCTCCCCGATGGCCCTGCTGCAGTCGAGCGTCGAGCGCGACGAGGTCTTCGAGCGACGGCGAGAGCGCATGGAGGCGCTGGTCGCCGAGCTCCGAGAGCGAACCGCGCTCGTGGCGGCGGGCGGCGGCGCGGCTGCCATGGAACGGCACCGATCCCGCGGCAAGCTCCCGGCGCGCGAGCGGATCGACAGGCTCGTCGACCCGGGGAGCGCCTTCCTCGAGTTGAACGCACTGGCTGCCTGGGACATGTACGACGGGCAGGCGCCGTCGGCGGGGATCGTCACCGGCATCGGGGTGGTCGAGGGCCGCGAGTGCGTGATCGTCGCGAACGACGCCACCGTCAAGGGCGGGTCGTACTTCCCGCTCACCGTCAAGAAGCATCTGCGCGCCCAGGAGGTGGCGGAGCAGAACCGGCTCCCCTGTCTCTACCTCGTCGACTCGGGCGGCGCTTTCCTGCCGCTCCAGGACGAGGTGTTCCCGGACCGCGACCACTTCGGGCGGATCTTCTTCAACCAGGCCCGGATGTCGGCGGCGGGCATCCCGCAGATCGCGTCCGTGATGGGGTCGTGCACCGCCGGCGGCGCCTACGTCCCCGCCATGTCGGACGAGACGATCATCGTCCGCGGCACGGGCACCATCTTCATCGGAGGCCCGCCGCTCGTGAAGGCGGCCACCGGCCAGGACGTTACGGCCGAGGAGCTGGGCGGGGCCGACGTCCACGCGCGGCAGTCCGGCGTCGCCGACCACTACGCCGCGTCGGACGAGCACGCTCTCGCGATCGCCCGGCGCATCGTGGCCAATCTGCCCATGGGTACCCATGGGCCGGCCCACAGGTACCCATGGGCCGTCGCCGCGCCCGAGCCTCCCGCACTCGACCCCGCGGAGCTCTACGGCCTGATCCCGGAGGACTTCCGGACGCAGCTCGACGCGCGCGAGGTGATCGCCCGAATCGTGGACGGCTCGCGCTTCGACGAGTTCAAGACGCTCTACGGCGAGACGCTCGTCTGCGGCTGGGCGCACGTCGAGGGCTATCCGGTCGGGATCCTCGCGAACAACGGCGTCCTCTTCGCCGAGTCGGCGCAGAAGGGCGCGCACTTCATCGAGCTCGCCTGCAAGCGCAAGGTGCCGCTCGTCTTCCTCCAGAACATCACCGGCTTCATGGTCGGCAAGGAGTACGAGGCCGGCGGTATCGCCCGCGACGGCGCAAAGCTCGTGATGGCGGTCGCGTGTGCAGAGGTGCCGAAGTTCACCGTCCTCACGGGCGGTTCCTTCGGGGCGGGCAACTACGGCATGGCGGGACGCGCCTACTCCCCGCGCCAGCTCTGGATGTGGCCGAACGCGCGCATCTCCGTGATGGGCGGCGAGCAGGCGGCGACGGTGCTGACCATGGTCGGCGACGCCGATCCGGACGAGATCCGCGCCAAGTACGAGGCGGAGGGCAACCCCTACTACTCGACCGCGCGGCTCTGGGACGACGGGATCATCGACCCGCTCGACACGCGGCGCGTCCTCGCGCTGGGCATCTCCGCGGCCTCGAACGCGCCGATCCCGGAGACGACGTTCGGCATCTTCCGCATGTGAACGCCCGGGCGGCGGCGCGCTTCCTCGTCGAGCACTCCGCGGCATCGAGCACTCCGCGGAACGTACGCCGAGACTGCGCGCGTAGGATCGCGTCCATGCACACGATCGAGCTCACCGCAGAGGAGCTCCGCCTCCTCCACGAGGCACTGCACTCCTACCTCGACGACTTCGGCCACGAAGAGGCGGACGTGCTGCGCCTGATCAAGAACCTGATCTCCAAGCTGCCCCAGCCGGAGGCTGCCTGATGGCCTGGACGCGGATCAACGTGGACGAGATCTCGGGTGCCGGCCCGGGCGGCGCGGTGAAGTTCGTCCGCCGCGAGCTCGGCGTCGAGGCATTCGGCATCAACTGGTACGAGCTCCCGGCCGGGAGCGAGGGGCGCGAGCACGACGAGACGGGCACGGGCCAGGAGGAGGTCAACGTGATCGTCCAGGGCGGCGGCATCTACCGCATCGACGGCCTCGAGGTCCCGGCCCGCGCGGGTGACTTCTTCCGCTTCGACCCGGAGACGACGCGCCAGCCGGTCGCCGGCCCGGACGGGCTGACGATGATCGCCGTCGGCGTCAAGCGCGGCTCGTACGAGCAGCACGGCCCGTTCTAGGCCGCTCGTCCGAACCCCTTCCCCAAGTCCGCCTCGCGGACAGGCGGCTGCGCACACCGAATGAGGCGGGGGCCGGTCCCCTCACCGGCCTCCGCCTCGTGGTCGCCCTCCCCTACCTGAGGAGCGTCTCGACGCTCTGCAGCCGGTCGACGGACAGGCGCTTCTTGCCCTGCTTCTTCATGTCCACCTGCGCGGCGTCGCGGCCTGCCCCGCCGTTCAGGACGTCGACCTTGCCGTCCCTCGCGTAAAGCGCGTCGCCGCCGGCTCCGCCTGACAGACGGTCGACGCCCGTTCCCCCGATCAGGGTGTCGGCGCCGCCTCCGCCGACGAGGAGGTCGTCCCCGCCGAGCCCTCTCAGCGTGTCGTCGCCGCCGAGCCCGCAGATCACGTCCCGTCCGCCGGTGCCGACGATAGCGTCGGCGTTGATCGTGCCCGTGATCGTGCAGGACTCCGGGCCGAGGCTCACGCCCCAGTCGGCCGACATGTCCCAGTAGCCCGGATCGCGGTAGAGCCGCGTCGGGTTCACGCCGTCCGTGCCCATGACGTAGAACTCGCGATTCCCCTTCGAGGCGCGGTCGCTCGTGAAGACGATCGACCGCCCGTCGGGCGAGTAGGCCGGCAGGGCGTCGAGCGCCGGGCTGTCGGTCAGCTTCGTCTGACCCGAGCCGTCGGCGTTCATCACCCAGACGTCGAGGTTGCCGAGCGTCTCCCGGTCGGAGTCGAAGAGGAGCTTGCGTCCGTCGGGGCTCCAGCTCGGGTTCTCGCCGCCGATGTTGGGCGCGTTCGTGAGCTGCACCGGCTTCGAGCCGTCCGCGTTCATCACCCACACCTGCCTGCGTCCGGTGCGGTCGCTCGTGAACGCGATCTTCGACCCGTCGGGCGAGAACGCCGGATCGGCGTCGTAGCCCGGGCTGTCGGTCAGCCGACGCTCCCCCGTGCCGTCCGCGTTGATCGCGTAGATCTCGTAGCCGCCGTTCCGGGTCGTCTCGAACGCGAGCTTGGTGCCTGCGCCGCCCCACGTGGGGTCGCCGTCGAAGCCGACGGAGAACGTCAGCTCCTTCAGGCCGCTCGCGTCGGGACCGACGATGTAGATGTCGGTGTCGCCGCGGCGCGTCGACTCGAATGCGATCTTCGAGCCGTCGGGCGCCCAGGTCGGCTGCGCGTCGTGCTGGAAGCCCCGCGTCAGCCGGACGAGCCCGCTCCCGTCCGCGTTGATCAGATAGAGGCTCGACGAGCCTTCTTCGTACGGTGCCTGCCGCTGGAAGACGATGCGGCCGTTCGCGCCGGGAGAGGCGCTGGTCGCGTGATCCGCCACGGCCGCGAGCGCTGCGAGACTCACGAGCGCCGCGATCAGTCCTGCCTTGAACATCCCTTCCTCCCCTGAGACGTGTGACGTGACAGGGGAAATCGTCCGGCGGCGCTGTTAGCGATTGCCGCCAATATCCGTAAAGGCTTCAGGCGAGTCTGTAAGGATCTCCGCGCCATGAGCGCGTTGCGGACAGAGCGAGACGGCGACCTCCTGCGCGTGACGCTCCAGCGCCCGGAGCGGCGAAACGCCTTCGACGCGGCGTTGATCGCGGAGCTGACGGATGCGTTCGCGGAGGTCGGCGACGCGCGGGCGGTCGTGCTCGCCGGCGACGGGCCGTCGTTCTGCGCCGGCGCCGACGTCGAGTGGATGCGCTCCTCGGTCGAGCTTTCGTACGACGAGAACGTCGAGGACGCGCGGCGGCTGCGGGCCATGCTGATCGCGATCGACGAATGCCCTGCGCCGGTGGTCTGCCGCGTCCACGGGCACGCGCTCGGCGGCGGCGCCGGGCTCGTCGCCTGCGCCGACATCGCGGTCTCGACCCGTGACGCGGTGTTCGCGTTCTCCGAGGCGAAGCTCGGGATCGTCCCGGCCGTGATCTCACCCTTCGCGCTCGCGAAGATCGGTCCCTCGTGGGCGCGGCGCTACTTCCCCACCGGCGAGCGCTTCGACGCCGAGACGGCGCAGCGGATCGGGCTCGTGCACGAGGTGGCGGACGACGTCGACGAGGCGCTCGACCGGGTGCTCGCCGAGCTGGCCTCCGCCGGGCCCGAGGCGGCGCGACACGCGAAGCGCCTCGTCCTTGACCGCCCCGACGGCGACGAGACCGCGCGTTGGATCGCCGAACGGCGCACGAGCGCCGAGGGGCAGGCGATGCTGCGCGCGTTCCTCGACCGGAGGCGCGAGCGCTAGCCCGAGCCGGGCAGCCGGACCTCGACCGCCGCGCCGTACCTGGGCGCGACAACGCGGTAGACGTCCCTCCCGCGCGATCTGACGACGACGCGGAAGCGGCCGTCCCGGGCGGCATGCACACGCCTGACTCCCCGCCAGGCGCCGGTTGGCGTCCGGCGCTCGAGGCGGAGTGCCCCGAGACCGCGTGCGAATCCGGAGACCGTGACGCCCGCACCGAGCGTCGTCCGGACGGCGGGCTCGAGCGAGAGCACCCGCAGCGAGAACGTCGTCGAGCGCAGACCGAGCCTCCGGCGGAACGCGTCCGCACCCAGCACCCTCGACGACGCAGCCCCGACGAGCCGCACCGAGCGGGCTCGTCCGGTGCGGTCGACGAGCGAGATCGCGTCTCGGAGCCGCGGCGCGTGCAGCTTCTTGCGCAGGCCCGCCAGCGTGAACACGTAGGGACCCCAGTGGTGGTAGGGCGAGATCCCGTCATAGGGGTCGCGCACGGACACGAGATACGGCAGCGGCTCGTTCCAGACGGTCGCCGCATCAGCCGTCCAGCCGCCCGACGACGAGTGGTAGTACGCGGTGATCACGCGGCCGTGATACGTCAGCACGCGCCCGGCCGTGGCGCCGACGGCACGGTTCGTCGCCGGGCGCTCCGCCTCCACGCCGCCGTACACCTGGCTTCGCTGATCCGCGTAGAGGTCGAAGTCGGGCCTCGACTCGAGCCTCGCGAGCGCGTACGAGCGCGCGACAACCGTCTGTGCGTCGTACGACTCGGCGCTCCAGCCCTTCGGCATCTCGTACGGCACAACGCCCCTGATGTAGAGGTCGAGCGGGACGACGTTCACGACCAGCAGGCCGCCCTGCCGCTGCTTGACGACGAGCGCGCCGCGATACGCCGTGCCGTTCACGAGCAGCGGCTGCGCGCCCGGCTCGATCCGGACGGCTCGCCCGAGCCCGGAGCGCAGCGTCAGCGGCACCCTGCGGACGATCCGCCTCTTGCCGACCACGCGGAACGGCTTCGGCGAGGAGATCCGCACGCTCGGTTGCTTCTCCAGCAGCAGCACGCGCACGGCCCCTCGTCTCACGACCTGGATGCGCGTGTGCGGGTAGTAGTGGCCGAGGATCCGCCTGTACGTCCAGCCGTGTCGCGCGTAGCCTTCGGCGCCCCACTGGCTCATGCCGACGCCGTGCCCCCAGCCGCGGCCGTCGATCACGAAGACCGAGCCGGCCGTGGAGGCGGGCACGAGCACAAGCGCCGCGATCGCCACAGCAAGAGCCCGCATGAAGCGCCGAACAGTAACGCGGGCCGGGGGAAACGCAAAGCCGTCAGTGCACTGCGAGAACGGCTCTCGCAGGGTTGGCGACTGCTTTCATCCGAAGCGCAACGCCGCCTCGCGGAGCGCGTCGTGCACGCCGCCCGGCCCCGGCGCCGGTCGCTCCCCCGCCTCCGGCGCCTCGAACGAGCCGTCCCGCACCGACGCGGCGACCCGCTCGTGCGCCTCGCGGAACGGGACCCCGTCCCGCACGAGCGCCTCGGCGGCGTCGGTCGCCAGGAGCGCCGGATCGGAGCACGCCGCGGCGAGCCGCCCGCGGTCGAGCTCGATCCCGCCGACGAGCACCGCGAGCGCGGCGAGCGCGCCGGCGGTGTCCTTGCGGGCGGCGAAGACCGGCGTCTTGTCCTCCTGCAGGTCGCGGTCGTAGGCGAGCGGGAGGCCCTTGACGACCGCGAGCAGCCCCGTCAGCCGTCCGATCGCCGTCCCGGCCTTGCCGCGCACGAGCTCGGCCACGTCCGGGTTCAGCTTCTGCGGCATCATCGACGAGCCTGTCGCGGCGTCCTCCGGCAGGCGGACGAAGCCGAACTCCGCTCGTCGCCCAGAGGCAGAGCTCCTCGCCGATCCGCGAGAGGTGGACGAAGAGCACGGCGACGGCGTAGAGGTAGTCGAGCGCGAAGTCGCGGTCGGCGACGGCGTCGAGCGAGTTCCGCACCTGGCCCTCCGGCGCGGGCAGCGGCAGCGTCGAGCCGGCCAGCGCGCCCGCGCCGAGCGGCGACGGCGCCGCCTGCGCGGCCGCGAACGCGAACCGCGCGCGGTCGCGGTCGAGCATCTCGACCCAGGCGAGCAGGTGGTGGCCGAGCGTGACCGGCTGCGCCCGCTGCAGGTGCGTGTAGCCGGGCATCGGCGTGTCGGCGTCCTCCTCGGCCCGGGCGAGGATGATGCGGACGAGCCGCTCGATCCCGGCGATCGCCTCGCGACAGGCGTCGGCGACGTAGAGACGGATCGCGGCGGCCACCTGGTCGTTCCGCGAGCGGCCGGCGTGGATCTTCCTCCCGACCTCGCCGAGCAGGCGCTCGATCGCCGAGTGGACGTCCTCGTCGCCTCCGCCGTGCAGGCCGACCTCGGAGAGCACGCGCAGGGTGCGCTTCACGTCGGCGAGCTCGGCGTCGTCGAGCAGCCCGGCCGCGTGCAGGCGCTGCGCGTGCAGCACCGTCGCCTCGCAGTCGTACGCCAGGAGCTCCTGCGTCGTCCGCCTGGAGGAAGTCCCAGACCTCCGCCGCGAGCGGCGTTTGCACGCGTCCGGCCCAGAGCGTCACACGAGCTCCTTCTGCTTCTGCCGTCTGGCGGCCAGCTCCGCCTCGAGCCCGAAGAGCGTGATGAAGCCGGACGACGCCTCGTGCGGGAACGTCTCGCCCGTGCCGTACGACGCGAGCTTATGCGAGTACAGCGCTGCGGCGAGCGCCGGCCCGTGACGACGGGGACGCCGGCCCGCAGCGAGACCCGCACCTCGCCCTCGACGACGCCCTGTGTCGCGGCGAAGAACGCGTCGAACGCCTCGCGGAGCGGCGAGAACCAGAGGCCCTCGTAGACGAGCGTCGCCCACTTCGCCTCGAGCTCTCTCTTGGCCTGCAGCTCGGCCTGCGTCAGCACGAGGTCCTCGAGCGCCTGGTGCGCGGCGATCAGGCAGATCGCCGCCGGAGCCTCGTACAGCTCGCGGCTCTTGATCCCGACGACGCGGTTCTCGATCATGTCGATCCGCCCGATCCCGAACGGCCCGGCGAGGTGGTTCAGCGTCGCGACGAGCTCGGCGAGCTCGAGCTCCTCCCCGTCGAGCGAGACCGGGAGGCCGTCCTCGAAGCCGATCACGACCTCGATCGGCGGCGGCGCCGCCTGCGGCGACGACGTGAGCACGAACGCCTCCTCCGGCGGTGCGGCCCACGGATCCTCGAGCACGCCCGCCTCGATCGCGCGGCCGAAGAGGTTGTCGTCGATCGAGAACGGCGACTCCTGCTTCGCCTCGACGGGGATCCCGCGCGCCTCGGCATAGGCGATCTCCTCGTCGCGCGTCCAGATCCGGTCGCGCAGCGGCGCGATCACGTGCACGCCCGGGTAGCGCGCCTTGAAGGCGAGCTCGAAGCGCAGCTGGTCGTTCCCCTTGCCGGTGCAGCCGTGCACGACGGCCTCGGCGCCGATGTCCTCGGCGATCGCCGCCACCGCCTCGGCGATCACGGGCCGGGAGAGGGACGAGATCAACGGGTACTTGCCCTCGTAGAGGGCGTTCGCGAGGAGCGCCTTCGCGACCTGGTCGTCCGCGAACGCGTCCTTCCGGTCGACGAGCAGCACGTCGTCCGCGCCGGCGGCGTAGCCGCGCTCGATCGCCTCGTCGAAGTCGGCCGCCTGGCCGACGTCGACGAGTACGGCGACGACCTCGTCGAAGCCGTAGTCCTCCTTCAGCCACGCGATCGCGCAGCTCGTGTCGAGCCCGCCCGAGTAGGCGAGGACGGCGGTCCTGCTCATGTGTCTCCTTCCAGGTGGTGGCGGAACTGCTCGCGCGAGGTCGGCGCCCGTGAGGCCGTCGCGCGCGGCGATCATGATCGTGTTCTCGCCCGCGATCGAGCCGGCGATGTCGGGGAGGTGGGCCGCGTCGATCGCCTCGGTGAGCGCGCTCGCGTAGCCGCGAGGGCGTCTGGACGATCAGGAGGTTGCCGGCCGGCGTCAGCGAGAGCGCCCAGCGCCGGAGCGCCGTCGTCAGGTCGCTCAGCCGGTCGAGGTCGGCCGCGCCGGGCATCGCGTAGACGAGGCGGCCGCTCCCGGCGCGCACCTTCACGAGCCCGAGCTGGGCGATGTCGCGCGAGACGGTCGTCTGCACCGCCTCGTAGCCCTCGTCGCGGAGCGCGTCCGCGACCTCGGCCTGCGTCGCGAGCTCGCGCTCCTGGACGAGGCGGAGGATCACACCCTGGCGTTCGTACTTGTTCACGAGAGCACCTCCTCGATCGTCTCCAGTCCGATCTGGACCTCTTCCTTCGAGATCACGAGCGGCGGCGTCAGGCGGAGCGTGCGCTCGCCCGCGCTGCCGACGAGCACGCCTCGGCGTCTCGCCGCCTCGACGACCTCGCCGGCGGGGCGGTCGAGCTCCGCGCCGACGAGCAGGCCCGCGCCGCGCACCTCGACGACCGCGTCGAGCCGCTCAAGCCCGGCGGCGAGCTGGGCGCCCCGCAGCGCGACGTTCTCCAGCAGCTCGTCGTCGATCGTGTCGCACACCGCCCGCGCGGCGGCGCAGACGACGGGGTTGCCGCCGAAGGTGCTGCCGTGGTCGCCGGGCCCGAGTCCCTGCGGCGCCTCGTCGCAGACGAGCAGGGCGCCGATCGGGAGGCCGTTCGCGAGGCCCTTCGCCAGCGCCACGGCGTCCGGCTTCGTCCCCAGCTGCTCCCAGGCGAAGAACGTGCCCGTGCGGCCGACGCCGGTCTGCACCTCGTCGAGGACGAGGTGCGCGCCGAGCTCGTCCGCGAGCGCGCGGGCGCCGGCGAGGAAGTCGGGCGTCAGCGGATGGATGCCGCCCTCGCCCTGGATCGGCTCGAGCAGGATGCAGCCGGTGTCCGGGCCGACGGCGGCGCGAAGCGACTCGATGTCGTTCGCCTTCGCGAACGTCACACCGGGGACGAGGGGTGCGAACGGCGCCTGCTTCGCCGGCTGCCCGGTGGCCGCGAGCGCGCCCATCGTGCGGCCGTGGAACGAGTTCTCGAGCGCGACGATCCCGGGCTTGCCGCTCGCCTTCCGCGCCCACTTGATCGCCGCCTCGACGGCCTCGGCGCCGGAGTTGCAGAAGAACGCCTGCGCGCCGCCGAAACGAGCGGAGAGCCGCGCCGCGAGCTCGAGCATCGGCTCCGTCCAGTAGAGGTTCGACACATGCCAGAGCCGGTCGAGCTGCGCAGCGGCCGCGGCGTGCGGCGCCGGGTGACGGTGCCCGAGACCGACGACGGCGATGCCCGCGAGCAGGTCGAGGTACCGCTCGCCGCTCGGGCCGAAGGCCCAGCAGCCTGCGCCCTCGACGAGCGTCGCGTCCTGCCGCGCGTAGGTCGGCAGCAGTGGGTCGGCAGCACGGCGTCGCGGTCTGCAGCGTGCTCACGCGACCACCGCCGTGGCGCCGATCTCCGCCTGCACGCCCAGCTTCGCGGCGATCACGGCCGCCTTCAGCTTCGGCACGATCCCGCCGTCGAGCTCGTCGAGCAGCGCCTCGACCTGCGCCGCGGTCAACTCGTCGACGACGACGTCTTCGACGAGCACGCCGGCGACGTCCGACTGGAAGACGATCCGCTCCGCACCGAGCCCGACGGCCAGCGCGGCGGCCGCGTCGTCCGCGTTCACGTTCAGCGGGCCCTCTGCCAGCGGCGCGACGACCGGGACGAGCCCGGCGTGGAGCGCCCGCTCGATCGCGGGCGGCCGCGACGGCAGCGGCTCGCCGACGAGGCCGAGCGCCGGCACCTGCTTCGCCTGCAGCCCGACCGCGTCGCCGAAGAGCCCGACCGCGGACGGGCCGATCGCGGAGCAGAGCCGCGTGTTCACCTCGAGCATGGCGCCACGTACGATCTCGAGCGCCGCCGGGCTCGTGACCCGCCGCCCGCCGACGAACTCCACGGGCAGGCCGAGGCGCTTCATCTCGGCGGAGATCTGCGGGCCGGCGCCGTGGACGACGCACACCTCGTGCTCCGCGGCAAGCGCCCGGATCGCCGGGGCCGCGTCGACGGCGACCGCGCCGCCGCACTTGAACAGGATCCGGGTCATGTGCGGTACTCCGCGTTGATGCGCACGTAGTCGTACGAGAGGTCGCTCGTCAGATAACCGGCGCTGCCGTCGCCGATGCCGAGGTCGAGTGCGATCGAGCAGGCGTCCCCGGCGAGGTCCGGCTCGGGCCCGCCCTGCGGCTCGCCGTGCTCGAGGACGGTGACGCCGTTGACGACGAGCGTCACGAGCGCGGGATCGAGCTGCGCGTAGCCGCCGTTCCACTGGGCGGAGCCGGCCGCGGCGAGGATCCGACCCCAGTTCGCGTCGCGGCCGAAGAGCGCGGTCTTGACGAGCGGCGACGTCGCCACGCGGCGCGCCACCGCCTTCGCCTCCGCCGCACTCGCGGCGCCCGAGACGGCGATCTCCGCGGTGAGCGTCGCACCCTCGCCGTCGGCGACGATCTGCCGCGCCAGCTCGGCGCACACCTCGCGCAGGCACGCGGCGAAGGCCGCGTCGTCCCGCCCGCACCCCGCCGCCCCGCTGGAGAGGAGCACGACCGCGTCGTTCGTCGAGCACTCGCCGTCGACGGAGATCGCGTTGAAGCTCTCCTCGACCGCCAGAGCCAGGAACGCGTGCGCCTCGCCGGGGTCGAGCGGATAGTCGGTCGTGACGACGGCGAGCATCGTGGCGAGATTCGGATGGATCATCCCGGAGCCCTTCGCCATCCCTCCGACGACGAAGCCGGGACCCTCGGCGACCGCCTGCTTCGGGCGGGTGTCGGTCGTGAGGATCGCCTCAGCGGCGGCCGGGCCGCCGACCGCCGCCAGCTGTGGCACCGCCTGCTCGAGGCCGGCGAGCACCTTCTGCAGCGGCAACGGCTGGCCGATCACGCCCGTCGAGAGGACGAGCACCTGCTCGGGCTCGAGCCCCAGCAGCTCAGCCGCACGTGCCGCGGTCTTCCGCGCCGCCGCGATGCCCTCGGCGCCCGTGACGGCGTTGGCGTTGCCCGAGTTCACGACGACGGCCTGCGGCTCGGCCGCACCGAGGTGCTCCTTCGAGACGAGCACCGGCGCCGCCTGGACGCGGTTGGCCGTGAACATCGCGGCGCCGGTGGCCGGCGCGAGCGAGCGGACGACCGCCAGATCCGGCGCCTCCGCGCGCAGCCCGCAGTGGACGCCCGCGGCGGCGAATCCCTTGGCGGCGGTGACGCTCACACCAGGACTCCGGAGAGCCGCAGCCCGAGCGTCTCGTCGAGGCCGAGCGCGAGATTGGCATTCTGGACCGCCTGGCCCGCGGCGCCCTTGCCGAGGTTGTCCAGCGCGCAGATGACGATGGCGAGACCGGTCGCCCGGTCGGCGAAGAGCGCAACCTCCGCGCCGTCGGTCGCCTGCACGCGCGCCAACTCGGGCACGACGCCGTCGTCGAGCAGCCGCACGGCCGGGGTCGACTCGAACGCCTCTTCCAGCAGCGGGCGTAGCTCCTCGCGCGGTCTGACGTAGCACGTGACGAGCAGGCCGCGCCGGACCGGCAGCAGGTGCGGCGTCAGGCAGACCGGGAAGCCCAGCGCCTGCTCGAGCTCCGGCTCGTGCTGATGCGCCCCGACCCTGTACGGGGCGAGATTCTCGAGCACGGCGCCCGCGTGGGACGCTGCCTTGAGCGTGCGCCCGGCGCCCGAGACGCCGGACTTCGCGTCGATCACGACGCCCTCCGGCTCGATCGCGTGCCTGAGCGGCCAGAGCGCGAGCAGGGCCGCCGTCGCGTAGCAGCCGGGGTTCGCGATCAGCGTGCCTTCGGCGGGGAAGAGCTCGGGAACGGCGTACTCCCAGTCCTGAAGCGCGTCCGGATGCGGATGCTCGAAGCCGTACCAGTCCGCATAGAGCGAGGCGTCCGCGAGCCGATGCGCGCCGGAGAGGTCGACCACGGCACCGGCGGCCGGATCGATCGCCGCTGCGTCCTCGTGCGACAGGCAGACGAAGACGAGCTCCGCCCCTGCGGCGGCCGCCTCCTCGTTCGGCACGAAGTCCGGGAGATCCGAGCCCGCGAGCCGGGGGTCGAGCGCGGACGCCGGCCTTCCGGCCAGTCCGTCCGAGCCGAGCGCGACCACCTCGAAGAAGGGATGGGTGAGCACGCGGTCGAGCGTCTCCTGGCCCGAGTAGCCTGAGCAGCCCACGATGGCGACGTCATGCATAGAGGTGCTTAGTATGCAGTTACTCGGCTTGTTATGCAAGAGTCGGCTTCCCGGATGAGGCGGCTGCTGCTCCTCGTCGGCGCGATCGTCTTCGTCGACACGATGTTCTTCGCAGCCCTGACGCCGCTGCTCCCCCACTACGCCGACGAGCTCGGCCTCACGCAAGGCCGGCGCCGGAGTGCTCGCGGCTGCATATCCGGCCGGGGCGTTCGCAGGCGGGATTCCGAGCGGCGTCGTCGCGGCCCGCTTGGGCGTCAAGCCGACGGTGATCGTCGGCCTCGTCTGCCTGGCGGTCACGAGCACGGCGTTCGGGCTCGCCGAGACCGCCTGGCAGCTCGACGCAGCGCGCTTCCTCCAGGGCGTGTCCAGCGCCTTCGCCTGGACGGGCGCGCTCGCGTGGCTCGTCGGCGCAGCGCCGGCGGAACGCCGCGGGGCGCTGATCGGCAGCGCGTTCGGGGCCGCGATCGCCGGCGCGCTCTTCGGGCCGGTGCTCGGCGGCGTCGCCTCGCACGTCGGGACGGGAAAGGCGTTCGCCTCCGTCGCAGTGCTCGCGCTCGCCCTCTGTGCGTGGGCCGGCGCGACGCACGCGGCCCGGCCGGAGGAGCCGCAGCCGCTCGCCGCGCTCGGGCTCGCGCTCCGCGACCGGCAGATCCAGCCGTGGATCTGGTTCGTGATCGTCCCCGCACTCGGGTTCGGGACGCTGGGCGTGCTGGCGCCCCTCCGCCTCTCCGACCTGGGCTGGGGCTCGATTGCGATCTCCGCCACCTGGCTCGTCTCGGCGGCGTTCGAGGCGTCGATCTCCCCCTTCCTCGGGCACTTCTCCGACCGGCACGGGCGCCTGTTGCCGATCGCAGCGGGGCTTGCGGCGTCCACCGTCGTGACGGCGCTGCTGCCCTGGCCGGGACGTCCGCTCGTGCTCGCCCTGCTCGTCGTCGCGGCAGGGATCTCGTTCGGGGCGTTCTGGACGCCGGCGATGTCGGGTCTCTCGGACGCGGCGGAGCGGCGCGGCCTCAACTACGGCTATGCGTTCGCGCTCGTCAACCTCGCCTGGGCCCCCGGCCAGGCCGCGGGCGCCGCGTTCGGCGGCGCGCTGGCGAAGGCGACGTCCGACGCCGTGCCCTACCTCATGCTCTCGGGCGTCTGTGCGCTTACCCTTGCCGGCCTATGGCGATCGACACGCTCCTCGTAGCGAACCGCGGCGAGATCGCGCTCCGGGTCTTCCGCACCGCGCAGGCGCTCGGCATCCGCACGGTCGCCGTCGCCGCCGCGGACGACGCAGGCTCGCTGCACGCGCGCTCCGCAGACGAGACGGTCGCGATCCGGAGCTATCTCGATTCCGAGGAGCTGATCCGTGCGGCGAAGCGGGCCGGCGCGGACGCGATCCATCCCGGCTACGGCTTCCTCGCGGAGAACGGCGACTTCGCCGAGGCGGTCGAGGCGGCGGGCCTGCGCGTGGGTCGGGCCGCCGCCCGAGGCGCTGCGCGCGGGCGGCGACAAGCTCGCCGCCAAGCGGATCGCGCGCGACGCGGGCGTCCCGGTCGTTCCGGACGGCGAGCCGGAGGAGGTCGGTTTCCCGCTGCTCGTGAAGGCCGCGGCGGGCGGCGGCGGGCGCGGCATGCGCGTCGTCCGCGGCCCGGCCGAGCTCGACGACGCGCTCGAGGCCGCCCGCCGCGAGGCGAAGGCGGCGTTCGGCGACGACACGGTCTTCGTCGAGCGCTACCTCGAGCGGCCGCGCCACGTCGAGATCCAGCTGCTCGCCGACGCGCCACGGGACGGTGCTCGCGCTCGGCGAGCGCGAGTGCTCCGTCCAGCGGCGACACCAGAAGGTGCTGGAGGAGTCGCCGTCCCCCGCGCTCGACGCGGAGCTGCGCGCGCGGATGAGCGACGCGGCCGTTCGCTTCGCGCGAGCGATCGGCTACCGCAGCGCGGGCACCGCGGAGTTCGTGCTCGACGGCGCGCGAGTTCTACTTCCTCGAGCTGAACGGCCGCATCCAGGTCGAGCATCCCGTGACGGAGCTCGTGACGGGCATCGACCTCG
This sequence comes from uncultured Actinomycetes bacterium, assembly GCA_963746655.1. Taxonomy (GTDB): domain Bacteria; phylum Actinomycetota; class Thermoleophilia; order Gaiellales; family Gaiellaceae; genus CAVPGP01. The sequence continues at coordinate 75,215 of CAVVCG010000010.1, read as the reverse complement.
TGGCCGAGCAGCTCCGCATCGCGCAGGGCGAGCGCCTCGAGCTGCCAAGCAACGAGTCTGCTACAGGGCCACGCGATCGAGGTGCGGCTCTACGCGGAGGATCCGCGGACGTTCCTCCCGCAGGCGGGCCGAATCGAGCGCCTGCGGCTGCCGGACGGCGATCCGCGTCGACGCCGGCGTCGAGGAGGGCGACGAGGTCGGCACGTCGTACGACCCGATGATCGCGAAGCTGATCGCCCACGGCGCCACGCGCGACGAGGCGCTCGACCGGCTGCGCGACGCGCTCGCCGAGACCGAGGTCGAGGGCGTGACGACGAACCTGCCGTTCCTGCGCTGGCTCGTCGCGCATCCGGCGCTCCGCGCCGGCGAGACGACGACGGCGTTCCTCGTCGACCACCCGCCGCTCTCCGCGCCGCCCGCCGCGCCTCCCGTCGGGCCCGTGGCGAGGCGCGTTCCGCCTCAACCTGCCCGCGCCCGCCGCCGCAGTCGCCGCCCGACGTCGACGCCGCGGCGCACGAGCACGGGCCCGGCGCGGAGCAGAGCGCGCTCACCGCGCCGATGCCGGGCACCGTGATCAAGGTGCTCGTCGCAGGCGGGCGAGCACGTCGACCGCCCGCCAGCCGCTGGTCGTGCTCGAGGCGATGAAGATGGAGACGCCGCTCAGCTCGCCGTACGACGCGGTCGTCGCGAAGGTGCACGTCGCCGAGGGCGACCGCGTCGCCGGCGGCGCGCTGCTCGTCGAGCTGGAGGAGTGAGCGATGTCTCGGCTCAGCCGTGCTCGGATGCGCTGCGCCGCACCTCCGCGAGCCGAGCTCGGACGATCCCGCGCAGACGGCGGACCTCCGCCGGCCGACGCCAACGCCTCTAGACCGCGGCGATGCCGCTGCGCAGGTTGCCGAGGCGCGCGCCGATCACCGAGTCCGCCGCCTCCTTGCTCGGCGCGTGGCCCGTGACCGTGCCGATGAACTCGTCCCGGTCGAGGCTGTAGAGCTCCACATCCGTCCGCGCGACCACGGTGGCCGTCCGGGGCACGTCGCGGAGGAGGGCGATCTCCCCGAACGACTCCCCCTCGACGAGCGTCTTCCGCTCGGAGCCGGTGTCGACCTCCACCTCGCCCGCCGCGACGATGTAGAAGCGGTCGCCGGCGTCGCCGCGGCGGAAGATCTCCGTTCCCGCGGGGAGGCGCAGCGGCGCCAGCTTGCGGGCGAGAGGCTCGATCTGGTGCGCCGGCAGCGGCTCGAGGAACGACACGCCCTGCAGGAGCTCCAGCCCCCGCTCCGGGACGGGCGCGTCGATATCCGTCAGCTTCCGCCAGAGGAGGGCGGCCGAGATCGGCAGGAACGCACCGGTGACGATCAGGGCCAGGCGGACGCCGAAGACGCTCACGAGCAGCGGTGCCAGGATCGCGCCGAGGCCCATGGTGGCGACGAGCAGGCTCTCCATGACGCCGAACACCCGCGCCAGCACGTCGTCGGAGACCGTCCGCTGCAGCAGCGTCAGCGCCGCGACGTCCACGATCGTGTTCCCGGCCCCGAGGACGCCGAGCATCAGCAGCGCGACGATCGGGCTCGGAAAGAGGCCGATCACGAGCAGCGGCAGCCCCCAGAGGATGATCCCGACGCCGAAGTCGGAGGCGAGCCGCTTGCGCCCGACGAGCAGGAGCGCCGCCGCCGCGCCGATCAGGCCGCCGATCCCGGACGCCGAGTTGAGGACGCCCAGGCCGGCCTTGCCGACGTCGAGCAGGTCGAGCGCCGTCACGACCACCAGCACGCCCAGCGCCCCGGCGACGACCGTCTGCGCGGAGTAGAGCGCCACGATCACGCGCAGGCGCGGCTCGAGCGCGATCGTCTTGAAGCCCACCGACGCCTCGCTGCGGAAGCTCGTCGGCTCGCCGGCGACTCGCTCGGGCGCTACGTCGGGATCGAGCCGCGAGACCATCAGCGACGCCCAGAGGAGCGTCAGGACCGTGATCCCGAACGCGGGCGCGGCGCCGGCGACGGCGTAGACGATGCCGCCGATCGCCGGTCCGACGAAGTCGCCCATGCTCTCGATCGTGCTCGAGGAGATGTTCGCGGCCGTCAACTCGTCGGGCGTCCGCGCGACGGCCGGCATCAGGGCGGCCTCGGCCGGCCGGAAGGGCGTCGCGATCAGCGTCGCGAGGCACGCGAGCGCGTAGACGAGCGGCGCCGGCCCGTCCGCGAAGACGACGGCGGTGATCACGATCATCACCCCGGCGCGGAGCAGGTTCGAGACCAGCATCACGTGCTTGCGCGAATACCGGTCGGCCAGCGTCGCGGTGAACGGGGAGACGAGCGCGGGCGGGATCGTCCGCAGCACGCCGACGAGGCCGACGGCCGCGACGCCGCCGTTCTGGTACGCGTAGACGGCGATGACGATGCTGTAGCTGTACGAGCCGATCACCGAGCCCGCGAAGCCGAGCTGCAGCCGGCGCAGGTTCGGATTGCGGAAGACGTCGCGGAAGGCGTTGAGCGATTCGGCCAGCCGGCCCCGCAGTCCCCGCAGCATCCGCGGAGCTTGTCAGCTGCGGAAGGCGATGGGAAGATTCCGGCGGGTAGGCACGTCTAGGGTCCGGTGCCGCGGAGGAGCGGTTCGATCAAGCGACCAGGAGGTGCAGGCAGATGTCCGAGCAGGAGCGCGAGTACAAGAGCGGCTTGGGCGCGAGCGACGAGGGCGACGAGCCGGACGTCGAGCTCCACAAGAAGGACGGGCGGCTGGCCAACGAGGACGACGGCCCGGACGCCGACTCCGACGACTTCGAGCTGCACAAGAAGCGGCACGACGGCTGACAGGGCGCCGGCCACGGTCATCTGCGAAGGCGGCCGACTGGCCGTCTTCGTGTTTGTGTGGAAGATTTCAATGTCCAGGGCCGTCCTGTAGACGACCCGCATGGATCCATGAAGGAGGAACGGCAGTGGGCGAGGACAAGGACAAGCTGGCGCCGGAGCCCGACATCGAGGCGCACAAGAAGCGTCACGGCAACGAGGTCACGGACGAGCCCGACGAGTTCCGTCTCGAGAAGAAGGACGACGATTCGGACGACGTCGAGGCGCACCGGAAGGGCCACGACCGCTAGCGCGCGCGGCTAGCCCTGAGCTAGCCCTGTCGGGCTTACGAGCTCGGCAAGAGAGCCAGAAAGAGCCCGGGCGGCCCCGGGCTCTTTCTCTGGTCCGGGTTCCTCGGCGGGGTGTCTACTCGGAGAGCACGCGCTCGAGCTCGGCGAGAAGCCGCAGGCCGGCGTCGCGCCGGTCGCCCTCGAGGCGGTCGAGCGCGGCCGCGAGGCGCGCGACCGCGGTGAGCTCCGGCTCGCCCCCGTCCAGGATCGCCTTCGCGCGCCGCGCATTCCGCAGCAGGTCGAGCGCGACGGCCGCCTGGCCGCCGAACTGGCCGAGGAGGTCCATCTCGGCGAGCGAGAAGCGCGAGCGCTGGGGCCGGTCGAGCACCTGGAGCACGCCGATCGCCTCCTCGTCGTGCAGCAGCGGCACCGCCATCAACCCCTGCGGGAGGTAGCCCGTGTCCTCGGCGACGCCGCGCGCCCAGCGCGGGTCGTTCTGCACGTCCTCGAGCACCAGCGGCTGGCGCGTCACGAGCACCCACCCCGCGATCCCCGTCGACGAGGGCAGGCGGCGGCCGACGAGGAACTCCGACCCCTCCCCCGCCACCGCCTCGAAGACGAGCTCGTCCGCCTCCTCGTCGAGCAGGAAGATCGAGGACGCCCGCGCGCCGAAGATCGCCCGGGCGACCTCGACGATCGACTGGAGCAGCGCGCGGTACTGCTCCTCGGCGGTGATCACACCTGCCGCGACCGCGGCGCGCAGCTCCCCCGCGTCGAGGTTCCCGCTCATGCGCTCGCTCCTTCCACGTTCGAGGCGATCAGGTAGAGGATGCTCTTGAGCTGGAACGGCGTCAGCTCCGGATGCTTCGCGCGGATCAGCGTGCAGATGCCGGTCATGTGCGGCGTCGCGAAGCTGTTGCCGGTGGCGCGGATCGAGCCGCCGCCGAGCCACGCGACCTCGACGTCGACGCCGCGCGCGAAGAACTCGACCGGCGGGTCGGGGTTCGCGTAGAACGCGAGCGGGTCGTCGAGCTCGTGGCTGCCGACGGAGATCACCGACGAGAACTTCCAGGGGTAGCTCTCGACCGGCAGGTTGTGCGCGGACGCGACCAGCACGGACCGCTTGAAGTAGGCGGAGTCCGCAAGCTCGTGCAGCACCCCCGTGAACTTCGCCTTCGTGGTCGAGAGGCTCATGTTGACGACGTCGAAGCCCTGCTCGATCGCCCACTTGAGGCCGCCGAGCATGATCGACCCGCTGCCCGTGTAGCCGGCGCCCAGCACGCGCACGGCGTGGATCTCGCAGTCCGGGCGCGAGCGAGCGCACGATCCCGGCGCACGCGGTGCCGTGCCCGCACTCGTCGCCCGCGCTCGTCCGGCTCGGCGACCGGCCGCTCGTCCTCGTCGAGCCGGATCGCGTGCGCGCCCTGCACCGGGCCGACGAGCGGATGCCCCGGCTCGACGCCGCTGTCGAGGATGCAGACGCGCACGCCGGCGCCGGTCGAGCCGCCGAGCGCCCAGTCGCGCGTGACGCGCTCCGGCCACGCCGACGGGATCGCGATCCTGTCGACCGCGTCCGCCGGCAGGCTCCAGGCCGGGAGCTCGTCGTCGTCGTCTTGCACCTCGTGCAGGAAGGTCTCCGTCATGCGAGGGAGCCTACGACGCCTCGCCGTGCTTTTGGGGGCCTGAAGGCTAGAAGAGCTTCTGGAGCTTCATGGCCGCGCCCATGTCGCCCTTGATCTTCAGCTTCCCGGTCATGTAGGCGGTCGTCGCGTTCATCTCTCCGCTCATCACCTTCGAGAACGTCTCCTCGGAGGCGGAGAGCTCGCAGTCGGCGGAGTCGCCGCCCTCGGCGACGGAAAGCTTGCCGTCCCGCACGTCGACCGTCCACTTGCCGGCGCCCTCGATGTCGAAAAGGTACGAGTTGTTCATGCCGCTGGTCTTCGATTCGTCGACCCTCGCTGCGAGCCCGTCGAAGAACTCCTTCACGCTGTCCGCCACGTCGCCTCCTCGCTTTTCGGAATCTGACGCGGGCGAGCCTACCCGAGACAGCGCACGTCGGAGCCGTGGAAGACGTCTGCGCACGCGGGGAGCTCGCCGTCGTCGCGCGCCGCCTCGACCGCGGCGCGGACGGCTGCCACGACCACCTCGGGCTGGTCCATCTGGACGAAGTGGCTGCTTCGCAGGGCGACGACGTGGAGATGGCGCTCCGAGAGCGCCGCGAGGCGATCCTGCAGGCGGAACCAGGCGGTCCGGAGCCGGCCGGCGACGTCGGTCGGCGGCCCGAAGCTCCTGCCGGCGGTGACGACGACGACCGGCATGTCGAGCGAGTCGACCCGCCCGGCCTCGGCCATGCTCCTGCGCCAGTCGGCGTGCTCCGGGAAGGCGGCGGGCGGCGGAGTCGGCGCGCGAAGCTCTGCGAGCTCGGCCGGCTCGCCGGGTCGCGCCGGCCCGGCCGCGGCGCGAAGCGCCTCGTCCTGGCCCGGCGACGAGGAGTCGACGAAGACGATGCCCTCGACGTTGTCGTTCCGCCCCGCGAAGACACGCGCCAGGAGCCCGCCGTACGAGTGACCAACGACGACGTAGGGGCCGTCGATCGCCGCCTCGTCCAGCAGCGTCTCGAGGTCGCCGACAACGACGTCCGCGTCGCGCGTGCCCGACCCCAGGTGGCCCGCGTACATCGACTCGGTGAGGCCGAGGCCGGCGCGATCGTACGAGCACGTGCGCGTGATCGCCTCCAGCTTGCTGTGCACGTTCACCCACGTCGAGGAGTCACCGCCGAGGCCGGCCTCGAGGATCACCGTCGGCTCGCCCTTCCCCGCGCACTGGAAGTAGAGCCGCCGCCCGTGGACGCGCACGGTCGCGCCGGGCAGACCCTTGGCCTTCACTGCACTCGATTCGCGCTTCTCACCGCCGCAGCCCGCGACGGCGAGCACGACGAGCAACGTCAGGACGGCGTTGCGCACGGTGCGAGTCTCGCGCCCTTGCGGGCGCGTGGCAACCAGCTCCTAGGCCGCGGCCTGCGGGCGGTGGCGCTTGATCAGGAGCTCGGAGAGCACCTGCTGCGCCTCCGTGATGGCGCGGCGGTTCTGCTCGAGGGCGGCGTCGGGCGCGGCCTCGATGCGCAGCCTCTGGCGCTCGGCAACGAGCCTGCCGATCTCGTCGGTCAGCGACTCGACGGTGTGCTGGGCCTGGTTCATCTGGCTCACCCTAGACTCGCGTCGTTTGAAAACGGTAAGAACTCGGTGTGCTTCGGGGTGCACGCTAGGAGGAGCGTCGGATAGCATCCCCCGCCGCATGCGGGTCGCGACCTCCTCCGCCGAGCCCGGCGACGTCCGCGCCGATCTCCTCGCCTTCGCCGTCCCCGAGCCCTCGGGCTCGTTCACCGCGCCGATCGCGGCGGATCGCTTCGCGGCGCTCGCCTCCACCGGGGAGCTGGCACGCCGGCCCGGCGAGGTGACGCTCCTCCATCTCGACGACGGGCCGAAGCGGGCAGCCGCGGCCGCGCTCGGGCCGACGGCCGACACGGACGCGCTGCGGACCGCCGCCGCCGCGGTCGCGCGGAGGGCGGCGCCGTTCGGCGGCACGATCGCGTGGCGGCTGGACGAGTCGCTCCCCCTGTCGCTCGAGGAGCAGGCGCGCGCGGTCGTCGAGGGGATCGTCCTCGGCGGCTACGACCCGGGGCAGTGGAAGTCGAAGCCGAGCGAGCGGAAGCCGGTCGAGGCGATCACGCTGCTCGGCGGCGACGCCGTCGCGGAGCACGCGTCGTCCGCCGCCGTCGTCGCAGGCTGGGCGAACCGGGCCCGCGACCTCGCGAACACGCCGCCGAACGAGCTGACACCCGCGTCGCTCGCGGATCAGGCGGCGCGGATCGCCGGCGAGCTCGACGGCCTCTCGGCCGAGATCCTCGGCCCCGAGGAGGCAGACAGGCTCGCGATGGGCTCGTTCCTCGCCGTCGGCCGGGGAAGCGTCAACGAGCCGCGGATGATCGTCCTGCGCTGGGAGCCGCCAGACGCCGTCGAGGGGATCGTGCTCGGGCTGGTCGGCAAGGCGATCACGTTCGACTCGGGCGGCCTCTCGATCAAGCCGGCCGGGAGCATGGAGGACATGAAGGGCGACATGGCGGGCGGCGGAGCCGTGATCGCGGCGATGGGCGCGCTCGCCGAGCTCGGCCTCCCCGTCCGCACCGTCGCCGTCGTCGCCGCGGCGGAGAACCTCGTCGGCGGCAACTCGTTCCGGCCGGGCGACATCCTCACTGCGGCGAACGGGAAGACGATCGAGGTCGTCAACACCGACGCCGAGGGGCGCCTCGTGCTCGCCGACGCCCTCTGGTACGCGCGCGAGCAGGGCGCGACGCACGTGCTCGACCTCGCGACGCTGACCGGCGCGATGGAGCTCGCGCTCGGCGACCTCTACGCGGGCGTCTTCGTCAACGACGACGAGTGGCGCGACCGGATCCTCGAGGCGTCGCGGCGCAGCGGCGACCACGCGTGGCCGTTCCCGCTCCACCCCCGCTACCGCCGCTACGTCGACTCCGCCTTCGCCGACATGAAGAACTCGTCCATCCTCCGCCAGGGCTCGCCCGTGCTCGCGGCGGAGTTCCTGAAGGAGTTCGCCGGCGACGGGCCCTGGGCGCACATCGACATGGCAGGGCCCGGCTTTCTCGAGCGCTCACGCGGCGACTACCTCACGGTCCCCGGCGGGACGGGCTACGGGGTCCGCCTGATCGTGGAGCTCGCCCGCAGCCTGAGATGACCTCCCGACGTGCCTGACTTCGATCTCAGCGCCGAGCACGAGCTGCTGCGCCAGACCGTGCGCGACTATGCGCAGGCGAAGATCGCCCCCGTCGCCGAAGAGCTCGACCGCGAGCACCGGTTCCCGTACGAGATCGTCGCGGAGCTGGGCGAGCTGGGTCTGATGGGCATGACGATCCCCGAGGAGTACGGCGGCGCGGGCGCCGACACGCTCTCCTACGCGATCGCGATCGAGGAGCTGACGCGCATCGACTCGTCCGTCGCGATCACGGTCGCCGCGCACCACTCGCTCGGCACGCTGCCGGTCTACTACTTCGGAAACGAGGAGCAGCGGCGCGCCTGGCTGCCCGACCTCGCCTCGGGGAGGAGGCTCGCCGCGTTCGGGCTCACCGAGCCGAACGCCGGCTCCGACGCAGGCGCCACGCGGACGACGGCGGAGCTGCGCGACGGCAGGTGGGTCGTCAACGGCTCGAAGATCTTCATCACGAACGCGGGCACCGACATCACCTGGGGCGTGACGATCACCGCGCTCACAGGCGTCGGCGAGATCTCGAACGTCGTGATCCCGAACGGCACGCCGGGCTACGAGATCTCGAAGCCGATGGAGAAGCTCGGCTGGCGCGCGTCCGACACGCGCGAGCTCTCGTTCCGCGACGTGGAGGTGCCGGAGGAGAACCTGCTCGGCCCGCGCGGCAACGGCTTCACGCAGTTCCTGACCATTCTCGACGGCGGCCGGATCTCCGTCGCGGCCATGGGTCTCGGCCTCGCCCAGGGCGCGTACGACCTCGCGTTCGCCTACGCGAACGAACGGGAGCAGTTCGGCAAGAAGATCAAGGAGTTCCAGGCGATCCAGCACCGGCTCGTCGACATGGCGGTCGAGCTCGAGGCAGGGCGAGCCCTCGTCTACCGGGCGGCGTGGTTGAAGGACCAGGACCGCGCGTTCGCGAAGGAGGCGGCGATGGCGAAGCTCTACACGGGCGAGCTCTCGCACCGCGTCGCGAACTGGGCCCTGCAGATCCACGGCGGCTACGGGTTCATGGACGAGTACGCGATCTCGCGGCTCTACCGCGACCAGAAGATCCTCGAGATCGGCGAGGGCACCAACGAGGTGCAGCGCATGGTGATCGCGCGGCAGTTAGGTCTCTGAGCTCGGCCCCCCTCGCCGGGGCCTTCGCCCGCCGGCCTCGGCCGGCGGACTCACGCGGTGCCGGGCTCGGCCCGGCGCCGCTCGGCACGGTCGCCTCGTTGGACGAACTGGGTACGTGATCGTCCAGCGCGCGCTGCACCTCACGCGGTCGTACGATGCGGCCAATGAGGGCTCGCCCCGCGACCCTGATCGCGGCGCCGTCGATGATCGGCGGCGTGCTCGCGGCGCACGCGCTCGCGTACCGCTGGACCGTGCCTGCGGCGGAGCGGAGCCACGAGCTGCGTCAGACGGGTCACGCGTGGCTCGCGTATCTGCCGTTGCTCCTGGCTGTCCTGGCCGCGCTGCTCGTCGTCGGCGTCACGCGGCGGGTGCTCGCGCCCGGCGGCGGCAGGCCTGCGGCGTGGCCGTTCGCCGTGCTGCCGCCGCTCGCCTTCCTGCTGCAGGAGAACCTGGAGCGCCTGCTCCACGACGGCTCGCTGCAGCTCGCGGCCGGGACGCCCGTCCTCGCGGGCGTCCTGCTGGCCGTGCCCTTCGGTCTCGCGGCCTATCTCGTCGCCGGATGGCTGCTCGAAGCCACCGACGCCGTCGCGCGTGCGCTCCGCCCAGCGCCGGCCCGGCTCCTCTCGCTTCGCCCCACCCCGATGCCGCTGCCGCTCGCGCGGCCCGCCGGCGTCCCGTCCGGTGCAGCCGCCGGCCGCGGACCTCCGCGGGCTCGCTGAGCCGAGCCCGTCCATTCAGCGAAGGAGTGTCCTCATGAACCGCTCGTTGCTGCTCGTCCTCGCGGGCGTTGCCGCGATCGTCGTCCTCTTCGTCGTCCTGCGCTCGACCGGGAACGACAGCTCGGCCACGACGACGACAGCGCCGGCCGCGACTGCACCGACGACGACCGCGACGACCACGAGCACCGGCGCGACGACGACCGCGCCGACCACGACCGCCGCCGCGGCGCGGGTCGTGATCCCGATCACCGTCGTGGGCGCGAAGCCGGTCGGCGGGATCAAGCGCGCAACCGTCAAGCAGGGCCAGAAGGTCGCCCTCGTCGTCACCTCCGACACCCCGGACGAGGTGCACCTCCACGGGTACGACCTGCACGCCGACGTCGAGGACGGCAAGGCCCGGATCGACTTCACGGCGTCGATCGCCGGCCGCTTCGAGGCCGAGCTCGAGGAGCACGGCGTGCAGATCCTCGATCTCCAGGTCACCCCGTGAGCCTCAGCCTCCCGCTCGCGCACGGGATCGGCGGCATCAAGGACCTGCCGGTCCCGGCGTGGCTCTTCTACTACGGCGGCGCCGTCGTGCTCGTGCTCTCCTTCGTCGCGCTCGGGGCGCTCTGGAAGGAGCCGCGGCTCGCCCGGGCCCGCCGCCGCGAGTGGATCGAGATCCCCCGGCGGGCGTCGCGCATCGTGCTCGGGGCGATCGGGTTCGGGCTGCTCGTGGTCGTCGAGGCGGCCGCCCTCTTCGGGACGACGGAGAGTGGTACGAATCTCGCCCCGACGTTCATCTACGTCGTCTTCTGGCTCGGCCTGCCGTTGCTGGTCGTCCTGTTCGGGAACGTCTGGCCGGCGCTCAACCCCTGGAAGGCCGCCGCCGACGCGGTCGCGGCGTTCTCGCGGGGCTGGCAGGCGCCGTTCGCGTACCCGCGGCGCCTCGGCCGCTGGCCCGGCGCGGTGCTCCTCTGCTCCTTCGCCGCGCTCGAGCTGGCGTGGTACGACCCCTCGAGCCCGCGCAACCTCGGCCTCGCGATCCTCGTCTACTCCTGGATCACGTGGCTCGGGATGGCCGCCTTCGGGCGGGACGCGTGGCTGCGCGGCGGTGAGGCGTTCACCGTCTACCTGTGGCTCTTCTCGCGGATCGCCGCCGTCGGGATCCGTGACAGGCGGCTGGTGCTACGCCCGCCGATCAGCGCGCTCGCCGGCCCGGAGCCCGTCCCCGGCACGCTCGCGTTCGTCGCGGTCATGCTGGGCTCGGTCGCGTTCGACGGCTTCAGCCGGACGACCTGGTGGCAGAACCGCCTCTTCTCGGTCCAGTCGAGTCACGTCGACAACCCGCACCTCGCCGACCTGATCGGGTCGCTGGTCAACCTGGGCGGGCTGATCGTCGCCGTCGCCTTCGTGGCCGTGACCTACCTGGCCGCGGTGACGATCGCCGAGCGCTACGGGCGGCGGCCGCTGCGGGCCGAGTTCCTGCTCTCGCTCGTGCCGATCGCCTTCGCGTACGTCGTCGCGCACTACTTCTCGCTCTTCGTCCTCCAGGGCCAGGTCGTGCCGCGGCTCGCGTCCGACCCGTTCGGCCGCGGCTGGGATCTCTTCGGGACGGCGGGCATCCGGCCGGACTTCACCATCCTCGCGCCGCGGACGATCTGGTACGTCCAGGTGGGGGCGCTCGTCGTCGGCCACGTCGTCGGCCTCGTCGTCGCACACGACCGCGCCGTCGCGCTCTTCAGGCCGAAGACGGCGGTGCGCACCCAGTATGCGATGCTGGGACTGATGGTTCTGTACACGGTCGGGGGCATGTGGATCCTCTCGCGTCCCTAAGAAGCTCGAACAGGACGAAGCACGGGCTGTCTGAACGCCCAGCACGCCCAGCCAGCGCGTGGTCATCCAGTCAGAGCTTCTGAGCGTGGTCGCGCACGGCGGCGTGGCCGGGGCGATCGTCGAGGCCCTGGTCGCGTTGCTGCTCGTCGGGGTCGCCGCCGCGGTGTGGCTCGGCCGCGGCGAGGACGAGGACGAGCCCAGTGACAGGGACGAGCCCGGGAACATGGACAGGGACCCGGACGAGAGCAAGGACGAGGAGGACGCGAGCTGAGCCGCACCGGAGCCGCGTTTCTCGCAGCGCTCGCGTTTGCGCCCGGAGCGAAGGCCGGCGTCACGGTGCTGCCCCGGACGATCGCGCCCGGCGACGAGGTCGTGCTCACCTTCGCCGTGCCGAACGTGAGCAACGCACCCGGCGACACCCCGCGCGTCGCGATCGCCGTGCCGCCTGCCTTCGAGCTCGAGGACGCCGGCGTGCGGCCCGGCTGGACGGCCCAGGCCGTCGGCAACGGAACCACCGTCTCCTGGCGGGGCGGCTCGATCCCGCCGGGCCAGTTCGAGCTCTTCGCGCTGCGCGGGAAGGCGCCGAAGACCCCGGTGACGCTCGTCTTCACCGTGCTGGTCGCCCACACCGCCGGTCCGACCGACACCTTCCGCCCGAGCGTGCGCGTCGAGGCTGCGGCCGCGATGCACGACGAGGGCGCGCGCAACCTCGGCGGCGCCGCGCTCGCCGTCGCGATCGCCGCCGCCGCGATCGCCGTCGGCGGCGGGTTCCTCGCCCTCTGGCTCTGGCTCCGGCCGCCGCACCTGCTCTAGCGGGCTTCGCAAGACGGCCGAGGCCGGGGCGCAGAGGCCCCGGCCTCGGTTCAGCCTGTGCTGGTGGCGGCTAGCCGCGGGCGCAGAGCGCCGCGAGATCCATCCCGTACACCGGCTGGAACAGCTGGCACCCGACCCGAGACGAGAAGAAGTCCCGCTCGTTGTCGTTGGCCCAGGCCGCGAGTGGCGCCGGGCCCTGGACCAGGTCGAGGTCGAGCTGGCCGTAGGCGGAATACCGCTTCTCGCCCGCGAGCTTGGACGCGTCCTCCATCTTCGTGTTCCAGGAAGGATCGTTGAAGTAGGAGAAGTTGTTGTTGTTCGCGGCGCGGATCGTCTTGCCGCTCAGCAGGATGTTGATGAAGTCGTACGGGTCGGCGTAGTCGGCCTGCCAGCCCTCGAAGCCGATGTCGAAGGGCTCGCCCTTCGTGCCCTCCTTCTTGAACTGGACAGCCCGTGCAAACTGCCGCACGTCGACGTCGATGCCGAGCGCCTTCAGGTCGTTCTGGATGATCTGCGCCGACTCGGGGCACGGCGACTCGTTGCACGTGTACATGACGGCCTTGCCGCCGTTCGACCCCGCCAGCTCCTTCGCCTTCGCGACATCGGGCTGGTCGAGCGGGTAGACGTCGACCTTCTTGTAGCCGGGGATGCCGGGCGGCAGGTACTGGTCGGTCGCCTGCCCCGCGAAGGCGCCGCGCTGGATGAGCAGGGCACGCCGGTCGAGGCCGTAGTTCACGGCCTGCCGCAGCTTCTCGTTTGCGAAGAGCGGCCGGCTCGTGTTGAGCGCCAGGTAGCGGAAGCTCAGGATCGGGTTGACGAAGTACTGCTGCTTCCCGTCCTTCGCGGCCTGGCTGTCCGGGCCGTACTTCTTGCCGAGCTCGGCATTGGAGCTCGGCGGCACGCCGTCCGCCGCCCAGTCGACCTCGTTCTTCTCGATCTGGAGCTTCGTCGCGTTAGGGTCGACGCCGACGTTGTACGTGATCGTGTCGAGGTTGTGCGGGCGGTCGCCGGTGTAGTTCGGGTTCCGCTTCAGCACGATCGACCGGTTCGGGTCGTACGACGCGATGTAGTAGGGACCCGCTGACGGCACGGGGGCCTTCATCCCGTTCGGGTTGACCGGCGCGCTCGTCGGCAGGGCGCAGAAGAACGGCATCGCGATCCGCGCGAGGAAGTCGGGCGCGACGTCCGTCAGCCTGATCGTGAGCTTGTTGCCGTCGGCGGTGATGCCGCTGATCGAGGTGGCCTTGCCGTCGAGGTACTCCTGCGCGCCCACGATGTCGCTCATGAACGACGAGGCGGGCGAGGCCATCTTCGGGTTGAGGTCCCGCTCGATCACGTGCTTGAACGTCTGCGCAGTGACCGTCTCGTTCGAGGGCGGCGAGAACTTGTAGCCGTCCCTGATCGTGAAGGTGTACGTCTTCCCGTCGTTCGACACCTGCGGCATCGAGGTCGCCACCTCGGGCTCGAGCTGCGAGCCGCCGGCGCCGGCCTTGTCCGGGTAGTTCAGGAGCTTGGCGCAGGTCGCGTACTCGAATCCCCACGAGACGGTGTAGTACGCGAGAGCCGGGTCTATGTAGTCGGTGTCCGACTGGAGGTTGAACTTCGCGGTTCCTCCCTGGACGGCGCCCGTGGTGTTTCCGGTCGCGCCACCCAAGGTGGTCCCGCCTGCAGAGCTGTTGCCCGAACCGCCGCACGCCGACACCACCATGAGGAGTGAGCCGGCAAGAAAGGCGGCGAGCGTCCAGAGGCGGAGTCTGGGCATGCGTGTCCTTTCGAGTTGCTTCCTACCTTTATGACGTGGATGCGCGCCAGACTGCTGTACTAAACGGCAACCCGAACCGAATCCGAACAATCTCCCGAGGTCCCGGCCAACGGGCGCTGTTAGGCTCCGTACTCGTGCTGTTCCGCCAGTTCGTCGACGACGATCTCGGCTGCGCGTCCTACCTCGTCGCAGACCCGGAGGCCGGTGAGGCCGTCGTGGTTGACCCCGCGTACCGCATCGAGCAGTACCTCGAGGAGGCGGAGCGCGACGGCGTCCGGATCGTCCGCGTGCTCGAGACGCATACCCACGCAGACCACGTCTCGGGCCACGGCCGGCTCGCGCTCGAGCACGGCGTGTCCGTGTCGATCCACCCGGCTGCCGTGGCGGAGTACCCCAACGACCCGCTGGCGGACGGCGGGACGATCTCGGTCGGCAGGATTCCGATCCGCTGCATCCACACCCCGGGCCACCGGCCGGAGCACTGCTGCTTCGTCGTCGACGAGCGCCTGGCCCTGACCGGCGACTCGCTCTTCGTCGGCGACGCGGCTCGGCCGGACCTCGCGGTCGAGGCGCGCACGGGCGCCGAGGGTCTCTTCCACTCCCTGCAGCGGCTCCTCGAGCTGCCGGACGACGTCCAGGTGTTCCCCGGCCACGTGGCCGGCTCGCTCTGCGGGACCGGCATGAGCTCGGACCCGTCGTCGACGATCGGCGCCGAGCGCCACGACAACCGCGCGCTCGCGTACACGAACGTGATCGACTTCGTCAACGCCTCCGCCTCGGTCTCGACGCCGCGCCCGCCGAACATGGAGCGGATCGTCGAGCTGAACCGCGGACCGTGGCTGGCGGCGCAGCCGCCGCTCGGGCGGCTCGACGCGTGGGACGGGACCGTGCTCGACGTGCGCAGTCCCGAGACGTTCGCGGTCGGCCATGTCGCCGGCGCGATCAACGTTCCGGTCGACGGATCGTCGTTCGCGACGAAGTCGGCGTTCGTCCTCGAGCGGGGCGAGCGGATCGCGATCCACGCCTCGTCCGAGGAAGAGGCCGAGCTGGCGTGGCACCGGCTGCAGGCCGTCGCGCTCTTCGACGTCGCCGGCCGCCTCGAGACGCCGGTGGCCGGGGAGAAGCTCTCGCCGATCACGGTCGAAGAGCTCGAGCCGCTCGTCGCGGAGGGCGGGGTCGAGGTGCTCGACGTCCGCGAGCTCGACGAGCGCGACAGCGGCTACATCGCAGGCAGCCGCCACATCCCGTACCGGCTCCTGCGCGCGATGGGCAGCCAGGCGCTGCCGGACGACCGCCCCGTGGTGACGATCTGCGAGTCCGGCGCGCGCGCCGCGATCGCGGCGAGCATCCTCGCCCGGGAGGGAATCGACGCACGGCCGGTCCTGACCGGCGGCATCCCCGAGTGGGAGCGGCGCGGCGGCCGCACGGTCGAGTTCCGGCGCTGCGGCTCCTAGAGGCTCTCCCGAGCTACGCGGGCCCGCGGACGACGAAGAGCGGCTTCGCCGGCCGGTAGCCGAGCTGCGCGTTCAGCGCCCGCATCGGCGCGTTCTCCTCGTTCGACTGCGTCACGAGCCGCTCGATCCCGGCCCGCCGTGCGTCCTCGATCTGGGCGACCTTCAGCGCCCGGGCGAGGCCGCGGCGCCGGAAGCGGCGCCCGATCACGGTGAAGCCGTTGTACGCCGCGGAGCCGTAGACGTTCAGCGACGCGTACCCCGCCACCTCGCCGCCGACCAGCGCGATGTGCAGGAACTCGGGTTTGCGGCTCGGAATCTCCCGATCCGCGAGCCAGGCCTCGTAGGGGAAGCCGAGCGCGGCGAGACCGCCCGGGATGTCCCCGAGCCCCTCCTCCACGAGCGCGTGCAGCGCCCGCGCGAGGTCGGGGCGCTCGCGGTACGTCGTGATCTCGACGCCCGCCGCGAGCGACCCCGCGGCCGGCGCGTCCCCCACCTCGAGGACGATCTGCTCCTGCCGGTCGACCAGGCGGAAGCCGCGGCGCTCCGCCCACGCCTTCCCCGTCTCGTCCGCGCCGGCCTGCAGCTCCCCGGCCCCGTGGGCCCGCGCATGCGCGCCGAGCTCCTCGTGGAGCGCCGTCCCGTGACCGCGCCCGCGCGCTTCCGGGAGCACGCCCCAGGTGGACGGCAGGAACTCCCGCGGCTCACCGCGCCAGAAGGAGCCGAAGCCGTAACCCACCGCGCGCCCGTCCTCCTCCGCGACGAGCCAGAGCGGCGCCTCGTTCTCCCTGGCGTGGTGCAGCTGGTCCTCGACCGAGACGAGCGCGAGGGGGTCGACCGTACGGCGGAGCTCGACGTATACCCCGAGCTCCTCGTGCCCGAGGCGGCGGATCACGAGATCCGCTCGACGGGGAAGCCGCCTGCCTCCATCGCCCCGACGAGCTCGAGACAGTGAGCCCCGTCGCGCGTGATCACCGTCAGCTCGACCTCCGTCTCGCCCACGTGGATCGACATCCCTTCGCGGTGGTGCTCGACCGAGACGACGTTGCCGCGCTCGGCGGCCACGAGCTCCAGCAGCTTGATCAGCTCGCCCGGCCGGTCGGCGACGCGCGAGCGGATGACGAGATAGCGCCCCGCCTGCGTGAGGCCGTGCCGCATGACGGAGATCAGGAGCGTCGGGTCGATGTTGCCGCCGGAGAGCAGACAGCAGACGTCGCGCGAGCCGCCGACCTTCCCCGAGAGGAGCGCGGCGACGCTGACGGCGCCCGCGCCCTCGACGACGAGCTTCGCGCGCTCGAGCAGAAGCACGATCGCCTCGCTCGTCTCCTCGTCCTCGACCTGCGACCAGGTCGTCGAGCTGCTCCGTCAGGATCCCCATCGTCAGCTCGCCCGGATGCTTGACCGCGATCCCGTCGGCGATCGTGTAGCCGCCCTTGCCGGCCTGGACGCCGACGATCCGAACGCCGGGCCGCAGCTCGCGCAGCGCGATCGAGATCCCGGCCGCGAGCCCGCCGCCGCCGACCGGCAGGACGAACGTCTCGACGTCCGGGAGCTGCTCGGCGAGCTCGATCCCGATCGTTCCCTGGCCGGCGATGATCTGCTCGTCCTCGAACGCGTGCACGAACGTCGCGCCCGACTCGGCGACGAACGCCCGGGCGCGCTCGAGCGCGTCGTCGAAGTCGGTCCCCTCCAGCACCGCCTCCGCACCGTAGTTCTTCGTCGCCTCCACCTTCGCCATCGGCGCGTCCTGCGGCATGAAGATGGTCGCCTTGATCCCGAGCTCGCGCGCCGCCCAGGCGACCGCCTGGCCGTGGTTGCCGGCGCTGGCCGCGACGACGCCCGCCGCGCGCTCCTCGTCGCCGAGCGTCGAGAGCTTGTTGACGGCGCCGCGGATCTTGAAGGAGCCGGTCCGCTGCAGGTTCTCCGCCTTCAGCGTCACGGACCGGCCCGTGCGGCGCGAGAACGTCTCCGAGCCGTAGACGGGCGTCACCCGCGCGATCCCGTCGATCCGGGCGCGGGCGGCCTCGACGTCAGCGAAGCGTGGGCGCCATCGTCCTCGGCGACCTTGAACACCTTCTCCATGATCTCGCGCACCGCCGTCAGCGGGTCGAGCTCGCGGCGCTGAACCTCGTCCAGCAGGCGGCGCAGCTCCGGATCCTGGGCGACCGAGCGCTCGAGGTGCGACTTCGCCCGGTTCGACGCCACCGCGAAGACCTCCGCCGCGAGGTTGCGCCGGCGTCGCTCCTCCAGCTCGCCCGCCTCCTCGAGGAACGCCCGGTGCTCGACGATCTTCTCCCAGAGCACGTCCACGTTCTCGCCGCGCATCGCCTCGGTGAGGACGATCGGCGGCTTCCAGGCCCGGTCGTGGTCGAGCGCGAGGATCGAGCGCACCTCGTTCAGCATCGTCTTCGCCTGCGGATGGTCCATCTTGTTGATCGCGATCACGTCGGGGATCTCCATGATCCCCGCCTTCAGCGCCTGGATCGAGTCGCCCGACCCCGGCATCAGCACGAGCACCACGGTGTCTGCGACCGAGATCACCTCCACCTCGCTCTGCCCGGCCCCGACCGTCTCGAGGAAGAGCAGGTCCTTGCCGGCGGCGTCGAGGATCAGCATCGCCTGCAGCGTCGACTCGGAGAGCCCGCCGAGGTGGCCGCGCGTGCCCATCGAGCGGATGAAGACGCCCTCGTCGAGGAAGTGGTCGGCGAGCCGGATCCGGTCGCCGAGCAGCGCTCCCTGCGTGAAGGGGCTCGAGGGGTCGACCGAGATCACGCCAACCGTCTGCTCCTGCGCCCGCACGTGGCGCACGAGCGCCGAGATCAGGCTCGACTTGCCGACCCCCGGCGGGCCGGTGGTCCCGATCGAGTAGCCCCGCCCCGTCTCCGGATAGAGCTCCCGGACGAGGTCATAGGCCATTGGATCGGCGTTCTCGACGAGCGTGATCGCGCGCGCGAGCGCGCGCTTGTCACCGGCCCGGACGCCGGCGACGAGCGTGTCCTGCGTCCAGTCGCGACGCCCCGCCACGGGCCGGAACTCTACGCTTCGACCGGCTCCGGGCGGCGCACCAGCGCGAGCGGCCGGGCCATCGCCGCGGCGACGAGCGCCGCCACGGCCACGATCGCCGAGCACGCCGCCCAGACCCAGCGCGGGCCTACGGCGTCGAGCAGCAGCGGCGCGGTCAGCATGGCGAGCGAGAGCACCACGAAATTCGTGCTCATGATCACCGTGAAGGCGCGCCCGCGGACCTTGTCGGGCGCCCCGCGCTGGACGAGCAGCACGTTCGTCACGAACGCGGCCCCGTTTCCCATCCCGGAGCCGACCATCGCGGCCGCCGCGACCCAGACGTTCGGGGAGACCGCGACGACGAAGGTCGCGGCCGCCATCGACGCGAGCGCCGCCGGGTAGAGGAACGAGACCCCGCGCCGCTCGACGAGCGAGCCTCCGACCACGCTGCCGATCGCGAGCCCGACCCCGGTCGCCGCCCAGAGGAGCCCGTAGCCGAAGGCGCCGCTCGAGAAGGAGACCTTGGCGATCACGATCTCGGAGACGTTGATCCAGCCGGTGGAGATCTGGACGATGCTCCACACGACGAGCACCGTCAGCAGGGCGCGCGAGGCCAGGACGGTGACCACCCCCTCGGCGAAGTCTCGCCAGTGGCCGCGCGAGATCGCCCGCTCGCTCTGCAGCAGCCGTGCCGGGATCCGCACGATCAGGAGCGCGGAGAGCAGGAACGTCGCCGCGTTGATCCAGTACGCAAGGTCGGGGCCGGACGCCGCCACGAGCACGCCCCCGATCAGGGGGCCTACGGCCGTTGTCACCCACTCGGTCGCCTGCAGGAGCGCGTTCGCCGCGGGGAGGTCATCGTCGTCGACGAGGTTCGGCAGCCCCGCGTAGACCGCGGGGCGGAAGAACCAGTTCGCCATCCCGGCCACGAGCGCTGCGCCCACGATCGCGGTGGGGCTCGACAGGAACGGCAGCACGGCGAAGACGCCGAGTCGCGCCAGATCGGCGCCGACCATCAGCCGCCGCCGCGACCAGCGGTCGATGAGCGGTCCGAGCAGGAGCCCGATCGCGATCGCGGGGATGATGTTCGCGATCCAGAGCGCCGCGACCCAGGCGCCGGAGCCCGTGCGGTCGTAGACGTCGACCGTCAGCGCGACGACGGCGAGCCAGTTCCCGATCCCCGACCCGAGGGTCGCGAAGAAGAGGAGCCGGAAGCTGGGGAGGCGGCGAACGAGGCCGAGCTGGCGGCGAAGGGTCTGCGGCAACAAACCGGGCCCCACCCTACGGGATCATCCGGCTTGTGTCGGCACCTGCTCGAGTACGCGCGCGAGCGCCTCGCCGAAGAGGCGGTTCTCCTCCGGCGTGCCGACCGTGACGCGGATCGCGTTGGGCGCCCCGAAGCCCGCGAGCGGTCGGACGATCACGCCCTCGCGGAGCAGGCCCTCGAAGAGCGGCCGCGCGTCATCGCCCGCCTCCGCGTAGAGGAAGTTCGCCACGGCGCCGTCGGCGGGGACGAGGCCACCCCGGCGAAGCGCCCGCTCGAGCTCGCCGCGGCCCTCGGCGTTCAGCTCGGCGCGGCGCCGGAGCTCCTCGGCGTCGTCGAGGCTGGCGAGGGCCGCCTCCTGCGCGGGCGTCGTCAGGTCGAACGGGCGGCGCGTCTTGCCGATCGCCGTCACCACCTCGGCAGGGCCGACGCCGTAGCCGATGCGCAGCCCGGCGAGCCCGTAGATCTTCGAGAAGGTCCGCAGCACGAAGACGCGTCGCCCCTCCTTCGCGTACTCCTCGATCGCGTCCGGATAATCCGGATCGTCGATGTACTCGAAGTAGGCCTGGTCGACGACCGTGAGCACGTGCCCCGGAACCGCGTCGAGGAATGCCGTCACCTCGTCGCGCGTGTTGCTCGTCCCGGTCGGATTGTTCGGCAGGCAGAGGTAGGCGATCTTCGTCCGAGCCGTGATCGCCGCGAGGAGCGCGTCGAGGTCGTAGCGGTGGTCCCGCAGCGGCACGGTCACCGGCGTCGCTGCGAGCTTCTTCGCGTAGATGAAGTAGCTCGGGAAGGACGGCCAGCCGCAGACGATCTGATCGCCGGGATCGAGCACCGCCTGCGAGAGCGTGTCGATCACCCCGTCGGCTCCACCGCCGAGCGCGATGTGCCCCGGGCCGACGCCGTGTCGCTCGGCGACCGCCGCACGCAGTCGGTACGCGCCGCCGTCCGGATAGCGGTTCAGGTCTCGCGCGGCCCGGTCGAGCGCCTCGAGCGCCGACGGGAACGGCCCGAACGGCCCCTCGTTCGAGGCGAGCTTGATCACCCGCTCGAGGCCGAGCTCGCGCTGGACCTCCTCGACCGGCTTCCCCGGCTCGTACGGGACGATCTCGTTGACGGCGGGGCGGAAGAAGCTGCCCGCGATCTCGACGAAGCGCTGCGTCACGCGGGCAACTCTAGCCGCGGCGGGGCGAGCCGGCCGGCCGGGCGGTGCACCCCCTCCCTGGTCAGACCAAGTCGCACAAATGCGTCACGATTCGTCCACAGGAGCGCTTTTTCCCTGCAAATGCGGCAGGCGCTGTGACCCGGCCTGGTCAGACCAAGTGCCAAGGAAGTGCAACGATCTGTCCACACGTAGGCTTGGCGGATGGACGAGATCGGGCTCTTTCCGCTCGAGCTGGTGCTGCTGCCGACGGAGCGTGTGGCGCTGCACATCTTCGAGCCGCGGTACCGCGAACTGATCCAGGAGTGCATCGACGAGGGCGGCGAGTTCGGGCTCGTGCTCCAGCTCGAGGACGGGGTCGCCGAGACGGGAACGCGCGCGGCGGTCGCGAAGGTGCTTCAGGTGCTGGACGACGGGCGGATGAACATCGTCGTCGAGGGCCGCGACCGCTTCCGGGTGCTGGAGATCACGCGCGGGCGCTCGTTCATCACGGCCGCCGTGGAGCCGGTCGGGGACGAGCCGGACGAGCCGGACCCCGAGACGATCGAGCGCGCGCTGACGCTCTTCCGGCGGCTGATCGAGGCGACCGAGTCGACCGCGGAGGAGCCGGACCTCGACGGCGAGCAGCTGTCGTTCGACCTGGCGGCCCGGATCGACTTCGGCATCGACGTCAAGCAGGAGCTCCTGGAGCTGCGCTCGCCGCGCGAGCGGTTCGAGCGGACGATCGAGCTGCTCGAGGAGGCCCTCGAGGCGGTCGAGCTCGAGAACGAGCTCCGCCGGCGTGCGTCCGGGAACGGCAAGGTCTCGCCGCTGATCGACCAGTCCGGCGACTAGGAGGGCCTTGGCGGAACGTCGCTCGGCACAGCTGGTCGTTTCGCCAAGCCCTCCTAGGACGGCTCGAGCAGCTTCGCCATCAGCAGCGCGTCCACGAGGTCGGCGCCGCGGCGGTACTGCTCGCGGCGCACGCCTTCGCGCAGGTAGCCGAGCCGCTCGTAGAGCGACACGGCCGCGCCGTTGTGCGGGAAGACGTGCAGCTCGAGCTTGCGGATCCCGGCGGCGCGCGCCCACTCCTCGGCGGCTTCCATCAGTGCGGTGCCGACGCCGCGGCGGCGGTGCGACGCAGCGACCATCAGGCCGACGTCCGCGACGTGCGCGCTCGCGGGATGGGTGTCACGCGAGGCCGAGAGCCGGCCCACGAGCGCATCGTCGTCCTCGGCGACGAGCACGACGGCCCAGGGATAGCGGCGGATCGTCCTCAGATAGCGGCGCTCGTCGGCGACGCTGCGCCAGCCGTCGTGCGAGAGCAGCCAGCCCTCGGGCTCGGCGCTGACCTCACGAGCGAGCTCGACGAGAGCGGGCGCGTCGCCGGGCTCGGCCTCGCGCACCCTCACGCGGCCTCCACCACCACTCCGTGCCCGCCGCGGCGCGGGTCGCCTGCGGCGGCGAGGCTGCCGTCCGGCAGCCGCTCGACGCCGGCGGCGCCGCCGAAGAAGAGATTGCGCCGCCGCCAGCGCACCACGTCGTAGCCGAGGGACTCGAGCCGGTCGAGCTCCGCCGCGTCGGCGCCGCCCTCGCAGTGCACATGCGGCTCGTCGACGTGGACCCGTGGCGCGGCGATCGCCTCGTCGACGCCGAGCCCGTGACCGAGCACGTTGACCACGATCTGCATGATCGCCCCGCGGAGCCGCACGGAGCCCGCGCTGCCCACCACGAGCCGCGGCCCCTCCGGGCCGAGCGCCACGGACGGGGCCATCATGCTCGTCATCCTGCGGCCGGGCTTCAGCGCGAGCCCGAACGAGAGGTCGTACTCGCCCAGCATGTTGTTCATGTGGATGCCCGTCCCCGGGACGATCACCCCCGAGCCGGAGCCGGTCGAGGCGGACAGCGACGATGCGTTTCCGCGCGCGTCGACGACGGAGATGTGCGTCGTCCCGCCCGCCGGCACGGGCTCCGGCCGGCCCGCCTCTCGGACGGCAATCCGGGCGAGCGCGTCCTCGACGGCCTCAGGGGTGCTCAGCCGTGCGGCCAGGCCGCCGCGGTAGAGATCGCCCGCGAAGCTGCCGCCGCGGGCCCTCGTCTGCTCGCGCATCACCTCCACGAGCGCCGCCATCGCCTCGGCGGTCCCATGCGGTCCGCCGGGCAGCCGCTCGCGCAGGCGCAGCCCGTAGCCGATCAGGACGCCGCCGGAGGAGGGCGGCGGATTCGAGAGGAACTCGTGCCCGCGGAAGGGCGCCGAGACGGGGCGGCGGCGGACGACGCGGTAGCGAGCGAGATCGTCCGCGGTGATCTCGCCGCCTCCTGCCTGGACGTGCGCGACGACCGCGCGGGCGAGCTCGCCACCGTAGAGGTCCGCCGCGCCGTGCTCGCCGAGGCGCTCGAGCGTCGCGCCCAGGTCGGTCAGCCGCAGCTGCTCGCCGGCGGCGAGGCGCCCACTCGTACCGTAGAGCCGGCGGCCCTCGGCGGTGTGGCGCAGGATCGAGTCGAGGATCGCGTGCAGGTGCGCCTGCGGCCGCGTCAGCTCGATCCCGTCACGGGCCAGCTCGATTGCCGGCTCGAGCAGCGTGCGCCAGGGGCGCGAGCCGAAGGCCCGATGCGCCGCCTCCAGCCCGGCCGGCAGGCCCGGGACGGCGCACGAGGCGGCGCCGATGCGGAAGGACTGCGTCGTGTCGCTGCCGGAGAAGTGGACGTCGATCGCCTCCATCTCGCCACGCTCGTGCGGCCCGGCGCCGAGGCCGGGCACGGCGACGAAGCAGTCGAAGACGCGCGTCGAGCGGTCGCGGGCCCGGTGGACGAGCATGAAGCCGCCCGCGCCGGGCCCCGTCAGTGGGCTCTCGGCGACCCACGAGGCGAAGGATGCGGCGATGCAGGCATCGACGGCGTTCCCGCCTTCGGCGAGTACTCGGGCGCCTGCCTCCGCCGTCAACGGATGCCCCGCAGCGACGGCTCCTCTCATGTTCAGAGCGTAACGGCCGATGAAGGGGACAGTGTCCGCGCGCGACTTTGCAAACAGTTGACCGTTTCCGCGCTAACCTTGGTGTCCTGCACGCGTCCTCTATGACGCAGGCACCGACTTTGAAGCGCATCGCCCTCTCCCGCTCCCGCCTGGCTGCGTCCGTGGCGGCACTCGCCATCCTGGTCGTCATTTGCGCGACGCCGCAGCTGATGGGCTCGCGCGTGCGCGACGCGGTCGACGCGCTCGGCGGCGCCTCGCCCGCCTGGCTCTGGACGGCCACCGCGCTCTTCGCCGTCGCCGTGGGGACGAGCGCCTTCGCCTGGCGCACCGCCTTCGGGGCCTGCGGCGCCCACATCTGCCGCTCGGAGGCGACCGCCCGCTACGCCGTCGGCTCGCTGGTCAACTCCGTGGCGCCTGCCAAGCTGGGCGACGCGCTCCGTGTGGCGCTCTTCGCCCGCACGCTCGAGGGACCGGATCGGATCTGGACCGGCGGCGGCGTCTACGCCGCGATCGGCGCAGCGCGGGCCATCGTCATCGCGGTGCTCGTCGTCGGGGCATCCGTCGTCGGTGCACTGCCGCTCTGGCCCGTCTTCGTACTCTGCGGCAGCGTCGTCGTGCTGGCAGTGCTCGCGCACAGGTTCCGGAACGCTCACACGAAGATCGCGCACCTGCTGGACGGCTTTGCGGCGCTCGAGCAGGAGCCCCGGCTGGCCGCGATCGTGATCGGCTGGGCTGCGCTCGGCGCGGCGGCGCACGTCGCCGCGGCGACGGCGGTCGCGATCGCGCTCGGCGTGCCGCACCCGCTGCTCGCCGGGCTCGTGATTGTCCCCGCCATGGGGCTGGCCAGCATGATCCCGCTCACGCCCGGCAACGTCGGGATCACGAGCGGCGCCGTGGCCGTCGCACTCCAGAGCCGGGGCATCGGCATGACGCAGGCGCTCTCGACGGGAATCGCGTTCCACGCGGTCGAGACCGTCGCCGGACTGAGCGCCGGCTGCCTCGGGGCGCTCTGGCTCGCCCGCGAGACCACGCAGGTGCAGCGCTGGGCCCCGCGCGTCGCCGCGGCCGCAGCCTGCCTGACGATCGCCGCCGGCATGGGCGCGATCGTCTTCGAGATGGTCTAGCCTCCGCGTGCGCGGCTAGCCGCGGAGGAAGCTCGGCGGCTCGAGCTCCTCGCTCTCGGACTGCCGGAACGACGGCGTTCCGAACGACGGCACGGCGGACGGAGCGCCCGCGGCCAGCACCGGCGGGGCCTGCCTCCTCCGGCCGCCCAGCCCGGTCGCGACCACGGTCACCCACACCTGGCCGGCGAGCCGGTCGTCGACCGTCGCGCCGAAGATGATGTTCGTGTCGTCGGTCGCCGCCTGGCGCACGACCTCGGCCGCCTCGTTGACCTCGAAGAGCGACAGGTCCTCGCCGCCGGCGATCGAGAGCAGGATGCCGCGGGCGCCGACGAGCTCGGTGTCGATCAGCGGGGAGCGCAACGCGCGCTCGGCCGCCTCGCGGGCGCGGCTCTCGCTCCCGGAGGACGAGAAGCCGATGCCCATCAGCGCCGAGCCGGCGTCCTTCATGATCGTCCGGACGTCGGCGAAGTCGAGGTTGATCAGCCCGGGGAGCGTGATCAGGTCGCAGATCCCCTGGACGCCCTGGCGGAGCACGTCGTCGGCGATCCGGAACGCGTCCAGCATCGAGGTCTTCTTGTCGAGCACCTCGAGCAGCCGGTCGTTCGGGATCACGATCACGGTGTCGCACTCGGAGCGCAGCGCCTCGACGCCGTCCGTCGCCTGGCGGGCCCGGCGCGTGCCCTCGAACTTGAACGGCGTCGTGACGATGCCGACCGTCAGCGCGCCCACCTCACGGGCCACCTTGGCCACGATCGGCGCCGCGCCGGAGCCGGTGCCGCCGCCCTCGCCGGCGGTGACGAAGACCATGTCGGAGCCGCGCAGCGCGCGCTTCAGCTGGTCGTGCGCCTCGAGCGCCGCGTTCCGCCCCACCAGCGGGTCGGCACCGGAGCCGAGCCCCTGCGTCAGCTCCTCGCCGATGTGGATCTTCACGGGCGCATCCGACATCTGCAGCTGCTGCATGTCCGTGTTGACGGCGATGAACTCGACCTGGGCGATGCCCGCGTCCATCATCCTGTCGACCGCGTTCAGGCCGGCGCCGCCCACCCCGACGACGCGGATGACGGCGAGGTACGGCGAGTCGGAGGCGCGCTCGAGGCGCGCAGGATGCTCGGGCAGCGGCTCGAGCCAGCGCGTGTCGCGCGCCAGCTCGCTCGCGGGTCCCGGCTCGGAGAGCCGCGACGGAGCGGGCTCGCGCGGCCCAGGCGACGGGGCAGGCGCCGGCGCGTCCGAGACCGGCGGCTCCGCCGCCAGCTCCTCGCGCTCCTGTGCGGTGAGCTCGACGGTCTCCTCCGGCGGATCGGTCGCAGGCGGCTGAGCCGCCTCAGGCGGCTCCGCCGCCTGCTTCTGCGCCGCCTCGGTCGCCCGGAAGAGCTCCGCGAGCGGGCCCTCACGCATGCTGGCGCGGTTTCGCGCCATTGAGCACCTCCTTGGCGAGGTCGCGGTAGAGCATCGCGGCCTCCCCCTCCGGGTCGTATGCCAGCACCGACTGCCCCTTCACAGGCGCCTCGGCGTAGCGGATCGTCTTGGCGATCTTCGTGTTGTAGACGAGCTCGCCGAAGTTCTCGCGCAAGATGTCCACGGCCTCGCGCGCGTGGAGCGTCCGCTTGTCGAACATCGTCGGCAGGATCCCGCGGATCTCCACCTCGGGGTTCAGATTCTCGCGCACCATCGAGAGCGTGTTCTCGAGCTGGACGAGGCCGCGCAGCGAGAGGTACTCGCACTGCACGGGCACGATCACCGACGTGGCCGCGACGAAGGCGTTGACCGTGAGCAGGCCCAGCGAGGGCGGCGTATCGATCAGTACGTAGTCGTAGCGTTCGCGCACGCCGACGAGCGCCCTCTCGAGCGCGCGCTCGCGTCCGATCTGGCTCGAGAGCGCCAGCTCGGCGCCGGCGAGGTCGATCGACGAGACGGCGAGGTCGACCTCGCGCTCGGCGATCACCTCCTCGATCGGCAGCCGGTGCACGAGGACCTCGAACATCGAGCGCTCGATCGAGTCGGGGTTCAGCCCCTGGCTCATCGTCAGGTTGCCCTGCGGATCGAGATCGACGAGGAGGACGCGAAACCCGCGCTCCAGGAACGCCACGCCGAGATTCAGCGTCGTGGTCGTCTTCGCGACGCCCCCCTTCTGGTTGGCGAACGCGATCACCTGCGGCAGGGATGTTCCTTTTGTCGTCTTCGTCCGCGTGTTCGGACGCGGAAGCAAGCGTGAGAGCGCCATCGTGGCCTCCCTTTCGCGCCATGCTAGCTCAGTCCTTCAAGGGCACCCGGCAGCCTGACGGACGGCCCGGATGGAGCGTCCCGGCGGCTACGCGACGACGCGTCTCGCTTGCTTCAGGTCGACCGGCCGGCCGGACGAGTCGCCGAAGCGCCAGACCTGGACCGGCTTCCCCGGCGGCGGGACGATCACCGCCACCGTACCGAGCGCCTGGCCCGCGTCGTCGACGCCGCAGGTGTAGTGCAGGCCGAGCTCCCAGTCCTTCTTCCGCACCTGGCCCGACGTCGTCGCCTGCAGTCCCTCCCGGATGCACTCCTGCGCGACGCTGTGCGGGAAGCCGTACTTCCCGCCGCCCCCGACCGACGAGACGATGCTGACGCTCGGCGCCACCGCCTCGATCAGCTCGAGGCTGACCCCGTGCTTCGAGCCGTGGTGGGAGATCTTCATCACCTCGGCGCGCAGCGTGTTCTGGCCGAGCTTCATCTGGAGCTGCTTTGCGATCGGAGACGAGTCCGGCTCGAGCTGCGGAAAGTCGACCAGCACCTGCGCCCACGACATCGTCTGGGCGTCGGCTCCGAGGATCAGCGAGCGCGCCTTGTCCCGCAGCGGGACGTACCGGCGCTGCTCGTTCGGGTCGGTCGCGACGCGCGTCGCCGGGAACTCGAGCTTGAGCGCGATCGAGGAGTTGTTGATGTCGACGCCGTACGTGTCGAAGCGGTTGCGCAGCGAGATCCCGGGCGAGAGCGCCTGGACGCGGACCTTGCCGATGAACTTCGCCATCCCGCTCGTCGGCTGGCTGACCTCGATCCCGTGCTCCTCGACGGCTCCCATCATGTTCACGTAGGCCGACGAGGTCATGTAGTAGCCGGGCTCCCAGAACTCGCCGATCAGCTCGTGGAACTGGTTCAGGAACTGCGCCATCCCCCCGATGTGGTCGAGGTGCGGGTGTGTCGCGACGACGAGCGCGAACAGCCGCTCGTGCTGCGGGAGCAGCGGCGTCGCCTCGAGCGTGTGCAGGAACGCCGGCAGCTTGTCCGTGGTCGCGACGTCGACGACGAGCGCCCGCCGCGTCCCGTCCGCCGCGGCCGGGAGCAGCACGAGCTGCGTGTCCCCGTCGCCGACGTTGAGGACGAAGTGGATCAGGTCGCTCGGGTTGCAGCTCGCGACGAAGTCGCCCGGGGCGAGAGTCGCAGCCGGGACCCGGTCAGGCGCCGCCACCGCTCGCCTCCTCGTCGTCCGCGGCACGCAGCACCTCGACCGCCTGGTCGAGCGGCAGCGGCTCGGTGACGGCGGAGTAGAACGCGACCTTCGCCTCGCGCCGCGCGTCGCGCGTCAGGTCGTAGACGGGCGGGTCGATCCAGACCGCGGGATCGACCGCCTGCTCGCCGGCCGCCTGCTCGAGCCGGTCGTCGCTCGTCCGCACGGCGAACGCGTCCCCGTGGCGGAGCTCCCGCTCGCGGAGCGACTCGGGCAGTCGGTGCTCGGCGAGGAACCGCTGCAGCAGCTCCGCCTCGAGAGTCACCGTCACCGGCTCCTCGATCAGGAAGCGGAGCCGGCCCTGCTCGTCGACCACCGGCCAGTCCGTGACGCCGACGACCGCCCAGCCGGCCTCGATCTCGTCGACGACCGCGTAGCGGTAGCCCGTGAAGTCGGCGCTCCTCAGGGACCGGGGCTGCCAGGGCCGGACCGGCCCTGGGGCAGAGACCTCCTGGGCGCGCGGCAGCGCCATGCCGCCATGCCGTCAGTACCCATGCCGTCAGTACCCATGCCGTCAGGTTGTCGGGTCCGGCGCCCGACGTCAACAGCGGCTAGGCGGCGCTCTCGAGGTGGCCGGCCGGCCTCGGGCGGAGGCCGAGGACGGCCTCGTCGAGGGCCGTGATCAGCTCGCCGCGGCTGCCGTGGAGGAGGGTCTCGACGACGGCGCGCCGCAGCGCGTCCGGGTCGGACGCGTCGCGGAGGCGCGCGTGCAGCTCCGCCCGCTCGCTCGCTGCGGGCGAGAGCAGGATCGCCGCACGGAGCGAGGCGGCCCAGAGCCCGTCGCGGCCGCCGAGCAGCGACTCGAGCGCGGCCCGCAGCTGCTCGGTGCGGAAGGTCCCCTCCTGGAAGAGCGACAGCTCCCAGCGGTCGAGGGCGTCGGCGAGCTTCGGGTCGGCGTCGGCCGCAGGCAGCCGCTCGCGCACGTCGCGCACGAGCTTCGCGCGGAACGCGTCGAGACGGCTCGCCTCGCCGGGCGGCGCCGTGGCCGCGATGGGGAGCACCGGCCGGATCGCGAGGGGGCGCCAGTCGAGGCGCTCGAAGATGACGGGACCCGCGGCGACCGGGCCGCCGATCACGAGCCGGAGGGCGGTGACGGCGTCCGCGAGCTCGCCCGGGGCGTCCGGAGGTTCCACCTCGCCTGGGTCGAGCTCGCGCGCCAGCTCGATCACGCAGAGCCGGTCGAGCTCACGGCCGAACCGGTCCGGAAGGAGCCCCTGCGCCTCGGGCCAGTACGTTGCCAGCTCGCCCGTCGCGGCGACGCGAACGCGGATGCCGGCGCCGAGGTCCACGGCCGCGCCTGTGGAGAGCCCGACGAGCGGCGCGATCGCCGCGTAGGAGCGGGCGCTGCCGAAAAGCGACTGCTCCAGCTCCTCGTACGCACGGTCGAAGGCATCGTCCTGCCAGTCGAAGCCGCCGGCGCGCTCGGCCGTCATGGTCAGGAGGGGGAGCAGGACGGAGCGGAAGATCGCCTCTTCCTCGGTCGGCCCGGCGCCCGCATGGGCCCGCGCGAAGATCGCGGCCGACGGCTCGCGGCGCAGGTCGTCCATGGCGAACCGCGCATCGGGCAGCACGAGGAGCGCCGGCAGCCGCTGCTCGACGAAGCCGCGCGGCAGCGGCCGGTACTCGTACAGCGCGGGCCCGGCGCGCGACGCGTGCTCCTCGAACGCGAACGGCAGGTCGGCGCCGCCCTCGACCTCGGCCGCGAGCGCCTTGAACGCGCCGAGGCAGTAGTTGCGCAGGGACTGGTAGAGGTGCGGTGACCGGGCCGCCATCGGTTTCCCGTTACGCGGTCCCGGCCGGCTTCCCTTCCCCCTGGCAGGCGGGGCACCAGTACGCGGTGCGGTTGGCGTCGCCCTGTCCCCGAGAGTGGATCGCCGTGCCGCAGCGCGGGCAGGGCCGGCCGGCACGACGGTAGACGCGGCGCAGCGGCCGTGAGCCGGCGACGCCTGCGCCGCATGTGCAGCGCGAGCCATGACAGCAGCTCACGGAGCTGCTCGTCCGAGACGGCGGCGACCGGCGCCCACGGCGAGAGGCGCGCGTGAAAGAGGCCCTCCGCCTTCCAGACGTTCCCGACCCCGGCGACCACGCGCTGGTCGAGCAGCGCGTCGCCGAGGGCCTGCTCCGGCCGGCCGCGAAGCCGCGCGATCATCCCGTCGAGGTCGGGCGGCTCCCCGAGGATGTCCGGCCCCAGACGACCGACGGGGGTGTCGCTGTCGCGGGCGTAGAGCTCGAGCACGGGTCCGTTCCAGAGCACCGCCTCGTGCGTGGAGCCGCGCAGCACGAGCCAGGGCCGGCCTGTCCGCGCAGCGCCGCGAGGCTCCACGCGCCAGCGTCCGCTCATGCGGAGGTGGCTCCGGAGGACGAGGCCGCCCTCGAAGGTGAGAAGCACGTTCTTGCCGACCGCGCGCACGCCGAGGAGGGTGCGGCCGTCGAGGCGCTCCGCGATCTGTCCGGCCTGGGCGCGCGGGTGCGGCGTCTCGACCTCGACGCGCTCTCCGACGAGCACCTGAAGGCGCTGCGCGGCCCGGTGGAGCGAGTCTCCCTCCGGCATGGCGTCGAGGCTACTCCCCCGCCTGCAGCACGGCGAAGAAATGTCTACATTTGCACGATGGCGGCGCAGCTGAACATCGCCGCGCTCTCTCGTCGGACCGGCGTCGCGCCGGACACGATCCGCAAGTGGGAGCAGCGTTACGGCATCCTCCGGCCGACACGTACGCCCGGCGGGCAGCGGCGTTACAGCGACGTCGACGTCGGGCGGGTCGAGTGGCTCGTCGCCCGGCTGAGCGAGGGCTACCGCATCAGCGAAGCGGCGTCGCTCCTCGGCGCCGAGGCGGCCGAGTCGCCCGGCCTCGCCGGCGGCGTTGCGCGACGCCATCGTGGACGCGGTGCGGGCGAGCGACCCTGCGCGGGTCGCGCGGCTCGTCGACCAGTCGATCTCGCTGCTGCCGCTGGAGAAGACGCTCGAGCGCGTCATCGCTCCCGCGCTCCATTCGATCGGCGACCTCTGGGCAGCGGGCGAGATCTCTGTCGCGCAAGAGCACCTGCTGAGCGCCTCGGTGCGCTCGCGCCTGGAGCGGCTGCTCGCGGACGCGCGCGGAAGCGTGCGCGGCGTCGCCGTCCTGACGTGCGCGCCCGGCGAGCGCCACGAGCTGGGACTCCTGATGCTGGCGCTGCTGCTTCGTGCCGACGGCTGGCAGGTCGCGTACCTCGGAGCGGACACGCCCTACGACGACGCGGTCGGGCTCACGGAGTCGGTCTCGGCCAGGCTGCTCTGCGTCAGCGCGACGATGGCCGAGGCCGCGGGCGCGCTCGAGGCGGATCGCCGGCGTGTGAGGGCAGAGCTCCTGATCGGCGGGACCGGCTCGAACGCCGAGGTGGCGGCGAGGATCGGCGGCCGTTTCGTCGACGGACCGCTGCCACGCACCGTCCGCTCCGTCCGCAAGGTCGGCGTGTGAGCGAACGGGCCCGGGCGGCGGCCGCCGGCGCCGCCGCCGCGCTCGCCTGGGGAGCGCTCGAGCCGCTCGACCGGCGACTCTTCCGCTGCGACTACTCGGATGTCGCGCTGCTCGGGAAGGCCGTCACGCGAGGCCGGGCCTGGCCGCTCGCCGGCGCCGCGATCCACGTGCTGAACGGGGCCGCATTCGGGGTCGCGTTCCACGAGGTACGCCGCCTGACACGGCTGCCGCCGCGGCGGCTCGCGCTGGGGATGGCGCTGGCCGAGCACGTCGGCCTCTATCCGCTGTCGTACCTCGTCGACCGCTACCACCCGCGCCGCGGCGAGCCGGGCATCCCGCCGCTCCTGACGAACGGCCGCGCCTTCGCGCAGGCCACCCTCCGCCATGCGTTGTTCGGGACGCTGCTCGGCCGCTGGGCCGTCTAGCACGCTCCGGTCAGGTTGTGCAGCTCGAGCGCGTCGACGAGCGAGAAGCAGCGCTCGTCGTGCTCAAGCACGACGCGCCGGCGCGCCGCCTCGGAAAGACGCTCAGGGCCGCGGCCCAGCGGTCGAGCGCGGAGGCGCGGTCGCCGTACACGCCGCCGACGTGCACGACGACGACCGCCTCCGTCCCCTGCCCCAACGCGTCCAGCAGCGCCGCGTCCTGCTCCAGGTCGAGCGCGGCCCTTGCGGCAATCACCCGGTCCGGGCTGTTGAGCACCGTGTATTGCCCGGGTGGGTCGAGAGCACCTTCACCGCGAAGCCGAGGCGATGGCTCGTGTCTATCTTTTGTCCCACTCTGGTACGCTACCGTCTGGACGTGACGTGGCCGACGACACGCGTCGCCGAGCTGCTTCGGATTCGGTACCCGATCGTCCAGGCGCCGATGGCGGGCGGGCTTTCCACGCCGGGCCTCGCGGCCGCCGTCTCCACCGCAGGCGGGCTCGGATCGGTCGCGGGTGGCGCGAGCTCGCCCGACGGCCTCCGCGACGAGATCCGGGAGGTGCGCCGACGGACGGACGCCCCGTTCGCGGTCAACCTCTTCGCGCCGCTGCCGCGCGAGGAGCCGGCGGCCGACGCGATCACGCGTGTCCGCGAGGTGCTCGCTCCCTGGCACGAGGAGCTCGGACTGGAGGTGCCCGAGCCGGCCGCGCCGCCGGATCTCTACGCGGACAGGCTGACGGTGCTGATCAAGGAGCAGGTGCCCGTGCTCAGCTTCACGTTCGGGATCCCGCCGCTCCTCGACGAGGCGCGCGCGGCCGGCCTGACCGTGCTGGGAACGGCGACGACAGCGCGGGAGGCGCTCCTGCTCGCGCGCGCCCGCGTCGACGCGGTCGTCCTCCAGGGCGCCGAGGCGGGCGGTCACCGCGGGACCTTCGCGGGGCCGTTCGACGAGGCGCTCGTCCCGCTGGCCGAGCTCATCGGCGGCGCTGCGGAGGCGGTCGACCTGCCGCTCGTCGCGGCAGGCGGCCTCGTCGACGGCGCCGGGATCGCCGCGACACTCCGCCTCGGGGCCGAGGGCGTACAGCTGGGCACCGCGTTCCTCGTGGCTCCCGAGGCGGGAACGCCGGCCGCGCACCGCCGCGCAGTGCTCGCGGGCGGCGAGGCGATGGTCACGAACTCCTATTCGGGACGCCACGCACGGCTGCTGCGCACACCGCTCGTCGACGCGCTCCGCGCCGCGGGAGCGGTCACGCCGTACCCGTTTCAGGCCGCGCTCCTCTCCGAGCTGCGCCGCGCCGGCGCCGAGCTCGACCGCGCCGACCTGCTGTTCCTGCTCTCGGGCAGCGGCGCCGGGCGCCTGCGCGAGCTGCCGGCGGCGCAGCTCGTCGAGACGCTGGCGCGCGAGACAGAAGTGGCCCTAGGGGCGTAGCACCGCGCGGCGCGGCCCGGCGAGGAAGCCGGCCTCGACGAGCAGCGTCATGACCTCCGTGCCTGCGACGGGCTCGCCGTCGAAGCGCTCGACCGCCAGCCGTCCGCCACGCGTCTTCACGTGCGCGACGAGCGCGTCCAGCGCCGGCCGGAGCCACGCCTCGTCCGGGTCGCGCAGCGGCACGAGCGTCCGGCCGCCCCGCTCCACGTAGAGCGCCGGCTCGCCGCCGAGCAGGACGACGGAGGCGCCGGCGACGCGTGCTGCGCGCGCACCGGCCCGCCGGGGCCACGGCAGCGCGGCGCCGTACGGCTGCGCCGGGTCGGCGGCGGGGAGCACGAGCGTCTCCGGCTCCTCGCCCTCCCGCGGGCGCAGCTCCCTGAGCCGCTCCACCGCGCCTCCGAGGGCGAACTGCGCTCCGCCGAGCCCTTCGACGAAATAGCCGCGCCGGCACAGGCCGAGCGTCTCGAGCGCGCGCAGCTCCGCGTAGACGGCGCCGTACCCGCCGGCGATCCCTTCGCCGCGGACACCGTCGCGGGTCACGATCCCCTGCCGCTCGAGCAGCAGCTCCGCGAGCGCGCGCGGGTCGCGCTCGCCGTCGAAGAGGCGCGTCGTCGTGGACCAGCGCCCCTGCGTGGCGGTGATCGACGCGGCACGGCGACGCGAGAAACGACGCGGCCGCCGCTCCGCCTTGGGCGCGCCGTAGCGACGGGCCGCGCGCAGCGGCTGCCACGCGTCGTTCGTCACCTCGCCGGCCCAGACGAGGTCCCACAACGGCGGCAGCGCCTCATCCGGCTCGAGGCCGGTGGCGGCGAGCAGGTCGTGCCAGAACTCGGCCCGCTCGCCGAGCGCGGCGCGGATCCGGTCGTGGCTCTCGCCCTCGGGCCGGTCGGCGGCCCCGGGCCGGCCGAGCACCGGCGCGTCCTCGCGGAAGTAGACGGCGACCCGGTCGAGGCCCGCACCGACCCAGACGAGCTCACCGGACGCGCAGAGCTGGTCGAGCTGCTCCGGGCGATAGCCGGGCACGCGCCGCGGCAGCAGCTCGGACTCCCACAGCGCCGCCGGGAGGGGCAGCGCCTGCAGCGGCACGAGCGCCTCGCGGAGCGACGCGCGCCGGTCGATCGCGTGCCAGCTCGGCAGGAAGCGCCCATACGCGGCCTGCTCGGCCGGCTCGACCTCCTTCCGGAGCGCCGCGAGGGAGGCGCGACGGAGGCGGCGCAGGACGTCCGGGTCGCACCACTCCCGCTCCGTCCCTCCCGGACGGAGCTCGCCGCGGAGCAGTCGCTCGGCGCGCTCGAGCCCCTGCAGGACCGGCTCGACGTCGCGCCCGAAGCGCTCGTTCGCCTGCCGTGTCGTGAACGGGCCGCGGCCGCGGGCATAGCGGGCGACGAGCGACTCGAGCGCGTCCGGCACCTCCTCGAGGAAGGCGTCGGGCAACCCGCCCGGGGGCATGATCCCGAGCGCGTCGCGGTACCGGCCGGCATCCTCTGCCGCGATCAGCCGCTCCTCGCCGGCGAGGCGGACGAGCAGCGCGCGGCGCTCCTGCAGCAGCGGCTCCGCCAGCGAGGCGTCGTACTCGCCCTCGCGCAGGTCGCCGCGCAGGCGCAGCAGGTCGTGCAGCCCGTCGGGGCTCTTCGGGTCGCCGCGCAGGCTCGCCTCGACCTCGTCGAGGGCCGTCGGGTCGATCAGCTCGCGCAGCTCCTCCTGGCCGAGCAGCTCCTTGAGCAGGTCGCGGTCGAGCGAGAGCGCGGCGGCACGCCGCTCGGCCGGCGGCGTGTCGTCCTCGTACATGTAGGTCGCGATGTAGTCGAAGAGAAGCGACGACGAGAAGGGCGAGGCGGATGCCGTCTCGACGTCGACGAGGTCGAGCTCCCGCGTCTTCAGCCCGTGCAGGATCCGCTTCAGCGCCGGCAGGTCGAAGACGTCCTGCAGCACCTCGCGGTACGTCTCGAGGATGACCGGGAACGACCCGTACTTGCGGGCGACCTGAAGCAGGCCCTGCGCCTTCAGGCGCTGCTGCCAGAGCGGCGTACGCTCGCCGGGGCGTCGGCGCGGGATCAGGAGCGAGCGTGCGGCGTTCTCACGGAAGCGCGCGCCGAAGAGCGCCGTCTCCCCCACCTCCTGCACCACGAGGTCCTCTAGCGCGTCCGGGTCGACGAGGATCTCGCTCGTCGGCGGCGGCTGATCCGCGTCGGGGAAGTGGAGCGCGACGCCGTCGTCCGACCAGATCGAGCTCGCGTGCAGGCCGAGCGAGTCGCGGATGCGCGCCTGGAGTGCGAGCGCCCAGGGCGCGTGCACGCGGGCACCGAACGGCGTCAACAGGGTCACGCGCCAGTCGCCGATCTCGTCGCGGAACCGCTCGACGACGATCGTGCGATCCGAGGGCACGGCGCCGGTCGCGGCCTGCTGCTCGCCGAGGAACGTGAGCAGGTTCCGCGCCGCGCGCTCGTCCAGCGCGTACTCCTCCGTCAGCCGCGCCAGCGCCTTCTGCTCGGAGACGGCGACGAGCTCCCGTGTGGCGCGGCCGATCTTCTCGCCCAGCTCGTACGGGCGGCCGACGCCCTCGCCCTTCCAGAACGGGATCGCGCCCGGAACCCCCGGCGCCGGCGACACGAGCACGCGGTCGCGCGTGATCTCCTCGATCCGCCACGACGACGCGCCGAGGAGGAACGTCTGCCCGGCCCGCGCCTCGTAGACCATCTCCTCGTCGAGCTCGCCGACGCGGCCGCCGCCGTCGACGAGGAAGACGCCGAAGAGCCCGCGGTCGGGGATCGTGCCTGCGTTCGTGACGGCGAGGCGGCGCGCGCCCTCGCGACCGCGGATCACGTTGCCCGTGCGGTCCCAGACGATGCGGGGGCGTAGCTCGGCGAACTCGTCGGACGGGTACCGGCCGGCGAGCATGTCGAGCACGTTCTCGAGCTGCGTCCGCGAGAGCTCCGCGAACGGATAGGCGCGCCGGACGAGCGCGTGCAGCTCGTCGACCGACACCTCCTCCTGCGCGCTGATGGCGACGATCTGCTGCGCGAGCACGTCGAGCGGGTTGCGCGGGATCTTCGTCTCCTCGATCGCGCCGTCCTGCATCGCGCGCGCGACGACGGCCGACTCGAGCAGGTCGCCGCGGAACTTGGGGAAGATGCGGCCGCGCGAGACCTCGCCCAGCGTGTGCCCTGCCCGGCCGACCCGCTGCAGCCCGCGCGCGACCGACTTCGGCGACTCGACCTGGATCACGAGGTCGACCGCGCCCATGTCGATGCCGAGCTCGAGCGAGGACGTGGCGACGAGGCACGGGATCCGCCCGGCCTTCAGGTCCTCTTCGACCTGCACGCGCTGCTCACGCGCCAGCGAGCCGTGGTGCGCGCGCGCCAGCTCCCTGTCGGCCAGCTCGTTCAGCCGCAGGGCGAGCCGCTCGGCCAGGCGGCGGTTGTTGACGAAGACGATCGTCGAGCGGTGCTCCTTGACGAGCTCGAGGATCGCCGGGTAGATCGACGGCCAGATCGACTGCGAGCTGAGCTCGACGCCCGGGTTCATCTCGACGCCGTCGGAGAGGACCGGCGTCGGCAGCCCCGCCGTCGACTGCAGCTCTCGCATGTCCTCGACGGGCACGACGACGCGCAGGTCGAGCTCCTTCTTCACGCCGGCGTCGACGAGCCGGATCGGGCGCGCGCCGGAGACGAACCTGCCGATCTCCTCGAGCGGCCGCTGCGTGGCGGAGAGGCCGATCCGCTGGAACGGCGTTCCCGTCAGGCGCTCGAGCCGCTCGACCGACAGCGCGAGGTGGGCACCGCGCTTCGTGCCCGCAACGGCGTGCACCTCGTCGAGGATCAACGTCTCCACCCCGCGCAGCGTCTCGGACGCCTGCGAGGTGAGCAGCAGGAAGAGCGACTCGGGAGTCGTGATCAGGATGTCGGGAGGGTGCCGGAGCATCTCGCGCCGCTCCTTCGCGGGCGTGTCGCCCGTGCGGACGGCGACCCGGATGGCCGACCCGAGCCCGGCGAGCGGGCCGCGCAGGTTGCGCTCGATGTCGTAGTTGAGCGCCTTCAGCGGCGAGACGTAGAGCACCCGCAGCCCGGCCCCGGGGGCGGCGGAGAGCCGGTCGATCGCGTGCAGGAACGCCGTCAGCGTCTTGCCGGAGCCGGTGGGCGCCTGGATCAGGACGTGCTCGCCGGACGCGATCGCCGGCCAGCCGAGGGTCTGGGCCGGCGTGGGCGCCTCGAACGCGCCCTCGAACCAGCCTCGCGTCTCCGGCCGGAAGTGCGCGAGCGGGTCCATGGGGACAAGGGTACCGCCCGAACGTGTGTTTGCGCAGGCGACGCAAGAGGCTTGATGTGAAACTCGGGTGCGTGCGGGGATGTGCCAGATCAAGCGGTTCAGCCGGATCGGGCGCAGCGCGTAGTGGTTGCTACGGGCAAGCACGAGCCGACTGAACCGCGCCGCGTCTGGCACACCAGCCGTGCGTGCCGGAGTTTCACATCAAGCCTCTACCGCTTGGACGGCAGCAGCTGCGCGTCGTGGTGGGTGCTGAAGCGCGTGCGTACGTGGATGAAGGCGAAGAACCGGACGCCGGCTCCGGCGGCCGACGGCGCGACGACCACGGCGAGGTCTCCCCTCTGCGTCGCGAACGTCCGGTCCCGCTGCGTGCGCCTGCCCACGTAGCTGAACGTCCAGCGGCTCCCCGCCCGCCGAGCCGGAAGGCGGATCGACGCATGCTGGGTCCTCCACGGAGCCGCCGCGCGCCGCACCAGGGAGACGAGAGCCTCGTCGTCCGCCCGCACGAGCAGGGCGCTGGCGGCGGCGGCGTCGCCCCGAAGAACTGCCGAGGCGAAGCGTGCCGGCGACGTTGCGTTGCTCCGCCTCGGACGGCTTCGCCGTCGGCGTCCCGCCGCAGCCGGAGGCCGCGAGCGCGACGAGCAGGCAGCCGATCGAGCCGCTCGAACATCCGCACGCCTAGACGATGGCACAGCGCGAGACCACTCGTTCCGGCTTGTCCGCCGCGCGCGCTTCCACTTCAATCGTGGCGTGCGCTACGACGTCGTCGTCGTCGGAGGCGGCACGGCCGGGTGTGTCGTCGCCTCCCGCCTCTCGGAGGAGCCGGGCCGGACGGTCTGCCT
The DNA here is from genome assembly GCA_963746655.1 of uncultured Actinomycetes bacterium. GTDB lineage: Bacteria > Actinomycetota > Thermoleophilia > Gaiellales > Gaiellaceae > CAVPGP01. Next base: position 36,292 of record CAVVCG010000010.1, on the reverse strand, counting down.
CGTCGAGGCAGGGCCGGACTACGGCCCTCACACCGCCGGGCGCTGGCCCGCTGACCTCCTCGACGGCAGGCGCCTCGCCTTCTCGCACTCCTGGGAGACCGACCGCGAGGACCGCTCGCAGCTGCGGGCCCGGGTCCTCGGCGGCTGCTCCGCGCACAACGCCTGCATCGTTCTCCGCGGCCGGCCGTCGGACTACGCCTGGGGCGACGGCTGGACGTACGAGACGCTCGAGCCGTACCTCGATCGGGCCGAGGAGGAACTGCACACACGCCGGATCGACGACGACGAGCTGACGCCGTGGCACGCCGCGTTCGCCGCGGCCGGGGGCCCGGATGCCATCGTCCACCGGGTCAACATGGTCGACGGCGTCCGCTGGAACGCGGCCTTTGCCTACCTCGACCCGGTCCGCGGCAGGGACAACCTGACGATCCTAGGCGAGACGCTCGTCGACCGCGTCGTGCACGACGGGGAGCGGGCGAGTGCGGTCGTGACGTCGCGCGGCGAGCTCGAGGCCGACGCGGTCGTGCTCACGGCCAGCGCCTACGGGACCCCTGCGATCCTGCTCCGCAGCGGCATCACCTACCTCCCCGTCGGCGAGAACCTGGGCGACCACGTCGGCACAGGGATCGGCTGGGCGCAGACCGAGGACCTCGACCGCGTCCTGTCCGAGTTCGGCGGCCCGCTGGCGATGGGCCAGGTGACGATCGCCCGCCGCGACGGCGAGCTCTTCCTCTTTCCCGCGCTCGACGAGGTCGAGGCCGGCTACGAGATCAGCGGCGCTGCGTTCGACATGAAGCCCCGGTCACGCGGCCGCGTGCGTCTGAACGGGCCGGACCCGGAGACGCCGCTCGCGATCGAGCACGGCTTCCTCTCCGTGCCGGAGGACGCCGACGTCGTCGCCGAGGGGATCGCCGAGCTGCGCGAGCTCGCGGCGTCGGACGAGATCCGGCCGTGGATCGCCGGCGAGACCCGTCCCGGCGCCGACGTCACCCCGCTCGACCATGTCCGCGCGACCGCGCGCGGCTTCTTTCATCCGGTTGGGACCTGCGCCCTCGGCGCGGTCGCCGAGCCGGACGGGCGCGTGCGCGGGTTCGAGAACCTCTACGTCGCGGACGCCTCGTTCGTCCCGGAGCCTCCACGCTCGAACACGAACCTGACCGTGGCCGCCGTGGCCGCCAGGCTCGCCGAAGGCATCTAGCGGATCGCTGCCCGCAGCGCCTCGACCTGGGCGCGGAGTTCCTCCTCCGGGAGTTGCCCGACGTCGCCCTCGGGGAACGGGAACGGCCACCCAGGCCGCGGGTCCTCCGCATAGCGCGGCACGACGTGCGTGTGCAGGTGCGGCAGCGAGTTGCCGAGCGTGTCGTAGTTGAGCTTCACCGGCTGGAACACGGCCTCGAGCGCCCTCGCCGCGCGCAGCACGTCGAGCCAGTAGCGCGACGCCTCCTCCTCCGTCAGCTCCGTCGGCTCGGCGACGTGCCGGCCGCGCCAGATCACGACGGTGTAGCCGCGCTGGATCGCCGCGCGCTGCAGGTACGCGTCGCTCACCTCGCCCTCCAAGAAGCGGAGCCCGAAGCCGGTGTCCTCCAGCCGGTGCTCGCCGCACATCGGGCACCCCTCGCCGCGGCGGAGCGCGTAGAACGACTCGGGCCACTCCACGATGCGTATTCTCTCGAGATGGCGCCGGACCGGCTCTGGTTCACCGACTCCGACGAGGCGAACGCCCTCAACGCGCAGGATCCGATGGCGCTCCTGATCGGCTTCGCGATCGACCAGCAGGTGCCGGTGCAGAAGGCGTTCTCCGGGCCGCTCGCGCTCAAGCAGCGGGTCGGGACGCTCGACCCGAAGCAGCTCGCGGCGATGGACCTGAACGACGCGTTCCGCGAGAAGCCGGCGATCCACCGCTTCCCGGGCGCGATGGCGGAGCGCGTGCGGGAGCTGGCGGCGTTCGTCGCCGAGGAGTATCGCGGCCGGGCCGATCGCGTCTGGACGGAGGCCGCCGACGCGGACGACCTCCGGAGGCGCATCGGCGAGCTGCCCGGCTTCGGCCCGATGAAGATCACCGCGCTCGGCTCGGTGCTCGCGAAGCGGTACGGCGTCCCGCAGGCGCAGGGCCTCGTTCCGGGCCACCCGACGCTCGGCGACGTCGACTCCGCCGAGAAGCTCGCCTGGTACCAGGAGCAGAAGCGGGCCCACAAGGCAAAGATGCGTGCCGGAACGTCCTGAGGAGCTCTGGACGCGCGCCCACGAGGCGCTCAGGACGCCGCCGGTCGACGAGTGGGAGACGTGGCCCTTCGAGGGCGAGATCCGGCCGCGTGGGCTTCGTCCGCCGGAGGAGCGCGAGCGGCCGCGGAACGGCGAGGGCGGCGTCGACTGCTTCCGCTGCGAGCACGGCGAGGAAGGCGCGCTCTGGTCGGACGAGCGCTGGATCGTGCGCGGGCTCGGCGAGCCGGGAGGCCTACCCGTCGTCGTGCTGCTCGAGCCGCGTGCGCACTACGGCGAGCCCGGCGACCTCCCGGACGAGCTCGCCGCCGAGCTCGGGCTGATGCTCGCGCGCGTCGAGCGAGCCGTCCGCTCGGTCGGCGAGATCGGCCGCGTGCACGTCTGCCGCTGGGGCGACGGCAGCGAGCATCTGCACTGGTGGTTCATGGCGCGTCCCGCCCGACTCCCGCAGCTGATCGGCAGCTTCGCCGCGATCTGGGACGACGTCCTGCCGCCGACGCCGCAGGACGTCTGGGACGAGAACCTCGCGCTCGTCAGGCGCGCACTCGACGCGTCCAGCTGACGTCCGCCCGCATCGGGAAGCGGTACTCCCCTTCGGGAAGAAGCTCGGCGAGCTCGGCGAGGATGCGGCGCCGCTCCGCCTCCGGCCGGTGCGCGATCCAGCTCACGGAGGCGGCGAAGGCGAGCACGTCGCTCCGGTCCTGGACCTGCTCGTGCTCCACCGAGGCCGACTGGAGCTCCTCGAACGGCGCGCGCGCGAGCAGCGACTCCGTCGACGGCCCCGACTGGATCGCCTCGAGCGACGGCGCGTGCAGCCGCTCGAGGTAGGCCGCGTAGGCGGGGGGAAGCGGCGAGGGCTCGCGCGACTCGTTCCAGACCACGCAGAGCACTCCACCGGGCCGGAGGACTCGGGCGATCTCGGCCACGGCGTCGTCGTTCGCGAACCAGTGGAAGGCCTGTGCCGCGAAGACGCCGTCGACCGACGCCGCCGGGAGCGGAACCGACTCGGCCGTCCCCGCAAGCGTGGTCGCATCCGGGACGACCCGCTCGAGGATCGCGCGCATCCCGTCGAGCGGCTCCACCGCCACGACCCGGCGGTAGCGCGCCGCCAGCAGCCGCGTCAGCTTCCCGGTGCCGGCGCCGAGATCGAGGACCTCCGCTGTCGCGTCCAACGGCAGCAGGTCGAAGATGCCCTCGGGATACGAAGGCCGCGCGCGCTCGTATTCGAGCGCGGCGCGGTCGAAGCTCTGAGCCGGGACCGCGTGCCCGTCCAGGTCAGCCGACACCGGCGAGAAGGAAGGCGCGGTTCTCCTTGAGCATCTCCCGGGCGATCACGAGCCGCTGGATCTGGTTCGTGCCCTCGTAGATCTGCGTGATCTTCGCGTCGCGCATCATCCGCTCGACCGGGTACTCGGCGATGTAGCCGTAGCCGCCGAGCACCTGCACCGCGTCGGTCGTGACCTCCATCGCGACGTCGGTGCAGTAGAGCTTCGCCATCGCGGAGAGCTTCGTCAGCTCCTGCCCCTCGGCGCCCTCGTCGATGAGCTGCCCGACCTTGTACAGCAGGCCGCGCGCCGCCTCGCACTTCGTCTCCATGTCGGCGAGCATCCCCGAGATCAGCTGGTGCTGGGCGATCGGCCTGCCCATCGTCTCGCGGCTCTTCGCGTACTCGAGCGCGTAGTCCGTGGCGCCCTGCGCGAGCCCGAGGCCCTGGGCGCCGATCCCCGGCCGCGAGCGGTCGAGGATCCTCATCGCGATCCGGAAGCCCTCGCCCTCCGCGCCCAGCAGGTTCGCAGCCGGGATCCGGCAGTCGTTGAAGAACACCTCGCCGGTGGTCGAGCCCTTGATGCCCATCTTCGGCTCGATCCGCCCGACCTCGAACCCCGCCGAGTCGGCCTCGACCACGAACGCGGAGATCCCCGCGTGCCCGGCCTCGGCGTCGGTCTTCGCGAAGACGACGTAGACGTGCGCGACGCCGGCGTTCGTGATGAAGCGCTTGCCTCCGTTGAGGACGTACTGCTCGCCGTCACGCACCGCGGTCGTCCGCATCGCGGCCGAGTCCGAGCCCGAGCCGGGCTCCGTCAGCGCGTAGGCCGCCAGCCACTCGCCCGAGGCGAGCTTCGGCAGGAAGCGGCGCTTCTGCTCGCCGGAGCCCGCGAGCTTGATCCCGAGCGAGCCGAGCTCCTGGACGGCGATGATCAACCCGCTCGTCGCGCAGACCTTCGAGAGCTCCTCGATCGTCACGAGCGTCATCAACGAGCTCTCGCCGATGCCGCCGTAGACCTCCTCGTACATCACCCCGAAGAGCTCGTTCTCGCGGAAGACCTCGACGACGTCCCAGGGGAACTCGGCCGACTTGTCGATCTCCGCCGCGCGCGGGGCGATCCGCTCGCGCGCGAGCGTGCGCACGAGCTCGCGGATCTCGCGCTGCTCGTCGGAAAGGGGATCGACCGGCACGCGCGAAATCTACCCCGGCAGGGCGATGCAGGTCAGCCGGAAGGCTAGTTTCATTCGGTACGACTCGTGCCGCTCGATCGGCCGTCGTCGGACAGGAGGCTGGGTGGAAATCTTGCGCACCGGGGGGCGCGCGGCGCTTACGGCACTTGCGGGTGTCGGCCTCTTCCTCATGTCCCCAGGCACGGCGGCGGCAGGGCCCGGGCTGCCCGGCGTCGTCCCCCCGCTGGCCCCGTACTCGCAGGCGATCACGGTCGTCCTCCTTGCCGGTGCCAACAACCCGCCGGAGGCCGTGGACGACAGCCTGGAGACCAGCTTCGACACGCTCGGCTCCGTGAACGTCCTGGTGAACGACAGCGACCCGGAAGGCGACACGCTGACCGTCGCCGGGCACGGCAGCGCGGCTCACGGCTCCGTGGGCTGCGAGCCCACCGGCGTGTGCAGCTACACGCCGGCCGGCGGCTACCTCGGCCCGGACTCGTTCACCTACACCGCCTCGGACGGCAACGGCGGCACGGCGACCGCGACGGTGCAGGTGACCGTGGTCGGCGTCCCGAACAACCCCCCGAGCGCGGAGACGGACACGCTCGTCACGCTCGTGAACACGCCGAAAACGGTCGACGTGCTGGCGAATGACACCGACCTGAACGGCGACCCGCTCTCCGTGACCGGCTTCGGGCAGGGCTCGAGCGGTGCGGTCGACTGCACGCCGGCGGGGCGCTGCACCTACACCCCGAACACCGACTTCACCGGCTCGGACACGTTCGCCTACTCGCTCAGCGACGGCGTCAACACCTCGACCGGCTTCGTCTTCGTGACCGTCAAGCCGTCCAACGCGCCTCCGGATGCGGTCGACGACGCCCTGACGGCCCACACGGGCGCGTCGGCGACGCTGAACGTCCTCGGGAACGACACCGACCCGGACGGCGACTCGCTGCGCGTCGTCTCGACCACGGACGCCGCGCACGGAACCGCGACGTGCCGGCCCTCCGGCGTCTGCAGCTACACGCCCGCCCCGCTCTACACCGGCCCGGACTCGTTCACGTACACGGCCACCGACGGCCTCGACTCCGACACCGCGACGGTGACCGTGACGGTGACACCCAATCAGCCTCCGGCGGCCGCCGACGACGTGGCCTCGACCAAGCACGACCGGCCGGTCGAGGTCTCGGTGCTCGACAACGACACCGACCCGGACGGCGACCAGCTCAGCGTGTCCGATCACACGGGCCCGGAGCACGGCACGGTGGAGTGCTCGCCCCTGCGCTGCACCTACACGCCGGCGGGCGGCTACGTCGGCCCGGACAGCTTCGGGTACACGGCGAGCGACGGCCAGGCGACGTCGAGCGCCGTCGTCGACGTCACCGTGCGGGCGAATGCCGCTCCGGTCGCGCGCGACGACACCCTGACCGCGGTCACCGGCGTCCCCGCCGACGCATCGCCGACGGGCAACGACACCGACGTCGACGACGATCCGCTCACGATCGTCGGCCACACCAACCCGCCTCACGGCACGGTCACCTGCTCCGGCTCGACCTGCACCTACACGTCCGCCGCCGGGTTCGTCGGCGACGACGGCTTCGACTACACGATCAGCGACGGCGAGGCCTCGGCGGCCGGGCACGTCGCCGTCACGGTGCAGCGGCCCTGCTTCCCGGGTGTGTGCATCGACAACGGTACGGTGCTGCTCGCGGTTCTCCCGCAGGGTCACCTCAACGTCGAGAACGGCGCCGGGTCGAAGGCCGGCGCGCGGCCCGTCGGCCTGCACTTCCTGCCGACGCACAACGAGGCGACGGCACCCGGCTGCCTCTGCGAAGGCTGGGGGGCTGCGGACGCCGGCACGGGCGTGACGGGATACGCGAACGTCTCCACCGACGGCGTGCAGGGCATCTCCCTCGAGAGCTTCACGTTCACGGACTCGACTGCGGTTTCCGTCGTGCACGATCGGCGGCACGCTGCGGGTCACGCAGGACTACCACCCGTCGCCGAAGACGCCCAACCTCTACGAGGACACCGTCACGATCGAGAACATCAGCGGCCACGACCTCTCGGACATCCGCTATCGCCGCGTGATGGACTGGGACGTCGAGCCGACCGCGTTCTCGGAGTACGTGACGATCGACGCCGGAAACGCGAGCGAGCTCCTCTACGACGGCGACAACGGCTTCCTGACCGCGAATCCGCTCGGAGCGCGAACGCCGATCCTGGCGTCCGGGAGCTTCGTCGACTCCGGCCCGGCCGACCACGGCGCGCTCTTCGACTTCGGCTTCGGCGCGCTCGCGACCGGCAACAGCAAGACGTTCAACATCTTCTACGGCGCCGCGGAGACCGAGGTCGCGGCCAAGGCGGCGGTCAACGCCGTCGGCGCGGAGGTCTTCTCGTTCGGGCAGCCGTCGACGCCGGACGGGCCGACGCTCGGAACGCCGAACACCTTCATCTTCGCGTTCGGCAACGTCGGCGGCACGGCGATCTTCACACCGGACGCGATAGACGACACGCTGACGACGACACCCGGCGCGCCGGGCTCGGTCGACGTCCTCGCCAACGACACCGACCCGAACGGCGACGCGCTGACCGTGACGTCGTTCACCCAGGGAGCGCACGGCACCGTCGAGTGCACGACCGCGGGGCTGTGCACCTACACGCCGGCCGCCGGCTTCGCCGGGACGGACGCGTTCGCGTACACGGTGAGCGACGGCCACGGCGGGACGGACACCGCGTCGGTGGCGGTCACCGTCGCTAAGCAGAACCGCGCTCCGACCTGCCCGGCGCCGTCGTTCACGACGCCGCAGGACACACCGCTCGCCGCGCAGGTGAGCTGCGACGACGCCGACGGAGACACACTGACGTATGCGCTCGTCGCCGACGCCGCGCACGGGTCGGTGACGGTCGCGCCCGACGGTCACTTCACCTACACGCCGCAGGCGGGTTACGGAGGCCCCGACTCGTTCGGCTTCAAGGCGAGCGACGGCCTCGTCGACTCGGCGACGACGACGGCGTCGATCACCGTCACGCCGGCAAACCACGACCCGCAGGCCGACGACGGCACCGCGGTGACGGACGAGGACACCCAGGTCGCAATCACCCTGCACGCGGCGGACCCGGACGGCGACGCGCTCACCTATGCCGTCACCGGCGGCCCCTCGCACGGGACGCTCACCGGCACGGGCGCCGACCGCACCTACACGCCCGACGCCGGCTACGCCGGACCGGACTCCTTCACGTTCACCGCACACGACGGCCTCGCGACCTCGAACACCGCCACCGTCACGATCACCGTCAACCATGTCAACCACGCGCCGCACGCCGCCGACGGCTCGGTCTCGACGGACGAGGACTCTCCGGTCTCGGTGCCCCTCTCCGCAAGCGATCCGGACGGCGACGCGCTGGCCTTCACGATCGTCTCGCCACCGGCCCACGGCTCGCTCTCCGGGAGCGGCGCATCGCGCACCTATGTCCCGGACGCGGACTACAACGGCCCGGACAGCCTGACGTTCCGGGCGAGCGACGGCACACTCGACTCCGACGTCGCCACCGTCTCGCTCGCGGTGCAGCCGGTGAACGACCTGCCGAAGTGCGTCGACCTGACGCTGACGGTCGACCACGCGACGCCGGGCGAGGTGGCGCCGTCGTGCACCGACGTCGACGGCGATTCGCTCGCGATCACGCTCGCCTCGCAGGGGACGAAGGGCGTCGCCTCGATCGTCGGCGGCAGGCTCCACTACGAGCCGTCAGCGACCGCAGCCGGCGCAGACTTGTTCACCTACGTGGCCTTCGACGGGGTCGCCGAGAGCGCGCCCGCCTCGGTCGCAGTCACGATCAGGCCGGCCTCGACGCCGCAGAATGACCCGCCGGTCTGCACGGACTCGACGGCGTCGACGACCACCACCACTCCGCTCAGCGGCTCCGTCCAGTGCACCGACGCGGATCACGACGCGCTGACGTACGCGCTCGTCGCCGGCGTCGGGCACGGAACGCTCACCTTCAGGGCGGACGGGACGTTCCGCTTCGTCGCCGCGTACGGCTACACCGGCCCCGACTCGTTCGCCTACACCGCCTCGGACGGCCGCGGCGCAGCCGATCGCGCCGTCGTCACGATCACCGTCGTCCCGGCGCCCGACGTCAACGCGCCGTCCTGTACGTTCGCGTACGCGGGCAGGAACGACGACGGGAAGAGCGTCGTTGACGCGATACTGCGCGACCGCGGAAGCGGACTCGCGTCCATCCGGGTCACGCAGGCCGTGAACGCGACCGTCGAGCTGCCCACCTTCGCCGTCGGGACGAGGAGCCGCGTCGTCGTCCACACCATCGAGATCAACTCGGGCAAGCCGAACAACGTCGAGCTCGAGGTGAAGGACGTCGCCGGCAACACGACGATCTGCGACCCGATCGTGACGACGCTGACGCGGCCGTCGAAGCTCCGCGCGGGCGCGAGGCCTGTCCAGCAGACGTTCGTGGGCGTCCCGCACGCGGAGTGCAAGCTCCGGCTCGCGAACGGCCGACCCGGGCTAACGCGGGTCGACGTGATCGTCAACGGGCGGCGGTTCACGCTGGGCGGCCTCAGGCCGGGCGGGAAGCGCTTCGTCGACCTCGCGCCGGCGATGCGGCCCGGCCGCGCCAACACGATCGTCCTCCGCCCCCACGGGCCACGCGGCGGCAAGGCGACGGTCTTCATCGCCGACCGCTGAGTCGCGTGCGCTCAGGAGCGGTAGTGAAAGCCGCTGCGGTAGGCGCAGTTGCCGCTGAGCACGTAGTCGAACGGCTCGTCGTGCACGGCGAGCTCGTCCGCGTACAGCTCCTCTCCCGCCTCTTCGTGACCGGGGATCCCGCAGGTCACCGGGCGCTCGTCCGCGACGGTGCGTGTCGCGCGGATCGTCGCGCGCTCGCCCACGCGGACGAGCCCCGGCTGGAATTCGATCGCGCTCGGGCGGACGTCGACGAGCAGGCTCGGCTTCCGCACCCAGGGCAGGCGGAGGATGCGCTCGCCGCCGGCGCGCCCCAGGTAGATCCGCTGGAGCGCGTCCCGCTGCGGCTCGTCGGCCCGCTCGTCCAGGTAGAGGACGATCGACCACGGCGAGCCGGGCTCGTCGTCGTGGTAGCGGACGGCCAGCGCGACTGCGAGGCCGGAGAGATCGAGGTCGGCGGCGCTGCCGCGGCGGATCTTCCAGGAGAGCAGCCCGAAGCACTCGCCGTAGGTCGAGCGCCCGCCCGGGACGCCGCCGACCGTGCGGCACGGGCAGATCGCCTCGCAGTTGCACGACTCGAGGTAGTCGCCCTCGATCGCCCAGGGCGTCACGTCACCCATGCCACCACCGCGGCCGACGCGAGGACGCCGGCGAGGACCGAGCTCGACGCCGAGCCGAAGGGCGCCGCCTTCTGCGCGAGGACGACGAGCGCGAGCACGGCGAGCCACAGGAAGCTCATCAGGCCGAGCGCGACCATGAGCGCCATCAGGAGCACGCAGCAGCCGACGCACCAGACACCGTGCTCGACCCCCATCGCGGCGGCGCCCAACGGACCGCCGCGCCAGCGCAGGACGATCGTGCGCAACGGCGACCGGCAGCGGGCGAGGCAGGCGCGCTTGAGGGGCGAGACCTCGTACAGCGCCGCGATCGCAAGCACGACGCCCGGGCCGAGCGCGCCGAGCGGCCCCGCGAACGGCGCGAGCGCCAGCCACGCCGCCGCCCCCGCGGCGAGCCAGATCGCCGCATAGCCGGCCGCGAAGGCGGGCGCCGAGCCGCCCGCCCGCGAGACGAGCTGGAACGCCGGCACGGTCGCCGGGACCATCGACGCCGCGGTCATCAGGCTCCACATGCCGAGGAAGCTCGCCACGTTCGGGATCGTCCTCCGACTCGATCCGTCCAGTCAAGCTAGATTCGCCGCGTGATCCTCGAGAACGGCATCGTCCGCCCACTCGACCCGTCGCTCGCCGTGGCGCGCGCGCTGGCGATCGCGGGCGACCGGATCGCCGGCGGCGTCGGCGTCCACGAGACGGCGCTCGCCTCGCCGGAGACCGTCGACCTGCGAGGGCGCTGCGTCGTGCCGGGGTTCACCGACTCGCACGTCCACTTCCCGACCTGGGCGGTCGCCCAGCGACAGGTCCGGCTCGAGCAGACGAGGACGATCGAGGAGGCGCTCGACGTCGTCCGCCGCGCGGTCGGGTCGGTCGAGCGAGGCCGGTGGCTGCGCGGCCTGCGGCTGGCGCGCCGCCGACTGGCGCCCGCACGTGGAGCCGACGCGGCAGCTGCTCGACGCGGTCACGGGAGACGTCCCGACCGCGCTGATGGCACGTGACTACCACTCGCTCTGGCTCAACTCGGCCGCGCTCGCGCAGGCGGACGGCGACCTGCTCGTCCCCGGGGGCGTCGTCGAGACCGACGAGCACGGCGAGCCGACCGGCGTCCTGCGCGAGGAGTCGGCGTGGCACTTCCGCGACGTCGTGATCAAGACGGAGGAGTCGGAGTACCTCGAGGCGATGCGCGACGGAATGAAGCTCGCGAACGCGCGCGGCGTGACTGCGGTGCACGACAAGGACGGCTGGCTCGGTGCGCTGTCGTTCTGGCAGCGCCTGGCCGAGCACGGGCTGACGCTCCGCGTCTGGCAGTCGCTCCCGCACGAGAAGGCGGACGAGCTCGCCGACCTCGGGATCCGCAGCGGGCTCGGCGACGGAATGCTGCGGCTCGGCTATCTGAAGGTGTTCATGGACGGGACGCTCGGGTCGCAGACGGCGCTGATGCTCGACGGCACCGGCGTCGAGATCACGAGCGGCGAGGAGCTCGAGCGCATCATCGGCCGCGCCGTCCGCGCGGGCTTTCCGGTCGCCGTGCACGCGATCGGCGACAAGGCGAACCGCGACGCGCTCGACGCGTTCGCACGCACGCGCGAGCAGTGGCTGGCTGCGGGTCTCCGGAACCGCATCGAGCACGCCCAGTGCGTCACGTCCGAGGATCTCCCGCGCTTTGCCGAGCTCGGCGTCGCCGCGTCGGTGCAGTTCTCGCATGCACCGTCCGATCGCGACCTCGCCGACCGCTTCTGGGCCGGCAAGACCGACCAGGCGTACCGCTTCCGCTCGCTCGTCGACTCCGGCGCGGTCGTCGCGAACGGCAGCGACGCGCCGATCGAGGAGCTCGACCCGCTGGCGGGCATTCGCGCGGGCGTACGGCGGACGATCGACGAGCGCGACGCCTGGCGGCCGGAAGAGGCCGTGACGCGTCGAGCAGGCGCTGCACGCGACCTGCGTCGCGCCGGCCTGGCTCTCGGGCGACGAACGCCGCCGCGGCAAGCTCCTCCCCGGCTATCTCGCCGATCTCGTCGTCCTCGACCGCGACCCGCACGAGGATCTCGACGCACAGGTCGTCGCGACGATGGTCGCCGGGCGGTGGGTGCACAACCCGCCGCCCTGGGACTGAGCTTGCCGGAGACGGGGGAACCTCCCGGTTCCCCCGAACCCCTCCACCGGTCCGCTGCGCGGACAGGCGGCTTCGCCGCCGGGTGCACAACCCGCCGCCGTGGGACTGAGCTTGCCGTCCGGCGGTCGCCTGCGACGATCGCGTACGATGGCGGTCGCAATCGAGCACCGCGTCGGGCGGGAAGACGTGATCTGGGCCTTCGGCCCGGACCTGGCGCCTGTCCTCGAGGTCGAGCCCGGCGCAGTCGTCACGCTCGAGACGAACGACTGCTTCAGCGGCCAGATCCAGTCCGAGGACGATCTGGTCACGGAGATCGACTTCGCGCGTGTGAATTCTGCGACGGGGCCGATCGCGGTGCGCGGCGCCGAGCCGGGCGACTCGCTCGTCGTGGAGTTGCTGGAAGTGCGCCCGGGGCCGCGCGGCTTCGCCACGATCATCCCCGGGATCGGCCAGCTGATCGGCCAGGTCGAGTCGCCGGTCACGCAGGTCTTCGAAGTCGAGGGCGACACGATCCGGATGAACGATCGGATCTCCTTCCCGCTCCGGCCGATGGTCGGCGTGATCGGCGTCGCGACCGACGGCGAGACGCTGTCGAACGGCCTCGCGGACCGCCACGGCGGCAATCTCGACAACCATCTCCACGGGCCGGGCGCGAAGGTCTATCTGCCGGTGCGCCAGCCCGGCGGCATGCTCGCGATCGGAGACATGCACGCCTCGATGGGCGACGGCGAGCTGTGCTTCACCGGCGTCGAGATCGCCGGCGAGGTGACGATCCGGGTCGACCTCCTGAAGGGCAAGCAGGGAACCTGGCCCGTGACCGAGCTCCCGGAGAGCTGGGTCGCCCACGGGACCGTGTCGGCCGGCCCGGCAGGCGGCCCGGACTTCATGGAGGCGCTCGACCGCGCGGCCGAGGAGGCCGCGCGCCTGCTCGTCGACGAATGGGGCTTTTCGATGGAGGAGGCGTTCATCTTCCTGTCGGTCGCCTGCGACGCGAACATCTGCCAGGCCTGCCGTCCGCAGGACTTCTCCGCGATCGCTCGCATCTCGGTCCCGAAGATCGGCGCGACCCCGCAGCCCTTCCGCAGCCCGGACTAGGACAGCTTTGCGAGCTCGACGAAGAGCTCGCGCGCCGTGTTGATACCGAGGGGCACGTACTCGACGAGAAGGCGCTCGTTCGGCGAGTGCACGTTCGACTCGTTCAGGGCGAAGCCGGTCAGGATCGTCGGGATCCCCTTGTCGGCAAGCGCAGGCATGATCGGCAGCGTGCCGCCGGAGCGTGTGAGCACCGGCCGCACACCCAGCACGCGCTCGAACGCGTCGAGGCCGAGCTGGATCGCCGGCGAGTCGGCGGCGACAAGGCCGGGGTTGGACGAGTCGTCCTGTACGAGCTCGACCTCCGCGCCGGCCGGCGTCGCCGCCTCGACCAGCCTGCGCACTGCAGCGGCGACCGTCTCGACGGTCTGACCGGGTGCCAGGCGAACCGTGAAGTTCGCCTCGGCGGATGCGACGAGCGTCGTGTTCCGGACCATCTTCCCGGCCTGGATGCCGTTGACGTCGACCGAGGGCTCGGCCCACGTGCGCAGGTAGAACTCGTCCGCTGCCCGGGAGTCGTACGGGGCGACGCCGGCCTCCTCCAGGAGCTCGGAGCCCGGCTGGAGCCCCTTCCAGTCGGCGAGCTCGGCCGCGGGCGGGGCCGCGATTCCGTCGCGCAGCTCCTCGGGCAGCCGGCCTTCTCGCGGGAGCAGCGGGGACAGCACCTGCATCAGCACGTGAATGGCGTTGAGGCCGGCGTTGCCGTACATCCCCGAATGGAGGTCACGCGAGCCCGTGCGGACCCGGATGTCGAACGCAGCGAGCCCACGGGTCGCAGTGTTGAACGTCGGCTTGCCCCGCTCGAGCATGCCGCTGTCGAAGATGACGCAGACGTCCGCGCCGCGGTCGTCATCAGCCAGGAACTCGACGATCGAGTGCCCGCCGATCTCCTCCTCGCCGTCGCAGGCGAAGCGCACGTTGACGGGCAGCTCGCCGGCCCGAGATAACTCCCGCGCGGCAGCCAGCAGCATGTAGAGCTGGCCCTTGTCGTCCGCGACTCCTCGACCGTAGAGCCACTCGCCGCGGATCTCTGCCTCGAACGGCTCGGACTCCCATTCCTCGAGTGGGGCGGGCGGCTGCACGTCGAAGTGGCCGTAGCAGAGCACGGTCGGGGCGGACGCGGCGTCGGCAGACGCGCGGAATTCGCCCGCGACAAGTGGCTTGCCGTGCCAGTCGAGGAGCTCGGCCTCGCCGCCTCCGGAGGCGATGAAGTCGCGGACCCACTCCGCGGCGCGCTTCACGTCGCCACGGTGTGTCGGATCCGCGCTCACCGAGGGAATGCGGAGGAACTCGACGAGCTCGTCGAACCAGGCCTCGAACACGCGGCGAGTCTAGTCGCGCGCGTCGAGGCGCCGTGGCGATCTACCGCGCCGCCGAACGGCCTGGGCGCGCGCGTCGGGAGCTCGTCGAACCCGGGCCTCGAGTTCGTAGCCGCGCAGGCTCCAGCGCGAAGCCGCCCGTGCATGGGCGTCGACCAGACGGCGGATGATCTCCGCCATCGGACGTCCGGTGCGGATCGACTCGTCGACGAGAAACGCGTGCTGCCGATCGCTGAGCGTGAACTGGGTGCGCCGGCTCATCGTTGTAGGTGTACACCTACATCACTCCGGCCCGAGCAACAGAACCGCAACGATTCCGTCTCGATTCTCAGCCGAGCCGGCGCTAAGCCGCGACGTCGCGGAGCTTCTGCGCCTCGGCGAGAGCCCGCAGCTTCTTCAGCGACTGGTTCTCTATCTGGCGGATTCTCTCGCGTGTCACGTTGAACGTCCGACCCACCTCGTCGAGCGTTCGGGGGTGCTCGCCGTTGAGGCCGTAGCGAAGCTCGAGGACGCGTCGCTCGCGCTGCGAGAGCATGCCCAGGATCTTCTCGAGGGTCTCCTTGCGGAACGCCGTGTCGGCGGCCTCGTCTGGAAGCGGCTCGGACTCGTCGGTGAGGAAGTGCCCGAACTCCGACTCCTCCTCGTCGCCGACCGGCTTCTCGAGCGAGACCGGCGTCTGCGATGTGCGGCGGATCTGCTCGACCTCGTCGATCGTCAGCTCGAGCTCCTTCGCGATCTCCTCGGACGACGGCTCGCGGCCGCGCTCAGCGCGGAGCTTGCGCTCGCAGCGGACGATCTTGTTCAGCTTCTCGACGACGTGCACGGGCATCCGGATCGTGCGTGCCTTGTCGGCGAGCGCCCGCGCGACGGCCTGCCGGATCCACCAGGTCGCGTACGTCGAGAACTTGAAGCCCTTGCGGTAGTCGAACTTCTCGGCTGCGCGCACGAGCCCGATCGTCCCTTCCTGGATCAGATCGAGAAACGGCAGGCCCTGGTTGCGGTACTTCTTGGCGATCGAGACGACGAGGCGCAGGTTCGCCTCGACCATCTCCTGCTTCGCGCGATGGTCGCCGCGCTCGATCCGCTTCGCGAGCTCGACCTCCTGCGCGGCCGTCAGCAGATCGACCTTGCCGACGTCCTTCAGGAAGAGCTGCAGCGAGTCGGTCGAGATCTCGCGCCCGCCGTCGAGGTCGAGGCCGGGATCGTCGTCCCCCCGTTCCTCGGCCGCTCCCACCACGTCGATCTGCAGCTCGTCGAGCGCGGCATAGAAGTCGTCGATCTGCCCCGCCTCGAGCTCCAGCTCGTCGAACGCGAGAGCGATCTCCTCGGCGGTAAGCGAGCCCCCTGCTGCTTGCGCGGATTCGAGAAGGCCACGTGCCTCGGCCGTCTCCATCACGTCAACGGTCTTGCCCCCCGACGCAGTGCTCATGACCCTCCCCAGGGCTTGTGACAACGTGTACGAGTTCCGCGAATGGGGAACTGTTGCAGACATCTCGGACGGGCGCCATAGGCCGTTCGGCTCATTTTCCCCTCACCCGGTCCCACCAGCAGCTAGACGGTCGAGAAAGCGTTTCGCTTCCCTGCCCAGCGGCGTAGCCGGGCCGGCTAGCTCCGCCAACCTGAGCTGACGCTTCGCCTCCGTCACCTGACCCACCCACAGCAGCAACAATCCTAGATGGAACCGGACGGTCGCCGCATGTGGAAAACGGCGGGACAGCGGCCCGAGCCGCGAGAACGACGCTGACGGGTTGTCCTTGTCGAAGCGCGCGACGGCCGCCGCCACCAACGGCTCGACGCTCCCGGGCGCGAGACGCGCCGCCGCCTCGTACTGCCTCCGGGCCGACAGCGGCTTCCCGAGCCGTTGCAGTGCGACCCCGTAGAGGAGCTTCGCGCGGGCGCCGTCCGTCCGCGCTTCCCGCGCGAGCGACCGGAACTGCTCGGGCGGCGACAGGATCGCGATCCGCGCCGGGAAGGGGAAGCCGGGCACAAAGGTCGGATGGCCCGGGAAGTACGACGGGTGCAAGAGATCCTCTGCGCGGATCGCGGACATCGTGTCCGGCTGGGCGACCTTCGCCCGCCGCCACGCGTCGACGGCCCCCTGGTTGTCGCCCGCCCAGTACCGCGCCAGCCCGAGGTGCAAGAGTACGAGCGAATCGCGCGGGTGCTCGCGTGCGAGCGACTCCATCGCCTGGGGGCCGGAGTCCGGCCAGCGCGCGAAGATCGACGCCAGGTGCGCCGTGACGCCCGGGTCCTCCGCCAGGAGCGTCTCGGCCTCGTCGTATCGCTTCGCGTCGTAGAGCGACTGGACGCGCCGAAGCCTCTGCGCCTCCGGGTCGACTCGGACGCCGAGGTCGAGCTCGAGCGGCGGCTTGCCGGCGCGCGGCTTCGACGCGGTCCCACCGCGCTCCTCGCGCGTGGCGATGGCGCCGCCGACGGCGATCGCAGCGGCGGCCGCAGAGGCCAGCGCGACGATCGCGTACACCCGCGTCCGGGGGGTCATAGCCAAAACGCTACCGGCGGGAATACGATCACACTCGCTACCGTTTCGAAAGCATTAGTGGCGACCTATCGCGAGATACTCCAGCGGACCAGAGCCGAGATCGAAGAGATCGACGGTCCGGCAGCGGTCGAGCGCCTCGAAACCGCGCTCTTCGTCGACGTGCGCGAGCGGGACGAGTGGGACGAGGGGCATATCTCCGGGGCGGTGCATGTGCCGCGTGGCTTCCTCGAATCCCGCATCGAGGGCATCGCTCCCGACCGGGATCAGCCGCTCGTCGTCTACTGCGCGGCCGGCAACCGCTCGGCCTTCGCAGTCAAGTCGCTGCAGGAGCTCGGCTACACCGCCGCCGTCAACCTGCAGGGCGGCTTCACGGACTGGAAGCGGAACGGCTTCGCGACCGAGCTGCCGCGCACGCTCTCGCCGGAGCGGCGCACGCGCTACTCGCGTCACCTTCTGATTCCCGAGATCGGCGAGGTCGGCCAGCTGAAGCTGCTCGACTCGCGCATCCTCCTGATCGGAGCGGGCGGGCTCGGCTCTCCCGCGTCGCTCTACCTCGCCGCCGCCGGCGTCGGCACGCTGGGCATCGTCGACGCCGACGTCGTCGACGAGACGAACCTCCAGCGCCAGGTGATCCACAACCTCGAATCGCTCGGCACGCCGAAGGTCGACTCCGCGAAGGCGACCCTGCAGGCGCTCAACCCCGACGTCGACGTCAAGACCTACCGCGAGCGCCTGACGTCCGAGAACGTCGAGCGGATCCTCTCCGACGGCTGGGACGTGATCGTCGACGGAGCGGACAACTTCCCGACGCGGTACCTCGTGAACGACGCCTCCGTCTGGCACGACATTCCCGTCGTGCACGGCTCGATCTACCGGTTCGAGGGCCAGGTCACCGTCTTCAACCCGGGCGACGGCCCCTGCTACCGCTGCCTCTTCCCGCAGCCGCCGCCTCCCGAGCTCGCGCCGTCGTGCGCGGAGGGCGGCGTCCTCGGCGTCCTGCCCGGGATCATCGGCTCGCTGCAGGCGAACGAGGCCCTGAAGCTCGCGCTCGGGATCGGCGACCCGCTCATCGGCCGGCTGCTGCTCTTCGACGCGACGGCAGGCGAGTTCAACGAGGTCTCGGTCCGGCGCGATCCGGCCTGCCCCGTCTGCGGCGAGCACCCGACCGTGACCGACTACATCGACTACGTCGAGTTCTGCCAGGCGTGAGCACGAGCACGGTCCGCATTCCGCCCGTGCTCCGCGACACGACCGGCGGCGAGCGCGAGGTCCCTGCGTCCGGAAGCACCGTTCGCGAGCTGCTCGAGGACCTGACCGTGCGGCTTCCATCTCTGGGCGAGCGCATCTACGACGGCGAACTCAAGCCCTTCGTGAACGTCTACGTCGAGGGCGAGGACGTGCGCACGCGCGGCGGCCTCGACACCCCGGTCCCCACCGGCGCCACGGTGATCCTCCTGCCCGCGATGGCCGGTGGATCCCGCTAGGAAGCTCTCACGGAATGATGCTTCGTCGAGCGGCTTCGCGAGAGGCTTGATGTGAAACTCCGGCACGCACGGCTGGTGTGCCAGACGCGGCGCGGTTCAGCCGGCTCGGGCTTGCCCGTAGCAACCGCTACGCGCTGCGCCCGATCCGGCTGAGCCGCTTGGTCTGGCCCATCCCCGCACGCACCCGAGTTTCACATCAAACCTCCAGGTGGCACGAGTCAAGGACGCAGAGAGCCCCGATAGGAGCGCTCTCGGGGCGACCGAGGACGCAGAATCGGGCCGCCCAGCGCGGCCGGGCGACTCAAGGCTTCATTCTGTGAGAGCTTTCACGAGCCTCCTCGACCTGATCGGGAACACGCCGCTCGTCGAGCTGCCGCGGCTCGCGCCCGAAGGCGTCCGCCTGTACGCGAAGCTCGAGGCGCAGAACCCGACCGGCTCGATCAAGGACCGCGTCGCGCTGAAGATGGTCGAACGTGCAGATCTTCGGCCAGGGCAGCACCTGCTCGAGCCGACGAGCGGCAACACCGGCATCTCGCTCGCGCTGGTGGCGAAGCTGAAGGGCCTGAAGCTGACCTGCGTGATGCCGGAGAACGCGACGCCCGAGCGCAAGCAGCTCCTCCGCCTCTACGGCGCCGAGATCGTCGAGTCCCCGGGTGCGGAGGGCACGAACGGCTCCGTGCGTGTCGCGCAGGAGCTCGCGGCACAGGACGATCGCTACGTGCTCCTCTTCCAGTACGAGAACGAGGCGAACCCGCTGGCCCACTACGAGGGCACCGGCGCCGAGATCGTCCGCGATCTCGACCGCGTCGACGCGCTCGTCGCCGGGCTCGGCACGGGCGGCACGCTGATGGGCGCCGGCCGGCGCCTGCGCGAGGCGTTCCCGGACGTGATCGTCGCTGCAGCCGAGCCGCTCCCCGGCGATCCGGTCATGGGCCTGCGCTCGCTCGACGACGGGTACGTGCCGCCGATCCTGAACGTTGCCGAGCTCGACCGGAAGCTCCTCGTCTCGAACGCAGAGTCGGTCGCCGGCCTGAGGGCGCTCCTCGACCTCGAGGGGATCTTCGCCGGCGTCTCGTCCGGCGCGGTCGTCCACGTCGCGCGCCGCCTCGCCGACGAGCTCGCACCGGGCGCGGTCGTCGTCTGCGTGCTTCCCGACGGCGGCTGGAAGTACCTGTCCGCTCCGTTCTGGGACACCGAGGACGTCGAGGAGTCGATGGAGGCGACGTTCTGGTGGTGACCGCCGCGTGAGGATCCCCGGCCCGCTGCGCGAGGAGCTGCGCGCGCACGCGCAGGAGGCGCTGCCGGCCGAGGCCTGCGGCGTACTGCTCCTCCGCGACGGGGTGGCCGAGAGCTACGTCCGCGGCAGCAACCGGCTCGACTCCCCGTTTCGCTACGAGCTCGAGGTCGACCCCGAGGTGTGGTTCAAGGAGGACGAGGGGTACGAGCTCGCCGTCTTCCACTCGCACCCCGAGAGCGAGCCTCGACCCTCACGCACCGATCTTGCCAATATTGGGCTGTGGGAGAACAAGCCCTACCTGATCATGCGCGCCGACACCGGCGAGCTCCGCGGCTGGCTGATCTCGGGCGGCGAGGTCTCGCCGCTCTCGCTCTCCTGATCCTCACCGGCGCCGCCGCGGCGTGCGGCGGGTCGTCCACGTCGCAGGACCCGGGCGGCGAGAGCGTCGTCGGCATCGAGCAGGCGCTGGCGGCGCAGCCCGGGACGCTGCTCAACGTCCGCGGCGCCGTGCACGTCGACTCCGGCCACGTGCGCCTGTGTGCGCGCCTCGCGGAGTCGTTCCCGCCCCAGTGCGGCGGCAAGTCGCTCCGCGTCCACGGACTCGCCTACGACAGCGTGCCGGGGATCCAGACGAGCCCCGACGAGTCGGTGCACTGGGCGGAGGACGTCACCGTCAGCGGCCGCATCGAGGCCGGCGGCGCCCTCCGCGTCGAGTAGCGACTCAGGCTCTCAACCGACCGAGAACGAGCCCTTCATCACCGTCTTGTGCGGGTCGCACACGAACGTGTACTTGCCCTTCTTCAGCGTCACGTGCCAGCTGGTGTTTCCTGTGCCGCCCACCGACGTCTTCTTGTTCACGCCGGGCCCGGAGAGATGGAAGTTGTGGATCGAGGCCTTGTCCGAGACCTTGACCTCGTAGGCGCCGGGCTTCAGCTTCGTCACTTTCTTCCCGTCGTAGGTGAGCGAGATCGTGAAGCCTGGGCCGACGGTGCCCTTGAGCACTTCGACCTCCTTCGCCTGTGCGGCCGGAACGAGGAAGGCCGCCGCGAGCGCGACGACAGCGAGGATCTTCATGCGGCTCCTTTGCAATCGGGGTTCGGCCGGGAGTACGCGGCCGAACCCCGAGTGGTTTCGAAGCCGGTGTTAGGAGACGGTGAAGGACCCCTTCATGATCGTCTTGTGCGGGTCGCACACGAACGTGTACTTGCCCTTCTTCAGCGTCACCTTCCAGGTCGAGCTGCCCTGCGCGGCGACCGATGTCGCCTTGTTGACCCCGGGGCCCTTGAGCCGGAAGTTGTGGATCGCGGACTTGTCGGAGACCTTGATCGTGTATGTGCCGGCCTTGAGCTTCGTGACCTTCTTCCCGCCCTGCGTGAGCGAGATGTTGAAGCTCGGGCCGACGACGCCGGTCAGCGTCGTGGCCGCGGATGCGGGCGCCGCAACGGCGAGCGCGGCGACCAGGGCTGCGACGGCGATCTTGATGGTGGACAAACGGTTCTCCTTGTCGAGGAAAGGGCTCGTCAGCGGCATGGTAGCCGCGTCAGGCCGCACTGCTGCTGAATAGAGTCGGGTCGTGGCCGTCCCGATCGAGCGCCCCGGCAAGATCGTCTGCGTCGGGCTCAACTACCGCGACCACGCGGCCGAGACGAACCAGGCGCCGCCCGAGCGCCCCATGCTCTTCGCGAAGTGGCAGACGGCCCTGATCGGCCCCGGCGATCCGATCACGATCCCGCCGATCTCGGCCGCGATCGACTACGAGGCGGAGCTCGGCGTCCTGATCGGCCGCGGCGGACGCGCGATCCCGGCCGACGACGCGCTCGACCACGTCGCGGGCTACCTGTGCGTGAACGACGTCAGCGCGCGCGACCTCCAGCGCGCCGACCGGCAGTACACGCGCGCCAAGTCGCTCGACACGTTCTGCCCCGTCTCCGCGCCGGTCCCGGCCGCCGCCGTCCCGGATCCGCAGGCCCTGCGGGTGCGCTGCCTCCTCAACGGCGAGGTGATGCAGGACGCGCCGACGAGCGACATGATCTTCCCCGTGGCGCGAGATCATCGCGTTCCTCTCCGAGGCGATCACGCTCGAGCCGGGCGACCTGATCGCGACGGGCACGCCGCCCGGAGTCGGCATGGCGCGCGAGCCGCAGGTCTTCCTCCGGCCCGGCGACGAGGTCACGGTGCAGATCGAGGGCGTCGGCACCCTGACGAATCCGGTCCGATGAGCGTCGACCTGGCCGCGATCCCGGCCGACGCCGTCGCGCCGACGGGCGCGTACCTGGTCGACCTGATGGGCCGCGGCGTCGCGGGGCACGCGGACGCCGTCGTGCTCCCCTCGTCCACCGAGGAGGTTCGCGCCGTCGTCGAGTGGGCGTACGCGAACGAGGTGACGATCACCCCGCGCGGCGGCGGCACCGGCCTCGCCGGCGGCGCGATCCCGCTGGACGGAGGCATCGTCCTCTCGCTGGAGCGGCTGAACGCGGTGCGGCAGTTCGATCCCCTGCTCTGGCGGATGCACGTCGAGGCAGGCGTGACCACCGGCGACGTGCAGCGCCTCGCGCGCGAGTCGGGGCTCCGCTTTCCCCCCGACCCGGGCGCCGCCGAGCTGTCGCAGATCGGCGGCAACATCGCCTGCAACGCCGGCGGCCCGCACGCGTTCAAGTACGGCGTCACCGGCAACTGGGTGACCGGCATCGAGGCGGTCGTGCCGCCGGGCAGGACGATCTCCGTCGGCGGTCCGATCCGCAAGGACGTCGCCGGCTACGACCTCAAGTCGCTCCTGATCGGGTCGGAGGGCACCCTCGGGATCGTCACCGCCGCCTGGCTGAAGCTGACGCCCGCGCCCGAGCTCGAGCTGCCGGTCGTCGGCTTCTACCGCTCGAGCCGCGACGGGATCGCCGCGATCGAGCGGATCCTCGGCTCGGGCGTTCTCCCCGCGGCGATCGAGTACCTCGACGGCGTCACGCTCTCGTTCGCGGGCGGGTCGTTCCCCTTCGGCCTGCCGGACGGCGCCGCCTTCATGGTCGTCTCCGAAGCCGACGGCTCGGCCGGCGAGGCGCGCCGCGTCGCAGGGCGAGCTCGTCGAGGCGCTGGGCGAGCAGGCGCTCGCGGTGCACGCGCCGGAGAAGGCGAGCGAGGTCGAAGACCTCTGGCGCTGGCGGAGCGGCGTCGCCTTCGCGATCCTCGCCCAGCGCGGCGGCGCCTACTCGCGAGGACATCTCGGTGCCGCTCGACCGGCTCGACGAGGTCGCCGAGGAGACGTTGGCGATCGCCGACCGCCACGGCGTGATCGGGC
Organism: uncultured Actinomycetes bacterium; assembly: GCA_963746655.1. Classification (GTDB taxonomy): domain Bacteria; phylum Actinomycetota; class Thermoleophilia; order Gaiellales; family Gaiellaceae; genus CAVPGP01. The sequence goes on along the minus strand of CAVVCG010000010.1, from coordinate 13,288 downwards.
TCTCGTTCGGCCACGCGGGCGACGGCAACATCCACTCGACGTTCCTGTTCTCGCACGACGACCCGGACGAGGAGCGGCGGGCCGACGCGGCCTGCCACGACGTCTTCGACCTGGCGCTCCGCCTCGGCGGCACCGTCTCCGGCGAGCACGGGCTCGGCTGGCTCAAGCGCGGACAGCTCGAGCGCCAGTGGGGCCCCGTCGCGTACGAGCTGCACACGCGGGTCAAGCAGGCGTTCGACCCGAAGAACCTGCTCAACCCCGGCAAGAAGCGCTGATGGACCCGCGCGACGCCGCGGCGCGCTGGGTCGACGTCTGGACGCGCGGCTGGAGCGTGCAGGACCCGAAGCCGATCCTCGAGCTGTACGCGCCCGGTTGCCTCTACCGCTCGCATCCGTTCCGCGAGGCCGGGACGCCCGAGGAGTACATCCGGCGCGTGCTCGCGGAGGAGGAGAGCGTCGAGTTCGAGTTCGCCGAGCCGATCGTCGACGGCAGCCGCGCCGCGATCGAGTACCACGCCCGCTCACGGCTGAAGGACGGCGGCAGCGAGGAGTACACGGGCGTCTCGCTCGTGCGCTTCGACGACGACGGGCTTGTCGTCGAGCAACGGGACGTCTGGACGCTGCGGGACTGAGGGCTCCTTGGCCCCGTCGGGCTACGGCGTCGGCGTGAACGCCGCTCCGTCGGGGAAGTATCGCGTCCCGGTGCCGAACGGGCTCTTCGGTTTGTGTCCGCCCCAGACGATCATCGAGCGCCCCGTCCAGATCGCCGTCGGGTCGAGGCGGCCGAGCAGCGGCGTCCGGGGGAGTGGCGACCAGCGATTGGCCGCCGGGTCGTAGGCGAGTCCGCGGTTCGGGGTCACGGGCAGGCCGGCACCCGCCGTCCGGCTCCCACCCCAGACCAGCAGCCGCCGCCCGGTCCACACCATCGCCGCCTGCATGCGGCCGGAACCCATGGGCGGAAGCTGCCGCCAGCGGTTCGTCGCCGGGTTGTAGGCGAACCCCGCCCTCGCCGGCGCCGGCGGTTTCCCTCCGCGGGGCGCCCCGGTGCCGCCCACGACGAGGACCTCGCGTCCGTCCCAGACGCCGGTCGCGCCCTGGCGGAGTGCGGGCAGCGGCCTGGTGCGGCGCCACGTGTCGGTCTTCGGGTTGTAGGCGGCGGCGCGGGCGAGCCTCGCGGGATACGGCTTGCCGTCGGGGTCGAGGCCGCTGACGAAGATGATCAGCTCCCGGCCGGTCCACGCCCCGATCGGTTGCTGGCTCGGGGCCAACGGCGAGGGAGCCACGCTGCGCCACCTGTTGGTGCTCGGGTTGTAGGCCGAGCCGCCGGAGGAGGCGTCGCCGCAGCAGCCGCCGCCCCAGTCGATCAGCTCGTGACCCGTCCAGAGGACGAGCCCGCCGGCGCCGCCGCCGCGCTCGGCCGGCAGCCGCCGCCAGTGGTTCGTCAGCGGATTGAACGCCTGGCGGTCGAAGGGGCCGACGACCAGCATCTCCTTGCCCGTCCAGACGGCGCTGTAGTGGCCTTCATAGTTGCCCTTCGGACCCGCCAGAGGAGTCAGCCGGCGCCACGTGCCCGTCGCCGGGTCGTAGGCGGAGGCGACGTCGACCGACCACGGAGGGTCCGGCTGGGCGCGACCGAAGAGCAGCATCCGCCTGCCGCTCCACACGCTCGCGACGGCCACGCTTGCGGCGGGCCGGGGCGCCGGCGACAGGCGCCGCCAGGTTCCGGCCGGCCGGGAAGCCGCCGTCCGCGTGGGCGCCGCCGCGGAGCCGTCAGGCTGGCCGTCGGAGCGCAGCCGGTGAACGTCGCAGGTGCGAGCGAGTACGAGGATGAACGTCCCGAGAGCCCCGGTCGTGGAAGCGAGTCGTCGGAACATGCGCACGGCAATTCCCGCGAGGGACGCTCGCACACGGTCGATCGACGGGCATCGGGGTCGGCCCCGTCATGCGGGCGGGAAACCCGCACCGGCACGCACCGTCTCGAGAAACGAGTTCCTACTGCGGCAGCGCGACCGAGTCGTGCGTCTCCGCCGAGCGGACGATCGCGTCGAGCACGCGCGCCTGGCCGAGCGCGTCGTCGCGGCCCAGCAGGGGCTCGGCCTCGCCGCGGATCGCTGCGCTGAAGTTCTCCAGCTCGAGCCGGTAGGAGCTCGTCGGCGCAACCCGCTCCTCGCGCCCGTCGACGACGATCACACTCGCTCTCGCATGCCAGGGATCCGGGACGTACAGCGACGCCTGCGTCCCGATCGCCTCGAGCCCCTGGTGCTCGCTCCTGAAGCTGCACGCGAGCTCGGCGGTCACGTCTCCGAAGCGGAGCAGCGCTGTCACGACCTCGTCCACTCCGTCGCGGCCGCGCACCATCTCGCCGTACACGCGCTCCGGCTCCCGGCCCGCCAGCAGCCGCGAGCCCGGAGACGCAGTAGCAGCCCAGGTCGAGCAGCGCGCCGCCGCCGAGCTCGGAGACGAGCCGCACGTCGTGCTCGCGGTCGTTCACGAAGGCGAACGTGGCGCGGATCGCGACGAGCTCGCCGATCTCCGGCAGGAGCTCGAGGAGCCGGGCGGTCTGCGGGTTGTGGCGCCACATGAACCCCTCCATCAGACGGAGCCCGGCGCGTTCCGCCGTCGCGAACGCCTCCTCGACCCTGTCCGGATACCGGCTGAACGGCTTCTCGCAGAGCACGTGCTTGCCGGCGTCGAGCGCGCGCATCGTCCACTCGTGGTGGAGCGCGTTCGGTAGCGCGATGTAGACCGCGTCGAGGTCGGGATCCGCGAGCAGGGCCTCGTAGGAGCCGTGGGCCCGCTCGATCCGGTTCTCGCGCGCGTACGCGTCCGCACGCGCCTGGTCGCGCGACCCGACCGCGACGATCTCGTAGCCCTCCGCCTCGTCGCGCGTCGGCGAGCAGGTGCCGGTTGATGTTGGCCGTCGTGAGCAGGCCGAAGCGGATCATCGCTCCTCCAGTGGCTGCAGTCGGGGATAGAGCAGGCGGAAGCGAGCGTACTCGGCCTCGTACGCCTCGCGCCACGCGTCGTTCGGCTCGATCGTCTCCTTCACGCGGACGCATGCCGCGACCGCCTCGCCCGGGCTCGACCAGACGCCGGCCGCGACGCCCCCGAGCAGCGCGGCACCGTACGCCGAGCCCTCCTCCGCCGCGGTCAGCTCGAGGGGCAGACCGAGCGCGGACGCGACGATCTCGAGCCAGAGCCGGCCCCGCACGCCGCCGCCGGACACGCGACCGGCCTCCGCGCGGACGCCGAGCCCGCGGAGGAGCTCCAGCGAGTCGCGCAGGCCGAAGGCGACGCCCTCGAGCACGGCGCGGACGAGCGCGCCGCGGTCGTGGCGGAGCGAGAGCCCGACGAACGCGCCGCGCGCGTGCGGGTCGGCGTGCGGCGTCCGCTCGCCGGCCAGGTAGGGCGCGAACAGCAGTCCCTCGGTGCCGGGCGGCCAGCGGCGCGCCTCGCGGAGCAGCTCGTCGTATGTCTCGCCGACGACGTCGCGCAGCCACCGCAGCGAGCCCGCGGCGGAGAGCATCACGCCCATCGCGTGCCACGTGCCCGGCACCGCGTGGCAGAAGACGTGGACGCGCGCCTCGGGCTCCGCGGCGAACGAGTCGAGCGTCGCGAAGACGACGCCCGACGTGCCGAGGACGACGGAGACCGGACCGGGACGGTCGACCCCCACGCCGAGGGCGGCGGCCGCCTGGTCGCCGGCCCCCGCCGCGACCGGGACCCCGTCCCACTCGCCGGAGACCTCCGGCGACTCGAGCGCAGGCGGCAGCCAGGCGCGAGGCAGCTCGAGCGCGTCGAGCAGCTCGTCGGACCAGCGCCTGCGGGCGACGTCGAAGAGCAGCGTCCCGGACGCGTCGGCGACGTCGGTCGCGCGCTCGCCGGTCAGCCGCAGGCGAACGTAGTCCTTGGGCAGGAGGACGTGGCGGATGCGCGCGTACGTCTCCGGCTCGTGCTTCCGGAGCCAGAGCAGCTTCGGCGCCGTGAACCCCGTCAGGGCGCGGTTCCCCGTCAGCGCGACGAGCCGCTCCGCGCCGATCTGCTCCTCGATCTCGCGGCACTCCTCCGCCGTCCGCTGGTCGTTCCAGAGGATCGCGGGACGCAGCGGGCGCTCGTCGGCGCCCAGCGCGACGAGGCCGTGCATCTGCCCCGAGAGCCCGATCCCCGCCGGCTCGACGTCGAGCGCCGCGAGCGCCTCCACCGCCGCGCGGACCCAGTCGTCCGGATCCTGCTCGGCCCAGCCCGGCCGCGGCGTCGACAGCTCGTAGTCACGCTCCGCGCGGCCGACGACCTCGCCCGCCGCGCCGACGGCGATCGCCTTCACGCCCGAGGTGCCGACGTCGAGCCCGACGAGAGTAGGCTCCCTAGCGATGGACGAGCTCCGTCCGGGACTGTGGTGGTGGGAGGGCCGGCATCCGGGCTGGACCGAGGCGGAGGACTGGGGCCCGGAGGTGACGTCGTACGCCTATCGGAACGGCGACCGGACGGTGCTCTTCGACCCCGCCGAGCCGCCGGACGAGTTCCGCGACGCCGACGTGCTGCTGACGCAGCCGTGGCACGCACGCTCCAGCGAGGGCATGAACGTCGTCGACGCGTTCCCCGGCGTCGAGGCGCGCCCCGCCTGCTGGCCCGGTGACCGGCTCTTCTGGATCGAGGAGCACGGCGCCCTCGTCTTCGGCGACGTGATCCACAAGCTGCGCGGCGAGCTGGAGCTCGCGCAGGCACAGTGGATGCCCGAGGGGCAGTCGCTCGACGAGCTCAAGGAACGGCTCCGGGCCCTGCTCGAGCTGCCGGTCGAGCTGCTTCTCGTCACGCACGGCACGCCGGTGACGGAGGGCGCGCGCGACGAGCTCGCGCGCCTCCTTACCGCGTAGCTTCACGCGGCGGCCGCCATGTTCTCCTCGAGGTGCTCGAGCTTCGACGTCCCGGGGATCGGCAGCATCGCCGGGGAGCGGTCGAGCAACCAGCGGATCGCCTGCCGCGGCGGCATGCCGGCGCCGAGCGGGCCCCACGGCAGGAACGCGATCCCCTCGCGCTCGGCGATCTCGAGCACGTCCTCCGACGCGCGGTTGTCCGGGCTGTACTGGTTCTGGACCGACGCGATCGGCGGCGACCGCCTGCGCCCGGCGCAGCTCCTCGACGGAGACGTTCGACAGGCCGATCAGGCGGATCTTCCCCTCGCGGCAGAGGTCCACGAGCGCGCCGACCGACTCCTCGATCGGCACGTCCTCGTCCACGCGGTGCAGCTGGTAGAGGTCGATCCGCTCCAGTCGCAGCCGCGCGAGGCTCGCGTCGACCGCGATGCGCAGGTGCTCGGGCCTCCCGTCGCGCGGGAACGAGTGCGAGCCGTCGTTGACGAGGCCGCCCTTGGTGCCGATCACAAGCCCGTCCGGGTACGGGTGCAGCGCCTCGGCGATCCGCAGCTCGCTCTCGAAGGGCCCATAGACGTCTGCCGTGTCGATGAAGGTCACGCCGAGCTCGACGACCCGGCGGAGGATCGCGTGCGCCTCCATGCGGGGAATGTGCACGATCCGCATGGCGCCGAAGCCGAGCCGGCGCACCTCGAGCTCGCCGCCGAGCAGCAGCGTGTCGGTCAGGGCAGCACCCCCAGCTCGTCGAGCGACTGGCGCAGCTCGTCGGCGTCGCGGTAGACGCGGAACGCACCGGCCCGCGTCAGCTCGTCCTCGCCGTAGCCGCCGGAGAGGAGCCCCACGCTGAGCATCCGCGCCCGCCGCGCGGCGAGCAGATCCCAGACGGCGTCGCCGACGACGTAGCACTCGTCCGGCTGCGCGCCGAGGCGGCGCGCGCACTCGACGAAGAGATCCGGCTCCGGCTTGGCGCGCGAGACGTCGCCGCGCTCGACGACCACCGTCTCGTCGCCGACGCCGAGCGCCTCGAGCGACCTGTCGATCTCCGGCCGCCGGCCGGAGGTGGCGATCCCGTGCGTGATCCCCTGCGCCGCGCAGCTCCCGCAGCAGCTCCACGGCGCCCGGGAGCGGGCGACGTTCCGGCAGCAGCTCGCGGAACAGCTCGCCGTGCCGGCGCTGGATCGCCTCCGTCTCCTCGCCGTTCAGCGGCCGCCCCACCTCCCGCGCCACTGCCCGCGCGAAGAGCCCGCCGCTCATGCCGATCCGCCGGTGGATCCGCCAGCCGTCGATCGGCATTCCGGCCTCGTCCAGTGCCCGCTGCCAGGCGAAGACGTGCGCGTAGACGGTGTCGACGAGCGTCCCGTCGAGGTCGAAGATCAGCGCGTTCAGGCCGCCGTCCTCAGGACGATTCGATCCGCGTCAGCTCGACGAGGTTGCCGAACGGGTCCCGGCAGAAGAATCGCGGGCGGCCGACAATCGGTGTCGCGTCCGAGGTCTGCGTGCCGTGCGCCTCGATCCGGGCCCGCAGAGCGTCCAGGTCGTCGCCCTCGACCTCGAAGCAGAAATGGCGCTGGTCCTCCGCCGGCGCGCCCTGCTGGATGAGGTGCAGCTCGAGATCCCCGCCGGCGCGAAACCAGATCAGCTCCGCCGGGTCGAGGTGCGGCGGCACGTCGCGCTCCTCCAGGCCGAGCAGCCCGCCGTAGAACCCGATCGCGTCCGCCCGGGCCTCGTCCCCCGGGGGGATGATCACCGATACGTGCTGGAGCCTCACGCGCCGAGCGCAGCGTAGACGAGCTCGTAGGCGGCCACGGCGTCCTTCCGCGACTGCGCCTCACGCAGGGCCGCGCCGTCGATCCTGCCCGCGACCGAGTCGATGAACCTCCACTGCAGCACCGAACGCCGCACCGCCTCGACCGCGTCCTCCGTGTACGGGTAGAGGTCGAAGCCGAGCCTCTCGCCCTGCTCGCCGTAGCGGGCGCGGCGCAGCTCGACGGCGAGCTCGAGCGTCTCCATGAAGGCCGTCGCGCCGACCATGTTGTCGTCGTCGAACGTCCCCCAGCCGGAGTTCGCGTGCTGGTGCCCGAGCAGCCCCTCGGCGGCCAGCAGTGCGGCGTACTCGCCGAGGCTCTCGCCGTTCATGATCAGGTGCTGCCAGTCCATGTTGACCTTGACGTTGTCGAGGCCCTGACGGCGCAGCGTGTGGATCACGTGCAGCGTCATGCCGATGTTGCGCATCAGGATCTTCATCGCCGGCTCGGAGTTCTTGTGCTCCAGGAACACCGTCACGCCGCGGTCGCGTGCGTGCTGTGCCGCCGCGCCGACGCCGTCGACGAAGCGCGCCCACGACTCCGCATACGGCGTCTGGAACGGGTAGTTGTAGCCCTCGATCCCGGGCCAGACGATCATCTGGGCGCCGACGTCGGCCGCAAGGTCGATCGCCTCGCGCGTGAGCCGGAGCGCCTCGCCGCGGACGGCGTCGTCCGGCGAGCAGAAGCCGCCCTTTCCGAAGCGCGGGTCGAGATGGAGGCCGCTCGCGATGCAGTAGACGCCGTGGCCGTCCAACGCCGCGACGACCTCGTCGAGGTTGTCCCGCGACAGCTCCTGCGGGTAGTGGAACTCGTAGTCGTCGATCAGGTCGCCGAGCCCCTCGACGGCGGTGCGCACCCTGTCCACGGTCGACGCGCCGGCGAGCTCCGGCTTGTAGCCGCCGGGGTTGAAGCGCGTGGCCATCGGCGCCGAACGCCCAGATGCCGAGGCTCGTCTTCATCCGGCTCAGCGCCCGGATCGCGTCTGTCGCTGGCGCAGGACCGTGTCGAGCGTCACCGCCGCGAGCAGGAAGGCGCCGACGATCATGAACTTCGTGCCCGCGCTCCAGCCGGCGAGGTCGGAGCCGTTCTCGAGCGAGGCGATCACGAGCGCGCCGAGAACCGCGGCCTTCACCTCGCCGCGGCCGCCGAACAGGCTCGCGCCGCCGATGACCGCGGCCGCGATCGCGTCCAGCAGGAGCGTGCCGCCGCCTGCGTTCAGGTCGACCGAGCGGAGGCGGGCCGCGAGGATCACGCCGCCGACCGCGGCCATCCCGCCCATGATCATGAAGACGATGATCCGGATTCGAGCGACGTTGATGCCGGCGCGGCGCGCGGCCTCGGCGTTGCCGCCGACGGCATAGACGTGCCGGCCGAAGACGGTGCGCTTCGCGATGAACGTCCAGAAGACGAGTGACGCGACGATGAGCACGCCCGCAAACGGCAGCCCCTGGTCGGTCGCGTTGTTGCAGGTGACCACGACCGCGACCGTCACGGCGGCCACGCCTGCGATCTTCGCCGCGACCAGGACGAGGTTGTCGCTGAAGATCCCGTGCCGGCGGCGGGCGGCTACCCCCACGAGGGCCACGAGCGCGTAGCCGGCGATCGTGGCGAGGCCGAGAATCCACGCCCACGTGTCCGAGAAGTAGTAGTTGGCGACGTTGTTGATGGTGTTGTCCTGGATGACGATCACGCCCTGGATTCCGATCACCTTGAGGATCACGCCCTGCCAGAAGAGCAGGCCGGCGAGCGTGACGACGAACGACGGCACGCCGATCAGCGCCACGAACGAGCCCTGGAACGCGTCGATCAGCGCGCAGATCACGATCGCGATCAGGATCGCGAGCAGGCCTTTGATCTGCCAGCTGCCGTCGGGCTGTTGCAGCTCCGCGACGACGACGCCGCCGATCCCGGCGACGTAGCCGATCGAGAGGTCGATCTCGCCGATCAGCAAGACGAAGACGACGCCGATGGCGATCGCCGTGAAGCCCGCCATCTGCACGATGATGTTCACGAAGTTCCCTGCGGTCAGGAAGTTGCTGTTGATCTTCGTGAAGACGATCGTGATCAGGATCAGCGCGATGATCACGGGCAGGCTGCCGACGTCTCCCGACTTGATCGCGATCCACCGGTCGTGGGCCAGCTCGCGAATGGGGACCGTCCGGGGCCCCGGCTCCGGGACGACGGTTGCCGGCACGTCGGCTATTGGGACGCCTCCGGGATTCCGGCGACCTTCGTGGGCACGCCGGCCGTGATGGCATGCACGACCTCCTGCTGCGTCGTGGCGGCGCGCTCGTAGACGCCGGCGTTCCGCCCGAGCCGCAGGACGGTGATCCGCGTCGCGACCTCGAAGATGTCGTGCAGGTTGTGCGAGATGAGCACGACCCCCAGGCCCTGCTCGGCCAGGCGGGCCACGAGCTCGAGCACCTGCTGCGTCTGGGCGACGCCCAGGGCCGCGGTCGGCTCGTCGAGGATCACGAGGCGCGAGTTCCACATGACCGCCCGTGCGACCGCCACCGACTGGCGCTGGCCGCCCGACAGGCTCGCGACCGGTTGGCGGACCGAGCGGATCGTCGTCACGGCGAGGCTCTTCAGCGTCTCCGAGGTCTTCGCCTCCATGATCGGCTCGCGCAACCGCTGGATGGCGTCGTGGTCCTCGCGCCCGAGGTACATGTTCTGGACGACGTCGAGGTTGTCGCAGAGCGCGAGATCCTGGTAGACGACCTCGATTCCGAGCCGCCCGGCGTCCTTCGGTCCGTGGATCGACACCTTCTCGCCGTCGAAGAGGATCTCGCCGTCGTCGGCCGCGTAGATCCCGGCGATGCATTTGATGAGCGTCGACTTGCCCGCTCCGTTGTCGCCGACGAGGGCCATCACCTCGCCGGCACGCACCTCGAAGTCGACGTCCTGCAGCGCCAGGACCGAGGCGAAGCTCTTCGTCATGCCCTTGATCTGGAGGATAGGAGTCGCGCCGTTGGTCGCCGTCATCGTTCGTCGTCGGTCGTCGTGGAGTTGAGGTGTGGGGCGCCGACGCGGCGCCCCACACGCTCGATGGTCATGGTCTGCGTCTAGCAGTATCTACTAGCAGGAAGTATCTAGCAGTACTTCGCGTACTCGCCGGTGCAGACGTCCTTCTTCTTCAGGAACCCGTCCGTGATGAGCAGGTTCCAGTTGTTCTTGTTGATCGACACCGGCGTCAGGAGCACCGACGGCACCTTGCGGCGGCCGTCGAACGTCGTCTTGCCGCGGGTGTTGATCGGCTTGCGCGTGGAGGATGCCGTGGGCGACGGTCGCGGCCGCGTTCGCCTCGGTCCGGATCGACTTGTAGACGGTCATCGTCTGCCAGCCGGAGAGGATGTTCTGGACACCCTGCGCCGTCGCGTCCTGACCGGACAGCGGCACCGGGTCGAGCCCGCGGTTCTTGAGCGCCGAGACGACGGCGTTCGCGAGCCCGTCGTTCGCCGCGGCGACCGCGTCGATCTTGTTGTTCGTCTTCGCGAGCATCTGCTCGAAGATCGTCAGTGCCTTCTGGTTGTCCCACGCCGGCACCCACTGATCCGGGCCCTTGACCAGCGTGCCCTTCGAGTAGAGCGGCTTGAGGATCGAGTCGTAGCCGCTCTTGAACAGCGTCGCGTTGTTGTCCGTGGGCGAGCCGTTCAGCTCGGCGACGACCGGCTTGGAGTTGATCTTCCCGTTCGCCTTCAGGCCGTTGACGACACCCTGGCCCTGGAGCTTCCCGACCGAGGGGTTGTCGAATGACACGTAGTACGAGCTCAGGCCCTTCAGCGTCAGGCGGTCGTAGTCGACGACCTGCGCCTTGCGCGAGACGGCCAGCTGCTGGATCGCCTTGCCCGAGCCGGAGTCGAGGTTGACGAGCAGGATCACCTTGGCGCCGTTCGTCAGGCACTGCTGCGCCTGGTTGAGCTGCGTCTGGGCGCTGCCCTGTGCGTTGACGATGCTGTACGAGTCGCCGAGGCGCTTGAACGCGGCGCCGAGGTAGCGGCGGTCCTGGGTCTCCCAGCGAACCGACGACTTGGTGTCGGGCAGCAGCACGCAAACCTGTGCGGTCGCCGTCCGCTTCTGGCCGGACGCGCTCGCCGAGGTGCCGACGAGCGCCGACACGGCGAGAGCCGCAACTGCGGCAACCGCGAACGCCGAAGGCGTTCGGCGGATGGACTTCTTCATCTAGGGCCTCCTGTGGGGACTGATCCTGCTCCGCAGGACCTGCGGAGCACATGAATACTACTTCCCTAGTGCATTAGTGCAAGAAGAAATCAGTAGTTCATGCCGAGCCGACCGGGAACTCGCGCGTCGTCGAGCTGCCTTCGTAGCGCGTCTTCGTGGTCAGGTAGCGGCCGACGTTGCGCCGGGTGACGAAGAGGAGCCCGGTGTTCGTGTCGGCGGGCGCGACGAGACCGCCGCTGTAGCGCGCGAAGAACAGCTGCATGATCGGGAGGAAGCCCTGCAGGTACGGCTGCTGGTCGATCGTGAAGTCGAGATCGCGGCTGCGGATCGCCTCGAGCGTGCCCGGGAGCAGGTCGTAGCCGCCCGCGCGGACGCCGCGTGCGTGGAGGCCGTGCTTGCGCATCACTCCTGCCACCCCCTGTGTCGAGCCCCCGTCGACCGCGAACATCCCCTTGAGCCGCCGGTGCTTGCGGTAGGTCTCCTCGATCCGGACGCGCTCGCCGGCGACGTCCGCCCCCGTCGCGACGACGTGCGGGCGGATGGGCCGGCCCGAGTCCCTGATCGCATCGAGCGCCCCGTCGACGCGCGGCTGGATGTTCAGCTGCCCCGGCGTCGCGATGAAGATGTAGACGTCGCCCTCGCCGACGAGCTCCGCGATCCGCGCGCCGAACTTGAGCCCCGACTCGTAGAGATCCTGGCCGATGTAGGCGAGGCGCTTGTTCCCCCGCCCGCCGTCCGCGTTGTACGCGACGACCGGGATCCCGTGCCGGAGGGCCAGCGCCGTCGGCTGGTTGAACGCGTGCGGGTCGATGATCGAGACGGCGATCCCGTCCGCGCGCTCACGGATCGCGCGCCGCATCGCCGCGACCATCTCCGGCACGCTGCTGCGCTCCGAGCCGGTCCACCGGTAGTCCGTCCGGTAGAGCGCGCACGCGTCGCTCAGTCCGTACAGCGCCGGGACGAAGAACGGGTTGGTGGTCGCGTGGTTGACGAAGACGAACCGCCAGCGCGGATGCGGCTGCAGGAACGAGTTCGGCCCCGCCGCCGCCGCACCCCGCGCGCCCACCGCCGCTGCCGCAGCCGCCGCCAACCCGAGCCGGAGCGCCTGCGCGCGGTCCAGATGTTTGGTGCTCATTTGCCAACCTCCTGTTGGACGCTCATGACGGCGACCTCTGCACGAGCCACACGGTAGCCACCACCGCCAGCAGCGCGAGCGCGAGGAAGATGCCGGCCTCGATCGCCTGGAACGTCCAGAAGCGGTCCGCGGGCTGGAACGAGATCGCGCGCCGCCAGCCGAGCGAGAGGAGATATTCCTGCGGGTCGATCCTCGCCTGCTGGGCGTGGAAGATCGCGAGATCCTCGCGCGGCGTCGTGATCCGCCGGCCGATGGCGTCGACGAGCGTGTTCTCGACCACCCAGTCGCGTGCATGCGCCTGTGGCGGCAGGCCGGCGAGCGTCTCGTGCTTCGCGGGCAGGTAGTGCGGCCGAACGAGCTTCTCGACCCCGAGACGCGCGGCGACGAAGACGGCGACGGTGAGCGAGAGCGCCGGGATGGTGCGGCGCAGCAACGCTCCTGCGAGGATGCCGACCGCCAGCGCGAACACCGCGTAGGCCGGGACGACGAGGCCCTCGATGTCGAACCCGCTCGGGCTGATGCGCCCTTGGACGACGTCGAACGGATGGCGCCACCACATCGCGAGGGCGCTCAGCGCGAGGCCGCCGGCAACGGTGGCCAGACCGAGGAGGAGCGTCTTCGACAGCAGCCAGCGGCGGCGCGTCAACGACTGCGTCCAGGCCAGGCGGTGCGTGCCCTGCTCGACCTCGCGCGCGAGGAGCGGCACACCGATGAAGAGCCCGACGAGCAGCGGCAGGAAGGTCAGATAGCGGGCAGCCCGGGCGCTGCTCGCGAACTGGCTCTCGAAGTGACTGACGATCAGGTCACAGCCGGAGCGCGCCGCCGGCGGCAGGCACGATGCGAGCGCCTGCCGGTGATAGGCGTCGCGGATGGGCAGCGACGAGACCAGACCGGTCGCCGCAACGCAGACCAGGAGCGCGGCGAGCGTCAGCAGCTGCAGGCGGTGCTGGCGCCACGTCACCCATGCCATCGCAGCCGCCCCGGCTCGGTGGGCCGCACGCTCGGCAGCTCCTCGGGCGCCATGTAGGCGAGCAGCAGCTCCTCGAGGCCGATCTCGTCCATCGACCAGGACGGGTCGGCGATCGCCCCGTCGGTCCGCACGAGCAACGTCAGCTGGCGCCCGCTGTGGCGCTCGCGCACGATCTCCTCGACGCCGCGGATCGTCCCGAGCGGGCGGCGGGCTCCCGTCAGCAGACGGTGGGACGCGAGCAACTCGTCGACGTTGCCCTCGAGCCGGACACGGCCGCGGCTCAGGAGCACGATGTGGTCGCAGACGCGCTCGATGTCCGCGACGAC
>CAVVCG010000009.1:0-41670 GCA_963746655.1 uncultured Actinomycetes bacterium | reverse complement strand
CCTCCGCCCACCGGCCCGGTGGAACAGGCGGTCACTGCGGCGCCTGCCGAGGAGCCGATCCCAAAACCGCTGCCGGAAAAAAGCCGAAAGACCAAAGAGGAGAGACGCCTCGAGGCGGAAGAGAGGAACCGGATCTCACGAGCAACGTCGACCCTGAAGAGCGACTTGACAAAAACCGAGGAACGGATCGCCCTTCTGGAGGCCCGGCAAGGGAAGGCGAGGCGGCCCTCTGTGAACCGGGACTTCCGTGATCCGGAACGGATTAAGAGCCTCAACCACAAAGTTGAAGACAATATCCGCGGAGTTGGAAGATCTTTACTATAACTGGAACGATCTGACACTCCGGTCGGAAGCGATTGAAGAGGCACTGCGGAGCGGAGCCGCCTGAACCTTCTCCCGATCAAATCCTCCTGCCGCAGGCAGGGCTTCACTCGATGGGCCGGCACCCTTTTTACCCTCGCAAGCAACGGGCAAGATAACCGAATAAAAATAGAGAAGCGTGCTGCATCCCACCGGCCCGCTTCTATACTCTCTATCCCTCTGATGCGGTTACGCCCCATCGAGGCTCGTGCTCTCGGCCTTCTGAAAATAGCCTCCCGGATTGACGAAGTACTCCTCCGATCCTTGAGCGACGTAAAGTGTTCGTGCTCAATGTTGGCAAGGAGTCCGAAGAACGCCTTTTCCTTCGGATCGGTCGACTGGTCGCGAAGCTGCGCATAGAACGCCGCCCCCTTCGCCTCGAAGTCGATCGCCTCACGGACCGCCTTCAGGTCGTCCGCATCCCCGGCGGCGGCCGCTTTCCCGCTCGCCTGGGCGGCCCTGCCGAAAATGGACCGTACCGGCGTCTCTTTCACCTTCAGAGGTATGGTCTCCGGCCATTTTTTATCCTTTTTCCAGCTTTCGGAGAGCTGCTTGAGCCGCTCGTAATGCTCCAGTTCCTCGCCCGCAATCTGCGCGAACATCGCCTTGCCGACGCCGTTCTTGGTCCTCTCCGCGTTCTTCTTATAGAAATGGTGTTCATTCATCTCGTTCTTCAGCGCCATATCCAACGCATTTAACCGGGGTTCCATCGTTTTCTCCTCTGCTGCGGAAAGGCGCTTCCACCACGCGGAATCCGCCCTTTCCCTTCATTATCCTTATCGATGGTCAAACCGCCTATTCCCGGGAATTTATGAGGGCGGCAGTCCGATCGTCACCGTCGCAGCATTCCCGCCGCGCTACTCCACTTCTTGAACATCTTTGCCTTGGCGCCACAGACCGGGCAGACTCTCGGGCGCTTTCCCCTCGGCGGTATACCCGCAGACGGGACAGACATAATAGGGATACGACTCTCCAGCTCCCGCCAGATCGACAAGCATCTGTTCATAAAGCCGGGCATGGACTTTTTCCACTTCGTTTGCGTAATTGAAGGACCGTTCCGCCTCCTTGTGCCCCTCCGCCTTGGCCGATGCGATCATCGCCGGATACATCGACTTGAACTCATGGCTCTCTCCCGCAACCGCTTCCTGGAGATTCTCCCGGGTGCCGTGGATCGCCTTGAGGGCTCTTAAGTGGTTATGGGCATGGATGGTTTCCGCCTCCGCCGCGGCCCTGAACAGACGTGCTGCCTGAGGATGCCCTTCCTGATCCGCCTTCACCGCGAAGGCCAGGTACTTCCGATTGGCCTGGGACTCGCCCGCGAACGCTTCCTTCAATGCGTCTTCCGTTTTTGACATATCATTCTCCTTTCATCTTTCATCTGAATAACTTTTCACCCTCCCCCTCACCCCCTCCCGTCAAGGGAGGGAAGATGGGAACATCATCTCCTTTGCAAGATGGGGATATCATCTCCTTTGCATGATGAGGACATCATCTAAAACCGGATTTCACCTGCGCTTCCTCGTTGCCTCAAGTCCATTGTCTCTACTCGTCGATCGTGGCTGCCAGGGGTCCTATTACCTCTCGATATACTGCTCACGGATCCAAGACTGGTATTCCCCGCTCCTGATCCGTTCGCTCCAAGGCAGATGATCGAGATACCAGCAGACGGTTTTCCGGAGGCCCGACGCAAAGGATTCCGAGGGAGACCAACCCAGTCCCTTGTGCAATTTCGTGAAATCGATGGCATAGCGTCTATCGTGGCCGGGCCTGTCCTTCACGAAGGTGATCAACTGCCGTCGGGAGCCCCCTTTCGTAGAGGGGGCGAATTCATCAACCAGATCGCAGATCATCTCCACGATGACGATGTTTTCCATCTCCGCATGGCCGCCGATATTGTAGGTCTCCCCTCGCCGTCCCTTCTCCATGATCTGCCGGATCGCCTCACAATGATCAGTCACGTAGAGCCAGTCCCGGACGTTCTTGCCGTCGCCGTAAACGGGAAGAGGCTTACCCTCCAGGGCATTGAGGATCACCAGCGGGATCAGCTTTTCCGGAAACTGGTAGGGGCCGTAGTTGTTCGAGCAGTTGGAAAGCGTCATCGGCAGGCCGTAGGTTCCATGGTAAGCCCGGACGAGAAGGTCGGGGAGGCTTTGGAGGCCGAGTAGGGGCTGTTCGGAGGATAGGGAGTCTCTTCGGTGAACGCCCCCACCGGGCCGAGACTCCCATAAACCTCATCGGTGCTGATGTGGTGAAAGAGTCGGAAGCCCGCCCCCTTACCCCTTGCCGCTTCGAGAAGGTTGAACGTCCCAATGATATTGGTCTGAATGAAGCTGTCCGGTCTGAGAATCGAACGATCCACGTGGGATTCGGCGGCGAAATGGCAGACCGTATCGATACCGTAAGTGTCGAAGAGCTCCCGGACAAGGGCGGCATCGCAGATGTCCGCCTTCCTGAAGAGATAACGCTCCGGCCAGGTTGTCGCGACGTCCCGCAAGTTTTCCGGATTCCCCGCATAGGTCAGGTTGTCCGCATTGACGATCCTCCCCCGGAAATCTGCCTTGGACAACAGATGACGGATGAAATTGCTCCCGATGAAACCGGAGCCCCCGGTGACCAGTAAATTTTCGATATTCATGGATCTCCTTTCTTTGGTTCACGGCGCTACGGCCGGAGTTGATCAGTACTTTCCCGTCACGATGAAGGCCGCCCAAATATAGGGAGGGTACCCTTCACGATGCAGTCGGAGCTGGGCCGTCCGGAGGGAATCGGCGATGGATCTTTTTCTCTCCAGTTGTCGATAAAATAGTTCCAGAAGATAGGCCGCCGCGCGGTCGCCGACAAGCCAAAGCGTCGAGACGACGGAGTGGCTTCCTGCATGAAGAAAGGCCCGCTGCAAAGCCGAAATACTTCTCCCCTCCGGATCTTCCTTCGGCAGGGTGTCGCAACCGCTCAGGACAACGGCCTGTCCCGGATAGCGAAGCCGGAAGATATCGAGGACGGTAAGGATGCCGTCCTGGTCTTCGCCGGGCGTCAGCAGAAGGCCCGAAAGCAGCGGCGCACCGGGATTGAACTGCCCCCGAACGGCAAAATGGAGGATGTCGTAATCCGCCATCATCTCTTCCGCATTTGTCTCCGAGGCCTGCTCATTGAGCAGAACGGTGTCGCCTGGCTTCCTGATCCGCTTCAACTCCTCCTCGGCATAGTGGAGATCCAGGGTTTCATCTTCCAGATCTGGATTTCCGAAGGCAAGGATTCGGAGACCCGAATGCTGCTGTTCCGTAACGACCTCTTCCAACAAAGCGGCTGTCGGGAGATAAAATATGGAAAAACCCTCGGCAAGGACCTTTCCCCGGTAATTCATCGCCGCAAAGGGAAATAGTTGAGGCAGTCATCGGGGATGAATCCGATCCTCTCCCCGGAAACGAACGGGATAATCGGTTTGAGCAGCAGATCGTATACCCGTCGGGATAGGTTCTCGTTCTTTTTCTGTCCTTGGAGGAAATAGCTTCGAGATAGGAAAAGACAAGACCTCTGAGCTCCAGCCGGGTGAGATCGATTTTTACGCATTGGACGATATGCTGATGAACTGCCCATACATAAAGGCCGGTATCGGTCACGAAATATGAAAAAAGTGTGGTGTCCACATCCAAAAGACGCTGTAAGGCAATGGGATCGATTTCGCGAACGGAAACGAGGGGAAGGAGCCTTTTGCCTTGCAGCCCGAATGACCGAGGAGCTCATCACGCATCTTCCCGATTCCCTTGATTCGTTCTAAAAGCTCCTCTGTTTGCGCCTCTTCGGATACATTCAGGATGCGTCGCCGGAGAATTCGGTCGATATATGGGAGGCGACGATCACCGTGGCCTCCGTCTCGGCGACGCCGTCCATCAGCAGCCGAAGGAACTCGCGGCGGGAGAGCGGGTCGAGACGCGCGAACGGCTCGTCGACGAGCAGCAGCACCGGGCGCTTGCCGAGCGCGAGGGCCAGCGCGAGACGAACTCGATCGCTCGCGGAGAGCGAGGACACCTTTGCCCCGCCGTCGAGCCCTTCGAGAAACTCGCCTGCGACGGTCCGATCCCAGCGGGCGTTGGTCTTGGCGGCGAACGCCACGGTCTCGCGAACGGTGAACGACCGGTAGAGCGGCGCGCCCTGCGCCACGTAGCCGATCTCCGCGATCACGGACGGGTCGCGGCGCGGGTCGCGGCCGAGAACCTCGACCGACCCCTCGCTGGGGACGAGCAACGACGTCGCAAGCCCGAGCAGCGTCGACTTGCCCGCGCCGTTCGGTCCCGCCAGGCCGACGATCGCCCGCTCGGGCACGCTCAGCGTGCAGTCTCGAAGCGCCCACGTCCGGCGAAAGCGCTTGCCGAGCGCGTGCGCTTCGAGCGGCGCGGTCATGCGACCCTTTGGGCGAGAGCCTCCCGGAGGGTCGTGGAGATCAGCGCCCTGATGCT
Organism: uncultured Actinomycetes bacterium; assembly: GCA_963746655.1. Lineage (GTDB taxonomy): Bacteria > Actinomycetota > Thermoleophilia > Gaiellales > Gaiellaceae > CAVPGP01. The sequence continues at coordinate 36,856 of CAVVCG010000009.1, read as the reverse complement.
GTCCTCGTCAAGTCCCGCCTGCTCCGCCGCCGCCAGCCAGCGCTCGAAATCCGCCCGGAGTGCCTCGTGGTGCCGCAGCGACGGCTTCGCGAGCGTGCTCGCGACGAACGTGCCGCGGCCCTGCCGGGCGACCACCAGTCCCTGCCGCTCGAGATCCCGGTACGCCTTGGCGACGGTGTTCGGGTTGATCGCGAGATCGGCGACGACCTCCCGCACCGTCGGCAACTGATCGCCCACGTCGAGCACGCCGAGGCGCAGCGCCTCCTTGACCTGCTGGACGATCTGCAGATAGGTGGCGACACCCGAATGCGGGTCGAGGTGGAACTCGATCACGCCAACATCCTACTCGCCGCCGCCGGCAACTCTCGAACGCGCGTGAGCTTCACATCAAGCCGCTAGGCCTCGGCGGCCTGCGTCTCCTCGTGCTCGTCCTCCACGGTGGGCGTGACGCGATCCGGGAAGCGCACCGTGAGCTTGTTGATCCGGGAGCCCTCGACCTCCTCGACGCGGAAGAGGATGCCGTGGTGCTCGACCTCGTCGCCCGGCTCCGGCGCCCGGCCGAGCGCGCCGAAGACGAAGCCGCCGATCGTGTGGTAGTCCTCCTGCGACAGGTCGCAGCCGTACTGCTCGTTGAAGTCGTCGATCGGGAAGGTGCCGTCGATGCGGATCGTGCGCTCGTCGATTCGCTCGACCGACTCGTCCGGCAGGTCGAACTCGTCCTCGATCTCGCCCACGATCTCCTCGAGCAGGTCCTCGAGCGTCACGATCCCCTCCATCCCGCCGTACTCGTCGGTGACGATCGCCATGTGCTGGTTGGTCCGCCGGAACTCGGTCAAGAGCGCGGCCAGGTCCTTCGTCTCCGGCACGAAGTAGGGCTGGCGGAGGATCGACTCGAGGTCGACGGCTGCCATGCCACGGTCGTGCATGGCAGAGATCAGGTCGCGCACGTGGATCGTGCCGACGATGTGGTCGAGCGACCCGCGGTAGACCGGGTAGCGGGTGTAGGGCGAGACCAGCACCGCCTGGAGCGCCTCCTCGGGCGGCAGGTCGATCGAGAGCGCCACGATCTCGGGCCGCGGCACCATCACGTCAGCGACCTCCTTGTCGGCGAAGTCGAAGACCTTGTAGAGCATCTCCTGCTCGCCCGCCTCGATCTCGCCGTGCTCGGTCGACGCGGAGAGGAGCATCCTCAACTCGGCTTCCGAGTGGACGGCGCCCTCGGAGCCGGGCGCCTGCAGCCCGAGCAGCTGGAGCACGAGCTCCGCGGAGCGGCGCAGCAGCCAGATCAGCGGGCGGAAGACCCAGAAGAAGATCCGCACCGGGGTCGCGACGGCCAGGGCGACGCGCTCGCCGTAGCCGAGTGCGATCCCCTTCGGCACGAGCTCGCCGAGCACGACGTGCAGGAAGGTGATGATCAGCAGCGCGAGGATGACCGCGAGGAACGTCGCCATCAGAGGGTCGAAGAGTTGAGCGAAGAGCGGCTCGCCGAGCGCACCGATGGCCAGGCTCGTGATCGTGACGCCGAGCTGCATCGCCGCGATGAACTGCGGCGGCTCGCTCGTGATCTGCAGGACCTGGCGCGCCGTGCGCGAGCCCTCCTGGGCGAGCTCGTGCATGCGGGTCCGCCGGACCGTGACGAGACCGTATTCCGCGGCCACGAAGTACGCGTTGAGCAGAATCAGCCCGAAGAGGGCCAGCAGCTCGAGGAAGAAGGTCATGCCCCGCTCGCCGGGGCGTGGGTACTGAGCGGATCGTCGTCCAAGAAGATCAACCAGCAGTATAGGTAACGGTCCCGCCGGTCGAACCCCGTTTTGCCCGGCCCGAGCGCACGAGCCGCTCGAGGTGGGACAGGGTCTCCGCGACGGCGAAACGCCGCTGCATCGGCTCGAGCTCGCGGCCGAAGAGCTCCATCGAGATCTGGAAGCCGGTCTGCGGCTCGTCCGCGAGCAGCGCCTCCGCCTCGTCCAGGCGCTCCCGGTGATGGTCGAGGATCTGCGCGCAGCGCGCGCGCGCGTCCTCGATGGGGTCGCCGTGCCCCGGGAAGACGATGCGCGGCTGGATTTCCGCGATCCGCTCGAGCGTGCGCAGGTAGTCGCCGAGCGGATCGGGTCGGCTCTCCGGCCAGAGCCCGACCGCGGGCGTGATCCGGTTCAGCAGGCAGTCGCCGGCGACGAGCACGCCGTCGCGGAGGAGGGCGATGTGGCCGTCCGCATGACCTGGAAACTCCAGCACCTGCCAGCCGTCGACCTCGTCGCCCTCGTAGAGCAGGTCGGGGTCGTGGGCGTACTTGATGAACGAGGCGTAGACGCGGCCGCCCTCGATCAGGTCGCGCGTCACCTCCGGCGGGACACCGTTCCGGTCGAACCACTCGGAGATCCGCTCGGGCCAGTCGGAGGATCCCCAGACGCGCACGCACTGCGCGTAGTCGAGCGCGCCCTGATGGACGCGGGCGCCGGTCTGCTCCTTCGCCGCCGCCGCGCCGCCCACGTGGTCGGGGTGGAAGTGCGTGATCACGATCCGTTCCACCGGCACGTCGAGCTCCAACGGCTCTCCCAGTCCCATGCCGGTGTCGACGAGCAGCCACGAGCCGTCGTCGGTGCGAACGAGGTAGCAGTGGACGTGCTTCGGACCGCTCGGGAGCGGGAGCGTGATCCGGCGGATCCCGGGCGCGACGTCCATCGTCGTCTGCAGTGCTGCGACGTCCATGAGGAAGAAGGTACCGCGTTCGCCTCGATCGAACATCTGTTCTATACTCGGTCGATGCGCGTGGAGTACCGGGAGGAGCCGTGCCGGAGCGCGCTCAACCGTGTCACGGGGATGATGTTCGGCTGGTCGCTGAACCCGTACATGGGCTGCGCGCACCGCTGCACGTTCTGTTACGTCCGCGCGTACGAGCGGCGCGCCGACCGGCCGTCCGGACGAGCGCTACGGCCGCTCGATCAGGATCAAGGTCAACATCGCCGAGGTGCTGCGCGCCGAGCTCGCGCGCCCGACCTGGAAGCGCGAAGGGATTGCGATCGGGGCGGCCACGGATCCCTACCAGCCGGCCGAGGGCCGCTACCGGCTGACGCGCGCGTGCATCGGCGTCCTCGGCGAGGCGCGCAGCCCGTTCTCGCTCATCACCCGCGGCCCCATGATCCTCCGCGACGTGGACGTGCTCGTCGAGGCGGCGCGCCGCGCGAAGGTGCACGTCACGTTCTCGATCCCGACGCTCGACGAAGAGGTCTGGCGCACGACCGAGCCCGGAACGGCGCACCCGCGCCAGCGACTGCGCGCGCTGCGCGAGCTCGTCGCCGCGGGGATCGACACCGGGGTCGGCATGGCACCCATCCTCCCGGGGCTCTCGGACCGCCCGGAGCAGCTGCGCGAGGTCGTCGCGGCGGCCCGCGAGGCGGGCGCGACGGGTGTCTGGACGAGCCTGCTGTACCTGAAGCCGGGCACGAAGGAGCACTTCCTGGAGGCGCTGGCGCTGGACTGGCCCGAGGAGCTCGAGCGCTACGAGCAGCTGTACAGCCGGCGCGCCTACCTTCCCTCGAAGCAGGTCGCGCCGGTCCGCGAGGAGGTTGCGCGGCTCCGTCGCGAGCTCGGCGTCCGCGACCGCCGCAGGATGCGTTTGGAGCCGGAGCCGGAGCCCGTTCAGCTCGCGTTGGCCGTGTGACGGCAGGTGCGCGAGATACCATCCCCCGCGCATGGCTGACGAGATCACCTGCCTGATCGTCGACGACCACGAAGTCGTCCGCGAAGGGCTGCGCCTCTCGCTGTCGCGCGCGCCCCACATTCGCGTGATCGGCGAGGCTTCAGACGGCGCCAGCGCCGTCGAGCTGGCGCTGAGGCGCAAGCCTGACATCGTGATCATGGACGTGCGCATGCCGGGGATGGACGGCCTCGAGGCGACGAAGCAGCTGACCACGCAGGAGCCGGACGCGAAGGTCCTCATCTTCACCGCGTACTCCGAGCGCAGCCTGCTCGGGCGCGGGCTCGAGTCGGGCGCGAAGGGCTACATCCTCAAGGAGGCGCCGCACCAGACCCTCGTCCGCGCGATCGAGAAGGTCGCCGCCGGCGACGGCTACGTCGACCCGGCGCTGATGCCTGCCTTCCTGGCGGGCAAGGACAAGGACGAGATGCTGACCGCGCGTGAGCGCGAGATCCTCCAGCTCCTCGCCGACGGGATGTCGAACGCCGACGTGGCCGCGAAGCTCTTCATCAGCCAGGAGACGGTCAAGAGCCACGTGCGGCACATCCTCACGAAGCTCGAGGCCGACACGCGGACGCACGCTGTTGCGATCGCGCTTCGCGACGCGATCATCGACTAGGAGGGTTTGGCGAAATGAGGTCTGTGCCGACGGGCGATCCCGACGCGGAGCGCTCGCACCTCCAGGAACGGCTGCTCGAGGCGGAGCAGGACGAGCGGCGGCGGATCGCGCTCTTCCTCCACGACGGGCCCGTACAGAACCTCTCGGGCATCGCGCTGATGCTCGATGCAGCGGTGCACTCGATCGAGGCGGGCCAGCACGAGCACGCGCTCGCCGTGATCCGCTCGGTGCTCGTCCGGCAGCGCGAGACGATCCGCGAGCTGCGCGACCTCTCGTTCGCGCTCGAGCCGGTCGTGCTCCGCGACCAGGGCTTCGGCCCCGCGGTCAAGGCACTCGCCGAGCAGATGGGAACGTCGTCCGAGGTGCGCATCGACCTGGACGTCGCGCCGGCCGAGGAGCTGGGTCAGAACACGCAGGCGGCCGTGTACACGATCGTCCGCGAGTGCCTTGAGCAGTCGATCCGCCGCAACGCGACGCGGATCCAGGTCCGGATGGTCGAGACGCCCGACGGCGCGATCGAGATCGTGATCACGGACGACGGCGCGGGCGAGCGCCGCCGCCGCATCTACGAGGCAATCGAGGAGCGCGTGCGGCAGCTGCTCGGGACGCTGGAGATCGAGAGCGATCCGGGGACGACGGTTCGCGTCCTGCTTCCGTCTCATTCGGCCCGCCGCTAGCACGGGCCCGCGGTCTAGACTCCCGGCCGATGACCGACGGCTACGTGCTCTTCGTCTCTAGGCCGACCGGATACGAGCTCCACGAGCGCGAGGGCGCCCCTCCTGGAGTCGGCGAGGACGTCGACGACGGCGAGACCCGTCTCGTGGTCTCCAGGATTGGCCCGTCCCCGCTACCCGGCGACCCGCGTCCCTGCGTCTTCACGCAGCCAGCGGGCGGCGACTAGCCGGCCGCTGACTCGGCGGCCGCGAGGCCGAGAACGAGCGCCGCCGCGAGCCCGCTCGCCCAGCCCCCCGTCGAGATGCCTCCCACGTCGGCACCCGCCGCATAGAGACCCTCCACCGGCACGCTGTTCGCACGTAGGACGCGTCCCCCGTCGTCGACACGAAGCCCGCCGAGCGTCGTCGTGATCGCCGCCTTCACACGCACCGCCGTCACGGTGCCTTCGGGCGGGTCGAACGGCAGCTCGGACGGGTCGACGCGCGTCGGCGCGGCCTCCACCGCCTCGCGGACCGTGCCGTATCGGGTCGTCCGGCCCAGTGCCTCCGTGTCGAGCAGGTACCAGGCAACGGCGCCCGGCCGCCGAGCCGTCTCCTGCACGAGCCGTGTCTCGGACCAGTCGTCCGGGTCGAAGCGGATCTCCTCCCCGGTCGCGTCGACGATTCGCGCCCACCGCGCGTAGAGCTGGGAGAGGGAGACGAACTCGTCCTCGCCGAACGGCGCGTCCGGCATGTTGCGACCGTAGAACTCGTCCATCCCGGCGGACAGCGCCGCGCCCGCCGCGAGACCGTGTCGCAACCCGTCACCGGCGCTCCAGGCGCCCGCCCGGAGCGGCAATTCCGCGGCGGGCGCGATGTGCTCCTCGACCAGCTGTGCCGAGGCTTGAAACCCGCCGGTGCAGAGGATTGTGGCGTCGGCCGACCGGTGATGTAGGTGTACACCTCCGTCACCGAGCGACAGAGCACCGCCCTTCCGGACAAGCGCCTTCGTCAGCCCGCCCGTGTCGAAGCGCTTTCCGACCGTCAACGGGTTCCCCGTTTCCTCCCACACCACGGGGGCGCCGAGCGAGCGGAGCCAGGCGAGCGCGTCGTCGAGCCGCTCGAAGACCAGCCGCTGCAACGCCTCGTCGCCCCCCGGGCACTGAGCCTGGAACGTCTCCCAGTCGCGGTAGCGCCAGATGACGCCGGAGGAGAGCAGCATCGAGCCGCCCGGACGGCTGCCCTTCTCGAGCACGGCCGGCGAGGCTCCGAGCTCGCGGGCGCGCGCCGACGCGACGAGGCCGGCCATGCCGGCTCCCACGATGAGCATCTAGGTGAGTGAGAACGTCGGCTTGTGCTCGACGTACTCGATGCGAACGCGCTCGGGCCCCCACAGGAACGCGGCGTACGTGTTCGCGGCGTCCACCACCGACTCGACGTCGATCCCCAACTCCTTCGCCTCGGCGATGTGCTCGTCCGCCGACTCCACGAGCACCGCGAGGTGATTCAGAAGCGGCTTCTCGGGCTCCCCCGGCTGACCGGGGTGGAACTCCACGAATGCACCGCCGACTGTCACCCGGCGGGCGCCGGCCGGCTCGAAGCCGTAGCGCACGTACTCCGCAGCCGTCGCGTCCGGGTCAGCCGAGAACAGCGCGACGTGGTCGAAGTCGTATTCGCTGTCGGTGGCCGCCTGGACGAGGACGACCTCAATCCCCTCGCCGAGGTCGAGCGTGTCGCCGCCGTCCGGCATCGCCTCCCGCGCCGCAGCCAGGTCGCTGACGCGCAGCCCGACATGCTTGAAGGCACCCTGCTCCCGCGGCCCCTCGGCATCGAAGAGCGTCAGCTTGCCGCGACGCGCGTCCGCCCCGATCAGGGTGAACTTGTCCTCGTTTGCGATCACGTGCATCCCCAGATGGCGGCACGCGAGCTCTGCCATCGCGTCCCGGTCGCTGACCCAGAACGCGACGTGATCGAGCGTCAGGGGCTCCACGCCGCCAAGATACCTATGGTCTGACGGGCTACGTCGTGGAGCCCTCGCCCTACCGCAACCGGCCGCGCGCCGAGCTCGTCTTGCGCGCCGTGCTGCGCGAGGACGAGCGCTTTGCCGACGAGCGCTTCGCTGAGGAACGCTTTGCCGAGCTCGACTTGGCCTTCGAGCGCGAGGGCGTGCTCTTCGCCTTCGAGCGCGACGCCGTGCTCTTCGCTTTCGAGCGCGACGGCGTGCTCTTCGCCTTCGAGCGCGACGCCGTGCTCTTCGCCTTCGAGCGCGACGGCGGTGCTCTTCGCCTTCGAGCGCGACGCGGTGCGCTTCACCTTCGAGCGGAGCGCGACGCCGTGCTCTTCGCCTTCGAGCGCGAAGCGGTGCGTCTTCGCCTTCGAGCGCGACGCCGTGGTCTTCGCCTTCGAGCGCGAAGCGGTGCGCTTCACCTTGGAGCGCGACGCGGCGCTTTTCGCCTTCGAGCGAGACGCCGCGCTCTTGGCCTTCGAGCGCGTCGACGAGCTCTTGCGCTTGGCCGAACCGGTCTTGGAGCCGCTCGACTTCGATCTCGCCGACACACTCTTCCGCTTCGTCGAACCGGACTTCGAGCGGGACGACGCACTCGCTGCCCGCGTGCTCGATCCGGCCGACTCCGCTTCGCTCGCCTCGACACGTTGCTTGTTGACCGTGCGCGCGGCGATCTCCTTGGCATGTTCCGTCGAGCGGCCCTGCTCCAGCTCGCTCTCCGTGATGTGCTCGTACTGCAGTTCTCGCTTGTCGCTCCACCCTTCGGGCATCGATGTCTTCCCCTCATGTTGGATTCCGGCCGGGAGTTTCCCACACATCGCGGTTTCTAACGCGGGGATCGGCTGGAACGCAACGCCCGCTGGCGCCTCGCGACGCGGCGGCGCGTCACTCGAGCGGCGGGTTCTGGACGTCGTGCTCGGTCGCGTACGCGTCGACGAGCGTGTCGATGACGTCGAAGCCTTCGCCGTAGGCGTAGTTGATCCGCACGAACGGCTCCCACTTGTCGGGCAGCGCGTCCTCGGGGAAGATCGCCTCCACCGGGCACTCGGGCTCGCACGCGCCGCAGTCGATGCACTCCTCGGGATCGATGACGAGGATCCGTCCGGCCTCGTGGATGCAGTCGACAGGGCAGACGTCGATGCACGATTTGTCTTTGATGTCGATGCACGGCTCGGCGATGATGTACGTCACGGGCGCCTACTCTACCGAGGCCAGGAGACCGCCGATCACGTCACTGCGCGCGCTCGAAGAGCGCCGATTTCGCCACCACCTGGTCGAAGCCCGCGGCATGCGCGGCGCGTAGGCCGGCGGTGTCCGTGTGGTTCGTGAAGCCGAGCAGCAGCACCTCCGGATAGGCGTCGGCGACGTCCTCCGGATCGACGCGCGCGACGTCGGCGATCACGAGGTCCGGAGCGTCGATCCCGTCCGTGGTCATGAAGCGATGCTCGGGGAGCAAAGCCTCGAGCTTCCCCCGGATGAAGAGATCGACCCCACAGAGCAGGATCGTGGCCATCGGCGAAAGGTAACGCGCTCGTCGGACCGTGCAAAGCTCGCGCCATGGACGACGCATTCACCCGCGGCGTGGAGCTGATCCGCCGCGGCGAGTACTTCGCCGCGCACGAGGAGCTGGAGACGGCCTGGCGCGCCGCGGAGCCCGGCGAGCGCGACTTCTTCCAGGGGCTCGTCCACGTCGCGGTCGCGTGGTACCAGGACGAACGCCGGAACCGCGGTCGGGTGCGAGCGCCAGCTCGAGAAGGCGCGCCGCCGGCTCGCGCCGTACGCGCCCGAGCACCGCGGCCTCGACCTCGAGCGGCTCCTCGCGCAGCTCGACGGGCTCGAGCCGCTAGATCTCCCCCAGCCCGATCTTCGAGAGCGCGCGGTTCAGGAACACCCGCAGCCACCAGTCCCGGTCGAAGAAGAGCAGGAGGCCGAGCGAGAGCAGCACGACGCCCTGAGGCGAACTGGATCGCCGCATACTGGTCCCGCACCCAGCGGAACGCTCCCATGGCCGACGCGAACGCGACGCCGGCGAGCAGAAAGGCCGCGCCGAGCCCGAGCGAGTAGCAGGCGAGCAGCACGATCCCGCGCAGGACCGTCCCGCTCGTCGAAGCGAGGACGAGGATCGAGCCGAGTACCGTGCCGATGCACGGCGCCGCGCAGACCGCGAACGCCGCTCCGAGGAGCGCGTTCGAGCCGCGGCGCCGCGCGCGGTGCACGAGGTCCGGGGCGAGGAAGCGCTTCGGCCACGGCAGGAGCCCCATGAAGGCGAGGCCGAGCACGACGAGCACGAAGCCGGCGATCTCCCGCTGCTGCCGGGCCGAGACCGCGCTCCCGATCGCGGCCGCCCCCGCGCCGAGCACCACGAAGACGACGGTGAAGCCGAGGATGAACGGGATGCTCGCCGAGACGACCCTCCGTGTGGCGCTGCGCTCGCCGAGCCGCTCGACCTCGACGGCCGAGACGGCCGCCAGATAGCCCGGGACGAGCGGCAGGACGCACGGGAAGACGATCGAGACGAACCCGGCGAGGAAGGCAACCGGGATGCGCTCAAGCATCGAAGCGCTCGAGCTCCTCGTCGAGCCGGCGCTCTGCCTCCGGCTCGAGCGGCGGCCCGGCTGGAGCGGGCTCCGGGCCGCGCACGCGGGCTCCAGCGCCAGGCCGCCCAGCCGAGCGCGACGGCGCCCACCAGCAGGCCGCCGATCGGCAGCAGCCAGGCCAGGAGGTCGAACCCTCGCTTCGGCGGCGCGGCGAGCACCGCCGTACCGAACTGGGCGACGAGCTTCGACTTGATCTCGCTCTTCGTGTCACCGGCGGCGATCCGCTCGCGGATGAACGCGCGCAGGCGCTGCGCCACCGGCGACGCCGACATGTCGAGGGTCGTGTGGCAGGTCGGGCAGACCACCTCGTCCTCGAGATCGGCGAGCGTCGGATGCCGCTCGCTCGCGAGCGCCGGCACCGCGAGCACGAGCGCCGCGAGCAGGAACGCTGCGATCAGGAACGCCGGGAGCTTCACGACCGCGCCGCGGCGCGAATTCCGTCCTCGAGCTCGCGCGCGGAGATCTCGCCGGCGACGTGGCCCGTCGCCCGGCCCTCACGGTCGATGAAGAACGTCTCGGGGAACCCGGTCACGCCCCAGTGGCCGAGCGAGGAACCCGGACCGTCGGCGAGGTTCGAGTACGTGATGCCGTGCTTGGAGACGAACCTCCGGCCGTCCTTGGCGACGTCCTGCGCGTCGACGCCGACGACGACGACGCCCTGGCGCCCGCCATTTCCGCCAGGCGGACTCCAGCCGCGGAGCCTCCTGCTTGCACGGGTTGCACCAGGAGGCCCAGAAGTTGATGACGACCGCCTTGCCGCGGAGCGACGCGAGGTCGAGCTTCGCGTTGCGGTCGAGTTGCCGGAGCACGAGGGGCGGCGCCTCGGGCTTCTTGCCCGCCTGGATCTGGTTCACGAAGCCCTTGCCGGGCTCGTCGTGGACGAGGTCCCAGACGAGCAGCCCGAGCAGACCCGCGACGGCCGCGAGCGCGATTGCCTGCAGCGCCCGCCGGATCACGCCGCCACGACGAAGACGGGCGTGCCGACGTCGACGTGGTCGAAGAGCCACTCGGCCTGCGGGATGAGCATCCGGATGCAGCCGTGGGAGGCGGAGTAGCCGATCGAAGCGGGGTCGGGAGTGCCGTGGATCCCCACGCCCGGCGCCGAGAGCCCCATCCAGCGTGTGCCGAGCGGGTTGCCCGGGCCCGGAGGTACGGGGTCGAGGCCTTCCGCCCACGGCGAGGAGGGCGGGTACCACCAGGGGTTCCTCCACTTGACGACGACGCTGAAGCGGCCGAGCGGCGTCGGGTAGATGGCCTGGCCGGTCGCGACGCCGAACGTGCGCCACGGCTTCGCGCCCTGGTAGAGGAAGAGCCGGTTCGAGCCGCGACGGATCACGATCACGGAGCCGAACGCTCTTCTTCGTCACGGACGGCTCAAGCACCCGTACCGGCAGCCTGACGGGGCGGTGGTCGTTCGCGCGCAACGCGGCCATGATCTGCCGCGCCGCCTCGTTCTGGTCGACGCGGCGGCCGGCGGCGTCCGTCGACACGAACGGCTGCAGCCGGCGCAGGCTCAGGCGTGCGTCGACCGGCGTGCGGTCGAAGCGCTTCGCGAGGCGCCGGACGTACGCGCGGACGAGCGCGCCCTTGACGCTGACGACGAGCTGCACCGACGCCCCGGGGCGCGCGAGCCGTGCGCGGTCGACGGCGCTGCGCACGTACGCGATCGCGCCGAGCTCCTCTGCCGTCGGCGCCAGCCTCCGGCGCGCGATGCGCACGTCGAGCGGCTCGCCGAACGAGTCGCGGACGAGCTCGATCGCCGCCTGGCGCGTCAGGCCGCCGACGGCGACTCCCGCGATGCGCACGCCCGTCGGAAGCTTCCGAGGCGGCGCCGGCGTGGGCCTCGGCGTCGTCGTGGTCGTTCCGTCGTCGTCGTGCCCGTCGCTCGTCGTGCCCGTCGACGGCTGGTCGTGCCCGTCGACGTCGTGGTGGTCCCCGTCGTCGTCGTGGTCGTTCCGGTCGACGTCGTCCCGGTCGACGTGGACGTGCTGCCGCTCGGGACGGTCTCCGCGACGACGGCGGCGGACATCCCGCCCGCGAGCAGAAATCCGAGCACGAAGAGGACGGCGAACCCGATACGCCTCACGCGGAAAGTGTAGCCCCGAAGATCCGCGGGTCGTTGGAGACGACCGCGTCCACCCCCGCGGCCTCGATCCGGGCGAGCAGCGCGGGCGAGTCGACCGTCCAGGCGATCACCGGGATGCCGAGGGCGTGGCAGCGGTCGACCGCTGCGCGCGAGACGACCCCGTAGTGGAGTGAGGCGATCGTGGCGCGGGCCTGCGCCAGCAGACCGGCGATGCGGTACGGCAGCGCCCGGCGAAGGGCCGCGGCTCCGGCCGCGCGGGCCGGGGCGAGCGCGCGGCCTCGCGAGACGCGGAAGCGGTCGCGCGGGTACGAGAGGCCCCGCGGCAGGCGCGGCTCGAGCTCCGCGAAACGGTGCAGCGACGGAACCTCGAAGGTCGTGACGAGGGAGCGCTCGAGCAGGTCGTGACGGCGCAGCGCGGCGACGATCTGCTCCTCGACGCCCTGCGACTTGACGTCCACGTGCAGCCCGACCGGATGCTCGCGGAGCAGCGCGAGCGCCTGGTCGAGCGACGCCGGCTCCTGCGGGATCTCCTGCTCCGAGTGGGCGAGCACGAGCGAGGAGATGACGTCGAACTCGACGAGGTCGACACCGGTCTCGACGGCGACCTCGAGCGAGCGGAGCGTGTTCTCCGGCGCGAGCGCGGCCGCGCCCTTGTGGCCGATGCGCGTCAGCCGGTCTCGCCGCAGCAGGTCGGTCACGGCGCCGTCGGAAGGAGATCCTCGTCGAGCTCGCCGCCGTGCGCCGCGAACTCGACGAGCATCCGGTCGGTCACCCACTCGACGGGCGCGTGGTCGTCGGTCCAGGCCGAGCCGTGCGCCCCCGCGCGAGCATCGCGCGCGAGCAGGCGCGTGAGCGGCCGCACCCGCACGGGCGCGCCCGCCAGGCGGCGGCGCAGCTCCGCGGGCGCGAGCGGCGCCCGCAGCCCGAGCACGAGCCGGTTGAAGCGAAGCGCCTGCCAGCCGAGCACCTGCGGGAACGCGGAGCGCAGCGTCGCCTCGATCCCGCGCGCGAGGCGGTCGTCCCCGGGGACCGTGGCGACGTTCAGCGCGACGATCCCGTCCGGCGCGAGGCGATCGCGCACGAGCCGGAAGAACTCCTCGGTGGCGAGGTAGAAGGGCACGTACGGCGGACGGTACGCGTCGACGAAGACGAGGTCGTAGCGCTCGTGCGTGCGCCGCAGGAACGGGCGCGCGTCAGCCGTGACGACGTGCAGGCGAGGGTTGTCGTCGAGGCCGAGAAACCTTCGCGCGGCGCGGGTGACCGCCGGGTCGAGCTCGACGCCGTCGATGCGCGCCGCCGGATAGACGTCGCCGAAGGCGCGTGCCGTCGTGCCGCCCGCATTGCCGAGCGCCGCGACGCGGCGCACCGGCCGTCCGAGCAGCGGCGGCACGGCGAGGAACATGTCCCACTCGCCGCCCGTGAGCACGGTGTCCGCGCGCCACACCGAATGGTCGACGACCCCTTCGTTCAGCTGCAGGACGCGCTCGTCGCCCTGCTGCACGACGCGGATGTACTGGTAGAGCGACTCGTCCTGGAAGAGCAGGCGCCCCTCGGCGCGCACGGCGGCCGGCGGAATCGCGAGCAGAGCGGCGAGCGCGACCGCTGCGACCGCCCAGCGCCGGCCGAGGAGGAGCGCACCGGAGACGGCGAGCAGGACGGCGCAGCCGAGCAGCGTCCGCTGCGTCCCGACGGCAGGGATCGCGACGAGCGCCGCGCCGAACGTGCCGACGAGGCTGCCGACCGTCGAGGTCGCGTACAGCCGTCCGGCCACCTCGCCCGCGGTCGCCACGTCGCGCACGCCGAGCCGGACGGCGAACGGCGAGACCATCCCCAGCAGGACGACGGGCGGCGCGAAGAGCACGAGCACCGCCGCGAACGAGCCGATCACCGCGCCGGCCGAGTAGCGGTCGACGCCGCGCACGGCCAGGTCGAGGAACGGCCGCGCCGCAAACGGCACGAGCGCAAGCAGCAGCGCGGCCGCCGCGACGAGCTTTCCGAGCAGACGCGGATCCGGGTGCCGGTCGGCGAGGCGCCCTCCGACGCGGTACCCGACGGCAAGCGAGGCGAGGATGAGCCCGATCAGGTTCGCCCAGACGACCGTTGAGCCGCCGAAGGCCGGAGCGAGCAGCCGCGCGGCGGCGATCTCCGTGGCGAGCGCCGCCGCTCCCGCGGTGAAGACGACGACGGCGAGCGCCGTGTCGCGTCCGATCAACCCGTCCTCTTGACGACCACGACGGCCGTGTCGTCGGTGATCTCGCCGCCGAAGTCCCGGCACTCCTCCAGCACCGCCTCCGCGAGCGCCCGCGCCGGCAGCCGCCAGCGTGCGGCCAGCGTCTCGTCCAGCCGTTCGACACCGTACAGCTCGCGCCCGAGCCGCGCCTCGATCACGCCGTCCGTGAAGAGGACGACGGCCTCCCCGGGCTCGAGCGCGGTCTCCGCCTCGACGTACGACATCCCCGGGTCGATCCCGAGCGCGATGCCGCCGCCGTCGAGCGACTCGACGCGGCCGCCGCGGCGCACGAGTCGTGGCGCGGGATGGCCGGCGCTCGAGCCGACCAGGCGCCCGGTCCGGGGATCGAGGGTGATCACGGCCATGGTGATGAACTTGCCCAGCGCGATCTCCCCGACGACGACGTCGTTCGCGTGCGCGAGCAGATCGCCCGGCTCGGGATGCTCGCGCGCGAGCGACCGGAAGACGTACTTCGCCATCGCCATGTCGGCGGTCGCGTCGATCCCGTGGCCCGTGACGTCGCCGAGCACGACGGCGAGGCGACCATCCGGGAGCTCGAGGAAGTCGTAGACGTCGCCGCCGACGTCCACCGTCGCCGACGACTCGTACACGGCGCCGATCTCGACGCCTTCGAGGTCGGGCTCCGTGCGCGGGAGGAGCGAGTGCTGGATCGTGTCGCTGAAGTCCTTCTGCTGCTGATAGAGGCGGGCGTTGTCGATCGCGAGCGCGGCCTGGCGGGCGAGCGAGCCGAGCAGCGCGACCGTCGCGTCGTCGATCGGCCTCGCCGGGTCGAGCGAGAGCACCGTCAGGGCCGCGAGCAGCTGCTTGCCGCTCAGGATCGGGACGACCGCCGCGGTCGATCCTTTCTCGAGGAACGGGACGAGCAGTGCGTGCGCGCCGCCGAGCCGGCGCGCGGTGTCCGCGTCGAGCAGCGTCGCGCGCTCGACGGACGAGCGGTGCGGCCGGTCGAGGATCGTGCGCACCGCGTCGGCGAACGGGCCGGGCGCGACGTGCACGGCCTCGGTGACGAGCGTCTCGCCGCGCTCGTCGGGGACACGCACGACCGCGGCGTCGATCTCGAGCAGGTCGACGACCGTTCGCGCGACCGCGTCCAGCGTCCGGTCGAGCCGCAGCGTCTCGACGAACGAGGCGGAGATCTCGTAGAGGGCGCCGAGGCGCCGCGCCGCCGTCCGCTCCGAGTCGAGCGCGTCGCCGAGCGCCTCGCCGAGCTCGGTCGCCTGCTCGTGGAGCCGCGCGTTCTGCACCGCAACCGAGAGCTGCGCCGCGAGGGCCGAGAGCAACGCGATCTCGTCCTCCGCGAGGCGGTGCCCCGCGGACGGATACGCGACGAGCAGCCCGATCGACTCCTCGTGGGCGCGCAGCGGGAGCGCGACGGCTCCATGGAGCCCTGCCGACCGGAGCGCGGCGCGGGCCGGCGCTGCGGCGTCGTCGGGATCCTCCTGGGCGACGACGATCGCGGCTCGGGCCCGGTGCGCGCCGTGGGCGAGGTCGAGGAGGCGCTCCGCGGCGGGCCGGTGGTGTCCTTCGACGCCGCGCTGCGCCGCCGTCTCGAGCTCTGTGCCCTCCCGCAGGTAGACGGCCACGCGTCCGACGCCGAGCAGCTCGCAGACGCGCTCGACGGCGGTGTCGAGCGTGTGCCCGAGCGAGAGCCGTGCGATCGCCTCGCCGACGACCTCGAGCAGCGCCCGCGTGCGGCCGAGCTCCTGGGCCAGATCGCGCGCGTGCGAGCTCGCGCGCAGCGCATGCGCAGCGCGGACGGCGAAGCCGTGCAGGCGCTCGAGCGCCGCGTCCTCCGGCGCCGTCCCGTCCGCGAAGAGCAGCTGCAGCACGCCGACCGGCGGCTCGCCGAGGCGAAGCGTCGCAACAGTACGGCGACCGCTCGATCCGATCGAGACCGGGCGCCGCTGCTGGAGCGCCGCCTCGGCCAGGTCGAGCGCGTCCGGACCCGGGCTCGACGACGCCGGCCGAGGCGACGGAGTGCAGCTCGCCGTCGAGCTCCTCCCAGAGCAGCACGCCGTCCGCGCCGGACGCCTCGCAGGCGAGCCGCGCCACCTGCCGTGCGGTCTCCGCCTCGCCTGCGGCGCCGAGAGCCTCACCGGTGAGCTCGAGCAGCCGCTCCCTGGAGGCGGGCTCGAGCGGCGTGGCGAGGATCCGGACGGCGAGGGCGAGCTGGGCGGCCGCCAGGCGCGCGAGCTCGCGCTCCGCCTCGTCGTAGGCCGGCCCGGCGCGGTAGAGCTCGACGGCGCCGACGAGTCTCGGGCCGACGAGCGCCGGGACGTGCAGCACCGCGGTCGCTCCGACGAGCGCCGCCGCGGTGCGGCCGGCGGCCGGCAGCGCGCCGAGGTCGTCCAGCTCGGCCGCTGCGTCCTCCCGTGGAACCCGCGTCGCCTCGAGCTCCGACGCCACCGCCGTGCCCGGCGGCGCAACCGCGCCGGCGACGAGGGCGTCGTCGGCGTCGACCGTCCGGGTGACCGCGACGTCGGAGGCGGTCGCGACACGCGCGGCCTCGGTGAGGGACTCGAGCGCGTCCGCAAGCGAAACGCCCTCGGCGATCGCCGCGGCCGACGCGACGAGCGTCCGCACTGCCGCGAGGGTATCCCCGCGCTCGCGTTCGGTGGTGTCGACGGCCATGCGGCCCCCCTTCTGCGACAAGTATCGCTCGCCGCCGCCCGTACCAGGCACGAGGCTAGCGGCCCGCACACCGGCCTCGCTTATGATTTCTGCGTGGCAAGACCGGCCCCCAAGCAGGACGACGACGTCCCGGTTCTCGATCCGACCGCGATCCAGCGGAACTACCGGCGGGAACGGGCTCGCCGCCGCGCGCGGGTCGAGCACCGCCGCGAGACGCGCCACGCACATCTGCGCTTCTGGGTCGTCCTCGGCGGGCTCACCTTCGCCGTCGTCTTCCTCGGCCTGACGATCTGGCATCAGGTCGAGCAGCTCTTCGGTCTCTGACCTCCCGAGCCGTCAGCGCACGCGGTCCGCGGCCCGAGAGAACGGGCTCCACGTCGAGCGTTCCCACGAGTCGCCGCCGCACATCGGGCAGCGCGGCAGGCTCGAGTGGACGGTCACGCCGTAGCCGCACTCGGAGCAGTGGAACTCGCCCTTCGCCGACTCGCCGGCCGTCCAGAACCTCACGAAGCCGTCGCCCGGAGCGACCTCGGCCGGCTCCGTCTCGACGGCATGCTCGGTCCCGTTTTTCATTTTCCTTCCAGCCCCCTTCTGTGTCGTCCTCGGAAGTGAGTCCGACCGCTGGTATCCCCATACTGTCACCCGTGGAAACGCCAGATCAAGTACCGGCACCGTATCCGGGCGAGCCTCAGCCCGGGCGGCAGGCGGGCTATCCCCGCACCGCGGGCCTCTGGGCGCTCGGCGAGCGGCTGACCTGGCTCGCGGGCCTGATCCTCGCGCTGTCCGCCTTCATGGGCTGGTACACGGGCAGCGGGGACGGGCTGACGATCGCGGTGATCGGCTGGCACACGGGCACGCTGGGGAAGCTCGTCTTCTTCGTCGGACTCGCGGTGCTCGCGCTCGTGGTCCTCCGCGAGGCGGGAATCGAACTGCCCGGCCACCGTGCCCGAGAGCCTCGTCGTGATCGCGCTCGGGTCGCTGGGAACGATCTTCGTCCTCATCCGCCTGATCTCGATCCCGGACCAGTTCCTGCCGGCGGACGGCCGCGGAATCGGGATCTGGATCAGCCTGATCGCGGCGGTGGGTGTGATCGCGGCCGGGCTCGTCCGAGCAGCCGAAGAGCTCTGAGCGTCAGCACGCCGATCGCGGTGCCGAGCACCGCGCCGCCGAGCACGTCGAGCGGATAGTGCACCCCGACGACGACCCGCGACCAGGCGATCGCCGCCGCGAGGGCGAGGAGCGCCCAGCGCAGTCGCGGAAACGCAGAGCCGAGGACGATTGCGGCGGCGAACGCGCTCGTCGCATGTCCCGATGGGAACGAGTGGGAGTGCGGCGCGGAGATGAGCGGCGCCGGCTCGACGAACCGGTCGGTCGGCCGGTCGCGACCGATCGCCTGGCGCAGCGCGAACGAGACGGACTCGGAGAGCACGAGCGCGAGGACGAGCGCGCCGAAGACGGCGTACCGCCGAGAGGCGACCGCCAAGCGCAAGCCCGAGTGCGATCCAGACGAGCCCGAAGGAACCTGCGTCCGTGATCCAGACGGCGAGGTGCGCGAAGGGCTCCGGGCGGTGGTGGACCTGCCACCGCTCGAGCTGACGGTCGAGGCCCAGCGCGCTAGACGGGCAGCAGCTGCTTCGTGGACTCGATCAGCTGCTGCGGGTCGAACGGCTTGCCGACGAACCCCTGTGCCCCCCGGCTCGCCGCCTCGGCCAGCGACTGCTCGTCGACCTTGCCGCTGAACATGATCACCGGGATCGAGCCCACACCGTGCCGCTCCTGCACCCGCCTCAGCATCTCCCAGCCGTCGACCTCCGGCATCATCACGTCGAGGAGGATCAGCGCCGGCGGCGTCTCCTCGAGCGCGTCGAGCCCCTCGCTCGCGTTCGACGCCTCGCGCACCGTGTAGCCCTCCATCTCGAGGTTGACGCGCACGAACTCCCGCAGCCGCGGGTCGTCGTCGACGATCAACACGACCGGGCCGCCCTCGCGTGCACCCGGGCCCGAGCGCTCGAGGAACGCCTCGAGATCGCGGCGGCGGTAGCGCCTGTGACCGCCGGGTGTGTAGAACGCCGGAACGCGGCCCTGATCGGACCATTTCCGCATGGTGCTCTGGGCAACGCCGACGAACTTCGCCGCCTGGCCCAGCGTCAGCCAATCGGGCTCGCTCGCAGGTGCACGCCGCGGATCGCCGGAAGGACGGTCGTACGCCACCACGCGATAATCTACCGAAATCTGCCGATTTCGCTAAACCTGGGCTTTACGGTTCGGAAACCGTAACAGTGACCGTCGAGCGAGCCGCGGGCGGGAGCTGCAGGGGCCGCAACGTCCGCACCCGCGTCTGCGTCCCGCCCGGAGACGGGTTGTCCTGCAGTGCCTGCCCGAGCGCGACTCCCACCGCGAACACGACCAGCAGACCCGCCGCGACCAGCAGGCGGCGCGGCCGCCGAGCCGCGCGGGGGCGGGGTCTCCGCGGGGCGGGGCCGGCAATCACGGCTCGTAGTCGGTCGCGCCGCGCGCGTACTCGTGGAAGGCGGTGTCGGCGACCGTCGCGAGATGACGCGGCCAGCCCGCAGGAGGATCGGCCTCGGCGATCGCCTCGCGGCTCCAGTCCTCCGCCCGACCGTACGCGGTCACGAGCTCGTCGATCGTGAACGACTGCCCGATGCGCGCGCGCAGCTCACCGATCACGATCTCGACGAGCTCGACGAGCGTGCCGTAGAGCGCGGGGTCGCTGTCGCGCGTCGCTTCGAGGCGGCGGCGGCCCTCATCCCAATGCTGGCGTGCAAGCTCGACGTCGACCGAGGCCATGGCGCCCGAGGCTAGCGGTCCATACAGCAGCCGCCGGAAGGGAAGAGCGGCTCGGCCTCCGCGAGAATCCGCTCGCCCAGCTCGTAACCCGGCCGCGCGAGCGCGAACGCGCCGTGCGCGTGGAGGCACTTGAGGCTGCCTGTCCGGGACGAGCCGCCGATTCCGACCGGCAGCTCCGGGCGCAGCCGCCGCTGCTCGTCGTTCGCGCGTTCGAGGCTGACGGCGAGCCGGGGATCCTCCTCGGCGGCGCGTGTCCAGCGCTCGACGCCGCCCGCCGGCCTCCAGCCTCGAGAGCTGTGCGACGAGATGGGGGCAGGTGAGGTAGAAGGTCGTCGGGAACGGCCTTCCGTCCTCGTCGTACGGGGCCTGCTCCGTGACGGCCGGGCGGCCGTAGGGGCAGCGGACGACGACGCGGCGAAAGGCCCGCGGCCGCCGGCCGAGCTGCTGCGCGACGGCTTCGCGGTCGTCCATGACCGGACCGTACCAATGGCCATGTCTCGCCATGGTGTACGCCATGTCTTGCCATGGAGTAGGCCACGGCTCGCCAGACGGCTGGCCATGGCTCGCCATGGCCTACTTCGAGGCTGCGCGCCGCTCTCGTGCCCGGTCGTGCCGCCAGGCGGGGATGCCCTTCACGATGAAGAGACGCTCACCCGGCTTGACGAGACTCAGCTGCCGGGCCTGGCGCACGAGCGCGTCGCGGGTGCCGACACGCGCGAGCCGCCGCTCGAGCGACTCTCTTCTGAGCCTCGAGGGCACGCACCTCGGCGCTTCGGGCCTGCATCGTTCGTCTTCGCGTCGACGTAGGCGCGGAGCGGCCGGTAGTAGAGGAACGCAACGAGGCAGAGGGCGCCGACCGCGAGCAGGCGCGCCAACGGCGGCCGCCGCCTGGGCGTACGAGCTGCGCTTCGACGTGCCACGGCCCGCCAGACTTCGCTGGGCGGTCCAACGGTCCTCCCCTACTCGAAAGAGGGACGCTCGCCGTCAGGCGACGTCGACCTTGATCACGTTCGTCGTGCCCGGGATGTTGACCGAGGTTCCCGCGGTGATCACGATCCGGTCCCCGGGCTTGACGATGCCGCTTTCGGAGGCGGCACGGATCGCCACGGCCCAGAGTTCCTCCACGTCGGCGCACTCCGGGATCAGGATCGGCGTCACGCCCCACTCGAGTGCCATCTGCTGCACGGCCTCTGGATGGTGCGTCAGACCGACGATCGGCCGGCGCGGCCGCAGCCGGGCGACGGCGGAGGCGGTCCGGCCGGTGAACGTGGGCACCAGGATGGCCTTCGCGCCGAGTGCTTCGGCGAGATCGCACGATGCGTTCGACATCGCCTGTCCCACCGTCGGCGCCTCGCCCGCTTCCGGAAGCTCGTGGCGATAGCCGAGGCTCGGCTCGACAGCACGGGCGATCGAGTCCATCGTCGAGACCGCCTCGATCGGAAACTGCCCCGTCGCCGTCTCCGCAGACAGCATCACCGCCGACGTCCCGTCGAGGATCGCGTTGGCGACGTCACTCGCCTCGGCCCGTGTCGGCTCGGGCTGGGTGATCATCGACTCGAGCATCTGCGTCGCCGTGATCACGGGCTTCCCGCGGTCGAGTGCCTCGAGGATGATCCGCTTCTGCAGAAGCGGGACCTCCGCCGGGCCGATCTCGACGCCGAGGTCGCCGCGGGCGACCATGACGGCGTCGGACTCGTCGAGGATCTCCTCGAGCGCGTCGACCGCCTCGGACTTCTCGATCTTCGCGACGACGCGCGCGCCCGAGCCGGACTCGCGAATCCGCGCCTTCAGATCGCGGACATCCGCCGCGGCGCGCACGAACGAGAGCGCCACGAAGTCGACGCCCAACTGGAGCGCGAAGTCGAGGTCGTCGAGATCCTTTCGGGTCAGCGAGGGAATCGGGAGCGGGACGCCCGGCAGGTTCACGCCCTTCGCGGCGCTGACGATGCCCCCGACGACGACGCGGCACATCGCTTCGCCCGGCTTCACTGTCTCGACGCTGAGGCGGACGTGACCGTCGTCGATCAGCACGTCGTGGCCGGGCTGGAGCACGTCGACCGCGATCGCGGGTGCCACGGGAAGCCGGCCGTCCTCGGTGCTCTCGTCCGGGGTGAGGACGACGTGCTGGCCCTGCTCGAGCATGCGCGGCTCGATATGGCCGAGCCGGATCTTGGGGCCCTGCAGGTCAGCCATCAGCGCCAGCGGACGGCCGAGTTGATGCTGCACGTCGCGGACGAGGCGGGCGCGTTGCGCGTGGTCCTCATGGGTGCCGTGCGAGAGGTTCAGGCGCGCGGCGTCCATGCCGGCCTCGGTGAGGGCGGTCACCATCTCGACCGTCGAAGAGGCGGGCCCGATCGTTGCGACGATCTTGGTCTTGCGCGGGCCTTCGATCACCGAGTCAGCCTAGCGAGCTGCGCGGGGGAAGGCGTCCCACCCGGGATACACGGCCCTCGCGCCGAGCTCCTCCTCGACCCGCAGCAGCTGGTTGTACTTCGCGACGCGGTCGCTGCGCGCCGGGGCGCCGGTCTTGATCTGCCCGGCATTCGTCGCGACGGCGAGGTCGGCGATCGTCGCGTCCTCCGTCTCGCCCGAGCGGTGCGAGATGACCGACGGTGTAGCCGTGTTCACTGCGCCAGCGAGATCGCCTCGAGCGTCTCCGTCAGCGTCCCGATCTGGTTCACCTTGACGAGGATCGAGTTCGCGACGCCCTCGTCGATCCCGCGCCGGAGGCGCTCCGGGTTCGTGACGAAGAGGTCGTCGCCGACGAGCTGCACGCGCTCGCCGAGCGCGCGGGTCGAGCTCGGCCCAGGCCTCCCAGTCGTCCTCGGCCAGCGCGTCCTCGAGCGAGACGATCGGGTACCGGTCGACGAGACCGCGCCAGAAGTCGACCATCCCGTCGCCGTCGAGAGTCTTGCCCTCGAACCGGTACGCGCCGTCCGAGAAGACCTCGGAGGCCGCCGGGTCGAGCGCGATCGCCACGCTCTCGCCGTGGCCGGCCCTCTCGGCCGCCTCGAGAATCGCCTCGATCGCCTCCTCGCTCGAGCCGAGGTCGGGCGCGAAGCCGCCCTCGTCGCCGACCGCGGTCGAGAGCCCGCGCTCGTGCAGCAGCGCCTTCAGGGCGTGGTACGTCTCGGAGCCGATGCGGAGCGCCTCCGCGAAGCTCGAGGCGCCGGCCGGGACGACCATGAACTCCTGCAGGTCGATCGCGTTGTCCGCGTGGACGCCGCCGTTGATCACGTTCAGCATCGGCACGGGCAAGGCGACAGCCTCGTCGCCGCCGAGTGCATCGGAACAGCGACACGCCGCGGTCGGCTGCGACCGCCTTGGCCGCCGCGAGCGAGACGCCGAGGATCGCGTTTGCGCCGAGCCGGCCCTTGTTCGGCGTCCCGTCGAGCTCGATCAGCGTCCGGTCGAGCTCCTGCTGGTCGGCAGCGTCGAGTCCGCGGACGGCGTCGGCGATCTCGCCGTTCGCATTCGCGACGGCCGTCGTCACGCCCTTGCCGCCGTACGCCTCGCCGCCGTCACGGAGCTCGACCGCCTCGTGGACGCCGGTCGATGCGCCGGACGGGACGCCCGCGCGGCCGAGCGCGCCCGACTCGAGCTGCACGTCGACCTCCAGAGTGGGGTTGCCGCGCGAGTCGAGGATCTGCCTCGCATGCACTGCGGCGATGCGGGTGCTCATCGGAGAGTCTCCTTGGCCTGGTCGTAGTAGCGGTCCTGGTCGTCGAGAGCGAGGCTACGCCAATCCTCGCCCGCGTCGGCGGCGAGCTGCTCTGCTCGCTCGACGCGCCGGCGGAAACGCGTCGTCGCCGCGCGCAGCGCGAGCTCGGGATCGACGTTCAGCCGGCGGGAGACGTTCACCGCCGCGAAGAGCACGTCGCCGAGCTCCTGGAAGACGTCCGGGTCCGGCTCGGTCTCGGGCGACGGCTCACCGGTCCGCTCGATCTCGGCCGCGAGCTCGCGCAGCTCCGACTCGAAATCCCCGCGTGCACCCGCGAGATCCGGGTACTCGAAGCCGACGGCGGCAGCGCGGCGCTGCACCTTGCGCGCCTCGTTCAGCGCCGGCAGCGAGGCGGGCACGTCGTGGAAGACGCCCTCGCGGCCCTCCTGCTCGCGCTTGATCGCCTCCCAGTTGGCGCGAACGCGCCCCGCCGTCTCGGCCTCCACCTCGCCGAAGACGTGCGGGTGCCGGCGAACGAGCTTCTCGTGGATCAGCCGCGCCGCCTGCTCGAGATCGCCCGCCCCGCGCTCCTCGAGCAGCAGCGCGAGGAAGTAGACCTGGAAGAGCAGGTCCCCGAGCTCGTCCAGCAGCTTGGCGTCGTCGCCGGCGTTGCGCCGCGTCGGCGACCTCGTAGGCCTCCTCGACGGTGTGCGGCACGATCGTCCGCGCGGTCTGCTCGCGGTCCCACGGACACTCGGCGCGGAGCCGCTCGGTCAGAGCCTGGAGCTCGACCAGCGCCTCGGCGAGCGACACTACCGAGCGGTCGAGGTGGTGTCCGTCGCCGTCGCGGGCGGGTTGAAGCCCGAGGCGTACTTGACCTTGCCCTTGAAGTCCTTGTCGAGGCCGTTCACCCACTTGGTCATCAGCTCGTTCTTCTTCGTGGTCAGGAGCTGCTGCTTGATGGATGCGGAGACCTGCTTCTCGGGCGTCGTGCGCGCCGGCTTGACGGCGCTCAGGGCCTGGATGATGTGCCAGCCGTACGTGGTCTTCACGGGCGTCGAGATCTCGTTCCGCTTGAGCGTGAACGCCTTCGCGTCGAACTGCGGCACGGTCTGGCCACGGGCGATGGTGAGCTTGCCGCCCGTCGACTTCGAGCCCGGGTCCTGGGAGAACTCCTTCGCGAGCTTCGCGAAGTTGCCGCCGGCCTTCAGCTGGGCGTAGATCCTGTCCGCCTGCAGCTTCGACTTGACGAGAATGTGCCGGACCTCGCGGCTCTGCGGCTGCGCGTAGAGCTGCGGATGCTGGATGTAGTAGTCGTGCACGTCGGCGTCGCTCACCTTGACGTCCTTCGAGAGCTCCTTGAAGACCTGCTTCGGAGATGAGCTGCGACCTGATGTCGCGCCGCACCTGCTCGTCGGTGAGGCCCTGCTTCTTCAGCTGGGCCTCGTACTTCTTCTGACTGCCCCCGAAGTACTGCTTCTTGATCTGCGTCAGCCGGTCGTCGACCTGCTTGTCCGAGACCTTGATGCCCATGTCCTTGGCCTTCTCCTCGCGCTCCGCCTGCTGGACGAGCAGCGTCACGGCCTGGTTCTTGAGCGTCTGGTAGTCCTGGGTGCCCGCCTTCGGGAAGGGCCGATTCTGTTGCTTGAAGCTCTTCTTGGCCTGCGCGATCAGCCCCTCGAACTGCTGCTTCGTGATGTGCGTGCCGCCGACGACGGCGACGTCGTCGGTGTTGACGCTCGTGGACGAGCCGCCGCAACCTGCGACTGCGAGGGCGGCCGCAGCCGCGAGGACGAGGAGGGGGAGGCGCAAGCGAGTCATAAGAAAGCGCCAGCTAGGCCGCCTGGCGCGTGCGCAATATAGCATCGACCAGCTCGATCGCCCCTGCAAATTCATCGTCTCTTAACGCGACCTCTCGCTTCGCCGACGTGTACACGGCCGTGTCGACAGATTCGCGCAGCCGGCGGATGTCGTCGGAGCCGAGCACGAGCGGGCCGACGGTGGCACGGCCGCCGCGGAAGACGAGATAGTCGGCGCCGAGGCGGGCCAGCTTGAGCTTCGCCTCCTGAATCGCGAAGAGGTTCTGGACCGGATCCGGCAGCGGCCCGTAGCGGTCCTCGGTCGCCGCCTGCAGCTCGCGCAGCTCGTCCTCGGACTCGGTCAAGGCCAGGCGGCGGTGCAGGTCGATCTTGAGCGCCTCGGCGCCGATGTAGGTCGCCGGCACGTAGGCGTCCACGCGCGCGTCCACGCGCACGGGCCTCACCGCGGCGCGGCGCTGGCCCGAGAGCTCCGCGACCGCCTCGTGCAGCATCTCGACGTACAGCTCGAAGCCGAGCGCCGCGACGTGGCCGGACTGCTCCGCTCCGAGCAGGTCGCCGGCGCCGCGGATCTCGAGGTCGCGCATCGCGATCTGGAAGCCGGCGCCGAGCTCGGTGTGGTCGGCGAGCGCGGCGAGCCGGGCCCGTGCCTCCCCTGTCAGCTCGCGGTGGTCGGGATAGAAGAGATATGCGTGCGCGAGCTGGTCGGAGCGCCCGACGCGGCCGCGGATCTGGTAGAGCTGCGCGAGCCCGAGCGCGTCGGCGCGCTCGACGATCAGCGTGTTCGCCTGCGGGATGTCGAGGCCCGACTCGATGATCGTCGTCGAGACGAGTACATCAGCGTCGCCGGCGACGAACGCCATCATCTGCTTCTCCAGCTGGTGCTCCCGCATCTGTCCGTGGGCGACGAGCACACGCAGGTTCGGGCCGAGCTGCTGCACCTTCTCCGCGGCCTCCTCGATCGTCTCGACGCGGTTGTGGAGGTAGAAGCTCTGACCGCCGCGCTCGTGCTCGCGCTCGAGCGCTTGCTTGACGAGCTCCTCGTCGTACTCGCCCACGTAGGTCCGGATCGGGCGCCGGCCCTCCGGCGGCGTCTCGATCACCGAGATGTCGCGCAGCCCGGAGAGGGACATGTGCAGCGTGCGCGGGATCGGCGTCGCGGAGAGCGCCAGCACGTCTACCTCGAGCCGGAGGCTGCGCAAGAGCTCCTTCTGCGCGACGCCGAAGCGCTGCTCCTCGTCGACGATCACGAGGCCGAGCTCCTTCGGGATCACGTCGCGCGAGAGCAGGCGATGGGTGCCGATCAGCACCTCGACCTTCCCGTCGGCGAACTCCTGGAGGACCCGCTTCTGCTCCGCGGGCGGCCGGAAGCGCGAGACCATCTCGACGCGGACCGGGTAATCGCGGAAGCGCTCCCTGAAGGTGTTCCAGTGCTGCTGTGCGAGCACCGTCGTCGGCACGAGCATCAGCACCTGCTTGTCGTTGACGGCGACGGCGAAGGCCGCGCGAAGCGCGACCTCCGTCTTGCCGAAGCCGACGTCGCCGCAGACGAGCCGGTCCATCGGCCGCGGGCTCTCGAGATCCTCCTTGACCGCCTCGATCGCGCGCTGCTGGTCCTCGGTCTCGCGGTACGGGAACTCGGCCTCGAGCCGCTCGAGCCACTCCTGGTCGACGTCGTATGCAAGGCCGGCCGCCTGCTGGCGTTGCGCGTAGAGCGCGAGCAACTCGCCCGCGAGCTCCCGCAGGCCCTCGCGGGCCCGGGACTTGATCCGATCCCACGCCTTCCCCCCGAGCTTCGAGAGCGCGGGCGAGCCCGCGTCGGCTCCGATGTAGCGGCTGACCTTGCCGATCTGCTCGTGCGGGACGTAGAGCCGATCGTCGCCGCGGAACCCGAGGAAGAGGTAGTCGCGCGTGACGCCCGCGACCTCCTTCGTCTCGAAGCCGAGCAGCTTCCCGACGCCGTGATCCTCGTGCACCACGTAGTCGCCGGTTCGCAGGTCCGCGAAGGACTGGAGGGCCCTGCCGAGTCGTGCGTCCTGCCGCGGCGCGCGCTTCCGGAAGACCTGCACGTCGGGCAGGAGCACGAGCCCCAGCTCGCGCCAGACGAAGCCGCGCCGCGCGGGTGCGATTGCGAAGTCGAGCGAGGCGTCGTCCGGCAGCCTGTCGCCGGGCTCGAGCAGCCCGGCCTCGACGCGGCGGAGCAGATTCTGCGTGCGCAACGCGTCGCCGCGGTGGGGGAACGCGACAACGACGCGGTTCCCCGCGCGGACGAATGCGCCGAGCTCGTTCTCGGCCTCGCTCAGGCCGCGGGCCGCGATCGCGGGCCGCTGGGCCTCGAAGGAGTGGGCCTGTCCGGACGGGAACGGGTCGAGCTCCGCCGCGTCCTCCAGCGGCACGGGCTCGAGCCCTTCCTCGGCCCAGACGCCGCGCACGTCGTCCGGTTGCCAGACGAGGTCCGGGCCGTGCGGCAGCACCGGCACGAGGTCGTCCGGGATCTCGCGCCGCCTGTCGCCCGTCTCCCTCCTCCGGCCCGAGCTCGATCTCGACGAGCTCGACCCGCCGCTCGGCCGCCGGGTAGATCGTCGCCGACTCGACCGTGCGGAGTGCCCGCTGCGTGAACGCCGAGAAGGCGCGGATCTGCTCGATCTCGTCGCCGAAGAGCTCGATCCGGAACGGCTCCCGCCCCGTGGTCGGGAAGACGTCGACGATGCCGCCGCGCACGGCGAACTGACCGCGCTCCTCGACCCGCTCGACCCGCTCATAGCCGGCGAGGGCCAGCTCCTCGGCGAGCGAGTCGATCCCCGGCTCCTCGCCCGGCGCGATCCGGATCGGCGAGGGCCGGTCCTCCGCAGGCGGCATCAGCTCCGCGACCGCCGTCGCGGACGCACACACGAGCCCGCCTCCGGCGAGCACGTCGAGCGCCCGCGCCCGCTCGCCGACGAGGTGCGGCGGCGGCTCGAGCCACGAGTCCCAGCGGACGCCGCGGCTCGGCAGGAGCGCGACCTCGTCCTCGCCGAGGTACCAGGCCGCGCTCTCGGCCGCGTCGCGCGCGTCCGCGTCCTCGGGAAGGACGATCACGAGCGGTCCGCCGACGTGCTCGTAGAGCGCCGCGAGCAGGAGCGGCAGCGCCGGCTCGGAGACGCGCGCGCGGGCGGGGAGCGCATCCGCGAAGCGCTGGAACGACTCGCTCTGGACGAGCTGGTCGACGAAGGCGTGGAGTACCGGACGGTCCATGACGAAAGGCGGAACCGGGCGTTCCGCGGACGTCCATGGTACTCCGGCGGTCCGTCGCGGCCACGCCTCGACCGGTTCTAGCCGCCGACCGGGTCGAGCCACGGCTCGACGCGGCTGAACCGGGACAGGGTCGAACAACGGATCGACAGACTCGGTCGACAACAGGCAGGCCCGAGCAGACAGGGCTGGACCAGACCCCCACCCTAGGGTGGGGCCGCGTTCCCTCCGCCCTCGCCGTCGAGGCTACCCGGAAAATGCTCACCGGTGGCGCTCCGGATGGTGAAAATTCCGCCCGGCTCCCCCAGCGGCTCAGCTCCCCCAGCCCGTCGGTCCCAGGCGGCACCCGCCCCGAGCAGCCGTGTCCCGGGCGGCGGCCGGCTCGGGATCGGGTCGACGTCGACGTACTGCCTCGCCTGGAGCGTGAAGAGCTCGGCGTAGAGCCCACCCAGCGCCATCAGCTGCTCGTGGCGGCCGTGCTCGACCACTTGGCCGTGGCGGAGGACGTAGATCCGGTCGGCGGAGCGGACGCTCGAGAAGCGATGCGAGATGAGCAGCACCGCGCGGCCAGCGAGCAACTCGCGCATGCGGTCGAAGAGATCGCTCTCGGCGCGCGCGTCGAGCGCGGCGGTCGGCTCGTCGAGGATCACGAACGGGGCGTCCCGGAAGAAGGCACGCGCGAGCGCCACCCGCTGCCACTGGCCGATCGAGAGATCCCAACCGCCGTGGAACTCGCGGCCGAGCATCGTCTCGTATCCCTCCGGCAGGTCGTTGAGGAAGTCGTGTGCGCCGGCGCGCTGCGCCGCGGCCACGACTCCGTCGCGGTCGGCGATCCGCTCGTGGCGCCCGAGCGCGACGTTCTCGTGAGCCGGCAAGAGGAAGCGCGCGAAGTCCTGGAAGATCACGGCGACCGACGCGCGCAGCTCGTCCGGATCGAGCTCCGCGGTGTCGACGCCGTCCCAGCGGACGCTCCCCCGCTCCGGCCGGTACAGGCCGGCGACGAGCTTGGCGAGGGTCGTCTTGCCGGACCCGTTCTCGCCCACGAGCGCGACGATCTCGCCCGACCCGATCTCGAGCGAAACGCGGTCGAGCGCCGGCCGGTCGGCATCCGGGTAGACGAACGTCACCTCGTCCACCTCCAGCCGCTCGAAGCTCGTCGGCGCCGTGCGGCCCGACGGCTCGAGGCGCGGCTCCAGCTCGAGGAACGACGTGTAGTCGCGGATGAAGAGCGTCGCCTCGTACAGTCCGGCGACCGAGAAGTGCATCGCCTGCAGGCGCCCGCGAAGCTGATAGAGGCCGAACACCGCGGCGCCCGTCGAGGCGAGCGACATGTGCCCGGTCGTGTAGAGATACGCGAGCGCGGCCGCCGCGCACGCCGCGACCGCGGACGACGTCAGCGACCCCGCCAGGCTGCGGCTCGTGCGGCGGCGGGCGAGCGAGCGCAGCTCCTGCACCCGCAGGTCGTACAGGCGGTCGTATCGCTCGCGCAGGAACGGCCCGAGGTTGAACGCCCGCACCTCCTTCGCGCTGTCGCGCCCGAGCAGCACGTTCTGGAGGTAGTTGCGCTGCCGGTCGTTGGGCGTCATCCCGAACGCGAAGCGGTACGAGTCGCGCGTGTTCGAGCGGGAGACGATCCAGAGCGGGACGTAGCCGAGCAGGACGATCGGCAGCAGCCATGGCTGGATCGAGGTCAGCGCGATGATGATTCCGACCGCCGCGATCGCGCCCCCGACCAGGCCCAGCAGGCTCTGGACCGTCTGCAGCGACCGGAACTGGCCCTGCATGTTGGCGCGCCGGAGACGGTCGTAGAAGTCCGGCGACTCGTACGCGATCAGGTCGATCTTCGTCGAGACGTCGAGGACGCGGTCGTAGGCCTTCCGCGCCACGAGCTCGCCGAGCACCCGGCTCTGCTCGTTCTGCACCGAGGTCGCCGCCTCCATGACGACCGTGATGCCGACCAGGATCGCGATCGCCGGGACGACGTCGGTGAACGACTCGCTCTCGCCGGCCTGCAGGATCGAGTTGAGCGCGTACTGCGTGGCGAAGAGCTGCAGGCCGGCCGCGACGGCGGTGATCAGCTGCAGGACGGCGACGAGCAGGAACGTCCGCCTGCCCGCCTCCCAGACGAGCCTCAACGAGCTGCCGATCAGCCCGGGGAGCTCGCGCCAGCCCGTCCGGACGTCGTCCGGGTGCATGATCTCCCACATCGTGCGGGAGCGCCGCCGCTGCGGCTGCTCGTCGGACGGGTCGAGGTTCACGGCGACGACGTCGCCCACGCGTCAGGTTCTAGCAGCTAGACGATTGATTCCTAACTAGCGCACTCCCGGCTGGGGGCCTGCACGCGGCGCAGCGCGGCCGCCTCGGTCGCCGTCAAGGCAGTCAAGCCTTGCCGGCGATCGAGTCGACCACGCTGCTTGGTGCATGCCCTCCCCAGAAGCACGCCAGTTAGGAATCAATCATCTAGAGGCTTGATGTGTGTTAGCGGCCGTCGTAGGCGGCGAGGGCGCGTGCGGGGCGGCCGTTGAGGGTGTTGAGGAGGATGCCGATCGTGAGCGCGAGCAGCCGTTGCGCGAGGCGTTGGGCGAGCCCGCGCGGTGTTTTCGCGAGGTGGTGCTCGAGTCGCATCTGTTCTTTGAGGTTCGCGAAGACGCTTTCGATCGTCAGTCGTGTGGCGGCGAGCGCGCGCTCGCGTGCGGCGTTGGCGGCGGTTCGTTCGCGCGCTGGGGTGAGCAGCCGCACCTCGGCGCATTCCATCCGCTCGGTGTAGGCGCGCCCCCAGAGTCCCTTGTCAGCGATCACCGTCTCGCCGGGCTCGATCAGGTCGAGCAGCGGCTCGTACTCGTGCTCGTTCGCTGCCACCAGCGTGTACGAGAGCGGCAGCCCGCGTCGATCGGTGCGCAACACGAAGCGGACGCCCCAGACCCACTCGCTCTTCGAGGGGCAATAGCCGTACGCGGCCGTCCCCGCGAACTCGCTGCGAGCGGCACAGCCGGCGTAGTTGGCGACCCCGATCAGCGTCCCGTCCGCGAGCCGTGCCCCGCCGGCGTCGAGCCGACTGGACAGCCGCTGCTGCACGAGCGTGAGCAGGCCGGTCAGGCCGCGCAGACGGCGGTTGTACTGCGACTGCGAGGGCAGATGTGGAAACCAGCCGCTCAGCCGATAGCCGACCAGGCCGAGGAACGCGGGGATTCGCCGCGCCCCGTCGAAGCGGGCGCCGTACCAGCCGTTGAGCGAGTCGATCGACACGGGCGTGCCGGTGTGCGGCGCGTGGATGAACCGGCCCTTGCCGACATAGAGGCCGACGTGTCCGAGCCCGTGGAAGAAGACGAGGTCTCCCGGCCGGAGCTTGCCGCGGGGGACCCGGCGGCCGGCCCGGAACTGCGCGACGGAGTAGTGCGGCAGCGCGACGCCGAAGTGCCGGTAGACGTACGCCACGAAGCCGGAGCAGTCGAAGCCCGTGCGGGGCGACGAGCCGCCGTAGCGATAGTGAACGCCGAGGAAGCGCTTCGCGTAACGCACGACCTTCAGGCGCTTGGCCGCGACGGGGTGGAATCTCGTCGTCCTCGCCTCCGCGGGACGGGCGAAGGCCCCGTGAACGGCGGCGACGAGCACGAACGCAAGCAGAGTCAGGAGGAAGAGGCGGCGCAGGAGGAAGGCCCTTTCGGCGCGTGCGCCCGCCCGAAGTGACCCGGGGCGCGCGCTGCTGTCGGGGGAAGGCCACAGTTCAGCAACCCGCCTGCACCCGCCGCATGGCCCATCTGAGTGGTCTGGCCTCCCTCGATCGAGGGAGGCCGGAGCCAAGAACGGCTAGAGCGCGTGGGTCAGTTGTACTTGCGCTGCGTCGAGTCGAGCCCTTCGGCGTCGAGGGTCTCGACCGCGTCCGCGGCATGCGAGATCAGCGCCTCCGCGTCCTCGTGGGGCTCGAAGTCGGAGAGCAGGAAGTCCGCGAGCGGCCGCGGGTCGCCGCGGTCCGGCCGGCCGACGCCGATCCGGAGGCGGAGGAAGTCGTGGGTCTTCAGATGTTGCGCGATCGAGCGCAGGCCGTTGTGACCGGCGAGCCCGCCGCCCATACGAGCCTGCAGCCTGCCGAGGTCGAGGTCGCTCTCGTCGTGGAGGACGAGCACCGCGTCCGGGTCGAGCTTGTAGAAGCGTTGCGCGGCGCCGACCGAGCGCCCCGACTCGTTCATGTA
This sequence comes from uncultured Actinomycetes bacterium, assembly GCA_963746655.1. Taxonomy (GTDB): domain Bacteria; phylum Actinomycetota; class Thermoleophilia; order Gaiellales; family Gaiellaceae; genus CAVPGP01. The sequence goes on along the minus strand of CAVVCG010000009.1, from coordinate 4,613 downwards.
CGTCTCGGGCTTCAGGAGGGCGATCTTGTGACCGTCGAGCCGAAGCTCGGCGAGCTGGCCCGAGAACTTCCCCTTCCAGCGTGGCGCCGTGCCGCCGGGCGAGCTCGTCGACGACGAGCTGGCCGGCGTTGTGCCGGTTGCGTGCGTACGCCCGGCCCGGGTTCCCGAGTCCGACCACGAGCAGGTCGAGCGACGTGCCCTGGCGCCGTGGCCAGAGACGCAAGGCTTACCCCTCGGTCGAGCCGGACGTCGTCGCCGGCGGCAGCCTCGGTGCCGCCCGCGGCCTCGCCCTCGGCGGTCTCCTCGGTCTCGCCCTCGGCCGGGACGCCCTCGAGCTCGGCGCCCTCCTCGGCCTCCTCGACGACCTCTTCGACGCGGGTCGGCATCGTCACGGTCGCGAGCACGGTCGTCTCGGGGTCGTCCAGCAGCTTCACGTTGTCCGGGTACCTGCAGTTCGGAGAGGCGAAGCGTGTCGCCCATCTGCATGCCGCTGACGTCGATGTCGAGGTGCTCCGGGATCTCCATCGGCAGGGCCTCGACGTTGACCTCGCGTGAGACCTGCGAGAGCACGCCGCCCTCCTTCACACCGGCGGGCTCGCCGATCAGGGTCACCGTCACCGACGCCGTGATCGGCTGATCGAGGCGGACCTCCTGCAGGTCGATATGGATGAGCGTGCCGCGGATCGGGTGCCGCTGGTACTCCTTGAGCACGGACGGATGCGTCGACTCCTGGCCCTCGACCACGACGTCGAGGATCGCGTGCAGGCCGGCAGAGGTCGTGAGCACCGAGCGCAGCTCGCGTTCCGGCACCGAGATCGCATGCGGCTTCGAGCGCCCGTAGAGGACGCCCGGGATCAGGCCGCGCCGGCGCATGCGCCGTGCCTCGGCCGAACCGAGCCGGACGCGTTCCTGGACCACGAGTTTGACGCGCTCTCCAGCCACGGCGGCGGATTGTAGCGAATCCCCGGAATCCCCTCTTTGGGGGCGCAGCCCGGCCGGGCGCCGCTCGATCTATCGGGAGATGTCTGCGGCACTCCCCTCGCGGCGCACGCTCGCGCTGGCCTCGGCCGGCGCGTTCGTGGCGGTCACCGTCCTCTTCTTCGTGTACGACCGGCCCGGCCTCGGGCTCGGCCACTACTACTACATCGCGGTCGCGCTCGCCGCGCTCGCCGGCGGAATGCAGATCGGCGCGCTCGCCGGCGCGCTGGCGAGCGCGCTCTACCCCGTCGGAGTCGTCGTCAACCCGCACATCGCCTCGTCGACGGCATTGACGTTCGGGACGGTCGTCAGGGCGACGACGTTCATCTCGATCGGCGCCCTCGTCGGCTGGTTCGCGGACCGGCACCGCCAGCTCGCGGACGAGCTGCGGCTGCTCGCCGACCGCGACGTGCTGACGGGGCTGCCGAATACGCGCGCGTTCGAGGCCGCGATCGGCCGGCGGCTCGCCGCCGGCCACCGAGTTCACGATGCTGGTCGGCGATCTGGGCGAGAGCGACGACCCGGCGGCGACCCCGAGCGACCCGTGCTGCGGACCACTCGCCGACCGGCTCCTGCTCTCGCTCCATCCCACGGACGAGATCGCGGCCGTCTCGGCCGCAGCGATGACGTTCGCGATCCTGGTCCGCCAGAGCTCCCGCGAGGCGACGGCTCGGCTTGCGGCGACGGACTCGAGTCCGCTGCGTCCGCCGAGCTCGCTGCAGCTGTCCGGACACGCCCTGGTCGTCCGCTACCCGGCGCCCCCGGACGGCGAGAACGGTCCCCGTGCCTCGGCTCTACCGCGCGGCCAGCGAGCGGCCTCGTATGCGCCCCCGCAAGATCGTCCGCGATGCTGACGACGCCCCGCGCCGACGCGCCGCCGCCACGAGCGGGTTCGTAGCGTCGCACCCGGCTCCGAGCCGACGCGGTTACCGGCGGTTAAGCGACCCCGGGGCGGCGATCTCCCCGGCTGGCTCCACTGATCGATCGCACGGGCGGTCGGACGAACGAACGGACCGCCTGCCCGAGTTGAAGCCCCTCTCGGATCTCGAAGCAGCGTGCGCCGCGGCTCTCACCCTCGTCGCAGCCGCTGCGGACTGTTCTCGTACCACGGACCGGCCCTAGTGCGGCACGAATCCGACGGACGCAACCGACTTCCGCGTCGAGGACGCTCCTCCGGTCCCGATCGAGCCGGCAGCCGGTGAAGACGGGCTGCGCGACGCTCTGACCCAGCTGCTGCGGCGAGCGGTCGCTGGCGACGCCCACGCGGCGCGAGCAGACGACTCGCGCCGCGTGACCGCTCGGCTCGCACCGCGCGTCGACGGCGCCGTCGACGTCCGGCGCCTCCTACTCCTCCTTCCCCGAGCGGCTCGGCCGTCGTCTTGATGCCGTTCTCGAACCCGGGGCCGGAGCCCGAGTACAGGAGGTACATCGGCTTCTCGTTTCTGAGCAGGTCGATCGCGTTCTCGAAATTCTCGAGGTGGTAGTGCAAGTTGGCCTGGCCGCCGGACATCGCGTCCGCCGGCAGGGCCGACCCGTCGGGGTGAAAGACGAGCTGGCCGATGTACTTGCCGGCGTGCTTCAGCCCGATTCGCGGCGGGAACGTGTTTGCCGAATACATGACCACGTATTCGTCGATCTGCGTGAGTGGCATTGGCTCGACCGCCTTTCGTAGATCGTGATGCCGCAGATCTCTGCCCGCAGAGTGCACTCGGGAGCCGGTCGAGCCGCCGCAGTCGGTTGATCTGGGCGGATGAACTGGGCGAGCCGGCCCGATCGTCGCCTCCCTTCGATTCGTTCCCGATGCTACTCCCTCGTCGAAACCCGTCAAGATCCGCGGCTGCCGGTCTGTGACGGCCCGGTTCGGCCGGTTCGTTTGCAGGGCGTCTGCACGAACAGACGTACGCGGTAAAGGCTCACGAGCTCCCAGATGTCCGGACGGGGAATTGCTGATGTCGCCGGGCGAACGACGGGGCATAGAGGACTCGACTATCGAAGCCCTCGGTGCGTGGGAGTTCTGTTGGCGTATTAGCGGCCGAGGGCGCGAAGGGAAGTGATTTCGATGCGTACGGCATCGAAGACAAAGCGTGGAGTGCTCGCGCTCGCCCTGGCGGGCCTCCTGATGGCGTTCGCCGGCGTCGTGGCCGTGCCGAGCGCGGCCTCGAGCAGCGCGAGCTCAGCTGGGCATTTCGGGGTGACCCTGGACTGGAACGGCCTCGTCGGTGACTTCTGGCCCGCTGGGGTGAATCTGACGGTTACCGCCGATGATCCCGGCACGGGCGCGTCTCCGGACATCGAGTTGACCCTCGCCACGGACGCGAGCGGTGGCTTCCTCGGAGACCAGGTGTTCCCAGGCCTCCGGCCGGGATGGCTCATCACCGTGACCGACGGTGGAATCACGAAGACACACATCGTCAGAGACATCTCGATCACCGATGTGAACCCGGCGACCGAGATCATGCGTGGGACAGCGGACCCGGGCTCCGATGTGCTCGGGAGCGTCCGCCCTGTCAACTTGGGCATTTGGGCAAAAACCGACAGCAACGGCGTGTGGTCGACTGATTTCACCGGGCAGTACGACCTCACGCCCGGGAGCATCACATCGGTCTTGCAGATGGACGAGGACAATGACTTCACCTTCACGGACCGGACCGTGCCCCGACCCGAGGGCTGGCAGCACAACCCGGTGACGGGCCACGACTATCTCTACTTCGGTGGCGCCAGGCCCTGGGTTGAGGCGGAGGCGTACGCCGTCTCGCTCGGTGGCCACCTCGTCACCATCAACAACGCCGCTGAGGATGCGTGGCTCGTGGCGACGTTCGGGACGGAGTACTTCATCGGTTTCAACGACAGAGCCGTCGAGGGCGCATGGGTATGGGTGAGCGGCGAGCCGGTCACGTTCACGAACTGGTTGGTCGACGAGCCGAACGACTCTGCGCCGGGCGAGGATGTCGCGATGATCTGGAACAGGCCGCCGATCGGCTGGAACGACATACCGATCGAAAGTTGGTCTCCGTTCGTGGTCGAGGTGGCCGCCGACACGACGCCGCCCGAGATCACCGTCCCGGCGAGCATCACGGTCGACGCGACCGGGCCTGGCGGCGCAGCCGTCGCCTACACGGTGACCGCGACCGACGACACGGATCCCGGCCCGGTCGTGACGTGCACGCCGCCGTCCGGGACGACGTTCCCGATCGGCGACACGACCGTCGCCTGCACGGCCACCGACGCCTCGGGCAACACGGCGTCGGCGAGCTTCACCGTGCAGGTGAAGGGGCAGCCGGAGCAGCTCGCCGACCTGGCCGCGGCCGTCAAGGGCGTCGGGCCGGGTAAGAGCCTCTCCGCGACCGTGACCGTCGCACAGTGGTTGCTCGCGCACGGTCAGACACGAGCGACGTGCCTCACCCTCACGGCGTTCAACCTCGAGGTGCGGGCACAGTCGGGCAAGAAGATCCCCGCGGCGCAGGCGACCGCGCTGATCGCCGACGCCAACCGGATCAAGACCGTGCTCGGCTGCGCGACGTAACCCACCGCGCACGCGTGAGGGCGGGTCGACCCCGCCCCCACGGCCGCCGACGCAATCGGGCGAGACCCCTCAACCCGCTGATCGGCACCGCCGCGTTCGCATGGCCGAGCGG
>CAVVCG010000008.1:0-192779 GCA_963746655.1 uncultured Actinomycetes bacterium | reverse complement strand
TCGCCGGCTCGATCACGATCACGGCCACCGCAGCAGGCCTGACGGCCGACACGACCACCTTCACGGTCGACCCCGGCACGCCGACGAAGATCACGATCAGCGGCTCGACCGCCAACCTCAGCTCCGGCGCCAACCGCGTCCTCACCGCCACCATCCAGGACGCCGCCGGCAACCGATCGTCACCGACAACACGACCACGGTCACCTTCGCCCAGACCGCCGGCAGCCGGCTCCCTCTCCGGCCTCGGCGGCTCCACCGCCTCCGCCGGTGTCGCAACCAAGACCGTCAGCGGGCTGCTCGCGGGCTCCGTCACCGTCACCGCCTCCGCCCCGCTCCTCACCCCCGACTCGCCAGCTTCACCGTCGACCCCGGCGCGGCCGACCACCTGACCCTCACCAGCTCGACCGCCAACCTCGCCTCCGGCAGCGCGCGCACCCTGACCGCCGAGGTACGCGACGCCGCGAACAACGTCGTCACGAGCGACAACTCGACCTCCGTCACGTTCGCCAAGACGGCCGGCGCCGGCACCGTCACCGGGCTCGGCGCCGGAACCGCCTCCTCCGGCGTCGCCTCCAGAGTCGGTCACCGCCGGACTCGCCGGCTCGATCACGATCACCGCCTCCGCAGCCGGACTCACGTCCGACGCGACCACCTTCACGATCGTGCCCGGCGCAGCCGATCACGTCACTGTCACCAGCTCGACCGCCAACCTCGCCTCCGGCTCGGCGCGGACGCTGACCGCAGAGATCCGCGACGCCAACAACAACCTCCTCACCGGCGACAACTCGACCTCCGTCACCTTCGCCAAGACCGCCGGCGCCGGCACCGTCACCGGCCTCGGCGCAGCCACCGCCGCCTCCGGTGTCGCATCGAAGGCGGTCACCGGCCAGACCAGCCGGCTCGATCACGATCACTGCGTCGGCAGCCGGACTGACGGCCGACGCGACCACCTTCACCATCGACCCGGGCGCGGCCGACCACCTCACGATCACCAGCTCGACCGCGAACCTGACGGCCGGCACGGCCCGCACCCTCACCGCCGAGGTGCGCGACGCGGCCGGCAACACGTCGTCACCGACGACAGCTCGACCTCGGTCACCTTCGCCAAGACCGCCGGCAGCGGCACCGTCACCGGACTGGGTGCCACGACGGCGAGCTCGGGCGTCGCGTCGAAGAGCGTCACCGGCCAGGTCGCAGGATCGATCACCATCACCGCCTCGGCGGGCGGCCTCGCCTCCGACACGAGCACGCTTCACCGTCGTCCTCGGCGGGCCGGTAGCGGTGGTCGTGACGAGCTCGACCGCGAACCTCGCGTCCGGGGCGGCCCGGTCGCTGATTGCCGAGGTGCGCGACGCGGCCGGCAACGTCGTGACGACCGACAACTCGACCTCGGTCACGTTCGCGAAGACCGGCGGGGCCGGCACGGTCACAGGACTCGGCGCCGCCACCGCCTCGAACGGCGTCGCCTCGCTCTCGATCGCGGGCCAGACCACGGGCTCGATCACGATCACGGCCACCGCCGGATCGCTCAGCTCCGACGCAACCACCTTCACGATCGTTCCCGGCGCCGCCGACCACCTCACGATCACCAGCTCGACGACCAACCTCGCCTCCGGCGCCGCACGCACGCTGACGGCGGAAGTCCGCGACGCCGCCGACAACGTCCTCACCGGCGACAACTCCACCTCGGTCACCTTCGCCAAGACCGCCGGCAGCGGCACCGTCACCGGCCTCGGCGCAGCCACCGCGACCAGCGGCGTCGCGTCCAAGAGCAGTCACCGCCCAGACGGCCGGCCCGATCACGATCCAGGCCACCGCGGCCGGCGTCACCGCCGACACGACCTCCTTCACGATCGTCCCCGGCGCCGCCGACCACCTGACGATCACCAGCCCGACGACCAACCTCGCTTCCGGCTCGGCACGGACGCTGACCGCCGAGGTGCGCGACGCGGCCGGGAACGTCGTCACGACCGACAGCTCCACCTCGGTCACCTTCGCCAAGACCGCCGGCGCCGGCACCGTCACCGGCCTCGGCGCCGCGACCGCCGGCTCGGGCGTCGCGTCCAAGAGCGTCACCGGCCAGACCGCCGGCTCGATCACGATCACGGCCACCGCGGCAAGCCTCACCGCCGACGCAACGACCTTCACGATCGTCCCGGGCGCCGCCGATCACCTCACGATCACCAGCGCGACGACCAACCTCGCCTCCGGCGCCGCACGTACGCTGACGGCGGAAGTCCGCGACGCCGCCGACAACGTCCTCACCGGCGACAACTCCACCTCGGTCACCTTCGCCAAGACCGCCGGCAGCGGCACCGTCACCGGCCTCGGCGCAGCCACCGCGACCGCGGCGTCGCGTCCAAGAGCGTCACCGCACAGACAGCAGGCCCGATCACGATCCAGGCCACCGCGGCCGGCGTCACCGCCGACACGACCTCCTTCACGATCGTCCCCGGCGCCGCCGACCACCTGACGATCACCAGCCCGACGACCAACCTCGCTTCCGGCTCGGCACGGACGCTCACCGCCGAGGTCCGCGACGCGGCCGGCAACGTCGTCACGACCGACAACTCCACCTCCGTCACCTTCGCCAAGACCGCCGGCGCGGCACCGTCACCGGACTCGGCGCCGCGACCGCCGGCTCGGGCGTCGCGTCCAAGAGCGTCACCGCCCAGACCGCCGGCTCGATCACGATCAGGCCACCGCTGCCGGGCTGAACGCCGACACCACCAGCTTCACGATCGATCCGGGCGTGCCGGCCTCGATCGTCGTCACCGGCTCGACCGCCGACCTCGCTTCCGGCTCGAACCGGCTCGTCACCGCGACCGTGAAGGACGCGGCCGGCAACACCGTCACCTCCGACAACACGACCACCGTGACGTTCGCGCAGACCGCGGGCTCCGGCTCCGTCGGCGGCCTCGGCACGGCGTCCGCCTCCGCAGGCGTCGCCACGAAGACCGTCTCGGGCGTCCTCGCCGGGCCTGTCACGATCACCGCCTCCGCGCCGCTCCTGACCTCGGATGCGATCACGTTCGCCGTCGTCCCCGGTCCGGGCGACCACCTGACCTTCACGAGCTCGGCCGCGAACCTCACCGCCGGCGGCGCCCGGACGGTGAGCGCCGAGGTGCGCGACGCGGCGGGCAACCTGGTCACCGGCGACAGCTCCACCTCGGTCACGTTCGCCAAGACCGGCGGCGCGGGCACCGTCACCGGCCTCGGCTCCGCGACGGCGAGCTCGGGCGTCACGTCGAAGAGCGTCACCGCGCAGCTCGCCGGTCCGATCACCATCCAGGCGACCGCCGCGGGACTCGCCTCCGATTCGACGGCGTTCACGATCGTGCCCGGGGCGGCCGACCACCTGACGATCACGAGCTCGGCCGCGAACCTCGCGTCCGGGAGCACTCGCTCGCTGACGGCCGAGGTGCGAGACGCGAGCGGCAACCTCGTCGCGAGCGACAGCTCGACCTCGGTCACGTTCTCCAAGACGTCCGGCGCCGGCACCGTCAGCGGGCTCGCCGCAGCGACCGCCTCGAGCGGCGTCGCGCAGGTCTCCGTCACCGGACAGGTCGCCGGAACGATCACGATCGGAGCCGCCGCCGCGGGGCTGGCCGGAGACACGACCACCTTCGACGTCGTGCCCGCGACCTCGCCGACCCAGGTCGTGATCACGAGCTCGACGGCGGACCTCGCCTCCGGCGCGACGCGCACCCTGACCGCCGAGGTCCGTGACGCGGCGGGCAACCTCGTCCCCGGCGACAACGGCCGTTCGATCAGCTTCGCCAAGAGCGCCGGCGCCGGCACGGTGACCGGCCTCGGCGCGGCGGCGACCTCGAACGGCGTGGCGCAGCTGAGCGTCACAGGCGCGGTCGCCGGCGCGATCACGATCGGCGCCACCGCAACCGGCCTCGCCGACGGCTCGACGACGTTCACGATCGTGCCCGGAGCGCCCGACCACCTGACGATCACGAGCGGCACGAGCAACCTCGCCTCCGGCGCTGCACGCACGCTGACGGCAGAGGTCAGCGACGCCGCCGACAACCTCGTCACGGGCGACAACTCGACCGCCGTCACCTTCGCCAAGACCTCCGGCGCCGGCACCCTCACCGGCCTCGGCGCCGCCACCGCCTCCGGCGGCGTCGCCTCCAAGAGCGTCACCGGCCAGACCGCCGGCACGATCACGATCGGCGCCACCGCGACCGGCCTCGCAGCACGGCTCGACCACCTTCGACGTCGTGGCGGGCGCAGCCGACCACCTGACGATCACGAGCGGCACGAACAACCTCGCCAGCGGCGCCGCCCGCACGCTCACGGCCGAGGTGCGCGACGCCGCCGACAACCTCGTCACGGGCGACAACTCGACCGCCGTCACCTTCGCCAAGACCTCCGGCGCCGGCACCCTCACCGGCCTCGGCGCCAGCCACCGCCTCCGGCGGCATCGCCTCCAAGAGCGTCACCGGCCAGACCGCCGGCACGATCACGATCGGCGCCACCGCGACCGGCCTCGCCGCCGGCTCGACCACCTTCACGGTCGTGGCCGGCCCGGCGGATCACCTGGCCGTCACCAGCTCGACCGCCGACCTCGCCAGCGGTGCCGCCCGCACCCTCACCGCCGAGGTGCGCGACGCCGCCGACAACCTCGTCACGGGCGACAACTCGACCGCCGTCACCTTCGCCAAGACCTCCGGCGCCGGCACCCTCACCGGCCTCGGCGCAGCCACCGCCTCCGGCGGCGTCGCCTCCAAGAGCGTCACCGGCCAGACCGCCGGCACGATCACGATCGGCGCCACCGCGACCGGCCTCGCCGCGGGCTCGACGACCTTCGACGTCGTCGCAGGCACGCCGGCCTCGATCGTCCTCTCCGGCTCGGTGACCGACCTCGCGTCGGGCACGAATCGCGTGCTCACGGCCACCGTGAAGGACGGCGCCGGCAACACGGTCACGTGGGACAACACGACGACGGTCACCTTCGGGCAGACCGCGGGCGCCGGTTCCGTCTCCGGGCTCGGCACCGCGTCGGTCGCGTCCGGGGTGGCGACGAAGACCGTCACCGGCGGCACCGCCGGGCCCGTCACGCTGACCGGCTCCGCTCCGCTCCTCGGCTCCGACACGATCTCCTTCGCGGTGGTCCCGGGGGCGGCGGACCACCTGACGATCACCAGCAGCACGTCGAACCTGCGCGAGACGAACCCGCGGACGATCGTGGCCGAGCTGCGCGACGCGAACGAGAACCTCCTGACCGGCGACAGCTCGACCTCGGTCACGTTCGCCCGCACGGCCGGTCCCGGCGACGTGACCGGTCTCGGCGCGGCGACGACCGCGAACGGTGTCGCCTCGAAGACCGTCACCGCCTCGACGCCCGGTGCTGTCACGATCGCCGCGACGGCGGCAGGCGTCGCGGGCGATTCGACCAGCTTCACGATCGACGCGCTGCCGACCGTGTCGATCACGGGCGGCCCGACCGGCCTCGTCACGACGAGCTCGGCGAGCATCACCTTCACGGGCAGCGAAGGCGGCCTGACGTTCGAGTGCAAGCTCGACGCGGGCTCGTTCGCACCGTGCACGTCGCCGGTCTCGTACTCCGGCATCCCCGACGGCGCCCACACCGTCTCGATCCGCGCGATCGCCGACGGTGCCGCGGGGCCGAATGCGACCCGGAGCTGGACGAGCGACACAGCCGTGCCGACGGTGACGATCGACTCCGGCCCGTCCGGCACGATCGCGGTCGACTCGGCGTCCTTCGCCTTCAGCGCCTCCGAGCCGGGCGTCGGCTTCGAGTGCTCGCTCGACTCCGCCGCCTTCGGCCCGTGCTCATCGCCGAGCGCGTACACGACGCTGCTCGACGGTGCGCACACCTTCGAGGTTCGCGGCACCGATGCAGCCGGCAACCAGAGCTCGACCGTCTCGCGGTCGTTCACGGTCGCCGCCCCGCCGCCGACGGTCTCCATCACCGCGCCGCTGACCTACGTGACGACGCCGTCGACGACGATCGACCGCAGACGCCGCGGACACCGGCACCGGCCTGGCGTCCGTCACCTTCTACGAGTGCTCGAACACGAGCGCCAACTGCGCCACGGGCACGTTCAACGCCGTCGGTGTCGACACGACCTCGCCGTACAGTGCCGCGTGGAGCCCGGTGCCGAGTGACGGGCAGCGTGCGATCCGCGCGATCGTGTCGGACGGCCACGGGCGCGCCGGCTCGGACACGGTCAACGTCACGGTCGACCAGACCCCCGCAGCGGCGAGCCTGGCGAGCCCCGGCGCGAACGTGCGCGGCGTCGTCGCCCTGAGCGCCACGGCGACCGACGCGACGAGCGGCGTCGGCAGCGTCGCGTTCCAGAAGTCGGCGCACCTCGCGGGCTCCTGGTCGACGGTCGACACCGACACGACCCCGCCGTTCGCCGGCACCTGGACCACCACGCCGGCCGACGACGGCGTCTACGACCTGCGCGTCTTCGTCACCGACCTCGCGGGCAACACCACCACCGACGCCGTCACGAACGTGCGCGTCGACAACACGCCGCCGACCGCGACGCTCGACGACCCGGGTGCGTTCCGCAGCGGCACGATCGCGCTTTCCGCGACTGCAAGCGACACGGGCTCGGGCGTCAACGCGGGCGCCACGACCTTCGAGGCCCGCCAGGGTGCGGCCGCCTTCGCGACCGTGCCGGCGAGCTGGACGCCCGCCGACGGGACGTGGGACGTGCGTGCGGTAGTCGAGGACAACGCCGGCAACCAGACGACCACCGCGACGCGCACCGTGGTCGTCGACAACACCGCGCCGACCACGAGCGACGACGCTCCCGCCGGCTGGCAGAACACGCCGGTCACCGTCACGCTGACGGCCGCCGACCCGGATTCCGGCGTCGCGCAGACCGAGTACCGCGTCGACGGCGGCTCCTGGACGACAGGCACCTCCGTCGCGATCCCGGCGCCGGCCGCCACCGAGCACGTCTTCACCGTCGAGTACCGCTCGACGAACCAGGCAGGCATCCTCGAGCCGACGCGGTCGGCCGCGGTGAGGATCGACACGAAGGCTCCCGGCGCGACGATGACCGCGCCGGCCGCGATCGTCCGCGGCACGGTCACGCTCTCCTCGACGGTCACTGAGCCGAGCCCGCCCGCCGCCTCCGGCATCGACAGCGTCTCGTACCAGTGGATCCCGAATGCGGCCGATCCGTTGGTGCTCGGCCAACTGGACGGACACGGCGGCGAGCTGGGACACCTCCTCGCTCGCCGACGGCCCGTACAAGGTTCGCGTCAAGGCGATCGACAACGCCGGCAACGGCGTCCTCTCGCCGCACGCCACGACCTGCGTCGACAACCATGCCCCCGTCACGGCCGACGACGCGCCGTCCGGCTCGCGCGCCAGCGACGTCGCCGTCACCCTGACGGCGAGCGACGGCACCGGCTGCGGCGGCGTCACGACGGAGTACTCGCTCGACGGCGGCGCGACGTGGCAGCCGGGCTCCTCGGTGAGCATCCTCGCGCCCGCGGACCACTCGAACGACGGATCGCACACCGTCCGGTACCGCTCCGGCGACGCGGCCGGCAACCAGGAATCCTCGAAGTCGTTCACGGTCCTGATCGACACCACCGCTCCAGCGGCGGCGGCGCTCGACCCCGGCACCTATCCTCCGCGGGACCGTCGACGCTCACCGCCTCGCCTTCCGACCCGGATGTCGCGACCGTGCGCTGGGAGTACAGGCCCGCCTCCAGCAGCGGCCCGTTCACGGCGATCGGCACCGACACGACGGCGCCCTTCTCCGTCGACTGGGACACGACCGGCGTGCCCGACGGTGACTACTCCGTGCAGCTCGTCCTCACCGACACCGCCGGTAACTCGAGCGTCTTCCCGCTCTCGCCCGAAGACCGTCGACAACACGCTCCCGACCGGCTCGCTGACCCTCCCGGCCGACGGCACCGTGATCGGCGGCACCGTCGCGCTCTCCGCGACCGCGAGCGACGCGACCGCGGGCGTGCAGTCCGTCGCCTTCCAGGTGAAGGGCGCGGGGCCAGCTCGTTCACGACCGTCGCGACCGACACGTCCGCGCCTTACGCCACGAGCCTCGACTCGACGAGCCTGCTCGACGGATCGGCCCAGCTGCGGGCGCTGGTCACAGACCTCGCCGGCAACGTCTACGTGACTCCGATTCACACCGTCACGGTCGACAACGACGCACCGGTGGTGACGCTCTCTGATCCGGGCGCCGACGTCGCAGGCACCATCGCCCTGAGCGCCGCGTCCTCGGGCGACACGACCTCGGTCGCGTTCGAGCGGCAGGTCGGCGCGTCCTGGGTGGCGTTCGCGACGGACACCTCTGCCCCGTTCCAGGCGACCTTCGACACGACCACCGTCCCCGACGGCAACCTCGTCCTGCGCGCCGTCGCCACGGACGTCGGCCTGAACACCGGCCAGAGCGCCGCCCGGACGACCCACGTCGACAACATCGGCCCCACGTCCGCGTTGACGGCGCCCGCGCCGGGAGCCACGGTCGGCGGCCCGGCCGTAGCGCTCACGGCGACCGCAAGCGACGCGGGCGTCGGCGTCGCCGGCGTTGTCTTCCAGGTCCGCTCGGCCGGGTCGTCCGGCTCGTGGACGGACGTCGCGATCGACTCGAGTGCGCCCTACGCAGCGACGCTCGACGCCACGACGCTGCCGAGCGGGGACTACGACCTGCGGCTGCTCGCCACCGACGCGCTCGGGAACCAGTCCATCTCCGCCGCCGTGCTCGTCACCGTGGACTCGACTCCGCCGGGCGTCGCGTTCAACGCGCTCGACCCGGTCATCTCCGGCTCGTATCTGCTTCGCACCACGATCACCGGCGCGGGCGCCGCGAGCGTCCTCTTCGAGTACCGCGTCGGCAGCGGTGCGTGGACCGCGATCGACACCGACACGAATGCACCGTTCACGGCCGTCTTCGACACCGGCGTCGTCGCCGACGGTTTCGTCGACGTGCGGGCGACCGTCACGGACGCGTTCGGCAACGCTTCGAACGCCGTTGCCGCCGGGATCCGGATCGACAACACGGCGCCGCGCGTCGTCAGCTCAGCCCCGCAGGACGGCTCGACCTTGACCTCCGCGTCCTCGATCGACGTGACGGCGACCGAGCCGCTCGCCTCGATCGCCTCCGCGACAGTCGACGGCTCGCCGGCGCCCGCGCCCACCATCTCCGGCTCGACCGCGAGCTTCGCCACCGGCGCGCTCGGCCCCGGCCCGCACATCCTCGACGGCCTCCTCACCGACACCGGCGGATCGACCCGACGCTTCCAGGTCCACTTCACCATCTACACCCCCTCGCCCGGCGCGGGCGATCTGCCACCGGTCTCGAAGAACACCGACCCGGGCGCGACCACGACCCTGATGTCCGTCGACAGCTCCACGTCCGTGTCGATGCCCACGGGCGCCTACGTCGCTCCCGCGTGGAATCCCAGCGACTGGCTCGTGGTAACCATCGACCCGACGCCGACCGGCTCGCTGCCGAGCGCTGCACTCGTCCCCGGCGCTACGATCGTCGACGTCACCGCGCGCTGGGCGATCGCCGGGAGCATGCAGCACGACTTCGACGAGCCGCTCGAGATCGTCGTCTCGAACGCGTCCGGCTCGTCGGTCATGCCGGCGACGTTCGTGGGCGGCGGCTGGCGGACGATCGCCGCGGTGCCGGGAGGCGGCACGTCGCTCCCGGCGAACTGGGCCGACGGGTTCTACCGGGCAGCGGACGGCATCCACATCCTGACGCGCCACCTGACGCTCTTCTCGCTGCTGCGCGACTTCGAGCCGCCGTCGCCGCCCGAGGGCTTCGCCGCGGTCGTAGCCGGTGACGGTCTGACGATCCGCTGGGCGCCGGGAACCGACGACGCGTCGGGCATCGCGAGCTTCGAGCTGTACGTCAACGGCGAGGCCTTCCAGAGCTTCGACGCGCAGCAGTTCGAGGTGAAGCTCGGCGATCTGCAGGCCGGCGACACGCGCGAGTTCACGCTGACGGAGCGCGACGGCGTCGGCAACGAGAGCGGGCCGACGAAGGTGCTGAAGGCGCTGCCGGCGCTCGTCGGCCTCACGGTCGACCAGGCCCGCAGCGCGCTGGCGGCGCGCGGGTTCCAGCTGGGCAACGTCACCACTCGCGTCTCTTCCGCCCCGGTCGGCACCGTGCTCGACCCGGCGCCCGTCCAGCTGCGCTTCAAGGGCAGTGCGGTCGACCTCGTCGTCTCGTCAGGGGCGACGCAGCAGGCACGGCTCAGGTTCAACGTCGTCGGCACGAAGCGCGTCGTCAGAACACCGAGGACGATAGGGGCGCGCATCAGGGTGTCGACGCGCGCTCAAGTGACGGCGTCGCTGCACGGCCCGAGGCGGGTCACGCTCTACACGTGGCGTGTCACGGTGAGGGCCGGCACCTCGATCGTACGGCTCCGCGTTCCGGCCGGCGTATTGCCGCGGCTCGGCCAGAACCAGGTCGTCTGGGTCGCCAGGGCGGGCGGCCAGCTCGTTCGGCGGACCCAGCCCGTGTACGGCAGACGCGGCGCCGCCGAGACGAGACGCCTCGATGTCGTCATCGCGGGGGCACAGGCCATGCGCGACCGGATCGCGCCGAAGCTCTCTGCAGGAACGCGTCTCACGCGAGCGACCCTCGACGGAACGTATGCCCAGAACGCGGATCTGTACCGGCACGTGAAGGTCGTCGTGGTCGACCTCTCGCTCCACCGGGCGTCGCTCGTGAGCGGCGTCCGCGTGGTCTTCCCCGGCGTCCGGGTGCTCGCGCTCGGCGCGACGCCGCGGCAGCTCGTGGACGCGTCGCGCGCGGGCGCGACCGTCGCACTCCCCCGCTCGACCCCGCCGGCGCGCATCGCCGCAGTGATCGAGCGCCTCGCACGCGGTTAGCGCAGGGCCAGCTCGAGCACGAACGTGACGGCGATCGCAATCAGCGCGATCCCGATCGCCCTGCGCAGCAGCTCCTCGGAGACCCGTCCGGTCAGCCGCGCGCCGAACCAGGCGCCGGGGAGGGCGCCGGCGAGGCCGACTGCGAGGATCGCCCAGTCCACCTCGAGCTGGAGCACGCGCGTCAGGAAGGCCGCGAGACCGAGGACGAAGCCGACCACGAGGTTCGTTCCCACCGCCTGTCGCGCCGAGAGGCCGACGCCTCGGAGGAGCGCGGGCATTCGCAGCGTGCCGAGGATGACGCCCAGCGCGCCGCCCACCAGTCCGATCAGGAAGCCGAAGACGACCGCCGGGGCGAGCTTCGGCTCGGGCTCGACGTGCTCGTGAAAGGGACGGAAGACGAGGTCGACGCCGTTCCACGCGAGCACCGCAGCCACGCCGCCGAGCAGGACCCCCTCCGGGACGAGGTCGCCGAAGAGCGCCCCGAGGACCGCGCCGGCGACCGAGGGCGGTGCCATCCAGCGGACGACGGGCCAGTCGACGCGACCGGCTCGCGCGTGCTGCACCGACCCGGAGCCCGCGGCGGCGGCGCTGATCGCAATGTTCGTGCCGGCGGCCGTCGCCGCGTCGCCAGTGACGAGGAGCATGATCGGCAGCCGCAGCGTCCCCAGCACGAGCCCGATCGCGGAGCCGAGGTAGCCCGCGACGAACGAGCCGACGAACGCTAGCGCGACATCCCAGGCTTCCACAGCGTCTCTTTCGCGCCCGCGTTCGCGCCGCGCGCAAGGATGAAGAGCAGGTCGGAGAGCCGGTTCAGATAGACGAGGGCGAGCGGGCTGAGCTCGGCCTCCTGTGCCGAGGCCAGCGCCTCGCGCTCGGCACGCCGGCACACCGTGCGCGCGACGTGCAGGCGGGCCGCGAGCTCCGTGCCGCCCGGGAGGACGAAGCTCTTCAGCTCCGGCAGCTCGGCGTTGAACCGGTCGCAGTCGCGCTCGAGCGCGTCGATCTGGCTCTGCTCGACCCGGAGCCGGCCCTCCGCGTCGCCGGGGACGGAGAGGTCCGCGCCGAGGTCGAAGAGCTCGTTCTGGACGCGCGTCAGCACGGCCGCCACGTCCTCCGGCGGCCCCGCGGCAAGCGCGACGCCGACGACGGCGTTGAGCTCGTCCACCGCCCCGAAGGCGCGCAGCCGCGGGTCGAGCTTCGACACGCGCGAGCCGTCGCCGAGCGACGTCTCCCCCGCGTCGCCGCCACGCGTGTAGATGCGGGTCAACCGGACCGGTTCGTTGCGCTTTCTCATCGGACCGGCACCTCTCGACCTTGCAACAGTCTGTTACTTGGATTCGGTGGGCGTGGGCATGACGGCGAGCTGCCTGCCGAGGATGGCGCGCGCGATCACGAGACGCTGGATCTCGCTCGTGCCCTCGTAGATCTCTGTGATCTTCGCGTCGCGGTAGTAGCGCTCGACCGGGAACTCCTTCGTGTAGCCGTAGCCGCCCAGCACCTGGATCGCCTCCGCGGTCTGGCGACGGGCCATCTCGGACGCGAAGAGCTTCGCCTTCGCGCCCGCCTCGGTGTGCGGCTCGCCCTGCTGCTTCAGCCACGCGGCGCGGTAGGTGAGCAGCCGCGCCGCGTCGATCTCCGTCGACATGTTCGCCAGCTTGTGCTGGATCGCCTGGTAGTCGGCGATGCGGTTGCCGAACGCCTGCCGCTGCTTCGCGTAGTCGCGCGCGACCTCGAAGGCGGCCTGTGCGATCCCGACGGCCTGCGCCGCGATCCCGATCCGGCCGCCGTCGAGTGTCGCCATGGCGACGCGAAAGCCGTGGTTCTCCTCACCGAGCAGCCGGTCGCGTCCGGCGTGCGCGCCCTCGACGACGAGGTCGTTCGTGAGCGAGGAGTTGAGCCCGAGCTTCTCCTCGTCGCGCGTCACCTGCACCTGGTCGGCGTCGAGCAGGAACGCCGACACGCCACGTGGTCCCTGAGTCGCGGCATCCGTCCGGGCGAAGAGGAGAAACGTGCCCGCGGCTCTCCCGTTCGTGATCCACTGCTTCGCGCCGTTGATCGTCCAGCCGTCGCCCTCCGGCTCGGCGCGCGTCCGCAGCGACCCCGCGTCGGAGCCCGCCTCGGCCTCCGTGAGCGCGAACGCGCCGAGGTGCTCGCCCCGCGCGAGCGGCGGCACGAACCGGGTGCGCTGCTCCTCCGTACCGAACGTCAGGATGGGAAGCGTCACCGCCGACGTGTGCACGGCAACGGTCACGCCCACACCTGCGTCGGCGCGCGACAGCTCCTCGAGGACGAGCACGTACGAGAGGAAGTCGGCGCCGGCGCCGCCGTACTCCTCGGGGATGCAGGCGCCCATCAGGCCGAGTCCGGCGAGCTTCGCGAACACCTCGCGCGGGAACCGGTGCTCGCGATCCCAGTCCGACGCATGGGGCTCGATCTCGGCCCCCGCAAACTCGCGTGTCAGCGCCTGGATCTCCCGCTGTTCGTCGGAGAGCGAGAACTCCATCCGGGCGGACTATAGTCGCGGCACGGTGAGGGTCATCTCGGTCTTCGTGCTCGCCGCGGCGCTGCTCGCGGGCTGCGGCGAGAGCGAGCGCAAGGAGAGCTCGAAGCCGATCACCCCCGAGCAGGTCGTCCGCGCCTGGAGCGCGGCGCTGAACCGGAGCGACAACCGGACCGCGGCGTCGCTCTTCGTGGACGGGTCGAAGATCGCACAGGGCGACGTGGAATACACCCTCGCGAGCCGGGAAGAGCGGATCGCGTTCAACTCCGGCCTCCCGTGCTCCGGCCTGATCGTCGATCTCCACGCGAGCGGCGAGGACGTGACGGCGACGTTCGAGCTCGGCGAGCGCCCGAACCACCGCTGCGACGCGCCGGGGGTGAAGACGACGGCCGTCTTTACCGTCAGGAACGGGAGGATCATCGCCTTCCGCCAGCTCCCCGCCCCGGAGCAGGGCCCGGCGGCGTAGAGGCCCGGGCTCAGCCGGCGAGCACCGCGCAGTTCTCCTCCCGCAGGCACTCGCGCGTCCGCCGGTGGGCGAGCGTGAGGACGAACGAGCGCACGGGCGCGTCGTCGTACTCGGCGAGGATCGCGTCCGCGCAGGCTCGGATCTCCTCCGCCGGCTTCGTGTCCCCGAACTCGGCGACCAGGTCCGGCAGCATGCGCCCGAGGCGCAACCGGTGCGCCGTCGAGTCGGCACGTACCTCGTCGAGCCTCGTCTCCATGAACTCGACGACGCGCCGCTCGATGTCGTCGCGGATCTCGCGCACGCGCTCCAGCGGCTTTCCGAAGGGGTCCTCGACCTCCCAGTCCTCGACCATCGCCGGCACGTACGGGCAGGCGCCGCCGCAGGCCAGCGTGATCGCCCAGTCGGCGTGGAGCTGCATCTCCAGGTCGAGCCGCTTCGGCCGCTTGCGCGACAGGTCGAACCCGACCTCCCGCATCGCCTCGACCACCTCGGGCCAGACCGCCTCGGCCGGGTGCTGGCCCGCCGACTCGGCGCGGATGTCGTCCGGCGCGTAGCGCTCGAAGAACGCCTGCGCCATCTGGGAGCGGCCGGCGTTGTGGGTGCAGACGAACAGGACGTAGCGCATGTGCCTCTCCTTCTCTCAGGCGGCCTCGGCGTCGAGCTCCCGTAGGAGCGTGGACACGCGGCCGTCGATCTCGTCACGGATACGGCGCACGACCTCGACCGGCTGACCCGCCGGGTCGGCGAGCTCCCAGTCGACGTACCGCTTGCCGGGGATGTAGGGACAGGCGTCGCCGCAGCCCATTGTCACGACCACGTCGGCCCATTCGGCGTCCACCTGCTCCAGCCGGTGCGGGACGCGGCCGCCGAGGTCGATGCCGACCTCGCGCATGACGTCGATCGCCTCGGGGTGCAGCGCGTCGGCCGGAGTCGTTCCCGCAGACCGGGCCTCGTGCCGTCCGGCGGCGGCCTGCTCGAAGAGCGCCTGCGAGATCTGCGACCGACCTGCGTTCTGGCGACAGACGAACAGGACGTTCATGCCGCCTCCCTCACGGGCTCGTCGACCGCCTCCGCCGCCGCGGTCGTGTCGCCGCGAACGAACTGGTAGACCACGGCGCCGGCGGCGGCCCCGAGGATCGGCGCGGCGATGTAGATCCAGAGCGAGTCGTACGTGCCGCCCACGAGCGCCGGCCCGAGCGACCGCGCCGGGTTCATGGATGCTCCGCTCACCGGCCCGCCGAACATCGCGTCGAGCCCCACCGTGCCGCCGATCGCGAGCGCGGCCGCCTCGCCGACGGCGCGCGTGTCGGTCGCGACGGCCATGATCACGAGCATCAGGAACGCGCTCAGCACGAACTCCCACACGAACGACTGCCCCGCGGAGCCGGATGGGATCGTGGCACCGAGATTCGCATCGTTCCCGAGGCTCGCCCGCAGCAGGAGCGCCGCGGCGACGGCGCCGAGCAGCTGCGCCGACCAGTAGGCGGCGAGCCTCCGCCGCGGGAAGTGCCGCGTAAATGCAAACGCAAGCGAGACGGCCGGGTTGAAATGGGCGCCCGAGATGTGCCCGAACGCGTAGATCATCGACGCGATCACGAGGCCGAAGGTCAGGGCGACGCCGACGTGCCCGAGCTGATGTGTCTGTGCGTCGACGATGATCGCCCCCGCCCCGGCGAACACGAGCGCGAACGTGCCCACGGCCTCGGCGGCGCTCGCTCGCAGCAGGCCGCCGCTCACCGTGTCAGTCCTTCGTCAGCGGCTCGAGCCGGTAGCCGACGCCGAACCGCGTCTGGATGAACGTGTGCCGCGGCGCGTTCGCGTCAACCTTCTTGCGCAGGCGCCGGACGAAGACGTCCACCGTCCGGTCGCGGTGCGTCTCGCGGCGCCCCCACACCTTCTGCAGCAGCTCGTCGCGCGTCACGACTCGCCCACGGTCGAGCGCCAGCGTGTAGAGCAGCTTGAACTCGGTCGGCGTCAGGTCGGCGCTGGCGCCGTCGACGAAGGCCTGCACCTCACGTGGGTCGATGCGCAGCTCCTCGATGACGATCTCGTCGCCGCGCTCGACCGTCGCCGGCCGGGCGCCGCGGCGGGCGGCTGCGCCGACGCGGGCGACGAGCTCCTTCATCGAGAACGGCTTCACGAGGTAGTCGTCCGCCCCGATCTCGAGCGCGTGCACGCGGTCGTGCTCCGTGCCGCGCGCGGAGACGACGACGATCGGCGTCCCGATCCCCTCGGCGCGCGCCGTCTCGATCAGCTTCCAGCCGTCGATCCCCGGCAGCATCAGGTCGAGGACGCAGACCTCGGGCTTCTCGTAGCGCAGCCGGGCGAGCCCCTGCTCGCCGCGCGGGACGACGACCGGATTGAACCCGGCCGCGTCGAGATGCCTCGCCATTCCCTGGGCGATGACCTCGTCGTCCTCGACGATCAGGACTTTCGCCATAGCGCCTACCATAGTGTCGTCCTGGCCCGCGGCTGCGGGTCGATTCGTGGTGAACCGAGGGTGAACATCTGGTGACACCGATCTTCCGGCGCAGGGAGGCCGACCGCGCGGCCGACAGAGAGGCCGACAGCGCGGCGCGCAGCGAGACCGAGACGCGCGCGGAGACCGGGACCGTCGTCGCGACACCTCCCGCGGAGGAGCCCTCGGAGCAGGCCAGCATCACCTCGGCGGGACCCGACGACTACGCCGCGCTCCGCATGAGCTTCACGGCCGCCGTCTCGCACGAGCTGCGGACGCCGCTCGCCCGCATCCTCGCGCTCCTCGACTCGGCGACGCTCCCCGGCGCCGACGTCGACGAGCTCGTCGACCAGGCCCGGGCCGAGATCGAGCAGGCCGGAGAGCTGATCGACGAGATCCTCTTCCTGAGCGAGCTCGAGACGGGAACGGAGGTGGTGGCCTTCGGCACGACCCCCGCCGAGCCGCTCGTCAGCGAGGTGCTTGCCGGGCTCGCCGACCGCGCGGCGCGCGCCGGCGTCGAGCTCGTCGCCGACGTCCAGGACGGAGTCAGCCTGCCGCTCCGCCCGCGCATGGTGCGCGTGCTCGTGGAGAACCTCGCCGAGAACGCCATCCGCTACGCGGGCCACGGGTCGACCTTCACGCTCTCCGTCCACAGGGAGGACGGCGAGGTCGTCCTCTCGGGCGCGGACGACGGCGTCGGGGTCGCGCAGCGGGACCTGCCGCGCCTCTTCGAGCGCTTCTACCGGTCCGACCAGGCGCGGGCGAGCCGCGGCACCGGGCTCGGGCTCGCGATCGTCAAGCACATCGCCGCGTCGGCCGGCGGCGCCGCCGAGGCGCGCGGCGACCGCGGGCAGGGCCTCGTCATCCGCTGCGCCTTCCCGGCCTAGCACGAGCCCGAGAACGGCGAAAGGCGCCCGAAGGCGCCTCTCACCGCTCCCTCGTGGAGAGATCGTCTACGTCGCGGCCGTGACCGTCTTCAGCGTCTTCTCCGCGGCGACGAGGACGGGCTTCGGAATCGGGACGAAGAGCAGCTTCGCGGTGTACTTCGGCTGCTGGCCCTGCGTCAGCGCCCAGAAGATGAAGCGACGCAATTCCTTCGCCTGCGCCGTCTTCTTCGGCACGAGGACGTAGGTGAAGGTCGAGATGGGGTAGGCGAGCGGCTGCGACTTCGGCGGGTTGACGATGTGCATCTCGTTGCCGGCCGGCACCTTCGTCACGGTCGCGGCCGCGGCGTTGATCGCGCGGATGCCGGGCACCTGCCACTTGCCGGCACGGTTTTGCACGCGGGCGAACTGGAACTTGTTCGCGAGCGCGTAGGCGATGTCGGCGTACGTGATGCCGCCGTCCGTGCGCGAGAGCACGCCGGAGACGCCCGAGCTGCCGCGGCCGCCGACGCCGGTCGGGAAGTTGACCTGCGTGGCGAAGCCGACCTTGGACTTCCACTCGCTCGAGACGCTCGAGAGGTAGTCGGTGAAGTTGTAGGTCGTGCCGGAGCCGTCGGAGCGGAAGATCGGGCGTGATCTTCAGATCCGGGAAGTTGACGCCCGGGTTGTTCTTCTTGAACGCGGCGTCGTTCCAGTTGGTGATCTTGCCGAGGTAGATGTCGGCGATGTTCTTGCCCGTCAGCTTCAGGTGCTGGGGCACGCCCGGGACGTTGTACATGATGGACGTCGCCGAGAGGGCCCACGGGATCTGGACGACGCCGACGCCGTCCTTGACGGCGGCCGAGAACTGGTCCGGCGTCAGCGGCCCGTCGGAGGCGCCGAAGTCGACCGTCCGGTTCGTGATCGCGGCGATGCCGCCGCCGGAGCCGATCGGGCTGTAGTTGATCTTCACCCCGGTGGCCTGGTCGTAGGCGGGGATCCACGTCGAGATGAGCGGGAACGGGAACGTTGCGCCCGCGCCCGTCAGGCTTGTGTCGGTTGCCTTGGCGGTGGCACCGAGGACCGAGATCAGCGCGGCGGCCACAGCTGCGAGGAGGATGAAACCCCTCTGCTTCATTCGTCGTGCTCCTCTCCGTGTACGAGGGTAGAGACGTTCGGCTGGAAGACTGCTCTTACGCCGCCCGTTCATGGGCTGAAACTCGGTATCCGAGTGGTAACGGAGTTGTGAACCGCAACTCAGCGCGTGTCGCCCAGCTTGCGGCGGCTCCGCGCCAGCGCCGCGCGCGCGCCGAGGCTGAGGATGAGCACGAATGAGATCAGCAGGAACGCCGCGCCCCACGCCTGCTCGTTCAACGCCGGATCGGGCGCCTCGGCGTACGTGAAGATGGTGATCGGCAGCGAGGAGACGGCCTGAGTGATGTCGGTCGACACCGTCGTCGGCGCGATCGAGCAGACGAAGAGAAGCGGCGCAGTCTCGCCCGCGGCGCGCGCGACGGCCAGCGTGGCCCCGGTCATGATCCCGCCGAGCGCCGTCGGCAGCACGATACTGAGGACCGTGCGCCAGCGGCTGACGCCGAGCGCGAGGCTCGCCTCCCGCAGATGTCCGGGGACGAGCTCGAGCACCTCCGTCGTCGAGCGCGCGATCAGCGGCAGCATGATGATCGCCAGCGCGACGCCGCCCGCGAACGCGCTCTGGTGGTGACCGGACACGAGCAGGGCGAAGACGAAGATGCCGATCACGATCGACGGGATGCCGTTGAGGACGTCCAGCGCGAGGCGAACGGTGCGCACGATCGACGGGGGCGCGAACTCGTTCACGTAGAGCGCGACGAGGATCCCGATCGGGACGGCCATCAGCGTCGCGAGGCCGATGAGGATCGCGCTGCCGATGATCGCCTGCGCGATCCCGCCGCCGCTCTGGCCGAACGTCACCGGCGTCTTCGTCACGAAGTCGAGGTTCAGCGCTGCGACGCCTCTCTTGAACACCGAGCCGACGACGACCGCGAGCAGCGCGACCGCGGACAGCGCTGCGAGCATCGCGATGATCTCGGCCACGCGGTTCAGCTGCTGCCGCCGCCTGGTGCGGCCGGTCGCCCTCAGCGAGAGCGGCGAAATCTCTGGGGCCTGTGCATGCTCACGACGCTCCGCGCCGCTGCGCCTCGAAGCGCCGCACGATCAGCAGCGCGGTGAAGTTCGCGATCAGCGAGATCGCCAGCAGGATCACGGCCAGGTACGCGATCGAGGCGATCTGGAGGTTGCTGGCCGCGCCCTGGTACTGGGCGGCGATCCGGCTCGCCAGCGTGTCACCCGTCGCCCAGATCGACCAGTGGATGCCGGTCTGGCCGCCGATCACCTGCGTGACGGCGATCGCCTCGCCGATCGCGCGGCCGAGGCCGAGGATGATCGCCGCCACGACGCCTCCGCGCGTGTAGTTGAGCACGACCCCGCGCACCATCTCCCACCGTGTGGCCCCGAGTGCGATCGCCGCGTGCTCGAGGTCGCGCGGGACGCTGAGGAAGAGCTCGCGGCAGATCGACGACGAGATCGGGATCACCATGATCGTGAGCACCAGCACGGCGGACATGTAGCCGGAGCCGTTCTGCGGCGGCTCGCCCGAGAAGAACGGGAGCCAGCCGAGGATCCGGTTGATGAACGGGGCCAGATGTTGCGCGACGAAGGGGCCCAGCACGAGGATCCCCCAGAGACCGAGCACGACGCTGGGCACCGCGGCGAGCATCTCGACGAGCGAGCCGATCACGCCGCGGACCCCCCTGGGCGCCAGCTCGCTCAGGTAGAGCCCGATCGCGATCGAGAGCGGCCCGGCGATCAAGACGGCCAGGAAGGAGGTCAGCACCGTCCCGTAGATGAAGTCGAGCGCGCCGAACTGGTTCGTGACCGGGTTCCACGCCTGCGTGACGATGAACTGGAGGCCGAACTGCTGGAAGGCCGGCCAGGCCAACTTCACCACCTGATAGGCAATCAGGATGACGACCAGCACCGCGAGCGCCGAAGCCGCCGCGGTCAGCGCATGGAGCACGCCGTCGCCGAGCCGGTCGTAGAGCTTCCGGGTGCGGCCGAGCGGGCGGACCGATGGGGTTGCCGCTTCCACGCCCGGCTAGGAAATCATCACCGCCGCGCGAGCAGGGCGCGGTTCACCATTGCGTAACATCATGTCTACACCATTTCGACCCCCTGCGGCCGTGCCGGACGGGACACTCGTCGAGGTGCGCATGATGGACGTCTCCTCCGACAAGCCCACCGATGCGATCGCCCCCCTCGCGGTCACCGATGTGACGCCGCCGCCGGCGACGCGCGAGCCTGTCTTCCGGATCGACGACCTCTCGGTTCTCTACGGGGATAACCGCGCCATCAAGGGCGTCTCGCTCGAGATCTACCGGAACGCCGTCACGGCCGTGATCGGGCCGTCCGGCTGCGGCAAGAGCACCTTCCTCCGCTGCCTGAACCGCATGAACGACCTGATCCCGAACACGAAGGTCGAGGGCCAGCTCCTCTACCACGGGCTCGACCTGTACGGGCGCGACGTCGACGCGATCGAGGTGCGTCGCCGGATCGGCATGGTCTTCCAGCGCCCGAACCCGTTTCCCAAGTCGATCTACGACAACGTCGCCTACGGCCTGCGGATCCTCGGCATGAAGGACGACCTCGACGGGCGCGTCGAGCGGGCGCTCCAGCGTGCCGCCCTCTGGGACGAGGTCAAGGACCGGCTGAAGAAGAGCGCGCTCGGCCTCTCGGGCGGTCAGCAGCAGCGCCTCTGCATCGCCCGCGCGATCGCCGTCGAGCCCGACGTCGTCCTCCTCGACGAGCCGGCGTCGGCCCTCGACCCGATCGCGACCGCGGCGATCGAGGACCTGATGCACGAGCTGAAGCAGGACTACACGCTCGTGATCGTCACGCACAACATGCAGCAGGCCGCGCGCGTCGCCGGGATGACGGCGTTCTTCAGCCTCGACGTCGCGGAGGACGGGTCGAGAAGCGGCGTCCTCGTGGAGTACGACTCGACCGAGAAGATCTTCACGCAGCCGTCCGACGAGCGGACGGAGGGCTACGTGACGGGACGCTTCGGATGAGGCTCTCGTTCCAGGAGGAGCTCGAGCAGCTCGAGGCGGCGCTCCAGGAGGAAGGCAGCCTCGTCCTGCGCGCGCTCCGCGGCTCGCTGAACTCGCTCGAGCGCTTCGACGTCGAGCTCGCCGACGAGGTGATCCGCTTCGACGACGACATCGACGCCTGCCTACCTCGGCGTCGAGCAGGTCGTGCAGTCGCTGCTTGGCGCGGCAGACGCCGGTCGCCGTCGACCTGCGGCTCGTGCTGGCGATGCTGCACACGAACCTCCACCTGGAGCGGATGGGCGACTACTGCGTCACGATCGCGAAGTTCACGAAGCTGATGCACGGGCTCGGGCCGCACGACGAGAGGATCGTCGAGAGCCTCGAGGAGATGGGCGCGCGCGCGGAGGAGATGATCCGCGTGGCGCTCGACTCGTTCAGGGACCGTGACCTGGCGAAGGCCGAGTCGCTCGTCGAGCTGGACGAGTTGATCGACCGGGCGAACCGCCGCGCCGCCGAGGACGTGCTGGCGCTGCCGGAGGAGGCGCGCGAGTACGGCCTGCGGACGCTCTTCGTCTCGCGCTGCATCGAGCGGATCGGCGACCACGCCGTCGACATCGGCGAGCAGACCGCGTATCTGATCACCGGCGAGTTCCGCGAGTTCACGGACGCGTCCGATCGGCCTGTGCCCGAGCGGTAGTTCACGACCGGCTCCTGACGTTCAGCGACGATCGCGACCATCCGCTCCTGAACGAAACCTGACTGCGGGCGGAGAGCTGACAGGGAGCTGAAACGCGCCGGATATGCTGCCGCGCGTGTCCGGCCTGCGCTCACGTCGGCTCGTCTATGTGATCGCAGGCGGGCTCATTCTCCTGGCAGTCGTCCTCGCCGCCCTCGGCGTCGGCGAGAAGGCCGGACGGCTCACGGACTGGCAGGCGTTCGTCCTCGGGGTCACGCAGGGCGCCACCGAGCTGCTGCCGATCTCCTCGTCCGGGCCACCTGATCCTCGTCCCGTGGCTCTTCGACTGGCACTACCTCGAGACGCACGCGAGCTTCAACAAGACGTTCGACGTGGCGCTTCACCTCGGGACGCTCGTCGCGGTCGTCGCCTACTTCTGGGCCGACCTCATTTCCTACGTGAAAGCCTGGCTCGTATCCGTCCGGGCGCGGGCGATCCGCACGGACCACGAGCGGATCGCCTGGGGCGTCTTCTTCGCCACCATTCCCGCGGCCCTCGCCGGTGCGCTCGGAGAGAGCGTGATCGAGAAGCATCTCGGCCAGCCGTGGCAGATCGCGATCTTCATGTCGCTCTTCGCCATCCTGCTCTGGCTCGCGGACCGGCGACCCGAGCGGTACGAGATCGACGACCTGTCGATCAAGCGGGCGTTCCTGATCGGCGTCTCGCAGATCCTCGCCCTGATGCCGGGCGTCTCGCGCTCGGGGATCACGATCACTGACGGGCCGCTATCTCGGGCTCACCCGCGACGCCGCTGCCCGCCTGTCCTTCCTGCTCCTGATCCCGATCATGTTCGGCGCCGTCGATCTACAAGGGGCTGAAGCACGTCGTCCTGAACCCGCTGCCTGCCGGTTCCAGCGGCCCGTTCGTCGTCGGCACGATCGCGGCCTGCGGCGTCGGTCTGATCGCGATCGACGTCCTGCTCGGCTACGTTCGTCGCCACAACTACACGCCGTTCGTGATCTACCGGCTGGTCGTCGCAGCGCTGATCGTCCTGATCATCGCGAGCGGCTGGCGCGACGCCACCTTCTAGGCCCGTCACCAAACCGAAACCCCACGTTCACCCCTGAGAGCGCGAGAATCAGACCGATGAACAGTTCCGTCCCAACCGAGAACCGCGAGCTACCTCCCCTCCTGAACCGGGAGCTCTCGTGGTTGGACTACGCGTCCCGGGTGCTCGAGCTCGCGTCGGATCCCGACCAGCCGCTCCTGGAGCGGGTGAAGCTCTGCGGGATCTTCTCGTCGAACCTCGACGAGTTCTACATGGTGCGCGTGGCCGGGCTGCTCGACCAGGTGGCTGCCGGGCTCGTCGCGCGCGGCGCCGACGGGATGACCGCGCAGGAGACGCTCGGAGAGATCCGCCGGGGCGTCGCGGACCTCAGCGACCGCCAGGCGAAGCTCTGGCTCAACGAGCTGCAGCCGGCCCTCGCGGAGCACGGGATCCTCGTCGCGGGAATCGACGAGCTGACGGAAGCCGAGCTCGAGGAGCTCGAGGGCCACTACGGTCGGCACATCTACCCCGTGTTGACTCCGCTCGCCGTGGGGCCCGGCCAGCGGTTCCCGTACATCTCGGGACTGTCGCTCAGCCTCGGCATCACCGTCCGCGACCCCGAGACGGGCGAAGAGCGGTTCGCGCGCGTGAAGGTGCCGGAGGGCCTGCCGCGCTTCCAGCCGGTCGGCGCGCGGGGCGTCCTCGTACCGATGGAGGACGTGATCGCGCACTTCCTCCCGTGGCTCTTCCCCGGGATGGAGTTCGCCGAGCAGGTCGTCTTCCGCGTCACCCGCGACTCGGACTTCGAGGTCTCCGACGAGGCGGACGACCTGCTCGAGGCCGTCCGCTCCGAGCTGCGCCGCCGCCGCTTCGGGGACGTCGTCCGGCTCGAGGTCTCGAGCGGCGTCTCCGGCCGCATGCTGGAGCGGCTCGAGGACCGGCTCGGGATCGGAAGCGAGCAGGTCTATCGGCAGCGGGGCATGCTCGACCTCGCCGACCTGCAGCAGCTCGCCGGGCTCGAGCGCCCGGAGCTGAAGTACGAGCCATGGCTCCCGGTGACGCAACCGCGCCTCGCGAGCCCGGTCGAAGGAGATCTCTTCGCGGAGATCCGGCGGGGCGACATGCTCGTTCAGCATCCCTACGACTCGTTCGCGACGAGCGTCGAGCAGTTCGTCGCGCTCGGCGCCGCCGACCCGAGCTCGGTGGCGCTCAAGACGACGATCTACCGGACGAGCGGCGACTCCGCCCTGGCCCCCGCGCTGATCGACGCCGCCGAGGCGGGCAAGCAGAGCGTCTGCCTCGTCGAGCTCAAGGCTCGCTTCGACGAGCGGCGGAACATCGAGTGGTCGCGCAGGCTCGAGCAGGCCGGCGTCCACGTCGTCTACGGATTCCCCGACCTGAAGATCCACGCGAAGACGACGCTCGTCGTCCGCCGCGAGGCCGCCGGCCTGCAGCGGTACGTCCACATCGGCACCGGCAACTACCACCCGGTCACGGCCCGCCTCTACGAGGACGTCGGTGTCTTCACGGCCGACCCGGAGATCGCCGCAGACGTCGCCGACCTCTTCAACTTCGTCACCGGTTTCGGGCGCCCGCAGAAGTTCCGCCGCCTGCTGGTCGCGCCGATCAACCTGCGCACGGGGCTGCTGGCGCGGATCAAGCGCGTGGCCGAGGCGGCCGAGGCCGGTCTCGCGGCGCGCGTCCGGATCAAGGTGAACAACCTGAACGACCCGGGCGTGATCAAGGCGCTCGTACGCGCGTCCCAGGCGGGCGTTCGGGTCGACCTCGTGACCCGCTCCGTCTGCACCCTGAGGCCGGGCATCCCCGGTCTCACCGACAACATCAACGTGCGCAGCGTGCTCGGCCGCTTCCTCGAGCACAGCCGCCTCTACCACTTCCAGGCAGGCGAGGAGCACGACTACCTGATCGGGAGCGCCGACCTGATGCCGCGGAACCTCGACCACCGGATCGAGGTGCTCGTCCCGATCGACGACAACCGGCTCCGGGCCGAGCTGGACGCGATCCTCGAGACGCTGCGCAAGGACAACACCACCGCCTGGGAGATGCAGCCGGACGGTACGTGGCAGCGCCAGTCGCCGCGAAAGAGCGAGCGGCGGCGGCCGACGCAGGTGAGCGTCATGCGCCGGCGCAAGCGGCGCGTCACCGCTTCGGCAGGGCGCTCCTGAGGTGCGCCGACCGACGCGCCGGGAAGAATGATCCGCGGTGCGTGTCGCGGTCGTCGACGTCGGATCGAACACGGTGAGGCTGCTCGTCGCGTGGAGCGACGGACGCACCGTGCAGCCGCTCGAGCAGGTGAAGCACACGCTCCGCCTGGGCGCCACCGTCGAGGAGCACGGGCGGATCCCGGTCGGCAAGCTGGCCGAGACCGCGGACTGCGTCCGTGCGCTCGTGACGCGCGCCCGCCGCGAGAGCTCCGCCGTCGAGGTGCTCGTGACGAGCCCGGGCCGGCAGGCCGCGAACGGCGACGAGCTGGTCGGAGCGCTCGAGCGCGCAGCGCGGGTGCCGGTTCACGTCCTCTCGGCCGAGGAGGAGGGCCGCCTCGCCTTCGAAGGCGCGCTGTCCAGCCTCGAGGATGAGCCGTCCACGCTTGCCGTCTGCGACGTCGGCGGCGGCTCGACCCAGATCGTCGTCGGCACGCCGGAGGACGGACCGGTCTGGTTCCGCTCGATCGACATCGGCTCGATGCGGCTGACGAGCCGGCTGCTCACGCAGGATCCACCGGCGCCGACGCAGCTCGAAGCGGCCGCCGCCGAGGTATCCCGGCTCTTCGCCGGCGTCACGCCGCCGGTGCCCCAGCTGGCGATCGCGGTCGGCGGCAGCGCGCGCGGCGTCCGCAAGCTCAACGGCGCCTCGCTCGACGCGGCGTCGCTCGCAGACGTCCTGCAGCGGCTGGCCCGGCGGCCCTCTCCACAGATCGCCGCCTCGTACGGTCTGGCCCTGCCGCGGGCGCGCACGCTTGCGGCGGGCACGCTGATCCTCTCCGAGGTGCAGCGCCGGATCGGTCTGCCGATGCGCGTCGGCCGCAGCGGCCTTCGCGACGGCGCCGTGCTGACCCTCGCGCGCCGCGCCGCGGCCGCGTAGGGGTCGGGCCGGCCCCGGCGGCGGACGCCCTCCCTGTCGGCCGCCCGGCCGGCCCTCGTTCACGCACAGCCAGGATTGCGCCGCGCGCGGGCCGGCTCAAGCGTGTTCACGAGTCCGTTCCCGAAGCGTCACGATCCGTCGGCACGGACTCCTGCGTGCCCCGGCGAACGTCGGACCATGACCACGGAACCGCTCCTCTGCGAGCTCCACGCGCACTCGACGTGGAGCGACGGCGCCCTGACGATCCGCGAGCTGGTCGACCTCTACGGACGCTCGCGGTTCGACGTGCTCGCCGTCACGGACCACACTTGCCGGACCGGCGACGAGCCGCCGCGGCATGTCCACAAGGCCAACTTCGCCGGGTATCTCGACGAGATCCGGAGCGAGGCCGAACGCGCCGAGGTGCTCTACGGGCTCATGCTCGTGCCCGGGCTCGAGCTGACCGACGACGATCCCGATCCGCGGCGCGGCGCACACGCCCTCGCGCTCGGCCTGCACGAGTTCGTGGGGGTCGACGACGGGCTCGAAGCTGCGCTCGCGCACTCACGTTCGCTTGGCGCAGCTCTGATCGGCGCCCACCCGTACCCCCTCGCGGCCGCCCGCAGGTCCTCACGCGGCACGGCCCGCTTCGCGGTCGAGCCGGAATGGGCCGCGACGGTCGTCGACCGCTTCGAGCTCTTCAACCGCCACGACGTCTTCAGCTGGGTCGGCCGCGCCCGCGTGCCCGTGGTCGCGACCGGCGACTTCCACCGGCTCGAGCACGTCTGCACCTGGAAGACGCTCGTCCCGTGCGAGCGAGACGAGGACGCGCTCGTCGAGCATCTCCGCCGCGGGCTCCCCGTCAGCCTGACGCGCGTCGACCGGGTGGAGCCGCTGCGGAGCGCCGCTGCCTAGAAGCTAGAGGCTTGATGTGAAACTCGGGTGCGTGCGGGGATGGGCCAGACCAAGCGGTTCAGCCGGATCGGGCGCCGCGCGTAGTGGTTGCTACGGGCAAGCCCGAGCCGGCTGAACCGCGCCGCGTCCGGCACACCAGCCGTGCGTGCCGGAGTTTCACATCAAGCCTCTAGGCCGGCGGCGGAAGCTTCCGCACCAGTCGCAGGCGCTTGTCGAGGAGCCACGTCGCGCCCTTCTTCCCGGCCTTGCCCACGAGCACGAGCGTCACGTCGCCGTGCACGCAGGCGACGCCGCCGTCGCCGACGAGCGACTCGAGCAGCGGGCGCCACGCCGATTCGTGCGTACCCTCGGCGAGCTCGTCCCGCTCCTCGACCGGCAGTCCGAGCCGCCGCGCGAGCGGCTCGACGGTCTGCACGCAGCGAATGTACGGGCTGGAGACGATGCGCCGCACGCGCAGCTCGCGGAGCAGCGCGTCGGGGAGGCAATCGGCCTGCAGAAGGCCGCGCTCGTCGAGCGGCCGCACGCGGTCGTCGCCCTGCCAGCGCAAGCGGTCGCCCGCGGGGGCGTGCCGGACGACTGCGACCTCGACGCTCATCACCGCGGATCGTACGGCCCTGGCGGCTTTCTCCGTTCTGTCACCACTCGTTCACCACCTCGTTACGAGAGAACGAGGGAGGCTTTCTGGTCCTTAGGCGTCGAACCGGAGGACAAACGTGTCGATCTACCAGCGGATTCGCCAGCTGCTCGAAGACGGAAAGTGGCACAGCGAGCGGGAGCTCAGGGAGCTCGTGACGTTCCCCGAGGAGTGGATCACCGAGCTGCGTCACGACGACGACACGATCATCGAGGAGGTCGAAGGACAGCGGTTCGTCCGGCTCGCCGGCGGCGACTGAGTCGTCAGCCGGGCCGTCGGCCAGACCTCAGCCCGCGCGCGCGAGCGTCAGGTGCACCGCCCTGAGCCGTGGCTCGATGCGGTGGAACGCCGTGACCACGGTCGGGTCGAACTGCCGGCCGGACTCGCGGTCGACCTCGAGAGCAGCATCCGCCCATGACTGCGCGCGGCGGTACGGCCTGTCGCTCGTCATGGCGTCGATCGCGTCGGCAACTGCGAAGACGCGCGCGGCGAGCGGGATGTCCTCCTGCTCGAGCCGGTCGGGATAGCCGGAGCCGTCCCAGCGCTCGTGGTGCGAGCGCACGACCTCGAGGCCGCGTTCCTTGAGGATCGGGATCCCCTGGAGCATCTGCTCGCCGAGGGTGGTGTGCGTCTGCATCAGGCGCCGCTCGTCGGGGTCGAGCGGGCCGGGCTTCTGCAGCACCGCGTCCGGGATGCCGATCTTGCCCACGTCGTGGAGGAAGAAGCCGTACTCGACGCTCGGGTCCTCGGCCAGCGAAGCGTCGACCGAGCGCAGGAGCTCGAGCGCGTAACGGGCGACCCGCTGCGAGTGCTCGCGGGTGCCGACGTCCTTCGACTCGAGCGCGCCGGCCAGCGCGGTGACGGTGTCGCGGTAGGCGCTCTCGAGCAGGGCGCGCTGCCGGCGCTCGACCTCGAGCAGGTTGCGCAGGTCACGCGCATAGAGCAGGAGCTGCGCGTCCGCGCCGCCCGGCACCGCGTCGCCGACGGGCACGGGGTCGAGCCCGCCCGCGAGGCGCTCGACGACCGCGAGCAGCTGCAGCGGGCTGAACGGCTTCGGCAGCGACGCGTCGGCGCCCGCCCCGGCGGCCGCGCGAGACGTCGCCTCGACCGAGCCCGAGAGGATGACGACCGGAATCGAGCTCGTGTCCGGGTCGGCCTTGAGCCGCCTGCAGAAGTCGAGCCCGTTCTCGCCCGGCATCTTGATGTCCAGCACGATCACGTCCGGGCGCTGCGCGCGCAGCAGCGCCTCCGCCTGCGCGGCGCTCTCCGCCTCGTCCACGTCGACGTCGACCAGGTGGAACGTCGTCGCGACGAGCTCTCGTAGACCTGCGTCGTCGTCTACCAGCAACAGCCTCAAGTCCCACCCCCTTCACGGCGCGAGGCCCTCGACGTATGTCGTCACGAACGGCCCGACGCTTTAGCGCGCGTTCGCCGGTCGGCGGCGAACGCTGGCCAGCCTCGGCTTATTACCAGAAAGACGCCTGCAAATGCAGGAACTTTCGCCGTGTCAGCCGTACGTGTAGAAGCCCCGCCCGGACTTCCGGCCCAGCCGTCCGGCCTGGACGTATTGCCGGAGGAGCGGGCAGGGCGCGTACTTCGGGTCGCCGAGACCCGTGTGCAGCACCTCCATGATGGCGACGCACGTGTCGAGCCCGATCAGATCGGCGAGCGCGAGCGGGCCGATCGGGTGCGCGAAGCCGAGCTTCGCGATCGTGTCGATCGCGTCCGCCTCGGCGACGCCCTCCAGCAGCGCATACGCGGCCTCGTTGATGAACGGCATCAGGATCCGGTTGGAGACGAAGCCGGGGAAGTCGTTCGCCTGGGCCGGCGTCTTGCCCAGGTCCTCGGCGAGCCTGACGATCGCCTCTGCCGTCTCGTCCGAGGTCTGGACGGCGCGGATCACCTCGACGAGCTTCAGCAACGGGACCGGGTTGAAGAAATGCATCCCGATCACGCGGTCGGGCCGACCGGTCACCGCGGCGAGCGACGTGATCGGGATGGACGAGGTGTTCGACGCGAGGATCGCCCGCTCGGGCAGCGTGGCGTCCGCACGGCGGAAGACGTCCTCCTTCACGGCCGTGTCCTCGACGACGGCCTCGATCAGCAGGTCGGCTGCCACGAGGTCGTCGACCGTCGCGATGCGCGCGAGCGTCTCGTCGGGGTCGGGCCCTCCCTTCTCGGCGAGCTTCTCGAGGCTCCTGCGAATCGTGGCCAAGCCACGCTCCGCGGCGCCGGGAAAGGGGTCGTGCAGCGAGACGCGGCGACCCGACGCGGCGACGACCTGCGCGATGCCGCCGCCCATCTGGCCCGCGCCCACGACCAGGACGTGCTCGAGCTTCATGGCGCAGCAAGCTATCAACGGCGCAGCAAGCTATCCGAACGGGCGCCGGTGTCCTTTCGGTGGTCGCATTGCTTCGATCCGGTGACAGGCCGGTGAACGGCCTTGCGGAGGGGCGCGACGCACCGAACACTCCGCTCGGAGATGCGCTTTGCCATTGTCGCGCACGAGGCAGCGGGACGGGAGCCGGGCACGAGCGCCCAGCTCGCCGCTCAGCGCCTCCACGGGGTCCACTCGGCCGTGCTCTCGCCTGCGCAGGCGGTGGCCCAGCTCGGTCGCGGCGACGTCGCGCTCGCGCGGCTCGACGTCCTCCCGACCGTCGACGGGATCGAGCCCGGCGTCTGGGCGCTCGACGAGCTCGAGCGCAGCGGGGTGCTCGTCCTCAACCGCCCGTTCACGCTCCGCGCCGCCCACGACAAGCTGATCACCGCCCGCGTGCTCGCAGAGGAGGCGCTGCCCCACCCGCGGACGCAGCACCTCTGGGAGGGCGGCCCGGTGCCCGAGATCGAGCTCCCGGTCGTGCTGAAGCCGCGCTTCGGCAGCTGGGGCCGCGACGTCGTCCTCTGCTCGACGCTCGCCGCGCTCTCGGACGCGCTCGACGCGATCCGCCGCAAGCCCTGGTACCGGTCGACCGGTGCGCTCGTCCAGGCGCTCGTGCCGCCGCCGGGCCACGACCTGCGGATCGTCGTCGCCGCGGGCCGGGTCGTCGGCGCGATCAGCCGTGTCCCGCGGCCGGGGGAATGGCGCACGAACGTCGCGCTCGGCGCACGGCGGCAGCCGGTGAAGCCTCCGCGCGAGGCGTGCCAGCTCGCGCTGGCGGCGGCGAGGGCCGTGAGGGGCGACCTCGTCGGAGTCGACCTGCTCCCGGTCGACGACGGCTTCGTCGTGCTGGAGATCAACGGCGCCGTCGAGTTCTCGCCCGAGTACGACGAGCGCGTGAACGTCTACGCCCGCTGCGTCGGACTCCTGACGGGAAGACCGGTCCTGCCGGGGCTGGCCGAGGCCGGCTAGGGTCCCGAAGGCTCCGGCCTGAAGGCTCCGGGCCTGGTTGCTCTGGGCTCGCAGGCTCCGGGGCCGGAAGCCCCTCCGCGGGCTCCGCCTCGATGCGCTCGATCTCCATGAACATGACCAGAGCCACCGCGACGCCGATGACGAGGCCGATGTCCCGTGCGCGCGCAATCGAGAGCGTGCGCAGCGCGCCCCAGCCCACGACGTACGCCCACGCTCCCAGGGCGGTGGCGAACACGATCGCTACGCCGCGTCGGTGCGACACCGGGATCGTGCCGAACAGCTTCCTTCGGCTCGGTCGGACGAGCGGGCCGTAGACGAGCAGCCGGCGTCTCGAGCGCGCGGACGCGGCGCGTCAACGAGGACATGATCTCGCCGGCTCGCAGCTCGTAGATGAGGATGCCGAGCGTCGCGGCGAAACCGACGAGGCCGAGGGCGAGCAGCTCGATGGCGGCCCGGGCGCCCGTCAGGAAGCCGACGGCGGCGCCCGCGATCGTCGGCACGAGGGCGAGCAGGCGGAAGCGCGTGTCGGTCAACCCCCGGAGGAGCGTCACGCTCTCGTCGTAGTCCAGCCGCAGACGCTCCTGCTCGTCCAT
This sequence comes from uncultured Actinomycetes bacterium, assembly GCA_963746655.1. GTDB lineage: Bacteria > Actinomycetota > Thermoleophilia > Gaiellales > Gaiellaceae > CAVPGP01. The sequence goes on along the minus strand of CAVVCG010000008.1, from coordinate 161,235 downwards.
GCGCCCTCCTCGGGGCGGCATCGTACGCAGTGAGTCAGACCTCGATCAAGAGCGCGTCGCCCTGGCCGCCGCCGGAGCAGATCGCGGCGAGTCCGAGCCCGCCGCCGTTGCGCCGCAGCTCGTGGACCATGGTGCCGAGGATGCGTCCGCCCGAGGCGCCGATCGGATGACCGAGCGCGACGGCGCCGCCGTTCACGTTCACCTTCTCCTCGTCGGCTCCGAGCAGCCTCGTCGAGTTCCAGGCGACCGAGGCGAACGCCTCGTTGATCTCGACACGCTCGACGTCGTCGATCGACTTGCCCGCGCGCTCGAGCGCCATGGCGCCCGCCCGGGCCGGCGTCCGGGCGAGGAACGCGAACTCGTCCGCCACGTAGCCCTGGCCGATCACCGTCGCGAGCGGCTCGAGGCCACGCCTGCGGGCCCACTCCTCACTCGTGACGACGACGCACGAGGCGCCGTCGTTCACGCCCGGCGCGTTGCCCGCCGTGGTCGTCCCGTCCGGGTCGAAGACCGGCTTCAGCGCGGCGAGCTTCTCGAGCGTCGTGTCGCGGCGGACGCTCTCGTCGGCGGTCACGTCGCCGACCGCCACGATCTCGTCCTCGAAGCGGCCGGCGTCCTGCGCCGCGGCCGCACGCTGGTGCGAGCGGTAGGCCCAGGCGTCCTGGTCCTCGCGCGGGATCCCGAGCTCGCGGGAGACGAAGCTCGCCTGCGCGACCATGTGCAGGCCGTCGAAGGTGGACGTCAGCCCGTCGTGCGTCATCAGGTCGATGAGCGTGCCGTCGCCCAGGCGGTAGCCGAAGCGGGCCTGCTTGAGGATGTAGGGCGCGTTCGACATCGACTCCATCCCGCCCGTGACGATCACCTCGGCGTCGCCGGCGCGGATCATCGAGTCGGCGATCTCGACCGCGCGGATCGACGACGCGCAGACCTTGTTGATCGTGTCCGCGGGCACCTCGATCGGGAGCCCGGCCCCGACCGCCGCCTGACGCGCGGGCGCCTGGCCCGCGCCGCCCTGCAGCACCTGGCCCATGATCACGTACTGCACCTCGCCGGGCTCCACGCCGGCCCGGCCGAGTCCGGTCTCGATCGCGATCGCGCCGAGCTCCGTCGCCTGGTACCCGGCGAGCCCGCCGCCGAGCTTCCCGAAGGGCGTGCGCACGGCGGAGAGGATCACGGTACGGCTCATGACCCCAGCGTACCCACGGGCGTGATCGGGCCGTCCCCCCTGAGCACGGCGATCACGTTCTCCGCCGCCAGGCGCGCCATCGCGGCCCGGGTCTCGCGCGTGGCCGAGGCGATGTGCGGGGTCATGACGACGTTCGGCAGCTCGACGAGCCCGGGATGGACGTGCGGCTCGTCCTCGAAGACGTCGAGGGCCGCGGCCCCGATCTCCCCGGCCCGCAGCGCCTCCTGGAGCGCCGCCTCGTCCACGACCGGCCCGCGCGAGACGTTGACGAGGATCGCGTCCGGCTTCATCGCCCTGAGCTCCTCCGCGCCGATCAGATGCCGCGTCTCCGGCCGCAGCGGCACGTGCAGCGAGACGACGTCCGCCTCCGAGAGCAGCCGCTCGAGCGGCAGCGGGCGCGACGAGATCACGCGCATGCCGAGCGCCTCGGCGAACCCGGCGAGTGCCCGGCCGGTCCGCCCCATGCCGACGATCCCGAGCGTCCGGCCGCCCAGCTCGAGCGTCTGCAGCGGGTTGTCGCTCCACCCTGCCCACGCGCCGTCGCGGATCTGGCGGTCGCCCTCGACGACCCGCTTCGCGGCGGCGAGGAGCAGCGCCAGCGCGTGCTCCGCGACGGCCTGCGTCAGCACGTCAGGCGTGTTGGTGACGACGACCTCGTGCCGGCGCGCTGCGTCGAGATCGACGTTGTCGACGCCGACGGCGAAGTTCGCGACGACCCGGAGCTGCGGCCCCGCACGCTCGAAGAACGCGTCGTCGATCGCGTCCGTCAGGTGCGCCAGCACGCCGTCGGCGCCGGCGACGTCCTCGCCGATCCGCACGTCCCAGCCCGTCGCCCGCAGCAGCTCCTCGGCGGGCGCGGGCGTCGCGCGCGTGACGACGACGCGGGTCAGCGCCCCAGGTCGGTGTCCGCCGTGAGCCGCTGCGCGAACGCCGCGATCAGCTTCGCGGCTCCCTCGACGTCGCTCCACTGGGCGAGCTCGACCGGTGTGTGTGCGTAGCGGATCGGGATCGAGACGAGCCCCGTCGGCACGCCGCCGCGGCTCAGGTGAACGTAGTCGGCGTCCGTGGACGTCTGCGCCGTCGTGACCTCGACCGAGTGCTCGATGCCCTCCGCCTCGGCCGTCGCGCGCAGGAGCTCGAAGACCGCGGGATGGAGCGTCGAGCCGCGCGCGATCGCCGGGCCGGCGCCGACCTCGATCTTGCCGCCGATCTTGACGTCGCCGCCCGGGGCGTCCGTGGACGGCGTGATGTCGACGGCGAGCGCGACGCTGCGGCTCGAGCGAGAACGCCGCCGCGCGCGCCCCGTAGACGCCGACCTCCTCCTGGACGGTCGCGACCGCGACGACGTCGCCGGCCGCGCCGCCCGCTTCCGCCACGAGCCGCGCCGCCTCGAGCGCGACGTACGCGCCGAGCCGGTTGTCGAGCGCGCGCGAGATGAAGCGGTCGTTCGACAGCTCCCGCGGCGCACCCGCCAGGACGCCGGGATCGCCGATCGAGACGAGCTGCAGCGCCTCGTCACGGCTCGCGCGCGCCGATGTCGATGTGCATGTCGGCGAGCTCCGGCTTCTTGCCCTCCCTGCGCTGGTCCGGCGAGAGCCGGCGACGGGCGATCAGCCCGGGCACGATGCCCGCGTCCGTGACGATCTCGACCCGCTGGGCGACGAGCGTCGACGGCTCGTAGCCCCCGATCACCGAGAACGCGAGGTTGCCCTGATCGTCGGCGTGGGTGACCGCGAAGCCGATCTCGTCGATGTGGCCGAGGACGGCGAGCCGCGGACCGTCGCCGGTGCCGGCGACCTTCGCGTAGGACGATCCCATGGGGTCGGTCCACACCTCGGCGAACGGCTCCGCCGCCGCACGCCAGGCCGCCGCCGCGCGGCCCTCGTAGCCGGACGGCCCGGGAATGGTCAGCAGCTCGCGGAGGAGCGGCGGGATCGGCACGCGCCGATTCAATCACTTGCGGAGCCGCTCGCCCTCGCCTAGGCTGAAAAACGATGACTTCCCCGACCCCGACGCTGCAGCCGATTCTGTGGGCCTGGTGCCGCGAGCGGGGCGGGAGCCTGGCCTAGGCCGGAGCTATCCCACGCCCGCTCGACCGAGACCCGCGAGGGTCTCTTTTCGTTCGATGACCATCTCCACCGCCATCGCCACCGACCTGATCACGCCGCTCGCGGCCTACCTCCGGCTGCGCGACGCCGGCCGGGCCTCGTTCCTGCTGGAGTCGGTCGAGCGAGGCCGCCTGGGGCGCTACTCGCTCGTCGGCTGCGGCTCGCGGCTCGTCGACTTCGCCCAGGCGGAGGCCTGCGGCGAGGCGGTCGTCGGCTACCTCGGATACGACCACGTCGCGGTGATCGAGCCGACGGTGCCGCTGCCGGACGCGGGCCGTGACATGCCCGAGAGCCGCTTCGTCGTCGCGGACGTCCTCGTCCGCTTCGACCACGCGCGCGGAGTCGCCGAGGTGCTGGTCGGGGATTCGGACGAGGTGGCGGCGCTGCTCGAGCGGACCGTCGAGCCCCCGCGCGGCGGCTCCGGCGCGGGGACGACGGAGCGCTCCTCGCAGACCGACTACGAGCGCTCCGTGAGGCGCGCGAAGGAGCACATCCGGGTCGGCGACGCGTTCCAGATCGTCCTCTCGCAGCGCGCCGAGCGGCGCACCGGCGTCACGCCGCTCGACGTCTACCGCTCCCTGCGGCTCGTGAATCCCTCGCCCTACCTCTTCCTGCTCGAGCTCGACGGAATTGCCCTCGTCGGCTCCTCGCCCGAGACGCTCGTCAAGGCGGAGGGCCCGCGCGCGAGCCTGAACCCGATCGCAGGCACGACGCAGCCCGGCGACGGGGACGCCGAACGGCTGCTCTCGTCGGCGAAGGACCGGGCCGAGCACGTGATGCTCGTCGACCTCGGCCGCAACGACCTCTCACGTGTCTGCAAGGCGGGGACGGTGAAGGTCGAGCGCTTCCTCGAGCCGGAGCGGTTCTCACACGTGACGCATCTCGTCTCGGAGGTCGCGGGCGAGCTGAAGGACGGCGTCACGCCCTTCGACCTGCTGCGCGCGTGCTTCCCCGCCGGCACCGTCAGCGGCGCGCCGAAGGTGCGCGCCATGCAGATCATCTCGGAGCTCGAGGGCTTCCGCCGCGGGCCCTACGCGGGCGCGGTCGGCTACTCGATGCCCGGCGGGTCGTTCGACACGTGCATCGCGATCCGCACCGTCGTGCTCCAGGACGGCGTCGCGTACCTGCAGGCGGGCGCGGGGATCGTGGCGGACTCGGATCCGCGCGCCGAGCACGACGAGTGCCTGCGCAAGCTCGCCGCGCTCGAGACGGCGATCGAGGAGGCGGAGGGTTCGAGCTCGCTCATCGAGTCCTCGGTTTCTCGACGCCGCCGCGCCAGGCGACGGCAGAGCCCGGCTCTGCCGGGCGGGAGCCGTCGCCGGCCGAGGAGGCGAGGGCCGATGAAGGTCCTCATGGTCGACAACTACGACTCGTTCACCTACAACCTCGTGCATCTCTTCGAGGAGCTCGGAGCCGACGTGGTGGTCCGCCGCAACGACGCAGTCACGCCCGACGAGGCCGAGGCGCTCGCGCCCGACCGGCTCGTGATCTCGCCCGGGCCGGGGCGCCCCGAGGACGCGGGCGTGACGGAGGCGCTCGTCGAGCGGCTCGCCGGAAAGATCCCCGTGCTCGGGGTCTGCCTCGGGCACCAGGCGATCGTGCAGGTCTTCGGCGGCGAGGTCGGGCTCGCGCACGAGCTCGTCCACGGCAAGGCGACGATGGTCTCGCACGACGGCAAGGGCATCTTCGAGGGGCTCGACGGGGAGTTCCTCGCCGGCCGCTACCACTCGCTCGCGGCCACGCGCCTGCCCGACGTGCTCGAGGTGACGGCCACGGCGCCGGACGGCGAGGTGATGGCCGTCCGCCATCGCGAGCTCGCCGTCGACGGCGTGCAGTTCCACCCGGAATCCGTCCTCACCCCGCTCGGTCCGGCGATCGCGAAGAACTTCCTGGAGGGAGGAGCATGATCCAGGCGGCACTGGCCCGGCTGCTCGACGGGCACGATCTGAGCCGCGACGAGGCGCGCGGCGTCATGAACGAGATCATGAGCGGCGAGGCGACGTCCGGGCAGATCGGCGGCTTCCTCGTGGCGCTCCGCCTGAAGGGCGAGACGGCCGACGAGATAGCCGGCTGCGCGGAAGCCATGCGCGAGCACGTGCTCCCCGTGCGACCGACGCGCTCCGACCTCGTCGACACCGCCGGCACGGGCGGGGACGGCGGCAAGACGTTCAACATCTCGACGGCCGCCGCGCTCGTGGCCGCAGCCGCGGGCGCCGGCGTCGCGAAGCACGGCAACCGCTCCGTCTCGTCGCAGTCCGGCTCGGCCGACGTGCTCGAGGCGCTCGGCTTCTCGCTCGACCTGACGCCCGAGCGCGTCGCTCAGTCGGTGGACGAGCTCGGCTTCGGCTTCATGTTCGCGCCGACGCACCATCCCGCCATGCGCCACGCCGCGCCGGTCCGGCGCGAGCTCGCCGCGCGGACGGTCTTCAACGTGCTCGGCCCGCTGACGAACCCGGCCGGCGCGCGGGCGCAGGTCGTGGGCGTCTACTCGCCCGTGCTCGTGCAGACGATCGCGCAGGTGCTTGCGAGGCTCGGCGCCCACCGCGCGTTCGTCGTCCACGGCGCGTTCGGCATCGACGAGCTCTCGCCGGCGGGGCCGAATCTCGTCTGCGAGGTCGTCGACGGCTTCGTCAAGGAGCGCGAGATCGACCCCGAGGAGCTCGGCGTCCCGCGCTGCGCGCCCGAGGATCTCCGCGGCGGCACGCCGGACGAGAACGCGCTGCAGATCCGCGAGGTGTTCGAGGGCGGCAACGGCGGCCGTCGCTCGGCGATCCTCCTCAACGCGGCGGGCGCGATCGCCGCGGGCGGCCACGCGAAGGACCTGAAGGAGGGTCTCGGCTACGCGGCCGAGGCGCTCGACTCCGGCGCGGCGGCGGCGCGCCTCGAGCAGCTGATCGCCTTCTCGCGCCAGGAGCCCGTGACGGCGTGAGGCTGCGCGAGGCACTCGCCCGTGACGGGCTGTCCGCGATCGCCGAGTTCAAGCGGCGCTCTCCGTCGGCGGGGGACATCCGCCCCGACGCGGACGCGGCGGCGTTCGCGCGGAGCTACGAGCTGGCGGGCGCGAGCGCGATGTCGGTGCTCGTCGACGAGCGCTTCGGCGGCTCCGTCGCCGACCTCGCCGCGGCGCGGGAGTCCACCTCGCTGCCCCTGCTCGCCAAGGGCTTCTTCACGGAGCGGGACGAGCTGGCCGAGCTGCGCCGCGCCGGCGCCGACGCGGTGCTGCTGATCCTCCGCGATCTCGACGACGCGCAGGCGGCGGCCCTCCAGGCCTACGCGCGCGAGCTCGGCCTCGACGCGCTCGTGGAGGCGCACGACGCGGACGAGCTGGCCCGCGCTGTGGCACTGGACGCGGACCCGATCGGGATCAACGCACGGGATCTGAGCACCTTCGCGATCGACCGGCAGGCGCAGCTCCGGCTCGTCGCGCAGGCGCCGAAGGACCGGCTCGTGGTCGCGGAGAGCGCCGTCCACTCGCGCGCGCAGGGCGCGGCAGCCGAGGTCGCGGGAGCCGACGCGATCCTCGTCGGCACCGCGCTCATGCAGGCGTCGGACCCGGCCGCGACCCTCCGCGATCTCCTCTCCCGCCCGCTCGTGAAGGTGTGCGGCCTCACACGCCAGGACGACGTCGACGCCGCCGTCGAGGCGGGTGCCGACCTGCTCGGCTTCATCCTCGCCGAGGAGAGCCCGCGCCGCGCCGACGAGGTGCTCGACGTGCCCGAGACGTCGCTCTCCGTCGCCGTCTTCGTCGAGGACGTCCACGACGCCGGCTCGGACCTCGTCCAGCTCTACCGCCGCGAGAACGGGCACCGCGGCCGCGACGCCGTGCTGCTCCGCGAGGGCGAGCGCGTCGCGACCGTCGTCGACCTGCCCTGGCTGGAGGACGACCCGACCCACCTCGACCGGGCCCGCGCCGCCGAGGGCCGCGTGATGCTCGCCGGCGGCCTCGACGCGACGAACGTGCGCGCGGCGATCGACGCCGTCCGCCCCTGGGCGGTCGACGCCGCGTCGCGGCTGGAGCGTGAGCCCGGCGTCAAGGACCACGGCAAGGTGCGCAGGTTCGTCGAAGCCGCCCGTGACGGAGCCGCTCATGACGGAGCCGCTCATGACGGGGAGCCGCAGTGAGCCTGACCTACGGCGAGTACGGCGGCCGCTACGTCCCGGAGACGCTCATCCCAGCGCTCGACGAGCTGACGGCCGGCTGGGACGACGCGCTCGCGGACGACGCATTCCGCGCGGAGCTGCACGAGCTCGCAACCTCGTACGCCGGCCGGCCGACCCCGCTCACCCTCGCCGAGCGCTTCGCGCCCGACCGGCGCGTCTGGCTGAAGCGCGAGGACCTGATGCACACCGGCGCGCACAAGCTCAACAACGCCCTCGGCCAGGCGGTGCTCGCACGCCGGCTCGGCAAGGGGCGAATCGTCGCGGAGACCGGCGCGGGACAGCACGGCGTCGCAGCCGCGACGGTGTGCGCGCGGTTCGGCTTCGACTGCGTCGTCTACATGGGCTCCGAGGACATGCGCCGGCAGGCGCCGAACGTCGAGCGGATGAAGCTGCTCGGGGCCGAGGTGCACCCCGTCGAGTTCGGCACGAAGACCCTGAAGGAAGCCACGAGCGAGGCGATCCGCGACTGGATCACGAACGTCGAGACGACGCACTACCTGATCGGATCGTGCGTCGGCCCCGCTCCGTATCCGGCGATCGTGCGCGAGCTGCAAGCCGTGATCGGCCGCGAGGCGCGCGAGCAGATCCTGGCCGCCGAGGGACGCCTGCCCGAGGCCGCGATCGCCTGCGTCGGGGGCGGGTCGAATGCGATCGGCCTCTTCGCCGGCTTCCTCGAGGACGAGGACGTGCGCCTCGTCGGCGTCGAGGCGGCGGGCGCCGCGTCGCTCGGCACGGGCCGGACCGGGATCCTGCACGGCTCCCGCTCGTCGCTGCTCGCGGACGAGGACGGGCAGATCGTGGACGCGCACTCCATCTCCGCCGGCCTCGACTACCCCGGCGTCGGGCCCGAGCACGCTGCGCTTCGCGACTCCGGCCGCGCCGACTACCTCACGTGCACCGACGACGAGGCCCTCGCCGCGTTCCGGCTGCTCTGCCGCACCGAGGGGATCATCCCCGCGCTCGAGTCGTCGCACGCGCTCGCCCGGGCGCTCGACCTCGACGCCGAGCTGATCCTCGTCTGCCTCTCCGGCCGCGGCGACAAGGATCTCGCGGAGGTGCTCGCGCAGTGAGCCGCGCCGACCAGACGAACGCCCAGCTCTCGACCTACACCTTCCCGGACGAGGTGCGCGTCGACGAGCTGCTGCTGCGTGCACCGCGCCAGGAGGACATCGACGCCGTGGCGCCCGCGTTCCGCGATCCGGACGTCGGCGGCGAGGCCGGTCTGCCGCCGGTCGACGCGGACACCCTGCGGATGATGCTGCGCGAGCAGCTGCCGATGCTGAAGGAGCGCGGTCTCCTCGCGCCGTATCTCATCGACGACGGAGCCGTGCTCGGTGGCATCTCGCTCCACCACTTCGACCCGATGCGCGACGTCGTCGAGGTCGGCTACTGGCTCTTCCCGCACGCGCGCGGCCGCGGCGTCGCGACCCGCTCGGTGCGCGCGCTGCTCGACCACGCCTTCGCAAACGGGATCTGGCGGGCCGAGGCGCACGTGCGGGTCGGCAACACCGCCTCGGAGCGCGTGCTGGAGAGGCTCGGGTTCCGTCACGAGGGGATCAAACGCGGCCTCCTGCGCCACCAGGGCGAGCGCGTCGACGCGAACCTCTTCGGCCTGCTCGCGGACGACGCGTGAGCAAGCGGATCGCGATCTACCTGATGGCCGGGCCCGAGACGCCGGAGCTCGCAGCCGCGGCGGTCGACGGCGGCGCCGACATCGTCGAGCTCGGCTTTCCGTTCTCCGACCCGCTCGCGGACGGCCCGGTGATCCGCCGCGCAGGCGAGCGCGCCCTCGCCCAGGGCATGCGCACCGGCCCCTGCCTCGAGTGCCTCGCCGAGACGCGACGGCGCGTCGACGTCCCGCTGATCCCCATGACCTACGCGTCGATCCTCGAGGCGTACGGCTGGGAGCGCTTCGCGGCCGACGCGGAGTCCGCAGGCGCGACGAGCCTGATCGTCGCCGACCTGCCTGCCGGGGAGCGCGAGGGCCTGCGGCGCGTGCAGCTCGTCGCGCCGACCTCGACCGACGAGCGGATTCGCCTCGCGGCGGAGCAGACCGACGGCTGGCTCTATCTCGTCACCGTTGCCGGGACGACGGGCGCGCGCACCGGCCTCTCCCCCGCGCTCGCGGGCCTCGTCGAGCGGGCCCGCGCACTCACCGACGTGCCGCTCTACGCGGGCTTCGGCATCTCGACCCCGGAGCACGCCCGCGCGGCGACGGAGCTGGCCGACGGGATCGCCGTCGGCTCGCGCGCCGTCGAGGTCGCCGAGGACGGCCCCGCGGCGCTCCACGACTACGTGCGCTCCCTCCGCGAGGCCGTGGACGCGCCGGTCGCGGTGTAGATTCGGCGCGTGCGCGAGTACACGCCGTCCACCTACGGCGACGCCTGGGCGGAGATCTACGACGAGCAGACGACGACCGCGCCGGGCGAGCTGGAGCTGATCGCAGAGCTCGCCGGCGAAGGGCCGGTGCTGGAGCTCGGCGTGGGCACCGGGCGCGTCGCGGTGCCGCTCGCCGAGCGGGGTCTCGACGTCGTCGGCCTCGACCCGTCGCAGGGGATGCTGACTCGCCTGCGCCAGAAGTCGGACCGCGTCGAGCTCGTCGAGGGTGTGATGGACGACTTCGACCTGGGACGCGAGTTTCAGCTCGTCTACGTCGTCTCCGCGACGATCTTCGCGCCGCTGACCCAGGAGGGGCAGGTCGGGACGTTCCGCTGCGCCGCCCGCCATCTGCGACCGGGCGGAGTCCTCCTCGTGCAGGCGTTCTTCCCCGATCTGACACGCTTCGACCGCGGCCAGCGCGTCGCCGCGGTCGACGTCGCGCTCGACCACGTCGCGCTGGAGGCGACGAGGATCGACAGGGCGACGCAGGTGCTCACGGGCCAGCGGGTCTTCCTGAGCGAGGACGGACTCCGCCTGTTCCCGACGATGCTCCGCTTCGCCTATCCCAGCGAGCTCGACCTGATGGCGCAGCTCGCCGGCCTCGCGCTCCGCGACCGGTGGGCCGACTTCGAGCGGACGCCGTACGACTCGTCGAGCCAGGCCCACGTCTCCGTCTACGAGAAGGAGCCCGCATGAACGAGCCCGTCAAGGTCGCCTGCATCCAGGCGGAGCCGGTCATCCTCGACCGCGAGGCGACCCTCGACAAGATGGCGGCGATCGCGGCCGAGGCGGCCGGCGAGGGCGCGCGGCTGCTCGTCTACCCGGAGTCGTTCCTGCCCGCCTACCCCTCGTCGATCTGGGCCCGCGCGCTCGCCGGCTGGGCGGCCGAGGGCGCCAAGGAGGCCTTCGCGCTGCTGGCGCGCGAGTCCGTCGCTGTGCCGGGCCCGGCGGTCGACCGGATGGGCGCGATCGCCCGCGAGCACGGCGTCTGGATGGTGACCGGCGTCACGGAGTTCGACCCCGAGCGGCCGTCGACGCTCTACAACACGCTGCTCTACCACGCGCCGGACGGGTCGCTGGCCTACCGGCACCGCAAGCTCGTGCCGACGAACCACGAGCGCCTCGTCTGGGGCCAGGGCGACGGCGGCGGCCTGCGCGCCATCCCGACCGACCTCGGGCGCATCGGCGGGCTGATCTGCTGGGAGAACTACATGCCGCTGGCGCGCTTCGCCCTCTACGAGTCGGGCGTCGAGATCTACATCGCCTCGACAGCGGACGACGGCGATGCCTGGCAGGCGACCCTCGTCCACATCGCGCGCGAGTCGCGCTCGTTCGTCGTCGCGCCCTCCCACTTCCAGCGCGCCGCCTCGTACCCGGAGGACTTCCCGCTCCGCGCGCTGCTCGACGGCGTCGACGTGATCGGCCGCGGCGGCAGCGCCGTCCTCGCCCCCGACGGCTCGTATCTCGCGGGACCGCTCTACGACGAGGAGGGCGTCCTCTACGCGGAGCTCGACCCGGCCCGTCTCTGGGAGGAGCGGCAGCGCTTCGACCCGGCCGGGCACTACCACCGGCCGGACGTTCTGCAGCTGACCGTCAACGCCCCATGAAGGCGCGCCGTCGTCGGGGCCGGCGTCTTCGGCGCCTCCACGGCCCGCGCGCTCGTCCGGCGGGGCTGGGACGTGACGCTCGTCGAGCAGTACGTCCCCGGCCACGTCCGCGCGGCGTCCGGCGGCGACACGCGGCTGATCCGCTTCGCGCACGGCGACGAGGAGTGGTACGCGGCGCTGGCCTGGCGGGCCCGGGCGCTCTGGCGCGAGCTCGAGCGCGACACGGGCCAGTCGCTCCTCGAGGAGCGCGGTGTCGCCTGGTTCGCCAGCGGCGACGGCGACGTTCGAGGCGCAGAGCGAGCCCGTGCTGCGCCGGCTCGGGATCGCCGTCGAGCGGCTGACGCCCGAGGAGGCGCAGCGCCTCTTCCCGTCTCTCGCAGGCGACGACCTCCGCTTCGTGCTCTTCGAGCCGGAGGCCGGTGTCTTGCACGCGCGGCGCGCCACGCAGGCGCTCGTCGAGCAGGTGCTGCGCGAGGGTGGGCGCCTCGAGGCGGAGCGCGCCGACCCGGCCTCGCCGCCCGCGAGCCGACGTCGTCGTCTGGGCGTGCGGCGCGTGGCTGCCGAAGCTCTTCCCCGGGCTCGTGCGAATCAGGATCTCGAAGCGCGACGTCTTCTTCTTCGGCGCCGGCGCCGACTGGGCGGCGGCGCCGGGGTGGTGCGACTACGACGCGGCGTTCTACGGGCACGGTGAGATCGGCGGGCTGGGCGTCAAGGTCGCCCCGGACGCGGCCGGCGAGCCGATCGACCCGGACACGCTCGAGCGGTTCGCCTCGCCGGCCAACGTCGAGCTCGCCCACGAGTACGCGGCACGCCGCTTTCCGGCGGCTGACGCACCATCGTCGGCTCGCGGATCTGCCAGTACGCGCTGACGCCCGACGCCCACTTCGTGATCGCGCCGCACCCGGAGCACGAGGGCTGGTGGCTGCTCGGCGGCGGCTCGGGCCACGGCTTCAAGCACGGCCCGGCGCTCGGCGAGCACGTCGCGGACCTCGTCGAGGGGAAGGCCGAGCCGGATCCGCGCCACGGCCTCGGCGAGCGGCAGCCCGGCGCCGGCCTGCGGACGGCGACGATCGAGGCGTAGCTACCGGGCGGTCGGAAGACCGGCGTAGTGCTCCGGCCGCCACGTCGACTCGAAGCACCCGGGCCGGCAGCCGACGGCGAAGAGCGTCGTGCCCGCCTCGAGCGCCGTCGCGGAACGCCGCACCGCCGGATCGTTCACGGCGACGATCGTGCCGGGCCCGGCGACGAGCTCCTCCCCCTCGAGCGTGAGCTGCGCCCGGCCCGCCGTGACGAGGTAGAGCTCCTCCTGGCCGCTCCCCGCCTCGTCGTGCTCGCCGACGAGCGTGTCGCCTGCGGCCCTCGCGACGTACGCGTTGATCCCGAAGGCGGTCAGACCGAAGAAGTGACGGATCGGCTTCCAGGCCGGGTCGCCGGGATCGGTCGCCGTCGGTACGTTCGGGAGCTCGTCGAGCTGCGCCGCGGCCCAGCGGGCCACTAGGCCGAGAGCGCGGCGTCGACGCCCGGCTCGTAGCAGTCGGCGCAGCGCGCCTCGTACGAGTCGAGCGCACCGATCTGCACGGTGTCGCCGGAGAACGGAGCCGGCGCGCCGAGGATCAGCCGCTGCGTCCGCGTCGCCGGGCCGCCGCACTGATGGCACACGGCCTGCAGCTTGTCCACGAACTCCGCCAGCGCCAGCAGCGTCGGCATCGGCCCAAAGGGGAGCCCGCGAAAATCCTGGTCGAGCCCCGCCGCGACCACGCGAGCGCCGCGACCGACGAGCTGCTGCACGACGGCGACGATCTCGTCGCCGAAGAACTGGGCCTCGTCGACGCCGATCGCCTCGTAGCCGTCGGCGAGCCGATAGACGTCGCGAGCCGACTCCACGGCGACGGCCCGCATCTTCGCCCCGGCGTGGCTGACCACGTGCGAGACGTCGTAGCGGTCGTCGATCCGCGGCTTCACGATCAGCACCTTCTGGCCCGCGATCTCCGCACGGCGCAGCCGGCGGATCAGCTCCTCGCTCTTGCCGCTGAACATCGGCCCGCAGACGACCTCGAGCCAACCCCCACGCGGTGGTGTATTCCGGATCATGAGCCGCACGTTAATCGGGGCGTCTGACGGACATCCCCCGCGGTGGTCAGCCCTCCTCGTGCTTCAGCCGCGACTCGCGCGTCTGGGCCTCGGCAAGCGTCAGCTCGCCGGCGCAGAGCTTCTCGTGGAGATCGATCTCGATCTGGTCGACCTCGTCTGCGCGCGGCCTCGGCTCCGGCCAGAGATTCCGCGGATCGGTCGGGTGGCCGCCGAGCGAGAGGCTGATCAGATGATCCTCCTGGTAGTCGCCCGGGCCGCCGGGGAGACCCCACTCCCGCAGCTGCTTCAGCTTCAGCTCGCTCGTGTAGCTCGAGGGCGGGCGAATCAACTTCGAGTAGCCCGGCACGCAAACGGTCGACTGCAGCGTCGCCTGCGTCACGTCGGGGTTCAGCGCGCCCGGCGTCCGCTCCCAGCTCGCCACCTGCGCCGGCTCGCCGCCCGTCGCCGCCGCAGCCGGCGAGCACGAGCGCCGCGAGCGCCAGCGGCAGCAGGAGGCGAGGCGGGGTACGGTCGCGCATCTCGCGACCGTACCCCGCGCTCCGGCTCGCATCGCCCTCCGTGCGCGAATCGGCACGGAATCGTCTCGCCTCCGTTACGAAGCGGCCAGTCCGTTACGAAGCTGCCAGCCCGGCCACCGTCGCCGGCAGGCCGTCCCACGACCCGACCGGGTCGAGCGCACCGTCCGACCCGACAGAGAAGCCGAAGATCCGGCGGGCGTCGGCGTCGACCGCGTAGAGGAACCTCCCGTCCGCGGTCAGATCCTCGTCGCGCACGCCGGCCGTGTTCTCGACTGTGACAGCCGCGGCCGCGTCCTCCAGGACGAGCGAGCCGTCGGCCTCGATCCGATAGCGCGAGATCTTCCCGTCCGCGAAGTTCGTGGTGAACGCGTAGCGGTCGTCCTTCGTCACGACGGCCCAGCAGATCTCGCTCAGCCCGTTGCCGGCCGACCGGGTGCGGGGCTCGACGGAGCCGCTGTCGATTCGGTACGACGAGGCGGCCGCCTTGCCGGCCTGGGCGCCGAACGCCTCGGTGACGACAGCGTGCCGTCGGAGGTGAAGGCGAATCCGTACGGCGTCGGGCCGGACGAGGGGTGGGCCTGCGACTCGCCCAGCAGACCGTCCGCGCCGACCGCGTAGGTGACGATCGCGTCCGTCGCCCGCTCGGTGACGACGAGCGTGGAGCCGTCGGGCGTGAACGAGACCTGTGCGCCCTCGGCCTCGGGGGCCGACAGGCGGCGCAGCGACCCTCGATCGGGCTCAACCTGCCGCCGCGCGATCCGGAAGCCGGTCAGGCGCGAGTCGCCGGCGTTGAGGACGTACACGAGCCCGTCGTGCTCGGTGACGCTCTTCGGCGCGGTGCCGTCGGTGGCGACCCGGTCGACGAGCTCCGGTCCGGCAGGCCCGACCGCGAAGAGCGAGACGTCGTCGCTCGCCGCGTTGGTGACGAGCAGGTGGGAGCCGTCCTGCGTCAGGACGACCGATCCCTGCGAGGTGAGGTGCGGGTGCCCGTCCCCCGTCCCGCCGGTTGCGAAGGCTCCGAGCGGCTCGAGCGTGCCGTCGGCGTTGCGGCTGAACGCCACGACCGCGTTGGCCGCCGCGTCGTTCGTCTGGACATAGACCCCGGCTGTGCGGTGCTGCATCTGCGTCTCCCTTCGGAACAGTGAATGGAGGTCTTGTCGCGGCAGGACGCCGATGCGTTACAGCTCAATGATGCGCGTGCACGACCGCGTGCCCCCGGCCGCGTTCGATCAGCCATCGGTTGACCGGGAACGCGGCCACGAACGCGACCGCGAGACCGAGCGCCAGGCTGCCCCAGAAGAGCGGGTCGCCGAGTCCTGCCTGCATCGCACCGGGGACGGCCAGCACGATCGCGTTGTCGACGATCTCCATCACCGCGATCGAGAGCGTGTCGGCCGCGAGCGCGAGCCCGAGCGCGCGGCGCAGCGGCATCCGACCGACGAGCGGCCGGAGCGTCAGCGGAGTAGCCGAAGACGAACGCGAGCACGACGGCGAGGGCGATCGAGGCCTCGTTGCCCCAGCCGAGCGCCGTGGCGATCACGAGCCCCAGCACCTCGCCGATCCCGCAGCCGGTCAGGCAGTGCACGGTCGCCTGGAAGGCCAGGCGGTTCGACGACTCAGGTCGTGCGTGCAAAGCGGTGCACGGCGGCGAGGAGCTCCTCGCTCTTCTCCGCCACCACGTCGGCGTCGCCCGACGCGAGCGCTCCGGCCACGCAGTGCTGGACGTGATCGTCGAGGATCTTGAAGCCGACGGACTCGAGCGCCGTCGACACCGCTGCGATCTGGGTCAGGATGTCCACGCAGTAGCGGTCCTCCTCGACCATCCGCTCGATCCCGCGCACCTGGCCCTCGATCCGGTGCAGACGCCTCGCGAGCCCCTTCTTGTCCTTCGCGTAGCCGTGACTCATCGATCCTCCCTGGCGCTCCGGAAGCGGCGGAGCCGGAGCGAGTTGGTGACGACGAAGATGCTCGAGAAGGCCATCGCGGCCGCCGCGACGATCGGGTTCAGCAGGCCGGCGACGGCGAGCGGGATCGCCGCCACGTTGTAGGCGAATGCCCAGAAGAGATTCGCCTTGATGGTGGCGAGCGTGCGCCGCGCGAGCCGGATGGCGTCCGCGGCCGCGCGCAGGTCTCCCGAGACGAGCGTCAGGTCGCTCGCCTCGATCGCCACGTCGGTGCCGGTGCCGATCGCCAGGCCGAGGTCCGCCTGGGCGAGCGCCGGCGCGTCGTTGACGCCGTCGCCGACCATCGCGACGACCTCGCCCGCCGCCTGCAGTCGCCGGATCTCGGCGGCCTTCCCGTCCGGGCAGCACCTCCGCGAGCACGCGCTCGATGCCCACCTCGTCGGCCACGCGGCGTGCGGTCTCCGCGGTGTCGCCCGTGAGCAGGACCGGCCTCAGCCCGAGCTGCTTCAGCTCGCGCACTGCCTCGGCGCTCGTCGGCTTCACCGTGTCGCGGACGACGAGGCGCGCGCGTTCGACGCCGTCCCACGAGACGACCAGCCGCTCGACCCGCACCTCGAGTCCGTCGACGACGCCCACGACGCCCCGGCCGGGCAGGTTGCGAAAGCCCTCGACCTGCGGTAGCTCGCCGAGCTCCGTCTGAGCGGCCGCGGCGACCGCACGACCGACCGGGTGCTCGCTGGCGTCCTCGACCGCACCTGCGAGCCGGAGGACATCGGACCGCGACGCGCCGTTCAGGAGCGCCACGTCGACGAGCTCGAGCCGCCCCTCGGTGACGGTGCCCGTCTTGTCGAGCACGATCGTCGTGATCCGCCGGGTCTGCTCCAGGATCTCCGGGCCCTTGATCAGGATCCCGAGTTGCGCGCCTCGTCCTGTCCCGACCATCAGCGCGGTCGGCGTCGCGAGCCCGAGCGCGCAGGGACAGGCGATGATCAGCACGGCGACGGCCGCCTCGAACGCGGCCGACGCGCCCGCGCCCGCGAGCAGCCAGCCGGCGAGCGTCGCGAGGGCGATCGCGATCACCACCGGCACGAACACGGCCGAGACGCGATCGGCAAGCCGTTGAACCGGAGCCTTGCCGGCCTGGGCCTCGGCCACGAGCCGTGCGACCTGTGCGACGGCCGTCTCCGAGCCGACGCGTGTGGCGCGGACGACGAGCCGCCCGTACGTGTTGAGCGTCCCGCCGGCGACCTCCGCTCCCGGAGCGACCTCGACGGGCAGCGACTCGCCGGTCAGGAGCGACACGTCCACGGCCGACTCGCCGGCCTCGACGATCCCGTCCGCCGCGATCCGCTCCCCCGGCCGCACGTCGAACCGGTCGCCCACCTGGAGGTCCTCGACCGGCAGCAGCTCGAGCAGCGAGCGCAGCGCCTGGCCCGTGCGGCGGCGGGCGCGTGCCTCGAGCCAGCGACCGAGCAGGATCAGCGTCGTGATCGCGGCGGCGACCTCGAAGTACAGCTCGCCCTCGCCGAGGACGAGCGCGACGACCGACCAGGCCCAGGCGGCGAGCGTGCCGAGCGAGACGAGCGTGTCCATCGTCGCCGCGCCGTGCCGGAGGCTGCGCAGCGCCGCCCGGTGGAACGGCAACCCCGCCCAGAGGACGACCGGCGTCGCGAGGGCGAACGAGAGCCACTCCCAGCCTGGGAACTGAAGCGGCGGGATCATGGCGAGCGCGGCCACGGGCACGGTCAGCGCCGCCGAGACCGCGAGCCGCAGTCCGAGTGGGCGCGCCGCCGAGGCCTCCTCGTCGGGGAGCACCGCCCGGTAGCCGGCGCCGTCGACGGCCGCAGCGAGCTGCGGCGGCGAGACGAGCTCCGCGTCGTAGTCGACCGAGGCGAGCTCGGTCGCCAGGTTGACCGTCGCGTGCACGCCCTCGACGCGGTTCAAGGCCCGCTCGACGTTGGCCGCGCAGCCGGCACAGGTCATCCCCTCGATCGGCAGCTCGAGCCGTGTGCTCATGCTGCCATCATACCCCCTAGGGGTACAAATTCCCAGGAGTCCGTCGTCGGCGCGGCGGACGCAGACCCCGTGGTGCTACCCGACGCGCCGCGGCGGTTCCGACCTCCGTCACGGGTGCCTGCGCGCTCCAGGGGAAGTCGATCCAGCGGTCGGTGCGGCGCCAGACGTACTCGCACTTGACGGCCGAGCACGGCTTCTCGTAGAGGACGGCCGTGCGCACCTCGGCGACCTTGCCCGCGCAGAAGTCGTGCACCGTCGCCAGCGTCTCCCCGGTGTCCGCGACGTCGTCGGCGATCAGGATCCTCGCCTCGTCGAGGTCGATCAGGTCGGGCACCGGCGGAAGGATCATCGGCACGGGCAGGCGCTCGTCGATCCCCGTGTAGAACTCGACGTTCATCGTGTACGTGTTCTTGACGCCGAGCGCGTAGGAGAGGGCTCCGGCCACGAGGAGCCCGCCGCGCGCGATCGCGAGCACCATGTCCGGTCGGTACCCGTCGCGGTGCACGGCCTCGGCGAGCTCCCGGGCGCCGGAGCCGAGCTCGTCCCAGGTCATGATCTCGCGCTCGGGCTCCACCGACTGCGGCATCGGAGGATTCTAGAGCGCGCCCAGGAGAGCGACCATGTCGACGTCTGCGTGGTCGAGGTGCTGGAGGAAGATCCGCTCGACGCCGGCCGCCTCGTACTCGGCGAGCCGCTCGCGCGCCTCGTCGAGCGTGCCGACGACCGTGTGCCCCGCCCGGCCGCGGAGGAACTCGTCGACGTCGCCCTCGGCGCCGACCCGCTCCATCAGCCGGCGGCCCCGGTCGCGGAGCTCCTCCCGGTCGCGACCGACGGTGCAGCCGGTCATGAGCGAGAAGACGAGCGGCTCGCGGCCGGCCCGCTCGCAGGCCTCGTCGACCCGCCGTCGCCGCCGTGCGGCCTCCTCGGGGCCGCAGAAGACCGTGTCGTACTCGTCGGCGAAGCGCACCGCCGGCTCGACGGTGCCCCGCTGCGCGGAGCCGCCCACGATCAGCCGCGGCCGCGGACGCTGCACGGGCTTCGGCAGCGCATGGACGGCGTCGAGGCGGTAGTGCCGTCCCTCGAACGAGTAGACGTCCTGCGTCCACTGCCCGTGGATGATCTCCAGCTGCTCGGCGAACATCGCCAGGCGCGTGGACAGGTCCGGGAACGGGAAGCCGTACGCCGCGTGCTCGCGCTCGTTCCAGCCCGCGCCCAACCCGAGCTCGACGCGCCCGCCGGAGACGTGATCCGCGGTCACCACCACCTTCGCCAGCTCCGACGGATGGCGGAACGTCGCCGGCGAGACCATCGACCCGAGCCGGATGCGGTGCGTCACGCCGGCGAGCGCAGTCAGCGTCGCCCAGGCGTCCAGCGAGCCGCGCTCCTCCTCCCGCATCAGCGACGCGTAGTGGTCGGAGCGGAACAGCCCTTCGAGGCCGTGCTCCTCGCAGGCGCGCGCGAGCGCGACCCACTCGTCCCACGAGACGCCCTCCTGGCCCTCGATCATCAGGCAGATGCGCACGCGCTCATCCTTCCAGGCGATAGCCGGTCGCGAGCATCGTGTCGGCGCGGGCGGCGAACGCCTCGACGGGAGGGACGTCCCAGCCGAGCGAGTCCGCCATGCGGACGATCATGTTGAAGAGCGCGCAGACGTGGATCGCGTCCTCGAGCGCGTCGTCGGAGACCCCGGCCGCCCGAACCGCCTCGGCGTCCGCCGGCCCGAGTTCGCCCGGGCGCAGCGTCATCGTCTCGAGGAAGCCGAGCGTGGCGAGCAGCTGCGGCGAGAGCGGCGCCGTGCGCCAGTCCCGCTTCACCGCCTCCCACACCTCCTCGCCGAGCGCGTACGACGCAACTGCGCCGTGGGCGTTCGTTCAGAAGGGGCACTGGTTGAGGAGCGACGTGAACGCAGCGAAGAGCTCGCGCTCGCCGGGACTCCAGTCCGAGGGCCCGCGCATGGCGGCGTCGAGCGCGTCCGAGTACGGGCGCCCGAAGATCTCCGACCGGTAGAGGAGCGTCCGGACGACCCCGAGCGGGACCTCCGGCGCGTTCCGGTCGACGACCTCGAGCCTCACCGGAGCGCCGCCCTCGCAGCCTCGAGGCGCTCCAGTCCCGCCTCGACGGCGGCCGCGGCCGTCTGCTCGAAGATCTCATCCTCCGAGTAGCGCCCACGGAGCCCGTCGATGTCCGCGTCCGTGACGCGGTAGGCGTGGAGGCGCACCTTCTCGAGGTACGCCTCCATCCCCTCGGGCACGGGCCGACCCGGGCGCGCGGCCGCCCGCAGACGGTCGATCAGCTCGTCGTACCGCCCCCTCACTACTGCTGATTCTTCACCACGCCGACGAGATGGCCCTCGGGATCGGTGAAGAGCGCGAACGTGACCATGTCCGGGATCTCCGTCACGCCCATCACGACCTTGCCGCCCAGCTGCTCGGCCTTGTCGAGCGCCGCCTGCGGATCGTCGACGCCGATGTAGAACGTCAGGTGCCCCTCGCCCTCCGCCGCCTGGCCGACGCCGCCGCCGATCCCACCGTCCTTCCCCTCGACCATGCCGTAGTTCATCTCGCCCGGCTCGCTGAACTGCCAGCCGAAGAGCTCGGAGTAGAACGTGCGCAACGCGTTTCCGTCCTTGCCGACGACCTCGAACCACACAACCTGGTCCGCCATCGTGCCTCCTTCGTTCGGATGGACTCCATTGTCCTACGACGACGAGCGCCGCGCCGGGTTTTCGACAGGTCGCCGGTCCCTAGTCGATGTCGCGGCGGATGAGGAGCACGGTGCCCGCCAGCGCGAAGAGGGCAACCCACCCCACGAGGACCAGGGCGGCGTACAGCGGGTCGAGCAGGTTCGGGTCGTTGGCGCTCGCGCCGGACAGCCCCTGTGATGCGGGCCCCGGCGAGTAGCGGCCGACCTTCGGCAGCAGCCCGAAGAGGATGTTCTCCGCGACGAGCAGCCAGGCGAAGAGGCCGATGATCGCGCCGACCTGGCTGCGCACGATCGCGCCCAGGCCCACGCCGATGCCCGCCCAGAGCAGCGAAGCGGCGATCGCACCCGCGACCAGCGCGGCGACGTCTCCGCGGTCGAGCGCGAGGTCGATGCCGCGCGTCTGGAGCACGATCGCCCCGGCGAGGAACGCCACCCCCTCCGCGACGAGCCCGAAGAGCGCGCCCATCCCCATCCCGGCCAGGAGCTTCGCGATCAGCAGCGGCGGGCGCTGGGGGGTGAAGAGGAGCGTCGGCCTGATCGTGCCGTGCCGGAACTCGCTCGTCACCGCCATCACGCCGACGAGCGCGGCGAAGAGCGTCGCAACCCCGCCGACGCCGAACTGGTTTCGCTGGTCGCTCGCCGACTCGAGCGAGAACTTCGACGACGAGTAGCCCTGCACGAAGGCGACGAAGAGCGTGAAGGCGAGCATCCCCAGCAGGAGCCCGAGCGTGGTCCTCGTCGAGCGCAGCTTCAGGAACTCGGAGCGCAGCCGGTCGGTCACCGCGGCTCCGAGCCGGCCGTCAGCTCCAGGAACACGTCCTCCAGCGAGCTCGCAGCGGGGGCCAGCTCGTGGAGCACGATGCCCCCGGCCGCCGCCGCCTCCCCGATCTGCTCGCTGCTGGGGCCGCGGACGATCAGCGTGTCGCCGCTGCGATCGATCTCGACGCCCTCACCCGTCAGCAGCCCGGCCAGCCGCTCGGCCTGCGGCGACCGGACGCGGACGCCGCCGGAGATCCTCGCCGTCAGCTCCGCGAGCGAGGACTCGACGACGCGCCGACCGCGGTTGATGATCAGGACTCGGTCGACCGTCTGCGCCACCTCGGCGAGCACGTGGCTCGAGACGAACACGGTCTTTCCCTCGCGCGCGAACGCGCGCAGGAAGTCGCGCAGCCAGCGGACGCCTTCCGGGTCGAGGCCGTTCGCCGGCTCGTCGAGGATCAGCAGCTCCGGGTCGCCGAGCAGCGCGGACGCAAGGCCGAGCCGCTGTCGCATGCCGAGCGAGTAGGTCTTGACGCGCCGCTTCGCCACGGCGCTGAGCTCGACGAGCGCGAGCACCTCGTCCGCCCTGCTGGACGGCAGGCCTGCCGCGTACGCGAGCGAACGCAGGTGGTCCCGGCCGTTGCGGCCCGGGTGGAAGTCGGTCGCCTCCAGCACGGCGCCGATCCGCCGCGCCGGGCGGTCGTGCTCGACGTAGCGCCGGCCGAAGACCTGAGCCGAGCCCGACGTGGGCCGCGCGAGTCCGAGCAGCATGCGCAACGTCGTGGTCTTCCCCGCCCCGTTCGGCCCGAGAAAGCCGGTGATCGTGCCCACGTCGAGCCGGAACGAGAGGTCGTCGACCGCGCGGAGGCTGCCGAACTGCTTCGTCAGCCCCCGCGCCTCGATCACCGGCTCGCTCACCGGCTGGCTCACCAGGACGTCGGCTTCCCCGGCTGGTGGAGCCACACGTCGAAGAACCGCTTCAAGTCGAGGCCGCTGATGCGCTCCGCATGGGCGATGAACTGCGGTGTCGTGACGTTGCCGAACCGGTTCTGCTGCGCCCAGTCGCGCACGATCCGGTTGAAGGTGAAGTCGCCCACCTTCTCGCGCAGGGCCTGCAGGGTCATCCCGCCGCGGTAGTAGATCGTCCCGTCGAAGAGGAACTCGGGCGCGCCCGGGTCGGCGGGCGGCGGGTTCCAGAACGCCGTGTCCTGCGCCGGCTTGTTGTAGAGCTGCGAGAACCACTGATGGGCCGACTTGTTGCCCTCGTACTCGCTCCAGATCCACTCAGACCAGGTTGCGAAGCCTTCGTGCAGCCAGATGTCCGGCCACTGGGTGAGGGTCACGGAGTCGCCGAACCACATGTGCGAGAGCTCGTGGACGAGGGTCGCCTCGTCCGGCACGTACGGGAAGTTCGGCTTCGTTTGCGTCTCGAGTGAGTAGCCGACCACCTTGGCCGCATCGACGATTGCCCCAACCGCGTCGAACGGGTACGGCCCGTAGATCGAGCTGTAGAAGTCGATCGCGGCCGGGAGCTTCGTCAGCACCTGGCCCTTGGCCAGCTGCGGGTCGATCGCCACGTACGAGGGGATGCTCCCGACCGTGGACTGCGTCAGGTCGAAGCGACCCAGCGTCGTCGTCGCCAGGTACGGCGCCATCGGGTCGTTCTCGCGCCAGACCCACGTCGTGCGCCCGGCGGCCGTCGCATTCGAGACGAGAACGCCGTTGGCGATCACCGTCAAGCCCTCCGGCACCGAAACGCTGAAGGTGTACGTCGCCTTGTCGCGCGGATTGTCGTTGACGGGGTACCACGCCGGCGAGCCCTGGGGCTCGTTGACGACGAAGGCGCCATCGTCGGTCGGCACCCACCCTTCGATCGAGAAGTCAGGATCGGTGACAACCGCCGGGGTCCCCGCGTAGTCGATCGTGACGGTGAACGGCTTCCCGTCCTGCAGCCCCGGCTTCGGCGTGATCACCAGCTCCTGCTCGCCGCTGCGCGCGTGCGACGCCGGTCGCCCATTCACGAGCAGGCGCGAGATCGTAAAGCCCCGCAGGTCGAGGTCGAAGCTGGACAGATTCTGTGTCGCGGTGGCGGAGATCCGAGCCGTGCCGCCGAGTTGGTTCGACGACGGTTCGTAGCTCAGCGTCAGGTCGTAGTGGGAGACGTCGTAGCCTCCGTTCCCCGCAAACGGGAAGAACGGATCGCCGAGCCCGGGCGAGCCGGGCGTGAAGTCGGCCCCGGCCGCTGTGCCGGCGACGGCGAGCGCCGCGGCACACGCGAAGGTCGCCGCACGCGCGAAACGCTTGCTGGCCATGTGAACCCCCTCATCTGAATGCTCTTGCCCCGAGCCGAATCTACGGCGTGGCTCCGGCCCCGGCAAGCAGCAAGCGACAGGGTTGGGCGTCGCGACCGGCAGAATCCGCCCATGGAGTCGAAACGCGGTTACACGGTCAAGAACCTGAAGGCAGTCGAAGACTCGGCGCCGAAGTTCGGCATGTCGCCCGACCTCGAGGCGCGCTTCGCGAGCCGGGACCTCCAGGCCGAGCAGTTCGGCCTCAGCTACCAGCGGCTCGCCCCGAACGTGCGCGGCCCGTTCGGCCACAGGCACTCGACGCAGGAGGAGGTCTACGTCGTCCTCGGCGGCGGCGGCCGCGTCAAGGTGGGCGACGACATCGTCGAGCTGAAGCAGTGGGACGCCGTGCGCGTCTCGGCCGACACGGTGCGCGCGTTCGAGGCGGGGCCCGACGGGCTCGAGCTGATCGCTTTCGGAGCACCCGGTACCGGGCCCGGCGACGCCGAGGTCATCCCCGGGCTGGTGGAGCGAGTAGCGACCGGCTACGGAGCGCGCGGCGCAGCGAAGAGCGTCTGCGCTGCGACGCCGATGAAGCCGCGCTCGTCGTAGAGCGTCGTGTGCGCGAGACCGACGCTCGACGGGCCCAGGACGGTGCGCGCATCCAGGCACACCCACTCCGTGGCGGGCGCGCGGTGCAGGTGCACCGTCAGATCCACGTTCGGGAAGGCGTACAGATCCCAGTCGACCGCGGCGCTGATGCCGCTCGCGGCGTCGACCGGGACCAGCACCCGCTGCAGGCCGGTCGGCTCTTCGCCGGCGACCACGGGCCGCTCGAACCGGCACCAGGCGACGGCGGGCCCGGGTGAATCGAACTCCCCCTCGACGAAGCGCCACTCGGTCGCGCGCCCGTAGCCGAAGCGCGAGATCCGCGACTCGTGCGGCGCGTCCGGCAGCGGCGGCGGCGGCTCGGGCGCCGGCGCCTCCATCCCGAGGGCACGCTGCCGCAGGCGCCACGCGCTCGCCCGCAGGCACGTCTGCCCGCCGGCGAGCAACTCCCCGGCGAGCAGCTGGACGTTGCGGCCGTCGCGCACCACGTCCGTCCGGAGCTCGACCTCGCCGACGGGAACCGCGGTCACGAAGTCCAGCGCGATCCGCACCATCGACATCCCGTCCTGGGCCTGGGTCTGCTCGAGCGCGCCGGCGAGGAGCGCGGACGGCGGGCCGCCGTGCTGCTGCTCGCGGCTCCAGGGGCCCTCCGTCAGCTCGGTCGCGCGGTAGCGCCGCTCGTCGATCCGCTCGTAGAAGGGCTCGATAGCCTCCGCGGCCATCCGCGGAGGCTATCGACGCACGGGCGTCGCGTCAGACGTGCGTCACGGCCTCCTCGCGCTCCGCCCGGGGGCCCGCGAGGGGCCCCCGGGATTGGGGTCCCGAGCTAGCGCAGCCCGCGCTTCGAGCCCGGGCCGATCCTGTCGAAGCCGCCGTAGGTGACCACGGCGCTCCGCGTGTCGCGGCTCTTGTGCTTCACCTTGGGCTGGACGGCCCAGCCGTTGTGGCTGGCCTTGACCTTGACGTCCGCCCGGTCGGCGCCGTGCAGCACGGCCTCGTAGGCCGCCCGCGCGGCGAACCAGGTCGCGTTGTAGTCGTGCGCGGCCATCGCGGCCCGTGCCTTGCCGATCGCCTCGTCGGCCGCGGCGAGGTCGTCCTTCGCCTTGCGCGCGTCGTCGCTCCTGAGAATGCGGCCGGCGATCACGTTCGCGTTGACGATGTAGCCCGCCGCCTGGTGCCGCGCGGCGTTGTCGCGGTCGAACTGGGAGAAGTCCCAGTTCAGGTCGATGTAGCTCATCATCGAGTTGCTCTCGTCGCCGGACCACGCCAGGTAGTACGGGCCGGTCGGCTCGTAGTCGATGCCGGTCTCCGGGTCGAACCCGTCGTGCGGATGGCTCATCCCGAAGTGGTGCCCGAACTCGTGGATCTCCGTCGTCGTCAGCCCGTAGCCGGCGTCGACGACGCGCTGGGAGACGAAGCTGAAGACGAAGCTCTGCGTCCCGTCGAGCCAGTTGTCGTCGGCGTAGCCGAGGAAGCCGGACGCGAGATCGTCCGTCGTCGCGTACGCGGCGCCGGGCGCCGGGTACGTCCGCGAGAAGTCGTCGTCGCCCTTCCGTTCGTCGTCGCGCCCGCCCTGGCGGCCGATCAGGTCGTCCAGGTTCAGGGCGCTGTAGAGGAAGAGGTTCGCGAACGCCGGATACTGCGGCCGGTCCGGGTAGCACTGGACGTCCGCGATCCACTGCTCGTAGCACTTCCGCGCCTTCCCGGTGAACGAGAGATCGTGCTGGCGTGCGGTCATCGACACCGCCGGGAAGAGCTCCCGCTCCTCGTTCAGGAAGTACGCCGGCTTCTCGTAGCTCGCCGACGCGTTCACGCCGGGCCAGCCCTCGTAGGTGTTGAGGCGCACGTCGATCGCGCTCGGCAGCAGCTCCGGCGTCAGGTACGGCGGATAGAGCGGCGAGGAGGTGAAGAGCAGGTTGATCGCCGCGTAGCGGGCCACCTTGCTCAGGTCGCCCGAGAGCGCCGAGGGCGCCCGGTAGCCACCCGGTGCGTACTCCCACGCGGCCGGCAGCCGGTAGTCGGGCTCGCCGTCGCCGTCGAGGTCGTCGCTCGTGATGTCGTAGCTTCCCGCCCAGGCCTCAGGCCCGGCCGAGAGGTCGAAGAACCACACGCGGTTGACGCCTCGGCGGCCGAGACCGGTCTCCTCGTCGTCGGGCGTCGTGCCGCCCCATGCGATCAGCTTGCGGCTGGCGCGGTTCTTGCCGAAGTCGTAGCCCGTGTCGGGGTCCGGCTCGCCGAACTTCGTGTAGACGTGGTCGATGAAGTCCGGCCGCCCCCACCAGTTGATGAAGAAGATCGTGTCCTTGCGCGTGTCCACCCCGGGTGGGGCGTGGTCGATCAGCCACTTCTCCACCGTCGGTGCGTCGATGAAGTTGTTCTGGCCGACGTCGCGCGTCCCGTCCTGGTCGTTGTAGAGGTCCTGGAAGTCCGTGCGCGGCGCCGGTTGGGCGAGCCCCTTGAGCGCCGAGAAGAAGGAGCCGTCCCACGACGAGCTCGTGAACTTGACGTTGTAGTCGTACGCGTAGTCGATGCCGAGCTCCTCCGTGACGCCGTAATCGAGGCGCGTGCGGACGATGGGACGCGAGCGCTGCGGCAGCCCGGCCAGGAACTCCGATGTCTTGACCTGACCCGGCTTGAAGCCGACGAACACGACGTTGACCGAGACTCGCTCGGCGAGGCCGGCGCTCCTCACGCCCGGCTGCAGGTTCGAGAAGCCTCCGCCTCCGAGAGCTCCGGGGGCGCCCGCAAGAGCAGCGAGCACGACGGCCCCGAGAGCCAGGAACGATCTCTGCGACATGTGTCTCCCCTTTCCCCCCGCTTCTGGCTGAGGCGGAGGCTAACGGGTGGAGAGACGCCGCTTCAACTCGCGCTGGCGTAGCGTTCGGACCACATGACCCCGACCGCGGACATCCTCGACGAGCACGGCGAGCGCGCGGCGGTCTGCGCGCTCCGGTTCACGCAGTTCGGCGGCACGCGCTCGTTCGCCGGGGAGATCGCCACCGTGCGCTGCCACGAGGACAACGTGCTCGTCAGGGAGCGCGCGTCCTCGCCGGGCGAGGGCCGGGTGCTCGTCATCGACGGCGGCGGCTCGCTGCGGGTCGCGCTCGTCGGCGACGTGGTCGCCGGCCTCGCGCTCGACAACGGCTGGGCCGGCCTCGTCGTGCACGGTTGCGTCCGCGACGTGGCGGCGCTCCGCGAGCTCGAGCTGGGGATCAAGGCGCTCGGCTCGAACCCGCGCCCCAGCGCGAAGACGGGCGCGGGCGAGATCGACGTCCCGGTGGAGTTCGGCGGCGTCACGTTCCGTCCCGGGACGATGCTCTACAGCGACGACGACGGCATCGTCGTGCTCGAGCGGTGACCGCCGTCTCGAGCAACGCGGTCTCGATCGACGCCGTCTCCGGGGCGCTCGTCGTGGGCGGCCGGAAGCTCTTTCCGATCGGGCTCTCGAACGGGCCGCCGCCGACCTCGAAGACCCCGGCGGGCCGGAACGGCCTCGACGAGGTCGCCGGCAACGGCGTCAACTTCCTGCGCACGGGGATTCCGAACTGGACGGTCGAGTTCGCGGACGGGCAGATCGCCGAGCAGAGGAAGCTGCACGCGGCCGCCCTGTCGCAGGGGCTCCGCTGCTGGCTCTGGCTCGGCGACACGCCGAACCTGCCCGTGAGCGCCGGCTCGAAGAAGGAGCAACTGCTGACGAAGCTGGTGACGGCGTTCCGCAACGACCCGGCGCTCCTGGCGTGGAAGGGCTACGACGAGCCGCGCAACCCGGCCCGCGGCGACAAGTGGATCCGGCCCGCGGGGCTGATCCGCGCCTACGAGAAGATCCACGCACTCGACCCGCACCACCCGGTCGTGATCATCCAGGCGCCGCGCGGCAGCGTCGCCGACCTCCTGCCGTACCGGCCGGCCTTCGACGTCACCGGGATCGACATCTACCCCGTCTCGTACCCGCCCGGGATCCACGCGGGCGGCGGCAACCGCGACATCACCGCCGTCGGCCAGCAGGCCCGGAAGATCCGCCAGGCGGCCGGGCAGAAACCGTTCTGGATGACCCTCCAGATCGCGTGGAGCGGCGTCGTCCCGACGAGGAAGAGCCCCGACGTCGTGCCGCGGTTCCCGTCGCTGAAGGAGGAGCGGTTCATGGCCTACCAGGCGATCGTGAACGGCGCGCGCGGGCTGATCTTCTTCGGCGGGCACCTGACGGGCGTGATGACGCCCGAGGACGCCAGGTCGGGCTGGAACTGGACGTTCTGGCGCCGCGTGCTCCGGCCGCTCGTCAGCGAGCTCGCATCACCGGAGCTGCGCCCGGCGCTCGTCGCGCCCGCCGGGGAGAAGATCACGACGCAGAGCAAGGAGATCGAGCTCGTGACGCGACGAACGGCGAGGCAGCTCTACGTGATCGCCGTGCGCACGGGCGGAGCGGCGTCGAAGATCTCCTTCGACGGGTTGCCCGCCGGCGTGCAGCGCGGCGAGGTCCTCTTCGAGCCCGTGCAGCAGCCGCTCCCGCCGCCGTCCGGCGGGAAGCAGGCCCCGCGGCCGGTCGCCGTCTCGGGCGGCGCGTTCTCGGACTGGTTCGCGCCCTACGACGTCCACGTGTACCGATTCGAGCTCTAGCCCTCGCTCGAGCGGGCCCAGAGGTTGATGCCGCACTCGACGGCGTAGAGATCGATCTCGGCCAGCTCCTCGTCGCTCAGGTCGAGCTTGTCGAGCGCGACCACGTTCGCCTCCAGCTGCTCGACGCTGCTCGCGCCGATCAGCGCCGACGTGATCCGCGGGTCGCGCAGCGTCCATGCGAGCGCCAGCTGCGCGAGGCTCTGCCCGCGCCGCGCGGCGATCTCGTTCAGCGCCCGGATCCGCTCCAGGTTCTCGTCGCTCAGGAGCTCGGTCGAGAGCGAGCCGGGCCGGCTCGCGCGGGAGCCCTCCGGCACGCCGTCCAGGTACTTGTCCGTCAGCATCCCCTGCGCCAGCGGCGAGAAGACGATGCAGCCGATCCCGAGCTCGCCCAGGGCGTCGAGGAGGTCCGGCTCGATCCAGCGGTTGAGCAGCGAGTACGACGGCTGGTGGATGACGCAGGGCGTTCCCAGCCCGTCGAGGATCGCCGCGGCATCGCGTGTCCGCGCCGCCGAGTAGGACGAGATCCCGACGTAGAGCGCCTTGCCCTGGCGAACGGCCGCGTCGAGCGCGCCCATCGTCTCCTCGATCGGCGTCTCGGGATCGAAGCGGTGCGAGTAGAAGATGTCGACGTAGTCGAGCCCCATGCGCCGCAGCGACTGATCGAGAGACGCGAGCAGGTACTTGCGCGACCCCCACTCGCCGTAGGGCCCCGGCCACATGTCGTAGCCCGCCTTGGTCGAGATCATGAGCTCGTCGCGGTAGGGCGCAAGGTCGTCGCGGAGGAGCCTGCCGAACGTCTCCTCGGCCGAGCCGTACGGCGGCCCGTAGTTGTTCGCGAGGTCGATGTGCGTGATCCCGAGGTCGAACGCGCGCCGCACGATCGCGCGGCTGCGCTCGAGCGGCGCGTCCTCGCCGAAGTTCTGCCAGAGGCCGAGCGAGACTGCCGGCAGCTGCAGCCCGCTCCGTCCGGAGCGGCGGTACTGCATCCGGTCGTACCGGTCGGCCGCGGGGACGTACGTCATGTGGGCTCCTCCGTCGTCTGCTCTTCGGGATCGATGGCGGTCGTCGCGCCGGTCATGATCGCAACCGCCTCCGACATGGTGTGCGTCTGCGGCGTCACGATGGCAACGCGCCTCCCCAGCCGCATGATGTGGATCCTGTCCGCGAGCTCGAACACGTTCGGCATATCGTGGCTGATCAGGATCACCGGGAGGCCGCGGTCGCGGACGCGGCGGATCAGGTCGAGCACCTGAGCGGTCTCCTTGACGCCGAGGGCCGCCGTCGGCTCGTCCATGATCACGACCCGCTCCGCCCAGGTCGCCGCGCGGGCGACCGCCACGCCCTGGCGCTGCCCGCCCGAGAGGTTCTCGACCGCCTCCGTCATCGACTGGACGCCGATCTGCAGCTCGTCGAAGTGCCGCGTCGCCTCGCGGCGCATGCCCGGCTTGTCGAGCAGCCGCAGCCCGCTGCCGAGCGGGCCCCGCCGCCGCAGCTCGCGGCCGAGGAAGATGTTCGTCGCGATGTCGAGGGAGGGCGCTACCGCGAGGTCCTGGTAGACGGTCTCGATGCCGGCGCGGCGCGCGTCGCGCGGGGAGCGGAAGTGCACCGGACGGCCGTTCAACCGGATCTCGCCGTCGTCGGGCTGCAGCGCCCCCGAGAGCGCCTTGATCAGGGTCGACTTGCCGGCGCCGTTGTCGCCGATGATGGCGAGGATCTCGCCCGGGTAGAGCTCGAAGTCGGCCCCGTTCAGCGCCACGACGTGCCCGTACCGCTTGACGAGCCCCCGTGCCTCGAGGATCGGCGGCTCGTGGGTCGCGGGCGCGTCGAGGGTCGATTCCGGCGCGCTCATGCGGCCCTCCGGTGCGTCAGCTGGTCGACCGAGACGGCGAGGATGACGAGGATTCCCGTCACGAGGTACTGGTAGATGACCTCGACCCCGATCAGGGTCAGGCCGTTGCGGAAGACGCCGACGATCATCGCCCCGATCAACGTCCCGATCACGCTCCCGCGACCGCCGAAGAGGCTCGTGCCGCCGAGGACGACGGCCGTGATCGCGTCGAGGTTCTCCGTGGTCTGCCCCGCGTTCGGGTCGCCGAGCTCCGTGCGGGCCACCAGCAGCATCGCGGCGATCCCGTACGTCAGGCCCGCGAGCGTGTAGACGCCGAGCAGGACCCGGTTGACGTTGATCCCGGTCAGCCGGGCCGCCTCGCTGTTGTCGCCGACGGCGTAGACGTGCCGGCCCCAGGCCGTCTGGGACAGGGCGAACCAGGCGATCGCGTAGAGCACGAGCATCAGGACGACGCCGTACGTGAAGTCGGCGCCGGCGAACTGAAACGTCCGCCCGAAGAAGAGCAATGCGCTCGGGAGCCCCGAGAACGTCAGGTCGTCCGAGATGATGTGCGTCAGCGCGAACGCGATGTTGAGCGTCCCGAGCGTGACGATGAACGCCGGCAGGCGGACTCCCGTGACGAGGCCGCCGTTCAACACCCCGAAGGCGACGCAGGTGAGGATCCCGAGCAGGATCGCGGGGATCGCCGGCACGCCGTTCGCGACGGCCAGCTTCGTCATCACGACCTGGCCGAGCGCCATCACCGTCCCGCACGAGAGGTCGATGCCCGCGGTCAGGATCACGAGCGTCTCCCCGATCGCGAGCACGCCCACCACCATCACCTGCTGCATGACGAGCGAGAGGTTCTGGGCCTGCAGGAAGTTGTCGCTCTTCACGGAGAAGAACGCCATCGTCAGCACGAGCGCGGCCAGCGGCCCGACCGTCGGCGCGGTCGCGATCCGCCGGCCGAGGGTCAGCGCACGAGCGCCGGCGCCCGCTTGCTCGGGTGTCGTGGTCTCCGTCGTCGCCATCGATTCGCGGGGACGGCGACCGGGGCGCCGGACGACGCCCCGGTCACTGGTCGCTCGACGATCTCGCTATCCCCAGCAGTTTGCAAGGCCGTAGGCGACGCTCCTCGAAGCAACGCCTGCCTGTGGCTTGCCGGTGATGAGGTTGACTCCGGTGTCGGTGTACCCGGAGACCTTCTTGCCGGTATTCGCGTAGGCGACGACGGCCGAGACGCCCCTCGAGGCCATCAGCAGCGGATACTGCTGCGACGTCGCGTCGATGACGCCAGCCTTGACGTTACGGACGCCCGCGCAGCCGCCGTCGACGGACACGATCGTGACGCCCGCCTTGGTCTTGCCGGCCTTCTTCAGCGCCGTCCAGGCGCCCGCCGCGCTCGGCTCGTTGATCGTGTAGACGACGTCGATGTTGGGATTCTTCTGGAGACAGTTCTCCATCGCCGTCTGCGACGGGGCCGTCTGCCCCTGACCGTTCCCGACGCACACGATCTGCTTGTTGCCGTTCTTGATCCCGAAGCCCTGCAGGAAGCCGTTGTGGCGGAGGGCTCCCACCGACGAGCCCGCATGCTCGTCGAGCATCGCGATCGTCACCTTCTTGCCCTTCGTGGCCGCCCGTGCGTACTTCCCGATCAGGATGCCGGCGTTCAGGTTGTTCGTCGCGAAGAGGGCGTCGACGGCCGTGGTCGGATCGGTCGGCGAGTCGAGCGCGATCACGAGCACGCCCGCCTTCCGCGCCTTGTCGATGGCCGCGTTCTCCGCCTTCGCGTCGGCGACGGTGATCAAGATTCCCTTGACGCCCGCAGTCGTCATGTTCTCGATCGCCGCGATCTGGCTCGCGTTGTCCGAGCTGCTCTTGCCGGCCGCGTAGACCAGCTCGGCGCCGAGCTTCTTCGCCTGGGCCGTCGCTCCCGCCTTCATCTTGACGAAGAAGGGGTTCGTGACGTCCTTCGTGATCAGTCCGACCTTGATGTCGGCGCTCCTCGTCGACGTGCCGGCCGACGCGACCGCGACGATGGCCGTCGTGGTGATGACGGCCAGCAGCGCGGCGGCCACGAACGGCGTGCGGCGTCTCGAAGAGCGCAACTGCGGATGGCGCATAAGGGATCTCCCTTCCCACGAGGGGCGAGTAGTTGTGGTACCGATAACAGACTCGATAGGTAGAAGTCAAGCCTTTGGCGGTGAACAATGACCGGATTTTGTGGTACTGATAACAGACTATGAGCGTGCCGACGGTGACCATCCGCGACGTCGCCCGGCTCGCCGGTGTCTCGCCCATGACCGTCTCCCGCGTGATCAACGCGAGCGCGCAGGTCAGGCCGGGCACACGCAGCCGCGTCGAGAAGGCGATCGTGGAGCTCGGCTACGTCCCGAGCCGCCTCGCCCGCGGGCTGAGCGCGCAGCGGACGGGCACCCTGGCGGTGATCGTCCCGGACGTCGCGAACCCGTTCTTCACGCTGATCGTGCGCGGGGCCGAGGACGTGGCGCGCCGCGCCGGCTACCGCGTGATCCTCTGCGACACGCGCGCCGACCTCGGCGTCGAGCGCGAGGTGATCGAAGAGATGATCGCCCACCGCGTCGAGGGGATGGTGATCGCCCCGGTCAGCGACCGCTCGCGCGACCACCTGCGGCGGCTCTTGCAGTTCGGCATCCCCTTCGTCCTCGTCGACCGCACGGTGCCGGACATCGACGCGGACGCGGTGCTCGGAGACAGCGCCGAAGGCGCCCAGCGCCTCGTCGAGCACCTCATCTCGCTCGGCCACCGGCGGATCGGCCTGATCATCGAGTCCGACGAGGTCTCGACGGCACGCGACCGCCGGCGAGGCTACGAGGCGGCGCTCGAGGCGGCGGGCATCCCGCTCGACCCGACGCTCGTCGCGGACGCGACGGTCGACCCCGGCGGCGGCTTCGAAGGGATGCGAAGGCTGCTCGAGCAGGTCGAGCGCCCGACGGCGGTCTTCACCGTCAACAACCTGGTCGCCGTCGGCGCGATCGAGGCCGTGCGCGCCGCGGGGCTCGAGGTTCCCGACGACGTCGCCCTCGTCTGCTTCGACGACATCGAGTACGCCTCCCGCCTCTATCCGTTCCTGACGGTGATGGAGCAGCCTGCAGAGACGTTCGGGACGCTGAGCACGCAGCTGCTGCTCGAGCGCATCGATCGCCGCGGGCCGGAGCGGAAGCACGTCGTCGTCCTCCCCGCAGCAGTTCGTCGTCCGGCAGTCGTGCGGCGCGCGGCGCTCCGACGCCGCGTGAGCCTTCTCGGCGGCATCGAGACGGGCGGCTCGAAGTGGGAGTGCGCGATCGGCGCGGTCGACTCCGGGCCAGACGGGGTCGCCGCGGCGGAGACGATCCCCACGACCGGGCCCGAGGAGACGATCGAGCGGGCGGTGGCGTTCTTCGAGCGGCACGGTCCTGTCGCGGCGGTCGGGATCGGGTCGTTCGGGCCGGTCGACCTCAGACCCGGCTCACCCACCTGGGGCCATGTCACGACGACGCCGAAGCCCGGCTGGGCGGACACCGACCTGGCAGGCGAGGTCGGCCGGCGCCTCGGCGTGCCTGTCGCGTTCGACACCGACGTCAACGCCGCCGCGCTGGGAGAAGGTCGCTGGGGCGCGGCGCAGGGGCTCGACACGTTCTGCTACATCACCGTCGGCACGGGGATCGGCGGCGGCGCCGTCGTGGGCGGCCGGCTGCTGCACGGCCTGCTCCACCCGGAGTTCGGTCATCTCAGGATCCCGCACGACGAGGCGGCGGACCCGTTTCCGGGCGTCTGCCCGTATCACGGCGACTGCTGGGAGGGGCTCGCGTCCGGGACCGCGATCGAGGCCCGCTGGAGCGGTGCCGCGAGCCCGCTGGACGATCCCGCCGCGCTGGCGCTCGAGGCGCGGTATCTCGCTCTCGGTCTCGTCGCCGTGATCGCGGTGCTCTCGCCCGAGCGGATCGTGATCGGCGGCGGCGTCATGCGCGCGTCCGGCCTGATCGAGCTCGTGCGGGGCGAGGTGGTCGAGCTGCTGAACGGCTACGGCGCCGTCCCCGACGACCTCTCGGCCTACATCACGCTGCCCGGCCTCGGCACCCGCGCCGGCGTGCTCGGAGCGATCGCCCTCGCGGAGACGGCGCGCGACCCGGTCCTCGACCAACCGGTGTTGGACTGAGCCGCGCGCCGGCCCTCCCGGCGTGTCTCGCCTAGAGGCTTGATGTGAAACTCCGGCACGCACGGCTGGTGGGCCAGATGCGGCGCGGTTCAGCCGGCTCGGGCTTGCCCGTAGCACCACTACGCGCTGCGCCCGATCCGGCTGAACCGCTTGATCTGGCCCATCCCCGCACGCACCCCAGTTTCACATCAAGCCTCTAGCGGGTCTCGACCGAGACGACGTCGAATTGCTTGTCGACGTACACCGTCACCGGCGTGCCGTCACTCTTGACCATGTGCGCCTCGTACGCGGCGTGGCCGTCGGCGTCCGTCTCGACGCGGACGATCGTCGCGCCCGGCACCTTGGCGACCGCCGCGGCCGTGACCTTGGCCAGCGTGTCGCCGGTCAGGAGGGTCTCGTCGCTCCGCTGGCCGCCCCACGGACGGCTCGGGTCCGGCGCGTTCGACGGGCCTGCCGACGGGGTCGTCGACGGGGTCGTCGCAGCGGTCGAGGTCGAGCTGGGAGCTCGAGCCGGTCGCGGCGCCCGCGATCCCGTAGCTTCCGGCCGCGAGCCCGAGCGCGACCGCGACGGTCGCCATCACCTTCAGCAGCCTGTTCGGGTGCTTCTCGTTCGTCATCGTCCTGTCTCCTTTCGGTTGGGTCATGCGCCTCCATCGGCGCTGCATCCACCATCCCCGGGCGCTCTAAGACCCAGGACAGAACGACCTAAGAGTTGGTTGAGACCTCCTCGGCGAGCTCGAACGAGGCGCCCACCGGCAGGATGCGGACCTCGACCTCGGGCGCGACCTCGCGGGCCGCGGCCGCGAACGCCGCGGCGGGGTCGCCCGCCTTCGTGTGGCTGCCGATCACGCGGTACGTGCCCCAGTGGATGGGGATCGCGACCCGCGGACGGAGCAGTGTCAGCGCGGTCGCGGCACGGCCCGGATCGAGATGGCCGGGGCCGATGCTCGAGCCCCACCCTGCGACGGGGAGCAGCGCCACGTCGAGCGGCGCGAGCTCGCGCATGGCGTCGAAGAGGTCGGTGTCGCCCGCGAAGTAGACGCTCCGCCCGCGGCCGAGCACATAGCCGACGGCGGGCCCGCGCGCGCCGAGCGGCCGCCTCCGGCCGTCGTGATCCGCCTCGACCACCCGCACCTGCACGCCGCCGACGTCGAGCTCGTCCCCCCACTCCACCTCCGTGACGCGCTCGAAGCCGCGCAGCAGCCGCCCTCCGCCGCGGGGAACGACGACGTGGGTCGCAACGCCGATCGCCCGCAGCGACGGCAGATCGAGGTGGTCGTAGTGGAGATGCGACAGGAGCACCGCATCGATGGCGTCCGGCGGCTCCGACTCGACGGCCCGCCGCAGGTGCAGGACCCGCCGGCGGAGAACGGGATCGGTGACGACGCGCACGCCGCCGAAGTCGACCACGACGGTCGAGTGGCCGAGCCATGTGATGCGCATCAGGTCAGCTCGCGCTTGGTCTGTCTGCGAAGCAGCTCGATGCCGCTACCGAGCAGAACCGCGAGCAGCACCACCCAGAACAAGCGCCGTGTCTGCGCCGTCGGGCCCCACCAGACCACGAGCAGCAGCAGGAGCGCACCGCTGCCGAACGCGTACCACGGGTTGGCGAGATACGGCCCGAGCCGGCGCCGCAAATCGGTCGCCCGCGCCGACGGGCCGGCCAGCCAGACGCCGATCAGGCCCGCGATGCCGACACCGAGCATCGTCCGCCCGCCGTCGGCGAGCAGCGCGGTCAGGATCGCCCAGGCGTGCTCCGCCGCCGGCTTGACGGACTCCGTCTGCACGAGCGAGTCCACCACGTACCGTCCGGCGATCGCACGGATCACCAGGACGATCAGCCCGGCGGTGGCGAGCGAGACCGCCACCGCCCGCAGCTCCTTGCGTCGGCGCCCGCGCGCGAGCCAGATCGCGATCGCCCAGAGTATGAGCGGGACGAGCACGATCCACATCGCCACGACCTTGAACGTGTGCGTGGCGTCCTGCGCCGCCTGCAGCTGGTCGACCTTCATGATGCGAATCACTGCCTTGTCCTGCGGGAGCAGCGTGTTGATCCGCCCGGCGATCGCCACCCGGTCGCCGAGCTGGATGACCAGCGGGCGGAGGTCGAGGACGAGGAAGCCGCCCTCCTCCGAGAGCGCCGTCGTCTTGTTGTCCAGCAGCCGCTCCAGCTGCTTCTGGGACTCGCTCAGCGACGCGACCCAGAGCGCCTGCGCACGCGGCCGCGCGAGCAGGCGGCCGGCTTGCGTGTCGGCGACGTTGCGGAGCACGGCCGCGATCGGTCCGGCGTAGTTCTTCTGCCCCTCGGGCAGCCGCTCCGCCACCACGGCCTCCATATCCACGTTGTTCCAGAGCGCCTC
This sequence comes from uncultured Actinomycetes bacterium, assembly GCA_963746655.1. GTDB lineage: Bacteria > Actinomycetota > Thermoleophilia > Gaiellales > Gaiellaceae > CAVPGP01. The sequence continues at coordinate 123,927 of CAVVCG010000008.1, read as the reverse complement.
GACCATCGAGGCGGCGATCTGGTCGCGGACGACCGGGTCGGCGATCAGATCCTCCGCGGTGCCCTTGAAGGTCGAGTCGTCGAACGCCTGGTAGCGCACGTAGCCGCCGAACGCTGCCACCACGGCGATGAGGCCTCCGAGGACGACGAGCACCCGCGCTGTGATGAGGCGTCCTTTTCCGGCCATGTACCTAGTCCTCCTCTGCGGCCGCGGCGCTGCGAAGCGCGAAGGCGGTCACGATGTCGATGATCCCGCGCGTCAGCGCGACGGCCCCGACCCAGACGACGAGCAGGATTACGCGGTTCCCGAAGTACCCCGCCGCCCAGAACCCCAGCAGAACCTCCGCGAGCCCGAGCACGAGCCGGAGCCACCAGTGCTCGACCTTCCGATCGGCGAGCGCGATCGCGATGTCGAAGCCGCCCTTGATGATGAAGTAGAAGCTGATGACGGCGGCGAGCGCCGCGAACGTGTTCCCCGGGTGGACGAATGCGACGATCCCGATCGCGATGAACGCGACCGCGAGGACGGCGGACACGAGCCGCCACCAACCGTGCCCCGTGAACACGCCCACGAGCTCGGCCGCGCCGGCCGCCAGCATCACGATGCCGAAGAGGATCGAGATCGCCGACACCGTCGTCCAGTCGAAGCGGAAGACGAGGACCGCGAACAGGAGCCAGCAGGCGCCGGTGACGAGATAGATCCACCAGAGGTGCGCCACGTCGCGTGCCTGCTGAACCTCCAGCGCACTCGCGCTCATGTGTTCCTCCCGCTCTTGACCTGACGGACCTCGAGCAGCTCGAGCCCGAGGGCGCGCACGCGTTCGAGCACACCGTGCAGCGCCGCCTGGTCGAGGTGATCGGCCCTGAGGACCGTCTCCGCCGGCTCGATCTCGGCGTCGAAGTCATCGAAGCTCGCGAGGATGGCCTCGCCGACCCTGCCCCTGATGCGGATCTCGTAGCTCTGCGACGCCATCGACCGGACTAGCGTCCTTCCGCGGCGGGTGATGGGACCTCACCCCGGGCGGATGACCGCCGTCCGCGCCACCCGCTCCGGGTGATCCGCCGTCACCGCCGCACGTCGTAGCGTCCCGGCTGATGACACTCGGGCCGGTCCAGCTCCTGATCATCGGGTTCGACGGCACGGCGCGCCATCCGGAGATCGCTGCCGAGCTGCGGCGGCTGCGCGAGCACGAGACGGTCCGGATCGTCGACATCGTGGTCGTGTGGAAGGGCGCCGACGGGAAGCTCGAGGTCAACCGCGAGAGCGACCTCTCGCTCGAGGAGGCGCGCGACGCCGGCGCGCTCGCGCGCGGGCTGGCCGGCCTGACGGACGCGGAGGACGAGGATGAGTCGGCCGGCGGCGACGACGGCCGTGCACGTGATCAGCAACGAGGACATGTGGGCGGTCGCGGACGAGATCGCGCCGGGCACGACCGCGGCAGTCGTCCTCTTCGAGCACAGTGGGCGGTGCCGCTCCGCGACGCGATCGTCCGGGCGGGCGGAGTGCTCATCGCGCGTGCCTGGGTGCAGCCGGGCCGGCCGCTCGGTCTCTAGCGCCAGCCGCTGATCAGCTCGAGCCGCTGATCGCCCGGCAGCGGCCTCAGACGAGCTGCAGCTTGCGTGCGAGCTCGACCGCCTCCCGGCGGCGGCTCGTGCCGAGCTTGCGGTAGATGCTGCGGAGGTGCGTCTTGACCGTGTTCACGGACAGGAACAGCTCGTTCGCGATCTCGCCGTTCGACATCATCGTCGGCAGGTAGGCGAGGACGGCGCGCTCGCGGGCGCTCAGGGGCTCGAGCAGCTGCGGCGGCGTCAGGTCGATCTTCGGCGCGCGCCGGTCGAAGCACGCGAGGACGTCTGCCACGAACGAGCGGTGCGCAGTGCCGCGGCGGACGTGCTCGACGAGCACGCTTCGGACGGCCGGGCCGCCGGCGACGAACACGTGGCGGTGGGCGTCCGGCGCCCCGAGGGCGAGAGCGCGCTCGACTGCGCGCCGCGCACCGTCGGCGTCCCGCACCTCGCTTCGCGCCACGCCCTCGAGCAATGCCGCGTCGATGCGCACCGGCAGCGGCGACTCGTCGTCTTCACCGTGCTGCTCGACGTCACCGTGCTGCTCGAACAGCTCGATCGCCTCCCACGGCTGCCCGTCGAGCAGGTGCAGGCGCGCCCTGATCGACGCCGCCTCGAGGTCGTCGTGCCCGTCCAGCGCCGCGAGGGCTGCGTCGCGGTCTCCGATCGACATCCGCAGCCGCGCCTCGGTCGACCACATCACGCCTGCGATCAGCGGCGGCGCGGGCCACCCGTCCCCCAGCGCGCCGCGAAGGCGCCGGAGGCCGCGCTCCGCGCTGGGGTCGGCGAGCGCGGCGAGGAACGTGGCCGCCGCCACGGCCGGCCGGTCTCCCGCCGCGGCCGCGAGCGTCCGGGCCGTGTCCACGTGCAGCGCGGCCGCCTCGAGGTCGTCCCAGTGGTACGACGTCCAGGCGAGCGCGAGCCGGGCGCCCAGGGTCTCCGCGGCGTTCGCCGAGCCGCGCGCGTCCGCGAGCCGGAGGGCGTCGCCCGCGCGCTCGGCTGCGCGGCGTAGCCGCCCGGCCGCGGCGTCGGTGAGGGCGAGGTACCCGAGCGTGCGGAGCTTCGCCGAGCTCGCGCCCTGCCGCTCGGCGAGCTCGAGCGCCTGCTCGAGGTGCTCCGACGCCGCGTCGAGCTCGTTCTCCCAGCACTCCGCCATGCCGAGGCTCGCCAGCGCCAGGGCACGCTGCTGGGTGCGCAGCTCGTGCCGCCCGACGGAGGCGATCGGGACGACGTCCAGCAGACGTCGTGCCGCGGCGGCCGACGCGCCCGTCTCGCCCGTCAGGCGGTCGATCGTGGCCCGGCACATCAGGGCGAACGCGTCCAGGTCGTCGGAGGGTTCGGGCGCCGCCTCCGCGGCCGCGAGGCATCGGGACGCCTCGGCCGGCTCGCCGCTGCGCGCGAGCGCAACGGCCTTCAGCAGCGCCAGCGCCGGACGCTCCGGCAGCGCCTTCGCGTCGATCCGCTGCATCAGCTGCTCGATCTCCGCTGCGCTGTCGAAGAGAAGGAATGTCCGCCAGTGCTCGAGCACGAGCGCCGCCTCCAGATCCCAGTCCTGGCCGAGGGCGGCGTGCCGGATCGCGGTTCGCTCCAGACCATGCACGGCCAGCCAGCCCGCGATGCGGCGGTGCACCTCCGGCAGCTCGGCCCGGAGCTGCCGCTTCGCCTCGAAGCGGAGGAAGTCGCGGAAGAGGTGGTGGTAGCGGAACCAGCGGTCGTCGCCGGCAAGGCTCGAGACGAGCAGCCCTTGCCGCTCGAGCTCGGTGAGCACTCCGTCCGCCCGCACGTCGCCCGTCACCGCCTCGGCCAGCTCGGGCGTCAACGCGTCGGCGAGGGATGTGCGGAGGAGGAAGTCGCGGACCTCCGGCGGCTGCGCACCGAGCACCTCCACGAGCAGATAGTCGGCGACCGCGCGCTCCTCGGCGAGCGCCTCGGCGAGCGCCGCGTGCGGATCGGGGGCGGCCGCGAGCGAGAGCGCCGCGAACCGGACCGCTGCCGCCCATCCTGCCGTACGCCCGTGCAGGAGCTCCACCGTTCCCTCGTCGAGCTGCGGCGCGAGCTCCGCGACGAGCGCGGCCGTCTCGTCCGGCGTGAAGGCGAGGTCGGCGGCCCGGATCTCGGCCAGCTCGCCGGCGACACGCATCCGGTGCAACGGCAGCGGCGGGTCGGTGCGGGTCACGAAGACGATGTGGAGCTGCGGCGGCGCGTACCGGCAGAGGCGCTCGAGCGCCGCGAGCGTCTCCCAGCCGGCGAGCTCGTGGAGGTCGTCCAGCACGAGCGCCACGCGCTCCTTCGCGGCCACGGCCGACGCGAGCGCGATCTCCAGGGAGCCGCCCGCGACCTGCGGCGAGCTGCCGGCGGCGACGGTCGCGAGCGCCGCGTTGACGGCATCCAGGAAGCGGCCGCTCTCGTCGTCGTCCTCGTCGAGGTTGACCCAGGCGACGGCGACGTCCGTCTCGGCGGCCCACATGCTCAGCAGCACGGTCTTGCCGAACCCCGGCGGGGCCGACACAAGCGTGGCGGAGGCGCTCCGCACGGCCTCCTCGAGGCGGTCCAGCAGCCTCGCTCGCGGCACGACCGAGGGCGGCACGCGGGGCGGCGCCAGCTTGCGGACGAGGCGTGGGTCGACCGTGTGCCGCTCCCGAGCGGGTCCATCCGTCGTCTTCAGCTCGACGAGAGATCCGGCGTCAGCCGATGTCGCCGCAGCCACCTCGAGCTCTGGGTGGGCCTGCTTCATGTACTCCCCCCTCTTGGAGTGCCTCGACGTTAGCGGGTTTGCAGCAGGTTTTCCATGCGGGAAACGGGATGTTCACATCGCCCCGACTGCCGGTCCGCGGCTCGATGGGTCAGGCGGCCGACGGGCTCGGCGAGGCATCGACGAGGCCGAGCTCCGCGGCCCGGACGATCGCCTCGCTCCGGCTCGAGACGCCGAACTTCCGGTAGACGGAGATCGCCTGGGTCTTGACCGTGTTGCGCGACACGTACAGCCGCTCGCCGATCTCGCGGAACGAGAGATGGGTCGCAAGCAGCGGCAACAGGCGCAGCTCCGCCGCCGTCAGGCTCGAATGCTTGTGCTTCCGGCTCGCGGCTGCGGCGGTGGCGAGCTGCCGGCGGAGGTCTCTCACCTCCGCCGTGAGGCTGCCGAGCTCCGGCCGCCGGCGCAGGATCGCGGACGCCTGTGCGAGCAGGTGGCGGGCGCCCTCGTCGTCCAGGATCGCGAGGCGCGTGCGTGCGAGCTCCACCAGCGTCTGCACCGAGTGCCAGGGCAGCGCCTGCGTGAGCTGCGGGACGAGCTTCTCCGCTGCCAGCGAGGTCGGCGCGCGCATGCTCCCAGTCGCCGCGGCGGAGCGCGATCCGGGCCGAGGCGGCGAACGCGCCGGCGCTGGTCGAATAACCGGCCAGGCCGTGCTCGACGACGAGTGCGCGCGCCTCGTAGGCCAGCGATTCGGCCAGATTCTCGTCCCCGGCCGCTTCTGCGAGCAGCGCACGCTGGACGAGCGCCAGGCCCTCGCTGTTGGTCGCCCCCACGGCCCGGGCCGTGGCGACGGCATCGGCGAGGACGTCGTCCGCTCCGGGCTTTCCCGCCAGGGATTGCGCGATCCCCTGCAGGAGGAGCGCCGCGGCGGAGAGCGGGCTGCCGGGCGCGAGCCCTCGGGCGGCGACGTCCGCGTCGCGGCCCATCCGGTCGACTCCGTCGGGGCACATCGCCGCGTCGAGGAGCGCGATCCACGGCTTCGTCGACAACGTCCCATCGGGAAGCGGCGAGCGGGCCGGGGCCTTGCGCGCCGCGTCGAGCCAGCACTCGGCGTCTGCGGCCCGACCGCGGACGGCGTGGATCCAGGCGCCCAGGATGGCGACCGCGGGACGCCGCGTGAGCCAGGGCAGATCGAAGCGGCCGAGCCATCGCTCGACGGTGTCGATCCGGCCGGCGAAGTACGCCGGCATTGCCAGCGTCTCGGTCAGGCGTGCGGCGCGATCCGTGTCGCCGAGCTCGTTCACATGGTCGAGAGCGCATTCCAGGCGGCCGTGCTCCTCGAGCCAGTCGGCGGCACGGCGGTGGAGCTCGGGGACGAGGGTCGGCTCGCGCAGCTCCAGCTCCGACCTGAAGACCTCGCGAAAGAGGCGGTTGTAGCGATATCGCTCGCGATGGTGGTCGAGCGGGACGACGAGCTGGCTTGACCCCTCGAACGCCTCGAGCCGCCGCGCCGAGTCGTGGCGCTCGAGGACCGCATCGCACAGCGGGCCGGTCAGCTCGACCAGGATCGAGGTGCGCGTCAGGAACGAGACGTCCTGCGGGTCGACGTCGGCCAGGTACTCGGAGCGGATGTAGTCGGTGACGAACCGGTCGTCGCCGTGGAAGCCTCCCGGCTCGGCGCCCGAGCCGTCGCGGAGCGAGAGGGCCGCCAGGTAGAGCCCGGCCGCCCAGCCCTCGGTCCTGTGATTCAGCTCGGCGACGGCGCCTGCGTCGATGTCCACACCTGCGTCGCGGACGACGACGGCTGCCTCGCGGTCCGACATGGCGAAATCGTCCCGGCCGAGCTCGAAGAGCGCGCCCTCCGCGCGCAGCCGGGCGAGGCGCAGCCGCGCCGCGCTGCGCCCCGAGAGCACGAGCGTCGATCCGGAGGGCAGGTAGGGGACGAGGGTCGTCACCGCCTCGACGCAGGCTCGCGCGCGGAGCAGGTGGATGTCGTCCAGGACGAGCACGATCGGACCGAGGGCGGAGAGCGCTCCCGGCAGCGCGCCGCCGCGCCCGCCGCGCGGCAGGTCGAGGGCCCCGGCGAGGCTCGCCGTCAAGGTGTCCGGGTCGTTGTCGCCCTCATCGAGTGCGAGCCACGCAAACGGACGCTTGTCCCGCATCGACCACTGCGAGAGCAGCGTCGTCTTGCCGTAGCCCGCCGGGGCCACGAGCACGACGACGGGCGTGCCCGCCGCGGCGCGCAGCCGGTTCACGAGCGGTGTGCGAACGACGGCACCGCGGCGGACCGCGGGAACCGTCAGCTTCGGATCGAACGCTTCGACCTGGACTGAATCGATGCTCAGGGTTTCCGGCAAGGCAACGTCGAGGCTAGAACGGAACGCCGTGCAACATCACAGTGTGCGCACGTGATCGCAGACGTGCCGCCACCACAGGGCGCGTGCGGGCACCCACCGATCTGGTGGTGCACACCCCCCGAATAGGGATGGGTGCCCGATTGCCCGGGGGCGCGGGAAGCGGGAGCCTTGCCTCATGCCGGAGTCGGTTCCAGGCACAGATCCCATCCCGCTCGGTCCCGTTCAGATGTGGTCGATCGGGTTCGTCGGCAACAGCTTCAAGGGCGAGATCCTGCCGGAGCTGGAGCGCCTGAAGCGGCTGGACATCATCCGCATCATCGACATGCTCGTCGTGCGGAAGGACTCCATGGGGGACATCGCCGTCCTGACGGCGAGCGACCTCGACTGGGAGGAGGCGACCTCGTTCGGCGCCTACCTCGGCGGGCTCGTCGGCTACGGGGCCGGCGGGCTGACCGGCGCGCAGCGGGGGGCGATGCAGGGCGCGGCCGAGATGGCCGACGGGCACATCTTCGACGAGCAGGATGCGTTCCTGCTCGAGCAGACCCTCGCGAACGGGCATGTCCGCCGCCCTCGTGCTGATCGAGCACCGCTGGGCGCTACCGCTCCGCGGAGCGATCGAGCGCGCGGGAGGGATCGAGCTGACGAACGACTGGGTCGACCCGAAGGACCTCGTCGAGGTCGGCCTCGAGCGTCGCCGAGCTGGACGAGGGCGGAAAGACCGAGCTGGACGAGGGCGGAAAGACGTAGCGACGCGCGCCGCCGGCCCGCCAGCGTCACTCGGACAGGAACATCAGAGCCGCGACCACGCGGCGGCTGACGTCCCGGTCGTCGGGCATGCCCAGCTTCGTGAAGATCGCGTTGATGTTCTTCTCGACGGCCCGCTTCGTCAGGAAGAGCGAGTTCGCGATCGCCGCGTTCGACTTTCCCTCGGCCAGCCCGGCGAGCACGTCGCGCTCGCGGGGCGTCAGCTCGAGGAGCGGCGAGTTCCGCACGTGCATCCGCGCCTCGACCAGCACCTCGACGACGTGCGGATCGACGACGGAACCGCCCTCGGCGACGGCCCGGATCGCGCCGACGAGCTGCTCGGCGTTGCCCACGTGCTCCTTCAGCAGATAGGCGCGCCGATCGGAGCCGTGCTCGAAGAGCTCGAGCAGGTACTCGGGCTCCGCGTACTGGCTGATCACCACGACTCCCGTCTCCGGCCGCCGATCCCGCAGGTCGACGGCGACCCGGATGCCCTCGTTCGTGTGCGTGGGCGGCATCCGGACGTCCGTGACGACGACATCGGGATCGTGGCGCTCGATCGCGTTGACGAGTGCCGTGCCGTCCGCGCAGTACTCGACCACGTCGACGTCCTCGTCCTTGTCGAGGACGAGCCGGATCCCCTCGCGGACGAGGTAATTGTCCTCGGCGACGACGACCCGGAGCGCAGTCGACGTCAACGTTCCCCTCCGGCGGCGCCGGGCGGCATGCGGTGCCGATCGGCACGCGCGCCGCCTGGCGGCTGGCTCTGCGACTGGGTATTTCGTCCGTCGGCGGTGTCGGGGCCGTTTGCCATCGCAAGTATCTCTATCGCAAGACGCGCCTCCGCGCCATCATCCGGACCGAACGAATCGGCCACGGGGTAACGGCGAGCGCTCCAATCGGAGCCTAGTATTGTTGGCCGATGAGCGCACTCGCGCCTGTGGCTCACCCCCGGTCCGAGGGGCTCTCCCACGATGCTGCGCCGCGGTGGGCTCACGTCTGGCCGATCGCCGGAGCCGCCTGCCTGCTCGCAGCCGTCCTCGCCGGGATGATCGTGGACTCGGACGTGCTGCTTCGGCCGGAGTGGTTCGCGCTCCTAACCGGTTGGAGCGTCGTCGCGTTCGCGGCCGCCGGTCTCCTCTGGCTTCGGCGCCGTCCCGCGAGCGGCGTCGGCCTGCTGCTGCTCCTGCTCGCCGGCCTCTTGGCGATCGACGGGCTGCAGGGCACGTCGTCCTCGCTCCTCTTCTCACTCGGGGTGCTTGCCGACGCTCCGGCCGCTCTGCTGGCGTTCTTCGTCCTGCTCGCATTTCCGTCGGCTCGTCCGAACCGGGTCGGGCTCGCGGCCCTCGCGATCTTCGCCGCGGCGATCGCGGTCGGCTTCATCCCGTGGTTCTTCCTCTCCGAGCACATCAGCGGCGGAACCCCCCTCGCGCGCTGCACCGCAGCCTGCCCGACCAACGCGCTGATGATCGCCAACCGACCCGACCTCGCCGGGCACTTCAACACCGCAGAGGAGATCCTCCGCGTAGCGGCGGCGCTGGCCGTCCTCGGGGTCTTCGTCGTTCGCATGGCCGCCGCAAGCCGGCCGCGCCGGCGACTGCTCGCGCCGGTCTTCGTGACGGGCGCGATCTGGATCGTCCCGTTCGGGCTCTACGGCGCCATGCGGTACCTCGTCGTCACGGACGAGCAGGCGTGGGACACCGTCGGCTGGGTCCTGACAGCAGCCCGAGTGGCGCTGCCGCTCGCCTTCGTGCTGTCGCTCCTGATCGCACAGCTGTTCGCGGGCGCGTCGCTGACGAGAATGATGCAGCGACTGCGCTTCCGGCCGCAGGGCCGCGAGCTCGAGCGCGTCGTCGGAGACGCGCTCGGCGACCCGTCGCTCGAGCTCGCGCTCTGGCAGGCGTCGGAGGCCGAATGGCGCGACGTGACCGGGGAGGAGACGACGCTGCACGCCGCGCCGGGGCGCTCCTGGCACGTCATCCAGGGCGAGGGACGTCCGCTCGCGGCGATGCGGTACGACGGCGCGCTCGACAACGATCCGGAACTGCTCGACGCCGCGGCGACCGCCGTGCTGCTGACGCTCGACGGAGTTCGGCTCGACGCCGACCTCCGTCGGACGGTCGCCGACCTCCAGGACGCGCGCGCCAGGCTCGCGACCGCCGGCGACGACGAGCGGCGCAAGCTCGCCCGTGACCTCCACGACAGCGCGCAGCAGCAGCTGATCGCGCTGCGCATCCACCTCAGCCTGGCCCAGGACCGGACCGACCCGGCATCCGGGTGAGGCCGCCGCGGCGCTCGAGGTGCTCGGCCGGGAGCTCGACGAGGCGCTCGACGAGGTGCGGACGATCGCACACGACATGTATCCGCCGCTTCTCCGCGACGCCGGGATCGGCCCCGCGCTCGCGCAGGCGGTGCGCAAGAGCCCGAACGCCCACCTGCGGCGGGTCGGCTCGACGCGCTACCCCCAGGAGATCGAGGCGGCGGTGTACTTCGCCGCGCTGGAGGCGCTCCAGAACGCGTCGAAGCACGCCGGTCCCGACGCGGAGATCGTCGTCGCCGTCTGGGAGAGCTCCGACGAGGTGCGCTTCGAGGTCCGCGACAACGGCGTCGGGCTTCGACGTCGCCGCCGTGCGCGACGGCAGCGGGCTCGCGAGCATGACGGAGCGCATCGCGTCCGTCGGCGGGACGCTCGACATCGTCTCGTGGTCGGGGGCGGGCGCCACCGTTCGCGGCCGCGTCCCCGTCACTGCCTGAACGTCACCTCCTGAGCGTCAGCTGCTCCGGTACGGGGCGCAGGAGGATGCATCCGAGAACGCCTGCTTCAGCTCACCCTGGGCGTCGGCTCCCTTCAGCTCGGTAAAGGCCGCCGAGACCTGCTGCTGCATCGTCGCCAGCGTGCCGCTCACGCTCGAGATCGCAGTCATGACGCCGCTGACCCCCGAGACGTCCTTCGTCTCGCTCTCGATCTGGTCGACGCCGGTCGAGAGGTCGCTGGAGAGCCCGTCGACGGTCGTCTTCATCTGATCTCCGGCCTCCAGATCCGGCTTGCCGAGACCCTTCAGGTCGTCCTCGAGGGTGCTGCTGGCGCTCTTGACCGAGTCGAGGGCGTCCTCCACCCCCGCCTTCGTCGGGTTCTGCTTCAGCGCGTCGCCCGCCGCCTTGACCGAGTCGGTCCACGTCGTCACCGAGGAGCAGAGGTCGTTCGCCCAGCTCTCGGCGGAGCTCCCGCTCGAGTCGGAGCCGCCGCAGCCCGCCAACACGATGAGAGCCCCCGCGGCGAGCGCGGCAGCGACAAGCGGAAGGATGCGAAGCCGGTTCACGCGTTCGTGCAACGACTGCAGACAGTGTGCTCGATCAGCCGCCCGCACGACGGGCAACGCCGCCCCGCGTGACGCAGCTGGAGCCTCCCGGACATCAGCCCGAGGCGGCTCATGGCGACGCCCAGACCGGTGGTGACCGCGAGGACGAGCGCGAGTTGTGGGCTCAGATCGACGATGTGGCGAATGTCATCACCTCACCGGTCGGGCCACATCGTCCTGAAGGGATGAAACGCTCATCCCGCGCCGGGCTCGAGCGCCTCGACCACAAGCGTCAGCTGGTCACGGCCGACGACGGTGACCGCGTCGCCGGAATCTGCCCCTGCAGCACACCGTGCCGCCCAGATTTCGCCCGCGACCCGCACCTGCCCCGAGGGACGGCACGGCGAGAGCACCACGCCCCGCATGCCGATCAGCGTCTCCGAGCCCGCGCGGACCCTGCGCCGCCTGACCGTCCGATTCCAGAACAGCAGCTCGCCGATGAACAGAACGAGGCAGACCGTGAACCCGACGAGGTCCCACGGCGAGGGGAGGACGAGCAGCAGGACGAATGCGAGCACGAGCAGCATGGACGTCTCGCCGAGTATCTCTCAGCTGCCGTCGTCCGATTTCATCCGCACGGGATGATGCTCCGAAGCGACGGAACCGCTGGAATGGGCACAGGTTCCTTGTGCCGAACTACGAGGTGATCCTCCGCAAGCTCGCGATTCGCGACGATGCGTACGTGGAGTCGATCCTCGGCCACGAGCGTGAGAACGTCGCCGCGTCGGATCTCGACCCGAAGACGCACGCGCTCGTCCGGATCGGCGCCCTGATCGCCATCGGCGCAGCTCCGCGCCTCGTACATGTGGACCGTCGAGACGGCCGTCCGGCACGGCGCCACGGTCGACGAGATCGTGGGCACGCTGATCGCCGTGCTCCCGGCGGTGGGGACGGGACGTGTCGTGGCGGCGGCGCCCAACCTCGGCCTGGCGCTCGGCTACGACGTCAACCAGGCGCTGGAGCACCTCGATCTGCCGCGCATCGTTCCGCGCGGCGAGGCCGCCGGCTAGATGATCGATTCCGAACTGGCGTGCTTCTGGGGGGCTTGCACCAGCAGCGTGGTCGCCTCGACGCGCCGCGTGCAGGCCCCCAGCCGGGAGTGCGCTAGTTAGGTCAATCGTCGGCCGGGCCCCTCCACCTCGGCGCCTCAGCGCGCGAACCTACGGCGTCAGATCGTCTTCGTAGCTCTTGACGCTTCGCCGGTCGATCAGCCAGGCGACGAAGCCGAAGACGACGAAGACGAACAGGAGCGCTCCGAGCGCACCCCACGCCTCCCAGGCCGCGCCGAGGATCAGGAAGACGAGCAACACCCCGATACCGCCGAGGATGCACACGCCGATGAGACCCAGCCAGAACTTCCCTCCGAGCTCCATGTCGATCCCTTTCGTCGGATGGCGCGCCGCCGAGGCGCCGCATCTATCCTCCGCGGCCCGAGACCTCCGCGGCATCGTCCGGAACGGATGAATCGGTGGTCTGCCCCCCTGCAGCGGCGCCGTTCGCCTCACGCCGTCACCCCCGCGCCGGCACGAGGTGCTCCGCAGCCGTCCGTCCTGAGGCGACGGACGGCTGCAGAGCGTTTCCCGGCCGGGCGCTTGGCCGTCGGCCCCTCCGACGACGCACGGCCGAGCTGGCGGGTCGCAGCACCCTCACGCGTGCTAGCAGAGCGCGTTCCGGCCCGTCCCACATCGTCCGAAATGGATGAGCCGGTCACCGCAACGGCGCGCGTTTCATCCTCTCCGGACGATGCAGTGCGGGACCGCTGTCGCGATCGTCGCACTTACCCGCGGGCCTGATCCGAGGCCGCGCTCACGGGAGCTGCTGTGCCGCACCCTCCTGCGCGGGCTTCGGGCGGTGGCGGCGGAACGTCCCGGCCGCGATCGTGCCCAGGACGAGCGTCGGCACCATGGTCAGAAACCGGTAAACGAGCACGGCTGCGACGACGCCCGCGTTGTTGCCGCCGAAGCCGACGAGCGCGCTCGTCAGGCCGAGCTCGACGACCCCGATCCCGCCCGGAGTGATCGGAATCGACGCGATGATCCGGACGAGAGACCACGCGGCGAAGGCCTCGACGGCGCTGACCTGCGACGGCGGCACGTCGAGCGCCCGCAGGCAAACCAGCAGGACGAGGAAGACGGTCAGGCTGCCGAAGAGCGACGTGACGGTGAGCAGGTGCCAGCGGCGGCCAACCAGGTCGCCCGCACCGTCGCGGAACCGCTCGAAGCTGCCGCCGTCCCAGGCGACCGGACCGCGGTGCACCTTTGCGAGGGACCAGTCGGCGACCCGCGCAGCCAGGTCGCCGACGTCGCGGGCCAGGCGGTCGCTGACCAGCGCGACCACGAACGCGGTCACCACGACGCCGAGCACCGCCGCGCCGATGAACGCCGGCAGGGCCAGCAACCTCGTGTCGTCGCCGTGGACGGCGAGCAGAAACACCGCGATGATCGGGAACGACAGGTTGAGGAACTGGTTCCAGAGGCTCGTCAGCGTCACCGCGCGGGTCACGTCCCGCGCCTTGAACCCCCAGCTGCGCAGCATCCCGAACGCACTTGCCGCACCGGCCGCCGGGCCACCCGGGACGACGATCGAGAGCGCCGTCGCCGACTGCGTGACCTCCAGTGCCTGGACGAACCCGAGGCCGGGCAGGGCCACCTGCCAGGGCGGCGCGAAGCTCACGATGTTGAGCGCCGCGACGGCGATCAGGGCGAGGACCCACTCCCAGGAGAGCCCCTTGACCACGTCCCAGACGTCGCGGTAGTCCGCGATCTTCGGCAGGAAGAACAGGAAGGTGACGAGGACGAAGGCAATGCCCACGCCACCCAGGCCGAGCTTCCAGCGCGAGCGTCCGCCGCCGCGCTGCAGGAGGCTGCTCGGGGGTTGGCTGCTCCGGGGCAGGCTGCTCGGGGGCGGCCATCGCGCCGGGCTAGTCGCCGCCTGCGGTGACCGCGACGGCAGAGGCCGCGGCGGCCCCGCCCGTCTTCTGCAGGCTTTCGCGCCAGCCGAGCAGGACGTCGTGCACCGCTGCCGCGCCGACGATCCGTTCCCCGGGCACCGGCAGCGAGGTCGGGTGCAGGATGAACGGGCGCGTCTGCGTTCCGCCCATTCCGCCGTGGAACGAGATCAGCTCCTCGAACGCGCACCCCTCGTCGAGCACCTCGTCGTAGAAGCTGTTGACCATGATGTCGGCGACGTGCGGGAAGCAGTCCGTCCGGCGCAGGTGGTGCGCCGCGTTGGGCGAGAACGGCGCCAGCGGGTCCTCGCCCTCGACCCGGCCCTCCGCGAGGTAGTTGGCTCCGCGCGCTCCGAGCGCGACGGGGCCGTGCTCGGCCGAGCGGACGAGCAGGAAGCCGACGTGGGGGTGCTCGCGAAGGGCGGGGATCAGCGCCGGATGGCGCTCCTCGATCTCCTCGAGCGTGAGGCGGCGCTGCTCCTCCATCAGGTAGACGAGGCCGAGATTGCCCGAGCCGAGGACGATCGCGCCCTCGGCGGCCACCGTGTCCCTCGGCTCGCTCGTCCGGCGTGCGGCCGGTCGCCTCGCCGACGGCGTGCCCGACCATCGAGTTGCCCTCGTCGCCCGCTGCGAGCGACGGTCGCGGAGCCGCTCGAGAGCGAGCGCTCGACCAGCTCGTCGAGGCCGTAGCCGTTCCGCTGCTTGAAGGTCGCGCCCTGCGTCTGCCCGTGGTCGGAGAGCACGACGATCTCGTACGGGCCGCGGCGCGTAGCGCCGCGCGCGGTCGATGCGGCCGAACTGCTGGTCGAGCTTCCGCAGCGCCTCGAGCGTGTCCGGCCGCTCGAGCCCGGAGTGGTGCGCGACCTCGTCGTAGCTCGAGAAGGTCGCGTAGATCGCGGGGCGGCCCTTCATCATGTCGGTGAGGACGCCGTAGACGATCAGGTCGCGGACGAAGACGCACATGCGCGCCGCGCATGAACGGATAGATGCCGCCCCGGTGGCCGCGCGGCCTGACGTCGCGGCGGCGCGCCGTCGAGGACGCCGACAGCTCGAGGATCACCTCCCAGGCGAAGAGCACGAGCACCCGCGTGACGTTGAAGCCGTTCGCGAGGAATGCGCGGTAGCCGGGGTTCGCGCGTCTTCTCCTCGTCGATGCGGCTCACGGTCAGGATCACGTGGTCGGCCTCGCCGGAGAGCAGGTTGCCGCGGCTCGCACCGCCGTCGCGGAGCAGCCCGACCCCGGTCGCGTGGCGCTGCTCGATCTCCGCGCAGTCCGGCGGCTTCGAGCACGTCATCAGCGTGCCCGTCTCCTTCTCGACCCAGCGGAACGCCGGGATGTCCGTCGTTCGAGCCGAGCAGGATTCCCGCCTGGCTCGCACCGGTCTGCGACGAGAGGTCGGTCTCCCACTCGGTCAGCGCGTACGAGCCCTCCGCGAGCCAGCGCGCGAGCTCCGGCGCGCTGCCGTCGCGCATCGCCCGGCGCAGGACCGGCAACCCGAGCCCGTCGATCTCGAGGAAGACGATCCCGGGGACGTCGGTCTCGACCCGCTCGCCCGAGCGCCGCGCGATGCGGCGGATCACGCGCAGGTGTACGTGTCGTCGTCGTTCGTGCCGAGGACGATGTCGAAGACGACGGAGGCGGCCGACGCCACCAGAGCGCGCGAGCAGCGCCCAGCCGAAGGTGTCGACCGTGATCGTGTCCGGAATCCGCGAGACGAGCTCGAACATCGAGCGCGTCGAGCAGGAGGACGAGCAGGAAGCCGAGCGGCAGGGTGTACGGGAAGGCGCAGCGCCGCGATGACCGGCGGCAGCAGCGCGTTGAGGACCGCGATCAAGCCCGCGGCGAGGAGCGCCCCGCCCCGCTCGTCGATCGAGACACCGGGCACGATCCAGGCCGCGAAGAACAGCGCCGCCGCCGAGACGAGCCAGCTCGAGGAGCAGGTGGAGCGGCCGGATCCGGACTGTCTCCGGGCCAACGGTCACTGCGCGGCCTCCTTCTCGTCCTGCTTCTCCTGCTTCTTCTGCGCCTTCTTCTCCGCCCGCTGCGCCTTCTGCTCAGCGACCTTGGTCTTGGCGTCGGCGTACGACCCCTCGACGAGCACCCTGCCGCCCGACCAGCCGAACGCCCAGACGACCAGCAGGGTGCCGAAGAGGACGTTCCACGCGGTCACGATCACCTGCTGCCCGATCGAGTACGCCGCCGCGGTCGCGGAGTCGGTGACGCTGTTCAGCGACGCCACGTTCACGGCCTGGTTGACGCCGACACCGCCGGGCGTCGCCGAGACGGTGTTCGCGAGCGAGTTGCCCCCGATCACGGACATGACGGTGTGGAAGGTGACCGGGATCCCGTAGGCGCCGAGGAACACCGCGGTGACGCAGAGCTTCGAGATCCAGGCCCCGAAGGACGGCAGCGCGACCTTGAGGAAGTAGTCGCGCGGGCGCGCGAGGATCGCGCCGCCCTGCTTGGCCTGCGCCCAGAGCCCCTTCAGCTTGCTCCAGAACACGCGGCAGAGCAGCACGATCAGGAAGGCGCCGCCGAGGATCAGCACGACGGCCAGCACCCGGTGGTCGTCGAACCAGCCGAGCTGCAGCGAGAAGGACCCCGGGACGGACAGGAAGAGATAGAGGTAGACGGCCGTCCCCACGACCGTGAAGAAGATCTTCTGCACGACCATGCCGCCGAGCACACCGGCGAACGTCGCGCCGGCGATCAGCGCCGTGTACATCAGGAGCGAGGTGAAGGTGCCGATGTTGGCCGGCAGGAAGCCGTTCAGGGCGACGCCGGCCGCGTACGCCGCGAGGATCCAGCGGAAACGGATCTCCGACTTCGGGTAGGCGGCGCAGAGGATGTAGTACCAGGCCAGCGCGGTGAGCACGGTCTGGGCCGTCTGGAAGCGCGAGGCCGACGATGATCCGGCCGACCGAGACCTCTTTCATCGTGTCCCAGAGCTCGCTGAGCCAGCCGGAGACGTCGACGCCGAGGAGCTTCAGGATGACGACGACGAGGGCGATCCCGAGGAGCCAGGCCACGACCTTGAGCAGCCGCCGCGTGCGCGAGCGGTCGTGGAAGGGAGTGACTGCCTGGACTGCGGCGCTCACGCGGGCTTACAGGCCTGCTCGAAGGCCGCCGTGGCCGCCCTGGCGTTCTTGAGCGCTTCCTGGCTGTCGTCGATCTGCGTGGTCCCGCCCGGGAGGTTCCCCCCATTGACGGCAGTGCCGAGCCTCTGCACCGACGCCATGTAGAGGCGGAGCGCGCCCTGGAGGTTCGTCGATGCTGTTGCGCACGCCCCCTGCGCCTCGGCCGTCGTCTGCTCCAGGACGGGCTGTGGCCTTCTTGCCGGTCTCCACGACCTTGTCCGTCGTATCGCCGAGACAGCTCTTGACCTTCTCCGGGTCGACCTTGCCCGTCGGCGCGGCCAGCGGCGGCACGTCGGCGAAGGTCTTGATCGCCTTGTCGTTGACGGCCTTCAGCTCGGCGCGGAGCGCCTCGTAGTCGGCCCAGGCCGCCGCGCTCAGGCGCGTGTTCTCCGCCTGTGTCGTGGCCGCCGCGCTACTGCTGCCGCCGCCGGAGCCGCCGCAGCCCGCGACGAGCGCCGCGAGCAGCGCGAGCGCGGCAAGCGACGCGGCAAGCGACACCGGGCCGCGAACGTGGCGACGCAGCGACATGGGTCGATTCTATTCGCCCTTCCGATCTCCGCCGCATCGCCCTCAGAGGATGAAACGGCTCGAGCCTCATCGCGCCCCCAGCTGCCGCTGGCCGAGCTTCGCGACGAGCACGGCGACGATGGTGACGAGGTAGAGCTGCCCGAGCAGGGCCTCGAAGACGGCGAACGTGTGTCCGAGGTCCCCGCTCGGCGTGTAGTCGCCGTAGCCGAGCGTCGCGAGCGTCACGTAGCTGAAGTAGAGGCGCAGCGAGGAGCTGCCGTCCGTTCCCTGGGCGAAGAAGAACCCCGAGCCCAGATACGCAAGCGCGCCGTAGACGGACGCGAAGACGACGCCGATCAGCAAATACACGCAGACGGCGCCCGTCACCGACTGCTCGTTCACCTCCCCCTGATCGAAGACCCCCATGGCGATCGCCGCGGCCGTCGTCACGACGAGCCCGGCGGTGATCAGCGCGACGACCCCCGGCCTCGTCTGGCCGCCGCCGGTAAAGAGCACCACGAGGGCGACCGCCGAGACCGAGAGCGCGATCAGCGGGACGCGGCGATCGCCGCCGACGCCGGTCGTCCAGAGCGCGAGCAGCAGCGCCGCGCACGCGAGCACGACCTCCACCGCCTGGGCCCAGTCCTCGTCCGGCGCGGAGAAGCCGAAGACGAGCAGGACGAGGATCGACACCAGGACGACCCGGTAGCTGTGGCTCGCACGCAGCCTGGCGACGCGCGAGCCGAGGCGCCGCGGCCGATCAGGACGGGAGCTCACGGCCGCGGACGCCTGCAGGACGACGCGATCAGGTCATCAACGCCCGATCTTCGGGCGGGCGCGCGATCATGTAGACGAGCACGCCGATCAGCGGCAGGAAGATCACAAAGAGCGTCCAGCCCGCCTTTGCAAAGCCCGAGTGGTCGTGCCGGCGGAAGTTGTCCGCCAGGACCATGATCAGCAGCCAGATCCAGATCACCCAGGCGAAGAAGATGAACATCGTCCACATGATGTCGAGGAACGGATAGTCGGCTCGCGAGCACGGAGCCCTCCCGGTCGGATTGTGGATGGCCGCTGCCTGAGGCGCACAGCCGCCGGGACGAGCATTTCGCGCCCCGGGTCGGCTCTGCATCGTCCGATCCGGGTGATGTGGCCTTTTGTGGCCCGGCCGCGGCGCTATTCGACGATCACGGTCGTCGTCGCCTCGAGCTCGCGCTCGACGCCTTTCACCACATCGGCGCCGAACAGGCCTCCGAGCGCCCTGTGGGGCCTCGATCCGAGCACGACGATCGACGCCTGCCGCTCCCGCGCGACGGCGACGAGCTCCGTGACCGGGTCGCCGGCGCTCCAGACGTAGTCGGCGGAGGCCCCTGCCGCCTCGATGCGCTCCCGCGCCGTCTCCAGGATCTGCTCCAGCTCCGGTGGCGGCGTCACGGGCATCGGGGTCGGACGGCTGTCGTCGAGCGTGCCGAAGAATCGGGGTCCCTCGGGGCTCAAGGGCATCTCGGCGACCGCGGCGACGACCAGCTGCCCGTCGCGGTCCAGCGCCTCCTTGATCGCCCGATCGAGCGCGCGGTCGGCCGGCGGCTTGGCGTCGTATCCGACCAGGATGGTGATCCGCCCTTGCATTTCTCCCCTCGTGCCGCCTGTGATGGGCAGCCCGTGCGCGGTTCGCACGTCGCAACGATTCGATCAGCCGCCCGAGTCGACGGCATCACCCCGATAGCATGAAGCCTCCCCGCGCCGCGGGGTCATCCGATTCGGACGATGCGCACGCGCTATCGTCGTTGACGGACGCCCGTGAGGAAGGAGCGCGCATGACCACCGACAGCGACACCGGCACCGACACCCACCATACCGCACCAGCAGCACCACCGAGATCACCGACGCCGCCGAGAGCGACACCGGCTCCGGCGACGCCGGCAGGACGACACGCACCCCCAGGCATCCGCCGACGCGGAGCGGACGCGCGACGACGAGAAGCCGGAGCTGGCGAAAGTGCTGGCCGAACAGCCCGCCAGCGTCGGGGCGAAGGCCCCGCCGAAGGCCGTGCACCTGACCGCGTCGGAGCGCGAGGCCCGGGGCAAGGCTGCGCGCGCGGAGGTACCGCGCGCGGCTCACACCGACTTCGATGCCCCTGCAAACCGCGACCCGATCGCCGTTCTCGAGCAGCAGGCGACCACGCGCGTGCCCGAGCTCGTCCCCATTCGCTACGGGCGGATGCTCGTCTCCCCGTTCGCGTTCTACCGCGGCGGCGCCGCCATCATGGCCCAGGATCTCGCTGCGACTCCCCGCTCGGGGCTTTCGGCGCAGCTCTGCGGCGACGCGCACCTGTCGAACTTCGGCGGCTTCGCCTCGCCGTCACGGAGGCTCGTGTTCGACCTGAACGACTTCGACGAGACGCTCCGCGGCCCGTTCGAGTGGGACGTGAAGCGGCTCGCCGCGAGCTTCGAGATCGCGGGCCGCGACCGCGGCTTCAAGAGCGAGGAACGGCGCGCGGCCGTGCGCGCGGCCGTCCGCTCGTATCGCGAGTCGATCCGCGCGTTCGCGCAGATGACGAACCTCGCCGTCTGGTACTCGCAACTCGACGTCGAGGGGGTCACGGCGCGCCTGCAGGCGGGGGGCGAGCGACAAGAAGACCGTGAAGGCCCGTCGAGCGAGCGGTCGAGAAGGCGCACACGAAGGACAGCATGAAGGCGTTCGAGAAGCTGACGCACGAGGTCGACGGCGAGCCGCGGATCGTCTCCGACCCGCCGCTGATCGTCCCCATCGACGAGCTGATCGACACCGGAGGTGACCGTGCGGCGCTCCAGGACGCACTGCGGGCGATCATCCGCTTCTATCGGCGCACCCTCCAGGGCGACAGGCGGTCGCTGCTGGAGCAGTTCCGCGTCGTCGACATGGCCCGGAAGGTCGTCGGCGTCGGTAGCGTCGGCACGCGCGCCTGGATCGTCCTGCTGCTGGGACGCGACAACGAGGATCCGCTCTTCCTCCAGGTCAAGGAGGCGCAGCCGCTCCGTCCTCGAGCCGCATCTCGGGCCGCAGTCACTACACGAACAAGGGCCAGCGCGTCGTCGAGGGGCAGCGGGTGATGCAGGCGCAGAGCGACATCTTCCTCGGCTGGCACCGCGTGAAAGGGCTCGACGGCGAGATCCGCGACTTCTTCATCCGCCAGCTCTGGGACTGGAAGACCTCCGCCGACCTGGAGACGATCAGGCCGGGGCCATTCGTCCAGTACGCCGAGATCTGCGGCTGGACGCTCGCGCGGGCCCACGCGCGCTCGGGAGACCGGATCGCGATCGCGACGTACCTCGGCAAGGGCGACGTGTTCGATCGCGCGGTGACCGAGTTCGCCGAGGCGTACGCAGACCTCAACGAGCAGGACTACAAGGCGCTGGCAAAGGCCGCGAAGGACGGGCGCGTCACCGTGAGGGAGGGCCTGTAGCCCTCCCGGCCTCACGCGCCCGGCACGCCGGTACCGCACCCGGGCCGCTCACGCCGCCCGGGTCGCTCAGGTCGCGCCGGTTCGCGAACCGGGACCTCTCGTGGCTCGACTTCGACCACCGCGTCCTCGAGGCGGCCGCCGAGACGCGAGCTGCCTCTCCTCGAGCGGGTCAAGCTCTGCGCGATCGTCTCGTCGAACCTCGACGAGTTCTTCGCCGTGCGGATCGCAGGGCTGCGCGGGCTGGTCGCGGACGGCGTCACGCGCCGTTCGTTCGACGGTCGCTCGCCCGCGAAGACACTCGCCGCCGCGCGGACGAAGGCCCTGGAGCTGCGGGAGGAGCAGGATGCGCTCTGGCTCGACGACCTCCGGCCGGCGCTGGCCGACGAGGGGATCAAGGTCGTCGCCGTCGACGGCCTTTCGCGGCGCGAGCTGCGCGTCCTGGCGAAGCACTTCCAGCGGGAGATACAGCCGCTCCTGACGCCGATCGCCGTCGGCGTCGCGGCTCCGTTTCCCTACCTCCCGTCGCTGGCCCTGAACCTCGCAGTGGTGGTGCGGGACGGCGCGACCCGCGAGCGCCGCTTCGTGCGCGTGAACGTCCCCAGCGACCTGCCGCGCTTCGCCGATCTGGGCTCACGGCTACTTCGTCGCGCTCGAGGACGTGATCCGCCACTTCCTGCCCGCGGTCGTCGGCGAGGGCGAGATCGAGGCCTGTGCGGCCTTCCGGATCACGCGCGACGCGGACCTCTCGGTCGAGCAGGAGGCCGACGACCTGCTGCTCGAGGTCGAGCGCCAGCTGCGGCTCCGCCGCTTCGGAGAGGTCGTCCGGCTCGAGCTCGACGCCGAGGCGCCGAAGCTCCTGGTCGCGCTCCTCAAGCGCGAGCTCGGCATCGGCGACGACCAGATCTACACGCGCCGGGCGCCGCTCGGGCTCGGGTCGCTGATCGAGCTCACCGACCTCGAACGCCCCGGGCTGAAGTACAAGCCGTGGCGGTCGGTGACGCGCCGGCCCTTCGCCAAGCGCAGCCCGAACGAGCTCTTCACGCAGATCCGGCGGCGCGACATCCTCGTCCAGCATCCCTACGACGGCTTCGAGTCGACGGTCGAGGCGTTCGCCGCCGCGGCGCGCGACCCGAAGGTGACCGCCCTCAAGGCGACCGTCTACCGGACGGGCAACCCGTCGTCGACCCTCGCCTCGCTCGTGCAGGCGGCCGACGACGAGAAGCAGTCCGTCTGCCTCGTCGAGCTGAAGGCGCGCTTCGACGAGCGCCGCAACATCCAGTGGTCGCGCGCGCTCGAACGCGCCGGCGTCGACGTCGTCTACGGCGCCGCCGACCTGAAGGTGCACGCGAAGCTCGCGCTGCTCGTCCGGCGCGAGCGGAACGGCCTGCGCCGCTACGTCCACATCGGCACCGGCAACTACCACGCCTCGAACGCGTCGACCTTCGAGGACCTCGAGCCTGTTCACGGCCGATCCGGAGATCGCGGCCGACGTCTCCGACGTCTTCAACGCGGTCACGGGCCGCGCGCAACCGGTCGGTCTTCCGCAAGCTGCTCGTCGGGCCCTGGTTCCTCCGCGACGGGATCCTGCACGAGATCGAGCGCGTCGTCGAGGCGGCGCAGGCAGGCGAGAAGGCACACATCCGGATCAAGGTGAACTCGCTCTCCGACCCGGAGATCGTCGACGCCCTGTACGCGGCGTCCGCGCAGGGAGTGCCGGTCGACATCGTGACGCGCGGGATCTGCGTCCTGCGGCCGGGCGTCCCCGGGCTGAGCGAGCGGATCACCGTCCGCAGCGTGCTCGGCCGCTTCCTCGAGCACAGCCGCTTCCTCTCGTTCGAGACGGGCGACGGCGTCACCACCTGGATCGGGAGCGCCGACCTGATGCCGCGGAACCTCGACCGGCGGATCGAGGTGCTCGCGCCGGTCGAGGACTCCCGCCTCCGCGCCGAGCTCGGGCACATCTTCGACGCCCTCCTCGCGGATACCCATCTATCCTGGGAACTGGACGCCGACGGCGTCTGGCATCGCACGAGACCCGCTCCGGGCACGCGGCCGGTCTCGGCACAGGAGCTGCTGATGGCACGAGCGACGAAACGGGCGAAGAAGAGCCGTTCCCGAACGTGAAGGTCACCGACGAGCACGAGCTGAAGCTCGGCGCGCCGGACGGGTTCGAGCTTCCCGAGCTGCCGGGGCAGCCGCTCGAGACCCGCGAGTTCGCGTCGACCTACTACGACACGCCGTCGGGCTCGCTCCGCCGGGCGGGTATCACCCTGCGGCGGCGCGTCGAGAACGGCACGGGCGTCTGGCAGCTCAAGCTCCCGAGCGCGGCGAGCCGGTTCGAGCTCGAGCCGGAGAGCGAGTCCGACGCATTGCCCGGCGAGCTCAAGGACCTGCTTGCGGCGCACCTCCGACTCGGAGGGGTCTGGCCGGTCGCGGAGCTGCGCACGCGGAGGTCCGGCGTGCTCGTCGACGAGGACGGATCGCAGATGCAGGTCGTTCTCGACCGGGTCGAGGTGATGGGCAACGGCGAGGTCGCCTCGGTGTTCAACGAGGTCGAGATCGAGCTCGTCGAGGGGAATCCCGCTTCGCTCGGCCGTGTTGCGAAGGCCGTACTGCGCGCGGGCGCCGAGCCGCGCGACCGGACGCCGAAGCTCTTCCGCGCGCTCGGCGCCGAGGTGCCGGCGCCGCCCGCTCCGGGCCGCCGCGGCTGGGTGGCGAAGCAGCTCGGCGAGATCCTCGCGCGGGACCCCGGGACGCGGTTCGGCGCGGATCCCGAGGACCTGCACCAGCACCGGGTCGCGGTCCGCCGGCTGCGCGCGGTGCTCCGCGACGAGCCGTGGAAGACCGAGCTGCGCTGGCTCGGCGGAGCGCTGGGCGCCGTCCGCGATCACGACGTCCTCCTCGACCATCTTCGCGCCCAGGCGGCGACGCTCGAGCCGGAGGAGCAGTACGCCTTCGAGCCGCTCCTTCGCCGGCTGGAGCAGGAGCGCGAGTCTGCTCGGCGCGAGCTGCAGGCCGCGCTGGCGTCGAGTCGCTACCTCGAGCTCCTGGACGGGCTCGAGCAGGTGGCGACCGAGCTGCCGGAAGAGGACGCCGAGCACCTGTCGGAGGTCGCGGCGGCCGAGTTCCGCAAGCTGCGGAAGCAGGTCAAGGCTGCCGGAAGGGATCCCAAGGACGAGGTGCTCCACGATCTCCGCAAGCGCGGGAAGCGGCTGCGCTATGCGGCCGAGCTCGCGGGGACTGTCTCCGGCAAGGCGCCGCGGCGGGTCGTCGAGCCGGCGAAGCGGTTCCAGGACGTGCTCGGCGAGCACCAGGACGGCGTCATCGCGGAGCAGCGCCTGCGTCAGCTGCTGGGCGCAGGCGGCGACACGCAGCGGGGCGTGGCGGTCGGGCGGCTGATCGAGCGCGAGCGCGAGCGCCGGCAGGAGGCCCGCGACGCGTGGCCGCAGGCGTGGCGTGCGCTCGAGCGCAGCGCCGAGCGCGCTTGGCGGTGAACGGGCCGGTCCGCGCGGCCGGCGGAGTCCTCCGGCGCGGCGATCGCGTCCTCCTCGTCCACCGGCCGCGCTACGACGACTGGACGTTCCCGAAGGGCAAGGCCGACGACGGCGAGTCGGACGAGGACTGCGCGGTGCGCGAGGTGCACGAGGAGACCGGCTTCAGCTGCCGCCTGGGCGAGGAGCTGCCCTCGACGTTCTACGTCGACTCGCGCGGCCGGCCGAAGGTCGTGCGCTACTGGTCGATGGACGTCGACGGCGGCGAGTTCGCCCCCACGAGCGAGGTCGACGAGGTTCGCTGGTGCACGCCGGACGAGGCGGCGGCGCTCCTGAGCTACGACCGCGACCAGAAGGTGCTCACGGCTGCGGCTGCGTCGGGCTGAGCCTCGCCCCGACGCGAACGGACGCGGCGAGCGCACCGTTCATAGGGTCGGGGCGAGCGTGACGACCTCGTCCATCCGGTCGAGCCCCTCAGGTCGATGCGTGATCAGGAGGACGCTCCGGTCGCCGGCGGCGTCGAGGACGTCGTCCATCAGGCGCTGCGCCGTCCCGGAGTCGAGGTGCGCAGTGGGCTCGTCGAGGAGCAGGACCGGCGCCTCGGAGAGCAGCGCGCGCGCGATGATCAGCCTCCGGCGCTGGCCGCCCGAGAGCTGTGTCCCCTCCTCGCCGACGATCGTGTCCAGCCCGTCCGGCAGCGACGCGACCCAGTCGTCGATCCGAGCGCGGTCGAGCGCCTCGTGGAGCGCCTCGTCCGTCGCGTCCGGACGCGCGAGCAGCAGGTTGGCGCGGATCGTCGTGTTGAAGAGGTGCGCGTCCTGCCCGGCGAGCGCGAACGTCCGGCGCACGTCCTCCTGGCGGTACCGGCGCACGTCGCTGCCGGCGATGGTGACACGCCCGCGCTCCGGATCGAGGAAGCGGAGAAGGAGGCTCGTGACCGTGGTCTTGCCCGCGCCGCTCGGCCCGAGGAGCGCGACGCGGCGCCCCGGCTCGAGACGCAGGCTCGCACCGGCGAGCGCCGCCGGCTCGTCCGGCGCGTAGCGGGCGGTCACGTCCTCGAGGGCGACCGTCGGCCGGGCCGGCGGCGCCGGCAGGGGACGGGACGGGTCGCGGATGTGCGGCTCGCGGTCCAGCAGCTCGAGCACCCGGCGTCCGGCCGCCGTGGTCGCAGCCAGCTCGCGCGCCGCGACCGGCAGCGGCGCGACGGCCTCGAACGAGGAGAGCGCGAGCAGGGCGAGTGTCGCGACGAGCACGCGGTCGAGCGTTCCCACGTCGTGGGCGTGCACGGCGACGGCGAGCACCGCCACGGTCGTGACGCCGGTCAGGAGCAGCGAGAGCCCGTCTGCGACACCCGCGGCGAGCGCGTCGCGGCGGCCGAGGCGCGCCAGCTCGGCGTCGGCGTGACGGACGCGGGCGAGGGTCTCCTCCTCGTGGCCGAACGCAACCAGCTCGGGCGCGCCGCGGAGGAGCTCCACAAGCTGGGCGGAGAGCTCGCCGCGGACCGCGGCCTGGCGCCGGCCGGCGCCGCGGGCGAGCCGTTGCGCCACGTCGGAACGGCGACCCCCGCGACCAGGAGCCCTGCGGCGAGGACGACTCCAGCGGCCGGGAGCATCACCGCGGCTGCGCAGACGCAGACGGAGCCGACGAGGAGCGCGACGAGCGGTGGACCGAGCCCGCGGAGGTAGAGGCTCTGGAGCGCGTCCACGTCGTCGACCATGCGTGAGAGCAGGTCGCCGTGGCGGTAGCCCTCGAGCTGGGCCGGCGCGAGCGGCTCGATTCGCTCGGCGAAGCGGGCCCGGACACGGCCCAGCGAGCGGAGCGCGAGGTCGTGCGACGCAAGCCGCTCGAGGTAGCGGGCGAGCGGCCGCGCGAGGCCGAAGAAGCGCACGGCCACGATCGCCATGGTCAGCGAGAGGATCGGCGGCTGCTCGGCCGCGCGCGAGATCAGGTAGCCGGCGGTGGTCATCAGCCCGACGCCGAAGGCGATCGCAAGCGCGCCGAGGACGACGGCGCCTGCGAAGCGCAGCCGGGAGAAGCCGGCGAGCCCGATCAGGCGGGGCACCGTGCTCATGCCGCCGCCTTCGAAGTCCCCGCGGCAATCTGCCTGGCGGCCAGCTCGACCACCCGGTCGGCGCCGAGCACGAGCTCGGGCCGGTGCGCGATCACCAGCAGCGTGCAGCGACCACTGAGCCGCTCGACCGCCTCGGCGACGAGCCCAGCGCTCTCCGGGTCGAGATGCGCGGTCGGCTCGTCGAGGACGACCAGCGCCGCGTTCCGAACCAGCGCCCGCGCGAGCGCGATGCGCTGGCGCTCGCCTGCCGAGAGCGCCCGGCCGCCGTCTCCGACGACCGTTGCATAGCCGTCCGGCAGCGCGTGCGACGAAGCCGTCGGCGCCGGCGCGCCGTGCGGCGTCCCGCACACGCTCGTCGGACGCGCCGCGTTCGCCGAGGCGGATGTTGTCCGCCACGCTGCCGCGGAACAGCGTCGGCCGCTGCGGCAGCCACGCGACGAGCCGCCGCCAGTCCTCCGGCCGGCACGCGGCGAGGTCGACGCCGTCCACCGTGACCCGACCCGCACTCGGCTCGGCCAGCAGCAGCAGCAGCGAGGCGACGGTGCTCTTGCCGGCTCCGCTCTCGCCGATCAGCGCGACGGTCTCGCGCGGCCGCAGCTCGAGGTCGAGGCCGTCCAGCACGAGCCCGGCACGCGCCGGGTAGGCGAACGACACCCCCTCGAGCCGCACCACCGCTTCCGCCGGGCTCGGCGCCTCGCGGGGGCCGCCTGCCCCGACCGACCGCGGCGCCTCGAGCAGCGCCAGCAGCCGCTCCGCGACGGCCAGCCCGTCGGCGCTCGCGTGGAACTGCTCCCCGAGCCGTCTGAGCGGCGCATACAGCTCCGGGGCCAGGACGAGCACGGTCAGCCCCGCCTGCAGGCCGAGCCCGCCGTCGACGAGGCGCACGCCGACGGTGACCGCGACGAGCGCGACACCGAGGGTCGCGGCGAGCTCGAGTACGGCGCCGGAGAGGAAGCTGACGCGCAACGTCGCCATCGTCGCGCGCCGGTAGCGGTCGCCGACCTCGGCGACCGCCTCCGCCTGCGCCCGGCCGCGGTTGAACGCGCGAAGCGTCGGCAGCCCGCGGACGACGTCGAGGAAGTGCGTCGAGAGCAGGCTGAGCGAGCGCCAGCGCCGGCGGGTCTGCTCCTCGGTGTGGCGGCCGATCAGCCACATGAAGATCGGCACCAACGGCAGCGTCAGCAGCATCACGAGCGCAGACGTGACGTCGATCGAGGCCACCCAGACGAGCACCGCGACCGGCACGACGCACGCGAGCACGACCTGCGGCAGGTAGCGGCCGAAGTACGCGTCGAGCGCGTCGACCCCGGGCACGGCGGCCGCGACGACCTCCGCGGCGTCAGTCCCGTCCAGCGCCGCCGGCTCTGACCGGAGCCGACGCTCGACCACGTCCAGCCGGAGCTCCGAGAGCACCGTCGCGGAGGCGCGCCGGCCGGCGGCCTCGAAGCCCCACGCCAGGCCTCCCCGCGCGGCGAAGACGAATGCGAGCGCCACGAGCGGGACCCCGACCTGCCGCAGCGACCCCCCGTCGAACGACCGCGCCACAACGAGCCCGATCAGCGAGGCCTGCACGAGGAGAAGCACCGCAGCGCCGAGCCCGATCGCCGTGTCGACGCCGAGCAGGATCCGTGCCCCGCGGGCCCGTCGCAGCAGCCGCGGGTCGAGCGCGCGCACCCTAGTGGGCCGCGTCCTCGCCCGTGAGGCGGGCGCGGAACTCGGTCGTTACCGACACCCGGCAATTGTCCGGTCCGCGCGCGGACGGTTCGTCATCCGGATGGGACGATTTGACGCTCTTGCGCCTCTCCCCTCAGGTCGGGGGCGGCCCGCTGAGGGCCGCCCCGGACGCTGGCTCGTCAGGAGGTCGAGACGATCAGGCCTAGGCCGACTCGGTTGCCCGCGCGGCGAGCCCGAGGGCGACGAGGTCCGTGGGATGGATCCACTCGTCTGCGAGCGGGACGCCGCCCGCGGCGGCGATCTTGTCCCTGAGCGGGATCGCCCACTTGTGCTCGATCAGCGCGATCGCAGCCGTGCTGCCCTCCGGGATGGCGTCCGCGAGGTACGAGGCTTCCTCCTCGTCGAAGACGTGGCCGTCCTCGAGAGCGGCCGCGCCCAGCGCGGCGCCCGCTTCGAGTCCCACCTCGCCTTGTGCTCCCAACCCGATCAGGCCGCCGACGATAGCCCCGAACTCGACCGCCTCGTCGGGGGTCAGGTCGCTCGACTGGATGACCTCGATCTCGCCGCCCACGCGCTTCTGCACGATCAGAAGGTCGATCAGACGCACGATGCCGGCGTCGCCGAGACGGCGGAGCTCGGGCATGATCTCACCCTCGAAGCGCGTCCGGTCGAATTCGAGTACGAGCATCTGCACGGGGCCGAACGGCAGCGTCCCCTCGCCGGTGCTCACAAGGCCAACAGGCTGGCCTTCTGCTGCTCCACCTCTTCCTCCGCGGGGATGCCCGGGTCCTTGCATGGTTCAGATCTCCTCTCTCGGTCAGGCGAGTCGGCCTTCCCCCGTTGATGCCGAATCCCCGGAGAGTCGCCAGCAGCGGCTTCCGTCGCATCGTCCGGTTTGGATGATGTCGCGGCGCCCTCGGGTGGCGGAGGGTGTTCGGCGCGGGGGCGACGTGCGCCCGCGAGACGAAACCCGTCGAACGGAGGACTAGCGTATGGCAACGATGGACAGGAACTACGCAGACGAGCCGCAGGGAGTCGGCTGGGTCGTCTTCGCGGCGGTGATGCTCGGGCTCGCCGGGACCTGGAACTTCATCGACGGCATCCTCGCCATCGGGAGCTCCAGGGTGTACGTCGGGCACCAGGTCTTCGTGTTCAGCGACCTGAGCACATGGGGCTGGATCGTGATGATCCTCGGCGTCCTGCAGCTCCTGGCCGCATTCGCCCTCGTCGCCGGGAGCGAGCTGGCGCGGTGGTTCGGCATCGCGGTCGCCGGCCTGAACGCCATCGGGCAGCTGTTCTTCATCCCGGCCTATCCGTGGTGGGCGATCGCCATGTTCACCGTCGACCTGCTGATCATCTACGGGCTCGCCGTCTACGGAGGGGCGCGGCTGCGCCAGGCTTGAGGCGGGGGCCAGGCCTGAGGCGGGGCCAGGCCTGAGCCCGGGCACTCGCAAACCCGCCGTCTCCGGCGGGTTTGCGGGGTGCCTGCGGGTGAGGCTCCTACCGGCGGCGGGCGGTGCGCCGGCTCGTGCGCCGCGCGACTCTGCGTGCTCCGACCATCGTCTTCCTCCTCGTGGGTCAGGTGGTGGTTCCGGCCTTGCTCTTGCTCTGCTCCATCGCGTGCAGCTCCTCGGCCTCTTCGGCCGTGTGGAGCCCGACCTCGACGAGGTCGAGCGGGCTGATGAACCCGTCGCGATGCGGAAGCCGCCTGCACGCGCGATTGCGTCGCGCAGCGGCACGGCCCAATGGTGCTCGAGCAGGATGAGCGCGGCGGCCGAGTCGTTCGGGATGTCCTCGATCACGTCCCAGGCGTCCTCGTCCGAGAACGCGTGGATGCCGCCCTCGGCACCCGCCTCCGCCCCGGCGAGGGCGCCGGCCTCCATTCCCTCCTCACCCTCGATCCCGAGGCCGATCAGAGCGCCGATCACGGTTCCGACCTCGATCGCCTCGTCCTTTGTCAGGGTGCTGAGGTGCTCGATCTCGATCTCGCCGTCGGCGTCCTTGAAGACGGCGAGCGAGTCGATCACGCGCACGGTGTCGCTCTCCTTCAAGCGTTCCAGCTCCTGGATGATCTCACCGTGGAAGTTCGGGTGCTCAAAACCCAGGACGATGAGCTGCACAGGTCCGATTGCCACGTGTTCTCCTTTCGTTGCGACTGTCGCTCGCTGAGCACGGGCGTCCTGCCGAGGGTCGCACTCGGAGGGCTCGGCGCGCATCACCCCTTCGGTATGAAGCGGCGACGTCTCCACCGGAGCGCGGTCCGTGTGGACGACGACCGTGCCCGCCATGTAGTCGGCCAGCCCTCGCCTTCGTCGGTCGAAGAGGATGGGCAGGAACCCCGCGAAGAACGGCACGATCGCGAGCAGGAGCCCCACGAATCTCACGAGCGAGCGGCCGACGCGGAGCGCCTTGCCGTCGCCGCGGTCGACGCGGAGCCGCATCATCCCCATCCCGGGCGTCCCGCCCGCGAGCGACCAGAAACCGACGAAGTAGCCGCCGGCCACGAGCAACCAGCCCGCCGCTGCGAGCGTCGCCGCGAGCCACGGCGGCCGCAGCCCGCCGACGAGGGACGCGATCAGTGCCACGACTCCGGCTCCGACGAGGTAGACGCCCAGGGCCAGGAGCAGGTCGAGCACGAATGCGACCGCTCTCGAGCTCAGCCCCGCATAGGGCGCCTCGTGGGCTCCGCGCTCCCGCTCGGGCCGCCGGATCGCGTGTCGGACGCGCCGCTCGAGCGCGTCGTCGGCATGCGCGGCGCGGTCGCGCACGGCCTCCGAGATGTCCGCCGCGAAGCCGGTCGTCTGCCGGGTGAGGGCGTCCCGGACCGCGGGGCTCGCCGCCGCCTGCTCGATCAGCCGCTGACCCTCGGGGCTCTGCAGCGTCTCCTCGAACGTCGGGCTCGCGATGACCTGACGCGCGATCCGCTCGGTGGTCTCCTTTCCCAAAGACGCCACGATCGCCGCCTGGAACTCGGGATCGGCGAGGACGCGGCCGAGCACGCGCTCGACGACCTGATGCTCGACGAGCACGCGCGCGGCCTCGTCCACTCCCGAGCCGGCGAAGGCATTCTCCACGCGCTCGCGTCCCTGCGCCGCCGCGTCGCTGCCGGCGTCTGCGAGCCGATCGACCTGCCGGCGGACGACGCGCGAGCGTGAGACGAGGCGGGCGGGAAGCAGGGCCAGCCGGGCGAGCGAGACGCCCGCGTTCGCCGCGACCACCACGACGCCGACGGAGACGTCGCGCCCGCGAGTCGTCGGCTCGGGATCTCTCTCGGACTCGGGATCTGTCTTGCTCGTTGCAGGCTCGGTCATGCCGTTCAGCAAGACACACTGCCGATTCCGGGCGCGCCGCACAAGCGTCCGACGCGGGCGAACAGCCCTCCCGCGCGGGCGATCATCCGGTCGGGGTGATGCCGCGGGACGCTCTGGGAGGGACGCTTCCACCTTCGCCCGCGCGTCGACCAGGGAGGCAGAGGATGGCTGCTCCGTTCAAGGGTGTCGTCAACATCGACATCAAGGACTCGGTGCCCGATTGGGGCCCGTACACCCAACCGATGGCGCCGGAGGGGGCGCCGAACGTGCTCTACGTCGTCCTCGACGACGTCGGGTTCTCCGCGATGGAGCCGTACGGCGGCCTGATCGAGACCCCGAACGTGAAGCGGATCGCCGACCTCGGCCTCACGTACACGAACTTCCACACGACGGCGCTCTGCTCGCCGACGCGCTCCTGCCTGATGACGGGCCGGAACCACACGACGAACGGCATGGGCTGCATCACGGAGGCGACTTCCGGTTTCCCGAACGCGAACGGCCACATCCCGTTCGAGTGCGCCAACGTCGCCGAGGTGCTCGGCGAGCACGGCTGGAACACGTACATCGTCGGCAAGTGGCACCTGTGTGCCGAGGACGAGATGAACCTGGCCTCGTCGAAGCGCCAGTGGCCGCTGGGTCGCGGCTTCGAGCGGTACTACGGCTTCCTCGGCGGCGAGACGAACCAGTGGTATCCCGACCTGATCTACGACAACCACCCGGTGCCACAGCCGAAGTCGCCCGAGGAGGGGTACCACTTCACGGTCGACATCACGGACAAGGCGATCGAGTTCATCGGGGACGCGAAGGCGATCGCGCCCGACAAGCCGTTCTTCCTCTACTACTGCCCCGGCGCGGCGCACGCTCCCCACCACGCACCAAGGGAATGGGCCGACAAGTACAAGGGCAAGTTCGACATGGGCTACGAGGCGTACCGGGAGCTCGTCTTCGAGCGGCAGAAGAAGCTCGGGCTCCTCGCCGAGGGCGCGGAGCTCTCCCCCATCAACCCGTACGCGGACACCACGAGCCACGACGGGAAGCCGTGGTCCCAGACCGACGTCGTCCGTCCCTGGGACTCGCTGACGGACGACGAGAAGCGCCTGTTCGCGCGCATGGCCGAGGTCTACGCGGGCTTCCTGAGCCACGCCGACCACGAGCTCGGCCGCCTGCTCGACCACCTCGAGGAGAGCGGGCAGCTGGAGAACACCATCATCGTGCTCGTCTCCGACAACGGCGCCTCCGGCGAGGGCGGACCGAACGGCTCGGTGAACGAGAACAAGTTCTTCAACGGCGTCCCGGACACGATCGAGGAGAACCTCGCGCTGATCGACGAGCTCGGCGGCACGCATACGTACAACCACTACCCGACGGGCTGGGCGTGGGCGTTCAACACGCCGTTCAAGATGTGGAAGCGCTACGCGAACTACGAAGGCGGCACGGCCGACCCGCTGCTCGTCGCGTGGCCGAAGGGCATCGCCGAGACCGGCATCCGCCGCCAGTACACGCACGCGGTCGACATCGTCCCGACGCTCTTCGAGAGCCTCGGGATCGAGCTGCCGGATGTCGTCAACGGGTACACGCAGAAGCCGCTCGAGGGGATCAGCTTCAAGTACACCTTCGACGACGCCGACGCGCCGGCGCAGAAGGAGACGCAGTTCTACTCGATGCTGGGCACCCGCGCGATCTGGCACAAGGGCTGGAAGGCGGCGACCGCCGTGCCGGCCGCGCCGGACTCGTGGGGCGACTTCCACCAGCAGCGCTGGGAGCTCTTCGACACGGTGGCCGACCCGAGCGAGTGCCACGATCTCTCGGCCGAGCACCCCGACAAGCTGCAGGAGCTGATCGCGCTCTGGTGGACCGAGGCGGGGCGCCACGAGGCGCTGCCGCTCGAGTCGCGCGGCGCGATCGAGATCCTCGGCACAGCGCGGCCGCAGCTCTCGAAGCCGCGCGACCGCTACATCTACTACCCGGGCGGCGCCGAGGTGCCGGAATCGGTCGCCCCGAACATCCGCAACCGCTCGTACACGATCGCCGCGGAGGTCGAGGTCGAGACACCGGAGGCCGGCGGCGTCCTCTTCTCGCAGGGATCGCGGTTCGGCGGTCACGCCCTCTACGTCAAGGGCGGCAAGCTCAAGTACGTCTACAACTGGATCGGCGAGCACGTCCAGACCGTCGAGTCCGACGTGGCAGATCCCGACGGGGCACGTCGTCCTCTCGGCCTCGTTCGAGAAGGAGAACGAGGGCATGCCGACCGAGGGGACGCTGAGCCTCTACATCCGGGACGAGAAGGTCGGCGAGCAGAAGATCATGACCCAGCCCGGCAAGTTCGGCCTGGGCGGCGGAGGCCTCGTCGTCGGCCGCTCGGGCGCGGAGCCCGTCACGGACGACTACGACGGCGACAGACCCTGGGCGTTCGTCGGCGGGACGATCAAGCGCCTCCTCATCGACGTCAGCGGCGAGGCGTTCGTCGACCTGGCGCGCGAGGCGCGCGCGGCGTTCGCGCAGCAGTAGGGACCGTGAGAGTGACAGCGGGCGCCGGCCTCGACGGGCCGGCGCCCGCCGAGCTGCGTGATCCCCGTACCGTGGACGAATGCCGCGCTCATCCGCTTCGGACGATGCGGCCATGCAGGTGCCGCCCGGTAGCGTTCGGGGGGAATGACAGCGGAGAGTGAGCTGCGAGCCGCGCCGCAGGGCCGGCCGCCCTTCGAGGAGATGGTCTGGATCCCCGGAGGGACGTTTCGCATGGGCTCCGACGATCACTATCCCGAGGAGGCGCCGGCGCATTCCGTCACCGTCGGACGGATTCTGGATGGACGAGCACGCCGTCACGAACGAGGACTTCGCCCGCTTCGTCGACGAGACCGGCTACGTCACGTTCGCCGAGCGCCCGCCGCGCCGCGAGGACTATCCCGACGCGCACCCCGATCTCCTCGTCGCCGGGCTCGGCGGTGTTCGTCAAGCCGGCGGGCCCGGTCGACCTGCGGGACCACGAGAACTGGTGGCGACACGTCCCCGGCGCGGACTGGCGGCGGCCGCAGGGGCCGGGCGGCTCGAGCGCTCTCGAAGCGCCGCCGCACCCACCCCGTCGTCCATGTGGCCTACGAAGACGTCGAGGCGTACGCCGCGTGGGCCGGCAAGGAGATCCCCACCGAGGCCGAGTGGGAGTTCGCAGCGCGCGGCGGGCTCGACGGCGCCGAGTACGCATGGGGCGACGAGCTCGCTCCGGACGGCCGGTTCATGGCGAACACCTGGCAGGGCGAGTTCCCGATCGAGAACCTGAAGCTCGACGGCCACGAGGGCACCGCACCGGTCGGGTCGTTCCCGCCGAACGGCTACGGGCTCTACGAGATCACCGGCAACGCCTGGGAGTGGACCTCGACCTGGTACGGCGAGCACCGGCCGGCCGCGAGCCCGTGCTGCGGGGGCGACCGCGAGGCCGGCTCCGAGGCGCCGCGGTCGGGGCACGAGATCCCGCGCAGGGTGATGAAGGGCGGCTCGCACCTGTGCGCGCCGAACTACTGCCGCCGCTATCGCCCGGCCGCGCGGATGGCGCAGCCGATCGACACGTCGGCCTCGCACCTGAGCTTCCGCTGCATCGTGCGCCCGGCGGCCTGACGCCCGGACGATGAGCATGCGGGCGATGCGGTCTGGCTACGCGTCGGTCGGCGCCGGGCCGTACTCCTCGGCCAGCAACGGGCTCGAGAGCACGAAGTCCGCGGTCGCGCGGTTGCACGCGATCGGGACGTTGTAGACGACCGCGATCCGCAGCAGCGCCTTGACGTCGACGTCGTGCGGATGCGGCTCGAGCGGATCCCAGAAGAAGATCACGAAGTCGATCCTCCCCTCCGCGATCGCCGCGCCGATCTGCTGGTCGCCGCCGAGCGGGCCGCTCAGGAAGCGGTGCACGGCAGGTCGAGCTCGTCCGCGATCAACGCGCCGGTCGTCCCCGTCGCATGCAGCTCGTGCTGCGCGAGCGTGTCGCGGTTGTAACGCGCCCAGTCGAGCATGTCCGTCTTGCGGTTGTCGTGCGCGATCAGCGCGATGTGCTTGCGCCGGGCCATAGTGAGGCTGACGAGTGAGGCTCACAGGATCCCGCCGATCGCGGGCCTGGGCAATGGCGGCGCCGCGCCGGCCGCGGGCTGAACGCGGCCGGTCGCTGGCGCCGTCCACATCGACTCAGGCCGCATCGCGGAGCAGTCCGGGCGCGAGCTCGCCGCGGCAGAGGCCCAGCGCCTCGAGGACGCGCTGGAAGTTCCCCCGGTCGAGACGCTCCGGCAGCTCCCAGACGCCGACGACCCCCTCGGACTCCCAGAGATCGAGCGCGACGCCCACGAGCACCTGCTCGCCGCCCGACATCGTCTCGGCCGCCGCCAGCACGGCGGGCCAGTCGACGTCGTCCTCGCCGACGTGCGGCGCGCACCGGGCCGCGATCGACGGGCTGGACAGGATGTGCCGAACCGCGGCGTGCTCCGGCCTCCGGGGTTGTGTCGATGCGAGAGTCATCTGACTCCTTCCATTCGCTGTCGCTACGCTCCGTAGCGTTTCGACCGTAGCAGGAATCGAGGCGCTGCGCTACGCTACGTTTCGTTTTATGCCAGGAACCGAGACTCGCCCCGCTTTCGACGCCGAGAGCTCCCCCGCCGAGGGTGGTCCGGCGAGTCGCTCCGAGCGCACCGAGCAGGCGATCCTGGACGCGACGCGGGAGCTGCTCGCGGAACGGCGGCGTCGGCGAGCTGACGGTGGAGGGCGTCGCCGCCCGCGCCGGCGTCGCGAAGACGACGATCTACCGGCGCTGGCGCGGCAAGGACGAGCTCGCGCTCGCGGTGCTGATCGACATGGTCGAGCAGGTCGTCTCGACCCCGGATCTCGGCGACACGCGTGCCGAGCTCGTACCTTCGTCGACGCTGCCGTGACGATCCTCGGCTCGACGTTGATGGGCCGGGTCATGCAGGGGCTCGTCTCGGATCTCGCCACCGACCCCGACCTCGCGCGGGCGTTCCAGGAGCGGATCGTCGCCATGCGGCTCGGGGAGGTGCGCCGCGTGATCGAGCGCGGGATCGGACGCGGCGACCTCCACCCGGACGCCGACGTCGAGCTGGCGCACGAGCTGCTCTTCGGGCCTGTCTACTACCGCCTGCTCCTGAGCGGCGCCCCGCTCGACAAGGGTCTTGCCGAGCGGATCGTCGACGCCGTCCTCCCCGCTCTCGCGGCCGGGCCTACATCTCGCCGCTGAGCCAGGGGTCCTCGCCCGCGTCGCCGCCGGCAGCGGCGACGGTCAGCCGCGCGAGATAGTGATCCCAGCCGTGCGCGTGCGACTCGGCCGCCTCGGTGCTCGGCAGCCCGCGGTGGATGAATCGCAGCGTCGTTCCATCCCCGTTCGGCAGCAGCTCGATCTCGACGGTCGTCGAGCCCGGCGGCACGGGATTCGGCCCATCCGAGCCGGGTTCCCAGCCCCACGTGTAGACGAGCCGGCGCGGCGGGTCCAGTTCGACGAACTCGCCGCTTGCGGTGTGCCCGGGGATCACCGCCACGCGGTAGACCCCTCCGGGCCGGGGATCGAACGAGGCTTCCTGCCCCATCCAGAGCGTCGCCTTGTCGGGGTCGACGAGAAACTCCCAGACCGTCTCCGGGCCGGCTGCAATCGAGATCTCCCGCTCGACGAGGGTCGCCTCAGTCGTCGTTTCCATGCTTCTCCTTCTCCTCTCGTTCGACTTCGCGCTTGAGTGCGTCGAGCCGCACGTCCCAGAACTCCTCGAGGAACGCCTTCAGCTCGACGAGGCCCTCCGGGCGGGCGCGGTAGAGACGCCTGGCACCGTTCCGTCGCTCGCTCACGAGCCCCGCCTCCTTCAGGACGGTCAGATGCTGCGAGACCGCCGGCCGGGTGACGTCGAAGTGGACTGCGATCTCGCCCGCGGAGAGCTCGCCGTCGCGGACGAGCGCCAGGATCTGCCGCCGCCGCGGCGCCGCGATCGCTCTCAGCGCAGCTTCCACGTGTGCGAGTGTAAGAGATTTCTAACGTAAGGTCAAGCTTACGCTCTGCCCGGCCTAGGATGGCGCCGTGCGCACCGTGCCCACCCGTGACACCGAGACGCCGCGCCGGGCGAGCTCGTCGGCCCCACCTGGGTGCTCGCCGACCTTGCGGGCGACGTGCGCGCGGACGACGCGAGCGCGCCGTTCCTCGTCTTCGACGAGGGCGGGCGGGTGAGCGGGTCGGGCGGCTGCAACCGGCTCGCCGGGACGTACACCGCGAGCGGCGAGCAACTGGCGTTCGGGCCGCTCGCAACAACGCGCATGGCGTGCCTCCCCGAGGTGATGGCCCGAGAGGACGCCTTCCTCGCCGCTCTCGCCGGGACGGCGCAGCACGCGGTCGAGGCCGGCGAGCTCACGCTCCGGGCCGCCGACGGACGCGTGCTGACCCTGCTCAGAGCGACCGTGCCCGCGGACGCCGGCGCGGCCCGCTAGGCGCGTCGTTCGGACGACCCCTAGTTAGCGGCTTGTTAGCCGGTGATGTGACGCTGCCGGAGCCAACTCACCCCCTAAAGGGAGGACGTCATGCGTTTCGTGCAGGTGCCCGGTGTTACGCACCAAGGGTTCCGCACCAGCCGCTCGGTACCCGCCGGTTGGCGAGCAGGATCCGTGTTAACCCCTGATGTTTCCAGACCTCGGCGCAGGGGATATCGGCGGAGAGAGGAGCCTTCCATGCCGGTGGTTCTTTTGGCGGCTGTGGCAACTTTATGCCTCGCTGTCGTCCCGCCAGCCTCTGCGTCGTCGGGCGGCATGGTGGTGACGACCGATACCACTCTCACGGAGGACCATCACGGCCCGATCAGCATTGCGGCCGATTCGGTCGAGCTGGACTGCGCCGGTCACGCGGTGATCGGGCCGAGCCTGGGCGGCCCGGGAATCGAGGTCGTCCGCCGCGCGCACGTCACCATCCGCCACTGTCATGTGACGGGCTTCCAGTACGGAATCTCGATGATCGAGGACACCTCGAGCATCGTTGTCGGCAACGCAATCTCCGACAATCTTGCTGTTGCGCTCTTCCTCGCCGGCTCGAGGGGCGGCACCTTCTCCGGCAATCGCATCAGTAACAACTTGTACGGGATCTGGGTGGGCCATCAGTCGCCGGCCGGTCGACAGTCGACCGAGAACCGGATCGTGGGGAACACCGCGACCCATAACCACGCCGACGGATTCGTGCTTCAGGAAGCGAGCAGCAATAAGCTCGCCGGAAACCAGAGCGCCATGAACGCAGGCCGGGGATTCCGGGTCGCCGCGAGCGGAAGCCAGAATCTGCTTGTCGGAAATACGGCGATCGGAAACGAGTCAAGCGGCTTTGCCCTCGAGCCCGGATCGGACGGCGCGAGTCTCGTCGAGAACCTGGCGATCGGAAACGTCGGCGCAGGTTTCTCGATCGGATCATCCAGGAACTGTCTAGTCGGAAACGCTGCGTTCTGGAACGGGTCGTACGGCTTCGCCGTACTGAACGGCGCAGCCGAGAACACGCTCACGTTGAACGTCGCTGCGGGGAACACGACATACGACGCGGTGGACCTGAACCCACCCGGAACCAACTCCTGGGCGCACAACCGTTTTGGCAAGGCGTCCGGAGTCTGAGAAGACGAACAGGAGCAACATCACATGGGCCAAGAAGGGAAGTGCAGAGATGAGACCCTCAGCCGCACCGATTTCAACACAGGTTCTCTGAGTATCCTCCGCGTACGTCGCCATGAGTCTTAGGGGGAAGCGCGGATGAGGGTCGAAGTCTCCGAGCCAGCGGGCAACGAGCAACCATGGGCCGAGCCTGTCCCTGTCTGGGAGGGCTTCGCAGGAGGTGCGATCCTTCGCCGCGAGCCTGGCTGGCGAGATGCGTTGCTACGACGTCTGCTCGCGCTGGCGGACATCCTGGCTGTGGCCCTCGCAGGTGGCGGCTTGTTGGTTTACGAGGATGGTCTTCACGTGCCCTGGTGGCTGTTGTGTGCGCCCTTGTCTGTTGTTCTTGCGAAGCTGCTCGGCCTTTATGACCAGGATCAGCGCTCGCTACGGCATTTGACGACTGACGAGATTCCCAAGCTCGTGACGTGGGCAGTCGGGACTACGGCGGGCCTTTCGTTCCTGCTCCTCATCACGGGCGCGCCGCCCTTCGGTCTCATTGATTCCGCCAGGTTCGCCGCGCTGGTCGGTGCCGCAGTGTTTGTCTTCCGCGTCGCGGTCCGGCGGCTGTGGAGGCAGATCACTCCTCCTGAGCGGACGGCGGTGATCGGCGAAGGTCAGTCAGCGGCGGAAGTCCGCCGCAAGGTCGAGCTCTTCGAGGACATTCACGTGCAGATCGTTGCGGAGCGAGACGGCCTCACGTCAGCCGATGTGCGGGAGCGGCCCGACTGGCTCCTATCGCTAGACCGCGTGATCATTGCGTCGCCGCACGTGGACGGGCAGCTGATCATGGAGCTGCTGATGATGTGTCGTCGTACGCATATCAAGCTCAGCTTGGTGCCGCCCGTCCGCGGCATGTTCGGTACCGCCGTCCAGCTCAATCACATCGCCGATCTGCCGGTTGTCGAGTACAACACCTGGGGCGTCCCACGCTCGACACTCTTCTTGAAGCGAGTCATCGACGTCGTTCTATGCGCCGTCACGTGCCCGATTACCGTGCCCCTTTTCGGCTTGGTCGCGCTCGCCGTCAAGCTCGATAGTCCCGGGCCAGCGATCTTCGTCCA
The DNA here is from genome assembly GCA_963746655.1 of uncultured Actinomycetes bacterium. GTDB lineage: Bacteria > Actinomycetota > Thermoleophilia > Gaiellales > Gaiellaceae > CAVPGP01. The sequence continues at coordinate 83,915 of CAVVCG010000008.1, read as the reverse complement.
AACCCGCGCCGGCCTCAACGGTCGGCCGTTTCGCATGCTCAAGTTCCGGACGATGGTGCCTGACGCCGAGGCGCGCTTGGTGGATCTGATCAAGCTCGATGAGCTCTCCGAGCCGGCGTTCAAGCTTAGTGAGGATCCGCGGGTGACACGCGTCGGGCGTGTGCTCCGCCGCTGGAGCCTCGACGAGCTGCCGCAACTGCTCAACGTGCTGCGCGGCGATATGAGCCTCGTAGGTCCTCGTCCCGAGCAGGTTGAGCTTGTCAACCGATACGGTCCCGAGCATCTGTTTCGTCTCACGGTGAAGCCGGGGCTGACGGGGCCGATGCAGGTGTTCGGTCGCGGCTCCCTCTCGTTCAACGAGCGCCTTGCCGTGGAGCGTGAGTACGTGGAGAACCAGTCCCTTCGCCGGGACTTCCGCCTCCTCGCGATGACCCTCGCCGCCGTCTTCGGTGGCCGAGGGGCTCTGTAGCTGAGCACTGCGCGGCGGCCACCGGCTAGCACGGGATCGGTCCGCCGCAACCGAACGGAGTCGTCCGGCGGGGCGGCGGGACCGTCAGCGAGAACGGGATGGACGACTCGACAGGAGAGACGAGCCGTGCCCGCAAGGCAGTCGTCGTCGCCAGAGCCGAGAGCTGCCGCGAAAAGATCCCGTACCGATCCGCGCGCAAACGGGCGACCGAAGTCCAGCCCTTGCCCGCTTGTCGCTCGATGATCACTGAGCCGCTCTTGCCGAACGGCGTCCGCCCCCAGACCGCGACGCCGCTTCCTGCACGGAAAGCCACAAACGGGAATCGGAAGGCCTCGAGTGAATGCTTCGGCTGTCCACTCGCCGTGAAGAAGCCGGACTGGTAGGGGGTCTGGCGGAGCGGGTCGTCCTGTAGCCGGAACCAGATGACGGCGTTGACGCCTGATTGCCACATCCGGTAGAGCGCCTCCGAAACCCAGCGCGCGTGCAGCGCGGCGGGCACCCCCTTCGGATCAGGTGGATTCGAGTCCCAACTGAACTCGGTCACCCAGAATTCGGGGGCGCGTGCCGAGATGATGGTGCCTGCCCGGTTCGCCGCGGTGAGCAACGCACGCATCTCGGGAAGGTCGCCGATGGACGCGTCGAGGGGACTGTATGCGTGCCAGTTCGGGCCGCCGTTCGTGTACGGGTTGTGGGCCCAGACGTCGAAGCGGGTGCGTTGGGAGCATGTCTTCCGATGAGGCGCCTGCGGCGACACGCACAGCAGGTCACTCATGAACCTCATCGGCGCCAGGACCTGGATGTCCTTGGAATCGTGTCCGAACGGTCCTAGCGTCCCGGCAACGACGAGATTGCTGGCGTTGACGCCGTGTACGGCGTCTGCGAAGGCGTTGACCATGCGCCGGTAGTGAGCAGGAGAAACAGGGCGTCCGTTCACGCGTTGCGGCGCGAGTTCACGTCCGGCGTTCGGTTCGTTCCACGCCTGCCAGAACCGAACCCGCGGGAGCGGAGCGATTCGCCCCGTCGGGGTAAACGTGCCGCTGTAGCGGCGCGCCGCTGCGCGCGCGAACTCCGCGAACCTGGCGGGCGACGGCCAGGTTCCAGGCAGGCCAACCGCCGCGCCGCGAGCCCAAGGGACCGAGCGCGCTGACGCTAGACGATCGGATCGAGACCTCCTCGAACCGCAGTCGACAACCTGTTGATCGATGGATTCCCAGTGATAAGCGGGATCGTCCGGATCCTCTGGATCAGCGGGTCGCTCGCGGCGCGACGACGCTTCCAGAACAGGACGAGCCGCGCGAAGCTCGCGCCGGCGGTGCGCGCGCGGACGACCGACCGGTCGGCGCTTGGCCCGCCGAACGCGCGGGTCGAGGAAGCCAGTCCGAAGCGGATGCGCGGCACTCGCACCCCGAACCGGCACCAGTGCAAGAGCCAGAGCTGCGATCGCCAGCCAACGCATCGCGGCAGTGTAGGCGCTCACGCCGGACGGTGGGCGGGAGGAACGGCAATGCACTAATCGGCTCAACCACCCGGGACAGCTACGCCGGGCCTGATTGGCCCCGCCGGCGAGCCATTGCCAGCCCCACGGCGGCGGCGGCAATCCCGAACATCGCCGCGCCGAGAACAAGAAGCGTATCCCGCGCCCTCGCTCCGCTGTTTCAGCCGTCGCAGCGGCCTGTGCGTGTTCCTCCGGGCTCGGTACGGACCGTTCTTCCTCCCAGAGGGCGGCGCGGTCGGAGCTCCGAGCGACGGCGAGGTGGCGACCCTCTCGAGTAGCGTCTTGTCCGCCCCCGCACGCTGCTCGAGCCTCAGACGCGCCGTCGGCGTGAGCGGCTCGCCCGTCGCCTTGGCCTCTGTTCCAAGTGCGACTCCGCCGCTCGCAGTCGGGATGACCTCGACGTACTGGTCCACTGCGGAAACCGGAGGAGGACGCTTCGGGGGCGCGCCCGAGGCCGAGGTTGGCAAGACTGCAGCGATCAGCGCGAATCCGAGCAATCTGAGCGAACCGCGCACCGCGGTACTGTAGCGGCGCCGTGACGTCAGCCCCGCGGGAGAGAGCCGCCTCCGTGGCAACTGCGTGTACCGTCGCTGCGACTGCCTTCTGGCTCGCATGGAGCAACGGGGGCTACGGGATCGTCACGCGGACAAGCCTCGCTGTCGCCCTCTGGTGGACGATCGCCGTGGGCGTGGCGACCGGGCTCTGGCCGCTCCGGCGGGTCACCCGCGCCGGCATCGCCTCGGGAACGCTGCTGCTCGGGTTGGGGATGTTCGCGCTCCTGTCGGCGGCGTGGGCGCCCAGCGTCGAGGCGGCCGTCCTCGAGTTCGATCGAATTCTCCTCTATGTGGCGATCTTCGCGCTCGCCTGTCTCGCCGGAACACGCAGCACACTCCCAGCGTGGTGCGACGGTCTCGCCGTCGCGATCGCGGCCATTGGGTGCGTTGCCCTCGCCAGCCGGTTGTTCCCTCAGGAGTTCTCCGACCGGGGAGCGGCCGAGTTCCTGCCCGGCGCCCAGGGGCGCCTGAGCTTCCCGCTCGGCTACTGGAACGGCCTGGCAGTCCTGCTCGCATTGGGTTTCCCGCTGATCCTGCGCATGGCGGTCCAGAGCCGCTCCCGCCTCGCGGCGGCAGGCGCAGTCGCCTCGCTTCCGGCGCTCGTCAGCGTCGTCTACCTGACGTCCTCACGTGGCGGCGTCGCTGCAGGAATCGTCGGGATCACAGTGCTCATGTTGTTGAGCGATCGGCGCTGGCAGTTGTTCGGCGCCACGGTCGCCGCCGCAGCAGGGTCGGCTCTCGCGCTCGCAGCGATCTCGACACGAAAGACACTCGTCGACCACCCGGACGCTGCGGGAGCCGTAACGCAGGGACGGCATGCGGCGCCTGTGGTCGTGCTCGGCATGCTCGCCGCCGGCACGATCCACTTCTTCGTGCTGCCGCGACTCGATCTTCGCGTCCGCGCCGGCGTCGCGCGCTGGACGGTGGCTGGACTAACCGTGGCTGCCCTCGGGCTGGTGCTTCTTGCACACCCGGTTAGGCGCTTCGAGATCTTCAAGCGCCTGCCGAGCGAGGTGCCGCACGACTCGAGTGGCGGGTTCGTGCAGCAGCACCTCTTCAGCGCCGGCGGCAGCGGCCGGTGGCAGTTCTGGGCATCGGCTCTCGACGAGTGGCGGAGTGCGCCGATCGCGGGAGGAGGCGCGGCCTCCTACGAGTCGTGGTGGAACCGGCACGGGAGCTTCGCCTACGTGCTCCGCGACGCGCACTCTCTCTACCTCGAGACATTGGGCGAGCTCGGCGTCATCGGCCTCGCCCTCCTCGTCAGTGCGATCGCGGTCGCTCTCCTCGGGGGGATCAGTCGGATTCGAGGCGTCGATCGTGAGCTCCGGACGACGGTCGCAGCGCTTGTCGCGGTCGTCGCGGCATGGTGCGTCGCGGCAGGCGTCGACTGGATGTGGGAGCTCACGGTCGTCACGTCGGTTGCGATGGTCGCCCTCGGCCTACTCGCGGGGGCGGCCACCGCTGACGACGCCGTCGCCGTCGCGGTCGAACGACAGACTCGCATACGATGGGCCGCCGTCGCGGGCGCGCTCCTGCTTATCGTCCCGCAGGGCGTTGCACTAATGACCGAGGTCCGCATCCAGGCGAGCGCCGACGCAGCCGGCGCCGGAGACCTCGAACGCGCGCGGGAGCGGGCGACCGCCGCCGAGTCACTCGCGCCGTGGGCGTCCACGCCACGCATCCAGCTCGCTCTCGTCGATGAAGAGCGCGGAAAGCTCGAGCTCGCACGGACCGAAGTCGATGCAGCCATTCGCCGCGACGTCGGCGATTGGCGCCTGCGCTTGATCGCGGCGCGGATCGAGACGAAGCTCGGGAACGTCGGTCGCGCGAAGGCTCGGCTCGACGAGGCGCGGCGGATGAACCCGCTGTCCGAGCTGCTCGGCGGAGTTAGCTGAATTAAGACGGCGCTCTGTCTCGTCTTGCCATCCGTTTTGGCGCGCAAGGGTAGGGGGACGTGGGCCGGCGGGGATGGGGAGATAGGGGAAATCGCGTGGCCGAACTCAGAGTCTCGCAACGTCGAGCGTCCGATTGGCACCGAACGGGTTCGTGCTGTATCAGCGCCTCGATGCGCGCCCGCGGGAGAATCGCTCGCGCGCGCGATTTGCGCATCTCGCGCTGACGATCTCAACGATTGCAACAGGAATGGGCGCATTCTTGATTCAGGTTGAACTTGGTCGTTCTTGCTGGCGGAGTCGGCACATCACTCGGCGACGTGGATACCGCACGCTGCACCCGTCTTGCGTTGTGACATGTCGTGTCGTTGCTGGTTCGATCGGCCTTTCGCCACTCGTGCACACGCGTTGAACACGCTTGCGGCTCCGTGGCTAGCGGCGTTCGCGGGTCGAATGAATGAACCGGAGCATCCGCGCAACAAATACCTGTCGTGAGAAGGCGCCTGCACGAGTTGCGAGTGCGGCAGGGTTCCATTCGCGTACAGCCACCTGCTTCACGGCTTCCGCGACCCGAGGTCCGGTCGGCTCGGTTACAAGAATCCCGTCAACACCGTTTCGAACAATGTCCCGTGAACCGCCTTGGTCCAGCGCGATGACTGGTGTGCCAGACGCCATCGCCTCAACCATCGTGATGCCGAAGTCCTCCTCGCCGATGTGGATAAAGCCGGATGCCTGCGCGTAAAGATCTCGGAGCTCCTCGCGCGAGACCCAGCCGCGGAGCGTCACATTCGGGGGTAGCGACCCGCGAAGTTCGGCCTCGAGAGGGCCGACGCCAATCATCGTAAGGCGGTAAGGGAGCCCGCTGAAGGCGTTCGCCACGGTCAGCGGGTGTTTGTACGGCACAAGACGGTGAACCCAGAGGAACGACCCCGACTCCTTGGCACGAGTAGGGTCGAAATCATCGACATCGACTGGCGGATGGATCACCGTCGCATCACGGCCATAGAAGCGCTGAATTCGTTCTCGTACCGCCGTCGAGTTGGCGACAAAGCCGTCGGGTCGAGCGGCGGCGTGGTTGTCTAATCGGCGAAAATGCGCTGCGAATGCACGCAGCGCCATTCCCAGCACTCCATTAACGCGATTGGCGTCTGTTTCGGGCATCCAAGCGTAGCGCATAGGCGTATGACAATAGACGATGTGCGTAGCATCAGACCTCGGCCGCACGTGATGGGCCGAATTGTGCGCCGATGAAATGACAATGTCGTAGGCATCTAGATCAAGATGACGATAGTAGTAGGGCATATACGGGAGCAGGTAGCGCCACCGTCCAGGGTCATGGCCTCGCTGCCTGATGCCTGGTAAGTTCGCCAGCCGCGACTCGCGCACAATGGCACCGGCGAGACCCGGCGGCAACAGTTCCTTCGCGGCCTCGAATGTGTAGATATCAGGTGGGGTCTCTGCCGAGAAAAGCTCAGATCGCATGACGTCTGCGACGCGCTCGGCCCCGTGATACCCCTGGAACCAATCGTGAACGATCGCTCCCCGCAAACGAAGTGGCTCTAGAGCGGTCCTCCTACCGCCGCAGATGGGCCGTTGAAGCCACGTCACGATCTATCAACCTTCTGCCGCCGACTGACGCTTGCTGAGGATCTCGTGGTATAGCGATCGATGCATCGCTGCGATGGAGTCCCAGCCTGCGCGACGTGCGTAGCGACGGCCTTCGATCGCCAAACGCTCCGTGGTCTCCGGGTCGGCGCTTAGGCGTTCGACGACATTGAGAGCCTCATGCGCATCCCGCGCGAACGCAACGACGCCCGAGAGCGAATCCGGAGTATCGGCACCCCGAGTTGTGATGGTTGCCACGCCGGCATTGAGGAGGGCGAGCAGTGAGGCTCGCCGCGCTGACGCCCCATCCGGGAAGGGCAGATAGCCGATACGGGAGACTGCGAGCACCTCCGCTACGCGCGTCAAAGTCAGCCCGACGTCCCAGATGATCGGTAAGTCGGCGGACGATCGTTGAAGCTGCTGAAAGTACTTCGACCACTTCGGTGCGACTTCACCGACGATGCGAACATCAAACGGGGGGCCGTGCCTCTGGAGAAGTACTGCGAGCTCTATCACTTGCTCGAGACCTTTCTCGGGACGGATCAAGCCGAAGTGAACAACTTCCCTCTCCCTCAGGTTGGTTCTTGTTATGACAGCCGGGACGTTGCTCCCAACTGGGATCACACTCGACCGTTCCCGCAGCCATGGCGCGAATCGGATCATGTAACGACGTTCAAACTCCGTGGTGAACACCACATGCAGGGCGGAGAGCGCGAAAGCTGCTAGCGAGAGTCGCCGAAGCGGATGCGTGTGACGCACCTCGTGCAGCGTGACGACGCCCGGGCGCAGGATGCTGAGAACATGAGGTGCAAGGCCAGAGCCGTAGCCGAGGGTCGGATACTGCAGATGGACGATATCCGGCTGCAGCGCGTCCACGCGATGCTTGATCGATGTGGCGTCGATTGCGCGCCACGTGTCTCCGCCGACGACGTCGGCGTCCACGCCGCATGCTCGCAAGCTTTCTGCAAGGCGCTCAACGTACGCGCCTACGCCGCACGCGTCAGGCGGCAGCGACCCTGACACGAAAACGACCTTCAACGGAACCACCCGCTCCGCGGGCGGAAGTGGGAGCGTGAGCGCGCTTCGATGTCCTCCATCGGATGCCGCTGTGGCTGCTGAGTGACATCGAAGGGCTCCGCGGCACTTTCGCGGGCTGCCCGCAGATTTGCGGCAGAAGCGGCGGCCAATGCAATCACGAGCCAGATTTGACCGAAGACGAAAGCGAACCCGGTCAAGACATTGAGGAGGAGCAACGTGAGGAGTGCTGTCCGGGCCGCCATGGCGAACGCAACGTCAGCATCGGACGCCATGCCCTCCTCGACGCGTAGCTGCCAGAAGAGATGCGCCATCAGAGCTAGAAAGACTAGGAATCCCACAACGCCAACGTTGGCGAGCAAGAACACGATGAGGTCATGGCTCGGAGCGGTACCCCATCCCGTGCCGAGCACCGGGTACTCGACGAAGTGCCACCATGCGTCCTTGACGGAGCCGAAACGTTCCGCAGCAGACCAGGTCCTTGCCTTCCCGAATACCGTGTCGTCGATCACGGCGCGCACCCACGACACGGCGACGTAGAGAACTGAGGCAGCGGCGAGCATGCTCGCAATCCCGGCGGCGTATCTGCTACGGCTCGCCGGTCGGCTGACAAACACGAACAGCACGGTCAGAAGAAGAGCGGTCCCGACATATGCAGTCGTTGCTGCCGAGAGGAGGATGATCGACCCCATCACGATCAGGGCCGCCAGATCAAGCGCTCGTGAGAAGAGAGCGCGCTCCCGCAAAACAAGAACGGCGAGCAGTGCGATGATCGTCAGTAAGGTTTGCGCGAAGATCGAAGGCTCGACAGTGGCCGAGGAGAGCCGGTGAACGGTGCCGACCGACAAATGAAGCAGTTCTTGATAACCCTGCGTGCCAGGATGCACATTCGTGTTGAGGATGTCGTGAGGATAGGAGTGTCCGCTGATCAGCACGACGAACTCCATCCACCCCCAAATCGCGATCGCGAGCCCGCCTGCCACGTACGCCCGCACCGTTGACAAGATGTGACTCTCGTCGACCAGACGGGTCGCCAAGATCACAGCCAGCGTGATGCCGTAGCCGAGATAGAGCAGCTGCGTAACGTCGTGGAGGGAGAGCGTCAGCGGCTTGAACGAATGCGACGCATCCGATGTCCGTACGACGAAGTGACCGTTGATGATCACCGGCATGCAGAGAGAGAGCGCTGCGACGGTGAGGAACGCAAGCAGGAACAGCGTCGTCCCGCGGATGGAAGATGGCACACTAAATTCGCGTGCCCTGATGCGGGCCAGGAGCTCGCGACCGAGCCAGAGACTTCCAAGGAAGATCGGTGCCTGTATTCCGAACGCGTTGGGGTGCCAATCCTGTACCCGAGGTGCCGAAATTGACGACAGCCGTTGCGCTGAACGGGATCGAAAAGATCATCAACAGATAGAGCCAGCGCGGCGCCACGAGCACAAGAATCAGACCTACCGGCATGATGACCCAGCCGATTGGCGGTACTGACACGTCACGAAGCGTGTTCATCTTCGTGCAGTCTGCCCCTAGTCGCCCGCTGCGATGAGTCTTACGTCATCGACGACGAACGAGTCCGGGCGGTGCCCTGTGTCCTGAACCACGAGGACCTCGAGCTCCCCGCCTCGCCCGCGCGTCGTGTAAGAAACAGCAGGAAACTGTCGCCATTGATTCGAGCTCCGCATGCATTTCCGCCCATTCCCCACCTGTTCGGCGGCGGTTGACCACTCGCGCAGAACGAGGCAAACCGGGTGTCCAGGAGTTGAGCTACGGACCCACGCCGAACCTCGATACGACTCGCCTGCTCGGATGTCGACGAGCGGCCGAGGATGCGTGTACACCGCAAAGCTCTGAGCTGTCGTGTTCGATACGACGCGTAACGCACCCCCATCCTTAGGTCCGTGCGCGACACGTGAGATGCGCCCGTTCCATCCCTCCCAGCCGACCAGCGAGTCTCGAAACGATGAGTTGGCCACCAGGTTACGCGTAGTCCCGGTCAAGGCGCGGGCCACGAAGATGACAGCGATAACAACGATAATGCCGAGTCCCAGCAGGGCGAAGCGGGATGCCAGCTTCCCCACGTGTAAACGAGAAACCGTCAGCAGCTCCTAGCGGGCCTACCGTTCATCCGAGCTCCAGCGTGAGTCCTTCACTAGGCCGCGCCGATGGATCGCGCCCCGTTTCATAGCGAGTTGACGAAGCAGCAGTTTCGTGCGGGAGTCGAGCTCGACGTTCAAGTTGACCCTGACGCTTGGGTCGAAAAGGAGACTGATGCCGACGAGACGGATGATCACCCTCAAGGCCTGTTGGCCGAAGGTCTCGTGCAACGCGGACGAGCTGCCATAGCGCGTCACGAGCCTCCGCCGGTCGGCCTCCGCGAGGTCGCGGCGGTACGATTTTCGCATTGCGTGGTGGCGGTCGACCGCGAGGATGCGATTCACGCGGTGGAACGGCTGCGTCTCGGCCAGCCTCAGCCAGAGCTCTCGATCCATCCAGGAATCGTATGCCTCATCAACGAAGAACTCCTCAACCGCCGATCGACGAATGAACGCGGAGGGCTGGAAGATGTAGTTGAGGCGCCGAAGCAGCGAATGGCTGAATCTAGGCACCCACAGGAAGTGCAAGAGCTGATCGTTAGAGCTGACGAGCGCCGCGTGGCCGTAAACGACCGCAGCATCCGGATGCGCCTTGAATGCCGCGACCGCTGTGGCTACGGCTTCACTGATGAAGTACGCATCGTCGGCGTTCAACCAGCCGATGATCTCCCCAGAGCTTTGGGCAAACGCTTTGTTCAGCGCATGAGACTGACCGCGGTCGGGCTCGCTCCTCCAACACAGGTTCTTCGCGGCGCGCAGGATTTCGACCGTTTCGTCGTTCGATCCTCCATCCATGACGATGTGCTCGATGTTCGAGTACGTCTGCGCGGCGACAGATTCGAGGTTCCGTCGCAGCCAGCGTCCCTGATTGAAAGAGGGCGTCAACACCGAGACGAGTGGCTGTGGCTTCAATGCAGGCGTGCGTCGAATGCCTCGACCCATCGGATGCTATGTGCCCCGCCCGCAGAGCACGAGAGTCGACCAAGGGCGATCGGTCACGGTGCCAGCGAACCCGCGCGTTCAAAAGCGAGTGTTAGAAACGTGTATCGAAGGCCACTCTCTTCGATTACGGGTGATCCCACATCGAGTACCGGGTGGCACAACGGCCGGAGCCCGGATGAAACCGCCTCGCGCGTCAGCCGGTCGACATCCTCGGGGCCGAAGACGCGATCTCCATTCGCAGCGACCATCGGCTCGCTCCAGAAATCGGTCGAGAGGAACAAGATGCCCCCTGGCCGCAGCATTCTTGCCGCCTCGCGAAAGAACGCCCCGGTATCCACGCCATGCTCAATGACGCTCATCGAGGTGACGGCCGCGAACATCCCAGTGGGGAACGTCGTGTCCTCCGCTCGACGACGTCTCATCCTGGTCCGATTCCTTGCGAACATGACCACTCCAAGGAGAACCGTCGAGGGATATCTGCGCACGACCCCCCTCGCCAGTGCTGGCAGCGGTGCCTTCAAATCGCAACCCCAGAGACGTCGATAGCCCGTTTGATGCAGCCACGTCAGCAGGACTCCGTTTCGGCACCCGACGTCGACGACCGACTCCTCGAAGCTCACGCTCTTCAGCGCCTCGAGCGCGATGAGGTTGTCCCACGCCTTCCGGGCGTCTGTCGGAGGACACAGCCCACGTCGACGGTACTCCGACTGCGCGTCGACCAGTTCTTGCGCGGAGCGAAGCACTCGGCAAAGCACGGGCTCCGAGGGTAGCAGCGGGTTGATCCGGCGTCCCTCTCTGCCCGGACCGTTTTCGAAGCCGCTGTCGCCCCGGGATCATCGGGTCGCTGCACTGTCGGCGTACTCTTTCGCCGCAGGGGCTCTCGAGCGGATGTTCGCGCTCGGACTCGTCGCATTGATCGCTGCCATCTACGGCGCCTCTGCGGACACCGATGCCTACTTCTTCGCCCTGATCGTCCCGCTCACGATCGGAACGATCCTCATGGAGGCGGCGTACACCGCGGCCTTGCCGCGGCTGCCGGATGATGAGACGGGGGCTGCGATCACGGGCGTCGTACGGACGATGGCCGCCGCGGCCGTGAGCGTATTTCTCGCCTATGCAACCTCAGTGTTCTTCGTCGGCCCAGCTGAGCTGCTCGTCTGGCTTTCACTGTCACCGTTGGTAGTCGTGCTCGGCATCACCGGCGCGTACGCGGCCATTCTGATTCACGCCCGGCGCTATGCGGTAGCGACGATGCGACTTCCCAGCGGCAGCCGGACTCGCGCTCCTCTTCGTGGCTGGGCTGTCCCGGTTGTCGGAGTCGATTCCTGATCACTTCCCTCTCGGTTACAGCCGCATACCTCATCGTCTTGCTGTGTCTTGCCGTGGCCGCACGCCGAACGGGGACAGGAGCGGACAGCCCGGCCGCCTCGGCCGACATGATCCGTTCGCTTGGCGCGGCCGCCGTGGCGATAGCAGCCGGCGGACCGCTCGTCGTCCTGCTTGAGCGTGCGTTCGCGAGTACGTCTTGAGGGAAGGAGCGGTGACGTGCTTCTTGCGTACGCAAGAGGGCTCGCACTGGTTCCACTCCTCCTTCCAGCCGCAATCGCAAACGGCGTCTTTCCCGCTGCGGTCGATCATGCTCGAGACGTCGACCAGAGGCGACTGGCGGCCCTCGCCCTTACCGGCGCCATCAGGCTCGGCCTTGTCGGCTCACTTCTTTCCGCTGTCCTCATCGTGCTGCGCCGCCGAGAGTTCGTGCGGCTTGCTCTGGAGCACGGCGAGCTCCAATCTTACGAAGCGGCCGCTGCCGCACGACTGGTCGGCATCATGGCGATCTCGGTCGTCGGGCTCGGCGCTGCGATCGTCGGCACGCGCGTCTTATTTGCACCATCGAGCGCAGGCGCATCGTGACGATCATCGGCGGCGGGACGCTACTCGCATATGCGGCAATCGCGCGCCGGCGCTCGCGATCGCGGCCGGTGTAGAGGGTCTCGCCGCAGCTTTCGCGCTGATCTCGTTGGGGTCAGGGGCGATGACGTTGACGTACGTCGTTGCAGCGCTCCCGGTGCGGCCGGCGGAAGCTCTGCGCCAGTGGCTCATCGCGCCGGCTCTCCTCGTCGTGCCCTTCGGCGTCGGAGCCGTCGCCGGCGAGCTGTTGATCCCGCTGAGCCCCGGCGTTGGGCGAGCGATTCTCGGCGTGCTCGTCTCGCTCGGGCTCGGCCTCGTTTGCCTCGGGACGGCTTTGGTGCTCGTTCGACCCGCCGAATATGACGCGCTCCGGCGCATGCTCGAGCCAGGCGCCCCGCCTAAACTTCACGTACCTCGATGCGCCTCCGGTTGTTTCCGCTGTGTCGTGGTGGCTGCTCTGGCCGATTCGAACGTACCTCACCCAATTTCCGTTCTCCCGCCGGAAAAGGGGGCGATCGTCAGTATGGCTGGTTATGCCGCTGCTTCCGCCGTCTCCGGCCGCCTATGCAACAACGCTTCCCGGTGGCGCACGCATCGAACTTCGTTACCGCGAGGTCATCGGGGGTCGCGACATCGCTGAACGGCGCATTCGAGCGCGACGAGATCATGCTGGCGCAACGGCTCGTCGTTCCCGGGACGTTCGCGGGCGTCGACGTGGGGGCGAATATCGGTGTGTTTACGATTCCACTCGCACAAGCCATCGGCAGCGGAGAGATCATCGCGATCGAACCGTCGCCTCAGAATGTCGAACGCCTGCGGAGGAATCTCGCAACCGATCAGATTGCCAACGTTGACGTACTCGAGGTAGCGGCAGGCCTCCAGCCGGGTCGGTCTTCACTTCATTTGGCGAGCGACCCAGCGTTTCAGTTCGACCTCGGGTCCACCCGGCGGCCGCGCAACGGGTGAAGTCGCCGAAGTCGAGACGACAACGCTCGACGCCGTTTGGAAGGCGCGCAGCTGCCCGAGAGTATCCCGCTCCGAAAAGTCGACGTCGAGGGCGCGGAGCTGGGTGTCCTGCAAGGGGCGATGGAGACTACTTGGACGCCAATAGCCCCTCGATCTTCGTCGAGTCGAACACCGGCGGGGAGGCGGAGGCAATCGCACGCTGGCTCGGCGAGCGCGACTATCAGCGCGTTGACGCTCTGCGGGCTGCTGAAGCCGCCTGGAACTATGTCTTCCTTAGAACATCTGAGGATCACGCGGGTCCCCTCGAGGTAGCTCGCCGCTGCGGCTGGCCTTCCAGCAACTAGGCGTCCTTCTCGCTCCCGAAGGCGTGGCTGCGCGACCAGTTGCCGTTGTGTGAGACGGGCTGCTCGACTCCACCACACCCACCGCGGGACACTCCCCTCTCCCAAGCGAAGATCCGACTGCGCGCGGTTTTGACGATCCCTCTTGCAGACGGGCACCTGCTCCTCACCTGCGCGACGCGTACGCACCTAGGCCGTTCCGCGCTGCCGCACGCGGGCGCGCGCGCCGTCGACGAAGGCCGAGCTGGCTGAGAATTGAAGCGAGACAGCTTGACAAGACCTCGTGCGGCGCCAAGGATTGTCCGACGGTGCCTCTCGGCAACCGCGGCACTCGCGCAATTCTCAGCGGCGCCGTTTTCGCGCGCCCACTACCGGGCGCTCGCCAGGGATGAGAGAGCGACCTGTCCTGATTTCCTCGACAACTTGCGCCGATACCTGACTGGATGGGGCGACTATCCGTACCAATCCGCCGGATCCGTACTCCGCTGGGAGAGGTGGCGCCGACGCTCTTCAGCAGCCACGACATCCTCACTGTCAACGAGATGTGTTCTTCTGCCGCGGCGATTACGCCTCCGACACCGATGTGAAGATCGTTGTCGATGTAGGGGCGAACATTGGGATATCTGCACTCTTCTTCCTGACGCGGAACCCGATCTGCCATGTCTATTGCTACGAGCCCAATCCAATCAACGTCGAGCGCCTGCGGAGAAACCTCTCGCCATACGCGAGTAGGTTCTCAATCGAAGAGATAGCGATCTGGACTCATGACGGTGAAGTGCCGTTCATGACGGAGCCGACCGGCCGTTGACGCGGTCACGTCGGTGGCCCCGAAGGCAGCAGGTCCGTTGCCTGCCGGGAAATCAACTCGGTGCTCGAGGACGTCGTAGAGCAAGAAGAAGACGAATCGGAGTATTGAAGATCGATACCGAAGGCTCCGAGGGGACGCTCGTCCGCTACGATCCGGTCGAATCTTCTCGCCCGGATTGACACGCTATTCTATGAGTCGGGCGCGTCCGATGCCGCTCCATACTGGAATGTTCCAGCATCACCGCCAGTGCGACGTGAACCGGCTGACGCTTACCTCATAGAAGGCGTACTACAGAGGTCTGCGCCGCCGGACCCCGACCCCGGCGAGGGTCGGCGGCTTGTCCTCGCTCAGACGACGACGAGCAGCAAGCCGTCCGCCAGCGCAGCCTGGAGCCCGTTGTAGAGCCTTTCGTGACCATGACGTTCACGAAGGGCCGAAGCTGAGCTGGGAGAACGAGATGAACGCCTCCAGCTTCACGTTGGCGAGCCCTCGGTCGGCCGGCCACGCGACGGTGCCCTCGTCGACGAGTACGACCGGCCGAGCGGCCGCGCACGCCTCGCCATTTCGCGCCACCGAGCGGGCGGTTTTCCACTCATCCTCGCCGTCGGCGAGTCGCTGGCCGAAGATTCTGCCGGAGAGTTCGCGGTGCGGCTACTCGAAGGCCGCGATGATCACGTGCAGGAAGCGGTCGGCGATCTGTCGGTCCCCAGTCGACGACGGGGAGCTGCTCGAGGCGCGAGTTCCGCGCGGAGCTGCTCGCTCCCGCCGTAGTCGGCGAAGACGAGCCGCACGTAGCACCGAGTTGAGGGCGCCGTTGGAGAGTCGGCGACTGTCGTCGTCCGGGAAGCCGGTGCCCCAACGGCATGAGTGGTCCACTCGGCAACCCGAGATCCCGATCTCCGGACGCTCCTTGCATCAGGTCGAGACGACGCGGGAGGCACCACAACTCGGTGCCTTCACTCGGATCAGGGATGACCGATCCGTGACTCATTGCCGAGAACAGTGCTATGCGGCGGCTGTCCTTTCTTGCGATCCTCCTCGTCGCGGCGGTTGCGGCGCCGGCGGCCAGCTCCTCGCAGCTGATCGACCGCAACGCCAACGGCATCAAGCTGGAGGTCAACACCAAGGGCGAGGTGCTGCTCACCTACACCGCCGCCGGGAAGACTCGTCACGTCCTCGGGTGGGGCGCCGTCAACGCGATCGAGCCGACCCGTTCCCGCCCACAGGTCGCGCTCAGGCTCGACTACGCGGGCGGCTGGGGTAAGTACCGGGCGGACTACTGGAAGACGTTCAAGAACGCCTGCCAGCCGTACGACGGCCCCTCGCTCGGCTGGTTCGTCATGGGATGCAAGGCTCCTGACGGCTCTTACTGGGCCTTGCAGTCCTGGCAGAAGATGCTGCCGAACTACGGACTCACAGCGAACGCCGAGCAGTCGGCGTGGGAGCTCCACCTCTCGCACTGGACCGGCGACCTACCCGTCTTCGAGATCAAGCTCGACTGGGCCTACCGCCAGTTCGACCATCTCTACGGATCGCTCACCTACAACGGCACCGGCGTCTTCGGATTCCGCTCCACCCCCGGCGGCAATCCGCTGGACACCTTCGGACGGAACGTCTACCTCGACACGTTCAACTCGACGTACGGCAGCGGCTGGAAGCGGGAGAACAGCTTCCTGACGCACACCGGCACAGGAGCCTTCTGCTACGGATTCTTTTCCCACGGTGCCCGCCCGATCGGCAAAGGGGAAAAGTACCGGGCGACAATCATCGGCCCGGGCCTCACGCCGGACATGTTCTGGCAAGGCTCCTCCCCCGGCCCCTACAGCCGCGAGATCGACCTCGTCGCGAACGACGAGATCCGGGCCCTCGGGGACGGTCTCTGCAAAGCCAACTAGGCGCGCCGTCCGGTCGACTAGAGGCTCTGATGTGAAACTCCGGCACGCACGGCTGGTGTGCCAGACGCGGCGCGGTTCAGCCGGCTCGGGCTTGCCCGTAGTAACCACTACGCGCCGCGCCCGAGCCGGCTGAACCGCTTGATCTGGCACATCCCCGCACGCACCCGAGTTTCACATCAAGCCTCTAGGCGTACCGTCCGGTCGACTAGCCGCGCTCGACCATGCGTCCCCAGCGCTCCTCGATGCGGCGGGTCTTCCAGACGCACGACCGAGACGAGCCAGGTCGCGACGAAGAGCGCGACGACGACGTAGCCGATCCTGCCGAAGTCGAGGTTGTCGAGGCACGCCCCAGAAGCCGGAGTCGAGCGAGAACTTCGCCGCGCCGACCTGCAGCAGCTCGATCGTCCCGATCAGGAGCGCGACGGCGACCGAGAGGCTCGTGACGGTGATGTTGTAGTAGACCTTGCGGACCGGGTTCGAGAACGCCCAGCCGTACGCCTGGCTCATGAAGGCGCCGTCGGCGGTGTCCATCAGGGACATGCCGGCCGCGAAGATGACCGGCAGCGAGACGATCGCGAGGAAGGGCACGTGGTGCGTCGCGACGCCGGCCGCCAGCGCGAGCAGCCCGATCTCCGTCGCGGTGTCGAAGCCGAGCCCGAAGAGCACGCCGAGCGGGTACATCTTCCAGCTGGCGTCGATCCGGTCGCCGAGCCGCTGCAGGAAGAAGCGGCTCATCAGCCCCTGGTCGAGCAGCCGCTCGCTCGAGCGCTCCTTGTCGTAGCGACCCGTCTTCATCTCGCGGAACACGCGGACGATGTCGGCGAGGACGAGCAGGTTGAGGATGCCGATCAGCAGCAGGAACGTGCCGGAGACGGACGCGCCGATGTAGCCGCCGTAGTCCTGGAAGGTCGGGATCGTCGAGTTGACCGTCGCGCCGCCACCGCCAGGCCCGTCGCAGCGCGAACACGATCGTCGAGTGCCCGAGCGAGAAGAAGAAGCCGACGCCGAGCGAGCGCTTGCCGTCCTGGAGGAACTTCCGCGTCGTGTTGTCGATCGCCGCGATGTGGTCGGCGTCGAACGCGTGCCGCAGGCCGAACGTGTAGGCGAGCGTGCCGAGCCCGGCGAGCGCGGGGTTGTGCGCGCGCGTAGTAGAGGAAGAGCCCCCAGCCGACGACGTGCAGCAGGAGGACTGCGCCGCCGAACGCCGAGAGGCGCAGCCATTCGGGGCGGGTCAGGGCCTTCGTCCAGCGTTCCATCGGGTTCCTCCTTCGGCTCATGATCTCGCACGTGCGACCTGCAAGAGACGACCACTGCGGCGGCACCTCTGCGCGTTGACAGGACTGCTTCGCCCGCGGCGGCGGGTCGGTTCGATGCGCCGAGATGGTCGCGCTAGTGAGTCACGAGCGAGGCGAGCCGCTCGATGCCCGTCGTCGATCTGCGCGTCGTCGACGAGGCTGAACGAGAGCCGGACGTTGTCGCCGCCGCGCCCGTCCGGGAAGAACGGCGAGCCGGGGACGATGCCGACGCCGTGCTCGACGGCTCGCCTCGCGAGATCGGCGGCGTCGCCGCCGTCGGGCAGCGTCAGCCACGAGAAGAAGCCGCCGCGTCGGGCGGGTCCAGCGCGCACCCGCGGGCATCGCGCGCTCGAGCGCCGCCAGCATCCGATCGCACTTGCGCCGGTAGAGCGACCGCGACTCCGCCGAGCTGCTCGTCGATCCAGCCGCGGCGCACGTACTCCTCGAAGAGCCGCTGGCCGAGGGCGCCCGCGCACTGGTCGGTGTTCTGCTTCGCCGAGACGAGCTGCGCCGAGACCTCGGCCGGACCGACGGCCCAGCCGAGGCGGACCCCGGGGAAGAACGTCTTCGAGGTCGTGCCGGCCTGGACGACCGTGTCCGGCGCGAGGCTCCAGAGGCTCGGCGCCGCGTCGTCCTCGAAGCCGAGCTCGCGGTAGGCGACGTCCTCGACGATCAGGAAGCCGTAGCGCCGCGCGAGCTCGACGAGCGGCTGCGCGCCGCTCGCGCGAGAGGCTGACGCCTGCGGGATTCTGGTGGTCGGGAATGGTGTAGACGAGCTTCGGGCGCAGCCCGCCGGCAAGACGCCGCTCCAGCTCGTCGACCTCGAGCCCGTGCTCGTCCATCGGCACGGCGACGACCTCCGCCTCGAAGCCGCGGAACGCCATGATCGCGCCGAGATACGTCGGCCCCTCGACGACGACGAGGTCGCCGCGGTCGAGGAACGACTTGCCGACGAGCTCGAGCGCCTCGATCGCGCCGCTCGTGATCAGCAGCTCGTCGTCGGCCGGGCGGCGTCCCTGCAGCGCCTCGAGCCTGCCCGGCGAGCGCGTCGAGCGGACCGGCGAGCCCGCGCGTCGGCGCGTACTGGAACGCGCTCGCCTCGCCCGCCGCGGCGAACTCCTCGAGCAGCGCCGAGACGCGCTCGCGCGGAAACGTCGCCGGGTCGGGGAAGCCGCCGGCGAACGAGATCAGGTCCGGGACGCCGAGGAACGCGAGGACCGCGGCGATCCCCTCGCCGACGTCCCCGCGCGTGCGCTCCGCGAAGAGGTCCTGCCACCGCGTCTCCGGCGTGACCGCCATGCGGCCGACTATAGATTCCGCAGCGACGAGAGGAGAGGACGTGACCGACCCGAGTGTGACCCTGTATCGCTGGGAGGACATCCCGAAGGAGGCGCTCAAGCCCGACCTGCAGCGGCGCCTCATCTCCACGGAGCGCATGATGCTCGCGCATGTGTATCTCGAGCAGGGCTGCATCGTTCCGAAGCACGCGCACGAGAACGAGCAGCTGACCTACATCCTCGAGGGCGTCCTCCGGTTCTGGCTCGGCGACGACGAGTCCGACGTGGTCGACGTGGCCGCCGGGGAGGTGCTCCACATTCCCTCGCAGCTGCCGCACAAGGCCGAGGCGCTGGAGACGACACTCGACGTCGACATCTTCTGCCCGCCGCGGCAGGACTGGCTGGACGGGTCGGACGCCTATCTGCGGCGCACCTGAGCCTGCGGGCGCGGGGCCGGGCGCCTGGAATCAGCCCGGCGCTCCTTCCCGGGCGGGCAGCATCGGGCTCTGCATCGCGCTGGGGGCCTCGCCGAGCGGCTCCCGTTGGACGTGCGGGTGGAAGAAACGCTGCGCGATCGCGGTCGGGACGATCGCGGAGAGCACGACCACGGCGATCAGGAGCGAGAACTGCGTGCGGTCGATGATCCCCGCGGTGAGGCCGTAGAGCGAGGTGATCGTGCCGAAGGTGAGCCCTGTCGACATCAGCAGCGTCGTGAACGTCGCGTGCGGCGCGGTGTAGCGGCGCGCGAGCGGGTAGACGCCGGCGAACTTCGGGAGCATCTTGGCGACGAAGAGCAGCGCGAGGATGCCGAGGTTCGCCCACAGCGCCGCGGTCGAGACGCTCATCCCGCCCTTGAGGAAGAAGAACGGCGTCAGGAACGCGAAGGCGACGACGCGCATCCGCTCCTGCTCGGTGCCGGTGCCGGACGTAGTGGCTGCTCATCACCAGGCCGAGGACGAACGCGGGCAGCGCTGCCTGCGAGTTGGCCCGGCCGCCGAGCCACATCAGGAGGAAGAGCGAGGCGAAGACGAGCTTGATCTCCGGCTCGATCACCCGGTTGCCGTAGCGACGGAAGAACCAGGGCGCACCCTTCGGCAGCCCGAGGATCAGGCCGACCGAGACGGCGGCGAACGGGACGATCCAGAGGGTCGGCTTGACGAACAGCACGGTCAGGCCCGCGACGGTGGCGATGTCGGTGACGAAGGTCGCCGACATCAGCCGCTTGCCGACGAGCTCGCGGTTCAGGCCGGTCTCGACGAGCACGGCGTAGACGACGGCGAGGCTCGTCGTCGAGAGCGCGAGACCGCCGATCTCGGCCTGACGATGGTTCCAGCCGAGGCCGTAGTAGGCGACGAGGCCGACGACGGCGAAGGGCGCGAAGAAGACTGACCAGGCCGATCGAGAGCGACGCCTTCCACTCGCGCCTGAACTGGGGCACGTCGACCTCCGCGCCCGCCTGGAACGTCAGCACGATCCCGGCGAACGAGCCGAGGAAGGCAAGCCACGCCGGAACGTCGAGGTGGAAGGCGTTGCCGACGATCACGCCGGCGAGCAACTCGATCAGGGCCACCGAGATCCCGATCTCGACGCTGATCGTCGAGCCGATCAGAATCGTCGCTGCGAGGAGTGCTGCTACCGCGATGTCGCTCATGCTCTACCTCCGTGGTTGGCGAACCGGTGGGTAGAGGCCATCAGCGGCGACGTCCCGCGGTTGGGCGCGAGCCTCATCGCGCTTGCAGCAGACTCGAACGTTACTAGAAGCGGAGCCGCGCGAGCCGGAGCCCGCCGACCCGCCGCTCGGGCGCCACGGCGTGGAACGCGGGCACCATCTCGCTCGTCACGAGGCCGGCCTCGTCGGTGCACTCGTCGACGATCCGGAACCAGCGCTGGATCTCGGCGGGGGTGTCGACGATCGTCGTGACGACCGGCACCTGCCGACGGACGCGGAAGAGCCGGTCGCCGTGCGGCGGATGGTCGCCCGAGTAGCCCCAGATGCCGCGCAGGCTCGTCGCGCCGCTCGCGCCCTGCTCGCGCAGGCGACGGATCAGCTGAATGTAGAGCGGGTGGTCGTCGTGGCGCGCCTGCTCGCCGGCGAAGACCATCAGCTTCTGCCAGACGCCGAGACCGTACTCGTCCCGCTCGGGCAGGTGCCGCGGCTGCGCCAGCAACTCCCCGTCACGCTTGCAGACCCGCACCCGCTCCAGCGTCACGATCGGATCGGCGAGCAGCCGCTCGAGCCCGGGCAGCGCCCCGGCGACCACGTCTCCCGCCCCGACGCTGACGATCATCAGCGGCACCGCGTCGTTCCGCGCGAAGAAACGGGCGCGCTCGCGCCGCCGGTGTGCCAGCCCGTCGACGCCGAGCAGCACCGTCGCTCCGGCAAGCGCGGCGCGGTGCAGGTGCGCGACGACTTCGAGATACGCCGGCCGGCCGGCGATCCGCTCGTCGCGGCCGAGGTAGATCGTCAGCTTCGTCGCCTCCTCGAGGTCCTCCGGCAACTCGACCGCCTCGAGCCCTCCGTGCAGGAGCCGCGCCCGCTCGAGCGTCACGAGGCCGCCTTCGACCATGCCGGTCACGTCGGGAAGCACCGCCTCGATGCGCGCGCGCTCGTCGACCGCGACGGCGACGAGCGGCAGATCCTCCGACAGGGTCAGGAACCGCTGCGTGCGCAGCTTGTGCTTGATCCCGAAGCCTTCGACGGCGCGCATCAGCACCGCCGCGTGGAGGCCGCGCTGCTCGAAGACGTCGACGAGCGCATCGGAGAGCAGCCGCCCCTCGAACCGGTCCGACTCCCCGAAGTAGACCGTCAGCTTCAGGCATTCCTCGTTCACAGCGCTCTGGTTCACAGGGCGCCTCCGATCGCCCAGCCGAGAAGCGCGGCGCCGAGGCCGCCGACGCACGAGAGCACGAGGTTCCCGAGCGCGAGCCGCCCTTCCCCTTCCTCCGCGAGCCGCTCCGTCTCGAGCATCCAGGTCGAGAACGTCGTGAACGAGCCGAGCAGCGCCGTGCCTGCCAGCAGCAACGCGTCGCCCGTGATCGCGAGGCCGGTCAGCAGCCCGAGGCAGAGCGACCCGAGCAGGTTGACGAAGAGCGTCCCGAGCGGAAACTCGCCGCCGACGCGCCACTGCACGGCCCCGTCGAGGCGGAAACGGAGCAGCGCGCCAACGCCGCCGAGGATCCCCACCGAAAGCCAGACGACCGCGCTCACCGGATCCTCGCCCTCCGGACGAGCGCGGTGGCGAGGTAGACGCCAACGAGACCTGACACGACGCTGGCGGCGAGGTACGCGCCAGCCACGTCGGCATGGCCGTGCCGGGCGAGCGTGATCAGCTCGACCTGGAACGTCGAGAACGTCGTGAGCGCGCCGCAGAAGCCGGTGCCGAGCAGGGGCCGCGGGTACGTCGACGGCGGCAGCCGCTCCTGCAGGCGCGTCGCGAAGTACCCGAGCAGGAGCGTCCCCCCGACATTCGCGACGAACGTGCCCCACGGCCAGCCGTGCCCGTCGGCAGGGAGCCACCTCGCGAGCCCGGCACGGGCCAGCGCGCCTGCGACGCCGCCGGCGAAGATCGCGATCTGCAGCAGTCGCTGGGCGCTACCTGAACGCCGCCGCGTACGGGGCTGTCGGATCTCCACGAGCGCGTCGGTCATGGCGGGCGGGTCATGGCGGGCAGCGTTCGCAGAGGCCACCGGCGGCCGGAGCCGCGATCGCGGCGAGCCTCATCGCCTGCAGACGATGCTACCCGCCGCCGCCTCATCGTCTACAAGTGGAGCGATGAGCCCGTACTTCCAGGTCGACACCTTCACCCGCGAGCCGTTCCACGGGAACCCGGCCGTCGTCTGCGTCGTCGATGCGATGCCGGATCGCGACTGGATGCAGGCCGTGGCAGCAGAGCTGCTGATGCCCGCCTCGGCATTCGTCGCCGGGGCCGGGCAGACGCGCGAGCTCCGGTGGTTCACCTCCACGACCGAGCTCGAGCTCTGCGGGCACGGCACCGTCGCGGCGGCGCACGTCCTTTGGGAGACGGAGTCGCTTGCGACGCTGCTGTTCACGACGCCTGCGGGCCCGATCGCCGCGCACCGCCGAGGCGACGCATCTTTCATCACCCTGGAGGCCGGCGACGTCGCCGCCGCGGAGCCCTCTCGGGAGCTCCTCGCCGCCGTCGGCGTCTCGCCGGTCGGGGTTTGGCGGACACCGCTCGACTACCTCGTCGAGCTCGACGACGCGTCGGCCGTCGTCTCGCTTGCGCCCGACCTCGACACGCTCGCGCGGGTGGAGACCCGCGGCCTCATCGTCACCGCCGAGGGAGGCGAGGAAGGCGTCGACTTCACGTCCCGCTTCTTCGCGCCCCGACTCGGCCTGCCCGAGGACAGCGTCACCGGCTCGGCACACGCCAGCCTGGGGCCGTTCTGGGCGCAACGGCTCGGCCGTACGACGCTCCGGGCCCGGCAGGCGTCGAAGCGCGGCGGCTATGTCGACCTGATCGTCGACGGCGACACGGTCGACGTCGGCGGCCCGGCCCTGACCGTCGCCCGAGGCGAGCTTCGGGTGACGCCGCCACAGCCTCCGCGCGACCCCTGAGCGCCCTCGCGGCCTTGTACGGATCCGGCGGCCGCGCCGCCGGGGGATCCACGGAGCGGCCTGGAAGGAGGTGAACCATGACTGCCCTGGAGAAGTGGATCCCGTTCGGCGAGCTCGACGTGATGGAGCGGCGGATGCGCCGCATGTTCGAGGACCTGGGAGTCGCTCCGGCGCTCGCGCCGGCAGCAGACGTCTACGAGACAGACGACGAGTTCGTCGTCGAGCTCGAGGTGCCCGGCTTCGACGAGAAGGAGCTCGCGATCGAGGTGACCGACCACGTGCTCAGCATCAAGGGAGAGCGCACCGCGGAGACGGAGAAGCAGGAGAAGACGCTCCGCCTGCGCGAGCGGCTCGAGACGACGTTCGAGCGCCGCTTCCAGCTGCCCGCCCTGACCGACAGCGAGCACATGAGCGCGAGCTACGGGAAAGGCCTGCTGACCCTGCACGTGCCGAAGACGGAGACGCAGAAGTCGCGCAAGGTCAAGATCACGACGTGAGGCGACCGTGGCGGCGGAGCGATCCGCCGCCACCGCCCCGGCCGCAGCTCTCGGACCGAAACCGCGATCCGTAGTCGGCCGCACGCCCGACCGGTGGCGCCACCGATGCGTGATTCGAGGCTGCGACCGACGATGGAAGCCCGCCGAAGGAGGCGCAGCCGATGAAGGTCAGAGACATCATGACCAGCGAGGTCGTCACCGTGCATCCGGGCGCGACGCTCAAGCAGGCGGCCCAGCTGCTCGTCGAGCATCGCATCGCCGGGCTGCCGGTCGTCGACGCGGAGGGCAGGCTCCTCGGAGTCCTGTCCGAGAGCGATTTCCTCTTCAAGGAACAGGGCGATCCGGAGGCCCGCCCGTCGCCGCCGTCAGGTGCGCCGCCGGTCGCCGACCGGCGCAGGCTCGAGGCCCACGTCGTCGGCGAAGCGATGACCGCGCCGCCGCGGACGATCGCACCGGAAAAGCCCGTCGCCGCGGCCGCGAGGCTGATGCTCGGCGAAGGCGTCAACCGACTTCCGGTGGTCGAGGACGGCCGGCTCGTCGGCATCGTGACGCGGGGCGATCTGGTTCGCGCGTTCTCGCGCACCGACGCCGAGATCGCGCACGAGATCCGGGAGGACATCCTCGTCCGCAGCATGCGGCTCGACTCCCACAGCGTCGCCGTCGAGGTCGCAGACGGCGAGGTGACGCTCACCGGCACCGTGGACACCCGTGCGGACGCCGCGGCGCTCCCGGCGCTCGTCGGGATGGTGCCGGGCGTCGTCGGCGTCCACGACCGACTGTCGTGGTCCGACGACGACCCCGAATGCTGACGACGGGAGACGACGTGGCTGCCCGGACGAAGAGAAGCGCGCCGACGCCGCGACCGATGCTGCAGCGGTTGCGCGTGCTCGGCTCTCCGTCGAACACGGCGACGGTGGAGCTGGCGCAAGCCTGGCGCCGACAGGGGCTGCCTGCCGAGATGAGCTCGCCGGGCGATGCGCTCGCACAGCTCGGGCCGGGTGACGTCGTCGTCGCCCGGCTCGACGTCCTCCCCACCCTCGACGGCGTCGAGCCCGGCCTGCTCGCGCTGCTTCTGATGGAGCGCAGAGGCGTCCGCGTGATCAACACCGCAGCCGCGCTCCTTGCGGCGCACGACAAGCTGCGTACCGCGCGCCTGCTCCCTGCCGCCGGGATCCCGCACCCGCGGACAGCGGCGATCAGCCCGGACGGTACGACGCCGATGCGGCCGCCGCTCGTGCTCAAGCCGCGCTTCGGCAGCTGGGGCCGCGACGTGTTCCTGTGCGAAGACGAGGCGTCGTTCGTGAACTGCCTTCGCTCGGTCGAGCAGCTTCCGTGGTTCCGGCGCCACGGCGCGATCGCGCAGGAGGTGCTCCCGCCCGTCGGTCACGACCTCCGGGTAGTGGTCGCCGGCGGCCGGGTCGTGGGAGCCGCAGAACGGATCGCCGCGCCGGGCGAGTGGCGGACGAACGTCTCGCTGGGCGGATCCGTTCGGCCCACGGAGATCACGCCCGCGGCGGCGGAGCTGGCGCGAGCTGCGGCGGCGGCGATCGGCGCGGAGCTCGTCGGCATCGACCTGATGCCGGTCGGAGCGAACGCGCACGTCGTGCTCGAGCTCAACGGCGCGGTCGAGTTCGACCAGACGTACGCGCTCGACAACGGCGATATCTACGCCGAGGTCGCAGACGCTCTTCGACTCGGGTCGTTCACATGAATCCGAGCATCACGCTCGGCCGGATCGCCGGCATCCGCATCGGGATCAACTGGAGCTGGCTGGTCATCTTCGCGTTGATCGTCTGGACACTCGCCGGCGTCGTCTTTCCGGCGCAGAATCCCGGCCTGGGGAACGTGACGTACGCGGCGATGGCCGCGGCCGCCGCGGTGATCTTCTTCAGCTCGATCCTCCTGCACGAGCTCGGCCACGCGCTCCAGGCCAGGCGGGAAGGCGTCGAGATCGAAGGCATCACGCTGTGGCTCTTCGGCGGCGTCGCGCAGTTCAAGGGGATGTTCCCGTCCGCCGGGGCAGAGCTGCGAATCGCCCTGGCGGGCCCACTCGTCTCGGCCGTTCTGGGCTTGTTCTTCGTCGGGGTCGCACTGGCCGGGGGGCTCGGCGCCGCGGTCGACGGGGTCGCGGCCTGGCTCGGCTACATCAACCTGCTGCTCCTCGCCTTCAACCTGCTGCCGGCATTGCCGCTCGACGGCGGGCGCGTGCTTCGTGCGCTCCTCTGGCGGCGCAAGGGCGACTTCGCAGCGGCAACGCGAGTCGCCGCCGACGTCGGCCGCGGCTTCGGCTTCGTCCTGATCGGGCTCGGCGTCCTCATGGTCTTCTCGCAGGACGTCGCCGGCGGCGTCTGGCTCGCCTTCATCGGCTGGTTCCTGCTCCAGGCGGCCGCCGCCGAGGGACGCTACGCGCTCCTGCGGGACGCACTCGGCGACCTGCGTGTGCGCGATCTCATGGTCGGCCGGCCGGTGACCGCCGGCGCAGACTCGACGCTCGCGGAGTTCATCGACTCGGTTGCACACGTGCACCGCTACACCACGTACCCGGTCACCGACAACGGCGACGTGCTCGGCGTCCTTCCCTTCGCCGCGGTGGCGCGGGTGCCGCGAAGCAGGTGGGAGAACACCCGCGTGCGCGAGTGCATGCTCCGGCTCGACGAGGTGCCGACCGTCGAGGAGAGCGAGCCGCTCCTCGACGCGATCGCCGAGATCGGAGCAGGCCCGCTCGGGCGCGCGCTCGTCCTCGAAGGCGGGCACGTCGTCGGCCTCCTCTCGATCACCGACGTGGGACGGCTCGTCGCCGCGGCCCAGCCGCAGGGGCGCCGGGGCGGGTAGCACGGGGGATCTCGGACCCTCGCCGCACAAAAACCGCGATCGCATCAGTAGTTGCCCCGATGGCCGCGGCGACTCCGGAAGGGACCATGCAGTGCACCCACGGAAAGGAGGCGCCATGCCTACCATGAACCGCCAACGCCGCACCCAGGTCGGAGACGTGGTCGAGATCGCCGGGCACAGCGTCGGCGAGGGCGGCCGGACCGGCGAGGTGATCGCCGTCCTCGGCGAGCCCGGCGCCGAGCACTTCCGCGTCCGCTGGGAAGACGGGCACGAGAGCGTCTTCTACCCCGGCAGCGACGCGACCATCCGCCCGCCGCACGGCGAGGAGCAGAGCCGAGAGAGCACCGCGACGTTCGACATCATGCAGGAGCTCGCACGCGAGCAGCTCGGGTACGAGCTGATCCGGCACGAGCGGACCGAGACCGCCGTCGACGAGGCGACAGCCGTCGGCGTCTCGCCCGACGAGGTCGCGAAGACGATCGTCCTCGTGGCCGGCGACGGTTACGTCCGCGTCGTTCTGCCCGCGTCCGAGCGTCTCGACATGCACAAGGCGCGCGAGCTGCTGAGCGGAACGAAGAAGGTTCGCCTCGCCTCGGAGGCCGAGCTCGCGTCCGTGTACCCGATGTTCGAGCTCGGCGCCGTGCCGCCGTTCGGCGGACCCGCCGGCGACCGCGTGATCGTCGACAGCCGGCTCGCCCAGCGCGAGACTGTCGTACTCGAAGCGGGCTCACACGGTGAGTCGGTCAGGATGAAGACGGCCGATCTGATGACCCTCGCGGGAGCGGACATCGGCGAAATCCGGATGGGCTGAGCAAAGGCGTTCCTTCCGCCGGCGCCGGCCGGCCGCCGGCGGAAGGAACGGGCGGTTCGCACTGCCCGGATCGCATGCGCAGCCTGAACGAAATGCGCAGCCTGACCGAGAGATGAGCGACGTCGTCCACGCCGATCGACTGACCAAGTTCTACGGTCGCGAGCGGGGAGTCGTCGAGCTCACGTTCGCCGTCCGCGCGGGGGAGGTATTCGGGTTTCTCGGCCCGAACGGCGCCGGGAAGACGACGACGATCCGGCTGATGCTCGACCTGATCCGTCCCAGCGACGGCCGCGTCGAGCTCTTCGGCCGCGACCCGCGCCGGGACGTCTCGGTCCGCCGGCGCGTCGGGTATCTGCCCGGCGATCTCCGCCTCTACGACCGACTGACTCCCCGCCAGCTCTTGAGCTACTTCGCCCACCTGCGGCACCTCGACGACCTCGATCTCGCGCAGACGCTCGCCGCAAGGCTCGAGCTGGAGCTCGACCGGCCGCTCCACTCGCTGTCGAAGGGGAACCGCCAGAAGGTCGGCCTGGTCCAGGCCCTCATGCATCGCCCCGACCTCCTCGTCCTCGACGAGCCGACGAGCGGCCTCGACCCGCTCGTCCAGCAGACGTTCTACGCAATCCTCGCCGAGGCGACGGCCGAGGGCCGGAGCGTCTTCCTGTCGTCACACGTGCTCCCGGAGGTGCAGCACGTCGCCGACCGCGTCGCCGTGCTCCGTGAGGGCCGGATCGTCCTGATCGAGGAGGTGGAGCAGCTGCGTCGGCGTGCGCGCATGCGCGTCACCGTCACATTCGGCACGCTGCCGCCTCGGGGCGCCTTCGACGGGCTGCCGGGCGTCCGCGAGCTCAGCCGCGAGGGCCGGCGCGTCGTCTTCTCGCTCGCCGACGAGGCCGACCCGCTCGTCAAGGCTCTCGCCCGCTACCACGTCGAGGCGCTCGACAGCCACGAGGCCGATCTCGAGGACATCTTCCTCTCGCTCTACCGCCACGAGCAGGCGCCGGATGCTCCGTAACGTCTTCCTGAAGACCATGCGCGACGCGCGCCGCGCGCTCGTCTGGTGGAGCGTCGGGCTCGTCGGGCTCGCGGCGATGATGGTCGCCGTCTACCCGACGGTCCGCGACAACCCCGACCTGAACAAGATGGTCCAGGACTACCCGGAGGCGCTGAAGGCGTTCATCTCCTTCGGCGGCAACCTGGACTACGTCTCCGGCGCCGGGTACCTCGGCAGCGAGCTGTTCGCGTTCATGGTGCCGCTGCTGCTCATGATCGCGGCCATCGGCGCCGGCGCGCGTGCGCTCGCGGGCGAGGAGGAGCGCGGGACGCTTGATCTCCTGCTGGCGAACCCGATCTCGCGACGACGGCTCGTGCTCGAGAAGCTGGCGGCGCTCGTCGCCGAGATCGCGCTCCTCGCCCTGGTCCTCTGGATGGCGCTCGTGATCGGCGTCGAGGTGGTCGACATGAACGTCTCCGTCGCCCACCTCGCCTCGGCGACGTTGAGCGCGTCCCTCCTCGCACTCTCGTTCGGCGCTCTCGCGCTCCTCGTCGGCGCGGCCACGGGCGAGCGTGCCCGCTCGGTGGGGATCGCCGCCGCGGTCGCCGTCGCCGCCTATCTCGTCAACTCGCTGGCCACGCTCGTGGACTTCCTCCAGACGGCGAGGAAGGCATCGCCGTTCTACCACTACGCCGCGTCGGATCCGCTCCGTCACGGGCTTGCGGCAAGCCACGTGTCCTTCCTGCTCATCCTCGCCGTCGCCGCCTCCGCCCTGGCGATCGTCGCGTTCGACCATCGCGATCTGGCGGCCTGACGCGCTCGCCGGCCCGACGTTGGCGCGGGTGCGCATCCGTATGCGACCACGGCCGGCTGCTGGGAACTACGAAGACGCGCTACGTCGCGGCACGGATTCCCTCGGGCGCAGTCGCGGGCATCCTCCTCTCCGAAAGGTGGTGAAGCCAATGACGCTCACGCGCAAGGACGCGGCCGCGACCGCCCTCACGATCCTCGTGGTGCTCACCTTCCTGGCGGCGCACCAGGGCTGGGGCGTGCCCCTCGTGGGCGACAGCCCTCGCTGGGCAGCAGGCGTGATCATGCTCCTCGGCGCCGCGACCTGCTCGCTCGGCGCACCCTCGTCCGGGCACGGGATCACGACGACGCTGTGCGCGGCGCTCGGCGCGGCGGCTCTCGTGCTGACGGTGCTCGTCCTCGTGACCGGCTCGCTGACGCTGCTGTCGCTGCTCGTCGTCGACACCGTCGTGCTCTGGGCGATCGCGACGACGCGTCACGCTCTGAGGGTTCCGCAGGAGCCGGTGCCGGCGTAGGACGTTCGAATATCGAATCCGTGAGCTCACCGATGTAGGGTCGGCGGTGGGTCGCACGGTTCGGGGAAGGAGGTGCCGTTGCCCGACGTGGTCGAGACAAGCGTGGTCGAGCCAAGCGTGATCGAGCCGGGGGCGCTGGATGCGCTCGTGGCGAGCCTGCGCACGAGGGGCTATCGCGTCCTCGGCCCGACGGTTCGCGACGGTGCGATCGTCTACGACGACCTCGCCTCGGCCACGGAGCTGCCGATCGGCTGGACGGACGTCCAGGAGCCGGGCAGCTATCGCCTGGAGCGCCGGGACGACGAGGCCCGCTTCGGGTACGCGGTCGGGCCGCACTCCTGGAAGCAGTTTCTGTTCCCGCCCCGCATCCGCCTCTGGAAGGCGCAGCGCCGCGACGGCGGCTCGCTTCAGGTCGAGGAAGAGCCCGCTTCCGAGGAGCGGTTCGCGTTTCTCGGCGTTCGGGCCTGCGAGCTGCACGCGATCGACATCCAGGACCGCGTGTTCCTCGGCGGCCGGTACGTCGAACGGGACTACGAGGCCCGGCGCGAGGACACATTCGTGATCGCCGTCAACTGCTTCGAGCCCGGTGGGACCTGCTTCTGCGTCTCGATGGGAACGGGGCCGAAGGCCCAGGCGGGGTACGACCTCGCGCTCACCGAGCTCCTCGACGACGGCCACCGCCTCCTCGTCGAGGTCGGCAGCGAGGGTGGCGCCGACGTCCTGCGCGAGCTCCCGCGGCGGCCGGCCGCGGAGACGGATCTGCGCGCGGCCGAGGCGGCCGTCGCAGGTGCCGCCGACCGCATGGGCCGGACGCTCGACACCCAGGACCTTCCCGGCCTGCTGGCGCGGACGCTCGAGCACGGGCGCTGGGAGGACGTCGCGTCGCGCTGCCTCACGTGCGGCAACTGCACGATGGTCTGCCCGACCTGCTTCTGCACGAGCGTCGAGGACGCCACGGATCTCGCCGGAGAGGAGGCCGAGCGTGTCCGCACCTGGGACACCTGCTTCTCGGTCGACCACTCGTACATCCACGGCGGAGCCGTGCGGCCGTCGGGCCGGTCGCGCTACCGCCAGTGGCTCACGCACAAGTTCGGCACGTGGCACGACCAGTTCGGCACGTCGGGCTGCGTCGGCTGCGGACGCTGCATCACCTGGTGCCCGGTCGGAATCGACGTCACGGAGGAGCTCGCGGCGCTGCGCGTGGACGAGGGGAGCCATGGAGACGATTGACGCTCTGCTCCGCGAGGTGCCGGTCTTCCGCGGCATGGCGACGGACCAGCTCGCGGTCGTCGCGGGCTGCGCGTCGAACGTGAAGTTCGACGAGGATGCCGTCCTCTTCCGCGAGGGCGACCCGGCGGACACCTTCTACCTCATCCGGCACGGCGCCGTTGCGCTCGAGACGTTCGCGCCTGCCCGCGGGGCGATGACGATCGAGACGCTCGAGGCGGGCGAGGTCGTCGGCTGGTCGTGGCTCTTCCCGCCCTACCGCTGGCACTTCGACGCACGCGCGCTGACGCCGGTGCGCGCGACCGCATTCGACGGCGCGTGCCTGCGCGGCAAGTGCGAGAGCGACCCCGTGCTCGGCTACGAGCTGATGTCCCGGTTCGCGCAGGTGATGATCGAGCGCCTGCAGTGGACGCGCCTCCGGCTTCTCGACGTCTACGGCGATGGCCGCGCTCGCTGAGGCCCCCGCGGCGGCGCCGCGGCCGTTCCGCGTCGTCCGTCGCCGTCGCGAGACGTACGACACGTGGACGCTCGAGCTCGAGCCCGTTGCGGGCGCGCCGCTCGCGCCCTCGCCCGGTCAGTTCACGATGCTCTACGCCTTCGGCGTCGGCGAGGTGCCGATCTCCGTGTCCGGTGACGGCGGCGGACGGCTCGTGCACACCGTGCGCGCCGTGGGCGCCGTCACGGAGGCGATCTGCGCGTCCCGTCCCGGAGCGACCCTGGGCGTGCGCGGCCCGTTCGGCAATGCGTGGCCGCTCGCGGACGCCGTCGGCGTGCGACCTCGTCGTCGTCGCCGGCGGCATCGGGCTCGCACCACTCCGGCCGGCGATCCGCCACGTCGTCGCTCACCGCTCCGAGTACGGCCGCGTCGTGCTCCTCTACGGCAGCCGCACGCCGCGAGATCTCCTCTACCGGCGGGAGCTCGAGCGCCTGCACGACCTCGTCGTCGACGTCACCGTCGACAGCGCCGACGCCGACTGGCGCGGGAAGGTCGGCGTCGTGCCGAAGCTGATCGGCGGTGCCAGCTTCGACTCGTCGACGGCCGCCGCCCTCGTCTGCGGCCCCGAGATCATGATGCGGTTCGCGGCCCTGGCGCTGTGCGACCGGGGCATCGCGCCGGAGCGGATCGCGCTCTCGATGGAGCGGGACATGCGCTGCGGCGTGGGCCACTGCGGCCACTGCCAGCTCGGGCCGACGTTGATCTGCCGCGACGGTCCCGTCTACCGATGGAGCGAGCTCGAGCAGCTGCTCGCGGTGAGGGAGCTGTGAGCGCGCGCCGGAAGCCGACCCTCGCGGTGTGGAAGTTCGCCTCCTGCGACGGCTGCCAGCTTTCGCTGCTCGACTGCGAAGACGAGCTGCTGCAGCTCGCGGGCGAGGTCGAGATCGCGTACTTCCTCGAGGCGAGGCGCGCAACCGTGAAGGGGCCGTACGACCTGTCGCTCGTCGAGGGCTCGGTGACGACGGAGCACGACGCCCGCAGGATCAAGCAGGTGCGCCGCATGTCGCGGAAGCTCGTCACCATCGGCGCCTGCGCGACCGCAGGCGGCATCCAGGCGCTGCGCAACTTCGCCGACGTGCGCGACTTCACCTCGCTCGTCTACGCGTCGCCCGAGTACGTGTCGACGCTCGAGTCGTCGACGCCGATCTCCGCGCACGTGCCCGTCGACTTCGAGCTGCACGGCTGCCCGATCGACAAGCGGCAGCTGCTCGAGGTGCTGACGGCGTTCCTGCACGGGCGGCGGCCGAACATCGCGTCGACCAGCGTCTGCACGGAGTGCAAGCGGCGCGGCACCGTCTGCGTGATGGTCGCGCACGGAACGCCGTGCCTCGGGCCCGGTCACGCACGCCGGCTGCGGCGCGCTCTGCCCGTCGTACGACCGCGGCTGCTACGGCTGCTTCGGGCCGATGGAGACGCCGAACACGGTCTCGCTCACGAAGCAGCTGCGCGTGCTCGGCATGGACGACCGCAGCGTCGACCGCGTCTTCCGCACGTTCAACGTCGAAGCGTTCGAGCAGGCGCGCAGCAATGGCTGAGCGGCGCACGATCCGCACCGACTACCTCGCGCGGGTCGAGGGCGAGGGCGCCATGACCATCCGCCTGCACGACGGCGCGCGTCGAGCACGTCGAGCTCCGCATCTTCGAGCCGCCGAGGTTCTTCGAAGCGCTGCTTCGCGGCCGCTCGTTCCTCGAGGCGCCCGACATCACCGCGCGCATCTGCGGCATCTGCCCCGTCGCGTACCAGATGAGCGCCGTCCAGGCGATGGAGGACGCTCTGCGGTGTCGCGGTTCCGGAGCCGCTGCGGATGCTGCGGCGGCTCCTCTACTGCGGCGAGTGGATCGAGAGCCACGCGCTCCACGTCTACATGCTCCACGCGCCCGACTTCCTCGGGTACGAGAGCGCGATCGAGCTCGCGCGCGACGCCCCGGCGGCCGTCGAGCGCGGCCTCGCGCTGAAGAAGACCGGCAACGAGGTGATGACCCTCGTCGGCGGGCGCGAGGTGCACCCGATCAACGTCCGGGTCGGCGGCTTCTACCGCGCGCCGACGCGGCGCGAGCTGGGGACGCTCGTCGAGCCGCTCGAGCGGGCGCGCGAGGCGGCGCTCGAGACTGTCCGCTGGACCGCCGGCTTCGAGTTCCCCGATCGGGAGGTCGAGTGCGAGCTCGTCGCGCTCTCCGCACCCGGTCGACTACGCGATCGAGCGCGGCCGGATCGTCTCCGACCACGGCCTCGACATCGCGCCCTCGCAGTACGACGAGCACTTCGTCGAGGAGCACGTCGAGCGCTCGAACGCGCTCCACTCGCGGCGGCGCGACGGCGGCACGTACCTCTGCGGTCCGCTCGCGCGCTTCGCCCTGAACGGCGACCGGCTGACGCCGCTCAGCCTCGAAGCGGCGCGGGACGCGGGCCTCGAGCAGCCGTGCCGCAATCCGTTCCGCAGCATCGTCGTCCGCAGCGTCGAGCTCGTCTACGCCTGCGACGAGGCGCTTCGCCTGATCGCCGCCTACGAGGAGCCCGACGCGCCCGCGGTCCCGGTCGAGCCGTCGGCGGGGGTCGGGCTACGGCGTCACCGAGGCGCCCCGCGGCCTGCTCTACCACCGGTACCGGATCGACGACGAAGGGACGATCCTCGACGCGAAGATCGTGCCGCCGACGTCGCAGAACCAGCTCGCGATCGAGGACGACCTGCGCGCGGTCGTCGGTCGCTACGCCGCGCTCGCCGACGAGGAGCTGCGCGCCGTCTGCGAGCAGACGATCCGCAACTACGACCCGTGCATCTCGTGCGCCACGCATTTCCTCACGCTGGACGTCGAGCGCCGGTGAGCCGCGTCGTCGTCATCGGCGTCGGCAACGCGTACCGCGGCGACGACGCGGTCGGGCTCGCGGTGGCCGAGCGGCTGCGCGGCCGCGTCCCGAGCGGCGTCACCGTCCTCGACTGCGAGCAGGAGCCGACGCGGCTGCTCGACGCCTGGGAGGGCGCAGACGTCGCCCTCGTCGTCGACGCCGCCGCCTCGGGAGCTCGACCGGGAACCGTGCACCGGTTCGACGCGAGCGGTGGCCGCGTCCCGCGCACGGGTGTTTCGCTCCTCGACGCACGCGTTCGGCGTCGGCGACGCGGTCGA
Organism: uncultured Actinomycetes bacterium; assembly: GCA_963746655.1. GTDB lineage: Bacteria > Actinomycetota > Thermoleophilia > Gaiellales > Gaiellaceae > CAVPGP01. The sequence continues at coordinate 49,456 of CAVVCG010000008.1, read as the reverse complement.
GCTCGCCCGCGCGCTCGGACGGCTGCCCGCGCGGGTCGTCGTCTACGGCGTCGAGGGAGCGGACTTCACCGCCGGCGCGCCGCTGAGCGCGGCGGTCGAGTCGGCCGTCGAGCACGTCGTCGACGAACTCGAGGAGGAGGCGCGATGCACGAGCGGTTCTTGATGCGAGATCTCGTCGCCCGGATCGAGGCGACGGCGCAGGCCGAGGGCGCGACCCGCGTGACGAGGGTGGACGTGCAGCTCGGCGCGCTCTCTCACTTCACGCCTGAGCACTTCCGCGAGCACTTCGAGGACGCGACTCTCGGAACTGTGGCGGACGGTGCGTTGGTGGTCGCCGAACTCGAGGACGACATCGCATCCCCGCGCGCACGAGACGTGGTGCTGATTGCCGTGGAGGTCGAGGTCTGATGTGCCTCGCCTCGATCTCGGTGCTCGTCGAGAGCTGGGACGAAGGAGGCGCGTACGTCGGCAGGCTCGACACCGGCAAGGTCGTGTCGCTCGCATTCGTACCCGACGCCCGCGCCGGCGCGCGTCTGCTCGTCCACCTCGGCATCCCGGTCGAGGTGCTGGATCCGGACGACGCCGCTGAGGCGCTCGCACTTCGCGCAGAGACAGGAGGAACGTGATGACGTCGCTCGCACCCTCGCTGACATCCCGCATCTCGAGCCGCGCAGTCGGCGTCGGCTTCGCCTTTGTCGCGGCGCTCGTCAGCGGCGTCGCGGTGTACGTGAACTCGAAGGGCGTCTCGCACTTCGGCGATGCCACCGTCTACACGACGGCGAAGAACGCGGTCGCAGGCGTCCTGCTCCTCGTGCTCGCGCTCCCCGTCCTCGCCGCGACGCCGCGGTCGGGGTCGCGCGCGTCCCGCCCGCAGAGCCGGCGCCAGTGGCTCGGCCTCGTCGCGCTCGCCTGCATCGGAGGCAGCATCCCCTTCGTCCTCTTCTTCGAGGGCCTCTCGCGCGCGACCGCGACGCAGGCCGCCTTCATCCAGAAGACGCTCGTGGTCTGGGTGGCGCTGCTCGCCGTTCCCCTCCTGCGCGAGCGCATCCGGCCGGCGCATCTCGCGGCGATCACGCTCGTGCTCGTCGGACAGGCCTGGCTCGCCGGCAGCGTCGGCAGCGTCGCGTTCGGCAGCGGCGAGACGATGATCCTCGCGGCGACGCTCATGTGGGCGGTCGAGGTGATCCTCGTCAAGCGCCTCCTCGTCTCGCTCGACCCGCGGACCCTCGCAGCGGCGCGAATGGCGCTCGGCGTGCTCGTGCTCTTCGCCTGGGTCGTCGTCTCTGGCCGCGGCTCCGAGCTCGCCGGCCTGAGTGCGGAGCAGTGGCGGTGGGCGCTGGTGACCGGCCTCCTCCTGACTGCGTATGTCGCCACGTGGTACGCGGCCCTCGCCTTTGCCCCGGCAGTCGACGTCACCGCCGTCCTCGTCTTCGGCGCCGTCGTCACCGCGGTGCTCGCGGGAACCATCGACGGCGCGGCCGTCGACCTCGCCGGCATCGGCCTCGTCACGGCGGGCGTCGCCCTCGCCGCACTCGCGGCGTCCGACGAGGGTCGCGCGGGTCGCTGCGGCCATGACCGCCGGACCGCTCCTCTTCGCGCGGTACGCCTATCCGCCGAACGCGCTCGGCCTGTGCGGCGCCGACGAAACGCGAACGCTGCTCGAGTACGGCGACGCAGGCGCCTCCGACGGCGGGCTCGCCGAGCTTGCGCGCACCTTCGAGGGCGCCTGGCCCTACCTGGTGCTGATCGCGGACGCCAACCGGATCGCCGACCCGCTCGACCCGCGCGTCGTCGAGGCGTACTGGGTCGGCAACGACCTCCTCGATCGCGTCACGGCAGCCACGCTTTCCCGCCACGTCGAGGACCGGTTCCGCGGCCGGATCGGGCGGAGCTGGCGGAGCGTGGTCGACGCGGTCGCGGCCGGCGCCGTCCCGCACCACACGTTCCATGTCCTGGCCGTCTACCCCTGGCTCGGCCTGCTGCGGACGGGCGTCGTCGACGAGCCGCTCCACGTGCTCGACCGCTGCCGCACGACACCGGCGCTCGTGCAGGCCGTGGACGGCGACGTCGCCCGCGTGCGCCTGCGTCCACTGCTCTGGAACGGCCACACGCTCGAGCTCGGGGCCCATACGTCTCGCGACGTGCGCTGGCGCGACGACGGGCTCGCGCTCCTGCCGGATCTTCAGGCCGGCGACTGGGTGTCTCTCCACTGGGACTTCGTCTGCGACCGGCTCACGCCGGCCTGCGCCGCGCGTCTCGGTCGGGAGACCGGCAGGACGATTGCCGCCGTCAACGGCTCGTCCACGGCGGCCGCCGCGCTCGCGTAGGCGAACAGCCTTCGCCGAGCGGGCGCTGCCGGCGATGGCGGATCACGGACCGTCGGCGACTCCAACGGGTGTGAGCGAGGGGATGTTCTCTCCGGCGTCCCCCGCCAACCGGACCGGCGTCAGGAGCACGGGCAGGCGCGATCGGCGCAGCGTCTCGCGCACGACGGGTGCGCGGCCGTGTGCCAGCTCCTGCGACCACGCGAGCGCGATCAGGTCGCAGCCGCACTGCTCCGCGACGAGCGGAACGAGCTCGTCCGTGCGACCGACGCGCGTCTCGAGCCGAACGCGTCCGAGCCCGCGCGGGCGGTAGCGCGCCAGGAACTCACGTGCCCACGCACCGTGCTCGTGCTGCGGCTGATCCGTGAACGCGGGGATCGAGTCCTCGTCGAGGACGTGGAGCGCCACCACCTCGATCATCCCGGCGCCCGCCAGCTCGAAGATCGACGCCGGCGTGGGTGACGTCGAGAGGTCGCCCTCCAGCGGAACGAGCACGCGTCTCAGCACCGCCGGCACCGATGCCTCCGGCGGCACGATCACCACGGGCTTGAGGAGCTTCGTGGCGACGGCTGCCGCGGTTCCGCCGAGCGGACGACGGCCGCCCGGCGTCCCGCGCGCGCCGATCGCGAGCGCGACGACATCCTCGGGCTCGCCCTGGACGATCAGGGACTCGATCACAGACCCCGAGACCGCGCGCAGCGGTACGCCTGCGGCGTCGGCTGCACTCTGCGCAGTGCGGCGGCCGTCGGTCTTGACGTGGACGGCCTCCACCTGCGCTCCGAGCAGCTCCGCGAGCGCACACGCGGTCGCGATCACCGGCTTCACGGCCAGGCTGTTGTCGACTGCTGCAAGAACTGTCTTCATCTCGCTGACACCTCCCAGTGCGTCGCCGCTTCGCGGACTGTCCACGTCGCGGATTCGGAGTTCACTCCGTCGCGGTCGATGCGGAGCCGTAACGGCTCGCCGCGGAACCGCAGCGCCAGCTCCAGGCCATGCCACTCGGGCGGCAGACGCGGGTCCACGATCAGGCGGTCGCCACGCGGGCGGACGCCGGCGAATCCGAACACGAGCGCCTGCCAGAGGCCGCCCATCGTTGCGAGGTGGAGGCCGCCGGCCGTGCTGCCTGTCAGATCGTCGAGGTCGATCCGCGCCGCGATCCGCAACGCGTCGAGCGCGGGCCGGTAGCGACCGGCGCGCGCGAGCAGGCCCGCGTGGACCGCCGGCGAGAGCGAGCTTCCGTGCGCCGTTCGCGGCTCGTAGAAGTCGAGGTTCGGGACGAGCGAGCCGGCGGCGACCTCGTCGGGAACGAGATGGTGGAGCATGAGCACATCTGCCTGCTTGAGCACCTGCGCGGCCGCCGTTCGGTCCGCTCCGAGCAGGAGGTCGGCGGCGATCGGGCGCCGCGGCGCGATCTCCGCGATCACCAGCGGCTCGAGATCGAAGAAGCCGGCGAACTGCTCGTAGATCCCGCTCGCGCGGTCGTAGCCGTCGACGAGTGCCTCGGCGATGGTGAGCCACCTCCGCCGCTCGCCCCCGTCGACGCCGCCCACCGCTGCCGCATGCCGGAGGTTCCAGCGCGCGATCACGTTCGTGAACGCATTGTCGTCGACGGGCTCGTGGTACTCGTCCGGGCCGATCACGCCGTAGATGTGCGCGCTTCCGTCGCGCTCGAAGCGGACACGCGAGGCCCAGTAGCGCGCGGTCTCGACGAGGAGCTCGCGCCCCGGGCCTGCGGCGAACGCAGCGTCCCCGGTCCAGTCGAGGTAGCACGCCGCGGCCCACGCGACGTCGGCGACGATGTGCTCCTCCAGCTCGCCCGTCCGGATGGGAACGAGCTCGCCCGTCGCAAGCCGTGCGGACGCCGGCGTCACGTCGACGCCGCTCGCGGCCGACTCCCAGGCAAAGCGGGCTCCCTGACGGCCCAGCTCTCGCGCAGCCTCGCGCGCCGCCGGGAGCCGTCGCACCCGGTACTCGAGCATGGCGCGGGCAGCGGCCGGATGCGTCGCAGCGAGAAACGGAAGCACGAAGACGTCGCTGTCCCAGAACACGTGGCCGCTGTACGCGGGACCGCTGAGGCCGCGCGCCCCGACGGCCGCCTCGCCGCGATCTCCCACCGACGCCATCAGGTGGAAGAGCGCGAAGCGGATCGCGCGCTGCAGCTCGGCGTCGCCCTGCAGGACGACGTCGGCCTCCTGCCAGCGCTGCGCCCACGCTTCGCGGTGCTCGCCGAGCAGGCGCTCGAAGCCCGCCTCCTCGGCAGCGGCGAGAGCCGCCTGAGCGGCCTTCTCCTCCGCGTCGTACGCGCCGAGGCGCTCGAAGAGTCGACCGCGCTTCCGGTCCAGCAGCATCGCGGTTGCGCCCTGCGCGACCCGGCGCCGGCCGGATCGCCGCAGGAACTGCGGGCGTTCGCACGGGCGCGCAGCGCGACGGTGCCCGGACGCGCAAGCGAGGCGAGGCGAAGCGCGGTTACCAGGCCCTCCTCGCGGAGCAGCCCCGCGCGCAGGTCGAGCCGGCGCGTGACGCGGCGGCGCCTTCGCGGCTGGAACCCGATGTGCGTCCAGTCCGGGCACGCAGCGAGCCGGGCCGCGGCTCCCTCGCCTTCGTAGACACCCGAGAGGACGACCCCGGGCGCGGTCGATCCGTTCGACGCCAGCGGTGCGCCGCGCGTTCCCATGCGCCCGTCGGCGAGAGTGAGCAGCGACTCGTGGACGCGCTCCAGGCGCGGATCGAACCCTTCCACGACGAGCGTCCAGTCCGGGTCGCCGTCGAGCTCGGGGACGTCGCCGCGCCGCCGCCGCTCGAGCTGGTCGGCGAGGACCCGCAGGAAGCCTTCGGGCCCGCCCCCGAGCGCGAGGACCTCCGCGGGCGCGCCGGTCGGCTCTGCGCCGACGGAGACGGCCGTCGCCCGCACGGCCTCGGGCACGAGCAGGAGCGAATCGCTGCCCGGCATGCCGCCCAGCGGTCCGAACTCGTCGCCGGCCACCAGCACGAGCGCCGGCCCGATCCCCCGCCGGGCAAGCTCGGCGAACACCCATCGCGCCGAGTCCGACTTGTCCGTGAGTCCGATCTCGACGTGCTTCGCGTCGGTCGTCACACGCGCATCGGGCAGCCCCGCGCCCGCCGAGGCGGTGATCGCGATCTCGACGGCGTCGCGGAGGCCGGTGAGCCCGGCTACGCGCAAGCGGTTCTCGACCGCCGCGAGCAGCTCCGTGATCCGCGCCTTCGGCGGATCCGCCCATTCGGGCTCCGGGATCAGGTCGATCTTCCGCCGGTTCAACCGCTGCGAGACGATCTCCGCTGTCGCGCCGTGACGGCGGAGCTCCGCGACGGTCGCTGACGCCGCCGCGTCGAGCGCGGCTTCCTCGTCCGCAGTCGCCTCGCGCCGGTAGAGCAGTCTCGAGGCCGTCGGCGTCCGCCTGGAACACCTCCGAGCCGCGGTTCACGCAGAAACAGAAGACGACCCGGCCCGGCCGGCCGCGCTCCGAGCTGGCCGTCGACATTGCCGACGTGTGTGCCGGTGATGACCGCGAGGTCGAGCCCGCGGGCGGTCAGCTCCTCGACGAGCGCGCGCAGCTCGCGCGCGTCCGCCTCGCGATCCGGGACTGCAGTTCCGTCCCAGTCGAACACGATCGCCTCGAACCGTCGGTCGAGCGCACGCGGAAGCGTGCGTCTTCTCGGCATCGACTTCGGCGGCGCACCCACGAACCTCGGCCCTTCAGCGCGGCACGGGCGCGATCGCGATTCGCTCGGCGGCGGAGTCGAGGTGCCTGATCGCCTCGAGCGGGATGCGGAGCTCGCCGCCTGCTCCCTCCACCACAAGCTCGAGCGAGTCACCGATCTCGACGACCTCCGACACGACTCCGATCGGACCGTCAGGCCCGTCGACGATGTACCCCTCGCAGTGGTGCAGAAGATAGTCGCGTGTCCAGAAGACGTCACCGGTCTCGTCGGCCCGGGCACCGTTTGCGTGGTCGAGCACCGTGTTCACGTCTGCAACCTCTCTTTCGTGGGCTCGGGCAGAGCGTCGCTCAAGACGGCGCTCCCGACATCGTGCCGATCGCGGACGGAGGGCGCGTAAAACTGCTGACGGCGTCTCGGTGCCGGCCCCGATGTGGGCCGCACCGCTTAGCTGACGTGAACTCCGGCACATACGGCTGGTGCGCCAGACGCGCGCGGTTCAGCCGGCTCGGGCTTGCCCGTAGAAACCACTACGCGCTGCACCCGATCCGGCCGAACCGCTTGGTCTGGCCCATCCCCGTACGCACCGAGTTGCAATCAAGCCTCTAGAGGTCGACGGGCGGCGCCAGCGTCGTCCGGTGCCGGCGGGCAAGGTCGTCGTACCGCCAGCCGAGCCGCGTGCTGTCGACCGAGACGACGCCGGGAACCCGCCCCACGTAACCCGCCACGAGCTCGGCGGCCGTCCGCGTGTCGACGTCGCCGTCGAGCACGACCTCGCCGTCGGAGACCGTGAGGCGCAGGCGGTCGGGGTCGATCCACAGCGTGTGCATCAGAACGTCGTCGCGGATCTCGCGCTCGAGCTCCGCGTCGGACCGAACGAAGACGCGGACCAGATCGGCGCGTGTGACGATCCCGATCAACTCCTCGTTGCGGACGACCGGAAGCCGGTTCACCGAGCGCTCGACCATCACGCGGGCAGCTTCCGCCACGGAGCTATGCGGCTCGACGGTGACCGCCGGACTCGTCATCGCCTCGGCTGCGTTGCGCGCCTCGCGCTTCAGCGCCGCGGGCTCGCCCGGACCGAGGAGCCAGCGGAACGCGTGTCCCTCGGGCTCGGCGGCGCCGCGCTCCTTGGCGACGATGTCGCCCTCCGAGACCACACCGATCACGCTGCCGTCGTCGTCCACGACCGGGAGACCGGAGATGCGGCGCTCGACCAGCAACCGCGCGACCTCCTTGATCGGCGTCGACGGCGAGACCGTCACGACCTCGCGCGACATCACGTCTTGGACTCTCATGCCTGGATCGTCGCCCCGTCCGAGCGGCCGGGCATCGGCGCGGGCGCGGATCGAAAGCGCGGAAAAGCCGCAGCCGGGCGTGCGGGGTTCGCGGATGCACGGTGCGAGCCGGAGAGGCACGTTCTGAACGTCACCCCCGAGAGGAGCGCCGCCATGGAGACCCTGGCCCCCAAGCCCAAGACCCGCATCAGGTTCGTCTACTCGTTCGACGAGCCGACCCACGGCGGCCGGGAGCTGCTCGGCGGCAAGGGCGTCGGGCTGTCTGAGATGGCTCATCTCGGCGTGCCCGTGCCTGCCGGCTTTACGATCACGACCGACGCGTGCCGCGCGTACATGACGAGCGGCGGGGAGCTCCCCGCAGGTCTCGAAGAGGAGATCGCGGAGCACATCGCGCACCTCGAGCAGTCCACCGGCACCGCGTTCGGCGACCCGTTCGACCCGCTCCTCGTCTCCGTCCGCTCCGGTGCGGCCGTCTCGATGCCGGGGATGATGGACACGATTCTCGACCTCGGTCTCAACGACGAGGCGGTTCGCGGCCTGGCCGCGGTCACGGGCAACGCGCGCTTCGCATACGACTCGTATCGACGGCTGATCCAGATGTACGGCGAGGTCGTCGAGGGCATCGACGGTCACCGCTTCGAGCAGGCGCTCGAGGAGCTCAGGACGGCGCGCGGCGTCCAGAACGACGTCGATCTCACCGCGGAGGACCTGGTTCGCCTGGTCGAGCTCTACAAGCAGATTTACGAGGAGGAGGCCGGCCGCGCGTTCCCGGACGACGCGCACGAGCAGCTGACGCGCGCCGTCCGCTCCGTCTTCGACTCCTGGAACTCTCCGCGGGCGCGGGTCTACCGGCAGACATACGAGATCCCCGACGACCTCGGCACCGCTGTGAACGTGATGCAGATGGTGTTCGGGAACAAGGGTGACGACTCGGGGACCGGCGTCTGCTTCAGCCGCGACCCGTCCACGGGCGAGCGCGGGGTCTGCGGCGAGTTCCTCGTCAACGCGCAGGGAGAGGATGTCGTCGCAGGCATCCGCATGCCCGTTCCGCTCGGGCACATGCGCCCGATCTTCCCCGCCGCCTTCGACGAGCTGGAGCGGACTGTCGAGCGACTCGAGCGGCACTATCGCGACATCCAGGACCTGGAGTTCACCGTCGAGGAGGGTCGGCTCTACATCCTGCAGACGCGATCCGCCAAGCGCACCGCCGCCGCCGCAGTCAACGCGGCGGTCGCCATGGTCGAGGAAGGGCTGCTGAGCCGCGACGACGCGATCGGGAGGATCGATCCGGCGCAGCTCGACCATCTCCTCCATCCCACCCTCGATCCCCGCGCCTCGTACGACGTCGTCGCACGGGGCCTCGCCGCCTCACCGGGCGCCGCGTTCGGCCACGCCGTCTTCGACGCCGACACGGCCGCCGCGCGAGGCCGGGACGGCGAGGACGTCATCCTCGTGCGCTGGGAGACGAGCCCGGACGACATCCACGGGCTGATCGCGGCGAAGGCCATTCTCACCGCCCACGGCGGCATCGCCTCACACGCGGCGCTGGTGGCGCGCGGGCTGGGCAAGCCCTGCGTGGCCGGCTGCGCGGAGCTGACGATCGACCTCGAGCGGAGAGTCGCGACGATCGGCGGCCACGCCGTCGCCGAAGGAGACGTGATCACCGTCGACGGCGGCACCGGGAGCGTGATCCTGGGCCCGGTCGATCTGGTGCCCGCGCGGATCAACGAGGACCTCGAGACGATCCTCGAATGGGCCGACGCCGTCCGGCGCCTGGAGGTGCACGCGAACGCGGACACCCCGGCCGACGCGGCGAAGGCGCGCGAGTTCGGCGCCGAGGGGATCGGCCTCTGCCGCACCGAGCACATGTTCTTCGGCGAGGAGCGCCTGCCGGTCGTGCAGGAGATGATCCTCGCGGACGACGAGGAGGCGCGTCGCGCGGCACTCGACCGGCTGCTGCCGTTCCAGCAGAGCGATTTCGAAGGGCTCTTCGAGGCGATGGCCGGGCTGCCGGTGACGATCCGGCTCCTCGACCCGCCGCTGCACGAGTTCCTCCCCTCGCTCGACGAGGCGACCGACGACCGCATGCGCGCCCGCATCGGTGCGCTGCGCGAGGCGAACCCGATGCTCGGGACGCGCGGCTGCCGCCTCGGCCTCCAGTGGCCCGAGATCTACGAGATGCAGGTCCGCGCGATCGTGCGGGCCGCCCTCGCGGTTCGCGATCGCACCGGCGAGACGCCGCACGTCGAGATCATGCACCCGCTCGTCGGCTTCGCCGAGGAGCTGCGCCGGCTCCGGGAGCTCACGATCAGGACGGCCGAAGCCGAGGGCTGCGACCTCCCGTACCTCGTCGGGACGATGATCGAGCTGCCTCGCGCCTGCATCCGGGCCGACGAGATCGCCGGCCACGCCGACTTCTTCTCGTTCGGCACCAACGACCTCACGCAGACGGCTCTCGGCCTCTCGCGCGACGACGCCGAAGGCAAGTTCCTCACGCACTATCTCGAGGACGGCGTCCTGGCGCACGACCCCTTCGCGACGCTCGACCAGGAGGGCGTGGGCGAGCTGATGCGGATCGCGGTCGAGCGAGGCCGGTCGGCCAACGCGGCGCTCACGATCGGCATCTGCGGCGAGCACGGCGGCGACCCTGCGTCGGTCCGGTTCTGCCACGAGATCGGCCTCGACTACGTGTCCTGCTCCCCGTACCGCGTCCCGGTCGCCCGCCTCGCGGCCGCGCAGGCGGCGCTCGCGGAATCCGGCGCAGGCGCCTACGTGGTGGCCGGCGGCTAGATGATGATTGATTCCGAACTGGCGTGCTTCCGGGGAGGGCTTGCACCAAGCAGCGTGGTCGACTCGACCGCCGAGCAAGGCTGGACTGCCTTGGCGGTGGCCGAGGCGGCCACGATGCGCCGCGTGCGGGCCCCCAGCCGGGAGTGCGCGAGTTCGGAATCAATCATCTAGGGCTCCGCGGTGCTCGCGAGCGCGCTGGCGATCCTCCTTGCGGCCGTCGCCGGCACGCCGGCGAAGCTTCCTCTGCGCTCGTGCGTCGTGCAGAGCGTCGCCGCGCGCTGCGGGACGCTCGTCGTGCCGGAGAATCGGGACACGGGATCGGGACGGACGATCGCGCTCCGCGTCGTCGTCGTGCCGGCGCGCCGGAAGCCCGCCCGCGCCGACGCGTTCACGTACCTCGCGGGTGGACCCGGCGGCGCCGCGACTGCGACGACGTCGATCGTCGTCGGCATCTGGGGCGGGATCCACGAGCACCACGACATCCTGCTCGTCGACCAGCGGGGCACCGGCCGCTCGCACGCGCTCGAGTGCCCGGAGCCGACCCAGCCGGCTGACGGCGAGGACGCCTTGCAGCGCTTCATGTCCGCCTGCTTCTCGTCGCTCGACGGCGACCCGACGCAGTACGGCTCCGCCGCCGCCGCGGACGATCTCGACGCGGTGCGGGCGGCGCTCGGGTACCGGCAGCTCGACGTCTACGGGGTGTCGTACGGCGCGACGCTCGCCCAGGTCTACCTGGCGCGTCACCCGCGGGCGGTGCGGACGATGGTCCTCGACGGCGGAACCCTCCTCGACATCCCCTTCTTCTCCCGGTTCGCGCCGAACGGCCAGCGCGCGCTCGACCAGGTCGCGAGCCGCTGTGCGGCCGTGCCCGCCTGCGCGCGGGCGTTCCCCAACTGGACTGGCCCAGCTCCAGACCCTGATCGCCGCCTGGAACGCGCACCCGCAGGCGTTGACGCGAACGACGACGCTCGGCGGCGACGGACTGGCGGGCGTGATCCAGTCGATGACGCTGAATGCGACGTCGGCCGCCTCGATACCGCTCGTGGTCGCCCGCGCCGCCGCGGGCGACTACGCACCGCTCGCGCCGTATGCCGTCGGCGGCGGGCCGATGCTGTCGATCATGTACTGGTCGATCTGGTGCAACGAGCGCTGGGTCGGGCTCGATGCAGCCGGTCCGTGGGGACCTATCTCGACGGCAGCGCCACGGCGGCGCTTGCGAACTCCCGCTCGGTCTGCACGTACTTCCCGAAGCACGAGGAGCCGGCGTCCAACGTGAAGCGCGTCAGCTCGAAGACGCCGCTGCTGGCGCTCGTCGGCGGCGCCGACCCACAGGATCCGATCGGCAATCTCGAGGGGCTCCGCGACGCGATGCCGAACAGCCGAGTCGTGGTCGTTCCCTCGCAGGGCCACGGAGTCGGGCAGTACGGCTGCCTGCCGGATGTGGTCGCGCGCTTCGTCGACCGTGCCAGCGCGGCCAAGCTCGACGTGCGCTGCGTGCGGCGGATCGTGCCGCCCCAGTTCGTTGTCCGGTAGGGGCGGCGGCGGGGTCGCCCGGCCGCCGCCCCTCCTGGCTCAGACGGCGACGGCCACCGGGACGAGCACGCGCTGTGCGAGCTCGACCAGCCGGTTCGAGTAGCCCCACTCGTTGTCGTACCACGAGACCACCTTCACCTGGGTCCCGTCGACGACCGTCGTGAGTGGTGCGTCGAAGATGGACGAGTACGGCGACCTGATGATGTCGGACGAGACGAGCGGATCCTCGCTGTAGCGGAGGATGCCGGCGAGCTCGCCGCGGTCGGCGTGCTCCGCGAAGAGTGCGTTCACCTCGTCGACGGAGGTCGGGCGCTCGACCTCGACGGTCAGGTCGACCAGCGATCCCGTCGGCACCGGGACGCGCACCGCGAAGCCCTGGAGCTTCCCGGCGAGGGCGGGCAGGACGAGGCCGATTGCCTTCGCGGCGCCTGTCGACGTCGGGATCAGGTTCGCAGCGGCGGCGCGGGCGCGGCGGTAGTCCTTGTGCGGCCCGTCCAGGAGCTGCTGGTCGGCTGGTGTAGGCGTGCACGGTCGTCATCATGCCCGTGGCGGATGCCGATGGTCTCGTGCAGCACCATCGCGACCGGAGCGAGGCAGTTCGTCGTGCACGACGCGTTCGAGACGACGTTGTGCAGGTCGGGGTCGTACGTCTCGAAGTTGACTCCGAGCGCGACCGTCACGTCCGGCTCCTTGGCCGGGGCCGAGACGATCACCTTCTTCGCTCCCGCCCCGAGGTGCTTCGCGGCGTCGGCGCGGGCGCGGAAGAGTCCTGTCGACTCGATCACGACGTCGACGCCGAGCTCGGCCCAGGGCAGGCGCGCGGGGTCGCGCTCCTGCGGTGTGACGATCCGGTTCCCGTCGACGACGATGGCGCCCTCGGCGGCCTCGACGGTGCCCGCGAACGGGCCGTAGACGGTGTCGTACTTGAGCAGCTGGGCGAGCATCGGCGGATCGGCGACGTCGTTGATCGCGACCCATTCGATGTCGGCCCCCGACTCGTGTGCGGCGCGGAACGCCGCGCGGCCGGTCCGACCGAAGCCGTTGATGGCGACTCGGACAGCCATGGTTCCTCCTCTGTCGTGGTTCGTTCCTTCGTGTTTTCGTACTGATCCGACGGTAGAGGGGCCGCCGGAGTCGGCCATCGGCGGATTGGTGCGGGAGCGTTGCGGATTTCCCGCACGGCTGTTCCGGGGTCGTGCCGATGGCCTGCGAGCGCGCAGCGCTCACACTCACGTCATGAGGAACGCCTCCGACGATCTGTCGCGCCGGCTCCACCGGCCGCTGGCGGCGGGGGCGCTCCTCGCTCTCTGCCGTGACGGGATTCCGGCCGGAGGTGCGCCGGCATGAAGGTCCTCGTCGCCTATGCCACGAAGCGCGGCTCGACCCGCGAGGTCGCCGAGGCGGTCGCCGCAACGTTGAGCGAGCACGGCCTCTCGGTCGACGTCGAGCCGGCCGCCGCGGTCAGGAGCCTCGACCCCTACGAGGCCGTCGTCCTCGGCGGCGCGCTGTACACCGGCCGCTGGCACGGGGACGCACGCCGGTTCCTCGACGAGCACGAGCACGCCTTGGCAGTGCGCACGGTCGCCGTATTCGGCATGGGCCCGCAGACGCTCGACGAGCACGACGTCGCCCAGTCCCGTGCACAGCTCGACAAGGCTCTCGCGAAGGTACCCGACGTGACGCCGAGCTCCGTCGCGATCTTCGGCGGCGTCGTGGACCCGGCGAAGCTGCACTTCCCGTTCAGCCGCATGCCGGCCTCCGACGCACGCGACTGGGACGCCATCGAAGCGTGGGCGACGGAGATCGCCGACACCTTCGCAAGCGTTCCCGACGGCGTCTAGCGACGGGCAGCCCGCTGGGCGGGCGAACTACTCGTCCCTGTTCGACCGCATCGAGGATCGGTAGTTCCGCGCATCCGCGCGCGGCCGTTCACCGATGGCGCTTCTCCGCCTGGTTGGCACGCTCGGTCGTGTCGAGAGGAGGTCGACGTGACGGTTTCAACTCCCACCACGTTCCCGGAGCTCGGCAGCGCGATCTTCAGCCGCGTCGTCGCCGGAGTCGACGGATCCGAAGCAGGGTTCGAGGCATGTCGTCAAGCGGCGCGGCTCGTCGAGCCCGACGGCTTCCTGGAGGTCTTTACCGCCGTCCACCTCGTCGAGGCGACGATGGCGGGCTGGTCCGCGCCGCAGATCGCCGAGCAGCTGGAGCAGGAGGCCGGCGAGGCGAGCCGGATGGGTCAGGAGCTCGCAGGCCCGCGCGCGAAGACGCGGCTCGTGAACGGCCCGCCGTACCGGTCGCTGATGGACGAGCTGACGGACACCGAGGCGACGCTGGTCGCCGTCGGCAGCCACGGTCACAGCCGCTGGAGCGAGATCTTCATCGGCGGCGTCATGGGCGAGCTGCTGCACAACGCGCCGTGCTCGGTGCTCGTCGCACGACAGCCACCCGATGCCGGAGGCCTTCCCGCGGCGCATCGTCGTCGGGTACGACGGCTCGCCGCACGCGGACGCAGCGCAGGCCGCGGCGGACCGGCTGGCGCGGCGCTTCGGCGCCTCAGTCCGCGTCCTGACGGCGCCGCAGGGGCCTGTGGGCGCGCTCGTCCAGGCGGGCGGCGACGCCGACCTCCTCGTCGTCGGCAGCCGCGGCCTCCACGGCCTCAAGGCCCTGGGCAGCGTCTCCGAGCGGGTCGCACACGAGGCTCCGTGCAGCGTGCTCGTCGTCCGCAGCCGGGTGCTGTGATGCTCGAGGCACCGGCACACGCCCTCCCGCCGGAGGCGGTGACGCGTGCGCTCGAGTCGGACGCCCGGCGCGGCCTGACCGAAGCCGAGGCCGCAGCGCGACTCGAGCGGTTCGGCCCGAACCGGCCCGCGCCTCCACGACGTCCGCCGTACCTCCGCCTCGCGCTCGACCAGCTCCTCGACCCGCTGGTCGTGCTCCTCGTGGCCGCGACGATCGTCTCGGTCGCGATCGGCGACACCGCCGAAGGGGCGGCGATCGCGGCCGTGCTCGTTCTGAACGGCGTCCTCGGCTTCTGGCAGGAGGTCGCCGCCGAGCGCGCCATCGAGGCCCTCTCCGAGGGCTTCACGCAGACGGCGATCGTCCTGCGGGACGGCGTCGAGCACCAGGTCGCCGCGGAGCAGATCGTTCCGGGCGACGTCCTGCTCCTGGCCGAAGGCGACCGCGTCGCGGCCGACGCGCGTCTCCTCCGGGAGCACGGGCTCGAGCTCGACGAATCGGCGCTCACGGGGGAGTCGCTGCCCGTGTCGAAGCGGATCGATCCGGTCCCGGCGGAGACGCCGCTCGCGGAGCGCGCCGCGATCGTCTACGCGGGCACCGGCGTCACGCGCGGCCGCGGCCGCGCCGTCGTCTGCGCGACCGGGGCCACGACCGAGCTCGGGCAGATCGCGGCGCTCGCCGCGACCGCGAAGCCGCCGCAGACGCCGCTCGAGCGCAGGCTCGCGCGCCTCGCGCGCCAGATGGTCGTGCTCGGGATCCTCGTCACCGTCCTCCTCACCGGCGCGATGGTCCTGCGCGGCGAGCCGCTACACGAGGCATTTCTCGTCGGGGTCGCGGTTGCGGTCGCGGCCGTCCCGGAGGGGCTCGCCGCAACCGTCACCGCGGCGCTCGGGCTGGGCGCGCGGGCAATGGCGCGGCGCGGGGCGATCGTGAGACGGCTGGAGGCGATCCAGACGCTGGGCGAGACGACGGTCATCTGCACCGACAAGACCGGGACGCTGACGGAGAACCGGATCCGCGTCGCCGCGCTGCGGCCGGCGGCTGGCGTCGACGAGCGAGAGCTTCTCGCCGCGGCCGTGCTCGCGTCCAGTGCACACGCGACCGAGGACGGGGCGACCGGCGACCCGATGGAGCAGGCGCTGCTGCTCGCGGCGGCGGCGAAGGGCATCGACCGCGACCGGCTCCTGGCCGAACACGCGGCCGTCCACGAGATTCCCTTCGACTCCGACCGCAAGCGCATGACGATCGTGTACGACCGCGGCGACGAGCGGCGCGCGTACACGAAGGGCGCGCCGGAGGTCGTCGCGGCCCGCGCACGCCCGGACGCGTCGCTCGCCGACATCGCCGAGGTCTGGGCCGCCGAGGGCTTCCGCGTCCTGGCGATCGCCTCGCGGCCCGTCGACGACCCGTCGGCGCTCGACGAGCGAGTCGAGGACGGCCTCGACCTTCTCGGCGTGATCGCGCTCCACGACCCGCTGCGCGCCACCGCGGCGCACTCGATTGCCGCCGCGCGCAAAGCCGGCATCGGCGTCCGGATGGTGACCGGCGATCACCCGGCGACGGCGCGGACGATCGCCCGTGCGCTCGGGCTCGACGAGAGCGCCGTCCTCGCCCGCGCGACGCCGGCCGACAAGCTCGCGCTCGTCGAGTCGCTGCAGGACGCCGGCGAGGTCGTTGCGGTCACCGGCGACGGCGTGAACGACACGCCGGCACTGCGGCGCGCGGACGTGGGCGTCGCCATGGGCCGCAGTGGGACTGAAGCGGCGCGGCAGGCCGCGGCCGTCGTCCTGACCGACGACGACTTCGCCACCATCGTCGCCGCCGTCGAGGAAGGCCGCCGGATCGGCGACAACATCCGCAAGTTCGTGGCCTTCCTGCTCTCGGCGAATCTCGGCGAGGTTCTCGTGTTCGCGGTCGCCGTCGTCGCGGGTCTCGGTCCGCCGCTCGCCGTGATCCAGATCCTCGTCGTGAACCTCGTCACCGACGGGCTCCCCGCAGTCGCACTCGCGCGCGACCCGGCGCTGCCGCAGACGATGACGTCTCCGCCTCGTCGCGGAACTCGCCTCTTCGACACGCGCTCCTGGATGGCTCTGGCGTTCATCGGCGGGACGGTCGGAGCCGCGACACTTGCGGCCTTCGGAGCCGGGCGCGCGTTCGGAGGCGGTGTGGCCCAGACGATGGCGTTCGCAACGCTCGCCCTCTCGGAGCTCGTCCTCGTCTTCGGGATCCGCTCGCCGGAGATGCCGGCGTGGCGGCTGCCGCCCAACCGCTGGCTGCTCGGGAGCGTGCTCGGCTCGGGCGCGCTGATCGCGGCGCTGATCTACGCGCCGGCGGCGCACGAGGGATTCTCGACCACGATGCTCGGGCCGGCGGAGGCCGCCGTCGTCGCCGTCCTCGCGATCGCGCCCCTCGTGATCGTCGAGCTGGGCAAGCTGGTCGTGCGACGACGCACCCGCGGAACGGCGGCGCCGACTGCGCCGGCCGCCACGGTCTCGGAGCGTCGCTACGAGGCGGTGCGCTGATGGCCGTCGTGCGGCTCGACCCCCCGCGCGCGCCCGACCCGTTCGAGTCCGAGGAGCGCCTCTTCCGTGACCTCCGCTCCTCGCGCGACGGGCTCTCGACCCGCGAGGTCGAGCGGCGGCTCATCCAGTACGGCCGCAACGAGATCGCGCGTCGCGCCGGGCGGGCGTGGTGGCACGAGGCCGTCAAGCAGCTGACCCATCCGCTCGCCCTCCTCCTCTGGGCCGCTGCGGTGCTCGCCTGGTTCGCCGGGACCGCCGTCCTGACGGGCGCGATCGTCGGCGTGATCCTCCTCAACGCGGTGTTCGCACTCCTCCAGGAACATCAGGCCGAGCGGGCGGTCGAGGCGCTTGCCGCCTATCTGCCGTTACAGGTCACCGTCCTGCGCGACGGCGGCACGGCGGCTGATCGCTGCGGCCGAGCTCGTGCCCGGCGACGTGCTCCTGCTCGAGGAGGGCGACCGCGTTCCCGCCGACGCCCGCATCGTCGACGGACGGCTCCAGATCGACGCCTCCGAGCTCACAGGCGAGTCGGTTCCGGTGACGCGAGAGGCGGGCGAACCGGAGACGCGGACGCTCCTCGAGGCGCACGACCTCGTCTTCAGCGGCACGAGCTGCACCGCCGGACGGGCCCGCGCGCTCGTCTTCGCGACCGGCATGCAGACCGAGCTCGGCCGCATCTCGGCGCTCTCGGAGCTCGTCGGACGCGAGGAGAGCCCTCTCGAGCGGCAGGTCCGCCGGGTGGCGAAGCTGATCGCGGCGGTGGCCGTCGCCGTCGGCATTGCGTTTGTGCCGCTCGGCCTGCTCGCCGGACTGTCGTTCGAGGACGCGCTCGTCTTCGCGGTCGGGCTCCTCGTCGCGAACGTCCCGGAGGGCCTGCTTCCGACCATCACCCTCGCGCTCGCCGTCGGAGTGCGCTCGCTCGCGAGGAAGGGCGCGCTCGTGAAGCGCCTGTCTGCGGTCGAGACGCTCGGCTCGACGAGCGTCATCTGTACCGACAAGACCGGGACGCTGACGGTCAACCGCATGCGCGTCGTGGAGACGTGGGGTGACGAGCCCGAGCTGGCGACGGTGGCCGCCTCGTGCAACACGGCCGAGATCGGCGCAGACGGCGTGCGCGTCTCCGGGGACCCGACGGAGGCGGCGTTACTCGTCTACGCGCAGGAACGCGGCGTCGACGTTCGCCTCTCGGCCCGCGAGCGGAAGCGCCGGGCGCTCTTCGCGTTCGACTCGGACCGCAAGCTCATGACCACGATCGACGAGGAGCGCGGCCCCGTCGCGCATACCAAGGGCGCGCCGGAGGAGGTGCTCGCGCGCTGCTCCGGGCTGACGCCGGAGGAACGGGCCGAGATCGGGGCCCGAGCCGACGCCTATGCCGCAACGGGGCTTCGGGTGCTCGCGCTGGCCGAGCGACGGCTCGAGACCGTCCCCGACGAGCGCGACGCCGCCGAGCGGGATCTCTCCTTCGTCGGGCTGACGGCGATGCTCGACCCGCCCCGCCCCGAGGTTGCCGACGCCATCGACGCCTGCCATCGAGCCGGGATCCGCGTCATCGTGATCACCGGCGACCACGGCCTGACCGCGCTCGAGGTCGCACGTCGGGTCGGCCTGCGCGTCGACCGCGACGACGTGATCGCCGCCGAGAGGCTTCACGAGCTGAGCGACGCGGCGCTCGACCGGCTGCTCGCGGACGGACGCGAGCTCGTCTTCGCGCGCAGCTCGCCGGAGACGAAGCTGCGGATCGCCGACGCGCTCCGAGAGCGAGGCGAGACGGTGGCCATGACGGGCGACGGCGTCAACGACGCGCCGGCCCTGAGGCGGGCGGACATCGGCGTCGCGATGGGCCTCAGCGGCACCGAGGTCGCCCGTGAGGCCGCGACGATGGTGCTCACCGACGACAACTTCGCGACGATCGTCGCCGCCGTGAAGGGCGGGCGCCGCGTCTACGCCAACATCCGCAAGTTCGTCTTCTACATCTTCGCGCACGCCACGCCCGAGGTCGTCCCGTTCCTCGCGTTCGCCCTCTCCGGCGGGCTCGTCCCGCTACCCCTGACGGTGATCCAGATCCTCGCCGTCGACCTCGGGACGGAGACGCTGCCGGCGCTCGCTCTGGGCCAGGAGCCGGCCGAGAACGGCGTCATGGACCAGCCGCCCCGCCCGCGCGACGAAGGCGTGATCCGCGGCCGCATGCTCGTGCGCGCGTGGCTCTTCCTCGGCGGCATCTCCGCGGCTCTCGTCATGGCCGGGTTCTTCTACGTCCTCCTGCGCGCCGGCTGGTCGCCCGGCGATCCAACCGGCAGCGGGACCCCGCTCCACCAGGCCTACCTCAGCGCGACGACGATGACCTTCCTCGGCATCGTGGCGTGCCAGGTCGGCACGGCGCTCGCGGCCCGGACCGATCGCGCGTCGCTCCGCGAGGTCGGTTTCACGACGAACAAGCTGCTCCTCTGGGGCATCGCGTTCGAGCTGCTCTTCGCGGCGGCGATCGTCGCGACCCCGATCGCCGTCCCGCTCGGGATGGTGCTGCCGCCCTGGGACGCGCTCGCGTTCCTCCCGCTCGTTCCCGCTCGTCGTCTGGGGCGCCGACGAGCTCTGGCGGGCGAGGCGCCGCCGCCGCGAGGGCCAGAACGAAGGGAGAGGATCGAGATGAAGAGGACGATCATCATGGGAGCCGGAGGCCGCGACTTCCACAACTTCAACGTCGCGTTCCGCGACGATCCCGACACCGAGGTCGTCGCCTTCACCGCCGCCCAGGTTCCCGGTATCGACCGGCGCGTCTACCCCCCGTCGCTCGCCGGGGAGCGCTACCCGCAGGGGATCCCGATCCGCCCGGAAGAGGCGCTGACCGAGCTGATTCGCGAGCTCGACGTCGACGACGTCGTCCTCAGCTACTCCGACCTCAGGCACGAGGACGTGATGCACAAGGCGTCGACCGTCCTCGCCGCGGGCGCCGACTTCCGGCTGCTCGGTCCGCGCACGACGATGCTCCGCTCGACGAAGCCCGTCGTGGCGGTCTGCGCCGTCCGGACCGGCTGCGGCAAGAGCCAGACCAGCCGCAAGATCGGCCGGATCCTGCTCGAGGCCGGGCTCCGCGTCGCGCTTGTCCGGCACCCCATGCCCTACGGCGACCTCGAGGCGATGCGCGTCCAGCGCTTTGCCGCGCTCGCCGACATCGACGCGTCGCACCCGACCCTCGAGGAGCGCGAGGAGTACGAGGAGCCGGTGCGGATGGGGATGGTGATGTACGCGGGAGTCGACTACGAGGCGATCCTCCGGCGGGCGGAGCAGGAGGCCGACGTCGTGATCTGGGACGGCGGCAACAACGACCTCCCCTTCTTCGCGCCGGACCTGCTGATCGTCGTGGCCGACGCGTTGCGGCCCGGTCACGAGCTCCTGTACCACCCCGGCGAGGCGAATCTCCGCCTGGCCGACGTCGTGGTGATCAACAAGGTCGACACCGCGGAGGCGCACAACGTCGAGCAGGTGCTGGCGAACGTCGAGGCGGTCAACCCGCGTGCGCAGGTCGTCTTCGCGAAATCGCCGCCGAGGCTCGACTCGTCGCCGCTCGACGTGCTCGGGAAGAACGTGCTCGTCGTCGACGACGGGCCGACGTTGACGCACGGCGAGATGCCGTTCGGCGCCGGCCTCGTGGCGGCGCGGAACGCCGGGGCGGCGAGGATCGTCGACCCGCGGCCGTACGCGGTCGGCTCGATCAAGGAGGCGTTCGAGAAGTGGCCGCAGCTGTCCAACGTGCTGCCGGCCATGGGCTACTCCGACGAGCAGCTCGCCGAGCTCGAGCAGACGATCAACGCCGCCGACTGCGACGTCGTCGTGACCGGGACGCCGATCGACCTCGGGCGGCTGATCGACTCGAGGCATCCGATCCGTCACGTTCGCTACGAGCTCGAGGAGGTCGGCGAGCCCACGCTCTCAGACGTGCTCGCCCCGATTCTCGAGCAGGCAGCCGCCCGAAAGGGGGTGATGGCCGGATGAGCACGACCGCCGTCAAGACCGTCGTCCGCGACTTCACGCGGGTGGTCGATCTGGCGCCCGCGGAGCTGTCGGCGCTCCTCGACCTAGAGGCTTGATGTGAACCTCCGGCACGCACGGCTGGTGGGCCAGACGCGGCGCGGTTCAGCCGGCTCGGGCTTGCCCGTAGCAACCACTACGCGCTGCGCCCGATCCGGCCGAACCGCTTGGTCCGGCCCATCCCCGCACGCACTCGAGTTTCACATCAAGCCTCTAGCCGAGGCGATGCAGGTTGAGCCCGCCCGGTACTGCGACGCGCTGCGCGGGCGGTCGATCGCCAGGTGACCGAGGAGCTGATGGCGCTCGCGAGCCCGGAGGCCATCTTCCTCCATTGCCTCCCCGCGAAGCGCGGACAGGAGGTGGCGGCCGGGGTCATCGACGGGCCGCGGTCGGCGGTCTGGCGGCAGTCGGCCAACCGGCTGCCCACGGAGGAGGCGCTGCTCTTTATGCTGACGTGCGGATTCGAGCGGATGGCGACGGCGGGATGAGGCTCGTCATCGCCCTGGGCGGCAATGCGCTCCTGCGGCGCGGCGAGCCGGCAGAGGCCGAGACCCAGAGGGCGCACGTCCTCGAGGCCGCCGCCGCCCTCGCCGGGCTTGCCGCCGAGCACGAGCTGGTCATCACGCACGGAAACGGCCCGCAGGTCGGACTGCTCGCGCTCGAGGCTGCCGCGTACGAGGGCGTCGCGCCGTACCCGCTCGACGTCCTCGGCGCCGAGAGTCAGGGCATGATCGGCTATCTGCTCGCCCAGGCGCTCCAGAACGTCGTCGAGCGCGACGTCGTCGCGGTGCTGACCCAGACCGTCGTCGACGCCGGCGACCCCTCGTTCTCGCATCCGACGAAGCCGATCGGGCCGGTCTACACCGAGAGCGCCGCGCGGCGGTTCGCGTCCGAGCGCGGCTGGGCCGTCGCGCCCGACGGAGCGTACGTCCGCCGCGTCGTCCCCTCGCCCGAGCCGCGGGCAATCGTCGAGATCGACGCCATAGGGCGCCTCGTCGAAGCCGGCGTCATCGTGATCTGCGCCGGCGGCGGCGGTGTCCCCGTCGTCCGCACAGGGCAGCGGCTGCGCGGCGTCGAGGCCGTCGTCGACAAAGACCTGACGGCCGCCTTGCTCGCGGAGAACCTCGCCGCCGAGCGGCTCGTGCTGGCAACCGACGTCCCTCACGTCGAGCACGCCTGGCGAACCGCCTCCGCGACGGCGATTCGCACCGCCGCCCCCGAGCAGCTGCGGCGGCATCGCTTCGCGGCTGGCTCGATGGGCCCGAAGGTCGAAGCAGCCTGTCGCTTCGTCGAGCGCACCGGTGGTGTCGCGGCGATCGGCGCCCTCGCCGATCTCGAGGCGCTGGTACGCGGCGAAACCGGGACGCAGGTGGCACCGGCGCGCACCCCCGCCGGTCGGTAGTTCGACGCGCAAGCCTGCTCCGAAATGCGGATGCCGGCGACGGCGGCTCCTGCAATAACCGGAGAGCGATGACGACGAGCGCAGCGCAACGGCGCGAGCGGAAGCTCCTCCGGGCCGCGAAGCGAGGTGACCCCGAGGCCCGCCGCCTCGCCGTCGAGACCTACCTCCCGCTCGTCCGTCGCGTGGCGACCCGTTACCGCGATCTCGGGCTTCCGTCCGACGACCTGGTTCAGGAGGGAGCCGTGGGGTTGCTCGACGCGATCGACAGGTTCGACGCACGGCAGACGGGCGACTTCGCCACATTCGCGCGCTGGCGGGTGCGCCGGGCGATCCTGAACGCGCTGACCGAGCAGTCGCGCCTCGTGCGGTTGCCGAAGCAGGTCGTCGAGCAGCGCCGGGCGCTCGCGCACGTCCACGACGAGCTGACGGCGAGCAACGGGCACACACCGTCCGTCCCCGACGTTGCCGCGGCGATTGGCTCTCCCGTCGCCGCCGTCACGAGCGCGCTCGACGTTCCGGCGGCTCCCGTCTCGCTCGACGCGCCGATCGCAGATGCGCTGACGCTCGAGAGCGTCGTCACCGACCCTGCCGCCCCCGATCCCGTGGTCGAGACGCTCCAGCACGAGGAGGAGAGACTCGTGGCCGAGGCGATCCGGCGGCTGTCGGTCAGGCAGCGTCATGTGATCACGCGACACTTCGGATTCTGCGGCGACGCCGTGCCGCTCACGACGATCGCCGCGGAGCTGCACGTCTCGCCGCAACGGGCGAGGGCGATCGAGCGGGCCGCGTTCCACGAGCTCGCCGACGAGCTCGGGCCGCCGCTCGGCCGCGACACCGGGCGTGAACGAATGGGTCCGAGGTCTCCGGTGGGAGGATCACCGCGTGCCGCTCCTGACCGAGCTCGTGGGATGCGAGGTGGTGGATCGCGCCGGAGTCCGCTTCGGCCGGCTCGTCGATCTCGCCGTTGACCCCGACGACACCGCCCCGGCCGTCTCGCGACTCCTCGTCCGGCGCCGTTCGGACGGCTCGATCTGTCGGGTCGCATGGGCGGACGTGGAGGAGCTCGGGCCGCCCATCCGGCTCCGGCTCGCGGCCGGCGCCCCTCCGCCAGACGAAGCGACCAACGGCGCGGAGCTCCTGCTCGCCGCACACGTCCTCGACCGGCAGATCTTCGACGCACGTGGACTGCGACTGCGGCGTGTCGGCGACGTCGAGCTCGCCGAGCGGGACGGCCGGCTCCGCGTCATCAGGGCCGAGGTCGGGCTCTCGGCCCTCGTGCGCCGCATCGGCCTACGGCGGCTCGCACGGAGAGGCGCGGTGCAGGCGGTCGACTGGCCCGAGCTCCATCTCGCGTCCGGCCCGGGCCACGCGCTTCAGCTGCGTTCGGGCGCTGCCGGCATCCACCGGTTGACCGCCGTCCAGCTCGCGGCGCTCGCTTCGCGCCTGCCCGTGGAGCGCGCGGACGCGCTCCTCGCAGCCGTCAAGACCCCGCACGCGGAGGCCGCCCGTTCGCTCGTCCCGCAACGCCGGCGACGCCGCGTGCCCCTCCACTTCCGCCGCCGTGCTCCGTCGTAGCGCGCTCCTCGCCCTGCTCGCGGTGATCGGGCCGGGCGTGCTCGCCGGCCTGTCGGACGACGATCCGGCCGGTATCGCCACGTACTCGGTGCTCGGAGCCGACTACGGCTACGCGCTGCTCTGGGTGCTCGTCGTCTCGACGGCGGCTCTCGTGCTCTTCCACGAGCTCGGCGCACGGATGGGAGTCGTCACAGGACAGGGACTGACCGGGCTGATCCGAGAGCGGTACGGCATCCGAGCCACGGCGCTCGCATTGCTCTTCCTCGTCGTCGCCAACGTCGGCACGACGTGTGCGGAGTTCGCCGGGATCGCCGCGGGGTTCGAGCTGGCCGGGATCAGCCGGTACGTCAGCGTCCCGGTCGCGGCAACTGCGGTGTCGCTGCTCGTCCTCCGCGAGAGCTTCCACCGGGTCGAGCGCGTCCTGCTCCTGCTCAGCTCCATCTTCGCGGCGTACATCTTCTCGGGCGTCCTTGCGCACCCGCGACTGGAAGGAGGCGGCCAGAGGGCTCGTGGTGCCGACGCTCCCGACGACCCGGCACGGCCTCCTGCTCGCGACGGCGACCGTCGGCACGACGCTCGCCCCGTGGGGCCTCGCGTTCATCCAGTCGTACGCCGCGGACAAGAGGCTCAAACCGGCTCAGCTCCGCCTCGAGCGAATCGACGTCGTCGTCGGCGCCGTCATGACCGGCGTGATCGGCTTCTTCATCGTCCTCGCGTGCGCAGCGACGCTGCACCCGGAGGGGAGGACGATCGAGGACGCACGCGATGCCGCCGTCGCGCTGCGTCCGGTGGCCGGCGACTTTGCCGCGACGCTCTTCGGCGCGGGGCTCGTCGGCGCGGGGCTCCTCGCCGCGTCGATCCTGCCGCTCTCGACCGCCTACTCGGTCGGCGAGGCGCTCGGGTACGAATCCTCGCTGGACGACAGCTTCGCCCAGGCGCGGCTCTTCTACTCGACGTACGTCGCCGTCGTGGTCGTGGCGGTCGCACTCGTGCTCGTCCCCGGTGCCCCGCTCGTGCCGATCCTCTTCCTCTCGCAGGCGCTGAACGCGGTGCTCCTGCTGCCGTTGCTCGGCTTCATCTTCGGGATCGTGCGCGATCCCGAGGTGATGGGCGAGTACGTCATCGGCCGCTTCTCGGCGGCCGCGGCGGTCGTCGTGATCGGGCTGCTCTCGATCTGCGTCGGTGCGCTTGGCGGTGCTCGTGCTGATCGGTAGTCCTCTTTTCTAGAACTCAGTCGTCGCGTCCGTCTTCGTGATCGGGCTCGGTCACGACCGGCGGCACGGGAGCGGTGGCCGAGAGCGGCGCGACGGGATTGAGCCTGCCGACCGGATCGTGCTTCTCGCGGCCGTAGCCCAGCAGCACGAGGTTCGCGGCCGCGACGCAGGCGACCGCCGCGGCGAGCCCCAGGGCGAAGAGGAGCACGCGCATGCCCTGCAGCCTACGCCGCCAGCTCGCGCCGCAGCGTGACGATCTCGTCGGTCCGGTTCGCGGCCAGTGCTGCGAGCAGGCGGCCGTCGCGATCGACGTAGCGCGCGGTGAACGACTCGTCGCCGCCCTCGATCACGACCGCGTGCCAGCGTTCCGCATGGCCGAGATACTGGAGCCGCAGGCCGAACTGATCGGACCAGAAGAAGGGCGCCTCGTCGTGACGGGTCGGCTCGCCGCAGATCGTCGCCGCGACTGCGCGGCCCTGCGCGGCCGCGCTCGTCCAGTGCTCGACGCGGAGGTGCCGGCCGAGCGAGGGACGCCACCATGCGGCGACGTCGCCGCAGGCGTAGACGCCGGGTCGCGCGGTGCGCCCGTAGTCGTCGGTCTCGATCGCGCCGGGTGGTCGAGGCCGGCCGGCTCGGTGCCGATTCCCACCACGGCGACGTCGGCGCGGAGCCGCGTGCCGTCCGTGAGGACGACGCCGCTCAGCCGCTCGTCGCCGCGGAACGCGCTCAGCCCGACGCCGCAGCGCAGGTCGACGCCGTGCGCGCGGTAGCGGCGCGCGAGCAGCGAGCCGACGTCGCGCCCGAGGACGCGTTCGAGGGGCGTCTCGAGCGGCTCCACGACCGTCACGTCGCGGCCCAGCCCGAGCGCGGTCGACGCGACCTCGGTCCCCACGAACCCGGCTCCGACGACGAGCACGCGCGCGGCTTGTCGAAGGTCGCCGCCGAGCGCGCTCGCATCGTCGAGCGTGCGCAGGTGGTGGACGCCGGCCGGGCCGTCGAGACGCCGGGCCTGCGCCCCCGTGGCGACGACGAGCGCGTCCCAGTGCAGCTCGTCGTCGCCCACTCTCGCCGTCCGGCGACGCGCGTCGACCGCCCACACGCGGCGGCCGAGCGCGAGCTCGATCCCCTGGGCAGGCCCAGAACCCGTCCGGCCGCAGCGAGACGTCGTCACGGGTGCCGGCGAGAAACTGCTTCGACAGCGCCGGCCGCTCGTACGGCGGGTGCGGCTCGTCGCCTGCGAGCACGATTCGCCCCCGCCAGCCGAGCGTGCGGAGGGTTTCGGCGCAGCGGGCCCCCGCCAGGCCGGCGCCCGCGATCAACACGGTTCCCGTCACGCTGCCCGCTCCTGGACGGAGGTCTCGACGACCGTGATCGCCGCCATCGGGCAGGCTGCGGCGGCGTCGAGGACGCCTGCATCGTCGGTCTCGTCGACGATCGCGGAGGCGACGCCGCCGGCATCGAGGCGGAAGACGGCGGAGGCGGCGAGGCAGGCGCCGAAGCCGCTGCAAAGACCGGGATCCACCGTGACGCGATAGGTGCTCATGCTGTTTCTCCCTTCTGGATCGGACGGCGTACGGGTGGGACGAGAACGCGCCAGGCGGTCGCGCCCGCCACGGCCGCGAAGGCGGCGAGGTAGAGCCCGCGCACCCACGGCTGGGTCGCGTCCGTGCCTGCGGCGAGGCCGTGCACGGTTGCGAGCCCGAACAGGGCGTACGTCGCCCAGTGGAGGCGGCGCCAGGTGCGGAAGCCGATGCGCTTTCGCAGCCAGAAGGACGCGGTGACGACCGCGAACAGCCAGCCGGCGACGACGCCTGCGGCGACCGCGGCGGGGCGGTAGGCGACGAGGCCGGGGACGAGGAGCGCGAGGGGCGTCACCCGGACCGTGGTGTCCAGCACGAGGGACGCGCCGTGGAGCGCGAGCGCGCCGAGCCCCGTCAGCGCGAGCGACTTGTGCACCTCTGCGACGGTCGCGGCGCGAAGCCGCCCGAACGGTCGCGACTTGAGAACGAGCCCCGCCAGGATCGACAGCGTCAGGATCGCGTAGGCGGCCAGGCCGCTCGCGCGGGCGAGGAGCCAGAACGTCGGGTCGTGCGTCATGCGCGGAGACCTCCGGTGAGGATCGTGCGCCCGTCTGCGAAGACGAAGACCGCAGGGGCGCCGCGCCGCCGGGCCTCGTCGAGGCCGTCGAGGAACAGCACCTTCGCGAGCACCTCGGCGGCGACCGCGTCGGCGGCGACCGCCGTCACGCGCAGCAGATCCGTCGTCGCCGGACGACCGGTCGCGGGGTCGATCAGATGGTGAAGCTCGTGCCCGCCGCGGCGCCAGCGCCGCCGGTCGCGACCGGTCGTCGCGAGACCGCCTTGCTCGAGGCCGATCGTCGGCCCGCCGTCGACCGCAACCGGCCAGACGCCCGACGCGGGCGTGCCGCGTACGGCGACGTCTCCGCCGGCGCTCACGAGGCACGGGCCGGCGAGCGCGAGCAGCTCCGCCGCCCGCTCGGCCGCATACCCCTTGCCGATCCCGCCCAGGTCGAGCCTCACGCCCTGCGCCAGCGCGATGCGGCGCCCGTCGATCTCGACGCCGCCGCCGCACGCGGCGCCTCTCGCCGCGGGCCCGTCGGGCGCGAGCTCGTCGAACGTGCGGTCGTACCCGGACGCCACGATCGCGTCATGCACCGTCGGATCGAAGCGGCCCCGCGTGTGCTCCCGTGCAGCGAGCGCGAGCGCGACCACCTCGACGAGGTCGAGCGAGGCGTCGTCCAGTGCTCCTTCGCGGTTCAGCCGGGAGAGCTCGGAGCTCGGGCGGAAGCGCGACATGATCTGCTCGAGGCGCTCGAACTCCGCCTCGGCCCCGTCCAGCGCCGCACCGGCCCCGTCGGCCTCGACCACGAGCTCGATCGTCGTGCCCATCGCCCGGAACGAGCGCCGTTCCATCACGAGGTCCTCGTGACGACGAGCGGCGGCAGGGTCACGACGCGCACGGGCGGAGCGGCCGCGGCGAGCTGCGCGCGCTGTGCCCGCGTCGAGGCGATCGCGTGCTGCCGGGCGCGCAGGGCGACGCGGTACGCCGCCCACCGCCGGTCGACGAGGCGCTTCACGGCGAGGCTCTCGCGATGGATCCGCGCCTCCCGCGCCGCAAGCGCCGCAACGCGCGGGTCGCGCGCGGGCCGCGGCGCCCACGGATGGGCGGCGACCGCGACCCACGCGACGAAGAAGGTGAGGATGCCGGCGACGAGTACGTAGAGGCGTGTCAGCTGGCTAGTCATCGAGCTCGGCTCCGTTGGCTCTCGCTGTCGTGCTCGCTCTCGCGCTCGCCGTGGCGATGCACGACGCGGACGATCGACTTCGGCCGGACGTAGACGACAGTCCGGGGCGCCGCCGCGACAGGCTTGGAGCTCGGGAGCGGCGGCAGCGCGGGCGGCTTCCGCCTGGCCTGCGCCGCGAGGGACGCCTCGATTCTGTCGAGCGCCTGATTGCGGCGCGCGATCTCGGTCGTGGCGACCTTCGGTTGCGACGATGCCTTACCCAGCTGCATCGTCCGCGTGGCTGCGAGGAGCCCGAGGACGGCGGCGGCGGCGACGGCGGTCGCGATGAGGAGTGCGTGCATCCGTTTCATGCCTCCGACGGTAGGCGTGCCTCCGACAAGCGCGGGCCGCCGAGGGCAAGAACTCGGCCAAGACTCGGTAAAGGGTTGCTAGAGGCTTGATGTGAAACTCCGGCACGCACGGCTGGTGTGCCAGACACGGCGCGGTTCAGCCGGCTCGGGCTTGCCCGTAGCAACCACTACGCGCGGCGCCCGATCCGGCTGAACCGCTTGGTCTGGCCCATCCCTGCACGCACCCGAGTTGCACAACAAGCCTCTGGGAGCAGCCGGGGCCGTGCGACGATGGGCTCATGCGACTGCTCGTGGTCGAGGACGAGGACGCCATTGCGGAGCCGCTGACCGAGGGTCTGCGGCGCGAGGGCTTCGACGTCTCGCGCGTCGCCACCGGCGCCGAAGCGCTCTCGGCGCCGGAGCCCGACCTGGTGCTCCTCGATCTGCGGCTCCCCGACATCGACGGGTTCACCGTCTGCAAGGAGCTGCGGGCCCGTTCGGACGTCCCGATCATCGTCGTGTCCGCCCGCGGCGAAGAGGTCGATCGCGTCGTCGGGCTCGAGCTCGGAGCGGACGACTACCTCGTGAAGCCGTTCGGCCTCCGTGAGCTGATCGCGCGCATCCGTGCCGTGACGCGGCGGGCGGAGGCACGCGACCGCGACGCGGGGCCGATCGTCGTCGGGTCCCTGCGCATCGACGCACGCGCGTATCGCGCCACGCTGGACGGCGCCGAGCTCAAGCTGACGCCGAAGGAGTTCGACCTCCTCGCGCTCCTCGCACGCGAGCCGGGAACGGTCGTCGAGCGGGAGCGCATCCTGCGCGACGTCTGGCACACCTCGTGGTACGGCTCCGCGAAGACCGTCGACGTGCACGTCGCCTCGCTGCGCCGCAAGCTCGGCGACCCAGGCTGGATCGAGACCGTCCGCGGCGTCGGCCTGCGCCTGCGAACCCGTGAGGCGGTCACAGTGAGCCGATCCCGGTGAGCCGGCGCCTGCTCGCGAGCTACCTCGCGCTGACCGTCGTCGTCCTCGCGTCGCTCGAGATCCCGCTCGCGATCGTGAACGCGCGCAACGAGCGGCAGGATCTGACGGCGAAGGTCGAGCGGGACGCGTTCGCGGCCGCCTCGCTCGCCGAAGACCGGCTCGAGGCCGGGGCTCCCGCGACGCCTGCGCTGCAGGCCCTCGTCCGGCGCTACCGCAGCGATACCGGCGGGCGGATCGTGATCGTGGACCGCAGCGGGCGAGCGGTCGCCGACTCGCACGCCACCGTGCCGGGTGAGAGCCAGTTCGGGACGCGGCCGGAGATCAAGGCGGCGCTGGGCGGACACACGGTGACGGGCATCCGTCGATCGCGGACACTCGGCACGGGGCTGCTGTACGTCGCGGTGCCGGTGGCGTCGAACGGCGTCGTCCACGGAGCGGTCCGGATCACGTACCCGACCTCGGAGCTGGACGCGCGCGTGCGCCGCTACCGCCTCGCGCTGCTGGCCGTCGCCGCGATCGTCCTCGCCGCGGCATCGCTGGCCGGGGTGCTGCTCGCACGATCGGTGACCCGCCCGCTGCGCCGCGTGGAGGAGGCGGCGTCGCGTGTCGGCAGCGGCGACCTCGACGCGCGCGCGCCGGAGGACGCCGGCCCGCCCGAGGTGCGACGGCTGGCGCGCGAGCTGAACGACACGACGGGGAAGCTTGCCGCACTGCTCCACTCGCAGGAGCAGTTCGTGGCGGACGCGTCGCATGAGCTCCGCTCACCGCTGACCGCGTTGCGGTTACGCCTCGAGAACCTCGACCCGGTTCCGCAGGAGGCGCTTCTGGAGATGGAGCGGCTCAGCCGCGTCGTCGACGAGCTGCTCGCCCTCGCCCGCGCCGACGCGGCGCCGGCGCCCGCATCCCCGGTCGATGTCGGCGACGTCGCGCGTCGCCGCGTCGAGACCTGGGAGGCGTTCGCCGGCGAGCGCGGCGTCCGTCTGGAGGCGAGCGGCGGAGAGGTGTGGGCGCAGACGGGCGACGGGCGCCTCGAGCAGGTGGTCGACAACCTGCTCGCGAACGCGCTCGACGCCGTGCCTCGAGGGTCGACGATCCGAGTCGAGGTGGCACGAACGAACGGCTGGGTCGAGCTGCACGTGATCGACGAGGGTCCCGGCCTCGAGCCCGAGGAGCGCGCACGGGCCTTCGACCGCTTCTGGCGCGGCCCGGGCGGCGGCAGTGGGGGGTCGGGTCTCGGGCTCGCGATCGCGAAGCGCCTCGTCACCGCCGACGGGGGCGAGATCGAGCTCTGCGCCGCTGCCGGGGGCGGCGTCGACGCCGTCGTCCGGCTGCGGCCGGCGACGTCCTATCAGGGTCGACGCTGACGGGCAGTCAGCGGTTGCCCGGATGTCGCACTGCGACCTGCGCGCCAGACTCCGGGGACGAAAGGAGGCACCATGGACATCGGCCTGATCGTCGCAATGGCGTTCGTCGTCGGAATGCTGGCCGTCGTCGCGTACGCGCTGTTCGAAATAAGCCCGTTCGCACACCACCTGGACCGCTACCACGAGCGCGGTGAGCGCCAGCAGAGCCCGCGTCTCGACTGACACCCGTCTCTGCCCGCGACACGACAGCGGCAGCAAGGAAAAGAGCGATGAGCGACAAGCACACGCCCTACGGGACGCCCGTGACGGCGAGCCAGGCCGCGGCGCGCCTGCACCGACCCGCGCTCCGCGTCCTCGTCGCAGGCGGCGGAGTCGCCGCGCTCGAGGCGGCGCTCGCGCTCCGGAGCCTCGCCGAGGAGCGAGTCTCCGTCGAGCTGCTCGCGCCCGAGCCGCGCTTCTGGTACCGGCCGCTCGCCGTCGTCGAGCCGTTCGACGCGGGAACTCTCCACGGAATCGAGCTCGCTGCGATCGCCTCCGCGTGCGGCGCCCGCTTCACGCTCGGCGCGCTCGCGTCCGTCGATCCCCATCTCCACGTCGCCCGGACCGAGGCGGGCGCCGAGCTCGAGTACGACGTGCTCCTCGTCGCGACGGGTGCGACGCCGACGCCGGTGCTGCCGGGAGCGGTGACGTTCCGGGGGCCCGCGGACAACGAGGCGTTTCGCGCTCTCCTCGCCGAGCTGGAGTCCGGCACCGTGCGGCACCTCGTGTTCGCCGTGCCCGGCGGCGTCACGTGGCCGCTGCCGCTCTACGAGCTGACGCTCCTCACGTCGGCCTTCCTCGCCCGGCGGGCGATCACGAGCGCACAGCTCGCCCTCGTGACGCCGGAGGACGCGCCGCTCGGCCTTTTCGGCGCAGAGGCGAGCGCGGCGGTCGAGCGAATGCTCGAGGAGCGAGGAGTGGCCGTGCACTCCGGGCGGTTCCCGATCGCGGTGCGGGCGGACACGCTCGAGCTGGCACCGAGCGGGAGCATTCCCGCCGAGAGGGTCGTCGCGCTGCCGCAGCTGCACGGGCGGCCGATCGACGGAATCCCCTGCGACGCAGACGGCTTCTTCCCCACCGACGTGCACGGGCGGGTCAGGGGCGTCGACGACGTCTTCGCCGCGGGCGACGTGACGGCGTTTCCGGTCAAGCAGGGCGGGATCGCCGCCCAGCAGGCGGGCGCGGTTGCCGAGGCGATCGCCGCAAGAGCGGGCGCCGACATCACACCCCGGGCCTTTCGCCCGGTTCTCCGCGGCCTCCTCCTGACGGGCTCGGCCCCCACGTACCTGCGTGCCGAGCTGGCCGGCGGCGCCGGCGATACGTCGGCCGCCCGCAGCGAGCCGCTCTGGTGGCCTCCCGGCAAGATCGTCGGCCACTACCTCGCGCCGTTCCTCGCCGACCACGCAGGCATGATCCTCTCGCCCCCCACCCGGGCGGACGCGGTTCCGGTCGAGGTCGATCTGACCCCGGCCGAGCTGCCATGAGCCACCGGGTCGTCGCGCTCGTCACGCTGGGCGGGATCGTGACCGGCGCGCTGCTCTGGCTCGGCGGTGCTGAAGGCGCGTCCCACGCAGTCTTCGCCCTGACGGCTGCGATCGTGCTCGTCCCGCTCGTCTGGTCAGTGGCTCGGTCCATTCTCTCCGGCGACGTCGGCGTCGACGCGATCGCGATCGTCGCGATCGCCGGCGCGCTCGCCCTCGGCGAATACGTTGCGGCTGCGGTGGTCGCGTTGATGCTCGCCGGGGGCAACGCTCTGGAGGAGTCGGCGACTCGGCGCGCGCGGCGGGAGCTGAGAGCGCTCGTCGAGCGGGCGCCGAAGATCGCCCACCGGCGAACAGGCACGATCGTCGAGGAGGTGCCGGCGGACGCGGTTGACGTCGGCGACGTGGTGATCGTGCGGGGCGGCGAGGTCGTCCCGGTCGACGGAGTCGTCGAGAGCGACGAGGCCGTCGTCGACGAGTCGTCGCTGACCGGGGAGCCGTTCCCGGCGACGTTCCACCGGGGCGAAGCGGTGCGGAGCGGCACGGCGAACGCCGGGGAGGTCTTCGAGCTGCGCGCACTCCGGCCCGCCGCCGAAAGCGCCTACGCGGCGCTCGTTCGCCTCGTGCGCCAGGCCGAGACGCAGCGCGCCCCGTTCGTCCGGCTCGCCGACCGGTACGCCGCGTTCTTCCTCCCGTTCACGATTGCCGTGGCCGGTGCTGCCTGGGCTCTCAGCGGCGACGCCGTTCGTGCCCTCGCCGTGTTTGTCGTCGCGACGCCGTGCCCACTGATCCTCGCGGCCCCGGTCGCGCTCATCTCCGGGGTGTCGCGGGCGGCGCGGGCAGGCGTGATCGTGAAGGGCGGCGCGGCGCTCGAGGGTCTGGGCGAGGCACGCTCCGTGCTCCTCGACAAGACCGGCACCGTCACGCTGGGCGCCCCGGAGGTGGAGCGAGTCGTTGCACTCGACGGCATCTCGGAGGCCGAGCTGCTCCGCCTGGCGGCGTCGGTCGACCAGCTGTCGGTGCATTCGCTCGCAGAGGCGCTCGTGCACGAGGCGCAGAGCCGGCGGCTCGAGCTGAGCTTTCCGACCGACGTCGTCGAGGGGCGGGGACGCGGAATCGAGGGCCGCGTCGACGGCCGGCGCGTCGCCGTCGGGAGCCACGGCTGGCTGCGCGACCGGGGCTACGAAGACGGCCCGCCGGGCGACGCCCAGGTGCTCGTCGGCGTCGACGGCCGCCTCGCCGGAACGGTGACGCTCGGCGACCGCCTCCGGCCCGACGCGCACGATCTCGTCCCTGCGTTGCGGGCGGCCGGCATTCGCCACATCGCCCTCGCAACCGGCGACCACGCTGCCGTCGCGGAGCAGATCGGGGCGGCACTGGGGGTCGACCGCGTCTACAGCGACCAGACACCGGAGGACAAGCTCGCACTCGTGCGGGCCCTCCGGGAGCGCCCCGAGCTGCGGCCGGTCGTGATGGTCGGCGACGGCATCAACGACGCGCCCGCCCTCGCCCTGGCCGACGTCGGCATCGCCATGGGCACGGCCGGCGCCACGGTGTCCTCCGAGACGGCCGACGCGGTGATCGTCGTCGACCGCATCGGACGCGTCGCCGATGCCATCCGGATCGGCCGCCGGTCGCTCGCGATCGCGCGCCAGTCCGTGCTTGCCGGCCTCGGCCTGTCGATCGTCGCGATGGGCTTCGCCGCATTCGGCTACATCCCGCCGGTCGCGGGGGCGCTGCTGCAGGAGGTCATCGACGTCGCGGTGATCCTGAACGCGCTGCGGGCGCTACGCGACTCATAGGAACCAGCGACTCGTAAGAACTACTGAGTACGGTTCAGCTGCCAGTGCGGATGGCACCGCGGCGGCCGCAGGCGAGGCTTCGGGAATGGACGACGCTCTCGCCACGCTCACCCCGCGCGAGCAGCAGGTACTGCGCCTCCTTGCGCTCGGCCACACGAACCGCGAGGTCGCCGACCTCCTCGACGTCTCTGTGCGGACCGCCGAGGTCCACCGCGCGAGCGTCCAGCGCAAGCTCGGCGTCCGGGCACGCTCCGAGCTCGTCCGATTCGCGCTCACGCACGGCGTCGTCGACGTAGGAGGCGCGCGCTGAAGGTCCAGGACGTCATGTCGACCGACGTCGTCACCGCCGGAGCGACGACGCCGCTCAAGGAGGTGGCCCGGCTGCTCGTCGAGCACCGCATCTCCGGCGTCCCCGTCGTCGGCGACGACGGCGCCGTCCTCGGCGTCGTCTCCGAAGGCGACCTGCTGTTCAAGGAGCGCGGCCGTCCGGAGCGCAGGAGGATCCTCGCGCGGCTCCTCGACGAGGACGGCCCGGAGGCCAAGGCGAAGCTCGAAGCCCGGACCGCCGAGGAGGCGATGAGCTCACCCGCGCAGACGATCGAGCCGTGGCGGCCCGTGTCGGCAGCGGCCGCACGGATGCTCGAGCAACATGTGAACCGCCTCCCCGTCGTGCGCCACGGCACCCTCGTCGGCATCGTGACGCGGGCCGACCTCGTCCGTGCGTTCGTTCGCAGCGACAGCGAGATCGAGACCGAGATCTGGGACCTCGTGCAGCGCCTGCTCCTGCCTGACATGGGCGGCATCCGGGTCAAGGTCGACCAGGGCGAGGTCGTCCTCGCCGGCCGACTCGAGCGGCGCAGCGACGTCGAGATCGTGACGCGGCGCGCCGCCGAGGTCCCCGGCGTCCTCTCCGTCGACTCCCGCGTCACGTGGCGCGAGGACAAGCCATGAGCCTTACTGCTTCCGCACATTCGATTCCCGGCACGTTGCGCCAGGAGGTCGTCATCGACGGCCGTCACCGCCTCTTCACCGACGAGCCGGAAGCGCTCGGCGGCGACGGGACCGGGCCTGCGCCGCACGAGCTCCTCCCTGCCGCGCTTGCGGCCTGCGTCTCGACGACGCTCGTCATGTACTCCCGCACCAAGGAGTGGGATCTCGGCCAGGTCACGGTCGACGTCGTCTACGACCATCGCTCCACACCCAGGCGATTCGAGATCGACGTGCGGCTCACCGGCGACCTCAGCCAGGCGCAACTCGAGCGGCTGGAGAAGGTCGCGGCATCCTGTCCGCTCCGGCGGTCGATCGAGGCCGAGATCGAGTTCGTGGAGCACCTCGAGCGCGTCGGACCGTCTTCACCGAGCAAGGAGGGTTTATGTCTGCACGGCAAGGGTTCTCCACCGACGAGGCACGTGAGATCGGCGAGCGGATCGGGATCGACTGGGCCGCGGCGCCGTTCGACGTCGAGCAGTTCCGGCACGGGATGGAAGTCGAGCTCGAGCACGGGCTCCACGACATCCAGACCAACGTGACCGACGACGATCCGCTCGTCACGGGCAAGATCGCGCTCGCCCATCTACGTGAGTTCCCCGACTACTACACGCGGCTCGAGCAGATGGAGGAGCAGGCGAAGCGCGACCACGGGGTCGCGTAAGTGCGCATCAGTCGCGATCGTCACCCGGGAGCAGCGCCCGGTCCAGGAAGGCGATCACGCGCCGCTCGTACTCGGCGGGACGGGCGTCGATGCCTCCTGTATGCGAGGCACCGGGGACTTTCCAGAGCGCCCTCGGACTTCCCGCCGCCGCGTAGTAGCCCGGGGTGAGTTCGATCACGTTGGGCTGATCGCGCTCGCCGTAGATGAAGAACACCGCTCGTGGCGCAATCCGGGCGGCGAGACGCTTCAGGTTCGGCGGAGGCGCCTGGTTCGAGAAGACCGCCGTTCCCGCCGAGACGATGAACGACGTGGGGATCTCCAGCCACTTTGCCGTGCCCGGCCTCGCGAGGTCCTCACGGATGGAGCGGGCACCCGCGCCGTCAGACACGATCGCCTTGAGGCCGTCTGACTCGGCGGCCGTCTGCAGAAGTGTCTCGCCGCCGACCGAGAGGCCGATGCCGCCGATCCGGCTTCGGTCGACGTCGGGGCGCTGCTGGAGGAAGGCGACGGCGGCCTTCAGGTCCCTGTCTGCCGCCCAGCCGAAGGCGTTCGGGTCGCCTTCGCTCTCGCCTTCGCCGCGCCGGTCGAAGAGGAGGACGCCGTAGCCATGGCGCACGAGCATTCGCGCCGGCCGCTGCGAGCCCGCTCTGCCGGGGGCCGCGATCACGGCCGCACGGTTCCTCGAGGGCACATACCAGCCGCTGAGCGTCAGACCGTCGCTGGTGGTGAACGTCACCTCCTCGTAGGCGGCGCCGAGCCTGGCCGGTGGGACCACCGCGCGCGCGGCGTGCGTGAACACGTACGAGAGCGAAAACGGGAGCACCACGACGTACGCCGCGACGACGGCACCGAGAGCCAGAGCGAGCCGGCGCAGATAGCGGCGGGCGAGCCCCTCGTCCCTCCGTCGCGTCCGCCACAGAGTTGCGGCCCCGACGGAGACGAGCAGAAGGCCGGCCGGAATCGCCATGAGCCCCGTGTAGTCGTCGCCGGAGGGACCGACCTCGAGGGAGTAGTAGCCGGCCTCGCTCACGCCGGCCACGACCCCGAAGAGCCCGAGTACGAGCGCGATCGTTGCGCGAAGACCGGCACGGAGGTGCCGGTAAGCCGTCGCCGCACCGACCAGCACCACGAGCGGCACGAGACCGCTGACCAGATGGTCGGCGGCCGACGTGCCGGGCTGCGGCTGGAGGAAGTTGTCGTCGACGACGTGGACGGCGATCGCGACGACGGCGACCACGACGAGCGTTGTCTCCCCGCGGCCGGCTCCCATGCGCAACGATAGCCCTGGGCCGCCGCCGATGCTAGGCCTGCGCCCCCGGGATGGATGCGGGTTACGACTTCACGGAGGCGATGTAGCCACGCACGTCGGCCGCCGGCTCCGAGTAGGCCTCGCCGAGGGACGCCTCCATTGCGGCCATGTACTCCGTGGCCCAGGCCGGAAGGTCGTAGTCGATCGCGTGCAGGAACTCGAGCGACGCGGCCAGACGCATGTCGGCGATCGACGGCGCCGCGCCGCCGATGAACTGCTTGCCGTTCAGGAAGAACGCGCGATAGACGTCGAGCGGCTCGGCGATCGCCGCCGTCGCCGTCCGCTGCGCCGCTGCCTTCAGGTCGTCGCCGGCATCGGATGAGCCCACCTCGCCCGGGTACTGCCCGAAGCCGAGTGCGGGATAGGTGGCGCGCGTGATCAGCGGATAGAGCGTGCCGATCACGTAGAACATGGCGCTGTCGATCATCGCCCGCTGCGCCGGATCCTTCGGATAGAACTGGCCGAGGTCGT
The DNA here is from genome assembly GCA_963746655.1 of uncultured Actinomycetes bacterium. GTDB lineage: Bacteria > Actinomycetota > Thermoleophilia > Gaiellales > Gaiellaceae > CAVPGP01. The sequence continues at coordinate 11,664 of CAVVCG010000008.1, read as the reverse complement.
GCTTGTTGCAGAGGTACTGCATGATCGCGCAGCTCTCCCAGAGCGACCCCCTCGCCAGCCCTTCCTCCTCGATCATCGGCGTCAGGTGGGCGGGGTCCTTCTGCAGGAACTCCGGCGTCTGCGTCTTGCCCCAGACGTCGACCTCCTCGAAGTCGAGCTTCGCGGCCCGCACGAAGATGCGAACGGTCAGGTTGTTGACGCTCGGCTTCAGGATGTTGAGGGTGATTGCAGCCACGTGATCCTCCCGGTCTCTGGGTTGCAGGCCTGTCTCAGTAGGGATCCTTCGGCGATCGGTCGTCCGAGAGCGAGGCGCGTGATCGCCTGACGAGCGCCTCGATGGCATCGGCGAGGTGGTCCTCGGCGATGTTGTAGTCGCCGCGCGTGACGCGGATCTTGTGCGCCTCGAGCAGCACGTCGGAATGGGTGTAGCCGAACGGCGGCTCGAAGCGGTAGGACGCGAGCTCGATCGTGAGGCCGAGCGGATCCTCGAAGTAGATCGAGTCCATGAAGCCCCGATCCTTGACGCCGCTGTGCTCGATCTTGCGCTCGTCGAGCCGCTCGACCGCCTGCTTGAACGTGGCCTGCGACAGCGAGAGCGCGATGTGATGCACGCAGCCCGGCTCCGTCGGCGTGCGGCGCGGGTCGGGCGTTCGATCCTCGTTCGTGAAGACCGTGATCAGGCGCCCGTCGCCCGGATCGAAGTAGAGATGGCTCTCGGACTCGTTGTCGAGGTTCGGCTGCTCGAACACGAAGGGCATGCCGAGCACGCCTTCCCAGAAGTCGATCGAGGTCTGCCGGTCGGCGCCGACGAGCGTGATGTGGTGGACACCCTGGCTCTGGAGCTTCCGCATACGGCCCCTGCCTCTACCTCGACCTAGTGCTCGACGAGCTTCGACTTGTATTCGCTGCGCCGCAGGGTCCCCCACGGCACGAGTTCGATCCGGGTCTGGACAACGAGTACGTTGCGAAGCCTCTCACGGATCGCTTCCGAGAGGGCGGCGTCCGCCGTCGCGTCCCGCGCGAGCTCGACGCTCACGGGAAGCGGCGGTTCCTGCTTGACGCCCGGCGCCTGCGGCTTGACGAGGATCTGGCCGCTGACCTCGGGGGCAAACGCGCTCACCACCTCACGGACGGCCGAGGGGAAGACGTTGACGCCGCGGACGACGAGCATGTCGTCGGTTCGCCCGATGCAGCGCACGCGCGGGCCCGTGCGGCCGCATCTGCAGTCGCTCATCCGGACGTGGACGTGATCGCGCGTGCGGAACCGCAGCAGCGGCGCCGCGCGATGCCGGAGATGCGTCAGCACGAGCTCCCCCGTGGCGCCGTCCTCCAGCTCGACGGCGACGCCCGTCTCCGGATCGATCAGCTCGGCGTGGACGAAGCCGCGCGCGCCCAGATGCATCCCGTCCTGCTCTTCGCACTCCCCCCAGAGCGACACGCCGATGTCCCCGATGCCCATCGCCTCGGTCACCCTGGCCCCCCAGCCCTCCTCGAGCCTCGCACGGAAGGCCGGCTCGCCGCCGCCGGGCTCGCCTGCGACCAGCACGCGCTCGACGCTCGACCCTTCGAGATCGAAGTCCCTCTCGGCCGCCCACTCGATCAGATATGCGGCATAGGACGGCGTGAGCACGGCGGCCTCGGGCCTCAGCCGCTCGACCGCCGTCATCAACCGCTCGGTGTTCCCGGTGCCGACCGGAATGTGGCACAGGCCGAGGCGGTCGAAGGCGGCGAGCGCCGCACCCGCCACGAACGGGCCGGCGTTGTAGGTGGAGACGATGCGCTGGCCGGCGCTGATGCCCGAGGCCGCGTAGCTCCGCGCCGAGGCGGTCACCCAGTTGTCGAGATCGCCCGCCGTGAGCGGGACGTAGCTGGGCGTGCCGGTGGTGCCGCTCGTCGAGTAGATCCGAACGATCTCGGATCGCGCCGCGCAGAGATGCGAGCCGATCGGATTGTCGGCCGTCCACGTCGCCGTGAGCTCGCGCTTCTCGGTCAGGGGCAGCCGCGCGATCTCCGCGAGCCCGCCCGCCGCGCCGCGCGGAGGCGAATCCGGCCTCTGCCAGCTTCTCGCGGTAGAACGCAGAGCGGTCGAAGAGATAGTCGAGCTGGGTGCGATAGCTCGCGTCGTCGACGGCGAGCTGCTCTGCCCAGGGCAGCGTCTCGACCTCAGCGCTCGTAGTCGATCGCCTCCTCTGCCCTCCCCGCCATGTAGAAGCCGAGAGGGTGCTGCTGCTCCTCGGCCAGATGGGCGAGCAGCCCAGCCGTACGCGCGAGCAGCGGAACGGCCTTCACGGAGGCGGACGGGAAGCCCAGGTCGAGCATCACCGCCGCGATCGGCATCGCCACGTTCATCGGCAGCGGCTTGCCCCAGGCGTCGGCCACCGCCTCGCGGAAGTGACGCGCGAGCAGGACGTGGGGCCCGCTCACACCGCGCTCATCCGCGAGCTCGAGAATCCGCTCGGCGCGCGGGTCGAGCCGGCCGGTGAACAGGATGGCCGAATCCGGGCGCCCTGCCGCCGGAGGCGTGGATCGCACGTGCCATGTCGTCGGCAACCGCGGCGGGCGCGCCGCCGGCGAGGACCCTCTCCTGCGCCTCTTCGAGCAGCCGCGCGCACGCTTCGGACGTTCCGAGGACGACCGGGCCGCAGCCCAGGATCCCTGCCGCGACGGCGCCCTGCAGCGAACCGGGGTCTGCGGCGAGCGTCATGCGCGCCGCGACGTTGGTCGGCATCATCCCGTGCTCCGCGATGCTGACGAGGAGTAGATCGAGGAAGAAGCGCTGGTCCTCGGTCGGCTCGCGGCCGGTGAGCAGCAGGTGGAAGTACTCGGTGAAGGTCAAGCTACCCATCAGGTCGCGGCAGAGGTCACGTCCTCGCACCTCGACCCTGTCGGGATAGGCCTGGCAGATGTGGCTGACGGGGGCTCCGGCCTTGCCGATCATGTGCCGGCCGGGTCTGCGACGCGCGCCCCGTCTCGCTCGTGGCCCCATGCCGGCATCCCGGCGACGCTACGCACCGCTCCCCCGACCGTCAAGCGCGTCGGCGCGCTCGACGGTCGGGGGAAACGGCGAGGGTCGGTCAGCCTCCCGCCTGCGGAAGCTGCGCGCGAATCATCCACAGCTGCTCTTCGAGTGCCCGCACGACCTCGATGATCACGTCCTGCGACGCGGCGTCGAGATCGCCGAGCCGGTCCATCCGAGCCCGTGCGTTCTCGCTGACCTCGGCGACTCGCCCGGCGAGCTCGCGGATGACCGCCTGATCCTCGATTGGGCCCCGCTCGACCCTCGTGATCTCGCTGCCGGCCGCCACCGCGTCGGCCTGACCGTCGGGCCAGAAGCCCAGGGCGACCGCCCGCTCGGCGACCGCGTCGGCGAGCTCGTGCCACGAGTCGACGAGCTCGTCGAGCTGGAGGTGGAGGGGCCTGAAGTTCGGGCCGACGACGCTCCAGTGCAGTTGCTTGCCGATCAGCGCGAGGTCGATCAACTCGAGGAGCGAAGCCTGCAGCTCGCCGCCGATCTCCTCGCGCGCGTGCGTGTCGATGGTCGGAAGATGGGTCTGACTCACGCTCGAAGCCATCGTTCTCCTCCTCCTTCGGGTCGGTTCGGTGTATCCGTCCCGATCGACGCTAAACCAGACGGCGTGCCTCGCCGGATCAGTCCGCGGGCGCCGAGGCCAGCACCGCCCGCGCGCCCGCGGCGCGCACGGCGGCAGACAGCGTGGCGATGTCGTAGGCGCCGTAGTGGCGCCGGCCGTTGACGAAGAACGTCGGCGTGCCCGGAGACGCCGCTGAGGTCGGCGCTGTCGACGTCCTCGGCGACGCGGGCGGCGCCGACGTGCTCGCTGCAGGTCGCTCGGTGAAGCGCTCGACGTCGAGGCCGAGCTGCTCCGCGTAGCCGACCAGATCGCGCGGGTCGGAGCGCGTCCTGGTGGTCGAGCAGCAGGTCGTGCATCTCCCAGAACGCGCCCTGCGCCGCCGCGGCCTCGGCCGCCTCGGCCGCGAGCTGAGCGTGCGGGTGCACGTCGTTCAGCGGCAGGTGCCGCCAGACGTAGCGGACGTCGCCGAAGTCGCGCAGCAGCTCGCGGACGACCGGCTCGGCCTGCCCGCAGTACGGGCACTCGAAGTCGCCGTACTCGACGAGCGTCACCGGCGCGTCGAGCGGGCCGCGGATGTGGTCGCGCTCGGGATCGACGTCGACGGCGAGGTCGGTCACCGGCTCGGCGGTGCCGAGCAGCGCCTGGATGCGCGCGCCGCTTGGGCAGCAGCGCCGTGACGCGGAAGACCGACCAGGTGAGCGAGCGACGCGCAGAGCGCCGCGCCGAGGATGCCGAGCTTCGCCTCCTCGAGCTGCGCGCCCTCGAAGGCGAGCGTCGCGATCAGCAGCGAGACGGTGAAGCCGATCCCGGCGATCGTGCCGCCGCCCGCGACGGCGGCCCAGCCGACCGGCGGGCGCAGCCGGCCGCGGCTGAGCCGCGTGACGAGCCACGACGACGCCGAGGATGCCGAGCGGCTTGCCGACGACGTAGCCGAGCGAGGATCCCGAGCGTGATCGGCGAGGTCGACGCCGCGCTCGAGCGAGGCTCGCGGTCGAGCGCGATCCCGGCGTTCGCGAGCGCGAACAGCGGGACGATCACGTAGCTCGTCCACGGGTGGTAGCAGCTGCTGCAGCCGCTCGTTCGGCGAGATCGCCGACCGCGAGCTCGACGCGTCGCCGAGCGCGCGAGCTCGGCGGTCGGCTGCTCGCGGAACTGCGCGGAACAGCTCGGTCGCGCGCTCGAGGTCGACCGCGGCGCCGGGTACGCGTACGTGAGCAGGCCCATCACGAGGCCGACGACGACCGGGTCGACGCCGGACTTGAGGAAGCGCGACCCAGGCCGCCGCCGCCGAGCACGCGCGTAGACGAAGCCCGATCCGCACGCCGCAGCCGCCGCAGCGACGAGCATGGCGGCGAACGGAGCGCCGCCGCGAGCAGCGGCACGCGGCCGGAAGTCGCTCGCGTGTAGACGATCGCGATCACGGCGAGCGCGACGATGTCGTCGACGACGACGATCGTGAGCAGGAACGCCGCGCAGCCGGTCGGGGAAGCGCGGCCCGACGAGCGCGAGCAGGCCGAGCGCGAACGCCGTGTCGGTCGACATCGCCACGCCCCAGCCGTGCGCCGAGGAGCGGCCGGCGTTGAACGCGAGGTAGATCGCGACCGCCACGGCCATGCCGCCGAGCGCCGGCCAGCGACCGGCAGCGACGATCGGCCGCCGCTCGCGCAGCTCGCCGAGGTCGAACTCGCGCCGCGCCTCGAGGCCGACGACGAAGAAGAAGAACGTCATCAGGCCGCTGTTCACCCAGTCGCGCAGGTCCAGCGCGACGCCGACGCCGCCGAGGTCGATCGAGAGCTCGGTCCCCCAGACGGAGCTCGTAGGAGGACGCGTCGACGTTGGCCCAGAGCGAGCGCGGCCAGCACGGCGGCGAGCAGCACCGCGGCGCTGCCGGTCTCGGTGCGCAGGAACTCCCGCAGCGGCGTCTGCATGCTCCGCGCCCACGCCGTGCGCTCCGAGAACGGCGAGGTGGGGTCGGATGCTCGATTCATCGGTGAGTCGTCTGGAGTCATCGGGCGCGCCAGCTCGGAGGATCGATCGAACGCCGGCCACGGCGTCGCGCCGGCGGCTGGCGATCTCGCAGTGGCCATGTGCATGATGCCGTGTGGCGTCAGGGGAGCAGGCGGGCGAGGCCTCCCTCCCGGCGGAGCGATCCGCCGGCCCCGCGCGACCCTCGCGGGCGGGGAGTCGAGAGCAGCCCTCGTCTCCTCCGCGACCGGAGCGCGCTGCACGGGTTCCGGGTGCCGGGCCTGGGGCGCACCGAGACGCGGGACCTGAGGGCCGAGGGCGGACACCTCGCGCACCGCTACTCCCTGTTCGTGACCCTCGCGCTGGGCGAGTCGATCCTCGTGATCGGCGCCACCTTCAGCGAGCTCCCGGTCTCAGCGGCGAGGCTGGCCGCATTCGTGATCGCCTTTCTCGGGAGCGTGGCGCTGTGGGAGATCTACTTCGAGCGGAGCGAGGCGAGCGGCCACCGCGCCATGACGGCCACGGACGACGCCGCGCGGTTGGGCCACTGGGCGTACATCGCGTTCCACCTGCCGATCGTGGCCGGGGTGATCGCCGTCGCCGCCGGCGACGAGCTGACGATCGACCACCCCACCGACGCCGCCACGGCGGCGACGGCCGCCCTGATCCTCGGCGGAGCCGCCCTGTACCTGACCGGCAGCGCGCTCTTCAACTGGGCGCTGACGAAGCGGGTGACGTGGTCGCGGGTGGCCGCGCTCGCCGCGTTGGCCGCCCTCGCACCACTCTCCGCCCCCGCGTCGGCGTTCGCGCTGACCGTCGCCGCAGCGTCGATCGTCGTCGCCGTCGCGCTCTGGGACATCACCCGCTCCGTCTGAGGCGCGTCGGCTCAGCCGCCGTATTGCCCGTAGCCGCTCGGCGCCGGCGTCTTCGCGGGCGACGCGAGCCCGGCGACGGCGGCGTGCCAGATGCCGACGTCCTTGAATCCCTCGCCCTTTGTGTCGCCTCGCTTCGAGTCTCCGGCGAACGTGTAGAGCGGGCCACCCTTGTAGGTGACCTGGACGCGACCGTCGGGTCGCCTGACCGTTCGGAGCGGGACGCTGCCTGTGGGCTTGGCTCCCTTCGCAATCACCAGCGGGTGCCAGAACGACACGCAGGCCCGGTCGGTGCAGATGAAGCGTCCCTGCTTCTCGACGCTCAGGTGGTAGAGCGTGTGTCCGTTGCGGTCGACGAGGATCGTCGCGTTCAGGCCTGCGTTGTGCGCCGTCCGGACCAGCGGTCGAGCGGCAGCGACCGAGACGCCCGCGAGCGCGGCCACCATGAGACCAGCCAGAATCGCCACGGCGCACGCAGCGATGCGCATGTGTGCTCTGCTCATGCAGAACTCCTTTCAAGAGGACCCGCAGCAGCTACTACGGGCCGCCGCCCGGCGCGGATTTCCGGCCCGACTCCGGGGACGCGGGGAGCTAGCTAATCGTCAGGCCGAGCTTCCCCCGCGTGTGGGCCGCGGACAGCGCCTGGAGCGCCTCGCCGGCGTGCGCGAGCCCGTAGCTCTGCTGGATCGGAACACGAAGCCGGCCGCTGTCCAGCAGCTCGGCAAGACGCTGCAGGTTCTGCGGCGACGGGACGGCCATGACGTTGAAGCGTCCGGCGCCTTCGCCGGCGGCACCGAGCGGCGAGGCGAGCCGCCCGCCGTCCTTGAGGAGCGAAGCCTCGGGCTCCCGCGAGACGACGTCCAGGATCGCGTCGACGCCGTCGGCGTGGCGTTCCCGTACCGCCGCCGCGACGTCGGCGTTCCGGTCGACGACCTCGTCGACGCCGAGCCCGCGCAGGTACTCGTCGTCCTCGGGAAGCGCAGGGGCGATCACGGTCGCGCCCGCGTCGGCGGCGAGCTGGACGAAGAAGCTGCCGACGCCGCCTGTCGCACCGACGACGAGCACCGTCTCCCCCTCAGCGGGCGCGAGGGCGTCGAAGGCGGCCAGCGCCGTGATCGCCGCAAGCGGCGCGGCCCCGGCCTCGGCGAAATCCACCGTGCGCGGCTTCGCGGTGACGAAGTTGTCCTCCGGGACGGTGATCAGCTCTGCCCAGGCGCCGTCGTGCACCGTGGGGTTCGCGTGGACGAGGAAGCCGAAGACCTCGTCGCCGACTCCGTACCGGGTGGCGCCGGAGCCGACCTCTTCGACGGTGCCCGCGAAGTCGCGGCCGAGGATGACGGGGAATTCGTGCTCGACCATCTCCTTCAACGCTCCGGACGCGAGGAAGACGTCGACCGGGTTGACCGATGACGCGCGCACGCGCACGAGCAGCCGGTCGTCGCCGGCTTCGGGCTCGGCGATGTCGTCTCTCAGCGCCGGCTGGGCGTCGAAGCCGTCGAGGGTGAAGGCTCGCATCGGTTTCCTCTCGCTCGAGGGTCTGCGCACGACGGTTGCGTCACCGTCCATGGTAGTAACCGATGAGTTCCGTCACGGGGCGTGGTCGTACCGGAACGAGGCGCGATGAGACCCACGACCGAGCAGGAGGCACGATGACAAAGGTGACGCTCGACATCACGATGTCGCTCGACGGGTTCGTCGCCGGGCCGAACCAGACCGTGGAGCGCCCACTCGGCGACGGCGGAGAACGGATCCACGAATGGGTCTACGGGCTGGCGAGCTGGCGCGAGAGCCACGGCCAGCCCGGCGGCACGAGAAACCCCGACGACGACGTCTACGAGGAGTCGGTCGGTGCGACCGGCGCGGTCGTGATGGGAAGACGCATGTTCAGCGGCGGCGAGGGCCCGTGGGAGGACGACCCCGTCGCGGACGGCTGGTGGGGAGACGAACCGCCGTTCGGCGTGCCGGTGTTCGTCCTCACGCACCACCCTCGCGAGACCGTGATGAAGCAGGGCGGGACCTCGTTCATCTTCGCAACCGAAGGGCTCGGCGCCGCCCTGACGCAGGCTCGCGCAGCCGCCGGCGCCGGGAACGTCGCGATCGCCGGCGGAGCGAGCGTCGTGCAACAGTGCCTGCGGGCGGGGGTGCTGGACGAGATGCAGATCCACGTCGCGCCCCTCCTGCTCGGAGACGGCGTCCGCCTCTTCGACCATCTCGGCTCCGACCCGCCGGAACTCGAGCTCACGCGGGTGATCGAGTCGCCCCTGGTCACGCACATCAGGTACCGCATCGCGAAGGGCTAGCGTGCCGTTCGTGCTCGAATTCGAGGACACGTTCGAGGGCGACGCCCTGGACCTGCAGCGCTGGATTCCGCACTACCTCCCGCACTGGAGCAGCCGTGAGCGCGCCGCCGCCCGGTACGAGCTCGCCGGCGGCTGCCTGCGGCTGCTCATTACCGCTGATCAGGAGCCGTGGTGTCCCAAGCTCGACGGGGAGATCCGCGTCTCGTCGCTCCAGACCGGCATCTTCGCCGGGCCGGTGGGCAGCACGGTCGGGCAGCACCGGTTCAACGCGAACGCGGTGGTCAGGCAGCCGTGGGCCCCTGAGCGGGCAACCCTCGCCACCGACAGCACCCTTCTGGCCCTACCCACTGCACGCCTGTCTCGCCCGCTACCGGCGCCACCGCGGGCGGCCAACCGCGCGGGTTGACCGCCGACGGATGACCCGCCACGACCCTCGCCGAACGCACCGCGCTGACCGAACGCACCATCCACCGGACCGGCGCAGCCGCCCCAGTCACACCGGTGCACGAGCCAGACATCGACCACGCGCACGGCTACCGGCAGCTGCGCGACGAAGACCCCGGTGACCACCCCGCCGGGCGCCTCGACGCCGACATCGCCGCGCGTCTGGCCTGCCCAACCGCACCGTGCCACGGCCCACGCACCACCCGCAGCCACCGTCGCCAGCCGAAAACCCGGCGTACTGTTCCGGATAGGGACCGCCACGGCCCCTGCAGAGGAGCCCACATGTCTGACAAGTCCCCTCGCCAACACATGGCGAAGAAGCAGGGTAAGACCATCAAGGAAAAGCGGGCCGACAAGAAGGCCAAGGCCAGCGGGTCGGCCTCCAGCGAGCTGCTGAAGGCGACCAAGAAATAGGACGCGACCCCGGTCGCGCATCGTCGCGCGTTCCGCACGCGGGTGCGGCGGAACGGACGATGCTGCCGTTCGGGTTCGCATCAGCGTCGACCGCGAGCGCCTCGGCTGTCCGTGCGCAGTGGTCGCCACCTGGGGAGGAGGTTTCGATGGCTGACGCCGACGACGTGCGCCGTCTGGCACTGGCCCTGCCCCATGTGGTGGAAATCGACAGCGACGGCTTCGACTTCCGGGTGGGCGACAAGGGGTTCGTCTGGTCCTACCCCGAGCGCAGACCGGGCAAGTCGCGGCTCATCCGCACCGACATCGCGGTTCTGTTCGTCGGTGACGAGGCCGAGAAGCAGGCCCTGTTGCTCGGCGAGCCCGACGTCTTCTTCACCACCCCCGGCTACGACGGCTGGCCGTTGGTGATGGTACGGCTGGCGCAGGTGGACCTCGAGCGCCTCGCCGAGCTCGTGACCGACGCCTGGCGGATGCGAGCCCCGGACGAGCTCGTCGGTGATCTGGACCAGGCCGATCAGCTTCCGAACGCAGATCTGGCCGAGCAAACCCGACCAATCAGGTAACCGGTTTGCTGCCACGGCCCCCGTCGTCGACTCAACGCTCAGCGAACAGCGCGGCCGCACCGAACCGGCCCCGGGCCCATCCTGAGGCGGCGTAGAGGGCGGAAGCCCCCGATCCCCGGCATGGGACGTTTGACCAAGCGACGCCCGCGGGTGGTACTCGCCATGACAGTCACTCTGAGTTGCTGGTCGGCGGCCCACGGCCGCGTGCGTGAGCCCGTACCAGTTGGCGACGATTTGGCTCACGAAGTCAAGGAGGTCAGCGATCGTGGTCAACGCCGATCCCGCGCCGAGCCGACGTCTTCCTGGACCGGGGTCCTGCGGTCATCTACGGTCGACGCGTCAAGGTTTCACCGTGAGGGGAGAGTCGTCATGGCGGGCAAGTTCGAGTTGTACAAGGACAAGTCCGGCAAGTTCAGGTTCCGGCTGAAGGCCAGCAACGGTCAGATCATCGCCACCGGTGAAGCCTACGAGACCAAGGCCAGCGCCCTCAACGGAATCGAGTCGGTCAAGAAGAACGCGGCCGGCGCGACGACGGACGACCAGACAGGCTGACTCCCACGCACAGTCGCTACCCGACCACTGAAGTCGAACCGAAGGCCGCAAGGCGTGACCTGGGCGTTCCTGAGGCGCGGCAGTTGCGGACGAGCCGAAGCCGTCCTCAGCGCGGCAGAGTCGGACGTTCCGGAGCGCGCTCTCCCTGGTGATCGGACGTTGGTCCGACCGGGCCCAGGGTTCAGTGCCGCGTGGACCTGACGCTCATACCGCTTGCCTACGCGCGCAACGATTCGAGCACCTTGGCCAGGCGTCGCTGCTGAGTCTCCTCGGTCCTGGCGGACGAGACCGACAGGGCGTGGGCCTTCTGCTTGCTGTAGGACAAGGACTTCCAGGCGGCATGAGCGCCGGGATCAGAGTCGAGTGCCGCCTGCAGGGCGTCGGGAACGGCGACCGTACGCGGAGCCTCGTCGACCTCCAGTCGCACCTCGATCTCGTCACCGGCCCCGCGGCCGGTCGCGGCACGCGTCGCAGCGTTGAAAGACGCCAGGAACCGGCCACCCATGGACGTGATCGAGGTCGAGTAGGTGTAGACCCCGTCCACCGTCACGGAAACCGGCACCCGCTTGCCGCGACCAAACGCTGACACGACCTCGTCGGGAACAACGATGCCCACATTGTTGCCACCAGTGGCCTCGAGGATGGTGCGAAAGGTCTGGATCGTCTCACTCAAGGATTCTCACCTGCTCCGCTGCCAGCGACGGGCCGGACCCGCCCGGCCCTTCGCAAACCAATGGTGCCAGCCAACACCGACGTCCGGTCGAACAATCGCGCCTTAGGAGGCCGCTGAATAGGGCGTGTCTGGATCAACCAGAAACGCCCTGACCTGCACCCTTGTAATCGATCCAGCGCGATTTCGGGGATATTCAGCGGCCTCGCTAGGCGTTGCCGGCGACGAGCATGGGGCCAAGAAGATGCGTCTGATGTTCGATGCCGTTGGGGGATCGGCCCCAAAGGATCGCTA
>CAVVCG010000007.1:0-29165 GCA_963746655.1 uncultured Actinomycetes bacterium | reverse complement strand
CGTTCGACGCGACCATCTCTGCGGCCGACAGGACCTCCTCGTCGACAAGGATCATCCCGTGATCGAACCTGAAGCCAGACACCTTTTCGGCCCCGATCCGAAACGCGTGCGACAATGGGGAGGATGGACGCCGAGCTCAGGCCCCGGCTGCGGGGCGTCTTCCACCAGTGGGCGTTCGTCGTCGCGGTCGCCGCGGGCGTCGTCCTCGTCGTGCTCTCGGACGGCTGGCTCGCCACCTTCTCGTCGTGGGTCTACGCAGCAGCGCTCGCCGCGATGTTCGGGGCCAGCGCGCTCTACCACCGTTTCCCGTGGAAGAGCGCGGCGAAGCGCGTATGGGCGCGGCGGCTCGACCACTCGATGATCTTCGTCTTCATCGCGGGCTCGTACACGCCGTTCGCCCTCCTCTGCTTCGAGGGCGCGACGCAGTGGCTCGTGCTGGTGACCGTCTGGCTCGGGGCGGCGCTCGGGCTCACCCTCGAGCTCGTCTGGCTCGACTCGCCGCGGTGGCTCACCGCGGTCGCGTACCTCGCCGTCGGCTGGGTCGGCGTCCTCGCACTGCCGCAGATGTTCTCGGGAATCGGGATCGCAGGCGCCGTGCTCGTGATGGTCGGAGGCGGGCTCTACACGGTCGGCGCCCTGATCTATGCGGCGAAGTGGCCGAACCCCTTCCCGCACACCCTCGGCTTCCACGAGATCTTCCACCTGCTCGTCGTGGCGGCCGCGGTGTCGCAGTTCGTCGCGGTCTCGCTCGTGGTGACGTAGGCGTGGCGAAGAAGGTCGAGCTGACCGAGAAGGAGTGGCGGGAGCGGCTGACGCCCGAGCAGTACGCGGTGCTCAGGCAGCAGGCGACCGAGCGCGCGTTCACCGGCGCCTACAACGACACGAAGGAGCCCGGGGTCTACCGCTGTGCCGGGTGTGGGGCGGAGCTGTTCCGCTCCGACGCGAAGTACGACTCGCGCTCGGGCTGGCCCAGCTTCTTCGAGCCGGCCGGGCTCGACGCCGTCGAGGCGAGGCTCGACGCGAGCCACGGGATGGTGCGGACAGAGGTCGTCTGCGCGGCATGCGGCGGCCACCTCGGACACCTGTTCGACGACGGGCCGCAGCCGACGGGTCAGCGCTTCTGCATCAACTCGTGCGCGCTCGACCTCGAGCCGGCCGAGGATCGGTAGCCTCCCGCCGCTCAGCCCTCCCGCGGCGTCCGCCGGAGGTGCCGCTCGAGGAACGACAGCATCTGTTCGAGGAACAGCTGCCCGGCCTCGGTGTCGAGGTCGAACTGGTGCTCGTGGCCGAGCAGAGGCTCCTGGCCGAGAGGGAAGAAGAGCGTCTCGGGCTCGATTCCTTTCGCGCGGAGCCGCTCTACGAGCAGCTCGGAGTGCGGCCGCAGCGGGTCGGCGTTGCCCACCGTTGTCAACGTAGGCGGGAACGACTCCGATACGTAGCTCGCCACCGACAACGTGGCGAACCGCTGATCCTCGAGGAAGTCGCGATGACCGGAGTAGGCCCAATGCGCTGCTCCGGTTCGAGCGAGTACCGCGGGCCGACGACCGCGTATCCGTTGCTCGCGATGATCTCGAAGTAGATCGACAGCTCCTCCGTCGAGCCTCCGATCCAGCCTCCGCCGTGCACCCACACGACGGTCGGCGGCGCGTCCTCGGTCGTCGATGGGCGGTAGACGTCGAGAACCATGTCCTCGCCGTACGGCTCGTCGAGCACCCGCTCGACCGCTGCCGGGGCGTGGGCTCGCAGCTTGCGCGCGACGTCCGCTCCGCCTGAAGCGAACATCCTCCGCAGGAGCAGCACCGCGGACTCCGGCTCGTCCTGGTCGTCGCCCGGCACGGGGCTCCGACGACGCCAGTCTCGAGGTCGCGGCTCGCCGGGAGCGGTGGTGCCGGATCGTGCGGCGCTACGCCGACTTCGGGCGTATGGGCCCGGGCTATCTCGTTCGCCGCAGGGGTCGGCAGGCCACTGGAGTAGCTATACAAACATTGGACAATAACTTGACAAACAGTAGCCACGACCGCTATTCTCGTACAAGTTCGATAGAGAGTCTGTACAGGGAGGAACGCATGCAGCAAAGGGTTCAAACGCTCGTCACCGCGCGACCCGAGACCGGGGCCCGGGCGCTGATCCTGCTCGGCGCCTTCGTCTCGTTCGTGCTCTCGGTCACGCTCTGGTTCGGAGGGCACGAGGACCAGGGCATCTTCGTCGGGCTCTGGGTGCCCTCGATCCTGTCGCTGGGTGGGCTCGTCCTACAGCGCGGTGAGCGATGAGCCCCGCCGGGCTCTTCGCCATGGGCGTGTTCGTCACGCTCATCTTCGGCTCCGGGCTGTCACTCCTCGTCTACGGGGCAATCCTCGACGGCCGCGACGAGGCGCTCCGAAAGGCCGCCGAGGCGGAGCGAGCGAACGTCCGCACCGGTATCCGCACGCCGGGAGCTCGAACTCCGGGAACCAGCGATCCAGGGGAGGCGCAGCTTCGGAACATCGTCGAGACCGCCCGCGCGGCCGGTTCGCTCACGACCCTTCTCGCAGCCGTCGATGCCGCCGGTCTCGGCGAGACACTTGCCGGGGGCGGCCCGTTCACGGTGTTCGCCCCGACCGACGCGGCGTTCGCGCAGCTCCCGGACGGAACGGTCGAGTCGCTCCTCGGGGATCCGGCGAAGCTGGCCGAGGTGCTCACGTACCACGTCGTGCCGGGCCGCGTAACGGCCGCGGACGCCGCGGCCGTTCCGACCGCGCCGACCGTGCACGGCGACGAGCTGCCGATCTCCGTGAACGGCGGTATCCAGGTCGCCGGTGCCGGCGTCGTCAGCGCCGACATCGAGGCCTCCAACGGGCTCATACACGTCATCGATCGGGTGCTGCTTCCCGCGGCCGCCTGAACCAACGAAAGGACATCGCAGATGAGACGCATCACCACCATGCTCGCGCTGCTCGTCGTGGCCATCGCGGCCTCGGCGTTCGGTGCATCCGCCTCGACCGGGGCACGCGACGAAGGCACCGAGAACATCGTTCAGACGGCCGTTGCCGCCGGGCAGTTCACGACGCTCGCCTCGCTGCTCGAGAAGGCGGGCCTCGTCGACACGCTGGCGGGCGGCGGTCCGTTCACGGTGTTCGCCCCGACCGACGCGGCGTTCGCGAAGGTGCCCAAGGCGACGCTCGACGCGCTCGCCGCCGACCCGGCGAAGCTGAAGTCCGTGCTGCTCTACCACGTCGTCTCCGGCCGCGTCACGGCGGCGGACGTCGTCAAGCTCACGTCGGCGAAGACGCTCGACGGCCGGTCGCTCGCGATCAAGGTCGTCGACGGCTCCGTCCTCATCGACGGCGCGAGGGTCACGACGCCCGACGTGACGACCTCGAACGGCGTCATCCACGTGATCGACTCGGTGCTGCTCCCGAAGGAGGCTGCGGCGGCGAAGCCGAAGACCATCGTTCAGACGGCGGTTGCGGCCGGCACGTTCAAGACGCTCGCCTCGCTGCTCACCAAGGCGGGCCTCGTCGCCACGCTGCAGGGGAAGGGGCCGTTCACGGTCTTCGCCCCCACCGACGCCGCCTTCGCCAAGGTGCCCAAGGCCACTCTGACGGCGCTCGCCAAGGACAAGGCCAAGCTCCGCTCGGTGCTGCTCTACCACGTCGTCAAGGGCAATGTCACTGCAGCCAAGGTCGTCAAGCTCACCTCGGCGAGGACGCTGAACGGCCAGCCGGTCGCAATCCGCATCAGTGGCGGAAAGGTCTTCGTCGGCGGTGCGCGAGTGACGACCACCGACGTGAAGGCCTCCAACGGCGTCATCCATGTCGTCAACAAGGTGCTGATCCCCTAACGGGACAGGCATTCCCGCCGCCCGGCGCCGGCTACCGGCGCCGGGCGGCACCAGGAGGTGCACCCATGGCGACGATCTTGGAGCGGGGACAGAGCATGTCCGGTGAGTGGCGCCGGCTGTTCCACGGCTCGGTGCTCGAGGCGATCACCGCGGCTCTCGCTCTCCGGCGTGGCGGCCTCGACGACGTTCGCCTGCGTCGCCTCGCGGCGGCCACGCGCCACGCCGACCCGACGTCGAAGCTGCTCGTCCTCCATGCCCTGGCGCGCGGCAGCGACGGCAGGGCGCGGAGCCTGCTGCTCGATGCGCTCCTCGGAACCGATGCCGGCCGCAGGGCGCACGCCGCCTGGGTGCTCGGCGAGCACTCGCATGATCCACGCGCGATCGCCCGGCTGACGGGTCTCGCAGCGAGGGGCGGCTTCGCGGCGATGGTCGCCCGGCTCACGTTGGAGCGCTGGCTGCATCCGCCGCGCGCCCCGTTCCCGGCCGTCCTTCCGCAGCGACGTGCGCCCGGACTGCGCATCGCCCAGGTCTCTCTCCAGGGCCGCCTGGACGCCGAGCTGCGCGGCGCGGGTGCCGGCGACGGCGGCGGCCTCGCCACGTTGCTCATGAGCTTGACCCACGCGCTCGACGCCCATGCCGGCGTCTCCGAGGTCGTGACCTTCACTCGCGCGTTCGAGGATCCGTCGCTCCCCGGCGTCTACTCCGCGGCCGAGGAGCCGATCGGGCGAGGCTCGCGGATCGAGCGCCTGCGGTTCGGCCCCGACGGATACCTCACGACGGCCGAGCAGTGGGCCTACCGGCACGACATCGAGGCGGCGCTCGCCCGCTCGGTCGCTCGTCACGGGCCGTTCGACGTCGCTCACCTCCGCTTCGCCGACGTCGGCACCTTCGCCGCGGCGCGGGTGTTCCGCACGCTCGGCGTGCCGGTCGTCTTCACGCTCGCGCCCGATCCCCACTCGGTCCTGCACGAGAGCGAGGCGGCCGGCCGGCTCGACCGCGAGACCTTCCCGGCCGCCGATCTCGAGCATCACTACGTCTTCCGGGCGTGGCTCGTCGATTGGATGCTGCGAGAGGCCGACGCGCTGGCGGTGCTCCCGCGACCGGGCGTCGAGCGGGAGCTCCGTGCACTCCTGGGCCCGTCGTTCGACGCCGTCCGGCCCGATCGGCTCTGGACCATCCCGGAAGGGATCGCCGTGGACACCGCCGCGCAGCGGCCGGTCGCGCCGGACGCTCCCGCGATCCGCGCGCTCGGCACGGTGGTCGGGTCGCTGCCCGAGCGTCGGCTCGGGCTCCCGCTGCTGCTCACGGTCGCACGACTCAACCGCGTCAAGGGCATCCCGCAGCTCGTCGAGGCCTGGGCGGGTGCCCCGGAGCTGCTCGAGAGCTTCAACCTCCTCATCGTCGGCGGCGACCTCGAGAGCCCGACACTCGAGGAGCGGTCCGTCCTCGCGGAGATCGAGGCGGTCTGCGCCCGCCTGCCGGGCGCCCGCAAGGGCCTGGTCCTCCTCGGCCACCGGCCACACGCCGAGGTGGCGCAGATTCTCCGGGCAGCGGCTCACGGGATCCCTGGCCTCGCCGCCCCCGGAGGTGTCTACGCCTGCCCGAGCCGGAAGGAGGAATTCGGCCTTGCTCTCCTGGAGGCGCTGGGGGCAGGCCTTTCGGTCGTCGGCCCGGACCGTGGCGGCCCGCCGACCTATATCGACGACGGGCATACGGGCTTCCTGGCCGACACCACCGATCTCGACTCGCTCCGGACCGGTCTCGCCAGAGCCGCCTCTGCCAGGCTCGATCCCACCCGCACGGCGCGCGCCCGCTCGCTCGTGCAGGAGCGCTTCACCGTCGGCGCGATGGCTGACCGGCTCGTTTCGCTGTACGCAAGCGTCACCGGCGAGGCTGTGCTCCACGCCGCATGACGGCGCTCCTCGTCTGCCCGGACTACGTCTCGCACTACCTGCCGATGTCGGCAGTCGGCGCCGCGCTCCGCGACGACGGGCACGAGGTGGTCTTCGCGACGGGGGCCGGCCTCTGCGAGCGGGTGCTCGCCGACGGTTTCGAGCACGTGCGGCTCCGGCTCGGAGCGGGGAGCAATGCCAGGCCCGAGACGAACGGCGACGACCCGAGCTTGACGGACTTTCTCGCCGCGACACGCGAGGGGATGGCGGCGACGCTCGAGCTTCAGGCCCGAAGACGGCTCCACGACCTTCTCTGGGAGCCCGAGCGCGTCACCGCACGGCTGGCCGAGATCGTCCACGACGTCCGACCGACGATCGTCCTCACAGACCAACTCGCGTTCGGTGCCGCCCTTGGCTTCCGCGCGCTGGGCATCTCCTTCACGTCGTTCCTCCCGGGGCATCCGTGCCAGCTGCCGCCGCTCGGAGTGCCGTTCGGCTACCCGGCCCGCAGGCCTGCGGGGTTCGCGCAGCGAGAAGAACTCGACGCGCTGCACGCGCTCTGCACCCGCGCGGCGCGCGCGTTCACACGGCGCTTCAACGAGACGCTGCTCGAGCTGGCCCCGCACGCCCAGCCCGTCGAGGACGCCTTCGCCGAAGGCGCCCCGCGGGGGACGCTCGTCAACTACCCCCGCAGCCTCGCCGGCGCCGGGGTCGCCACCGGAGCGACACTCGTCGGCCCGTGCGTCCGAGAGGAGCCTGGCGACCCGGAGCTCGACGCCCTCGGGCCGGGAGGCGAGCCGCCGAGAGCGTACGTCGCGCTCGGCAGCTTCCTGTCCGCGCGCTCGGATGTCCTCAGTGGGATCGCCGACGCGCTCCGCGCAGTCGGCCTGGAAGCCGTGATCGCTTCGGGTGTCACCGCGCCGGGCGACCTCGGACCGGTCCCGGGGAGTTGGATCGTCCGGCCGCGCCTGCCCCAGGTCGCCGCCCTGCGCGCATGCGACGTCGTGGTCTGCCACGCAGGGAACAACACGGTCATGGAGGCGCTGACAGCCGGGCTGCCGGTGCTGGGGCTGCCGTTCTCGACCGACCAGTTCGCCGTCGCCGCCGACCTCGTCGCAGCAGGGGTCGGTGCCGCCCTCGACCCGAACCGCGCGACCGCGGGCGACATCGCCGCCGCGGTGCGCCGAGTTCTCCAGTCCGGGACCCGAGAACGAGCGGCCACGCTCGGGCGCCGGCTCCGGCGCGAACCCGGGGCGGCACGGGCCGCGCGCCTGCTGGTTCGCTCGGGTAGCGCCTCCGCTCCCGCCATGTACATGTAGTCGCTGCCGGGCGCGGCCGGGCCGAGTCAGAACGGCCGGTGCGCCCAGGCGTCAGAGCCAGTCGAGCAGCTTCGCCACGCCGTCGACGGCCGCGTCGGGGCGCTGCCTCTCGGGCAGTCGGCCCAGGTCGATCGAGCCGCTGATGCCGCTGCGGACGAGGATCGTCCGCGCGCGGCCCAGGCGGCCGAGGGCGACGTCCAGGTCGAGGTCGTCTCCGATCACCACGAGGTCGCGGGACGGCACGCCCACCTGGTCGGAGATCGTCCGGAGCGCGGCCCGGGAGGGCTTCCCCACCACGACCGGACGCGCACCGCTGACCTTCGCGATCGCGGCAGTGACCATCGCGCCGCGGCTGAAGATCGGCCCATCCGCTCCGGCGTAGGCCGGGACGAAGCTGCCGGTCAGCAGCGGGGCGCCGGCGAGCACGGCACGGGCCGCCCGTTCGAGCTGGGCGAAGTCGACGACGTCGGTGTGCGCGACGAAGACCGCGTCTGCGCGCTCGGGGTCCTCCGCGTCCAGGATCCGCAGCCCGGCCTGCACAAGGTACTCGCGCGCCGCGGCGGTGCCGAACAGGAGCACCGCGACGTCGCGTTCGAGGGCCCGGAGGTACACCTGGACGCTGCGCAGCGGCGTGAGCATCTCGTCGTCGCCGACGTGGAGCCCGGCTGCGCGAAGCCCTTCCGCGAACGCCTCCGGCGGCACGTGGCTGCCGTTCGTGAAGACCGCCAGCGGCCGGCCTGACGCGCGGATCCGCTCCAGCACCTCGGCCGCTCCCGGCTGGACGTGGACCGCCTCGCCGTCGCGGTGCAGGAGCGTCCCGTCGACGTCGAGGACGAATGCCCCCACGTCGTCAAGTCGCACGGCGCCACACCACCCGGTCGTCTCCCTTGCGCACGTCCAGGTACGTGATCGACCTGCGACGGGCGACCTCGTGCAGCAGCGTCACCACGGGATGGCGCCCATCCCTGCCGGTCGCTCTCGCTGCGTCGGCGGCGGGGGGCGACGCGCGCATCGCGTCCACCTGCTCCTGGGGCATCGTCAGCCGGAGGAGAAGCTCCTCGTCGGAGATCCCCGGCCGGAAGCGGGCTCGTGCTCCCTCGAGTCGGAGCGGCTCGAGCCCGCTCAGCTCCGCGGCGCGCGGCCGGGAGAGGACGCGGTCTGCGACGTCGGGGTCGACGGGCGCGGCCGGGTCGCCGTAGTGGCCGAGGAAGTAGCGGACGGTCTCGTCCGAGACGTTCGACCAGCGCTCGCCGTCGATGACGTTCCGCACCGCCTGTGTCGCTACGAGCTGCGACACCGGCGTGACGATGATCGGGTATCCCATCTCCGCCCGTACGCGGCCGACCTCCTCGAGCACGCGTCGGAACAGCTCGGGCCTGCGCAGCTCGTCGAGCATCCGCTGCGTCGTGGAGACCATCCCGCCCGCGAGCTGGTGGTGGTAGTAGGTCGAGTCGAACTCCTGAGGCCGGCCGACCGGGAGGCCCCTCTCGCGCGCGAGCTCCCGGAAGTACCCCGACATCTCGGCGAGAGCGTCGACGTCCAGGCGGTGCGAGAAGCCCTCCGCCTCCAGGTCGCGAAGCGTCGTCTCGGCGGCCGGGTTGGACGTCCCGCGGGCCAGGGGCGCGACGGCGGTGTGGAGCGCGTCGAACCCAGACGCGCAAGCCCCTCCATGTAGACGAACGGCGCGAGGCCGATCGTGCAGTGGCTGTGCAGCTCGACGGGACGCCCACGAGCGGCGCGAAGGAAGTGCGGCGCCAGCTCCTGCACGGCCGCCTGCGTCAGCAGGCCGCCGGGATCCTTGAGGTAGAGGCCGTCCATGTCGGCGCAGTCGGCGAGCGCGGCGGCACGGTCGGCGTAATAGGCGTGGGTGTGCACCTCGCTGACCGAGTACGTCAGACCGATGATCACCTCCTCGACGCCCTCCTCGTGCGCCAGCGCGGCGACGCGCCGCAGACGAACCGGGTCGTTGGAGGGGTCTGCGAACTGGAAGCGACGGATCCCGTTGCGTACGACACAGCGGAACGCGAGCCGCATCACGTCCTCGTCGACGGGCACCCAGGTGATGAAGCGCATGCCGGTCGTGATGAAGCCGAGCCGCGTCTCCGGCATCGCCGAGCGGACGAGCCTGAGTCGCTCCCAGGGGTCCTCCCGGTGGAAGCGGACCGCCACGGCCATGTGGGTGCTCGACGTGAAGTCCACCGCGCGGAAGCCGACGCGGTCGATGGTGGGCGCGATCGCGACGATGTCGGACGTCGTGAGCCCGGTCGCGCTCCACAGGCTCTGGTTGCCGTCGCGCATCGTCGTGTCGACGACGTCGACGAGGCTGCTCGTCCGCGGACCGCTCATCGGTCGGGCTGCGACCCGGAAGAGCGGCGCCCCGTACTCCACCAGCTCTGCGTTCTCGGCGCACACGGCGACCACCGTCCCGGTCACGCCCGCAGGGACCGCGTTCATCATCTTCATGACCTCGATCAGGCAGACGATCGTGTGCGCCTCGACGCGCGTTCCGACGTCCACGAACGGCGGCGCTCCGGGCGCCTCGGCGCGGTAGAACGTGCCGAGCATCGGGGCCGAGATCGGGAGCGACTCGTCGGTCGTGGCGGCCTCGGCGGGAGGTGTGGGCTCAGCGCCCACCGGCCGGGTTGGCGGCGCGGGCAACTCGGCCGCAGGCGGCGCCCCGCCGCGAACCACGTGGAGCGAGAGCTCGTCGATCTCGACGCGGAGCTCGTCGACGTCCGACTCGTCGATCAGCCGGAGGATCTCGCGGACGTCCTTCTCGTCGAGCGGCATACGGGCGTCAGGACCGCTCTCGCGGCTTCTCGGAGGCGCCGAAGGTGCCCATCACGAGCGACAACGCCGAGGCGGAGAGCTTCGGCGCAGGATCGCGGAGCGTCGTCACGGGTCTTGCCTGGAGCACGCGGAGAGAGTCGGGCAGCGCCTGTCCGCGCGCGATCGCCCACTCGATGTCCTGGTGGCCCCCGAAGTGGCGTTCGACGCGCCGCGCCACCTCGACGAGCGCGGGGAAGTGCTCGTCGCCGAGGCACGGCTCGTCTTGCCGCTCGGCCGCCACCGCGACCCGCACGGCCCCGCGTCCGGCCGCGTCCGGCACGTACTCGACGTTCTTCGAGCTCACCGTCTGCCGTACCACTTCTCCCGTGACCTTGCTGATCAGATAGTCGTCCGGCGTCACCTCGCCGTTCACGACCGCGATGCCGAGCCCGAAGCTCGCGTTCAAGGCCACCATGCTGGGATCGCCGCTGACGGGGTTGCACGTGAACATCACCCCGGAGACCTCGGCGTCCACCATCTGCTGGACGGTCACCCCCATCGCCGGATCGAGCTCGGCGGCGCGAGCCGCCCGGTAGCTGATCGCGTGCGGGGCATAGAGGCTCACCCAGCAGTCGCGCACCGCGTCGCAGACCTGCTCGATGCCGCGCACCCAGAGGAAGCTCTCCTGCTGGCCCGCGTGGCTTGCGTCCTCGCTGTCCTCGCCGACCGCGCTCGAGCGGACGGCGACCGGCGGCCGCTCCTCGCCCGTCGCGCGCGCGAGCTCCTCGTAGCGCGATGCCAACTCGGCCCTGACGCCCTCGGGCAGGGGGGCGAAGCGCATCGCCTCCCCGATCGTCTTCGCGGCGGCACCGACTGCGTCGAGGTCACCGGACGAGGCCCGCGACAGCGCCGTCGCGACGGTGCCCTCGAGGCCGGTCGTCTCGACGAACGTGCGTAGGGCGGCCGCGCCGACCGCGAACCCCTCGGGCACAGGGATCCCCGCTGCGAGCAGCTCGCCGAGGTTCGCGCTCTTGCCCCCGTAGACGTCGGCGTCCTCGCGGCGGAGCTCGACGAGCAGGCTGGTGTACGCGAAGCTCACGCCGTCATGCGTCGAGGATGGTGACGAGGCCGGTCGAGCCGTCCACGCGGATCATCTGCCCCGTCTTGATCTCCGCCGTCGCGCGCCCGGTGCCGACCACCGCAGGCAGTCCGTACTCGCGGCAGACGATCGCGGCGTGCGACATCACGCCGCCGATGTCCGTGACCACGGCCTTGACGTTGGAGAAGATCGGCGCCCAGGCAGGCGACGTGATGGGACAGACGAGGATGTCGCCCTCGCGCACGCGCGCGATCTCCTCGACGCCGATCACCACTCGCGCCACCCCCTCGACGATGCCGGGCGACGCGGCCGCGCCTCTGAGCCGTCCTCCGCCCTCCTCCGCGCTCGCCCACTCCTGGACGCGTTCCGTCGTCACGCCCCAGAGCATGATCACCGCCGGGTCGGTGATCGCCTCCGGCGTCGCGCCGATCGCCGGCGGGGGCGACCACTCGCCCAGCCGCTCCAGGAGCTCCTTGCGGCGGGCGACGATCGGCGGCCAGTGCGCCGGGCCGAGGGGCGTGCCGCCCGTGGCCCAGGTCAGGACGAGCTCGTCGAGCGCCTGCGCAACCTCGTGGCGCCCGAGCTGGAAGACGTCCTCGGCGTCCTCGAGGAAGCCGTGCTGCGCGAGCAGCGCCCCGAACTCGCGCACCTTGTTCCACCAGCGCGTGAGGAACCAGTAGTCGCAGAAGAACTTGTGCTCCTCGACGTACGGGAACACGGTCCGGGACAGCGCGAGCAGCTCGTCGAACGCCGCGCGCGATTCCTCGTCGAGCAGCGCTCCGTACTCCGTCGCGAGACGGTCGCGCTCGCGCGCGAGCTCCTCGGTCGGACGCTCGACCTCCTCGCCGTCCCGGAGCGCACGCACGTGGCCGACGACGGACGCGTAGGCGATGCGGGGATCGTCGTACCAGCTCCGGTAGAAGTGGTACAGGCCGTCCCCGGTCGCCATGTTGAACCAGGGGTCCTTGATGCGCTCGAGCTCCTCGAGCCAGTGTCTCCCCTCGTCGCTCTGCTCCAGCTCGGCGTCGATCTCCGCCGGCGAGCGGCTCCTCCACGAAAGCGCCGTCGACGCCGGTGTCGATCGCCAGCTTGGCCAGCTTCCGGAGCTCCGCGCTCGGCTTGAAGAGGAGGACGTCGATCCCGGCGATCATCTGCGCGACGTGCTGGTCGGGGATGTCGGGGAGCTGGCTCTTGCAGAGCTCCGAGAACGTCATGTACGCGCCGTAGCCGAGGAGCAGGAACTCGAAATGGTGCTGCCACATGAGGTCGCCGCAGCGAAGCGTCCGGTCGTAGGCGTTGAGGACCTCGTAGAACGACGTGTTTCGGTCGTCCTCGAAGGCCACCTCGTCGCGCTCGTACTCCGGGAGATCGGGGACGCGGAGGTTCGTGATCTCCGCGATCAACGCCTGCATCTTCTCCTTGAACTTCGCGTAGAGCTCGTCCCAGTGCTCGTAGTAGTAGCCCGCACGTCGCTGGAAGAACTCCACCCGCTCGGCGATCTTGGCCGGATCGGTGACCGGGTTGCCGGAGATGTAGACGTAGCCGTTCACGATCCGGTAGTCGATGCCCATCGCGGGCGGAACCGCGAAGACCCGGTTCTGCCAGACACCGAGGGCCTGGTACGGGCTGTCGACACACGCGACGTCGAAGGCCGGCATGGGAAGCGGGAAGTGCATCGAGTTCCAGAACCAGAACCGGCTCTCGTCGACCTCGCGCCGCGCCTCGTGGAACAACGCGTGGTAGGGGTACATCTCCTGCCACCCCTCGCACCCGGGTGGAGTGGCGATCTCGTAGGGGCTCGGAAACGCGCTCGCAGGCCTCGTCGCGGCCATGTGCTCTCCTCCGTCGGGGCTCACGTGTGTATACAACCATCGTCCGCGCCTGGTGCGTGGCCGAGCGGGCCACGGGCCTCGGCGACGAACGACGACCACCGACTGACGATGCGCGCGATCAGCCAGGCGACACTCGGCGGGCCCGAGGTCCTCGAGCTCGTGGAGATGCCACGACCCGATCCGGCGCCCACGGAGGTGCTCGTGCGCGTGACGGCTGCCGGGGTCAACCCGGTCGACTGGAAGGTGCGCGCGGGCGGCGGCTTCCTCGGGCAGCCGCCGTTCACCGTCGGCTGGGACGTGGCCGGCGTCGTCGAGGAGCTGGGCCGGGGAGTCACACGCTTCCAGGTCGGAGACCGGGTCTTCGGGATGCCGCGCTTCCCGAAGGAGGCGGCGGCCTATGCGGAGTACGTCACGTCGCCGTCCCGTCAGCTCGCGCGGACTCCGGAGTCGATCGGCGACGTCGAGGCCGCGGCGCTCCCGCTCGCGGGGCTGACGGCGTGGCAGGCACTCGTCGAGACCGCCGACGTCCAGCCCGGCCAACGAGTGCTCATCCTCGGCGCGGCCGGAGGAGTCGGGCATCTCGGCGTCCAGATCGCCAAGGCGCGAGGCGCCCACGTGATCGGCACGGCGCGCTCGGGAAAGCACGCGTTCCTGCACGAGCTCGGTATCGACGAGGCGATCGACTACACGAGCGAGTGGATCGGGGACCGCATCCGGGACGTCGACGTCGTGCTCGATCTCGTCGGGGACGAGGCGAGCCCGGGGGCGCTTTCGTTGCTCCGTGACGGCGGCCTGTTCATCGCGGTGCCGTCCGGCGCCGGCGTCGAGCGGCTGCGTGAGCTCGCAGGAGGTCGCGTGCGCGTCACCGGCATCCTCGTCGAGCCCGACCGCGCCGGGCTCGAGGCGATCGCGGAGCTCGTCGAGAGCGGCGCGCTGCGGGTCCACGTCGAGCGGACGTTCCCGCTCGGGCACGCCGCCGAGGCGCACGAGCTGGGCGAGACCGGCCGGACCCAGGGCAAGCTCGTCCTGACCGTCGACTGACCCCGTCCGGGTCCGGCGCAGTACTCCCGGCGCGTCCGGTCGTCCACAATGGAGGATCTGACGGCGACGGACGTCATCGGGCGTGCGGCCGAGCTCGGCGTCATCCAGGAATTCCTGGCCGATATCGAGCATGGGCCGCGCGCGCTCGTGCTCTCCGGCGAGGCGGGCATCGGGAAGACGGTGCTGTGGGAGGCCGGCGTCGACGACGCGCGCGGCCGGTTCGACTCGATCCTGACCTGCCGAGGCGTCGAGGCCGAGGCATCACTCTCCTTTGCCGGGCTCTCGGAGCTGCTCGGGGACGTGCTCGACGAGGTCGCGCCCTCGCTCGCGCCGCCGCGCCGGCGGGCTCTCGAGGTTGCGCTGCTGCTCGCGGAGCCGGGCGAGACGGCGCCGGACGCACATGCGATCGGGCTCGCCGTTGCTCGACGTGCTGCGGGCGCTGGCCGACCGCGGTCAGGTCCTCGTCGCGCTCGACGACATCCAGTGGCTCGACCCGGCCTCGGCGGGCGCGCTCCAGATCGCGCTGCGGCGGCTGCGCGACGAGCCGCTCGGGTTGCTCGCGACGCTGAGGCTGGGGCCGGAGCTCGCGGGGAGCCCGGTCGAGCTCGAGCGCTCGTTCCCGGACGGGCAGCTCGGGCGGTTGACCGTGGGCCCGCTGAGCCTGGCGGCGCTTCATCGCCTGCTCGAGGAGCGGCTCGGGCTCGAGCTGACGAGGCCGGAGCTCGCCCGCGTGCAGGAGGCGACCGCGGGCAACCCGTTCTTCGCGCTGGAGCTCGGCCGCGAGCTGGTGCGGACGAACACGCGACCGGCGCCCGGCCAGCCGCTGCGCGTGCCCGAGAGCCTGCGCGAGCTGCTCGGCGGGCGACTTGCCCGCCTGCCGGGCGAGACGCTCGACGTCCTGCTCCTGGTCGCGGCGCTCGCGCGGCCGACCGTCGAGCTTGTGGCGGCCACCTACGGAGAACGGGAACGGGTCCTGGAGGCGCTCGAGACGGCGGCCCAGGAGGCGGTGGTCGAGCTCGACGACGCGAACGTGCGCTTCGCGCATCCGCTGCTCGGCTCGATCTGCTACGAGCGGGCACCGCTCTGGAAGCGACGCGCGGTGCACCGGGCGCTCGCCGGCGCGGTCTCGGAGGTGGAGGAGCGTGCCCGCCACCTGGCGCTCGCCGCCGACGGCCCCGATCCCGTCGCAGCGGCCTATCTCGAGGCCGCCTCAGAGCAGGCGGCCGCACGCGGGGCGCCCGGCGCGGCGGCCGAGCTCTGCGGAGCTCGCCGCCGGGCTGACCGCGGAGATCCCGCACTCGCCCGGGCGCGGCGCTTCCGCGCGGCCATGCTCCATCGCATGGCCGGTGACGGCGAGGAGGCGCTCGCGATCCTGGAGCAGCTCCTGGTGGACGCCACTCCGGGGCCCGAGCGCTCGGACATCCTCTACGAGCTCGCCCTCTCCCAGGCCGAGCGGCCTTCGTACCCAGATCGAGCGCTGCGACGCGGCACTGGCCGAGGCGGAGGGCGACGACGCGCGCTCCGCCCGGATCCTGGCTCTTCGCGCGGGAACGCACCTGCATCGCGGCCAACGCCGACGCGGCGCTGGCCGACGGCCGGAGCCGCAGTCGACAGGGCAGAGCGCGCCGGCGACCCGACGGTGCTCGCCCAGGCGATCTCGTACACGGGGCAGGCGGAGACCTACCACGCCGAGACCACCTCCGGGCTTGCTCGAGCGCGGCGTCGAGATCGAGGTGGAGGCCGGGCTGGAGCTCGAGTGGAACTGGAGTCCGAGCTTCGTGCTCGGACGCCGGCTGATGCGCCTCGGGGAGACCGACCGCGCCCGTGTCATCTTCGAGCGCCTCGAGGCGCAGGCGGCGTCACGCGGGGACGAGGTCAGCCGGGTGATGGTGCTCTGGTCGTTGACCGCACTGGAGTGGCTCGCCGGTCGCTGGAGCCTCGCGCTCGAGCACGCCGCGGCGGCGTACGAGCTGACGGAGCAGACGCAGCACGCGCACGCTCGTCACTGGGTAGGACGTGCGAAGGCGCTCCTCGAAGTCGACCTCGGTCTCGTCGAGCAGGCGCGTGCCTCGGTCGACGAGGTTCTCTGCACTCTCGCCGGCGATGGGCTACGAGATCTTCGTCATCGAGACGCTCGGCGTCCTGGGGCGCCTCGAGCTCGAGCTCGGCGATCTCGAATCCGCCGCGCGCCACCTCCGCGAGCTCCCACGGCGGCTCCTCGCAGGCGGAATCCACGACCCGGCGCTTCCGGTCTGGGCCGGACGCGATCGAGACGCTCGTCGGCCTCGGCGAGCTGGAACGGGCGCGCTCGTACCTCGAGTCGTACGAGGTGCACGCGGAGCGCCTCGGGAGCCCGTACGCGCGAGCCGGGGCTGCCCGTTGCCGCGGATTGCTCCTGGCCGGGGAGGGCGATCTTGCCGGCGCACTCGCGGCGTTCGAGCGGTCGCTGGCCGATGCGGAGCCGTTCCCCCTGGAGCACGCCCGTACGTTGCTCTGTCTCGGCACGGTGCGGCGGCAAGCGAAGCAGAAGCGGGCCTCGCGCGAGGCGCTCGAGCAGGCACTCGCCATCTTCGAGGAGTTGGGTGCGCGGCTGTGGGCGGAGAAGGCGCGCGTAGAGCTGCGCCGGATCAGCGGTCGTGCGCCGGCGTCGGACGAGCTGACCGAGACGGAGCGACGTGTCGCCGGGCTGGCCGCGCAGGGCCGCACGAACAGGGAGATCGCGGCGGAGCTGTTCATGGGCGTGAGCACCGTCGAGGCGCACCTCTCGCACGTCTACCGCAAGCTCGGCGTCCGCCGCGCCGAGCTCGCGGGCAGCCTGGAGAGGGCGGAGGCCCGGTGACGACGGCTGTCATCGGGCGCGACCAGGAGCTTGGTGTGGTCGAGAGGTTCCTCGACGCGGTCGGCCGGGGGCCGTGGGCGCTCGTCCTCTCCGGCGAGGCGGGGATCGGGAAGACGATGCTCTGGGAGGTGGGAGTCGACGAGGCCGAGCGCCGCTTCGGCCGCGTCCTCGTCCATCGCGGGATCGAGGCCGAGGCCTCGCTCTCCTACGCCGGGCTCTCCGATCTCCTCGCCCCCGTGATCGATAGCCTGGCCGGATCGCTCCCGCCGCCGCGACGCCGCGCGCTCGAGATCGCGCTCTGGCTCGCCGACCCGGGCGAGCAGCCGCCGGAGCAGGGCGCGATCGGGCTGGCCGTGCTCGACGTGCTGCGCACGCTCGCGGCCGAGGAGACCGTGGTCATCGCCCTCGACGACCTCCAGTGGCTCGACGCGGCCTCGGCCGCCGTGCTCCAGATCGCGCTCAGGCGTCTGCGCGAGGAGCGTATCGGCCTTCTCGCCACGCTCCGCAGCGGCCCGGACATTACCGCTCCCGTGGAGCTCGAGCGGGCCTTCCGGGAAGAGCGGCTCGAGCTGCTGCCAGTCGGCCCGCTCAGCCTGGCCGCGCTCCACGACGTGCTCCAGGAGCGACTCGGTCTCGAGCTCACTCGGCCGGAGCTCGTCCGTCTCGCCGATGCGACCGCGGGGAACCCGTTCTTCGCGCTCGAGCTGGGCCGTGAGCTCGTGCGTACGAACACGAGGCTCACGCCCGGTCGGGCCCTGCCGGTCCCTGAGGCCCTGCACGAGCTGCTCGGCGGCCGCCTCGCCCGCCTGCCGTCGGAGACCGTCGACGTCCTGCTCCAGGCCGCCGCGCTCGCCCGGCCGACGGTCGACCTGGTCGCCGACGCGCACGGAGACCGGCAGCGCGTCGCCGACGCGCTCGAGACGGCTGTCCGGGAGGGAGTCGTCGCGCTCGACGGCTCGAGCGTTCGCTTCGCGCACCCCCTGATGGCCTCGATCTGTTACGAGCAGGCGCCGGTCTGGAAGCGACGAGCCGTCCACCAGGCGCTCGCGGAGGTGGTTACCGGAAAGGAGGAGCGGGCCCGCCACCTTGCGCTCGCCGCGAGCGGCCCTGACGAGCGGATCGCCTCCGAGCTTGACGGCGCCGCCGAGCAGGCAGCCGCGCGTGGGGCGCCTGCGGCTGCGGCCGAGCTCTACGAGCTCGCCGCAAAGCTCACGGCGGGCGATCCCGCCCTCGTGCGGCAGCGTCGCCGTCGGGCCGCGACCTCCTATCGCCTTGCCGGCGACGGAGAGCGTGCAGCCGCGATGCTCCACGAGCTCTTGCCGGAGGTTCCGTCCGGTGTCGAGCGGGCGGACATCCTCTATCAGCTCGTCGAGACGTTGAGGGGTGACCCTCGGACGCTGCTCCGGCTCTGCGACGAAGCGTTGGACCAGGCGGCAGGCGACGACGTCCGCTGCGCACGGATCCTCGGCCACCGGATGGGGATGCACCTGTGGGATGCCGACGTTCGGGCGGCGCTCGTCGACGCCCGGGCGGCGCTCGAGATGGCCGAGCGCGTGAGCGATCCCGCCCTGCTGGCGGAGGCGATCGCACGGGTGGCGTCGGCCGAGACCTACGCGGCGGACGTCACGCCGGGCCTCCTCGAGCGCGGGGTCGCCATCGAGGATGAGCTCGAGCTTGCGCTCGAGTACTACCAGAGTCCGCGCTACGCGCGGGCCCGACTCCGGG
Organism: uncultured Actinomycetes bacterium; assembly: GCA_963746655.1. Taxonomy (GTDB): domain Bacteria; phylum Actinomycetota; class Thermoleophilia; order Gaiellales; family Gaiellaceae; genus CAVPGP01. The sequence goes on along the minus strand of CAVVCG010000007.1, from coordinate 10,829 downwards.
CGCGTCTGGGTGAGATCGACTGGCCCCGCAGCGTCTTCGAGGAGCTGGAGGCCAGGGCAGCGGCCCGGGGCGACGAAGGGACGCGGATGATGGCCTTGTGGCCGCTGGCGATGCTCGAGTGGCTCGTCGGCCGCTGGCCGCGGGCCCTCGAGCACGCGGCGGCGGCGGCCGAGCTGACGGCGCAGACGCAGTATTCGCATGCCCTGATGTGGGTGGCGCGGGTCAAGGCGCTGCTCGAGGCCGACCTCGGTCTCGTCGGTGAGGCGCGGGCCTCGGCCGAGGAGAGTCTCGCGTACTCGAGAGCGACCTCGAATGAGTTCTTCATGGTCGTTTCCCTGGGGGTGCTCGGCCGGCTCGAGCTCGCCCTCGGAAACCTGGAGGCGGCGGGCGACTACCTCCGCGAGCTCCCCGGGCGGTTTCTCGCCGGGCGGCGTGAACGATCCCACGCTTCCGCTCTGGGCCGACGCGATCGAGACGCTCGTCTCACTGGGCGAGCTCGACCAGGCGGGCTCGTACCTCGAGCAATACGGGTCGAACGCGCGCCGACTGGGCGGCCCGTGGGCGCTGGCCGCGGCCCTGCGTTGCGACGGCCTGCTGGCCGCGGCGGAAGGCGATGTGGCAGCCGCGTTCAGCGCCTTCGACGGTGCCCTGGCCGAGCTGAAGGCGAGTCCGTATCCGCTCGAGCGCGCCCGAACCCTGCTGTGCCTCGGCATCGTGCGGCGGCAGGCGCAGCAGAGGAGAGCTGCCCGCGAGGCGCTGGAGCAGGCGCTAGCCATCTTCGAGGAGCTGGGCGCCCGCCTCTGGGCGGAGAAGGCCCGCTCCGAGCTCGCGCGCATCAGTGGTCGCGCGAGCGCCCTCGGAAAGGCTCACCGAGACCGAGCGACGCGTGGCCGAGCTCGCCGCGCGGGGCCGCACGAACAAAGAGATCGCGGCCGAGCTCTTCATGGGCGTCAGCACCGTCGAGGCGCATCTCTCGCGTGTCTACCGCAAGCTCGGTGTTCGCAGGGCCGAGCTCGCGACACGCCTCGCGATGCGAGGTCGACGAGGCGCCAGCGCTAGCCGTGCGGCCGACGACGCCCGTGCACGTCTGCGCGCCGCTCGAGCATGCCCAGCGGCGTCTTGCCGCGAGCCGGCGCCGCTCCGCGCGCGGCTCATTTCGGTGGATGTGGCCGCCCAAACCTAGGGTCTTCAGGGTTTCCGCGGAGCACGTCGAGCCGTAGCCTCGACTCGTGGTCTACGTCGTCGAGCGGTACCTCCCGGACCTCGACCGGCGCCGGCTCGTCCGCATGCTCGGAAAGCTGGGCCCGGCGACGCAGGAGCTCCGCGCCGAAGGCACGCTCGTGCGATACCTGGGCTCGACGATCGTCCCCGGCGACGATGCCTGCTTCTGCCAGTTCGAAGGGGCCTCAGAGGCGGCGGTCGCGGAGGCGAACGAGCGCGCCGGAGTGCCCTTCAACCGGATCGTCGCGGCCATCGCCGTCCCGGTTGCTACGGACAGCTCGTAACCGGGCCCCGAGTCGGCCACAATGGCCGGAGGCCCATGGCGACGGAGGTAATCGGCCGCGAGGACGAGCTCGGCTCGATCGAGGCGTTTCTGGCTCGCGTCGAGGAGGGCCCGGCAGCGCTCGTCCTCTCCGGCGAGGCTGGGATCGGCAAGACGGTCCTCTGGGAGACGGGTGTCGAGGAAGCCGAGGAGCAGTTCGGCCGCGTCCTCCTGCACCGGAGCGTGGAGGCCGAGGCGCTGCTGTCGTTCACGGGACTCTCCGACCTGCTCGCGCCCGTCTTCCAGGAGGTGGCACCCTCGCTCGCGGAGCTACGGCGGCGCGCGCTCGAGGTCGCGCTCCTCCTGGCAGAGCCCGGGAAGGTTGCTCCGGACCCGAGAGCCATCGGACTGGCCGTGCTCGACGTCCTCCGCATGCTCGCCGAGCGGCAGCCGGTCGTCCTCTCGCTCGACGACCTCCAGTGGCTCGACCCGTCGTCGGCCGGCGTGCTGCAGATCGCGCTCCGGCGCCTGCGTGACGAGCGCGTCGGCCTGCTCGCGACGGTGCGGACGGCGCCCGACACGGCCGCTCCGGTGGAGCTCGATCGCGCGTTCACGGCGGATCGGCTCGTGCGGCTTCCGATCGGCCCTCTCAGCCTGGGGGCGCTCCACCACCTGCTGAGAGAGCGGGTCGATCTCGATCTCACCCGGCCGGAGCTGGGTCGCGTCCACGAGGCGTCGGCGGGCAACCCGTTCTTCGCGCTCGAGCTCGGGCGCGAGCTCGTCCGCACGGGCTCCAGGCCGACCGCCGGCAGGGCCTTGCCCGTTCCCGAGAGCCTGTACGAGCTCCTCGGCGGCCGCCTCGCCCGGCTTCCGACCGATACCGGCGACGTCGTCCTCTTCGCTGCCGCGCTCGCCCGTCCGACGGTCGAGCTCGTGGTCAAGGCACACGGGCACCGCGAGACCGTCGTCGAGGCCCTCGATACTGCCGCCCGGGAGGGCGTGGTCGAGCTCGACGACTCGCGCGTCCGCTTCGCCCATCCCCTGCTGGCATCGATCTGCTACGAGCAGGCGCCGATCTGGAAGCGCCGTGCGATCCACGGAGCGCTCGCGAGAGCGGTCGCCGACCTCGAGGAGCGGGCCCGCCATATGGCGTTGTCCGTGGATGGTCCCGACGCGGTCGCCGCCTCGTACCTCGACGCGGCCGCCGAGCAGGCGGGGGCTCGCGGGGCGACAGCGGCGGCAGCCGAGCTCTCCGAGCTCGCAGCCGACCTGACGCCGGATGAGCCGTCGCTGTCGCGGGCCCGGCGCTTGCGGGCGGCGAGGTCATATCGGCTCGCGGGCGACGTCCGTGCAGAGGCGTTGCTCGACGCGCTCCTGCGGGACGTTCCGTCTGGCATCGAGCGTTCCGACGTCCTCTTCGAGCTCGCGCGGGTGCACAAGGGTGAGACTCCGCGGCTGATCGAGCTCTGCGCCGAGGCGCTGGCCGAGGGGCGGAGCGACGACGCGCGCTCGGTGAGGATCCTCGCGTATCGGAGCGCGATGCGTCTGTACCAGTTGGACATCGGCGAGGGTCTGGTCGACGCCCGGGCTGCTCTCGAGAGAGCGGAGCGGGTCGGCGATCCCAGACTGCTCGCGCTGGCGATCGCACGCGTGGGGCACGCGGAGGGGTGGGCTGCCGAGCTCACGCCCGGTCTCGTCGAGCGGGGGGCCGAGATCGAGCGGGGTCTGGGTGTCTCGCTCGAGTACCTCGAGAGCCCGAGCGTCTCGCTCGCCCGCGCTCTCACGGGGTCGGGGGAGGTCGAGCGACAGCGCGCCATCCTCGAGGAGCTCGGGCGGAAAGCGGCCGAGCGCGGAGACGAAGGTACTCGCATCCAGATCATCTGGCGGCTGAGCCTGGCCGATTGGTACGCGGGCCGCTTGCAGCAGGCGCTTGACAACGCTGCCGCGGCGTTCGAGGCCACGGAGCAGACGCTGGATCGACATGCGCACCCGTTCGTCGGCCGCATCAAGGCCCTGATCGAGACCGACGTCGGGGACGTCGACAATGCCCGAGCCGGAGCCGTGGAGGGTCTGCGGATCTCGGAGGAGCTCTCGGACTTGGCCAACGTCTTCCTGTGCCTCGGCGTGCTGGGACGCCTCGAGCTGGCGCTCGGCGACCTCGAGGCGGCCGGGGACTGCCTGCGCGACTTCCCCGGGCGCGCGCTCACGCTCGGCTACAACGATCCGGCGGCTCCCTTCTGGGCGGACGCGATCGAGACGCTCGTCGCCCTCGGCGAGCTCGAGCGGGCGCGCTGCATACCTCGAGCCCTACGAGGTCGCACGCGGCACGTACCGGACATCCGTGGCCCGTCGCCGCCGCGGCGCGGTGCCGTGGCCTGCTCGCCGCCGCCGAGGGCGCCGCACCGGCGGCCCTCGAAGCATTCGATACGGCTCTCGCAATGCTGGACGGCCTGCCGTACCCGCTCGAGCGTGGCCGCACCCTGCTCTGCCTCGGCACGGTGCGCAGGCAGGCGCAGCAGAGGAAGGCCGCGCGGGAGGCGCTGGAGGGGGCGCTCGCGATCTTCGAGGAGCTCGGTGCCCGCCTCTGGGCGGAGAAGGCCCGCTCGGAGCTCAAGCGGATCAGCGGTCGGCGGACGTCGTCGGACGAGCTGACCGAGACCGAGCAGCGGGTCGCCGAGCTCGCCGCGCGAAGGTCACACCAACAAGGAGATCGCCGCCGAGCTCTTCATGGGAGTGAGCACCGTCGAGGCGCATCTCTCCCGCATCTATCGCAAGCTCGGCCTGCGCTCGCGCACCGAGCTCGCCGGCCGGATCGCCTCAGGGGAGGACGGGGCCAAGCTGGTGGACGAGGGGGCCCAAGTCTAGGGCTTTTCGGGTTTCGGGCCCCCACCCCTGAGCCGCATCCTCGACGGCATGGTCTACGTCGTCGAGCGCTACCTCCCCGGGCTCTCCCGCTCGGATCTCCTGCACGAGCTGTCGAGGCTCGAGCGCACCCAGGAGTCGCCGTACGAGGCAGGGGAAGTGCGCTACCTCGGCTCGACCATCGTGTTGGGGGACGAGGCCTGCTACTGCCACTTCGAAGGGCCCACCGAGGCGGCTGTCGCCGAGGCGAACAGGAGGGCAGGCCTTCCCTTCGACCGGATCGTGCCCGCAGTCACCGTCGCTCCGAAGGGAGAACAACGATGAGCGTTTCCGCGTCCATTCCTGCAACCGTCCAGATCCGGCGCGACCACCTGGTCGGTCTGATCGGAGCCGTCGCGGCTCTGGCGGCCTGCGTCACCTGGGTGGTGACCGCGTTCGCGTTCGACACCGGTACGTCGGGAGCGGTGTCGAGCTCGCAGGCGACCTCGACCCGCGTCGGCGCCGCGCAGCAGGCCCCGGCGACCTTCACGATGACCCGCAAGCAGGTCGAGGGGCTCTCGACGATGGCGCCGGAGACGGCGACCTTCACGATGACCCGCAAGCAGATCGAGGGGCTCTCGACGATGGCGCAGCAGACCGGGCGCCAGGCCGATCCGCTCATGTCGATGACACCTGCGCAGCTCGCCGGCGTCGGGCTCGGAACCGGGTACCAGCTCCCGAACGCGCAGAGCTCGCCGACCTCGGCGGCTGTCCTTGCCTCGATGAGCCCGGAGACACGGCGTTACACCGAGTCGATCATGAACCTCACGTTCGAGCAGCTCGCCGCCGGCGCCGCGGGCCAGCCCTAGCGCCGAGGTGGAGGGGAGAGGCCCTTCCTCTCCCCTCCGCCCGCGGCCGGAGCCACGTGTTGCACGGAGCCGAGACCGATCCCACAATGGAAGGCCGTCGAAAGGAGCGAGGCGATGAGCATCGCCGATCACACGGACGCGCGGGGCACGGGCTTCCCCAGCCCGTTCGAGGTGACGATCCCTCGGGACTGCGAGGGGTGGGAGCAGATGTACGCCAGCCACGTCCTCTTCGGCGAGGATCGGCGCGCGTTCGAGGAGAGCCGGTTCTGGTTCCAGGACGGCTTGCATGCCGCGGAGCCCCTCTACCCGTTCGACTCGTTCGCGTTCGAGTACGCCGTCGTCGCCCTCAACCAGGCGAGCTCCCGTCTCTTCGTCGTCCCTCCCTCGCTCGGCGTCGAGTGTCGGATCCTCAACGGCTACGTCTACGTCAGTGCGAACCTGGTCACCGACGCGGCGACACTCGTCCACAGGGCTGAGTTGTTCTCGGCGACGGGCCGGCTACTACTACGGCCACTGGGACGAGCTGTACGAGCGCTGGCTCGGGAAGGTCGAGGCCGCCACGACGGAGCTCGTCGATCTCGAGGTCCCCTTAGCTGCGCAGAGCTCGAGGATGAGTCGATCGTCACCGAGGGCCGCGGGCTCGGATCGAGCCACGCGCTCCTGCACGCGTACGACCGCCTGCTCGAGGGGGTCGACCGCATCTTCCAGTACCACTTCGAGTTCCTGAACTCTCGGCTACGGGGCGTACCTCGCCTTCTACGAGCGATGCCGACAGGGATTCCCGGACATTTCGGACCAGACCATCGCGAGGATGGTGTCCGCGATCGACGTGCTCGTCCTGCGCCCCGATGACGAGCTTCGGCGGCTTGCGCGACTCGCAGTCGAGCTGGGCGTGTCCGCGGCAGTCGCAGGCGCCGTGAACGAGGACGAGCTCGTCGCGAACCTCGTCGGCAGCGATGCCGGCGAACGGTGGCTCGCCGACTTCGAGCAGACGAAGGACCCGTGGTTCTACTTCTCCTGCGGGACCGGCGTCTTCCACCATCACCACCGCTCGTGGATCGACGACACCAGGCTCCCGGTCCAGACGATCGGCTCCTACATCGCGCGACTCGACGCCGGCGAGGACATCTCGCGTCCTCGCGAAGCTGCACTGGCCGAGCGTGAGCGCATCACCGAGGAGCACCGCGCGCTGCTCCGGCCGGAGCTGCGCCAGGCCTTCGACGAGAGCCTCGCGCTCGCCCGCACGGTGTTCCCCTACGTCGAGAACCACCACTTCTACATCGACCATCGCTACTTCACGATCTTCTGGAACAAGGTGCGCGCGTTCGGTGCGCTCCTGGCGCGCCACGGGTTCCTCGCGGACGGAGAGGACGTCTTCCTCCTCCGCCACGACGAGGTACGGTCGGCACTGGAAGAGCTGCGGCTCCATTGGAGCTCGGGTGGCGCAGGGGTGGCGCGCGGCCCGTGCTTGTGGCCGCCGCTCGTGCAGCGGAGAAGAGCGATCTACGACGGGATGTGCGCCTGGGCTCCGCCTCCTGCTCTCGGCCAGCTGCTCGGGAAGATGACCGACCCGGTCACGATCATGCTCTGGGGTGTCACGGACGAACGCGTTCAGGAGTGGCTCTCCTCCGACGGCGACGGGACCGAGACACTGACCGGATGCCCCGCGTCCCCCGGGGTGGCAGAGGGCCTGGCACGCGTGCTGCTGCGGGTGGACCAGCTCGGCGAGCTCGAGGACGGCGAGATCCTGGTCGCGCCGGTGACCTCGCCGAGCTGGACGCCGGTCTTCCACCGGATCGCGGCAGCGGTCCTCGACAGCGGCGGGATCATGTGCCACGCGGCGATCGTCGCCCGGGAGTACGGGCTGCCGGCAGTCGTCGGGACGGGCACCGGGACCAAGACGATCAAGACGGGCGATCGGCTGCACGTCGACGCCGACGCGGGCGTCGTGACGATCCTCGATCCCGCTTAGGTGTTCGCCGGCGCGTCGTCCGCGGGCACGACCACCACGTCGCACGGCTCGAACGACGCGGGGATCGATCGCGGCCAGATGGCCGCCTCGAGGAGGCGCCTGAACAGCCGAGTCCCCTCGTCCGCGGCCTCCTCGGGCCCCGGTGCCGTGATCGTGAGGATCATCCCGAACCGGCCGAGCGTCAACGAGCACGCCGGAGCGGCGCCGGGCCCCAGGCGTGACAGGTCGTCGGCGAACCGCGTCAAGGTCGGTTCGACCGCGAACGCGGCGAGCGCCTCGCTGCCGAGCTCCACTCTCCATTCCCGCATGCCCTGCTCGGTCGCGGCTGTGGCGTCGATCGTCGCGCCCCAGTCGATGTCGCCGCTCGCCATGGTCATCTGATCCCCTGAATGGTTGGATGGCCCCACGCCGAGGGCGGCCGTTCCGGTGTGATTCGGCTCATCCGGGGGGCAGCCCGTATCGCCGATCCGAGGGATGCTGCCTCGGCATCTTCTCGTCTTCCCCGATCTCTGCGCGCTCGGATTCCGTCGGCCCTGCGCGATAACCACGACGACGGGTCAGCGCCTTCCCCGATGCCCCGGCGACGCACCCGCGGGACGCTTGGTGTTACCCGGAAGGAGGTGATCTCACCATGTCCGCCGAGTCGCTCACCAAGAACGGACGGGTCGCACCCGCGCCGGTTTCCGCCACCGCCGCGTCGCCCGAGGCCGAGCTCCGTCCGCCCGAGGACGAGCTCCGTCAGTGGGCGCGCCGGCACGTCGAGCGCGTCCGCCACCTGAAGAAGAGCGTCGCGTACTACCTGCTCGGGATGCTCGTGCTGACGCCGATCTGGGCACTCGTCCAGTGGCAGGACAACGGTGCCTTCGAGCGCTTCAGTACCCACTCGAACCCCGGCGACTGGGAGCCCTGGATCTTCTACGTGGCTCTCATCTGGGGCCTGGTGGTCTCGATCGACGCGGTGAAGGTGTACTTCGACCGCCCGACCACCGAGACGGAGATCGACCGCGCGATCGAGCGCCTCGCCTCGCGCCGCTAGCTCGATCCGAACGGGAGCGCCCGGGCATCGAGCCGGGCGCTCCCTCCCAGCGGGCTCATGGCCGGCTGGATTGCCCTCCGAGAGCCACTAGCGGTGGAGCAGGCGCTTGTACCACGGGGGCGGCGGCTGCGGACGTCGCAGCAATCGCCAGAACCAGTCACGCACCCTGGTGAAGGGCTTCGAGCGCACCGTCGGAGAAACCATTGCTCCCTCCCTGCTCGGACCATGGCTGGGTGGCGACGCCGCCGTTTCCCTCCAGCGTCGGTGGCTTCTCGATCGTTGACACGTCCAACCTCCTTCAGCCGTACCGGCCGCGGATGCGCGGTCGTACTCCAAGGTTCCTCCTCCCCGCGATCCCGACCAGCTACGAGCAGCATCGCGCGTGTCGCGGGAAACCACGGATGTATCCGAAGCCACGAAGTCGGAAGATCAGAACCTCATACCGACGCATCACTCCATCCGATCTCGTGGAGGAGGTCGCAAGATGTTCAGGTTGGTTGCAGTCGGGATTGCGGGGATGGCTCTCGGTGCGGCGGCGACGGCCGGGGCCGTCGGCGAGTTTCGGGTCGTCCCGTTGCACACAGGCGACGTCGCGCCGGTTGCCGGTATGCACGTCTTCTGCCACGTCCGCTCTGAGAGCGCGGTTTCCCCGTACACCGACCCAGCAGTCGAATGCGGCGAGACGAAGAAAGGGATAGCGGGCAGCTTCGGCATCGGCATCACCGACAACGCCGTGTACATCGGCCGCTGGGATCCAGACGTGAAACGGGTGACACCCGGGAGCGTCGTGTACAGCCGTCGCCACCACCACTAGCGGGTCGCGGTTCTCCCACCCGCTGGACGCAGTCGGCCCTGATCGTCGAGCGCCGCGTGTGTCGAGGGGCGGCGACGCCAGGGCGCGGCTCCACAGGCTCGCTCTACGGCCCTTGCCCACGATCGGGGTACTTCCACGGCTCGGGCGGCTCGCCAGACGTACCGCAGCGGCGGCATACCAGGTACCGCTCGCCGTCGTTCACCACCGTGTCCCATCGGTGGAACCCGAGCCGGCAGAGCAGCTTGCCGATCACCGTGGGCCAATCCTGGACCATCCGGCCCGACTCGGACTGCCATGACAGGCGGATCGACGCGCAGGCGCTCCTCGCGGAGGCTCGAGCCGTCTTCGCGTGACCCGTTCGAGCCGGGTTTGGCGCGACGCGCTGTCTCCTTTCGACACCATGTCCGCATGACCGGCACGGTGACCACGCCCGAGGTCACGATCGTCCCGGCGAACGAGGCGACCTGGGAGGACCTTCAGGCCGTGTTCGGCACGCGTGGCGATCCGTCCAGATGCCAGTGCCAGCACTCACTTGATCGAAACGCTCGCGGAAGCTGGCTAGCTCTGGAGGCTGGCGGCTACGGATCGCTGCGCCCCTCAGTAGTGCGGTCGCGCTCGTAGCGGTTCGCGACGTCGAAAGGCGGCAGCCAGGCCTCGCGGCGGACCACCCAACTTTCGTACGTGGGCGTAAGCTGGTTGGGCGCGTCGAGGCAGCCGGCGTGCAGCTCGAACTCGTCGTCCGAGCGGTCGAACAGCGACGAGCCGCAAGTCGGACAGAAGTATCGGTTCTTGAATTCGCGCGTCTCGCCGGTGACCGTCACCGCATCCATGGGGAAGACTGCGAAGCTGTGGAAGATCGCGCCCTGGCGCTTGCGGCAATCCAGGCAATGGCAGATTCCGACGCGATAAGGCGCGGCGGCTATCTCGATCCGCACCGCCCCGCACAGGCATCCACCGGTGTAGTGAGGCATGGCTGTCCTCCAGCGTGGTTGCTGAAGGAAACTAGCGGCGGACGGACCGCCAGCGCCTTCTCATCGACGTTCCACCTGCGCGGACGAGCGCCGTTCGACTGCACGTACTCGACGAGCCACGAGCGCTTCGACGCCAATAGCTCACGGTTGTGGCTCATGTCCTCGCCCGCTTTCTCAGCCTCAGATAGCAGCCCGTTGAAGTCGTCGATGCTCCCAATCGACCAGCCGACGACGAGTTCCACACGACGGATGTCATCGGCGTCGGCGATCTCCATGAGCATCAGCGATTCCGTGAAAAGCGATCGGGAGAGCGCGAGCGCCTCCTGACCGAAGCCGTTGTCGGCGAGCAGGCGCACAGCGCCGAAGTTGCTCCGGCAGCGATCGAACAACGCCAGAACATCGAGGAGATGCCAGCGCAGCTCGTTGGGTCGCCCGCCACCGACGTATTGGGCTACACGAGCGACCTCATTCAGTAGTTGCTTCGTTTGCTTGTCGAGCATCGCGAGCCGTTTGGGGCACTGGGGCATGCGGGCCAGGACGACGCACGTCGCTGATCGCGCTGAAGCCAGCAACCATCCACCAACGTGGGGAGAGTGCCCCCAGCGGGATTCGAACCCGCGCTACCACCTTGAAAGGGTGGCGACCTGGGCCGCTAGTCGATGGGGGCGGCCGAGCGAGGATACCCGCGGCCGGAGCTACCATCCGTGGCCGCCCGGGCGGTTAGCTCAGCTGGTAGAGCGCCTGCCTTACACGCAGGTGGCCGCAGGTTCGAGTCCTGCACCGCCCATCTCGCAGTGAGCTCTCGTGTCGGTTTGGCTCAGCCGTGCGTTGCGCCACATGCGA
>CAVVCG010000006.1:0-35470 GCA_963746655.1 uncultured Actinomycetes bacterium | reverse complement strand
TACTGCGCGCCGCACGAGACCTTCACGACGCTCCTGATGTCGACCGGGCTCACCTTCGGCACGATCAGCGCCCTGTACGGGCTCAACGCCGGAATCATCGACCGGACGCAGTTCTCGCTCCTCGTCGCCGTCGTCGTGCTCTCGGCGATCGTGCCGACCGCGATCGCGCAGCGCTTCTTCCAGCCGGATGCGACGCGCGAGCTCATGGGCCACCATCCCGGGCCGGTCGAGGTGGACGCGCGGCCCTAGTAGGCGGAGCGCTGGTCGCGCCAGACGCGCGCCATCGCGAAGCCGCAGAGCACGAGCACTGCGAGGAACACGATCGCGTCGATGCCGCCGGAGGCGACGAACATGTAGCCGACGAGGTCGGCGAGGATCAGGAACCCCGATCCGTAGAACACGATCTGCGCCCGGCGCGGCCACATCCCGATCTGCGAGCGGCGCGACCGCCACAGGCGGTACAGGAACACGACGAGCACGACGAGCAGGAGGACCTGCGCGATCAGGAACAGCGTCCCGACCGCGGATTGGAGCGAGAGGGCCACGATCAGCGCCGCGACCACCGCGATCAGGAGGAACCCCCGGAGCGTCGGGTTCATGTCGGCGAAGAAGCGTCTCATGTCGCCGTCATGTAGGCGCGAACGGCGAGGGCGGCGGCGACGAGCGTGGCGCCCGAGAACCAGGCGAGGCGACGGCGTGGGTCGTTCGGCGCGTAGAGCCAGGGCGCGAGGATCGCGCCGAGCGCGAGCGTCCCGTAGAGGTAGTGGAGGCGGTCGGCGGCGCGCCGGTGGTCGGAGAGGAGCAGGAGGCCGAGCGCGACCTGGGCCACGATCAGGGTCTGGGCGAGCGCGAGCAGGTGCGCGAGCGAGCGGCCCGCCCCCCGGCCGCGCCGGTATGCGACGAGCGCCCACGACGCCGGCGATCACGCACACGGCGATGACGAGGAATGCGACGGTGTGGTGCGCCGTTAGCATCGTCGTCCCCGGACCCTACAGAGAGGATGCGACATGGTTGAGGAAGGCAAGCCGGCTCCGGACTTCGAGCTCGTGAGCGACGAAGGCACCACCGTCCGCCTGTCGGACCTGCGCGGGAGGCCCGTCGTCCTCTACTTCTACCCCAAGGACGACACGCCCGGCTGCACCACGGAGTCGTGCGAGTTCAGGGACGCGTACGACGTGTTCCGCGAGCGGGGCGCGGAGATCCTCGGCGTCAGCCCCGACGGCGAGCGCTCGCACCAGAAGTTCAAGAGCAAGTACGGCCTGCCGTTTCCGCTGCTCGCCGATCCCGACCACGTCGCGGCCGAGGCGTACGGGGTCTGGGTCGAGAAGAAGATGATGGGCAAGAAGTACATGGGGATCGACCGCTCGACGTTCCTGATCGACTCCGACGGCAACGTGGCGAAGGCGATGCGCGGGATCAAGCCCGCAGGGCACGCGAGCGAGGTGCTCGACGCCCTGCCGGCGTAGGGCTCTCCTCCGGCGGCAGCGAGACCGTGAAGGTGGTGCCGGCGCCGGGCCGGCTCTCGACCCGGACCGAGCCGCCCATCGCCTCGGTCAGCTCGCGCACGATCGCGAGGCCGAGCCCGGTGCCGACGGTGCGGCTCCGGTTGCCGGAGTGCTCGTAGAGGTAGAACCGCTCGAAGGCCCGGAGCACGTCCTCCTCGGCGAGGCCCGGCCCGGTGTCGGCGACCGTGAGCGTGCCCGCCTCGGCGTGGACGCTCACGCTGCCGCCCTCGGGCGTGATGCGGAGCGCGTTCTCGATCAGGTTCGAGAGCACCTGGAGCACCCGGTCGGGGTCGGCGACCGCGGGCGCCGGGCGCGGCGCGTCGGCCGTGAGCTCGACACCGAAGCCGCGGGCCTGCGGAGCGAACCGCACCGCCGCCTCGTCGGCCAGCTCCGCGAGGTCGACGTGCTGGGGGTGGACGCCGAAGACGTGGGCGTCGAGACGCGCGAGGTCGAGCAGGTCCCGTACGAGCCGCTCGAGCCGCTTGGACTCGCGCAGGATCACCTCGGCGACGCGCTCCGGCGAGACGACCCGGTCGCTGAGCGCCTCGGCGTGGCCGGTGATCGCCGTGAGCGGCGTCTTCAGCTCGTGGCTCACGGAGAGGAGGAAGGTCCGCTCGGCGTCGCGCGCCCGCGCCAGCTGGTCGCTCATGTAGTTGAAGGCCTCGGCCAGCGCGACGACCTCGGTCGGCCCTTCCGGCTCGAGCGGGCCGTGCACCTCGCCGACGGCGAGCGCCCGGCTCGCGTCGGCGACGCGCCGGATCGGCCGCGAGATAGCGCGTGCGAGCACGAAGGCGCCGAGCGCGGCCAGCACGAGCCCGACGATGCCCGCGACGAGGAATGCGAGCTCGTACGGCGTACCAGTCGCTCGCCTGCAGGCTCGAGGCACGCAGGAGCACGATCGCCTTCCCGTCGACGATGCGCGCCTGGTAGAGGAACGAGGTGCTTCCGACCTTGACCGTCCCCGCGGCGGGCTCGCCGGCGCGGACCTTGGCCGCCCCGGCGCAGGCAGGAGGAGCGCCGCCTGGTCGACGGTGAGCAGGGCGAGCCGCTCCTGCTGCGTCGCGAGGAACTCGCCGAGCGACGGCCGGCGCCGGCGCCTGCGCTGCTGCGTGTGCGAGCAGGTCGGCCTGGCGTGCGAGTGAGGCGAGCGCCTCGTGCTGCACCGAGCGGCGGACGAGGACGGCGCCCGCGACGAGCGACAGGGAGACGGCGACGATGACCGCGAGGCCGATCGCCCCGAACAGGCGCGCTCGCAGAGACTTCACGGACGGATCAGCTTATAGCCGGTCCCCCGGACCGTGCGGATCAGTTCAGGGCGACCGAGCTTCTTCCGCAGCTGGGCGACGTGGACGTCGACGGTGCGCGTTCCCGCGGCGTACTCGAGCCCCCACACGCGGTCGAGCAGCATGTCGCGGGTGACCACGGCGCCGCGGTTCTCCATCAGGTAGGCGAGCAGGTCGAACTCCTTGCCGCGCAGGTCGACGTCGCGGTCACCGACCATCACCTCGCGCGAGCTGCGGTTGAGCACGACGTCGCCGAGGACGATCATCTCCGCCTCGCTGTCGGGCTCGGTGCGGCGCAGCACGGCCCTGACGCGCGCGATCAGCTCGCGCGGCGAGAAGGGCTTCGAGACGTAGTCGTCGGCTCCCACCTCGAGCCCGGTGACGCGGTCGATCTCGTCGTCACGTGCGGTGAGCATCACGATCGGCACGGAGCGCTTGCGGCGGATCTGGCGGCAGACCTCGAACCCGTCCATGTCCGGAAGGCCGATGTCGAGGATCACGAGGCGCGGGCTCTCCCGCTCGACCGCCTCGAGCCCCTCCTGCCCCGAGCGCACCCATCTCGCGCGGAAGCCGTCACGCTCGAGATACGCCGTGACAAGCGTTGCGATGCTCTCCTCGTCCTCGATCAGCAGCACGGTTCCGGGCATCCGTTACCTCCGCGATCCTCGTGCGCGGATCGTCTGCGCGGGCTCACTTCCTCGATGGGCCACCTCTGCAGAGTACCCGGGACGCAGGTCGCCGAGGCCGGCGGGCCGGCCGTTGAGCTGGATGCTCGTCGCCGGGCCGATCGTGATCATGACGACGCCGGAGCCGGTTCGGAGCGTGATCGACGTGCTGGAGACGGCGGTGATGACTCCCTTGTCGACCACGAGCGGCGCTGTCTTCCCGACCGCGCGCACGTAGACCGCGGGGCGGTTGCCGTCGTGCAGCGCCGTCGCGACGTACCCGGGCTGGATCGCGGTGAGCGGGGCCGAGTCGTTGTTCAGGAACACGCGGGTTCGGGGGCCGACCGTGATCGTGATCGTGCTCCCGTCGAGCGCACGCAGCACGACCTGGGTCGAAGAGACCGACTGCACGATGCCGCGGTCGATCACGAGGTTGACGCTGCGCGCCGAGGCGACCCCGGCCGCGAGCAATGCGCCGAGGAGGAAGACGGAGATGAGTGTGACTCTGAGTCGCATGCGTACCTCTACCGTCGCACCAGCGTGTTACCGGCGCGTGCTTGTCGTGTAATCGGAACGTAAACCACCTTTCATGAGCATTTACGGGGGATTTCGTCCCGGCGCACCCGTTACGATCGCGACGCGGTGACACGCCGCGTCAGGAGAGACGCCGGAGGAGCTGTACGCCCGCGCAGCCGGAGCGTTGCGGCTGCCGCCCGTCGCCGAATGGGAGACGTTCCCGTTCGACGGCGAGCTGCGGGTCCGGCCGCTCGAGGCGCCCGTCGCCCAGGAGCCGCCGCGGCACGGCGAGGCCGGCGCGGAGTGCCCGCGGTGCAGCCGCGGCGACGACGCCTACCTCTGGACGGACGAGCACTGGAGACTGGGAGCGCTCGCGGAGCCGTCCGGCCTCCCGGTCGTCCTCCTCCTCGAGCCACGGGACCACTACGACTTCGACGATCTTCCGCCCGAGCTCGCCGTCGAGCTCGGGCCGTTGCTGGTCAGGGTCGAGCGGGCGGTGCGGTCGGTCGGCGGGATCGGCCGGGTCCACGTAGTGCCGCTGGGGCGACGGCAGCGAGCACCTCCACTGGTGGTTCCTGGCGCGCCCCGAGCGCCTGATGCAGCTGATCGGCAGCTTCGCGGCGATCTGGGACGACATCCTCCCGCCCCTCCCCGAAGACCTCTGGCGGGCGAACCTCGCCACGGTCGCGAGGGCGATGGCACCGACTCTAGCGCGCGTACGAGCCGATCTCGCCAGACTCGCGCGATTGCCTTTACGTGCGTCTTACGCAGCGGGCACACGCGCGTTACACAGCGGGTCGAAGATGAGCCCGAAGCAAGCCCGACGATGCCAGTCGCCGGGAGTAGCGCCACTTGCGAGTGGTCGATGGGTTGCCGCAGACCCGGTCTTGCCACTGTGCGCTACTCGCATCTTGCCGCCGGAAGACCGCGCCCAGGTGCGGTCTTCCACGTTCGGGCCACGCCACGCCATGACCGAGACTCTGGAATTCGCACTGATAGCCCGGCTCCGTGAGGTGCTGGGCGACAGCCCGGCGACCGAAGCCGAGCTGAGGGCGCTCAGAGACCAGGCCGACGGCTGGGCGCTGGCCCTGCGAGGCCAGATCGACGCCAGCGAGCGGAGGCTCGACGCTGCGGTTGCCGATCCAGCGACCTCCCTGACCGACATCGCAGCCGAGTTGCGTCACCTCGAGACGCTACTACCGGAGCTCGCCGAGCTCCAGACGCTCCTGACGCACCTCGACGAACGCTCGCGGGAGCTTCGAACCGGCTGGCTCAAGCCTCGAGCCGGCTGACCCGCGGCCCCCAGGCCGCTGTATGCGGATGAGAGGACTTGAACCTCCACGAGCTTTCGCTCACACGGACCTGAACCGTGCGCGTCTACCAATTCCGCCACATCCGCGCGGAGGGTCAGTCTAGCGAGGCCGCTGGGAACCGGAGCCGGTTTCGTTCGTCATACGTACTATTCGCCACCGTGAAGCGGGGTCTCACATTTCTCGTCGCTGCGCTCGCGCTCGTCGCTGGGCACGAGTGCCGCCGCGCGGACGCAGGCGCCTGCCGGCGGTAGGACGGTCGAGCTCGTCGTCCGGCTCGACGCGCCGTCGCTCGCCCGCGCGGCGCAGGCGAGCCGCGCGCTCGCCGCCGTCGACGACGCGGCACCACCGGCTCGACGTGCGCGCACCCGCGAGCGTCTCGTACCTGCGGACGCTCGCCGCCGCGCAGCGCTCGCTCGAGGGCCGCATCGTGCGCGCGATCCCGGCAGGCGCGCGTGCGCTGGCACTACGGCGTCGTCCTCAACGGGATGGCCGTCGTCGTCCCCGCCGGCGACGCGTCGCGGCTCGCGACGCGTCCCCGGCGTCGCCGAGGTGTACCCGAGCGTCACCTACCACTCCCTCCTCGACCGCAGCCCGCAGCTGATCGGCGCGCCGGCGATCTGGGGCGGCGACCTCTCGACCGCGGGCCAGGGGCTGAAGATCGGCGATCATCGACGAGGGCGTCGACCAGACGCACCCGTTCTTCAACCCGGCCGGCTACACGATGCCGGCCGGCTTCCCGAAGGGGAACGCCGCGTACACGACCGCGAAGGTGATCGTCGCGCGCGCCTTCGCCCCCGCCTCGACGAACTGGAAGTACGCGGGGCTCCCGTTCGACCCGGCAGTTCTCGGAGCACGCCACGCACGTCGCCGGGATCGCGGCCGGGAACACACGGCACGCGACGGTCAGCCGCACGGTCACGGTCTCGGGCGTCGCGCCGAAGGCGTACATCGGCAACTACAAGGTGCTGACCGTGCCGACGCCGGGCTTCGGCCTCGACGGCAACTCGCCCGAGATCGCCGCCGGCGATCGAGGCGGCCGTCCAGGACGGCATGGACGTGATCAACCTCTCGCTCGGCGAGCCCGAGATCGACGCCGAGCCGCGACATCGTCGTCGACGCGATCGACGGGGCCGCGGACGCCGGCGTCGTCCCCGTGATCGCCGCGGGCAACGACTTCGCGGACGTCGGGGCCGGCTCGGTCGGCTCGCCCGGCCACGGCGCCCGCAGGCGATCACCGTCGCCGCCGTCACGAACGGCCGCGGTGCGCCCGCCGACGTGATCGCCGACTTCTCGTCCGGCGGGCCGACCCCGATCTCGCTCCAGCTGAAGCCCGACGTGAGCGCGCCCGGCGTCGACGTCGCTCTCGTCCGTCCCGACCCGCGCCGGGCTCTGGGACATCTTCAGCGGCACGAGCATGGCGACGCCGCACGGTCGCCGGCGGCGGCCGCGCTGCTGCTCGAGCGCCACCCCGACTGGACGGTCGCGCAGGTGAAGTCGGCGCTCGTCCTCACCGGCGATCCGGCGTACATCGACCGACGAAGCCCCGAGGCGGCGACCACGCGCGAGGGCGGCGGCCTGATCGACATCCCCCGCGCGAACACGCCGCTCATCTTCGCCGCGCCGGCCAGCCGTCTCGTTCGGCCTTCGTGCACCGCGCCGCCACCGCCACGCGCTCGGTCGCGCTCACCGACGCGGGCGGCGGCGCCGGCGCCTGGACGCGTCTCCGTCGCAGCAGCAGGACCCCGAGGCGGGCGTGCACGGTCACCGCGCCGGCGACGGTGACCGTGCCGGCCAGCTCGACCTCTCGGTCAGCGTCGGCGCGTCCGCCGGCCGAGTCCGAGCAGACCGGCTTCGTCGTCCTCACCCGCGGCACCGACGTGCGCCGGATCCCGTACTGGTTCCGCGTCACGGCGCCGAAGCTCGGCACCGACCCGCACACGCCGCTCGCGCCGGCCGGGCGTGTACAAGGGCAACACCGCGCGGCAAGGCCTCGCGCGTCTCGAGCTACCGCTACCCGTCCGATCCGCGCGGCGCCCAGGTGACGATCTCGTTCGACGGGCCCGAGCAGGTCTTCCGCGTTCACATCACGCGGCCGGTCGCCAACTTCGGCGTCGTGATCCTCTCCCGCGCGAGCGGCGTCTCGGTCGAGCCGCGGATCGTCTCGGCCGGCGACGAGAACCGCCTCGCCGGCTACACGGCCTGCCGCTCAGCTTCAACCCGTACCTGAGCACGTTCGGCCGGCCCGAGCTCGTGTCCGCCGCGGTGCTGCCGGGCGCCGGCGACTACGACATCGTGTTCGACACGCCGACGGGCGGTCGCCCGGGCGCGTTCTCGTTCCGGTACTGGGTCAACGACCACACGCCGCCGAAGGTGGCGCTGCTGGCGCGGACGCGTCGCCCAGAGCGCCGGCCTGCCGATCTCGGTGACCGACGCCGGCTCGGGTGTCGATCCCACGAGTCTGCGCGCGACCGTCGACGGGCAGCCCGAGGTGGTCCGGCTCGTCGGCAACCGGGCCCGCGTCTCCCTCGGGCTCGTCCGTCCCGGCACCCACAAGCTCGTCGTCACCGTCGCGGACTAGCAGGAGTCGAAGAACATGGAGGACGTGCCGCTGATCCTCCCGAACACGCGGACCTTCACCGCGACCTTCCGCGTCAAGGGCTAGCGCTACGGGCGGTCGTGATCGTTCGAGCGTCGGTAGCCGCTCGAGATCTCGCTCGACGCTCGCGACGAACTCCTCGCTCTCGTTCTTCAGCAGCTTCAGGCTGCGCCTTGCGGCGGGCGCGCTCCCGTCGGCGGCGCGCCTCGACACCGAAGCGCTGCTGGAGCCGCGGCCACTCCGCGGCGGCGACCAGGACAACGGCGAGCGCGAGCAGGATCGCGAACAGCCAGCTCACAGCGCAGAGTGTAGCGCCGTAACCGAGCTTCACCAGACCGCGTGCCTATAGTTCCGGTGTGTCCCGGGTCGCGCTCCTCGCCGTGCTCGCCTCGCTCGTCTTCCCGGTCGGCGCCCACGCGGCCACGCAGACGCTCGTGTTCAAGTCGGCGCCGATCACGATCCCCGCGTACGGCGTCGCGACGGACTACCAGATCGTGCCCCACCCTCAGGTCGACGGCTACGTCGTCGGGATGAAGGCCGACCTCGTCGACGGCGCCGGCGACGCCGTCTCGCCGCTCGACGTGATGCTGCACCACGTCGTCTTCGCCAAGATGCGCGCCCGCGACTACACCTGCCCCGGGTCGATTGCCGAGCGCTTCTACGCCGAGGGCGAGGAGCGCATGGTGCTCGCGCTGCCGCCGGGATACGGCTACGCGAACGCGGCCGAGCGACCCCTGGGGCCTCCTCTACATGCTGATGAACCACCACAACCGCGCCGAGACCGTGTCCGTCCGCTACACCGTCACCTACGTCACCGGCCAGACGCTCACGCCGGTGCGGCCGATCTGGCTCGACGTGCACAACTGCGAGACCGATCCGATCTTCACCGTCCCCGGGACGGGCGGCGAAGGGCTCGACGATCTCCCGCTCGGCCGACTTCCGGCTGCCCGTGAGCGGGCGCCTCGTCTCCGGCGGCGGCCACCTCCACGGCGGCGGCGTCCGCCTCGACCTCACCGACACGACCTGCGGCGAGCGCCTCTTCCGGTCGCTGCCGACCTGGGGCGGGCCGATGCCGATGCCGATGATGCACGAGCCGGGGCCGACCCACATGTCGAGCTTCCAGAGCCCGACCGGCATCCCCGTGGCCGCGGGCGACACGCTGCGCCTGATCGGCGGTCTACGACGACAGCGCACCGCACATGCGGGTGATGGGGATCATGCTGCTCTTCTTCGCCCCGGGCGCCGTCGCGAGCGGCTGCGCGCCCGTGCCGCCGCTCCAGATCGACCTCGGCTCCCCCGGGCCCCCGACGCGCGTCGATGCCGCTGACGCTCCTCCGGCAGCCGAGCGGTCCGGTCGCGAAGAACATCACGAGCACGACGGTCGGGCGACTTCCGCTTCGGCGCCCAGCGCGTCCTGCTGCGCCTCGGGCAGACGTTCCGCTGGCGCTTCGTCGGCACGGTGCCGCACGACGTGACGCTGGCGACCGGACCGGTCGGGATCGCCTCCGCCTTCGCTGACGTCGGGCTCGTTCAGCGTCCGCTTCACACGGGCCGGCACCTACAACTTCTACTGCTCGCTCCACCCGGCTCTGATGACCCAGACGATCGTCGTGCGCAAGGGCTAAATCCCGCGGCGCCCTCCGCCGATAAGGGGTCCATCATGCCGGGCTGGCTCGTGCTTCCGGACCTCGTCGCCTTCGCAACGATCGCGCAGGCGCTGCTCGTCAGCGCGAATGTCCTGCCGCCGTCCTGCGCCCGGTGTGGGCTTCCGCTCGAGCGCAGGCAGCTGGGCGAGCGGATCTGCGGCTGCGACCGCGCGCACTGACGCAGACGACGAGGTCGATACGATTGGCGGCGTGAAGGAACTCGCCGCCGACATCGCACGCTGGCGCGCCCGCGGCGAGCGCTTCGTCGTCGCAACGGTCGTCGGCGCGCGCCGCTCCGCACCGCGGCCGATCGGCTCGAAGCTCCTCGTCTCCGAGAGCGGCGAGCTCGCGGGCTCCGTCTCCGGCGGCTGCATCGAGAGCGACGTGTTCGGCGAGGCGCGAGAGGTGCTCGCAGGGCTCGAGCCCCGCCTGCTCTGCTACGGGATCAGCGACGAGCTCGCGGCGACGGTCGGGCTGCCCTGCGGCGGGGAGATCGACGTCTTCGTCGAGGAGTCGCCCGGGCCGCTGGTCGAGCGGCTGCTCCAGGCGGCCGAGCGGGGGGAGCGGGCCGTCCATCTCACCGTGATCGAGGGGCCCCGCATCGGCGCCGAGGCGGTCGTCCTCGACGGCGGCGAGGTGCTCGGGGACACCGCGCTCGCGCCGCTCGCGGCCGGGCTCTACGGCGGCAAGAGCCGCGTGCTCGACCTGGAGGACGGCGGCCGCGCGTTCGCCGAGGTCTACGGCCCTCCGCCCCGCGTGCTCGCCTTCGGCGCGATCGACACCGCCGAGTCGCTCTGCGCCGCCGCGAAGCTGCTGGGCTGGCGAACGGTCGTCGTCGACGCGCGCGCCAGGTTCGCGACGCCGGAGCGGCTGCCGAGCGCCGACGAGATCGTGATCGGCTGGCCCGACGAGGCGCTGCCGCAGCTGAGTCCCGGCCCCGACGATGCGATCGTCGTGCTCACCCACGAGGAGCGCTTCGACCTCCCGGCGCTCGCGGGCGCACTGGCGAGCGACGCCTTCTACATCGGCGCCCTCGGCTCCCGCGTGGCCCAGGCCTCCCGCAGGGAGCGCCTGCTCGAGGCCGGCGTGTCAGAGGAGGCGCTCGCGCGGCTGCACGGGCCATGCGGGCTCGACCTCGGAGCCGAGTCGCCGGCGGAGACCGCGGTCTCGATCCTGACCGAGATCATGGCCGCGCGGGCCGAGCGGCCGGGCGGGCCCGCTGCGCGAGCGGGCAGGCGGCGTGCGCTCTCAGCCTGCAACGGCTCCCTGATGACCGGCGATCGCGTCGACCGGCTCGCAGAGCTGATCGTCCGCGTCGGCGCGAACGTGCAGCCCGGGCCAGGTCGTCTTCGTCGACTGCGAGCCCGGACGGGAAGCGGCGACCCGCGCGATCGCCTCGGCTGCCTACCGCGCCGGCGCGAAGTTCGTCGACGTCAACTACTTCGACCCCTGGGTGAAGCGCATCAGGCTCGAGCACGCGGCCGAGGACACGCTCGACTGGGTGCCGCCGTGGTACGCCGACCGCGCGCGCCAGCTCGGCGAGGCCCGCGCGGCCATGATCGCGCTCAACGGCACGGTCGCCCCCACGCTCTACGACGACCTCGACCCGGCTCTCGTCGCCAAGGACCGGATGCCGTCGCTGAAGGAGTACATGGATCTCGTCAACGAGCGGACGATCAACTGGTGCGTCGCGCCGTGCCCGACGCCCGCGTGGGCCGGGCTTGCCTACCCCGAGCTCGACCCGGACGAGGCGCTGGAGGCGCTGTGGCAGGCGGTCGAGCACGTCTGCCGCCTCGACGAGGACGACCCGGCCGCCGCCTGGGCGGAGCGGGTCGCGGCGCTCGGCAGGGCGACGGGGCTGCTGAACGAGCGCCGCTTCGACGCGCTCCACTTCGAAGGGCCGGGCACCGACCTCACCGTCGGGCTCCTCCCGAGCAGCCGCTGGGAGAGCGGCCAGAGCATGACCGTCGACGGGATCGTGCACCTGCCGAACCTGCCGACCGAGGAGACCTTCACCGCGCCCGATCCCGAACGCGTCGACGGCGTCGTCCGGGCGACGATGCCCTTCTTCGCCGCGGACGTCGTCGTGCGCGGCCTCGAGCTTCGCTTCGAGGGAGGCCGCGTGGCGGAGGTCCAGGCCGAGACCGGCGCCGAGGCCCTGCGCGGCGAGCTCGCGACGGACGACGGCGCCGCCCGCCTCGGCGAGGTCGCGCTCGTCGACGGCGGCGGCCGGATCGGGCCGCTCGGCAGGGTCTTCTACGACACCCTGCTGGACGAGAACGCGGCGAGCCACCTCGCGTTCGGCGCGGGCTACCAGGCGTCGGTCCTGCCCGAGGACCTGCCGCGGCTGAACGTGAGCGAGATCCACACGGACTTCATGATCGGCAGCGACGAGCTCGCCGTCACCGGAATCACCGCCTCGGGCGAGCGCGTGCCGGTGCTGCACCGCGGCGCCTGGCAGCTCTAGATCTCGGTCGCCTCGGAGCCGAAGAAGATCCGCATCGGCAGCGGCGCGAGCGGCTCGCCGCCGTCCGGCCCGACGAGCCACGTGTCCTGCATGTAGAGGCACGCCTGCCCGTCCTCGGAGATCGCGTGCGGGTGCATCGAGAAGACCATGTTCTCCTCGAGCACCGTCTCGACCCCCTCGCCGATCTTCGGGAACTCGATCATCGTCATCCCGATCGAGTGGCCGGTGACGTGGCCGAGCTTGTAGCCGCGGTCGATGAAGCCCTTCGAGACCGCGCGGTGGACGTCGTGCGCCGTCGCGCCCGGCTTCATCGCGTGCCGCGCCGCCTCGTAGTACTCGTCGTAGGCCTCCATCATCCGGCCCGTGTCCTCGGACGGCGAGCCGGCGCAGATCGCCCGCGAGACCTCGACCCAGTGCCCGCCGGGGCCGGCGATCTCGAGCGACGGCAGCACGAGGTCGGTCGCCTCGATCACGCCGGTCGCCGGCGATCTTGAACTCGGGCAGCGCCGACCCGTTCGGGCCGACGAGCACCATGTCCATCGTCAGCCGCCCGCAGCCCTCCGCGACGAAGTACTGCTCGCACGGCGCGAGCACCTCGCGCTCGGTCTTCCCCGGCGCGTACGACGCGACGAAGATCCGGAAGCCCTCCGTGTTGATGCGGACGCTGTCGCGCACGGACTCGCAGCTCGAACTCGCTCTTGACCGCCCGGGCGAGGTCGAACTCGACGTCGAACGGCACGAGCTCGAGGCTGTCTCGAGCGCCTGGTAGTCGCGCACGGTCATCACGTAGTCGAGCCCGTAGACGCCGACGCGCTTGCCCGCGCAGCCGCTCGGCGAGCCAGTCGCCGGGGTGGTCGACGAAGACCTGGTCCTCGATCCACGTCGTCCCGTGCTCGCCGACGTAGCGCGCCTCGCTCGGGAACACGATCGACGGCTCGCCCTCGAGCGGGAGCAGGACGTACGCGTACCGGTGCACGATCACGAAGCCGGACAGGTACGTGACCGCGCCCTCGAAGCCGGTGTACTCGTTGCCGGACACGATCACCGCGTCGAGCCCTCGCGCGCCATCGCCTCCCGCACGCGCCCGTAGCGCCGCTCGATCTCGGTCGTCACCATGACTGCTCCAGTCCTTTCACGAGTGCCCAGATCGCCTGGTTCATCGGCGTCGGCACGCCCAGCCTGCTCGCCGAAGCGGACGATACCGCCGTTCAGCCAGTCGATCTCGGTCTGCCGCCGCGCCTCGACGTCCTGCAGCATCGACGCCTTGTGGTCGTAGGCGACCTCCGGCTTCGCCGCGTGGTCGATCAGCTCCTCGGGGTCGGCGTCGAGCTCGATCCCCTGCGCCGCGGCGACCGCCTTGCCCTCGTCCACGAGCTGCGTGCCGAGCGCGCGCAGCGGCGGCAGCTCGCAGACGCGCCCGTGCGTGAGGCCGGTGAGCGCGCCGATCGGGTTCGTCGCCGCGTTGAAGATCACCTTGCGCCACTGCGCGCCCCGCGCGTCCGCGACCGCCGCTCGTCGGCATGCCGGCGCGCGTGCACGCGTCGGCGAGCCGCTCGATCTCGCCGATCGGCGCCGGGCTTCGGCTCGAACGGGCCGATCGTCGTGTCGCCCTTGACGTCCCACTGCACGTGGCCCGGCTCGACGATCCGGCCGGCCGGGAACGTCGTGCCGCGGATCACGCGCTCGACGTGCGCGGCGAGCACCTCCTCGTTGCCGACGCCGTTCTGCACCGTGCAGACCGCAGCCGTCCGCGAACGCGTGCGCGGTCGCGGCGATCGCGCCCTCGGTGTGCATCGCCTTCGTCGCGACGATGCCGAAGTCGCACGGCGGCAGCTCGGCGGCGTCGGTCGTCGCGCGCGGGTGGCCGAGCGACCTCGCCGGCGCCGGAGAGCCGCAGGCCGCTCGCGTTGATCGCGTCGACGTGCTCCTGCGCCAGGTCGTACGCCCACACCTCGACGTCGTCGAGCAGCGCGAGGTTCGCCGCGAACAGCGAGCCGACCGCGCCGCAGCCGACGACTGCAGATCCTCACGAGTAGCGACGCCTCCTTCGCCTTGACGAGCCGGTAGAGCGCCGTGTGCAGCGGCACCTCGACGCCGTGCCGCTCCGCCTCGCGCACGAGCGCGCCGGTGATCAGCTCGATCTCGGTCGGCCGGTGCGCCTCGACGTCCTCGAGCATCGAGGGGTAGTGGGCGCTGCCGCGGCTGCGTCGCGAGCACGTTCATCTCCCACGGATCCTCGTCGCAGCTCGATCCCCGCCGCCGCGGCAACCCCTTGCCCTCGTCGATCAGGTCGTGGACGAGGAAGCCGAGGTCGGACGGCGCTCCTCGGCGCGCGAAGTGCGGGTCGTGCGGCAGGCCGGTGAGCGCCGCGACGGCGTTGACCGTCGCGTTGAAGATCAGCTTCGACCACTGCGCCGGGCGCAGGTCGGCGAAGGCCTCGGCCTTCAGCCCCGAGGCGCGGATCAGCTCGGCGATCTCGACCGCGGCGCGCCTCCGGCGTCGTGCCTCGTACGGGCCGATCCAGGTCTCCGTGTCGAGGATGTACTCGACGTGCGTGTCCGCGTGGCGCGTGCCGCTCATGAACGTGACGGCCGAGACGAGCGGCCAGTCGCCGTGGCGGCGGACGATCTCCTCGGCGCCGAGGCCGTTCTGGACCGTCATCACGACGGCGCCCGCGAAGTGGCCCTCGAGCCGTGCGGCGACCGGCTCGAGATCGGTCCCCTTGCAGGCGACGATCACGAGGTCGGGCTCCGGGAGCGCGGCCGGATCCGGTCGCCGCGACGACGCGCGCGGTGAAGTCGCTGCGGCCGGAGACGCGGAGCCCGTGCTCGTTGAGCGCGTCGGCATGCTCCTGCCGCCGCGTGAGCACGGACACCTCGGCGACGCGCGCGAGGTGACCGGCGAACAGGCTGCCGATCACGCCCGCCCCGGCGACGCAGACGCGCGAGATCATCCGGCCGCGTACTTCGCGCGCAGGTACCGCAGGTACGGCCCCGCGTCGAGCCGCGAGCCGGAGGCGAGCTCGAGCGTCTCCTGCGGCGTGAACTTGCGCCCGTAGCAGTACAGATGCTCGCCGTACCACGCGCGAAGCGGCGCGAACTCGCCCCGGGCGAACTGCTCGTCGAGGTCGGGCAGGTCGTCGCGCACGCGCTCCCAGATCTGCACGGACATCACGTTGCCGAGCGCGTAGGTCGGGAAGTACCCGAACGCCCCGCCGCCCCAGTGCATGTCCTGCAGGACGCCCTCACGGTCGGACGGCACCGGAATCCCGAGGTACTCCTCGAAGCGCTCGTTCCACGCCGCCGGGAGATCGGCGACGGCCAGGCGCCCCTCGATCAGCTCCTGCTCGAGCTCGAAGCGGAGGATGATGTGCAGGTTGTAGGTGACCTCGTCGGAGTCGACCCGGATCAGCGACGGCTCGACGCGGTTCGTGACCCGGTAGAAGTCGTCCTCGGAGAGCGAGCCGAAGTGCTCCGGGAAGGCCTCCCTGAGCTGCGGGTAGAAGAACTGCCAGAACGGGCGGCTGCGGCCGACGAGGTTCTCCCACGTGCGGCTCTGCGACTCGTGGAGCCCGAGCGAGACCCCGCCGCCGAGCGGCGTGCGGGCGAGCGCCGGGTCGATGTCGTGCTCGTAGACGCCGTGGCCGAACTCGTGGATCGCGCCGAACAGCCAGTTGAGGCCGGACTCCCAGCGCGTCGTCAGGCGCACGTCGCCCGGGCCGGGGCTCGACATGAACGGGTGCGGGGTCTCGTCGAGGCGCCACGAGCGCTCGTCGAAGCCGAGCCGGTCGAGCACGCGGCGTGCGAACCGCTCCTGCCCGTTGCGCGGCAACTCGAGCAGCGGGGCCGGCTCGGGAGTCCCCGCGGCGCGCACGAGCGGGATCAGTGCTTCCTTCAGCTCGTCGAAGACGGCCCGCACCTCGGCGGTCTTCATGTCGCGCTCGTAGTCGTCGAGCAGCAGGTCGTACGTCTCGTCCGCCGGCGGGAAGCAGGCGACGTACTCGGTGCTTCAGCTCGAGGTTGCGCTCGAGGTGCGGCGCGAGCAGGGAGAAATCGGAGGCGGCGCGCGCGTCGTTCCACGCGCGGAAGCCGAGCGCGCCGTTGCGGCGGATCTCGGCCGTCAGGCTCGGCGGGACGCACGTCGCCTTCTCCCAGTCGCGGCGGGTGACGCGGATCAGGCTCGCCTCGAACGACTCGCGCGGGAGCCCGTCCTCGTACGGCCGAAGCTCCTCGAGCAGCCGGCCGACGGCGGGATCGACGAAGCGCTCGTGCGCGATCCGCCCGAGCGTCGCGATCTGCTCGGCGCGGCCGTCGGAGCCGGCCGGCGGCATCTTGGTCCGCTGGTCCCAGAAGAGCAGCCCGCCCACGTGCTGGAGGTCGTTCAGCTCCGCCATGCGGAGGCGGAGCTCGTCGAAGGCGGCGGGCGCGCTCACGGCAGAAGACCCTACCGGCGCCTTCGCAGCCAGGACAGCGAGAACTCCCTGCTTCCGGTGAGCCCGGACGGCCGCAGGATCAGCACGAGCGCCATGATCGCCCCGAGCAGGACGAGCCTCGAGCCCTCCGGGAGCGTGAGCCTGAACCCGATGTGCACGGTGTTCTCCGCGTCTCCGAGGAACGAGTCGGCCCCGCTGACGAGGAGCGCCCCGACCACCGCGCCCCACAGGCTGCCGACGCCTCCCACCACGAGCATCGCCAGGGTGACGAACGTGAGCTCGAGGTAGACCTGGTCGGTCGTGATGCTGCCGAGCTCGTGCACGAGCAGGCCGCCGGCGAAGCCCGCGAGCGCGCCGCTGAGCGTGAAGGCGACGAGCCGCTGGCGGTAGACGTCGATCCCGCTCGCCTGCGCGGCCGCAGGGTCCTCGCGCGTGGCCCTGAGCTGGCGCCCGAAGCGGCTTCGCTGGTAGGCGTACGCGGCCACGACCGAGATCAGGACGCCGGCCATCAGCTGCCAGATCGTGCTCTCCGGCACCGAGTTGAGCGCCTGCGCGGCGGGGCCGATCTTCTCCCAGTTCCGGTAGACGTTGTAGGTGATGCCGAGCACCGCGAAGGTGGCGATGCCGGCGGGCAGGCCGGAGAGGCGCATCAGCGCGAGCCCGACGAGCAGCGCGTAGACGCCGCCGGCGAGCAGCGGCGAGCACGAGCGACAGCGGGGTGCCGACGTGCGTGTCGCGCAGGATCGGGAAGAGACTCGGCAGGACGAAGCTCTTCTGCTGCGCGTCGATCGTGAGGATCCCCGACAGGAACGCGCCGACCGCGACGAAGCTCATGTGCCCGAACGAGATCACGCCCGAGTTGCCGATGAAGACGTAGAGGGCGACCACGATCGCCGTGCTCACGAGCGCGAACTCGAACTCGAGCTGGTGGGCGAGGCTGACCGAGTCTGCCGAGCGACCGCGACCGCGACGATGAGGGCGATCGGGCCGCGCGAGCTGGACGACGGCCTTCATACGCGCTCCACCGCCCGGCGCCGCGGCGCGAAGAGGCCGGCCGGGCGCAGCAGCAGCACGATGATCACGAGGCCGAAGATCACCGAGGGGAGGTAGACGCTGCTGCTCGTCGGCAGCTGGGCGCCGACGAAGGAGTTGGCGAAGCCGATCGCGAAGCCGCCGAGCGCGGCGCTGACGAGCCGGTCGAGCCCGCCGACGACGACGCCGATCAGGGCGAAGATCGTGATCGAGACGCCGTAGTCGGGCGTCACGAGCGGGTCCTGCACGGTCAGCAGGACGCTGACGGCCGCCGCGAGCACGCCCGAGACGAGGAACGAGAAGCTGATCACGCGGTTCGCGCGCACGCCGAGGATCCGCGCGGTGCGGAAGTCGGCCGCGGCGGCGCGCATCTGCAGCCCGATCGTCGTCCGGTTCAGGAGCAGCGTCGTCGCCGCGAGCAGCACGGCGCCGACCACGAGCGCGACGATCGAGATCCAGCGGATGTCGAGCGAGCCGATCGTGATCGCGCCGTTGAGCCCGCCGAGCGTCCCGACCGTCTTGCCGCGCGAGCCGAACGCGAGCAGGTAGACGTTCTGGAGCATGAAGCTGATCGCGAAGGTCGCGACGAGCATCGTCGCGGGAGAGGCGTTTCGCAGCGGCCGGAACGCGACCCGCTCCATCACGAGCGAGAGCGCGATCACGACCGCGACGCACGCGAGAATCGCGACCGCCGCCGGCTGTCCGCTCAGGTACGCGAGCGTGTACGCGCCGGCGGTGATCAGCTCGCCGTAGGCGAAGTTGATCAGCCGCATGACCCCGAACACGAGGCCGATCCCGACCGCGACGAGCCCGTAGAGGGCGCCGAGCGCGACCGCGTCGATCACCTGCTGGAGCAGCGTCACGAGAGGTAGGCGGCGGCCAAC
Organism: uncultured Actinomycetes bacterium; assembly: GCA_963746655.1. GTDB lineage: Bacteria > Actinomycetota > Thermoleophilia > Gaiellales > Gaiellaceae > CAVPGP01. The sequence continues at coordinate 17,131 of CAVVCG010000006.1, read as the reverse complement.
CGCTCGGTGTCGGCGGCGTCCTCCGGGCCGAGGGTGAGCCGGATCTCGCCGTTCGCCATCACGTGCGTCCGGTCGGCGAAGGCGACCGTGAGCCGTGCGCGCTGCTCGACGAGCAGGATCGTCACGCCGCGGTCGCGGATCTGGCCGAGCGCCTCGAACACCGCCTCGACCACGGTCGGGGCGAGGCCGAGCGACGGCTCGTCGAGGAGCAGCACCTCGGGGCGCGCGAGCAGCGCGCGGGCGATCGCGAGCTGCTGCTGCTGCCCGCCCGAGAGCGCGCCGGCGTGACGGCCCCGGTACTCGTCGAGCGACCGGGAAGAGGTCCGGATCCAGTCGAGATCCTCGTCGAGCCCGTCGCGCGTGCGGCGCCCGGCGAGCCCGAGGCGCAGGTTCTCCTCCACGGTCAGCGCCGCGAAGATGTGGCGGCCCTCGGGCACGAGCGCGACGCCGAGCCGGGCGATCGTCTCGGGCGCGAGGCCGCGCAGCGAGCGCCCGTGGAGGCTGATCTCGCCGCCCGCGGCGGGGACGAGGCCCATGATCGCGTGCAGCGTCGTCGACTTCCCGGCCCCGTTCGGCCCGATCAGCCCGACGATCTCGCCGCGCCGGACCTCGAAGGCGACGTCCCGCACGGCGGGCACGGTGCCGTAGCGGACCTCGAGGTCGGCGACGTTCAGGACGACGTCGTCAGGCATCGGGCGTCCCCGTCGGCGCACGGGCCCGCGCCGAGGTAGGCCGTGGCGACCTCGACGTTGCCGCGGATCTCGGCCGGAGTTCCCTCGGCGAGCGTGCGGCCCTGGTCGAGCACCTGGATCCGGTCGCAGACCTCCATGATCAGCGGCACGTTGTGGTCGATCAGGAGCACGCCCGCGTCGAACTGGTCGCGCACGGCGAGCACGACCGCCGCGAAGTCCGGGATCTCGGCCTCGTGCAGGCCGGCCGCGGGCTCGTCCATGAGCACGAAGCGCGGCTTCGTCGCGAGCGCCCGCGCGACGCCGAGCTTGCGCTCGTCGCCGTGCGGAAGCACCGACGCGGGCTCCTCGGCCGCGGTCCGAGAGGCCGAGCAGCGCGAGCAGCTCGCCCGCCCTGGTCCGCGCGTCGCCCGCGCGCGCCCCCACGCCGAGCGCCGCGACCTCGACGTTCTCGCGCACCGTGAGAGCCCGTGAAGAGGTGCCCGTGCTGGAACGTCCGCGCGAGCCCGGTGCGGCCGAGGCGGTACGGCGCCCAGCCGGTCACGTCGCGGCCCTCGAGCTCCACGGTCCCGCCGGTCGGCGTGTCGAAGCCCGTGAGCACGTTCACGAGCGTCGTCTTGCCGGCGCCGTTCGGCCCGATCAGCCCCACGACCTCGTGCCGCTCGAGCTCGAGGCTCACGTCCTCGAGCGCGTGCACGCCGTCGAAGGCGCGCGAGACGCCGATCGCCCGGAGGGATCCGGGCGATCGGCGCTGCGCACTGGCTACTGGTTCCAACTCCGTCCGCTAGTGGATGTTGGCCACCGACTTGGCCTTCAAGACGGCCACGAGCCGTCCCTTGTTGTTGCTGACCTTGATCACGCGGTACGTCCGGCCGGTCACGCTGTGGAACTGCGGCGAGAACGTCACGAGGCCCGAGATCGTGGGCTGATTGTGGTACCGCTCCATGATCGCGGCGAGCGTCGCGCCGTTGGTCGAGCCCTTCGCGATGCGGATCGCGGTCGCGATGCCGTCGATCGCGGCGGCGCCCGTGACGAAGCCGCCGGTCTGGGCGGGCTGCCCCTGCGCCTTCATCACGCTCTCCATGCTCTTGACCGCCTTGCTCGGGTCGTCGCCCCACACCGACGCGTAGGTGACGTAGTAGAAGTTCGTCACCTTCGGGCTCTTCGTCCACCAGTACGCGCCGTCACCGGCCCACGAGTTGATGATCGGCGTCGAGTTGTTGAGGCTGCGCAGGCCCGCGACGAACGCCGGCTGGTCGCCGCCGAACGAGGTGCAGAAGGCGATGTTCGCGGCCTTCTTGCCGTTGACGCGGCTGACGACGTTGCCGATCGTCTTGTCGCCCTGGGTGAACGACTCCTCCGAGACGATCTTGCCGCCGAGCTGCTTGAAGCGGATCGTGTACGCCTTGCACACGTCCTTGAAGTAGCGCAGCAGGTTGTCGGTGACGACGATGCTCGACTTCCAGCCGTTCTTGAACGAGTACTCGGCCATCGCCGAGCCCTCGTCCTGCGCCGCGTTGCCGTAGCTGAACGCGAGCTTGCCCTTGCGTGCCGAAGCGCGACGGGCCCATCTCGTCGGTGCCGATGCACGGCGCGATGGTGAGCTTGCCGGCGTCGAGGAACGGCTGGATCGCAGGCGTCGCGTAGTCGACGTCGCAGGTGACCCACCCGATCACGGCGCCCTTCCCGAGCTGGGTCAGCGCCGCCTGCTTCGTCTTCTGGGGATCGAGCTGGTCGTTGATCACGTTCAGCTGCAGCGGCCGCCCGAGCACGCCGCCCGCCGCGTTGATCTTCTTGATCTCGATCTGTGCCGCCTGGACCGCCGGCGCGTCGAACGGCGCCATGTTCTTGGTCAGGTCGACCGCAGCGCCGATGATGATCGGCGGACCCGCGAACTTCGCGGTCTTGTGCGAGGTCGCAGCGCCCGCGACGGCAGCGATGCCCACACCCAGCGCCAGGACGGCGCCGAGCGCGATCCACCTCATTCTTCCTTTCATTTCGTCTCCTCTGCTTGGTGTCGCCGACGCGTTGGCGCGGCGGGCGACTGGATTACAGAACGCCGGGCGGTCTCAGGTCAAACGCGCATGCCCTCCTTGCCCGCCTTCCATGCCGCCGTGAACGCCTCCCGGCCCCGCCGGGCCAGCTCCCGGGCGGGAAGGCGCCACAGCGACCCTTCGTAGTCGTTCCCGAAGGTGCCGTCGTCGGAGAAGATCTCGAGGTCGTAGGGCCCCCGCCAGCCGGCCTCGTCGAGCGTCGCGAGGATCTGCGGCACGTCGGCGACGCCGTCGCCGGGCAGCACGCGGTCGGCCCAGCCGCGCGTCGGCTCGCGCCAGTCGCTCACGTGGACTCCGGTGAAGCGACCCGCATGCTCGCGGATGTCGTCGAGAAGCGAGGCGCCGTTCCAGAGGTTCCAGACGTCGAACATGATCCCGAGGCCGGCGTCGTCGACCTCGTCCAGCAGCTCGAGCGCCTCGGCGATCGTGGTCGGGATCGTCCAGTCCTCCGAGCCGATTCGCTGGATCGGCTCGAGCCCGACCCGCACGCCCGCCGCCTGCGCCTCGCGGCCGATCCGGCGCAGGCCGTCGATGACGATCCGGTGCGCCTCCGCGGGCTCGAGTGCGCCGCACGGGCCGGTGAGGCAGGCGATGCTCTGCGGCTCGAACGCGGCCAGGCGGCGGATCGACGCGCACACCGCCTCGATCCGCTCGCGCGGGTCCACGGGCCCGTCCATGAGCGGCAGCGGCAGGATCGACGGGATCGCCGGGACGCAGTTCGTGACCTCGAGCCCGCTCTCGCGCACGAGCGCGAGGCTCTCGGCGTCGGCGCCCTGCGGGAGCTTCATCTCCCAGATGCCGATCCCGTCGACGCCCGCCTCCGCATAGGCCTCGACGTCCTCGGCGAAGCTCGCCTGGCAGCGTCGAGATCTGCGAGATCGAGAAGCGCGGTTCAGGCACCCGCGGCCCGGAAGTGAGGCATCACGTCGCGGGCGAACAGCTCCTGGGCCTTGATCGCCTGCCAGTGGTCGGCGCCGCCCGCGTTGACGGTGATCGAGATCTCGGTGACCCCCTCGCACACCTTGAGCACGTCCTCGATCCGCGCGATCACGTCGGCCGGCGTTCCGACCCAGACGATGTCGCCGTCGATCATCTGGTCGTACGGCGTCGCCGCGAGCTCCTCCATGATTCCCGCCGCGTAGAAGCCGTACCCCGCCGCGCGGAGGTCGTCGGCGGGCGGCGGCTCGTGCTCGGTCAGCGGCGAGGCGTTCCCCGCGAGGAAGCCCTTCATCCACTGCTCCGCCTCGCGTCGCGCCGTGGCGCGGTCCTCGTCGATGTAGCACGCGTGGATCCAGACGATGTCGGGCGTCGTCCCGTGCTCGGCGCAGCCGGCGCGGTAGAGGTCGAGCTGCTCCTTGAGCGCCGCGTACGGCAGCAGCGGCGGCACCACGACCGCCCAGCCGCGCTCGGCCGCGAGCTCGTAGGTGCGATCCGACGTGCCGCCGAGGAAGACGCGGAACTTCCGGCTCGGACGGGGCACGATCCCGGTGTTCTCGACCTGGAAGTACTTGCCGTCGAACGAGAAGTTGTCCTGCTCGAGCGCGGTGAAGAGGAGCTCGACCGACTCCTCGTAGCGCTCGCGCGACTCCGGATCGAGCGGGAGCCCGGCCTTCGTCGGCATCCAGCCGTGGCCGCGGCCGACGCCGAACTCGTAGCGGCCGTCGAGGAGGATGTCGGCGACGGCGATCTGGTGCGCGAGCACGAGCGGGTTGTGGAACGGCAGGACGTGGAGGAGGGTGCGGAAGTTGATCCGCTTCGTCTGCTGCGCCGCGGCGGCGAAGAACGCCGTGGGGTTGGCCGAGATCGAGAACTTCGGGAAGAAGAAGTGCTCGATCACGGCGTACGCGTCGTAGCCGAGCCGGTCCGCGTTCACGACCTGCTCGAGCGCCTCGGCGTACATCGTCTCCGGCGACTTGCCGGGCCAGCTCTGGATCTCCGAGTAGATGCTGAACTTCACCGCGCCTCCGTTCCACGCCTCGCCGAGCGACCGCCGGGCGCAATCCTGTCATCTGTTTGACATCTGATCAAGACCGTGGGAAGTTGCGCGCGAGAATCGCCGTCATGAGCTCGCACCGCACCCGGGAACCCACCGTCCAGTCGCGTCACCGCACGATGGCGAGGCCGCCCTCGCCGAGCTCCGCGAGGCGATCGTCCTCGGCGAGATCGTGCCGGGCACGCCGCTCCGGCTGGAGGATCTGGCGAGCACGCTCGGGATGAGCATCTCGCCGATCCGCGAAGCGGTGCGCCAGCTGGAGGCGCTCGGGCTCGCCGAGCACGTCCCCCACCACGGTGCGAAGGTGACCGCGCTCGACGTCGAGGAGCTGCGCGACCTCTTCCAGGTGCGGCTCGCGCTCGAGACCATCGCGGTGCGGCGCGCGGCGGAGCGGTTCGGCGCGGACGAGCGCACCCGCGCCTCGGAGCTGCTCGAGGAATGCGTCGACGCGCGCGGGCGAGGCGACGTCCGCCGCGCCATGCGCGCGCACACCGACTTCCACTTCGCGCTCTACGAGGCGGCCGGCTCGCCGTGGCTCGTGCGGCTGATCCGGCCTGCGTGGGAGAGCTGCGAGCGCTACCGGGCCGCGCTCCTCGCCCAGCACGGCAGCCTGCAGGACCGGCACGCGGCGCTCGACGCCGCGCTGCTCGACGCGTGCTCCCGGCACGACCCGGAGCGGGCGGCCGAGGCGCTGTCCGAGCACCTCGAGCTGTTCGGCGACTTCTACTCGCACGAGCTCGGCGGACGCGGGATCTTCGAGCCCTAGCGGCCGACGCAGGCTCTTCAGCTTCGCGAGCGCCTTGTCCTGGAGCGGCGGCTCGAGCAGCTCGTGGGCGACGAGCGTCCCGGAGCCGGCGCCGAGGCCCGGCCCGGGATGCGTCGAGGCGCCGATGTGGTAGAGGCCCGTCGACCGGCGTGTCGGTGGCCGGGCTGTTGCGGGAACGGCCGCCAGAGGAAGTTCTGGTCGAGCGAGAGCGCGCCCGAGTACGGGTCGCCGCCGGCGAGGTTGATGTTCGCCGCCTCGAGATCGGCCGGCGAGAGCACGACCCGCTTGAGGATCGCCGACTCGAGGTTCGGAGCGTGGCGCGCGAGCCGCTCGACGATGCGGTCGGCGTAGCGCTCGCGCAGCGACTCCGTCCAGGTGCCGTCGCCCGGGTCGAGCACGCCCGCAGCGTCGCCCTTCACGTGCCGGGGCAGCTCCTGGAGCTGGATCCAGACGATCCACTTCCCGTCGGGAGCGCGCGTCTCGTCCATCGTCATCGGCTGGCCGCAGACGATCGTCGCCTCCGCCGGGAGCAGCCCGCGCTCGGCCTCGTTGACTGCGCGCGAGACGCCGTCGAGGCCCGGCGTGACGTGGAGGATCGCGGTCTTGCCGAGCCGCTCGTCGCCCTCCCAGCGCGGCCGCTCGGAGAGCGCGAGGTGGATCTGCATCTCGCCGCGGCCGTAGCGGTAGCGGCGCCCGGCGGCGGCGAGCCCGGCCGGCGGCTCCTCGAGCAGGCGCCCGTAGAGCTGCGTCGGCGTGACGTTGCAGATCACGGCGCGCTCGGCGGTCGTCGTCTCGCCGCCGGCGAGGCGTACGCCGACGGCGCGCCCGTTCGCCACGAGCACCCGCTCGACGTCGGAGCCCGTCTCGCAGACCCCGCCGAGGTCGCGGATGAGCGTCACCAGCGCGTCGGCGAGCCGCGCTCCGCCGCCGCGCGGAATCGGCATCCCGCCCTCCTGGGTCGCGACCGCGATCACCTGGGCCATGAACCCGGACGACGGCGGCGTCGGGACCGAGCCCGGTGTGGAGCACCCACGGGCGCGAGCAGGCCGTGGAGGCGTTCGGAGGCGAACGTGTCGGAGACCCAGTCGCGGCAGGAGACGAGCAGGCCGCCGGTGAACTCGAGCAGCCCGCGCCGGCCGAGACGGCGGTAGGCCTTGAGGGCGAGCCGGGCGCCGTCGGGCGACCACAGCTCGGTGCCGAGCAGGCCGAAGGAGAGGTCCGCGTTCGCGAAGAACGAGCCGGCTGTCGCCTTCCAGGCCTCGCCGTCGCCCGGTGCGTAGCCGTCGAACTCCGCGGCGTTCGCGTCGGTCGAGCGGAGGAGGAACGCGGCGGAGCCGTCCGGGTAGAGCGACCCGGTCGGGAAATCGGTGTTGAGGTACTCGAGCCCGCGGGCGGCGAGGTCCTCCCCCAGCTCGGCATGCGCGGCGCCGCCGACCCAGAGCGGATGCCAGGCGCTGAACACGTCGTGGTGGAAGCCCGGCTCGGTCAGCTCGGCGGTCTTCACGGCGCCGCCGAGGTAGTCGTTGCGCTCCAGCACGCAGACGCGCCAGCCGGCCTTCGCGAGGATCGCGCCCGCCGCCAGCGAGTTGATCCCGCTGCCGACGATGACGGCGTCGTAGTCGGCCATCGCTCAGCCTCCTCCCGCGACGAGGCCGCGGAACTCGTCGTCGGTGACGAGGCCGCGCTTCTCGGTGCCGAGGCGCTTGACCGCCGAGAGCAGGTCGGCGCGCCGCTCCTCGGGCACGTCGAGGCCGAGCTCGGCCGCCTTGATCCTGATCGAGTCGAGACCGCTCTTCTTGCCGAGCACGATCCCGCGGTCGGCGCCGACGAGCTCCGACGAGTACGGCTCGATCGACGGCGGGTCGTGGAACTGGCTCGCCACAGCGCCGCTCTCGCGCCGGAAGAGCGTGTCGCCGATGAGCGGCTTCCACGGTGCGACCGCGTAGCCCGAGAGCTCGCGCACGCGCTCGGAGACCGCCCGGATGCGATCGAGGCGCAGGTTCGTCTCGACGCCGTAGAGCGCGCGAAGCGCGAGCGCCACCTCGCCGAGGTCGGCGTTCCCGGCGCGCTCGCCCATGCCGTTGATCGTCCCCTGCACCCACGTCGCGCCGGCGCGGACGGCCGCGACGGCGGCGGCCGTGGCGACACCGAAGTCGTTGTGACCGTGGAAGTGGACCGGCACGTCCGGCCCCACCCAGCCGACCGTGCGGCCGACGAGCTCGGCCACGGCCTCCGGCGACGCGATCCCGAGCGTGTCGACGACGACGACCTCCTTCGCCCCCGCCTCGACCGCCCCGCGGTAGACCTGCTCGTAGAAGCCCGGGTCGGCGCGCGTGGAGTCGACGCCGAAGAACGCCGCGTGGATTCCGTGCTCGTCCGCGAAGCGCATCGCGTCGGTGATGCGCCCGAGCATCTTCTCGCGGCTGACGCCGATCGCGTCGAGCTTGAGGTCGGAGATCGGCGACTCGATCACCGAGGCGCGCACGCCGAGCTCGACGAGCGCCTCGAGGTCGGCGGGGACCGCGCGCGAGAAGCCCCAGATCTCCGCGCGCAGGCCGGCTGCGGAGATCAGCTCGACCGCGCGCCAGTCGTCGTCCGAGACGCGCGGGAAGCCCGCCTCGATCCGGTCGATCCCGAGCTCGTCGAGCGCCCGCGCGATCTCGAGCTTCTGCTCGGGGTCGAGGACGACGCCGACCGTCTGCTCGCCGTCGCGCAGCGTGGTGTCGTAGAGGCCGACCGAGCCGCCGAGGCGGTACGGGTCGTTGAGCGCGCCGGTCCAGATCAGGTCGCTCATCGGAAGTCGTCCGGGAAGCGGCAGAGCTTCTCGGGCCCGGCCGCGGTGATCAGGTAGTTGTCCTCGAGACGGAGGCCGCCGCCGCCCTCCCAGTAGATCCCCGGCTCGATCGCGAGCACCATTCCCTCCTCGATCGTGCCGCCGCCGGCCTGGTGCGCGTACGGCGGCTCGTGGGCGCGGGCGCCGACGCCGTGGCAGATCGGGATGAGACGGCTGGCCCGGGTAGCCGGCCTCCGCGATCCCGTCGCGGATCAGCCGGTCGAGCTCCGCGAGGCTCGCACCCGGCCGGCAGTGGGCGACCGCGGCGTTGTAGACGACGAGGAGCTGGTCGAGCAGGCGCTCGTACTCCGGCGTCAGCTCGCCCGGGCAGAGGTTCTTCGTGTGGTCGCACCAGTAGCCGTCGGCGCAGACCCAGATCTCGAACAGCGTCGGCTCGTGCTCCTGCACGGGGCGGTGGCCCGTCGCGGTGAAGGTGCGGATCCCGGGGCCCGACCAGACGAGCGAGAAGCCGTGCGCGAGCTCGACCTTCCCCTCGAAGCCGGTGCCCTCGCCGTGGACGTAGCCCTTCCAGAGTGCGGCCGCCTCGCTCTCGCGCATGCCGGGGCGCAGGCGTTCGGCGACGTGCTCCATCGCGCCCGCGGCGATCTCGTTGGCGAGGCGCATCCGCTCGACCTCCTGTGCGGTCTTGATCGCGCGGGCGGCGTTGAGCACGGGCGCGGCGTCGGTCGCGGCGGGGAAGGCGTCGAACCACGCTCTCGTGAAGGTCGTCGGCTCGCCGACCATCTGGTCGGCCGCCTGCGTGCCGAGCGACAGCTCGAGCCCGACACGTTCGTAGGGCGCAGCGGCGTCTCGGCGCGAGGTCGAGCGTGCGCGCGGTCGGCGGTCGCGGGTCGCTTTCGTCGTAGCCGCTCGATGAAGCGGACGTCCTTCGTCCACGCGGTGCGGGCGGCCGCGTCGGCGGAGACCTCGAGGCAGATCAGCACCGGCTCGCCCTCGCGCGGGAAGACGACGGCGTCGTAGCCCTTCATCCCCCAGAAGTTCGAGAGGTAGAGGACGTTGTCGGGAGCGCGAACGACGAGCGCGTCGAGGTCCGCCTCCGCCATCAGCGCGCGGACCCGGGTGAGCTTCGCCTCGTCGCGCGGCCAGGTCAAGCGGCACGCTTTCGGCACGAATTGGACGATGCGGGGCGCCAGCAGCGACGACTAGGCTGACGCCTGAGCAGGGGGCGGGTCGGGACCCGGGTTAGTCGCGTGTACCTGTAAGGGCTCACCGTGCGAATGTGCTCACCACCGCACGCGCGCGGGCGCGGGCTCGCCGTGGCCGTCCTGCCACGAGATCACGGGGTTGCGCAGCACGCCGATCCGCTCGATCTCGCACTCGATCACGTCGCCGGGCTTGAGGTAGAGCGACGCCGCGTCCTCGGAGAACCCGGCGACGCCGCTCACCGTGCCGGTGGAGAGGACGTCCCCCGCGCTGTACCCGAGCGCCGAGTAGTGCGAGACGATCTCCGGGATCGTCACGCTCATCCGGGACGAGTGCGAGACCTGCCGCGACTCGCCGTTCACGCGCAGCTCCATCGCCAGGTCGTGCGGATCGGGGATCTCGTCGGGCGTCACGATCCACGGCCCGAGCGGGCAGAACGTGTCGATCGCCTTGCAGAACGAGAACACGCCCGAGCGCATCTCGCGCCGCTGGATGTCGCGCGCCGTGATGTCGTTGAAGATCACGTAGCCGCCGATGTAGTCGGTCGCCTCCTCGGGCTCGAACCACTTGCCGGCCTTCTTGATCACGACGGCGAGCTCGAGCTCGTAGTCGAGCTCCTCGGTCAGGTGCTCGGGGTAGATCACCGGATCGTCGGGGCCGACGATCGCGTCGACGTTCTGGAAGAACACGATCCACGGCGCGATCTCGTGCGACCAGCCCACCTGCTTCGACTCCTCCTCGTGCTCGCGGAAGTTGCCGGCGGTGTGGAAGAACTTCTTCGGGACGATCGGCGCCCGCAGCCGTACTCTCCTCGAGCGGATAGCGCCTCCCCCGTGTCGTCCGCGCCGCCGCGCTCGAAGTACGTGCGCAGATCCGGAACGTCGAGGCGATGGACGAGGTCGTCGCCGTCGACGCGCCCGACGAGCCCGTCGCCGAACGTGACGAGCTTCACCCCGCGACCCCGCAGACGTTCATCGCGGCGAGCGCGTAGACCTTCGCCATCTTCGCCAGCCCGTCGATGTCGAGATTCTCGCCGTACTCCTCGTCGAGCAGGCCCGTCGAGGTGCCGTAGTTGACGGTCGGGATCCCGTAGCGGGTGAGCGCGGACGCATCCGAGAACCACCGCGTCACGTCGCGCTCGGGCGCCGCGCCGAACACCGCCTCGTGACTCTCGTCGATCGCCGCGCACGAGCGGATGGTCATCCTGCGATCTCCGCACCCGGCGCGGTGACGTAGACCTCTCCCTCGATGCCGTAGTCGGGAAACCGGTCGCGCAGCGAGCGCACCGAAGTCCATCACCTGCCGCCGCGCCTCGCCCATCGGCTTCGTCGGCGGCACCCGCACGTCGAGGAAGAGGTCGGTGCGATGCGGAGTGCGCGAGACGCGCCAGCCGAACCCGCCGTTGATCGCCCCGACGTTCACGATCGCCTTCGCCCCGCGGTAGGAGTTCTCGGGATCGTCCTCCCAGGTCGGGATCCACTCCAGCACCGCGTCCAGCACCTCGCGCATGCGCAGGATCGAGTTCAGCCCGCGCTTGCCCTCGGTGAAGGCCGTGTGGATGAAGTTGCCCTGCGTCGAGAGACGCAGCCAGAGCGAGCCGAAGTGCCCGAGCACGACCTTGCCCTCGGTCGGCTCGCCGAGGATGCACATGTCGGCGACGCCGCCGTGGGAGACGAGATACCGCGAGCCGGCCGCGTAGCCGCGGTACTGCGGGCCCTGCGCGTCGCCGTGCTGGGTCTTCTCGATCTCCCCGCACACGGCGGCGACCATCACGTCGCCACGCAGCCGCACGCCTGCATCGGCGAGCGCCCGCAGCGCCTCGACGTAGCACGCGAGAGCGCCCTTCATGTTCGAGATCCCGAGCCCGTAGAGGCGCCCGTCCTTCACGAACGGCTCCGGCTGGAACCCCGGCACGTGGGCGAGCCACGGCTCCTGGCCCGAGTACGACGTGTCCATGTGCCCGTTGAACATCAGCGTCGGCCCGCCCCCGGTCCCCTCCAGGATCCCCAGGACGTTCGCGCGCCCCTGCTCGACCTGCTGCCACTGCACGCGCAGCCCCATCTCCTTGAAGGTCTCCGCCATCACCGTCGCCATCTCCTGCTCGGAGCCGGTGAAGCTCGGAGTGGCGATCGCGCGACTCGCCCAGTCGACGAGTCGCTTCCGGTCGATCCTGACGTCCATCAAGACCTGAAGTGCGGGAGGACCTGCTCGCCGAAGAGCCGGATCTGGTCGTGCCGCTTCTCGCCCCAGAGCTCGAGCATGACGTGCGTGCAGCCGGCGTCGCGGTACTCCTCGATCGCCTCGATGCAGTCCGCGGGCGTTCCCGCGATCGGCTTGCACTTGTCGAGGATCGCGTCGGTCACCTTCGCCTTTGCGGCAAGGCGGCCGCCCTCCTCCATCGCCTCGGCGACCGGGCGGATCTCGTCCTGGTCGAGCCCGGCGAGGTCGAGCAGCGTGTCCGCCGCGCCCTGGATGTTCTGGACCTTGTTGGCGAGATACATGCCGGCGATCTCACGCGCCCCGTCGCGCCCCTCGTCGCGATCGTGCCCGATCGACGCGACGATCGTGCAGCCGAGGTCGACGTCGTCCGGGTCGCGCCCGGTCTTCGCCGCCCCTTCCTCGATGTTCCCGCGCGTGTAGCGCACGAAGTCGGGGGTCGTGATCGAGGGTGTCAGCACACCGTCGCCGACCTCGCCGCCGAGCTGCTGCATCAGCGGCGCCGTCCCGGCCACGTACACGGGCACGTCCCAGTCGGGCGCGTGCGCCTCGGGCGACAGCGCGGGGACGTCGGCGCTGTAGACCTTCCCGTCGTACTCGAACCGCTCCCCGGAGAGCACGCCGCGCATGATCGCAACCGAATCGCGCATGTGCGCGAGCGGCTTCGTGACCTTCGGCGGGCCGCCCTGCTTCGTGTTGTTGAGGAAGATCTTCGAGGTCCCGAAGCCGACGACGAAGCGGCCGGGCCCCGCCGCCTCCTGCACCACGCGCGCGTCCATGGCGGCCTGCACCGGGTGGCGCGTGTACGGGGAGATGATCCCCCAGCCGATCGTCAGCCGCCGGGTCGCGCGCGCCATCAGCGCCGAGACGACTGTCGACGACCGCGCCTCCATCTGATGCTTGCGCCACCAGGGGTAGGCCTCGGCGAGCCAGACGGTGTCCATCCCCGCCTCGTCCATCACCCGGGCCGACTCGAGCATCTCGTCGAGCGGCTCCATGGTCAGCTGCATCACGCCGATCCTGAACGGAACGGCCAACCCTACGTAGCCGCCGCTTCGCTGACCTGTTTCTCGAGCGCGGCGAGAACGTTCTCGACCTGCTGGTTGATGATCGGCTGGAGCACGCGCTGGCCCATCGAGCCGACGGGCCCGGCGATCTTGACGTCGGCTTCCCATTTCATCGAGGTGCCGGCGCCCGACTCGCTGAGCGTGAAGGCGGTGTTCATGTTCATGATCGCGCCGACCCCGGTGCCCTTGGCCGCGAGCCTCGCGAACTCCGGCGCGCGCTCCTCGGTCTTGTCGAAGTTCAGCTTCATCTTGAGGCCGCCGAGGCCGAGCGGGATCTTCACGTTCGCCGTCCAGTGCGTCTCGTCGGCGACGTCGAAGCTCTCCACGCCCGGCATCAGCTTCGCCATCGAAGCCGGGTCGTTCAGCACCTTCCAGACGACGTCCCGCGGCGCGCTCAGCTCCTTTACGCCCTCGACTCTCATCGGCTCGTCACCTCCACGAGTGCCCGGGTCTGCTCCGCGTCCTGCAGCATCGACCAGACGCGGTGGGACGGGTTGCAGCTGTCGTAGACGATCGGCGCGCCGGCGGAGCGCAGCGCGTCCTGGATCGCCGAGCAGACCGCGTGGATCCCGCCGCCTCCACCCTCGCCCATGCCCTTCGCACCGAGCGGCGACACCGGGGAGGGCGACTCGACGTAGCCGGTCTTCAGCGGCGGCATGTCCATCGCGTGAGGCACGTGGTAGTCGTAGAAGTTCGGCGTGAGCAGCGTGCCGTCCTCGTCGTAGACGAAGTCCTCGTGCAGCGCCGCGCCGATCGCGTGCGCGGTCGCGCCGTGCACCTGCCCCTCGACGATCTGCGGGTGGATCCGGACACCGCAGTCGTCCACCGCCGCGTAGTCGACGATCTCCGTCCGGCCCGTCTCGGGATCGACCTCGACCAGGCAGGCGTGGATCTGCGACGCGTAGGTGAGGGTCAGCTTGCCCATCTTCTTCTCGAGGTCGACGACCCCGAAGTACGGCCGGTAGACGTAGCGGTGGTTGAGCGTCGGGTTGAAGTCGGGCGGGAGGAAGGCGTTGTTCGCGTTCACGATCGCGCCGAGAGCCATGAACGGCAGCGCCGCCTCCTCGGGGCCGTCCTTGATCCGCGCCATCCCGTCCGCGAGCTCGATCTGGTCCTCCGGCGCCTGGAGCACGAACGCGGCGAGCTTGATCATCTCGTCGCGGAGCAGCTCCGAGGCGCCCTTCACCGCGCCGAGCCCCGTCACCGCGAACTGGCTCGCGTACGTGCCGGAGAGCCCCACGTTCGAGTTGAACCACGTGTCGTATCCCGGCCGGACGTGCACCTGCTCGGGCGAGCAGCCGATGATGTCCGCGACGACCTGCGAGGCGGTCGTCTCGTGGCCCTGCCCCTGCGGGACGGTGCCGATCGTGACGACGACCTCGCCGAAGATGTCGAGCTTGACCGTCGCCGCCTCGTTGTTGCCCGAGAACTGGAGGTCGGGGTTCAGGAGCTGCGACTGGCCGAAGTTGTTGGTGCCGGAGTCGAGCGTCGAGCCGATCCCGAAGCCGAGCAGCTTGCCGCGGGCCTCGGCGTCCTTGCGGCGCTTCTCCAGCCCGTCGTACCCGATCAGCTCGAGCGCGATGTCGAGCGAGCGGGCGTAGTCGCCGGAGTCGTAGACGCAGCCGTTCGGCGTCTCGTACGGCATCTGCTCGGCCTTGACGTAGTTGCGCTTGCGCACCTCCACCGGATCGAGCCCGAGCTCGGCGGCGACGATGTCGATGATCCGCTCGGTCAGCCACAGGTGCTGCATGCGCGAGTAGCCGCGGTTCGGCGAGACGGGCGCCTTGTTCGTGCACGCCTGCGTGAAGTCGACCCGGATGTTGCGCCAGCCGTAGCAGCCCGGGGTCACCTGGGCCCAGATGATGCAGCCGAGCGGCTCGTAGCGCGGGAAGGCGCCGCAGTCGTCGACCGCCTTCACCTTGAAGCCGGTCATCGTCCCGTCGGCCTTCACCGCGACCTCGACGTCGAGGAACGTGCGCTCGTTCCCGTGCGCGTTCGCCGTGTGCTGGTCGGTGCGCCACTCCGTCCACTGCACCGGCCGGCCGAGCTTCCGCGCCAGCAGGCAGAGGACGACGTAGTACGGATGGAGGCAGATCTTGTTGCCGAACGCGCCGCCGATGTCCTGCGTGACGAAGCGCAGCTTGTCGATCCCGCAGCGCAGCGACGGCGCCATCCAGATCGCGCCCACGCCCGGCATCTGGTGGTTGCAGTACAGCGTCCACTGGCCGGTGCCGCGCTGGTACTCGACGAGCGCGCCCGAGCACTCGAGCGGGGTCGAGCTGAAGCGGTGGAAATGGAGCCGCTTGATCTTCACGACGTGGTCGGCCTCGGCGAGCGCCTGGTCGACGTCGCCCCAGTCGAACACGCCGGACCAGACGATGTTCGAGCCGGCCTCGTCGTGCAGGATCACCTCGTCCTTGGCCGCCTCTTCTGCGTCGACGAGGACGTCCAGCGGCTCGTACTCGACCTCGACGAGCTCGGCCGCGTCCCGTGCCAGCTCCCGCGTCGTGGCGCAGACGGCGGCGACCGGCTCGCCCTGGAACCGCACCTTGCCGACGGCGAGCGCGTAGTCCTTGATGTTCGCCCCGGGCGGCGTGGACATCTCGAAGAACGGGTCGGTGTGGATCGCCACCTCGTCGCCGGTGATCGTCCCGTACACACCCTCGAGCGCGAGCGCGGCGGTGACGTCGATCGAGACGATCTTCGCGTGTGCGTACGGCGAGCGGACGAAGTGGACGTAGCCGGTGCCGTGCCGGCGGACGTCGTCGAAGAACACACCCTGCCCCTGGACGAGCCGCTTGTCCTCCTTGCGCGGGATGCTCTGGCCGATCGCGCCCTTCTCGAGCACCGTCCCGCTCTCGGTCGTGATCGTCGTCGTGCTCACGACCGCGCCTCTCCGACGGCCTTCACGGCCTCGACGATGTTCACGTAGCCGGTGCAGCGGCAGATGTTTCCCTGGATCGCCTTGCGGATCTCGTCCTCGGTCGGATGCGGGTTCTGCTCGAGCAGGTGGCTCGCGCTCATCAGCATCCCCGGCGTGCAGTACCCGCACTGGAGCGCGTGGTGGTCGCTGAACGCCTGCTGCAGCGCCGTCAGCTCACCGTCCGCGGCGAGGCCCTCGACGGTGCGGAGCGACGCCCCGTCGGCCTGGACCGCGAGCATCATGCAGCTCTTGATCGCCTGCCCGTTGAGCTGAACCGTGCAGGCGCCGCAGTTGCCGGTGTCACAGCCGATGTGCGTGCCGGTCAGGTCGACGTCGTCGCGAATGAAGTGGACGAGCAGGCGGCGCGCGTCGACCTCCCGCTCGTAGAGCTCGCCGTTGATCTCGACGCTGATCGTCTTCGACGTCGTCGGCTCCATGCCTCAGGACCTCGCTCTCTCTGCGGCCTGCAGGACGGCGCGCACCGCCATCACCTCGGCCAGGTGGCGGCGGTAGTCGGCGCTCGCATGGACGTCGGCGGGCGGGTCGAGCTGCGCGCCGAGCCCCTTCGCAGCCTCGCGGACGCTCGCCTCGCCGAAGTCGCCGCCGAGCTTCGCCTCCATGTCGCTCGCGCGCACCGGTGTCGCCGAGACACAGCCGATCGCGATCCGCGCGGCGCCGTTTGCCACCGAGGCCGCCGCGCTGACGATGCACGTGCCGTCGGCGCCGATCGTGAGCGCGGCGAAGCCGTCGCCGGCGCCGCCCGGCGGGGGCACGGTCACCTTCGTGAGCAGCTCGCCCGTCGCGACCGCGGTCATGTAGACGCCGAGGAAGAAGTCGTCGGCGCTCACCGTCCGCTCTCCGCCCGGCCCGACGATCGTCATCCGTCGCGTCGAGCGCCACGAGCAGGGGCGGCAGATGGTTGGTCGGGTCGTTCGAGCAGATGTTGCCGCCGATCGTGCCGCGGTTGCGCACCTGGACGTCGGCGATCGTCGCCGCCACCTCGCCCAGAATCGGCCTGGTGACCTCGACCTCGGACGAGGAGGCGAGCTGCGTGTAGGTGACCATCGCGCCGAGCTCGAGCCCGCCGGCGCCCGTCGAGATCGCGGTCAGCTCGGTCAACGAAGCCAGGTCGACGAGGATGTCGGGAGCGGCCGCGCGGGCCTTCATCACGTTGATCAGCGTCTGGCCGCCGGCGAGAGCGCGGGCCCCGTCGTTACTGGCGAGGATCCGCAGCGCCTCGTCGAGCGAGGCAGGGCGTGCGTATTCGACCTCGCGCAGGAGCATGGAGCGATTTACGCAGAACGACGAGGATTTTGTCAAATCGCCTCGACGCGCTCCAGAAATCCCCCTTTCGAGGGAGCGCAGCCCCCATTGGAGTGATGCCTCGAGCCCCTCCGGGGAGGACACTCGCTGCACCCTCCCTTG
>CAVVCG010000005.1:0-135960 GCA_963746655.1 uncultured Actinomycetes bacterium | reverse complement strand
GCACCGCCGCGCTGCAGGTTCTCCGCCTTCAGGAACACCTTCGCGCCGGCGCGCTCGTCGAGCGTGCGCGACGTGAGGACAGGCGTTCGGTGTGCGACGCCCTCGAGCCGCCCGGCGGCGGCACGGACGTCGTCGAGCGTGACCGTCAGGGGCAGAGCCCCGCACGGAACGACGCGAGGCTCTTCTCCGTGAGCGTCCAGTGCCATTCGCCGTCCTCGGCGATCAGGTGCCCCTTCCGGTTGAGCGTGATCGGGTCGCCGCCGTCGGGCGGGCGGACGACGAGGCGCCAGTTGATCGCCTTGGTGCGCGTGCGGCCGAGCTTCGGCACGACGAAGTCCTCGTCGAACACCTTGACCACGACCACGTCGGCATCGTCGATCGGCGCACCGGGTGAGCAGCTCACATAGAGCGAGCGCGGCACGAGGTCGCGCTGCGCGCTGACGAGCATCTCGTACGAGTTGTCCCGGCGACCGGAGAGCTCATAGCGCACGAGTCGCGTGAAGACCTGCCCGGGATCCCCGTCCGGGGCGACCGCGCCGTCCGAGGAGCTCCCGCTGCCACAGCTTGCGGCGACGAGTGCCAGGAGCGTCAGGACCAAAGCGACGGCGAGCGCGGACGCCTTCACCCTCGAGATCCTACGTCGCCTGAGCGTCCCTGCGCCGTCCTCCGGCTCGGCCGATGACGGCCGGCGGGCTCGGATCCGCCGAGCGTGCACTTTCGTTGCAGAGGCGTCTCCCACCTGTGCGGGATGCACCGCTACGGTCGCTCAATGGCAGCGAAGGCGACTCCCGCCGCGACAGGAGCGGCGAACCACTGGGCGACACGGCCCGCGACCCGCGCAGCGGCGGTTGCGGCGACACCCTGGGGCAAGGCGAAGGTCGTCGAGGAGCTGCAGCTCGCGCAACGGGCCCGCGAGCGGCGGTTCAGCTCGGTGGTGCAACTCCTGGAAGGCGCGAAGGGCGAGCAGTTCGTCCGGTTCGCCTATCCACCGGCGGATCGGCGCGCCGGGGACCCGTCACGCTGCGGGCGCAGGATGTCGAGCGTCTGCACAAGGCGCTCCCGGGACCGGCCCCGACTGGCGGCGGCGCTGGGTTCTCGAGGCGTCGGTCCGGGAGGCGATGCCTAGACGAGCGCCGGGCCGACACTACGAGCCGCGTCGACCATCGACGCGAGGATCAGCGCCCCGTCGCCGGAGCCGAGCAGCGGATCGACCGCATGCTCAGGGTGCGGCATCAGGCCGAAGACGTTCCCCGCGGCGTTGCAGATGCCGGCCACGTTGCCGAGTCGAGCCGCTCGGGCTCTCGCCGATGTAGGTCAGCGCGATCTGACCCGCCTCGACGAGCTCCCCGTACAGCTCCTCGTTCGCGTACCAGCGTCCCTCTCCGTGCTTGACGGGAATCGTGAGCCGATTGCCCGGCTCGCACCGCGCCAGGAACGGTGTCTCCGATCCGCCCACGATCAAGTGAGCGTCACGGCAGACGAAGGAAAGCGAAGCGTTCGGGAGCAGCACCCCGGGGAGGAGTCCGGCCTCGCAGAGGATCTGGAAGCCGTTGCAGATCCCCAGCACGAGACCGCCGTCCGCCGCGAACCGGGCCACCGCTTGCATGATCGGGGAGCGGCTGGCGATGGCGCCCGCACGGAGGTAGTCGCCGTACGAGAACCCGCCCGGCAGCACGATGCCGGCCACGTCCGGGAGCTCGTGATCGGCGTGCCAGATGGGCACGGTTCGCGCGCCGGCGGCAGCCAGCGCCCAGTCCGCGTCGCGGTCGTCGAGCGACCCGGGGAAGGTGACGACGCCGATCTTCGGCCGAGCGCTCACGCGGCTCCCGTCACTTCGATCTCGAAGCTCTCGATCAGCGGGTTCGCGAGCAGTTGCTCGCACATCCGCTCCAGCTGGGCGCGCGCCTCGACGGGGTCGTCCGCATCGACCTCGAGGTCCACGAGCCTGCCGACCCGCGCGTCGCGCACGTGGAAGCCGAGATGGCGGAGCGAGGTCTCAACGGCCTCGCCCTGCGGGTCGAGGATCCCGGGCTTCGGCCGGACGAGCACCGTCGCCCTCACCGCAGCACCACTTCCGGATCGGCGAGGTACGCGTCGAAGCTCGTCCCGGTCAGGCGCTCGAACGCCTCGACGTAGCGCGCCCGCGTTCCCGAGACCACGTTCTCGGGCAGCTCTGGCCCGGGGTACTGCTTGTCCCAGCCCAGCGTCTCGCAGTAATCGCGTGCGAACTGCTTGTCGAAGGACGGTTGCGCACCGCCTGGCTCGTACTCGTCGGCGGGCCAGAACCGTGACGAGTCCGGCGTGAACGCCTCGTCGGCGAGCACCAGCGTCCCGTCCGCGTCGAGCCCGAACTCGAACTTCGTGTCCGCGATCAGGATCCCCTGCGCTGCCGCATGCTCGGCTGCGTGGCGGTAGAGCGCGAGCGACGTCCGCTCCACCTCGTCGAACCGCTCCCGGCCGACGAGCTCGGCCGCCTGCTCGCGGTCGATGTTCTCGTCGTGGCCTTCCGCGGCCTTCGTCGAGGGCGTGAAGATCGGCTCGGGCAGACGATCCGACTCCCGCAACCCTTTCGGAAGCTCGTGGCCGCAGACGACGCCGGTCGCGCGGTAGTCCTTCCAGCCGGAGCCGGCGATGTAGCCGCGCACGACGCACTCCAGGGGGAGCATCTCGAGCCGCCGGCACTCCATCGATCGCCCGTCAGGCCTGAGCGCCAGGAGGTGATTCGCGACGAGCTCGCTCGTCCGGGCGAACCAGAACGCGGAGAGCCCGGTGAGCACGCGGCCCTTGTCCGGGATCTCGGTCGGCAGGACGACGTCGAACGTCGAGATCCGGTCGCTCGCGACGAGCAGTAGACGCTCGTCGTCGAGGGCGTAGATCTCGCGCACCTTGCCGCTGCCGACGTGTGCGACGGCTTCAGGCATGGACGGGTTCCTCCTTTCGGACGAGCGCGCGGAGACGCTCGAAGACGGTGTCGGCGTGACGGACGGTCGCATCGAGGTCGAAGACTGCGTCGAGGGCGTCCGCTTCGAGGCGGCTCGCGATCTCCTGGTCGGCGCGGACGAGCTCGCGGAAGTCGCGCTCCTCCTCCCAGGCGATCATGGCGTCACGCTGCACGAGACGGTACGCCTCGTCGCGCGGCAGGCCGGCGTCGACGAGCGCGAGCAAGAGCCGGTGGCTGAAGAAGAGCCCGCGGCTCAGGTCGAGGTTGCGGCGCATGCGCTCCGGATAGACGACGAGACCGTCCACGATCCAGGCGAACCGGTCGAGCATGTAGTCGAGCGTGATGAACGAGTCCGGGATCACGACACGTTCCGCCGACGACTGGGAGATGTCGCGCTCGTGCCAGAGCGGTACGTTCTCCATGCCGACGAGAGCCGCCGCGCGCACGACGCGCGCCAGGCCGCAGATCCGCTCCGCCACCTTGGGATTGCGCTTGTGCGGCATCGCGGACGACCCCTTCATGCCCGCGGCGAACGGCTCCTCCACCTCGCGGACCTCCGTGCGCGCCAGGTGCCTGATCTCGAGGGCGAAGCGCTCGAGCGAGGTCGCGCACAGCGCCAGCGCGTTCAATAGCTCCGCGTGCCGATCGCGCGCGATCACCTGCGTCGAGAGCGGATCGGGCTCGAGGCCCAGCCGCTCACAGGCAATGCGCTCCACTTCAGGCTCGACCTGGGCATACGTGCCGACGGTGCCGGACAGCTGGCCGACGCGATTCTGCTCGAGCGCGCGGGCGAGCCGCGTTCGCGCGCGGTCGAGCTCGAACGCCCAGCCGGCGAGCTTCCAGCCGAAGGTGATCGGCTCCGCGTGGACCCCGTGCGACCGGCCGATGCAGATCGTCGCTCGATGCTCCTCCGCGCGCCGGGCAACCGCGTCGAGCGCCCGGCTGATCCCGGCGAGGACGAGCTTGCCGGCCTCGCGGATCTGCAGCGCGAGCGCGGTGTCCACGACGTCGGACGACGTGAGCCCGTAGTGGACATACCGCCCCTCCGGGCCGAGCTGCTCGGCGATCGCGTCGACGAACGCCGCCGTGTCGTGATCCGTCAGCTGCTCGATCTCGGCCACACGGGCCGGCGTCGGCACCTGGGCCTGCGCGCGCACCGTCTCCGCCACCTCGACCGGCACGGCGCCCACCGCGGCCCACGCGTCGAGCGCCGCCAGCTCGACCTCGAACCAGGCCGCGAGCTTGCCCTCGTCCGACCAGATCCTGGCCATGGCGGGGCGGGAGTACCTCGCGATCACTCGTGCCAGTCTAGAGCGACGTCAGGAGGGCGGCGGCAGAAGTCCCGCGCGACGGCCAGCAGCACGTCGCGAACGCGCTCGACCGACGGCAGGTCGACCCACTCGACGACCGCGTGCGCGCCCTCGCCGGCCGGCCCGAACAGCACCGTCGGAATACCGGCCTCGGCCACGAGGGCTGCGTCCGTCCAGAACGGGACGCCGACCAGCTCCGTGCCGGACGCGCCGCGTACGAGGCGGACGATCTCTTCGTCCTCGGAGACCTCGAACGGCCCGCGCGCGACGAGCAACCTCAACTCCGCGTCGCCGGCTGCCTCGCGCAGCTCGCGCTCGACCTGCTCCGGCGGCTCCCCGGGGATCGTCCGCCGCTCGCCGGTGAGCACGCAGCGCGCCGGGTAGCTCGAGAACTCCTGCCCGCCCTCGATGAGCGACGCGTGCAGCGAGCCGCTCGAGAGGAGCCGGTGCGTCGGCTCGGCGCGCAGCCGCCGATCGAGCTCGGTCAGCCGCACGAGGACGGGTCCCATCAGCGCGATCGCGTCCACGCCGAGGTCGGGCCGGGAGCCGTGCGCGGCGACGCCCGTCGTCTCGATCTCGAATCCGGCAAAGCCTCTGTGCGCTACGGCCACGTCGAGCTCGGTCGGCTCGACGACCACGGCCGCATCCGCGTGAACGCGCTTTAGCACGGCCTCGGTCCCGAGGCTCGCGACCTCCTCGTCCGCGACCGCCGTCACGATCACGTCGCCCCGGAGCTCTTCGAGCTTCGCGGCGGCGGCGACGCAAAGGATGGCCGCGAGCGCAGCCTTCATGTCGTACGACCCGCGGCCGTAGAGGCGGTCGCCCTCGACGCGTCCCTCGAGCGGGCGCTCCATACCCGCGACGCCGACGGTGTCCATGTGAGCGTTGAGTAACAGGGCGCGGCCGGCGCCGCTGCCGCGCGCCGTCGCGATCACGCTCGGACGGCCTGCCCGTGGTTCGACCAGCTCGACGTCGAGTCCCGCCCGCCCGGCCCAGTCCGCGACGAACCGGGCAATCGCGGCCTCGCCCGCGGCGCCGGCGAACAGATCCGGGTTGACGGAGTCGATCGAGACGAGGTCGGCGGCGAGCCGTACGAGCTCGCGGTCAGGCACCGAGGATCCGCGCCGCGAGAGCTGCGGCGTTCCTCGCGTTGTCGACGCCGACCGTCGCGACGGGCACCCCGGGTGGCATCTGCGCGATCGACAGCAGCGCGTCGAGGCCGTCGAGCACGCTCAGCGAGGAGCGCAGTGGGACGCCGATCACCGGCAGGTCGGTCTGCGCGGCGACGACTCCGGGCAGCGCCGCTGCGAGGCCCGCACCGCAGATCAGCACCCTGAGGCCACGCTCCCTGGCCGTCTTCGCGTACTCGGCCACCGCGTCGGGTGCCCGGTGAGCCGAGCGCGTCTCGAACTCCCAGGCGATCCCGCGCGCGTCCAGCTCGTCGAGCGCCGCCTGCATGCGCTCCCGGTCGGACTCCGATCCGACGAGGATGCCGACAACGGGCTCAGACATGGACGAGGGCGGCGATGTCGCTGCGGTAGAAAGCGCCGGGGAAGGAGATCCTGGCGACGGCAGCGTACGCAGCCTCACGTGCCGCCGCGACGGTGACGCCGGTCGCAGTCACGTTGAGGACGCGGCCGCCGTTCGAGACGAGGCGCCCGTCGTACAGGGCTGTGCCGGCGTGAAACACGAGAGCGCCCTCGGCCTCCGCCTCGTCGACGCCGTCGATCGGCGTCCCGATGTCGCTCTGCTCAGGGTACCCGCCGCCTGCGAGGACGACGGTGACCGCAGTCTGCGGGCCGGTCTCGAGCTCGACGCCCTCCAGATCCCCTGACGCCGCGGCGACGAGCGCCTGGAGCAGGTCGGACTCGAGCCGCGGCAGGATCGACTGGGTCTCGGGATCGCCGAAGCGGCAGTTGAACTCGAGCACGCGCGGCCCGTCGTCGGTGAGCATGAGCCCCGCGTAGAGGCATCCGACGAAGGGCGTCCCGCGCGCGGCCAGCTCCTCGATCACCGGCCGGTGCACGGTCTCGACGAGCTCGTCCACGTCCGCGTCGCCGAGTCTCGGCACGGGCGAGTACGAGCCCATCCCGCCCGTGTTCGGCCCGGAATCGCCGTCGTGGGCCCGCTTGAAGTCCTGCGCGGGCGCGAGCGGCAGCAGGCTGTGGCCGTCGGTGACCGCCAGCAGCGAGACCTCCTCGCCCTCGAGCAGCTCCTCGATCACCGTGCGGCCGCCGAGCGCTGCGGCGCGGCGGAGGCCCGCGTCGAGCTCGCCCTGTGTCCGGCACACGAAGACACCCTTGCCGGCGGCAAGCCCGTCCGCCTTGATCACGCACGGCGCCTGGGCGACAGGGAGCGACTGCGCGGTCGGGACGTTCGCCGCCTGCATGACCTCCTTCGCGAACGTCTTCGATCCCTCGATCCGGGCGGCGGCCTCACTCGGCCCGAACACAGCCAGCCCCGCATGGCGCAGCTGATCCGCCACGCCCGCGACGAGTGGCGCCTCGGGCCCGACCACCACGAGGTCGATCTCGAGCGTCGTGCAGAGCGCCAGCAGTCCCTCGCCGTCCTCCGCCCGGACAGGGTGGCAGCGACCGAGCGACGCGATGCCGGGGTTTCCCGGCGCCGCATGTAGCTCGGAGAGCAGCGGACTGCGCGCGACCGCCCACGCGAGTGCGTGCTCGCGGCCGCCCGAGCCCACGACGAGAACCCTCACGCCCGCGAGTCTAGTCCTGGCATTTGACGGACGCCGGTGCGCGCACGAGCAGTGCGCTGCGCTAACCCGGTCGAGCCGGCCGGTCGAGTCCTCCGCCGACTGCCGCGCACGGCGTCCCCCGGCGCGACGACACACATCGACACTACATGTTCGACATGCGGTAGCCGCCCCATCTCTCGGGGGAACCCCCAGAATTCACGCTAGCGAGGATTTCCGCACCTGTCTGAGACGAAAGCGAGACCAATGCGTGACGAGTCGTCCACAGCCGGACGCCGGCCGGCGCCGGCGCCTAACTCGACGCGGGCGGTGGACGTCGTGCGCCTGCCGGGGGGCGATGGCCGAGGAGTGGAGCGGGACGCCGTCGCGGTCGAGGAGCCGCTCGAGATCCGGATCGGCGGTGAGGCCGTGGCAGTGACGATGCGGACGCCCGGAGACGACGAGGAGCTCGCGCTCGGCTTCTCCCTCTCGGAAGGGCTCAGGCCGGTCGCGGCACGGCTGCCTGCCGACCTCGCCGCGAACACGATCGACGTCGAGGCGCCGGGATTCGACCGTGAGCGCGTGCGGCGCAGCTTCTACACGAGCTCCTCGTGCGGGGTCTGCGGAAAGGGAGCGCTGGAGGCCGTCGCCGTCGAGGCGGCGCGCGTCGAGAGCGGGCTGCGGGTCCCTGCCCGGCTTGCAGCCGCCCTTCCCGAACGGCTCCGCGGAGTTCAGGCCGCGTTCGACGTGACGGGCGGGCTGCACGCCGCCGGGCTCTTCGACTCGACGGGGTCGCTGCTCTGCGTGCGCGAGGACGTCGGCCGGCACAACGCGCTCGACAAGGTGCTCGGCTGGGCGTTCCTCGCCGGGCGCCTGCCGCTCGCCGACGCGATTCTCTGCGTGAGCGGCCGACTCTCGTTCGAGCTCGTCCAGAAGGCCGCCGTCGCCGGCTGCCCCGTGCTCGTCGCGGTCGGCGCGCCGTCGAGCCTCGCCGTCGAGCTCGGCGACGACCGCGGCGTCACGCTCTGCGGCTGGGCGCGCGGGGGGCGGCTGGCCGTCTACACCCACGCGTGGCGGATCGACGCCTGACCGGCGTCCTGCTGGTCGGCGGCGCAAGCCGCCGCTTCGGCTCGCCGAAGGCGCTCGCCCGCCTCGGCGGCGAGACGCTCGCAGAGCGTGCCTGGCGGCTGCTCGGCGACGCCTTCGACGAGCGTATCGCCGTCGGCAAGACGGGCGAGCTGGCGCTGCCGTTCCCGGTCGCCGACGACGGCTCGCCCGTGCGGGCGCCGCTCGCCGGCGTCGTCGCCGGGCTGCGGCTGGCGGCGCACGACCCGGTGGTGTTCCTGCCGGTCGACCTGCCGTTCGCGCGCGCGGCGACGCTCCGGGAGCTGGGCCTGCGCGGAGCCGTCGCCGACGCTGGCCCGCTGCCGGGCGCGTTCCCGAAGGCCGCGCTCCCGGTCCTCGAGCGCCGGCTCGCGGAGGGCGCGCTGCGCCTGCGGGACGCGGTCGCCGAGCTGCAGCTGCCCGCGCTGCCGGTCGATCCGGCCGAGCTCGTGAACGTCAACGAGCCGGCCGACCTCCTCCGGCTGAACGCCGAGACCCGTTCTAGGCGCGCGTCAGAACGCGCTCGCGCGAGGCGCCCGTCCCGACCAGCTTCACCGGCACGCCGATCTCGCGCTCGACGAACTCGACGTACGCCCGCGCCGGAGCCGGCAGCTCGTCGCCGTCGAGCGGCTGCTCCCAGCCGCGCAGCGTCTCGAAGACGGCGCGGCAGTGGTGGAAGTCCGACTGGTGCGCCGGGAAGTCGACACTCTCGGTTCCGTCCGGCAGCGCGTAGCGGACGCAGACGGGGATCTCGTCGAACGCCGAGAGCACGTCCATCTTCGTCACCGCGAGCGACGTGATCCCGTTCAGGCGCACCGCGTAGCGGAGCGCGACGAGGTCGAGCCACCCGCAGCGCCGCTCCCGGCCGGTCACCGTGCCGAACTCGCCGCCGAGCTCGCGGACGCGCCCCTGATCCGGCCCCTGGATCTCCGACGGGAACGGGCCTTCGCCGACGCGTGTCACGTACGCCTTGGCGACGCCGACGATCTCGTCGAGGCGATTCGGTCCGATGCCCGTCCCCGATGCGGCGTGCGCCGCGATCGGGTTCGACGACGTCACGAACGGATAGGTGCCGTGGTCGAGGTCGAGCAGCGTCCCCTGCGCCGACTCGAAGAGCACGTGCTTGCCCGCCGTGAGCGCCCGGTCGACGAGGAGCGAGGTGTCCGAGACGAACGGCGCCAGGCGCTCCGCGTACGCGGCGTAGCGGGAGGCCACGTCCTCGAGCTCGAAGCCGTCGGTCTCGTAGACGCGCTCGAGCCAGACGTTCTTCTCCGCGAGCGCGGTCTCGATCTTCTGGCGCAGGATCTTCGGGTCGAGCACGTCCTGCACGCGGATGCCGATGCGCGACGCCTTGTCCGCGTACGCCGGCCCGATCCCGCGGCGCGTCGTCCCGATCTGCAGCTTGCCGAGCCGCCGCTCAGACGCCTGGTCGATGGCGACGTGCCACGGCATGATCAGATGCGCGTTCCCGGAGAGGTGCACGTCGGCGGTCGAGACGCCGCGCGCCTCCAGCTCGTCGATCTCCTCGAGGAACACCTGAGGGTCGACGACGCAGCCGGCCGCGATCACGGACGTCTTGCCCGAGATGACGCCGCTCGGGACCTGGCGGATCTTGAACGTCTCGCCGTCGACGATGATCGTGTGCCCGGCGTTCGGGCCGCCCTGGTAGCGACAGACGACGTCCGATTCCTGAGCGAGCAGGTCGACGATCTTGCCCTTGCCTTCGTCGCCCCACTGCGCCCCGACTACGACGGTGGAGGGCACGTCCGTGAAGTCTGCCAGGGACGGCGGCGGGCCGCCGCCCCTGGCAGGTCGACCTACGGGATGTAGGCCAGGTCCTCCGGCACCATCGAGGTCGGCACCTCGAACAGCGGGCCGGCGCCGTCGGGGTCGATCGTCGTCGCCCCGTCCGAGCTGAAGAACGTCGCCATCTGCGCCTGTGCGGCGAGTGCGGCCGGCGCCCCCGCCGCGCTTGCGATGTTCGTCAGGAAGGTGTGCGGGTTCTTCCCGAAGCCCGGGTTGCTCGCGAACGCGAGGTCGTTCCGGAAGAGCGTCGCCCGTGCCTGCAGGTGGCCGGCCCGGATGATCGCGCTCGTGGTCGGGTTCGGCACGGTCATGTCGCCGCGCGCGAACTGGAGGATGACCGGATTGTCGATGTGCTCCGCGTACGCGGCGGGGTTCGCCGCGTTCTGCGCCCATTCGCTGTTGTCGATCAGCGCCTGCAGCGCCGAGGCGCCGGGGACGGTGTCGACGACGAGAGGCAGGTTGCGGAGCGGGATGTTCTCGTTGAAGGACGTGAGCGTCGAATTCGGCACGGCGTTGTAGAGCGACGGCACCCGCGTGATCGCGGCGATGCCGACCAGCGGGCGGAACGACGGCGAGAGCCGCGCGATCTCGATGATCGAGCCGCCGGGCACGTTGACGACGCCCGCGCGGATCTTCGGCTCCAGGGCAAGCAGCGGGACACCGTAGATGCCTCCGAACGACTGGCCGCCGTAGTAGATCCGCGTCCGGCTCAGGTCGGCGGTTCCGTCGCCGTCGACGTCGACCCCGGCACCGAGTCACGCGGACCAGCTGCATGATGTCGACGTTCGTCTGGCGGAGGCCGTCCCGGTTGCCGATCAGCGAGTTCGCCCCGACCGCGTTGACGCCCTCAGTCGAGTCGAACGTGCCGTTCCCGTTCTGGTCGACCGCACGGCCGCCGGCGGGCAGGGACAGGGGCGGCACGCCGCTCCGCAGGACGGTGTACGTGCCCGCCGGGCCGAAGCCGTGCCCGACCACGTTGATCGCGATCGTGGCGAGCCCCGCGTGCGCGAGCGAGGATGCGACCGCCCACGGCGCTCCGTTCTTCGAGTCGGTGAAGCCGTGTCCGAAGATCGCGACCGGCCAGCCGCCCGCCGGCGCGGTGCCCGCGGGCTCGAAGAGCGTGAACTGGATCTCGTTCGTCGACTGGACCGCCGGGTCTCCCTTGCGGGTGCCGACCGCCGGAATCACCCCGTCGGCCGTCTCGTAGTTCGGCGAGGGGTAGCTGCCGAAGGCGAGCGTCCCGACCGAGCCCGGGAAGACCTGCAGCGCAGGCGTGGGCAGCGGCGTGGGCGAGAAGGTCGCGGTTCCGACCTGCCGGTTCCAGATCACGCCCGTCACGCTCGCGAGCGGGAAGACCGTGCGGGCCCCGGCCGGGCCGAGCGCGAAGCTCGCCGCCGGCGCCGGCGCCGAGCGGATCTGGTCGCGGATCTTCTCCGAGATCTCCGTGATGCTCTGCGTGGTGAAGACGCTGGCCGCGGCGATCCCGTGGAAGCCGACGCCGCCGAGGAACGCCGCCGGCAGCGTCTCGCTCAGCCGCTCGCCGTAGGATCCCGCGGTCGCCTCGTCGTCGTCGTCCTTGGCGTCGTCGTTGCGTCGTCGTGACCCCAGCCTGGAAGCTTGAGCGAGTCGATGGGTCGGCCCGCGGCGTCCTTGATCGCGCGGGTGACGATGAGCAGGTACCGCGAGTGCTGTCGGAGCAGCTCGTCGGTCTCGACGTGGAGCGTGTTCGTCAGCGGCTCCCAGACGGCCTGGTTGAACCCGACCACGTGGCCGTACGGCCCGACCAGGAAGATCGTGCCCGGCTTGACCGACGAGACGTCGATCGGGCCGGAGAACGGGATCGAGATCCGCGGCTGGACGTTGAAGCCGTCGAGCGTGTTGAGCACGGCGACGTCGGCGCAGTCCGACGGGTTCGTCGTGCAGTTGGGCATCGGCAGGTTGACGCGCAGGTGCGTCGCCTGGCTTGAGTCCCGGACCGTCAGGCGGTCGCTCGGGAACGGCTGCCCCGCGCTCGTCCCCGCGAGCGCGCTCGGAGCGAACCAGGCCAGGAGGAGCATGGGCAGGATTGCGGCGCGTACGAGGCGCATGTGATGGCTCCCTTCCCCCTTCGTCGATTGCGGCGCATCGACGCTATACGGCTGCGGCAGGCCCGGTCAACGCTACGATCACGCCGTATGCGGCGCGCGCTCCTCGCGCTCGTGGTCCCGGCGGTCGTGGCCGCCCTGTGCGTGCCCTGCGCCGGGGCGAAGACCCTGAAGGTGAACTGGGTCGAGCGGAAGACGTTCCCCGACGGGGCCTTCGTGTTTCGCGTGACGCGGATCGACGCGACGCCGAAGCGCTGGTCGGCGGTCGTGTCGATGCGAAACGCGACGCCGCGGACGTACGGCGTCTACTCGGGGTGCGACGGCTGGTCGCCGCAGTTCGTCTCACCGGGCCTCGGGCTGATGCACCTGACGGGGCCGCGGCTCGGCTGGGATCGCGGCTACGAGCTCCATCGTGCGCGCTCCGCCTCGCCCGCGGTGCCGCCGCAGCTGCGGCCCGGGGACGCCTGGCGGGGGACGATTCGCGGCGTTGGCCCGCTCCCGCGCGGAACGCTGCTGCGACTCACGTTCGGGTTCTTCGCCCCCGGCGACGGCGGCCCGGTCAAGTGCCGGGAGTTCGCGTACACGGCGTTCAACAGCGAGACCTGGTACTGGTCGACGGACCACACGTTCCAGCTGTAGTTCCGTTCTAAGACTGCACCCTCGGATAGTGGACGGGGCATTCCGGGCCGCAAACGATGCGACCCGAGGGACTCCTGCTGGCACGTCTCGTTCTCTCTGCGGCGCTCGTTGCGGCCTGTCTTGCGGTCACGGCCGCCCCTGTGCGGCCGGCGACGCGGATGTACGTCGGTCTCTTCGACGATCCCTCGTTCCGCTGGGACGCCGGCCGCGCGCAGTCGCTCGACGTCGCCCGCGCGGCGCACGTGACGCTCGTCCGCACGCTCGTCCACTGGCGGCAGGTCGCGCCCGTGCGCCCGGGCGACGCGGCCGACCCGTTCGACCCTGCCTACCGGTTCGACGACCTCGACGACCTCGTGCGGAGCGCACAGCAGCGCGGGATCGAGGTGCTGATGACCATCTGGGGAACGCCGGCCTGGGCGAACGGCGGCGCAGGCGCCAACGTGGCGCCCTCGGATCCGGGCGACCTGACGCGCTTCTCGTACGCGCTGGCCGACCGCTACTCGGGGCGTCACGCGGGCTTCCCCTTCGTGCGCTTCTTCTCCGTCTGGAACGAGCCGAACCGCGCCACGTTCCTCGCACCTCAGTTCGACGCCTCGGGCCGCCCGGTGGCGCCGGCCGTCTACGCCCGCCTCGTACGCGCGGCCTACTCCGGCGTCAAGGCCGCCTCGCCCGCGGCGCTCGTGGCGGCGGGGGAGACCGCCTCGCGCGGGCACGACCGCCCGGTCGCGGGGCTGCAGGACTCGGAGTCGCCGCGCGAGTTCGTCCGGCTCGTCGCCGAGGCGGATCCCGCACTGCCGTTCGACGCCTGGGCGCATCATCCGTATCCGCCCTCGGACGCCGCGGGACCCTCGCTCGGGCTGGCGAGCGTGCCCGCGCTCGAGCAGGCGCTCGACGCGGCCTTCGGCGCCGGCCGGTCCGTTTGGCTCACCGAGTACGCGCAGCAGACCCGGCCGGAGAAGGGCACGGGGATCACCTATACCCGCCAGGCGGCGGACCTCGATGCCGCGATCCGCGCAGCCGCGGCCGATCCGCGGGTGGCGATGTTCGTCTGGTTCGTGCTCCGCGATCGGCCCCAGTCACCGTGGCGGAGCGGTCTGCTCGACGGAGGTGGCCGGGCGAAGCCGGCCTGGGGCCGCTTCTCGGTGGCGGCGTTCCGCCTCGACGCGCGCGACCCGTCGCTCGACGTCGAGCCCGGCAGGGTGCGCCGGCTCGTCCGCGTGCCCGCGCTGGAGCTCCGCTGGCACGACGCGCCCGGGACGACGCTCGTCGCCACGACCGTCGTCAGGGACGGAGCCCGCGTCGTCGCCTCCTGCTGGGGCGCCACGACGCTCGGCCGCGACGGCTGGGCGACGGTGACCCTGGCGTTCACCGCCGTCCCCGGCTCCACCTATGTCGCGGACGTCAGCCTGCGCGATCCGCACGGCTTTCTCGTCCGCCGGTCGATCCTCGCGTCCGCGGATTGACCCAGCACGTCGCGACGACGGGGCCTGCGACCCAGCCCGTCGCGACGACGGGGCCTGCGACCCAGCCCGTCGCGACGACGGGCCTGCGACTCAGCCCGTCGCGGCGACGCGGCGGCGGCGCTGCTTCCGCGTCAGGCCGAGGCGGCGGAGGACGATCCGGTGCCCGCGCGAGCAGGTCATGAAGCCGACGTCGACGTCGAGGCTGAGCGTGCCGGAGACCTGGATCGCGACCACTGCGAGCCCATAGGTGTCGTAGTCGCGGCGCGCCAGACACGCCTCGCACGGTGCCGAGAAGCTGGTCGCCTCGGGCCCGAGCCAGACGTGCTGACGCTCGATCATGCGGCCGCGGCGAGGTCGGCGAACTTGGCGTACCGCTTCAGGAACGAGAGCTTCTCGTTTCCCGTCGGCCCGTTGCGGTGCTTCGCGACGATGATCTCCGCGAGGCCCTGCTGGTCGGTCTCCTCCGGGTTGTAGTACTCGTCGCGGTACACGAACATGACCACGTCGGCGTCCTGCTCGATCGAGCCCGACTCGCGCAGGTCGGAGAGGATCGGCCGCTTGTCGTGGCGCTGCTCGACGGCACGAGAGAGCTGTGACATGGCGAGGATCGGCACGTCGAGGTCGCGGGCCAGCACCTTGAGCGAGCGCGAGATCTGCGAGACCTCCTGCACCCGGTTCTCGACCGTCGCGCCGGACGTCATCAGCTGCAGGTAGTCGACGATCACGAGGCCGAGCCCCGGCTCCTTCGTCTTCAGGCGCCGAGCCTTCGAGCGGATCTCCATCATCGAGATCGAGCCGGTGTCGTCGACGTAGATCGGCGCCTTCGCGAGCTTGTCGCACGCCGCAGTGAGCCGGGACCAGTCCTCCGGAGCGAGCTTGCCTGTGCGGAGACGCTGCGAGTCGACTTTCGCCTCGCTGCACATGAGGCGTTGCGTCACCTCCTGTTTCGACATCTCCAGCGTGAAGAGCGCGCACGGCGTCTCCGCACGAACGGCAAGGTTTGCGGCCATGCAGAGGCCGAGCGCCGACTTCCCCATGGACGGGCGGGCCGCGATGATGACCAGGTTCCCGGGCTGGAAGCCCGAGGTGAGCCGGTCCAGATCGCGGAAGCCCGATGGCACCCCGGTGACGTCGACGCCGGCCTCGTACAACTGAGTGATGCGCTCGAAGCTCTCCTTGAGCAGGCCCTCGATGTGCGTGAACTCCGTCGTCACGCGGGACTGCGAGAGCTCGAAGACGGATTGCTCGGCCCGGTCGACGAGGGCGGCTGTCTCGCCGGGGCGCTCGAATCCGAGCCGCTGGATCTCGCTGCCGACCCGGATCAGGCCACGGAGCGTGGCCATCTCGCGGACGATCCGAGCGTAATGGGCAGCGTTGGACGTTGCGGGAACGAGCGCGGCGAGCTCGTGGATCCGTACCCGGCCACCGACCTCCTCGAGCTCGCCGCGCTCCTCGAGCTCGTCGACGAGGGTGATGGCGTCGACGGGCTCTCCCTTGGCGTACAGCGCGAGGGCTGCGCGGTAGACCTTCGCGTGGCTCTCGCGGTAGAAGTCGCCGGCGTCCAGTACCTCCGAGACGGCCCCGATCGCGCCAGGGGAGAGGAGCATTGCCCCGAGGACCGATTCCTCGGCCTCGAGGTTCTGCGGCGGAACGGGAGCCGTGCTGGCATGCAACGGGGCGACTGCCACGGCCCGGTAGTCAAGCCGCTCATTCACCGCAAATCCACCGCGGGGAGACGGCTTGTCGACAGGGGGTCAGGCGAGCTTCGCGTTCGATGCGAAACCCCTGCAGCCGCTGGGTCTTGGCGAACATATGTTCGCCAATTATGCACAAAGCGCGCGGACTTATCCCCGGCAGGACCGTCCGTTATCGACAGTAGCCCCACGAAAAAGTTCGTGCAGTTTCCGAGGAGTTCGTGCGCACTTCCCCAGGTGCGCCGGGTTTTCCCGAGCACGTGGGAAAGGCTGTGGATAGATGGGCCCGGAGGTCTCGCGGCGGCCCGGGGGCCGCCGCATCCTTACGCGCGCTCTTCGGCGGTCTCGGCCCGCGGCGTCTCCTCAGCAGACTCCGTCTCTTCAGCCGACTCGGTCTCTTCAGCCGACTCCGTCCCGTCTCCAGGCTCGACGGCAGGCTCGCTCTCGTCCACGGGCTCGGCGGGCGCTTCTGCCTCCGCCAGGATCTCCTCGATCGAGGGGCCCTCGCGCACCGCTTCTGCCTCGGCCTCGGTCTCGGCCTCGGCGGCGGCGGCTTCGTCTGCGGCCGCCTGCTCGGCCGCCTGCTCTGCCGCCTGCTGGGCGCGGAACTCCTCCTCGGAGGGGAGCTCGCCGCCCTCGGGCGCGACGACGACCTTGAGCTCGGCGGTCACGTCCGCGAACAGCTCGGCCGGGACGTCGTAGTAGCCGATCCGCTTGATCGAGTCGGTGCCGAGCTTGCGCCGGTCGACGCGGACCTTGTGCTTCTCCCACAGCTCGTCCGCGATGTCGGTCGGCGTGACGGAGCCGAAGAGGGAGCCGGTCGGGCCGGCCTTGACGTCGAAGCGGAGCTCGAGCTTGGCGAGCGTCGCCGCCAGCTGCCGGGCCTCCTCGACGGTCTTCGCCTCGTGGCGGGCCCGCTGTGCGTCCCGCTTCTGCAGCTCGGCGATCTTCGCCGGCGTCGCGAGCTCGGCCAGCTGGCGCGGCAGCAGGAAGTTCCGCGCGTACCCGCGCTTGACCTGGACCACGTCGCCGCGCAGGCCGACGTTGTCCACGTCCTTGAGAAGAATGATCTGCACGGCTCAGTCCCCTCAGTCCGCGACGTAGGGGAGGAGCGCCATCTCGCGGGCCCGCTTGACCGCGGTCGCCACCTGCACCTGGTGCCGGCGGCAGGCGCCCGTGATCCGCCGCGAGCGGATCTTCCCCTTCTCCGAGATGTAGCGCCGTAGCTGGTTGATGTTCTTGTAGTCGACCTCGTCGACCTTGTCCTTGCAGAAGTAACAGGACTTCCGGCGGCCGGGACCGCCCTTGTCGTCGCGGCGCTTGCCGCCGCTGCCGCCGCCGCGAGGCCTGTCGCTGTTGCTCTTCGGTTTCGGTGGCATCTCTCTCCTTAGAACGGGATGTCGTCGTCGACGCCGCCGGCCGAGCCGAAGTCGGCGCCGGACTCTGAGCCGCCCTCCTGGATGAACTGGTTCCCGCCGCCGCCGGAACCGCCGTCGCGACCGCCCAGGAACTGCACCGAGTCGGCGACGATCTCTACGGCCTGGCGCTTCGTGCCGTCCTGAGCGTCCCACTCGCGCCATTCGAGGCGCCCGTCGATCCCGACCGGGCGGCCCTTCGAGAGGTACTGGTTGCACGACTCGGCCTGGTTGCCCCAGACGGTGACGTCGAAGTAGTTCGGCTTCTCCGTCCACTGGCCCGACGCCTGATCCTTCTTGCGCGTGTTCACGGCGACCCGCAGGGAGCAGACGGCCATCCCGCTGGGCGTGTGCCGGAGCTCGGGGTCGCGGGTCAGGTTCCCGACGAGGACGACGCGGTTGATGTTCGCCATGCGGTTACTCCTCCTCCGTCGCGCCGGCGGCGACGGGCTCGTGCGCCGGTGCCGGCGTCTTGCCGGTCGACGCGACGCGGCGCACCGCCAGGTGGCGCATGACGCCGTCCGTGATCTTGAGGACGCGCGAGATCTCGTCGAGGGTCGCCGGCTCGCACGCGAACGTGAGCAGCCGGTAGTCGCCGTCGGTCTTCTTGTTGATCTCGTAGGCCAGCTTGCGCCGGCCCCACACGTCCTCCGTGTCCCACTGGCCGCCGTCGCCCTCCACGGACTGGCGGACGCGGTCCACGATCTCGCCGGGCCTGCCCTCGGGCAGTTCCGCGTCGAGCATGAGCAGAATCTCGTAGTCGATCAAAGCGCCCGATTCCTCCTTCCCACGGTCTGAGTCGGTCTCGCCTGCAGGTGCCGAGTCGGGGCTGCACGGCACGTGTGCGAGACAGGAAGCGGCGCCCACTGTAGCAAGGACGCCGTGTAGCATCGGAGCCGTGAAGCGACTGCTGGCCGGAATCGCCGGGTTGCTCAGCCTCCGCTGGCTGCTGAAGAAGCGGCGGCGGGCCGTCGAGCAGGACCGGGCGGCGGAGGCGGAAGCCGCGGCGCCGCCGGCCGCCGACCCGCGTGCAGAGGAGCTCCGCGCGAAGATCGAGGAGGCGAAGGCCGCCGGCGACGACCGCGAGGAGTTCGAGGCGGGGGAGACTCCCGTCGACGAGGCGGATCCTTCGGCCCGGCGTGCCGCCGTGCACGAGCAGGCGCGGGCGCGGATCGCGGAGATGCGGCCGGACGAGGCGCAGGAGAACGTGCTGGACGAGGCGCCGCCCGCGCCGCCCGCGGAGTAGGCCTCTCTCTAGCAGGAAGACCGCACGCGGTGCGTGCGGCGGCCGATCGGGACACTGCCCGCAGTCGCCACGCGTGCGAGGCGGGCCCGGTAGACGTCCATGTCGGGGCGCGTCCAGTCGCCGTGGGTCTGGCAGCGCCACGCGGGATACCGCTCCCGGTGGATAGGGGCTCGTCAGGCTCTCGTTGTGGCCGATCACATCGCCGAGCGCGATCCCGTAGCGGCCCATCAGCCAGGCGGTGAGCCGGAGCGAGGCGGCGAGCTGGCGCGGGTTGCCGAGGATCTCCCGGTCGCTCGTGCCGACGTGCTCGATCCCGATCGCCGTCCAGTTGAGACCGACCGTGTGGCGGCACCGGACGGTCAGGCGCACCAGCTGGTAGACGGTGCCGTCCCGGTCGACGACGAAGTGCGCGCACGTGCCGGGCCGCTCGTGCAGCTCGGGGTCGGGCGCGTCGGATGCGAACGTGTTCCAGGTGGCCGAGAAGCTCTCGTTCGCGGTGTAGTGCTCGACGATCACGCGCGGGTGCTCCAGCTTCCACGTCGGCTGGCCGTAGTGCCGCGCGTTGTACGCGGCGGTCTCGCTCAGGCGCGAGGCGCCGAACGGCACGGGCTTCCAGACGACCGGCGGCTTCTGCAGCGCCAGCGTCGCCAGGACGAGCAGCGGGATCACAGGACGGGCGTCACAGCACCAGGGTTTCCGGGAAGAGCTCCTCCCCGTCGAAGCGCTCGAGCGCGTAGGGAGCGAGGTCGAACTCGGTGGCTCCCTCCAGGATCAGCTCCGCGAGCGCCCGCCCGACGGCGGGGCTCTGCATGAAGCCATGCCCGGAGAAGCCGCAGGCCGCGTAGACGCCGTCCTCGATCCGGCCGATCACCGGGTGCGCGTCGGGCGTCATGTCGTAGAGCCCGGCCCAGGAGCGCTCGATCGACGCCCCGGCCGCGGCCGGGTAGCGGTGCGCGAGCCGCTCGAGCCGTTCGGCGAACACGGTCTCGTCCACGTCGGTCTCCCAGCCCCAGCGGGGCACCTCGTCGCTCATCGCGAGCACGAGCCGCTGTCCGCGGCGCCGGAAGTGGAAGCCCGTCTCGTGCTCGACGACCATGGGCAGCGAGGCGGAGAGGTCGAGCGGCGACGTCTCGAGCAGCTGCCGGCAGAGCGGCCGGATGGGCAGCCGCGCGTCGAGCTCCTTCGACCACGGGCCGGCGGCGATCACGAGCACGTCGCGGTCGAGCTCGCGCGCGTCCGTCCCTTCGCGGACGTCCACGCCCAGAGACTCGGCGCGGCGCACGACCTCCCGCGCCACCTCGGCCGGATCCGCGACGCCGTCGCGCCAGCAGGCGATCGCCGCGAGGACGTCGTCCTCGCGCACGCCCTCCGGGAGCGAGCGTGTCCTCGACCGGGACGCCGAGCGCCCGCATCCGCTCGGCCCGGATCGCGAGCGCCGCGGCCCCGTCCTGCGTCGTCGCCACGAACAGGTACCCGACCTGGAGGAAGAACGGCGGGCCGAGCTCCTCGAAGAAGCGGATCGACTCGCGTGCGAGCGCGACCTCCGCCGCCGTCTCGAACTGCTGCCGGACGCCGCCCATCGCCTTCGACGTCGACCCGGACGCGACCTCGCCGCGGTCGCACAGGACGACGTCGTTCGCCCCGGCCAGCGCCAGGTGGTAGGCGACCTGGGCCCCCATCGCGCCCGCGCCCCCGACGACGATCCTCATGGGACGAGCTCCAGCACGCCGCGCTGCTCGTCCTCCGTCAGGCCGCGCAGCGGCCGGCGCACGTCCTCGCGGAGCGGCACGCCTCGGGCGGCGACGACGGCCTTCAGCGCGGCGTGGCGCGGGAACCGCTCGATCGCCGCGCGCAGCTCGCCGAGGCTCGTGCGTGTCCGGACGGCCTCGGCCACCCGCTCCGGGAACGCGGACCCGAGCGCGGACACGGCGCCCACCGCGCCGGCGTCGAGCCCTTCGCCGATCAGCGACTCCGGGCCGACGAAGACGTCGAGCCCTTCGACGAGGTACGGCGAGAACCTCTCCCATGGCGAGTCGGAGACCTTCAGCCCGGCGAGGTTCGGCGCCGCCTCGCGCAGGCGCTCGAGCACGGGGAGCGGCACGGCATAGCCGCTGGCCCGCTCGAACTCGTAGACGTAGAACGGCAGCGGCGCGCACGCGCTCGCGGCTGCCAGGAAGTGGGCCAGCAGCGCCTCTCCGTCGAGCGGGAAGTACGGCGGTCCGATCACGGCGACGCCGGCTGCCCCGGCCGCGGCGGCGTGCTCGGCCAGGGCGACCGTGTCGTCCGTCGACTGGGCGCCGGCGTGCGCGATCACCGTCAGGCCGGTCTCGACGTAGAGCTCGACGACCCGCCTGCGCTCGGCCACGGTGAGGAGGATCCCCTCGCCGGTGGTCCCGAGCGCGAGGATCCCGTCGAGGCCGCCCGCACGGAGAAAGTCCGCGTAGGGGGCGAACGCCTCCTCGTCGAGCGCGCGGCCGCCGTCGCGAAGCGGCGTCAGCGCGGCGGCGAACGCGCCGCGGATCCCGGTCCCGTCCAACGTCGCGACTCTACGCGACGACGCGCTTCGCGCCCGCTCTGCGCCTCACGGGGAGCTCGACCCAGAAGGTCGTTCCGCGACCCTCCTCGCTCGTGAAGCCGATCGCGCCGCCGTGCGCCTCGACGATCTGCCGCGAGACGGCGAGGCCCAGCCCCGTGCCCGGGATCCCGGTCGTGGCCGCCCGGCCGCGGAAGAACTTCGTGAAGATGTGCTCCTGGTCCTCCGACGAGATGCCGATGCCCTGGTCGCGCACGACGATCCGCACGTCGTCGCCGTTCGACTCGGCCCGCACGTCGACCTGTCCGCCGTCGGGGGAGTACTTGATGGCGTTCGCCAGCAGGTTCCCGATCACCTGCGAGAGCCGGTCGCGGTCGGCCTCGACCCAGAGCGGTTCCTCCGGGACGCTCACCTGCACGCTCTGCTCGCCGCCGTGGCCGAAGAAGAGCGCCACCTGCTCGTGCACGAGCGAGCCCGCGTCGAGCGTCACCGTCGTCAGCTCGAACTTGCCCTCCTCGAGGAGCCGGACGTCGAGGAAGTCCTCGGCGAGCGAGGCGAGCCTCCGCGCCTCGGCGTCGATGATCCCGAGGTAGCGGCGCCGCTCGTCCTCGTCGAAGTCGCGCTCGAGTAGCAGCCGCGTGAAGCCGAGCACGCTGGAGAGCGGCGTCCGCAGCTCGTGCGAGACGATGCTGATCAGCTCGGACTTCGCCAGCTCGCTCGCCTGCAGCGCCTCGTTTTGCGACACGAGCTCGCTCTGATTGGCCTCGAGCGAGCGCGCCATCGAGTTGAACGCCCGCGTCAGTCCGCCGATCTCGCCGGGGCCTTCCTCGTGCAGCCGCGTGGCGAAGTCGCCCGTCGCCACGCGGCTCGCCCCGGCGGCGACCCGGCGGACCGGGCGCGCGATCCAGCGGGCGAGGTAGAGGCCGAAGAGCAGGATCAGGAGCGCGGACACCGCCAGCGCGAGGAGCCCGATGTCGATCGCCCGGGAGGACTGGTTCCGCGCGGACGCCGCCCGCTGCGAGGCGCGGGCGTTCTCCGTCTCGAGGAACTGGTCGAACTTGGTCCGGATGGCGTCGATTCTGCGGCGGCCCTCCAGGGTGGCGTCGCCGGCCTGCGCCGCCGACGGCTCGATGCCGACGATCAGAACCAGATTCTGGGCGTAGTCCGCGATGTAATCCTGCGTGTCGCCGACGATCTCGTGTACGCGATTCGCCTGTACGGGGTCGTCCGCGACGAGCGCCTCCAGGCGCTTGGACGCGCCGGGCAGCTCGGCCTTCGCGTTCTCCCACGAGGCGCGGAGCTTCGGCGAGGCGGAGAGCACGTAGCCGCGCAGCGCCGTCTCGAGGCTGATGATCACGTTCTCGAGCTCGAGCGACGCGACGGTCACGTCCTTCGAGCGCGTCTCGCGCTCGTTCGCGTGCCGCAGAGAGCCGATCGCGAGGATCAGCACCCCGAACGCGGCGGCGACGAGCAGCGCCAGCAGCGCGCTGGCCGCGAGGATCCGGGAGACGAGGGAGGAGCGGTTGCCCCTCATCCGGCCGGCTCCAGGAGTCCCTCGACGACCTCGATCAGGCGCTCCGGCGTGAACGGCTTCGGAACGAACGCGTCGGCGCCCGCCTCCTCGGCGGCGGCGCGGTCCTCGGCGCTGCTCCACGCCGAGACGACCGCGACCCGCGTCGACGCGAGCTGCGGGTCGGAGCGGATCGTTCGCAGCAGCTCGATCCCGTTCCCCTTCGGCAGCATGACGTCGAGCAGCACGATCTCCGGGTGCAGCCGGCGCGCCAGCTTCAGGGCGGTCTCGGTGTCCTCCGCCTCGGCGAACCGGTACTCGCCCTCGAGCGCGACGCGCATGAGCTCGCGCAGGGGCGGCTCGTCGTCGCAGATGAGGATCGTGACCAGCTCGTTCACACGACCAGCCGGAAGAGGAGGACGTTTCGGCGCGGGCGCTGCGCGGTCGCGGTCACGGTCAACGTGCCGCGTGCGTTGTCGTAGAGCCCGGTGCCCCCCAGCACCGCGACCTCGAACAGCAGGCGGGACCCGATCACGCCACCCACGACGATCTTCCCCTTGGGGAGGAAGTACGTCCCGTTGCAGTTCCGGGCCCGATCGCTCGTGAACGTGCAGACGAGCTCGCCGTGCCCGATGGGACGCTCCCGGACGGCCTGGTTGTACAGCGCCACACGGATGATCTCCATGTCGCCCGCTCCGTGTCCGCGCTGGCCCCCGTCGGTGAGCCGGTAGTCGGTTTGTCGGTCGGTAACCCGGATCACGCCGGGCCCCGTGATCGTCGGCGCGCCTGCAGCCGGGGCGGACACGGCGAGGAGCACCATGCCGCCCAGGACAGCGATACGAACTCCGGCTGCCATTCTTGACCTCCCCTTTTCGTGCTTGTCGGCGATGCGCTGGACGTGCGCGGCCTCATCTTGGCGACTCGACGTCTCGTTTGCCAACCGGCGCCCCCGGGGAAAGTGACTGCTGTACTGTCTCAGTTAGGCACATTTCTTCTCCGAATGGCCCGCTGCGCCTGCATTGCGGCCCTGTTTCTGGCCCTGGCGCCCGCCGCGGCCGCAAGCGAGCCGCTGGCGGACTTCAGCGTCCAGCAGCTCAAACTGGCGGTGAACCGCAAGGGCGAGGCGCTCCTGACCTACCGTCGCGCCGGGGGCGTCCGGCGGGTGCTCGTCTGGGGCGCGATCAACGCGCGCGTGCCGAACCCCGCCGTGCGGCAGGTGCACTTCCGGTACGACTACGCCGGCGGCTGGGGGAGGTACCGCCGCCTCTACTGGCGGACCTTCACCAACGCCTGCCGCCCGTACACCGGGCCGAAGCTGATCGCGCTCGTCGCAGCCTGCACGGCGCCCGACGGCTCATGGTGGGCCGTTCAGTCCTGGCAGCGCTTCCTGCCGCATCGCGGCTATCCGCCGTGGCAGGCCGACCAGGCGGCGTGGGAGCTCCGCGTCTCGCACTGGACGGGGCCGCTCGCGAAGCTGGAGGTCTACACCGACTGGGCGTTCTCGGGCGAGGCGCACGGCCTGTTCGGCAGGCTGACGTACGCGGGGGCGCCCGTGCACGGATTCGGCACGACCAGGGACGGCAACCCGACCGACCGCTACGGGCGTGGCCTCTACATCGACACGTTCGACTCGGCGTACGGTCCGGGCTGGCGGCGCGAGACGTCGATCGTCTTCCGCAAGCCGACGGGAGGGTTCTGCTACAGCTTCTGGCCGACCCACGACGTGCACGCTGCCGGGCTATCCGGCAGACCCGCGTCCGGCGGGGAAGGGGAAGCGCTACCGGATCAGGGTCGCCGGTCCGGGCGTCACGCCTGACGTTCAGGTCGTGGTGCCGGGCCTGCACGACTACAACCGGCGGAACCCGGCCGACGTCACGTACGAGCGGAGGCAGAACGCGCTCTTCGACCGGCTCCTACGCGGCGACAGGTTCTGCGCCACGCAGCACTGAGTCTCGTTCGCTAGAAGCCGCCGTTCCAGGCCGCGATCAGGAGCACCACCGCGACGGCGGCGGCGACGACGACCGCGACGAGGTTGACGGCAAGCGCAAGACCCAGCATCCGGGGTTGCGTCGCCGGGGCGGGCTCCGTGCCGTCAGGCGTGGGAGCGGTGCGGACGGCGGGCTCCGGCCCGCGCATCGATCGGGTCAGAGCGCCGACGATGAACTGGTTGAGGCTCGTGCCCTCACGCTCGGCCGCGCGCGAGAGCTCTGCGTGCAGCGTCTGTGGCATACGTAGGAGGAGGCGGCCGCTGAAGCTGGGTTGCGCAGAGGCCTCGGTCGTCTCCCCGCCCTCGTGGAGCGCGGTCTCGGAAGCCATGCTCGGAGCTTAGCGCCGTTCCGGCGGCGCACAAAGCTCCCTGGGCCGGGACTGGTCAGGCGGCCAGGCCGGCGCGCATCTTGGCCAGGGCGCCTCTGAGCAGCCGCGAGACGTGGACCTGCGAGACGCCGACCTCCTTGCCGACGTCCGCCTGGCTCAGGTCGAGGAAGTAGTGCAGGAGCACGACGCGCCGCTCCCGGCGGTCGAGCGAGCGGGCCGCGGACGCGACCAGCGCGCGTGCGACGCCCACGTCGTCCGGGTCGTCCGCCTGCGACGGGGGCAGCTCGGCTTCGTCGGTCGACAACGGACGCAGGTCGTCCGCCTCGAGCTGCTGGAGCCGCCGGGGGATCCGCATCGTCGACGTGCGGTCGCGCAGGTGACGGCGGATCTCGCCCTCGACGGTCCGGGCGACGTAGCCCGTCAGCAGCTCGCGCCGCTGCGGGTCGCAGCGGTCGACCGCCTTGATCAGGCCGATCGCCCCGACCTGGACGAGGTCTTCCATCCGCTCGCCCCGTCCGGCGAAGCGGCCCGCGATCCGCCGGACCAGGGGCAGATACGCCTCGATCACCCTCTCTCGATCGGCCGCTTGATCGCCCTTCCGCTCGTACGCGATCGGGGTGGCGATTTCGATCGCTCCCATCTTGGACGAGCTTAACTCGGCGGCGATTCTTTTGGAAGAGGTATTTCGATCGGATTTTGTATGAACGATGAATGAGTTGGGTATCTACTTGGTGAGATATCTCAGTTCGGGTCGCAAGGAGAGAGGCGAAACGATTCCGGAATCTCGGCGTGTCAGGCGGATAGCGGCACCAACGGCGGTCTTCGTTGCGCTGCTCGTGCCTGCGTGGGCGCACGCGGACGATGTCGCGCCGCCCCCTGCGACCGCGGTGGACGCAGCCGCCCTCCTCCAGACGATCTCGAACCCCTCCGCCGAGCCGATCGCCGCGCCCGCCGCGGTGCCCGGCCCCGACGGTGCCGCCACAGAGGCGACGGCGCCGGCCGACATCGCGGCCGCCGTCGACGCAGCTGTCCAGGGCGCGCTCGACGCGGCCGCTTCTGCCCCCGAGACGCAGCCGGTTGCCGAGCCGCAGACGGCACCGGAAAGCCCTGAAACCGCAGTACCACAGGCGGTATCACCCTCCACGGCGCCCGTTGAGGCCCTCGCCGACGCTCCGTCGGTCCCGGTGACGCCTTCGCCCCCGTCCGAGCCGACACACGACGCCGCTCCTGCACAGGATCCGATCGTCGTCCCGGCCGTGACGGAGCAGCCGAAGCCCCCGGCCCCGACCGCCTCGACCGACCAGACAGCCGCCCCGGAGACCCAGCCGCCGACGACCGGCACGCAGTATCAAACCGAGAATTCCGATGGTATCGATACTGCGAGTCAAACCCCGACCACACCCGGTCAGACTTCGTCGACAATTCCGACCGATGTGGCGTCCGCGAAACCTTCGACAATACCGTTGGCAACACCGACGACCTGGATCTGGAACTGGAACTGGAACTGTCAGGACGGGTCGCCGGGAACCAGTACGCTCGTGCCGTCGGATCCCTCGTCCACGGGCTCGACCTGGATCTGGAACTGGAACTGGAACTGCGGCGACTCCGCCGCTCCGCCCGCCGCCCCCGGCGGCGCAGCCAGCCCCACCCAGTGCACGACCTGCAACACCTCGATCTCGGTTCGCATCCTCAGCCCGGGCGACGACGGCCCCGTCACCCAGACGAACGTGGCGACCTCCGTCAGCACCACGACGAACATCTCCTCGATCGTCCAGGCGGTGGAGCAGACGACGGAGCTCATGCCGGCGATCCCGGAACCCACGATCCCGGAGGCCGCGATCCCGGCCTCCCGGCCCCTCTCACGGCACCGCTGATGGCGCCGCTCTTCCCGACCTGCCGTGGCAGCGCGCGTCGAGCCAGGGACCGGCGGTCGCGCTGGCACCGGTAGTGACGCCGATCGCCACGCTCGTCGAGCAAGTCCTCGTCCCGGTCTTTTCGGGGCACGTGCTGGGCCCGGACAGTGATATCGCGGCGATACCGATCGCAGCCGCCGCGCTCGCCCCGGCCGCCGTGCTCCCTGCCTGGTTCGCGCCTGACCTGACTCCCGCCGACGGGATTCGAGCGGACGCGCTGGATCGCCCGACCGGGCGGATGCACACCCAGAAGTCTTCCTCCGGGAACCCGGCGCAGGGCGCGCGGCGGCGACGTTCGCCCCGCTCTCTCCCGCGACCGTCACGCGCTCGGCGCCCGCGGCCGGGCGCTGGGCAAGCGACGGGGCAACAGACGGGGCAACAGACGGGGCAAACGACGCAGAAGGATCGCGGCCCCGCGCGAGCGCCCCTGCCTCGCCTGCCGCACGCTCCCGGCTCAGATTTGTCCTCCGGCGCAGCCGCTTCTGGCTCGAGCTCGTCGCTCGGCGGCTTCGCCCTGCTCATCGGCGTGTTGCTGGTCACCGCGCCGGGCGTCCTCCGCAGCCTCCGCGAGGTCGTCCTGGCTCGACCGGACACACGTAGCTCGGGGCCACCCGAGCACCCTGGGTGAGCAGCGCCACGCGCCCACGCGTCGGCCACTCGCCGGCGCAGACGAACGCACACAAGGAGAAGCAATGTCCAAGCGATTCCTTGCGTCCGTCCTCGGGCTGCTGGCTCTGCTCCTCGCCGTAGGCGTGACAACGGCGGCCGCTGACACCCCACCGGGTGTCCAGACGGCCGGCCAAGGCGCCACAAGCGGGCAACAGGGAGCAGCAGCATCCGGGGCGACGCAAACCCAACCGAGTAACACGAACATCTCAGTTCGCGTGCTCAGTCCCGGGAACGGCGGGTCCGTCAACCAGACGAACTCCGTCTCGTCCACGGGAACTGCGAAGAACGACAACTCGACGACCCAGAACGCCTCGCAGAGCGGAAGCGGCGCGGGCGGGATCCAGACGTCGAACCAGTCGGCCGGCAATGCGCAGCTGGCCCAGGCCCTCTCGACGGCGGCTCAGTTCGGCGCGTCCAACACGAACATCGACGTTCGTGTCGGCAGCGGCGGCAACGGCGGCACTGTGAACCAGGCCAACACCGTGA
The DNA here is from genome assembly GCA_963746655.1 of uncultured Actinomycetes bacterium. GTDB lineage: Bacteria > Actinomycetota > Thermoleophilia > Gaiellales > Gaiellaceae > CAVPGP01. The sequence goes on along the minus strand of CAVVCG010000005.1, from coordinate 108,139 downwards.
GCTCCGACGCGAAGGCGAAGAACGACAACGACACCCGGCAGACCACCGATCAGAGCCAGACCGGTGGGACCTCCTGCGGGTGCTCGACGACCCCCGCGATCCAGACCGCCGACCAGAAGGCGACCAACGATCAGAAGGCGATCGCCCTCTCCGCGGCGGTGCAGAAGGATCCGTCGAACACGAACCTGCCGATCCGCGTCGGGAGCCCCGGCAACGACGGCAGCGTCTCGCAGACGAACGACGTCTCCTCCGAGGCGAAGGCGAAGAACGACAACGACCTTCACCAGTCCACCGATCAGGGCACATCGGGTGGCACGGGGACGGATGTCCAGACGGCCAATCAGAGCGCGGCGAACGAGCAAGGCGCGGCTGCAGCGTCGGCGGCGAAGCAGGACAAGCCGAAGAACGTGAACATCTCGGTGCGCGTCCTCAGCCCCGGCGACGACGGCTCCGTCTCGCAGACCAACTCGGTCAGCTCGTCCGCGAAGGCGAAGAACGACAACGACACCCGGCAGTCGATCGATCAGGATCCGTCGGCCAAGAGCAAGGACAGTCGCGACCGCAAGGACGGCAATGACTGTGGCTGCTCGGGCTCGGACGTCCAGACGGCGACTCAGGGTGCCGAGAGCAAGCAGGGCGCACTGGCGTTGTCCGAGGCCAAGCAGTTCGGAGCGTCGAACGTGAACACTCCGATCCGCGTCGGCAGCTACGGCAACGACGGCAGCGTCCGCCAGTCGAACGACGTTTCCTCGGAGGCGGAAGCGAAGAACGACAACGACCTGCATCAGTCGGTCGATCAGGGTCCGTCGGCGAAGAGCAAGGACAGTCGGGACGGCAAGGATGGCCATGACTGTGGCTGCTCGGGCACCGACATCCAGACGGCTGACCAGTGGGCCGGCAACGCACAGCTGGCCGCAGCGGCCTCGGCCGCCGAGCAGAAGGGCGCGAGCAACAAGAACGCTCCCCTCCGCGTCGGCAGCTCCGGCAACGGCGGCTCGGTCGTGCAGTCGAACGACGTCTCCTCGGAGGCGAAGGCGTCGAACGACAACGACACCCGGCAGTCGATCGATCAGGATCCGTCGGGGAAGAGCAAGGACAGTCGGGACGGCAAGGATGGCCATGACTGTGGTTGCTCGGGCACGGACGTGCAGACGGCGAAGCAGGGCGCAAAGAACCTGCAGGGCTCGTTTGCGGTGTCGAAGGCGGACCAGGACTTCGGGCGCTCCAAGTGCGGTTGCCAGTCCGACGGCAACACGAACGCTCCGATCCGGGTCGGCAGCCCCGGCAACGACGATCGCGTCTGGCAGCTGAACGACGTCTCGTCGAACGCCAAGGCGAAGAACGACAACGACCTGCATCAGTCCATCGATCAGGACCAGTCCGGCGGCTCGGGCACGGGTGCGCAGACGGCCGATCAGTGGGCGGGCAACGGCCAGCTGGCCGGGGCGGCGTCCTTCGCGAAACAGGACGGGGCGAGCAACAAGAACGCTCCGCTCCGCGTCGGCAGCTCCGGCAACGGCGGCTCGGTGACGCAGTCGAACGACGTCTCGTCGGAGGCGAAGGCATCCAACGACAACGACACCCGCCAGTCGATCGATCAGGATCCGTCCGAGAAGAGCAAGGACAGTCGGGACGGCAAGGATAGCCGTGACTGCGGTTGCTCGGAGAGCAAGGACAGTCGGGACGGCAAGGATGGCCGTGACTGTGGTTGCTCGGGCACGGAGGTCCAGACGGCGAAGCAGGGTGCCAAGAACGAGCAGGGCGCGTTCTCGCTGTCGGCGGCCGAGCAGACTTCGGGCGCTCCGAGTGCGGCTGCCACGCAGGCGGCAACTCGAACGCTCCGATCCGCGTCGGCAGCCGCGGTGACGACGGGAGCGTCTCGCAGTCGAACGACGTCTCGTCGAAGGCGAAGGCATCCAACGACAACGACCTGCATCAGTCGATCGATCAGGATCAGTCGGCGAAGAGCAAGGACGGTCGGGATGGCAAGGATGGCCATGACTGTGGTTGCTCGGGCACCGGCGTCCAGACGGCTGACCAGTGGGCCGGTAACGCACAGCTGGCCGGTGCTGCCTCGTTTGCCGAGCAGAAGGGCGCGAGCAACAAGAACGCTCCCCTCCGCGTCGGCAGCTCGGGCAACGGCGGTTCGGTGACGCAGTCGAACGACGTCTCGTCGAAGGCGAAGTCAACCAACGACAACGACACCCGCCAGTCGATCGATCAGAATCCGTCGAAGAAGAGCAAGGACAGCCTGGACAGCAAGGATGGCCGGGACTGTGGTTGCTCGGAGGGCAAGGACAGTCGGGACGGCAAGGACGGCCAGGACTGTGGTTGCTCGGAGAGCAAGGACAGTCGGGACGGCAAGGATGGCCATGACTGTGGTTGCTCGGGCACGGACGTGCAGACGGCGAAGCAGGGTGCCAAGAACGAGCAGGGCGCGTTCTCGCTGTCGGCCGCCGCGCAGTTCGGAGCGGAGAACAAGAACGCTCCGATCCGCGTCGGCAGCTACGGCAACGACGGAAGCGTCTCGCAGTCGAACGACGTCTCGTCGAAGGCGAAGGCATCCAACGACAACGACCTGCATCAGTCGGTCGATCAGGATCAGTCGGGCGCCTCGGGCACCGGCGTCCAGACGGCTGACCAGTGGGCCGGTAACGCACAGCTGGCCGGATGCGGCCTCGTTTGCGGCGCAGAAGGGCGCGAGCAACAAGAACGCTCCGCTCCGCGTCGGCAGCTCCGGCAACGGCGGCTCGGTGACGCAGTCGAACGACGTCTCCTCCGAGGCGAAGGCGAAGAACGACAACGACACGCATCAGGACGCCGACCAGCATCTCTCCGGCCGCGGATCGTGCGGCTGCGAGTCGATCGGCATCCAGGCGCTCGCCCAGAAGGCCGAGAGCACGCAAGGTGCGCTGGCGCTGTCGGGAGCCGTGCAGGACTTCGGGCGCTCGAAGTGCGGCTGCCAGTCGGGCGGCAACTCGAACGACCCGCTCCGCGTGCACAGCTCCGGCGACGACGGGAACGTGGCGCAGTACAACACGGTCTCGTCCGATGCGAAGGCGAAGAACGACAACGACCTCGACCAGCACGGCCGGCAGACGCTGTCGGGCGGGTCGGGGATCGGCATCCAGGCCCTGGGCCAGGAGGCGTACAACCGGCAGGCCGGTGCGGCCTTCTCCGGCGCGCTCCAGCTCGGGGCAAAGAACCACAACAGCCCGCTCCGGGTCCACAGCTCGGGGAACGAGGGCTCCGTTCGGCAGGACAACTCCGCGTCCTCCGACGCGGACGCGAAGAACCGGAATCGGACGAGGCAGGACGGCAGCCAGACCCTCCACGGGCACGGCTGTGGTTGCGCCTCTCCGATCGCCGTGCAGGCCCTCGGCCAGTCCGCCTGGAACGGGCAGGACGGGTTGGGCCTCTCCGGCGGCGGAGCAGCTGGCGCCGAAGAACGCAGACGGCGGCAGCTCCAAGTACAACGCCGGCGACGCCGGCCGGCTCGGACAACTCCACGACGACGGCTCGGACTCGGCCACGCTGAACCACGGCCGGGCGGATCTGCTCGCGCCGCACGATCGCGCGTGAGCACGAAGTCGACCGGCCCCGGGCGTCCGGGGCCGGTCGATCTTCGCACTGCGATTGACACTGCGATTGACATTGTTTGCAGGGGTTCTAAGGTTGAGGTTCGGCCTTGCGACGGAGGGGTGCGCCGTGACCGCTCCAGGGGGACGATTGATTCTGCGGATCCGTAAACGGTGTTCGTTCCTATCGGTCTGGACTGCAGGAGCCCTGTGCGTCGCGGTCTGCGCCGCCGGGCCGGCCTCGGCCGCCGGAGGGAGCCCGCTCCATCCCGATCCGAGCCCGGTCGGGCCCGCGGCGACAGCTCCGCAGACGGGATCCCAGGGCGGGGCCCAGTCAAGCCCGCAGCCACCGAGCCCGCAGGCGGGTCTACAGCCTGACGCGCATCCGGCCGGGCCGGCGCAGCCGGTCGTGACGGCGCCCGTGCGGACGACGCCAGCTCAGACGGCACCCGCGCCTGTCGTCACGCCGCGGGTCGCGGCACCCCGGGTTTCGGCGCCGCAGGTCTCGGCTCCGCAAGCCTCGGCACCCCCCAGCCCGAGCCCGCGTCCGCGCGTGACGGCGAAGCCGAAGCCGTCACCGAAGCACGTGCTCGCGAGGACGGTGCACCTGGGCGTGCGCTACGCGCTCCCGCCGCCGGTCCCGGCGCTCACTCGTACCAACCTGACGCTGTTCGCAGCCGGCGCGCTGCTCGTCCTGCTGGTGGCGAGCGGGAGCTTCCTCGCGCTCGTGTACCGGCTTCGGCGGGAGCCGGTGAGGGTGTAGCAGTGCGCGCCGTGAGACGGCTCGGACTCGTCCTCGCCGCCCTCGCGTTGCTCACGCTCGCTCCGGCCGCCTCGGCGGCCGGCCCGACGGTCACGTACACCATCAACTCGGGCACCCCGGGCGACAACGGCTGGTTCCGAAGCGACGTGACCGCGCAGATCACGGTCACGGACGCGACGGACACGAGCTGCCCCTCCGTGCGCACCTTCCGGTCGAGCAGCGACGCGCTCGACTGCACCGCGACCGACGGCGCCTCGACGATCACGTTCCATCTCCAGTTCCGGATCGACAAGGACGTGCCGCTCGTCAGCGGCGGGGCTCCCGACCGGTCGCCGAACGCGAACGGCTGGTACAACGCGCCCGTCACCGTGGCGTTCACCGGCAGCGACGCGACGTCCGGCATCGCCTCGTGCTCGCGGAGCACCTACTCGGGCCCCGATCGCAGCGGCGCGAGCGTCACCGGAACGTGCCGCGACCAGGCAGGGAACGTGTCGGCCGCCTCGTCGTTTGCGCTCTCGTTCGACGCGACCCCGCCCGCCGTGACGGCCGCCGCGGCCCGGGCTCCGGACGCAAACGGGTGGTACAACCACGCCGTCGCCGTCGCCTTCTCCGGAGTCGACGCGACCTCCGGCGGCGTCGGCTGCGACGCCGCCAAGACGTACAACAGTCCGGAGACCGCAGGGACAACCGTCAGCGGGCGATGCACCGACGCGGCGGGGAACAGCGGCACCGGCGGCCTCCCGCTCAAGTACGACACGACCGCGCCGGCGGTAACTGCCTCACCGGCCCGCGGCCCGGACCGGAACGGCTGGTACAACCACGGCGTCGCGGTCTCGTTCAGCGGCTCCGACGCGCTCTCGGGTGTCGCCTCGTGCGATGCCGCGAAGACGTACAGCGGCCCGGGCAGCGCGACCGCCAACGTCCCCGGGGCGTGCGCCGACGCGGCCGGAAACCGTGGCACGGGCGCTGCCACGTTCGCCTTCGACGCGGCCCCGCCGGAGACGAAGGCCAGCCCGGCGCGTGCGGCGGACTCGAACGGTTGGTACAACCACTCCGTGGCCGTCGCCTTCACGGGCATCGATGCGGTCTCCGGCGGAGTCTCTTGCGACGCGGCGAAGACCTACTCCGGCCCCGACTCCTCGGGGACGAACGTCGGCGGCGCCTGCACCGACAAAGCCGGCAACAGCGGCAGCGACACCGTCCTGCTCAAATACGACTCGACCCCGCCCAGCCTGCGCGGCCTCGCCGCGAGCGCGGGCGACAAGCGCGTGCAGCTCAGCTGGGCCGCGTCCGACGCGACCTCGGTCACGGTCTCGCGCGCGCCCGCGCGCGGCGGAGCGGCGAAGCCACGCTTCGACGGCAAGGCGAAGACGTTCACCGACACGGGACTCGCGAACGGCGAGCGCTACCGCTACACAGTCGTGGCGCATGACGAGGCCGGCAACGAGGCGACGGGCTCCGTGCTCGTCACCCCGCTGGCCCTCTACCGGCCCGCAGCCGGGGCGAAGGTCAGCCCACCGGTCGTGCTGGAGTGGGGCACGAGGCCGCAGGCGCGCTACTACAACGTGCAGCTCTTCCGTCGCGGCAAGGTGCTGAGCCTCTGGCCGCGGGCGAACCGCGTGCGCCTGCCGGTGCGGTGGACGTACGGCGGCAAGCGGTACCGCCTCGAGCCGGGCCTGTACCGCTGGTACGTCTGGCCCGGCCTCGGCGACCGCAAGGACGCGAGGTACGGACCGCGCCTCGGCTCCAGCGAGTTCACGGTGCCGGCATGAGGGTGCGCGGACGCCTCTTGCCGGCCATCGCCATCAGTGTTGGGCTGCTCGTCGTGCTCGCGCCCTCGGCGAGCGCGGCCGGCCCCACGATCACCTACACGATCACGGCCGGGACCGCTGGTGACAACTCCTGGTACCGGAGCGATGTCACGATCCAGATCACCGTTAAGGATGCGACCGACACGACCTGCCCTTCGGTGAAAACGTTTCGTTCCAACACGGACGCGCTCGATTGCACTGCCACTGAAGGAGCCGCCACGACCTCGCAACACATCCAGTTCAAGATAGACAAGGATGCGCCGTCTGTGACCGCCGCCCAGCCGGACCGCGCCGCCAACGCCAGCGGCTGGTACACGGCTCCGGTGTCGGTCGCCTTCTCCGGCACCGATCCGACGTCGGGGATCGCGTCGTGCTCGACCGTTTCCTACGGCGGTCCCGACAGCGGCAGCGTGGCCGTCCCTGGAACCTGCCGCGACAACGCCGGCAACGTCAGCGCCTCCGGGAGCTTCGCGCTCAAGTACGACGCGACGCCGCCTAAGCTCGAGAACGTCAAGGCCGTCACCGGCAACAGGCGCACCAAGCTCGAGTGGACTGCGTCAGCCGACATCTCGAAGGTCGTCGTGCAGCGGACTCCGGGCCGCACCGGGAAGGCGGGCTCGATGGTCTACGAGGGCAAGGCGCGCAGCTACACCGACCTGAAGCTGAAGAACAACGTGCGCTATCGCTACAGCGTCACCGCGCTCGACGAGGCCGGGAATGCCGCGAGCGCCGCCGTCGACGTCCTCCCGCGCGCGCTCGTGAGCCCGGCCGAGGGCCTGAAGCTGCGGGCGCCGCCGCTGCTGAAGTGGACGGCGGTGCCGAAGGCGTCGTACTACAACGTCCAGCTCTACCGCGGCCGGGTCAAGGTGCTGAGCACGTGGCCGCAGGGAACGTCGCTGAAGCTCGGTAGCTCGTGGACCTACGCCGGCCGCTCGTACAAGCTCGCTCCCGGGCGCTACCGCTGGTATGTGTGGCCCGGCTTCGGCGCGCGCAGCAAGACGCGCTACGGGCCGTTGCTCGGCGGCAGCTTCTTCTTCGTCGCGCGCTGACCGCGGCATTCGACGGGTCGATCGGCCTCAGCAGCGATCCTGTTGGCGCGGCGCCCGTTCGCGCCCGTACCGTGGGAAGGTGACGAGACGCGGGCTGTTGCTTTTCGCGGCGATGTGTGTGATCTGGGGTATTCCGTACCTGCTGATCTTCGCGACGATCGAGATCGCGATTCCGTGGGTTCTGCTCGGCGCGGCGGAGCAGCGCGTCTCGAGCTCGCTGACGGCGCTGTTGATCGCGGGCGTGCCGCTGGTCGGGGCGGTGATCGCGCGGACGACGGGCGACCGTGAGCGGCTCGGCGTCCAGAGCCTCGTCGGGCTGCTGGTCGGGCTGGTCGGCGTCGCGGCGATCGTCGGGTTGAACCTCGAGGGCGCGGGCGTCCTCCCGCTGGCCGAGATCGCGGTCGTGGCGGTCTGCTACGCAGCGGGGCCTGCGATCCTGCAGCGCTACCTCGCCGACCTCCCGGCGTTCGGCGTGATCGCGGCGTCGCTCGGGGTCACGGCATTGGCGTATGTGCCGATCGCGGCCTTGAGCCTCCCGAGCGAGGCGCCCTCGCCGGCGGCGATCGCCTCGATCCTGACGCTGGCCGTCGTCTGCACGGCAGTCGCGTTCGTCTGCTTCTTCGCGCTGATCGCCGAGATCGGGCCGGTGCGGGCGACCGTCATCACCTACGTCAATCCGGCGGTCGCCGCGATCCTGGGCGTCGCGATCCTCGGGGAGCACTTCACCGTCGGCATGGGCGTGGGATTCGCCCTCGTGCTCGTCGGCTCGGTGCTCGCGACCCGGCCGCGCATCCGACCGGAGAGCCCGGGCGCGGCGCTCGACGCGGCGGCCGACACGGCCTGACTCAGGCGATCAGACCCGCTTCCGCCACGAGAAGCCGAAGAGCGAGAAGCCGCCGCGGCGACGCCCCTTCGAGTCGACGCCGACCTTGGCATGCCGCGGGCCGGCGCTGACGCTCGGGCCGCGACGGCTGAGCGACATCCGCACTCCGGGCAGAAGCTTGACGCTCTTGCGGAAGCTAAGACCCACTCGGCGCCTCGCATCGCATGGCCCGGCCGGCCGTCGCCGTCGTCTTTTCGTTGCCGCAGAGCATCGCCAACTGCATTGTCGCGTTCCGGGCCGCGCGTCTGGCACTCGAGCATCTCACCCATCGACGGATCTTCCGTGTCGCCAGACCGCGCCAGGGCGAGCGGTGCCGAGCGGATCTCGAAGAACGAGTCCGGATCGCCCCCAGCGCTCGCGATCGCGCAGGCAGCGACTCAGCCTCTGGGCATTCCGACCGAGGTTCATGTGAACTGGATGCGTCTGCTCGAAGCCGCCGATGTCGGGGCTGTCGGCCGTCGGTGCGCGGGGGACAGTCCTAGCCGGTGTTCCGGGGCGGGGGTCACGGCTGTGATCCACTGAACGACGCCGCGGTGGTAGGAGCAGCTGTCGGAATGGTGCAGCGAGTAGTTATAGGTGCCGTCGCTGCAGCGGGCGGTCGCCCCTTAGTTTTCCTCGCGATCCCCTTGGTGGCGTCGCGGCGCTTCAGCTCGCCGCCGGCAGGCGTTGGCGCTCGCTCGGCAGCGCCAAGCGTCTACGCGGCGTAGCGGCAGGCGCAGCAGTCAAACAACCGTAATCGAGAAAGCCGTGGCCACCACGACGCGCGGGGCGGAAAAGCAGCCTCGACACGATTGGGCGGGCTGACCTGATCGGACGCTGTTGTGCGGGGTTTCGTGTCAAGGGTTCACATCAGTGCAGGGCCAAGGCCGACGAGGCCGAGTGGCGTCGAGTCGGGTAGTCGCCGAGGCCGGGCGTCTTGACCTCTGTAGCCGCCGGTGGGACACTCGAATGCGGGGGGAGCGAGGCTGGTTGCGATGTTCGCGCATCCCGAGACTGCGGCCACTTCGTTCTGATGGCGCAGCTCGTTCGCGTGGACGTGAGCGGCGGGACGATCTGGGTCGAGGCGTCGGAGTCGGCTCCGGTGCCGGGCGGCAGCAGCGCGATCTTGGAGGCGGCCAGTCCTCGCGACGCCGCGAAGAAGGCGGTCGAGGCTGCCGACCAGTTGCAGGGCTCGCTGACGGCGTTTTGCGCGAGTGTCATCGATAGCCTGAAGAAGCTGGGTGAGGACGCGAAGCCGTCGAAGGCCACCGTGGAGTTCGGGATCAACGTCTCGCTCGAGGGCAATGTCTACGTCGTCAAAGGCGCGGGGGAGGCGAGCATCAAGGTCACTGCCGAGTGGGACCTCGGTCATCGCTCTCCGTGAGCGCTTTCTCCGACGTCGAGCGCGCCTCCTGCCGCATCCTCGCTGACGATGGAACGACCGCCGGAACCGGCTTCTTCTTCCTGCCCGACGGCCGACTCTTGACCTGTCACCACGTCGTCTACCCGCACCGGCGGCTCCGCGTGCTCGTCCCGTGGGAGGACGAGCCGCGGCCGGCGCGGTACGTCGAGGAGTACTCCGATCCCGCCAGCGACGTGGCCGTCCTCGCCGTCGACGACCCGCCCGCGTGGGTCCAGCTGGGAGCGCTGCGCGAGGGTTCGGCAGCGCTCGGGGTCGGCTTTAGGCCGACCGAGCTCTCGACGGAGCCGCTCGGCCACACTTTCAGCGGCTCGCTCGCCTCCGGTCAGGAGCTCCGGCTCACCCCGGACGCCGAGGCGCGCGAGACGATCGAGCGTCTCACTCAGCGATCGGCGTGGAACGTGCTGCCGCCGGACTTCCGTGTCGGGCGCGTCGCGAATTTCGTCGGCTCCATCGGCCTCCAGCAGGGGATCAGCGGCGGGCCTGTCTACGATCCCGAGTTGCGGCGCGTCGTCGGCATGTTCCGCGCGGTCGAGGGCGCCGAGCTCGCCTACGTCATCCACATTGACGACGTGCTCAGCGGCGCGCCCGAGCTGCTGGAGCGGAACCGCGCCGAAGTGGCCGACGGCCCCTTGGATGCACTCGCGCGCGACTTCGGGATCGGCCTCATCGGCGAGGGCGCGCGACCGGCCTCTCCCCGGACACGGCGGTACTTCTCCGAGTTGCTCGCGGGAGCGACCCGGACCGGCGGCCGCGCAGACGAGCTCCGCCGACTCGCGGAGCACGTCGAGAACGGCGTACGTCCGTACCTCTTCGTGACCGGCCCCGCCGGCTTCGGAAAGACGGCGCTGCTCGCTCGCTGGATCGTGGAGCTCGACGCGCGCGGCCACCCGCTCGTCTTCCACTTCATCAGCCGCGACGAACCGGGGGTGTCTGTCCTCCAGAGCCTCTCCGAGCAGCTGCTCGCAGTCCACGGCCTCGGCGGCCAGCTGCCGCAGCAGGAACGCGACCTCCGGCTGCTTTACGCCGATCTGCTGACGCTGCCCGCGCCGACCGAGCGCGGCGTGATGGTCGTCCTCGACGGGCTCGACGAGGCGGTGGGCAGCTGCGACATGCGGCCCGACCTCTTCCCGCGCGAGCTTCCGCCCGCGACGCGCCTCGTCTTCTCCGCGCGGGAGATCGCCGGTACGGCGTGGCCGGCGCAGGTCGGGCTGGAGCTCCGCGAGGACGAGATTATCGAGCTCGGCCGGCTCGAGCGCGACGAGATCGCCGACGCCGTCGCCCAAGCCGGGAACGTGCCCGCCTCGGCCGCCGAGGCGGCGACCGCCTTGATCGCAGACGTCTCCGAAGGCGATCCCTTCTACGTGCACGACCTCATCGTCGAGCTGGCCGCGGCGCACGGCGACGTTGTGGGCCTCCGCGACGTGCCCCAGACGCACAGCGAGTACCTCCGGCGCTGGTGGCAGCGCGGCGTCGAGGAGTGCGGCGAGCAACAGTTCACGGATCTGATGGGGACACTCGCGATCGCGAACGGCTCGCTCGCGCGCGACGAGCTGATCTCGATCGCGCCCGACGACAGTCTCCGCGGCACGAATATCGACTTCCTGCTCGACCGTGCGCGCAGCTACCTCAGCGGTGACGCGCGACGCGGCTACTGGCTGTCGCACTCGCGGATCCGCGACTTCGTCCAGGCGCTGCTCGACGATGAAGCCGAGGTCTACCAGCGGCGGGTCGCGGACTACTGCCTCGGCCCTGTGCGCGGCGACTACGCCCTCCTTAACGCGGCGCAGCACGTCGACGAGGTCTACGGCCCCGAGCGGCTCGCCGAGCTCCTCGACGCGACGTGGATCCAAGCGAGCTGGACGCGCTTCGGCTCGTACGGCCCGCTCGTCGACGACTTCACGACCGCGGTGCGCTCAGCCGTGCAGCGCAACGCTCCGGACCCGGCGGCCGTGGCGGCGCTCTCTGTCGCGCGACAGACGGCGCGCGAGCTGATGCGGGAGCTGCCGACGTCGCTCCTGGTCGCCTGGGTCCGGCTCGGCGAGGTGGAGCGGGTGATCTCGATCGCCCGCACGCTTCCCGCCGAGAGGGGTCATGCCGCGGAGCAGCTGGTCGCCATCGCATGCGAGCTACTCCGCGACGAGCTTGGCGACTCGACTCGTCTCACGGCCGCGGCTGAGACGCTGAGCGCCGCGGTCGGGATGCTCCCGCTGATCAGGGCCTCGGCCACGCAGCGCGAGCGCTTTGAGGCGGTCTGCGACGTCCTCGTGCTCGGCCGGCTGCCGGCGGACGCGACCGGCCGCCTGCTTGAGCAGGTGCAGCGTGCGGCTGAGGCGGTCGTCGACCCCGCCACCCGCGCGTACGTCCACGGGGCCGTAGCCGCCGCCGCGGGCGCGCTGGGCGGCGACGCCGAGCCGTCGGTCCGCCACGGTCTCGCGGCGCTCGATGCGATCGACTACGCGCCAGACCGGCTGACGGCCCAGGCCCGGCTCCTTCCAGCGCTGAACGCCCTCGATCCGGACGAAGCCGCGCGTCTCGTCGATGCCCTCCTGCGCGACAACGGCCTGTTCGAGGCTTCCTCCCTCGGCGCGTCGCCGGCGACCGCCCTCGCGCGAGCGCTGCGTTCGCTGGGAAGAACGGAGCCGCTCGACGCGCTCGGGGCGCGCTGTCTCGCACAGCCAGCGCTGGACGGATCGGCTACTGGCTCCGTCGCCGTCGGCCTAATCGAGGCCGGCAGCGACGAGAGCGCGGGGGAACTGCTCGACGGCGCCGCGCCGCGCGCCGTCGAGGAGCCAGTCGAGGTCGCGAGGATGCTCCTTGATGTGCTCGAGCACGTCCCGGCGCCGCCCGACCCCCGCTGGCGCATGATGCTGGAGCCTGTCGTCGCGACGATCGACGCGCAGAGGTTCCCGCCGCCGTTTATCCCGAAGGCGATCGCGGCCGACGCGATCGACGTCGCGCTGCAGTTGCTCGATCGCTTTCCACCCGACGGCTCGAACATCGACGAGGCGCTCGCGGCCGTCGACCGGCTCAAGGCGCCGCGCGGCGCACAGGTGTCCGCCGTCCTCGATCGGCTCGGCGGGTTGATCGTCGACGACGACGACGCAGCGGACCGATGGGCCGCCTTGGGAAGCACGCTGCTCCGCGACGACGTCGCTGCCGGTTCGCAGCTGATCGAGCGGGCGACGCGGCGCTCGCTCGGCGAGCTGCCGGAAGGCGACACAGACAACCTCCTCACGCTCGCGGCCGCCGGCTGCCACGAGGAGGGCCGCTTCGCCGATGCAGTGGGGCTCCTCACGCGCACGAAGTGGATCTCGAGCGCGGCGAGTGCGCTACGCATACTGATCGAAGAGGCCATAGCCACGGACTCGCCGAGCACCGCCGACTACGCCGCCGCGCTCACCGAGCTCGTCCGGACCGGGGCGGGCCGGCCGCTCTACCACCAAGCGCTCCGGCAGGCGACGCAGGCGGCGGCGGTCCTCGCCGAGACGCACGCGGAGATCGCGCTCACGCTTTGCGAGCAGGTGCGACGCGGGTGGCTCTACGGCGTCGGCGGGCGCGACTTCATGTTTGAGGACGGCGTGGCAACGCTCGCCGCTGCGCGTGCCAGCATCGACGGCGACTCGACGCTCTTCTTCGATCTGCTCGACCGGGCCGAGCAGGAGCCGGCAGACGGTCGCGCCGTGAAGACGCTCGAAGCCGTCCTCGACGCGGCGCCGCGGGCGGCGGCTTCGCTCGGGCACGAGGCCCTCGCCACGATCGACGAACGAGCGTCGGCGGCGGCGGCGCGGCTCGGCCCCGAAGTCGCCCGCGGCACGGTCGACCGCGGGCTCGCGCTCGTGCGCGCCCTTGTCGATCCCGACGGCGCGGCTGAAATGCTCCAGCGGCAGATCGAGCAGCTCCGCGAGACGATCCGCAGCGGGGCGAAGCCGGCCTCGCCTGAGCTGCTGGCGTTCATGAAGATGGTCGGCGACATCATGGGCGAGCCCGGCTCCGCGGCCTTCCAAGAGGTCGCGGAGGTGCGCGTGATCGCAATCGCGGTCGTCCGACTCGGCGAGCACGCGGCGGACCATGCCGAGCGGCTCTTGCACGAGCTCTGCGAATGCGTGACGCAGATCAAGACGCGGCTCGACGTCGTCAACGCGCTCACCGAGATCGTGTCGGCTTGCTCCGAGGCACCCGAGCCTCTGCGCCCCAGGCTGAGCGCGATCATGGCGGACGCCGTGAACCGCGCGCTCGAGACCGACGGCGAGGCGGGAGTGGCCGCAACCGTCAAGGCGTTCGAGGTGCTCTTGAAGCTCGGCGAGCCCGACATCATCCGCGAGCTTCTCTATCCGCTCTTCACAAACGACGAGGACAAGCGTTTCGTCGAAGGGCGGATCGCGACAATCGAGCGGAAGCGGACGCGGCGCTTCGTCGACCGCATGTGCACCGAGCTCGTCTCCGATCCGGATTTGCTCGACCCCCTTGACCTAAGCCAGCCGGATACTGTCGCCCGCGACCTCTGCCGCTCACTCGCCGAGGACGGCAACTGGCCGCGGCGCGAGTTGCTCGACGGCGCCTGCTGCCTGCTCGCCCTCGCCACATTCCGCACCGCGGGCGCCGACAGCATCGAAGCGATCGTAGACGCAATCGCGGAGTACGACAGGCGCTACGTCGACGCGGCCTCGGCGCTCGCGCTGAGCGTCGACGGGCGGTCGGTGACGAGGTAGCGGGGCGAAGGCCCCGCGGAACCAGCAGCATGTGATGGACCAGCCCCGGCTTCGGTCGTCGACGCGTGATCGCCATCTCGAGCGCGTCAACGAGCTCGGCTGCCAGGTCGGGTCGCATCGACCAGCCGACGATCCGGCGGGAATAGCAGTCCATGACCGCGGCGAGGTAGAGCCAGCCTTGCCAGCTGCGGACGTACTTGATGTCGGCTCACCAGAGCTCGTTCGCCGCCGCCGGCGCGAAGTCGCGGTCGACGAGGTCGTCGGCGACGCGGACGCCAGGCACCCGGAGCGTCGTGCGGCGGTAACGCTTCGGCACCAGTCCGGAGAGCCCACGCAGACGCATCAACCGCTCAACCCGTTTGCGCCCGACCCGGACGCCTCGATGAGCGAGCGCCGCATGAACCCGTCGGGCGCCGTAGGTCTGGCGGCTCTCGCGGTGGATCTCCCCGATCCGCTCCAGCAGCCACGCATCGGCGAGGTCGGGGTCGCAGAGCGGCCGCCGCTCCCAGGCATGGAAGCCGGAGCGGGACACACCCAACATCCGGCACAACAGCGAGACAGGGTAGTTGGCCTTCTCCGCCACGATGAACCGAAACAAGCTCACCGCGTCTCGCTCTCCCGCGCGAAGAAGACCGCGGCTCTTTTCAAGACCTCACGCTCCTGCTCGAGCACCCGCACCTGGCGACGCAGCTCACGCAGCTCCTTGCGCTCCTCGCTGGTCAGCCCCTCACGCTGACCAGCATCGACGGCCGCCTGGCGCGACCAGATCCCAGCGTCTCGGTCGAGACGCCGAGATCAACCGCGATCTCTCTCAGCGGCCGCCCAGACCGCCGATACAGCTCAACAGCCTCACGCCGAAACTCCGGCGGGTACCGCCTCTGGAAGTTCGATCCTCTTGGCATGGCCGGACATCCTCCTCGCCAGATCGGACTGTGCCGACCAAGCGCTCAGGTGTCCACGAAAACGGGGGCACTCCATTCTGCTTCACGGAGGGGCGCAGGAGTCGAACCTACCGAGCCGTGGGCTACACGACCGCACCGGTTTTGAAGACCGGCTGGGCCACCGGGCCCATGCCCCTCCAGGGGTGCGTATTCAACCGGAAGGCGCTCGAGGAGCCGCGAGCGACTACCCACGTCAGCCCCGTGTTGACCCCACCGAGATGCAGCGGGATCATCGACGGAAGCCGTCGGAGCAGGAGGTCTGCGTTGGGCGACGCCGACGAGGCTGAGGTCGAGAGTAGGCTCGGGGAGCGGCATTTCTGGAGGCGAGCAACAGGATCGCTTTCGCATCCGCTGCTCCTCTTGCTGATCGGAGCCGCGTGCTCCAGCTACCTGATCCCTTCGCTCACCCGAGGCTGGCAGAACCACGAGAAGGAGGTCGAGCTCAAGGCGCAGCTCGCGAGCGACCTGACCGAGAAGACGACCGCCTTCATCATGGCCGTTCAATCCGTGGAGCTAACCACCCGCGCTACTGACGTCGATCCGCCGACGCCGAAGGAATTCGCAGAACACCAGGCTCAGATCGACGAGCTGAACAACCGGTATCAGCAGTGGGAGGTCGACAGTGCCGTGATCGGATCGCGCCTGCGTACGTACTTTCCAGACACCTCGCTCGTCGCCGACTGGCGCTCGCTCTCCGACGCGATCACCGGCTTCTACGCGATGGAGGGGACGACCGATCTGTCTAGCCGCAACGCCCAGGTCCTTCGTCTCCTCGGCCAGGTGGCGAAGCTCCCGCTCGATGGTCTCTCCCGCGACCTGGAGCGGGAGAGGGCGAGCCTGCAGTCGGGGCTGCTTGACGAGTACGAGCTTCGCTGGGCCAACCTGCGGGCAGAGCTGATCGCGCGGAGGGACGCCCTGATCCAGCGCGTGCTCGAGGCAGACAGCTCGGCCTTCTGAGTCGCTTGCCCGCGGCGGGGCGCAGCGAGATCGTTCCGCGGATGGGCTCGCTGCCGAGGGAACGGTCAGCCTCCTCTTCACCGACGTCGAAGGGTCGATGTCCCTCCTGGCTGCGCCGGGCGCGGAGGCAGAGAGGTGCCGCGGCGCGTGCCGGGCATTTACCGAGCGTTAAGCGATGCTGAGCCGGGGCCTCGCAGGCTGGTTCGAGCACCATCGACCGCATCGGGCTGTCAGAGGTGCACGAAGGAAGGATCCAAATGAAGTCTCTAGTCCGCTCGATCGCCCTGGTCGTCGTCACCGGCGTCCTCGTCGCCGGCTTGGCCGCGGTGGCGAGCGCCAGGCCCGCGCCCGAGGACCCGCAGGCTCCGTCGGCAACGCCGGCCTTTCCGGTGCCCGACGTCGGCGTGCCCTGCAAGACCTCGATCGTCAGCGCGGTGCACGGCAAGCAGCTCCGGCTTGGGCTCGCATGCGCAGAGCCGGAGGTCCTCATCGCACGGTTCGACTTTTCGGCCAAGCTGAAGTGGGTCGGACAGCGCCCGTTCGCAGGCAGCTACTGCAACGGCAAGGGCACGCACATCTGGTACTGCGTGTTCCCGGCCGGCATCCCGGCCGGCAAGTCCCTCAGCGGAGCGCTCATGCTCCAGAAAGGTCGGCCGGCTGGGCGGCAGCTCCTTCGCGTGACGCTCTTCCAGCGCGATCTGAGCGACGCTGAGTACTACCCCGGCTCGCTCCTCCCCGGCCGGACGGCGGTGCTCGGCTTCTGAGCGATCCCGGCTCGGCGGCGAGCTGAAGGCGATCGAGAGCGGGGGCCCAACCGGGCCTCCGCTCTCGATCGTGCACGACCGCGTCGAGCTGTCCCGCGACAGGACGGTCAGAATCACTCACGCGGGGGAGGCACGCCGGGCCGGGGTGGGCCAGAGTGTTCCCGAGGGCAGAGCTACTCGCCGGGTCCCTAATCCGCAAAGGGAAGGCCGGAAGCTCTGGGGCCTCCGAGTTCCCTCGGGCCGCGAACGCGGGGACGGAGCTCAAGATCGCTGGACGGGCCGCCGGACGCGGCGGCCCGACAGCTTCTCTCTGGCGTCTCAGTCGAACTCGCGGTGAGCGCAGTCCGGGCAGAAGAGCCCGAGCTCGGCGGGCTCGTCGTCCGTGGTGTACAGCCGCCAGCGCTCGGCGGGATCCCACCAGACGATGCCGCACTCGATGCACTCGAGGCTCAGCGTGGTCCGGAGAACGTTGATCTCGTGGAGGAAGTCGGACATGGGATCTCTATCGGCGCATCGGCGCCCAGATCGAGTCAAGTCACCCCTAGCCGAAGGTATGGGGTTTCGATTCCTGCACGGACGGACGGCGCGCCGCGGGCCGGTGGAGTGCATGCTCCGCCCATCACGTGGCGGCGCTCCCGGAGTCGAGGCCGCTCTAACGGGTGGAGCGGGGACAAGGCGGTCAACTCGCCCACCGACCCGGGACACGCCACGGAGCTTGCTTAGCGCTCAGCTCGCCCGCCCGGCGCGGCGGAGGACGCGCTCGTCGCCGACGCGGCGCGTCAGTCCGTCTGCGTCGTAGCGCTCGAGCAGCAGCTGCGCGTGCTTGCGCGAGATGCCGAGCGCGTCGCGAAACGAGGCGATGGTGATCGGCGTCAGGCCGCGGATCGCCTCGACGCCGCGGTCGTAGAGCTGCCGGCGAGACGGCGATGGCCGTCGCCGAGCCGCCTCAGGCGGCCGGCCGACTCGAGGAACCCGGCCAGCTCGCGGTCGTCGACCTTCACGACGCCGTCCGTCCGCGAGCTCGCGCCTCGAGGCGCGACGCCGCCTGCTCGCGCCCGTCGAGCGAGGCGGCCGCGCCGGGGAGATACGCCTTGCCGCCACGGCGTTCGACCTCGAGCAGGTTGAGGACGTACGGCGCCCACGGCTCGGCCGGGAGAAGCTCCCCGAGCGGGACGCCGGGGTCGAGGGGCGAGCGCCGAAGCTGCTCCGCGAGGCGTTCGCGCACGCGCTGCCGCAGCTCGGCGAGCCACTCCTCGGAGAAGTGGAAGTCCCCGGCGCTCGGCATCGTCGCGAGACCGGCGGCGAGCTCGGCCGGCGCGAGCAGCCCGCGTGCCTGCAGCGAGGGGCCGGTCACCGGCTCCCGCACGAGCGCGCGCACGATCGACGCCGGGTCGCCGCGCTCGAGGAGCTCGAGCCGCGACTCGTCGAGCCCGCGCGGCGGCGCCGGGTCGAGCACGAGCCCGCCGCCGAGGGTCGTCTCCCCGC
The DNA here is from genome assembly GCA_963746655.1 of uncultured Actinomycetes bacterium. GTDB lineage: Bacteria > Actinomycetota > Thermoleophilia > Gaiellales > Gaiellaceae > CAVPGP01. The sequence goes on along the minus strand of CAVVCG010000005.1, from coordinate 89,797 downwards.
GCAGGATGACGCGGTCGCCGCGCGCGGCGACGACGGGTCGCGCGAGCCGGAGCTGCGCGTACCTTCCGGAGCGCGCCAAGCGCGCCGCGACGTCCGCCGTGCCGAGGTGCACCTTCACGGCGGGCGGGATCTGCTCGAGCTCCTCGAGCGCGACGTCGAGCCGGAAGCTGACGGGAAAGTGCCCGGGCTCCACGAGGACGTCTCCGCGGCGGAGCTGGGCCCGGTCGACCGAGGCGAGGTTGACGGCCACCCGCTGACCGGCCTCGGCGCGCTCGACCGTCTCGTCGTGCACCTGCACCGAACGCACGCGCACCTCCCGCCCGGCCGGCTCGACGCGGAGCACGTCGCCGGCGCCGATCGAGCCCGACCAGAGCGTGCCGGTTGCGATCGTCCCGATCCCCCGCAACGTGAAGACGCGGTCGACCCAGAGGCGCGTGGACTCGAAACGCTCGTGGTGCTCTGTCCGGTCTGCAGCGCGCGCGAGTGCGGCGAGAAGCTCGTCGAGGCCGGCGCCCGTCTTCGCCGAGACTGCGACGACCTCGCTCGCGGGCACGAGCGAGCGCGCCTCGTCGAGCGCCAGCGCGAGCGTCTCCTCGTCGACGGCGTCGGCCTTGGTCACCGCGACCACGCCCTGCTCGATCCCGAGCAGGCGCAGGATCGCCAGGTGCTCGTGCGTCTGCGGCCGCGCTCCCTCGCCTGCGTCGATCACCAGCAGGAAGAGGTCGATCCCCGAGGCGCCCGCGACCATGTTGCGGACGAAGCGCTCGTGCCCCGGGACGTCGACGAGCGAGAGCCGCCGCCCGTCCGGCAGCTCGAGCGGTGCGTAGCCGAGGTCGATCGAGATCCCGCGCCGGTGCTCCTCGGGGAGCCGGTCGGTGTCCTTGCCCGTCAGGGCGCGGACGAGCCACGTCTTGCCGTGGTCGATGTGGCCGGCCGTGCCGACGGTCAGCGGCAACGGCGCACGGCCTCCGCGACGTCGTCCGCCTCGGCGTCGGTGAGCGTGCGGCAGTCGAGCAGCAGGCGCCCGTCCCGCAGCACGCCGATCACGGGCGGCTCGCCGAGCCGGAGCGGCTCGGCGAGGCGTTCCTCGACCGCGCAGGCGAACGACGACAGCTCGGCCAGCGGCAGCGCGCCGCCCCCGACGCGGCCGACCGTCTCCTCGACCTCGCCGCCGACGGCGGCCGCGAGCCGCTCGGCCCGCGCGCGCACGGCCTCGACGTCCTCCATCAGCATCCGCAGCACGGGGATCTCGCGCCGCGCCCGCTCCGGGTCGAGGTAGAGCGCGAGCGTTCCCGCCAGCGCCGCGATCGTGAGCTTGTCGGCGCGGAGCGCCCGCTGGAGCGGATGCCGGCGCAGCCGCTCGACGAGGTCGGCGCGGCCGACGACGACCCCCGCCTGCGGGCCGCCGAGCAGCTTGTCGCCGGAGAAGCAGACGAGGTCGGCGCCGGCGGCCAGCGCCTCGCGCGCGGACGGCTCGCCCTCGAAGGAGTCGAAGGCGCCCGAGCCGAGATCGTCCACCAGCGGCAGCCCGTGCCTGCGCGCCACCTCGGCGAGCTCGGCGAGCGGCGGCTGCTCGGTGAAGCCGACGACGCGGAAGTTCGACTGGTGCACGCGCAGCAGGAGGGCGGTCTCCGGCCCGATCGCGCGCTCGTAGTCTGCGGCGCGGGTCCGGTTCGTCGAGCCGACCTCGACGAGGCGCGCGCCCGAGCGCGCGAGCACGTCGGGGATCCGGAAGCCGTCGCCGATCTCGATCAGCTCGCCTCGCGAGACGAGCACCTCGCGGCCCTCCGCCAGCGCCGCCAGTGCGAGCATCACGGCGGCTGCGTTGTTGTTGACGACGAGCGCGGCCTCCGCGCCGGTGAGGCGATGGAGCACCGCCGAGACGTGTGTCTGGCGCGAGCCGCGGCCGCCCGACGGAAGGTCGTACTCGAGATTGGAGTAGCCGCCGCCCGCCTCCGCGACCTGACGGAGCGCGGCGTCCGCGAGCGGCGCCCGACCGAGATTCGTGTGGATGACGACGCCGGTCGCGTTCAGCACGCGGCGCAGCGACGGGCGTCCGGCCGAGTCGAGCTCCTCGCGCAGCTCCGCGACGAGGTCGCCGGGCTCGCGGCCCGCGCGGATCGCGACGCGCGCGCGGCCGAGCACCGCCCGCGCGGCCTCGACCGCGAGCGCGTGCGGGGCGTCCTGCTCACGCACGAGCTCGTCGACGGAGGGAAGGTCGCGAAGCTCCACGCGCAAAGGATAGGAAGCGATGCAAGAAGTCCGCCCGCGAGCACGTCTTGTAGACGGTGCGGGACGTGGTTTCGATCCGTAGGCACCGCGAGCAGTCCGATGGGCGACGGTCATGAATGCCGAGCTGCACGCGCTGACGAGCCTCGCCCGCGCAGCCTCGGCCGGGACTGCGGACGCGGAGAGCGTCGTCGGGAGGCTGTGCGGATCCATCGCCGAGACGTTCGGGCTCGAACACCTCACGGCGTACCGCTACGTGCCCGAGCGCCACGAGATCGTCACGTTCGGAGACGAGCGGCCCGTCGCATCGCTGGCGGGGCGCTTCGCCGAGGCGCTCGAGCGCCGAGAGCCGGTGTGGGAAGACGGGACGCTCGTGGTCCCGCTTCAGGCAGCGCGGCCGATCGGCTTCCTGGAGGCCTCGTGCGAGGAGCCGGGCGGGGCCGAGTGGGAGCTGCTCGCCGCCTGCGGCGCGGTGACCGCGGGCTTCCTGCAGCGCGCGCTCGAGCGCGACGAGCTCGAGCGGCTGAGCGATCTCGAAGGCCAGTTCATCGCGCTTGCCTCGCACGAGCTGCGCGCGCCCGCGGCCGTGATCCACGGGATCGCGAAGACGGTGCAGGCGCGCGCCGGCGAGCTGCCGCACGACCAGCTGAGCAGCCTGCACGACGCGCTGGCGGCGCACACGGAGCGGCTGACGCTCCTCATCGACGAGCTGCTCGACCTGTCGCGCCTCGAGGCGAAGGCCGTCCCCCTCTGCCGCGAGCGGCTGCCGATCCGGAGCCGCATCGAGGAGATCGTCCGCACCGTCGCGGGTGACGGCGAGTCAGCGGTGTCGATCGACGTGCCGCACGAGCTGACGGCGCTGGTCGACGCCGGCGCATTCGACCGGATCGTCTCCAACCTCGTCACGAACGCGATCCGCTACGGCTCGCCGCCGGTGCAGGTGCGCGCGGTGCAGCTCGACCGCCACCTGCGCGTCTCGGTCGAGGATCGCGGCGCCGGCGTGGCGCCGGGCTTCGTGCCGAAGCTCTTCGAGCGGTTCAGCCGTGCACCGGGCGACGCGTCGCGGACAGGCACCGGCCTCGGCCTCTCGATCGCGCGGTCGTACGCGCACGCCCACGGCGGACAGCTCTTCTACGAGGACGCGAGCCCGCACGGCGCGCGGTTCCAGCTCGTGCTTCCGTCGCCGCACGCTCTAGAGGGTTAGCCGACAGGCCCACTGGCTACGGTGTCCGTATGACGGCTTTCGCCGCCAGGATGGTTCGACCGCTCAGGGGGCGCGTCGTGCTCGTCTCGCTCCTGGCGCTCGCCGTGTTCGGCGGCGCGGTCGGCCTGCGCGCGCTCCAGTACCGCGCCGAGGCGATGCCCGGCGTGCGAATCGTCGGCGCAGACGTGGGCGGGATGAGCCGCGCCGAGGTCTCGAAGGCGGCGTGGATCGAGGTTCGCAGGGCGCTGGTGCGCCCCGTGACGATCCACGCACGGGGCAGCGCGGTGGAGGTGGTGCCGGCGGCCGTTCTGCGGGTGGACGTTCCGCGGACGACGGCGGCCGCGCTCGCGGCCGGCCGAGGCGGCGTGGGCGAGGCGGTCGACCTCGTCGACCCCCGGGCGGGGGAGGACGTGGCGCCACGGTTCAAGGTGCGCGAGCGTGCGGCGGCGAAGCTGCTCGCGCGGGTGGAGCGCTTCGGCCGTCCGGCCGTGAACGCGCGCGTCGAGATGATCGGTCTCGAGCCGGTCGCGAAGCCCGGCCGCGCCGGCGTCGCGCTCGACCGCGCCGGGCTGATCGCGGCGCTGCAGGCGGCCGTCGGCAAGGAGACGAGCATCCGCGCCGCGTTCCATCCCGCCGACCCGGCGGTCACCGACGCCGACGCGTCGCTCGCCGAGGAGCGTGCGCGCCTCGCGGTTTCCGCCCCGGTGCGGCTGACCTACGGCTGGGAGCCGGTCGGCTCGCTGGCGCCGGACCGGATCGCGCGGCTGCTTCGCTTCGAGCCGAAGCGAGGCGCGCTTGCGGTGACCTTCGATCCGCAGCGCCTCGCCAAGGCGGCCGAGCCGTCGGTGAAGCGCTGGCGCGTCCGCGCCCGCAATGCACAGTTCGCGGTCACCGGCGACTCGGTCCGCGTCGTCCCCTCCCGTGACGGACGGGACATCGACCGCGAGGCGCTCGTCGCGCAGATGACGGCGGCCGCGCTCGGCTCGCGCCGCGACGCCGAGGTGACGCTGAACGCCGTCCCGGCCGAGCGCACCACCGCCGAGGCGCAGGCGCTCGGGATCGTGCGCAAGCTGTCCTCGTTCACGACGGACATGGGCGTCTCGTCGTCCAACAGGATCCACAACGTCCAGCTGATGGCCGACTTCATCGACGGCACGGTGATCGCGCCCGGCGAGACCTTCAGCTTCAACAGGGTCGTCGGCGAGCGCACGCCCGAGCGCGGCTTCCTCGAGGGCCAGATGATCGTCGGCTCGCTCGTGCTGCCGTCGATCGGCGGTGGCGTCTGCCAGACGGCGACGACGCTCTTCAACAACGCCTTCGAGCTCGGCCTGCCGATCGTCGAGCGGCACAACCACTCGCTCTACATCTCGCACTACCCGCTGGGACGCGACGCGACGGTCTCGTGGGGCGGCCCGGACTTCGTCTTCCGCAACGACCTGAAGCACGGCCTCCTGATCAAGGCCTCGTACACGAGCGCGACGCTCACGTTCACCTTCTACGGGACCCCCGAGGGACGGAGGGTCGTCTCCGAGACGAGCGAGAAGACGAACTGGAAGGCGCCGGCGATGACCTACGCGATCGACCCGGCCGCGCCGCGCGGCTCCGTGAAGGTCGTCAGCGGCTCCGGCGCCTCGGGCTTCGACGTCACCGTCACGCGCCGGGTCTACGACCGGCACGGGAAGTTGATCCACAACGGCGCCTTCGCGTCGCGCTACATCCCGGAGGGGCCGACCACGGTCTACGGTCCGGGCGTGACGCCGCCCGGCCCGTACTACGTCATTCCCTCGACGTAGCGACCTCGGGCTCCGCGGCGGCCCGGGCGCGCCCGTACGAGTCGAGCACGATCCCGACGGCCTCGCGCGGATCGTTCGTCGCGTGGAGGAGCTGCACGTCGTCGGGGGCGATGAGCGCGTTGCTCAGGAGCTCGTCCTTCACCCAGCCGAGCATGTCGCCCCAGAACTCCGTGTCCACGAGCACGACGGGGAAGTGCAGCACCTTGCCCGTCTGGATCAGCGTCAGCGACTCGAAGAGCTCGTCGAGCGTGCCGAAGCCGCCGGGGAAGATGACGAAGCCCTCGGCCGGCCTGACGAAGCACACCTTGCGCGCGTAGAAGTGCCGGAAGGTGTACGCGACGTCGAGGTACGGGTTCGGCTCCTGCTCGTGCGGGAGCTCGATGTTGAAGCCGACCGACTGGCCGCCGCCCTCCTGCGCGCCGCGGTTCGCCGCCTCCATCACGCCGGGTCCGCCGCCGGTGACGACCGCCCACCCCGCCTCGGCGAAGAGGCGGCCGGTCTCGCGCGCGGCTCCGTAGGCCGGGTGCTCCTCGCCGACCCGCGCCGACCCGAACATCGTCACGGCCGGCATCTGGATCCTCGCGACGGCCTCGAACCCCTCGCGGAACTCGGCCGTGATCATCGCGAGATCCTCCTCGAGCGCCTCCTGCTCGGAGGCGAGGATCCGCCGGTCGGTTGCCATCAGAAGTTGCGCGGAACGTGCGTGGCGTGCATGCCGAGCACGAGCACGACGGCCAGGCCGACGTAGACCGACGAGGACGACGGCGCGCTGCCACCACTCGACCTTGTAGTAGTTCTGGAACTCCGGGAAGTTGCGCGTCTGCCAGCGCCGCCAGAGCTCCATGGCGCCGAAGATGATGATGATCGGGAGAATCGGGCTCGGCCGGTAGAACGCCAGCACGACGAGGCCCGCGAGCCCGACCGCCCAGATCGCCGGGTGCAGCGCGGCCACCGCACGCCCGCCGTCGAGCGGCACGATCGGGAGCAGGTTGAAGAGGTTGATGAAGAAGCCGACGAACGCCATCGCGCGCCAGAAGTTCGAGTCGGTGTACGAGCCGTAGGCCCAGACGGCCGCCGCCCCGAGGGTGCCGAGGATCGGCCCGGCGAGCGCGACCTGCGCCTCCTTCCAGGCGTTGTGGGGCATCTCCTTCATGCCCACGACGGCGCCCATGAAGGGAATGAAGAGCGGCGCCGAGGCCGGGACGCCCTGGCGCCGGAGCTCGAGGACGTGGCCCATCTCGTGGATGAAGATCAGCACGACGAGCCCGATGCCGAACCACCAGCCGCCGAGCAGCGCGTACGCGCCGACCGAGACGAGCATCGTGCCGGCGACGGTGAAGAACTTGAGCTTGAAGAGGACGGCGCCGAACTTCGCGAGGAAGGCGCCGATCGCGGCGACGGGCGCCCAGATCCGGCTCAGGATCCCGCGCCAGTTCGCCCCGCTCGGCTGGATCGGGTCGTACTGGCGAGGCTCGTACGGGTCGGGCACGGGCGCGGGCGCCCAGAGGGGCTCGACGTCCTGCTGGGGCTTGTCCTCGCCCCAGAGCTCGCGGTAGGTCTTGCTCGGATCCTGGCTCATTGACTCAGGGTACCCGCCTTGCCGGTTTCTACGACCCCCGTCCGATCCATTCTTCGCCGCCGTCGTACACCTCTTTCTTCCAGAGCGGGACGCGCTCCTTCAGCGTGTCGATCGCCTCGTGGCAGGCGGCGAGGGCGGCTGCACGATGCGCGGCGGAGACGGCGATCACGACCGACGTCTCGCCGATCGCGACGCGCCCGATCCGGTGGTGGATGGCGATCTCGAGGATCTCGTGCTTCGCCTTCAGTTCATCGGCTACCTCGGCCATGACCTTCTCGGCCATGCCCTCGTAGGCCTCGTAGTCGAGCCGCTGCACCGTCCTGCCGCGCGACTCGACCCGCGTCGTGCCGCTGAACGTCGCGATCGCGCCCGCGCGGTCGTCCCGTACCTCGGCGATTGCGGCCTCGACCGAAAGGGGCTCGTTCGAAAGGCGGAACGCACCGCCGCTGACCGGAGGGATGAGGGCCACCTCGTCCCCGTCCGAAAGGGACATCGTCCGTTCGGCGTACTCCCGGTTGACGGCATAGAGCAGGCCGGGCGGCTCCTCGCCCAGGTCGAGCGCCTCCCAGACGTCGCCGACCCGCGCCGCGTCGATCTCACGCTCCGACCAGCCGGCCCGCTCGCGGAGGCCGGCGAAGAGCCTCACCCGTACGCTCATGCGAGGGAGGTTACGCGCCGGCCGCGGGAGCCGGCGTGGCCGCCGGCCCGCCCATCCGGCGAGCATACTTCTCGGGATGGCGATCAAAGGGGACGGCCGCGAGACCGAGTCAGGCATCGAGGTCAAGCCGGTCTACGCCGCCGAGGACGCGCCCGCCGAGCGCGAGCTGCCGGGCGAGTATCCCTTCACGCGCGGGCCCTATCCGGACATGTACCGCGGCCGGCCGTGGACGATCCGGCAGTACGCGGGCTTCGCGTCGGCCGAGGAGTCGAACGCCCGCTACCGGTACCTGCTCGAGCGCGGCCAGACGGGGCTCTCGATCGCGTTCGACCTGCCGACGCAGCTCGGCTACGACTCGGACGACCCGCGCGCGCTCGGCGAAGTGGGGCGCACCGGCGTCGCGATCGACTCCCTGGCCGACATGGAGCTCCTGCTCGGCGGCCTCCCGCTGGGCGAGGTGTCGACGTCGATGACGATCAACGCTCCCGCCTCGCTCCTCCTGCTCCTCTACGAGCTGGTCGCGGAGGGACAGGGCGTGCCGGCCGAGCGGCTGCGCGGCACGGTCCAGAACGACATCCTCAAGGAGTACATCGCGCGCGGCAACTACATCTATCCGCCGAAGCCGTCGATGCGGCTGACGACGGACCTCTTCGCGTACGCCGCGGAGCGGATCCCGAGGTGGAACACGATCTCGATCTCGGGCTACCACATCCGGGAGGCCGGCTCGACCGCGGTGCAGGAGCTCGCCTTCACCCTCGCGAACGGCATCGCCTACGCCCAGGCCGCCGTCGACGCCGGGCTCTCGCCGGACGCGTTCGGCGAACGGCTCTCCTTCTTCTTCAACGCCCACAACCACTTCTTCCAGGAGGTCGCGAAGTTCCGCGCCGCCCGCCGACTCTGGGCGCGGATCATGAAGGAGCGGTTCGGCGCCACGAACCCGAAGGCGCAGGCGCTGCGCTTCCACGCGCAGACGGGCGGCTCGACGCTGACGGCGCAGCAGCCGGAGAACAACATCGTCCGGGTCGCGATCCAGGCGCTCTCGGCGGTCGCGGGCGGCGCGCAGTCGCTCCATACGAACGCCTTCGACGAGGCGCTCGCCCTCCCGACGGAGCGGTCGGCGCGGATCGCGCTCCGCACGCAGCAGATCCTCGCGGCCGAGGGCGGCGCGACGGACACGGCCGACCCGCTTGGCGGCGCGTACTTCATCGAGGCGCTGACCGACGAGCTCGAGGCGGAGGCGTGGGAGCTGATCGAGAGGATCGACGAGCTGGGCGGCGCGGTCGCGGCGGTGGAGCAGGGCTTCGTCCAGCGGGAGATCGAGGACGCCGCGTTCCGCTGGCAGGCGCAGGTGGAGTCGGGCGAGCGCGTGATCGTGGGCGTGAACCGCTACGCCGAGGACGAGGAGGCGGAGGTCGAGCTGCAGCGGATCGACCCGGAGGCGGAGCGGCGCCAGCTCGAGCGCACCGCCCGCGTTCGAGCGGAGCGCAACGCGGTGGACGCGTCGGCCGCGCTCGCGCGCGTGCGCGACGCGGCGCGCGGCACGGAGAACATGCTCCCGCCCATGCGCGAGGCGCTGCGCATGCGCTGCACCGTGGGCGAGATCAGCGAGGTGCTGCGCGAGGAGTGGGGCATGCACGACCGGCAGGTCGCTCGGGCCTGAGAGCCGGGCCCCCTCCGTACCTGGTCGGCGACCAGGTACGGAAGGTCCGCGTCGCGCAGGTGGACCCGCGGCAGGCACGCCGATAACCTGTTGCGTCGCAGCCTGCACGGTCGCCTGCAAGCCGTCCCGAGAGCCAACTCCCAGATGACAGTCACAGTTGCGGCAGAGCGGATCGCCCCGGCCCGGCCGGCCGGCCACTGGACGCTCGCCTGGCGGCGGCTGCGCCGCGACCGGGTCGCGCTCGCGAGCGGGATCTTCCTCGTCGCGCTGCTCTTCGCCGTCTTCCCCGGCGCCCCGCTCTACGAGCAGGCGATCGGCCACGGCCCGAACGACTTCTTCCCGTACGCGGTCAGCACGTCGCTCCGCCCGGCGGGACCGCTGACACGGGTCTGGGACACGCCCATCCTGGCGGACGACAATCCGCTCGCGATCGAGCACAAGACGCCGCCGGCGGGCACGGAGAAGACGCTCCTCCTGCTCGGCGCCGACGGCCGCCTCGGCCGTGACGAGGCGCTGCGGCTCCTCTACGGCGGAAGGGTCTCGCTCGAGGTGGCGATCGGCGCAGCGCTCCTGGCGCTGACGATCGGCTTCGTCATGGGAGCGCTGGCCGGCTTCTTCGGCGGAGCGATCGACGCGGGCGTGTCGCGGTTCACCGACCTCGTGATGGCGTTCCCGATGCTGCTCTTCCTCGTCCTGATCGGCAGCACCGTCAGCGGCGGGCTCGACTCGTGGACGCTGCACGGCCTGCTGAACGAGGGCGTGCTGCAGCTGATCCTCCTGATCGCCGCCTTCACGTGGTTCTACCCGGCGCGAATCGTCCGCACGCAGATCCAGACGCTCCGGCACCGCGAGTTCGTCGAGGCGTCCGAGATGACCGGCGCGAGCGACGCGCGCATCGTGCGCACGCACCTTCTGCCGCACGTGATCCCGCCGCTCCTGGTCTTCGGGACGCTGCTCGTCGCCACCAACATCATGATCGAGGTCGGGGTCACCTTCCTGAACGCGGGGATCAAGCTGCCGACAGCGAGCTGGGGCTCGATGCTGGCGCAGACGTGGGGCTCGATCCTGAGCCCGAACCCGTACAACCCGGCGACGACCCAGCCGTGGCTGACCCTCGTCCCCTCGATCGCGATCTTCCTCACCGTCTTTGCGCTCAACCAGTTCGGCGAAGGGCTGCGCGAAGCGCTCGATCCGAGGCGCACCTGATGTTCGGCTACGCCCTCCGCCGGCTCGGGGTCGCGGTCGTGCTCGTCTGGCTCCTGTCGGTGATCACGTTCGCGATGTACTTCAAGATCCCGGCCGACCCGGCCGGGTTCCTCGTCGACGTGCAGAAGGCGACGCCCGACCAGCTCGCGAAGGCGCACCACGCGCTGGGCGTCGACCGGCCGGTCTACGTGCAGTACGGCAAGTACGTCTGGCGGGCGCTGCACGGCGACTTCGGGTTCTCCTGGGCGAGCGCCGGCTTCTTCGGCGGCCAGGTCGAGGGGATTCCGGTCGCCCCCATGGTCCGCGACGCAGCCGCCGTGACCGCGTCGCTCGTGCTCGGCGGGATGCTGCTGCTGCTGGTCGTCGCGATCCCGCTGGGGATCTTCGTCGCGACGCGCCCGCGCTCGGTCGCCGACCGGGTGACCGTCGCGTTCTCGATCGCCGCGATCTCGACGCACCCCCTCGTCGTCGGCCTGCTGCTGCAGCTCTTCGTCGGCAACCGCTGGCACATCGCGCCGCCGAGCGGCTACTGCCCGCTGACGGGCAGTGGGCCCGACTTGTCGAACCCCGCGTTCCTCACCTCCAGCACGGCCAACGTGCCCACCTGCGGCGGCCCGCTCGACTGGTCCGCGCATCTCGTCCTGCCCTGGCTGACGTTCGCGCTCTTCTTCGTCGCGCTCTACGTGCGCATGGTGCGCAACCGGATGATCGAGGTGCTGCACGAGCCGTACGTGCGGACGGCGCGCGCGAAGGGCGCCTCCGAGCTCCAGGTCGTCCGCGGGCACGCGCTCCGCAACGCGATCTCGCCGATCGTGACCATGATCGGGATGGACATCGGCATGGCGATCGGAATCGCGATGTACATCGAGACGGTCTTCGGGCTGCCGGGGCTCGGCCGCACGACCATCTCCGCGCTCAACGGCGCCGCGGGGTTCGACCTGCCGGTGATCCTCGGGATCACGCTCGTCACCGGGCTTGCGATCATCCTGATCAACCTCGTGGTCGACCTGATCCTGCTCGCGATCGACCCGACCATCTCTCGCGGTGACAGGCGCGGCGCCCTCCGCGCGGCGCACGGGCCTGCGGCCTGATGCGGATCCTGCTCGTCTCGCAGATGTACCCTGGGCCGAGCGACCCCGACCTGGGCGTCTTCGTCCGCCGGATGGAGGAGGAGCTCGGCGCGCGCGGCCACGAGCTCGAGCGCGCGGTGATCGACACCCGTTCCGGCGGCAAGAGGCGCTACCTCGAGCTGGCCCGACGTGTCCGCGCCGCCCGTCAGCCCGACGTCGTCTATGCGCACTTCCTCGTCCCGGCGGGGCTGATCGCCTCCCGCGTCCACGCGCCGCTCGTCGTCACGGCGCACGGCCGCGACGTTCGCAACGTCGGCGCGATTCGTGGCGTCGCGGCACTGACGAGGCGCGTCGTCCGCGCGGCCTCGACGGTCGTCTGCGTCTCCGACTACCTCCGCACCGAGCTGGAGGCGAAGCTGCCGGAGGCGGTGGGCAAGACCGAGGTCGTCTCGATGGGCGTCGACCTCGAGCGGTTCCGCCCCCCCGAGCAGGAGCCCGACGGACCGCCGCGGTTTCTCTGCCTCGGCTCGCTGACGGACCGAAAGAACGTCGTGCGCCTGGCCGACGCGTTCGCACAGCTGGACGGGGGGACGCTCACGTTCGCGGGTGGCGGCCCGAAGCGCGCCGAGCTCGGGGGCCGCGCGCGCGTCGAGCTCCGCGGCGTCATCCCGTACGAGGCGGTGCCCACGCTGCTGGCGCAGCACCACGTCCTCTGCCAGCCCAGCCTGATCGAGCCGCTCGGCCAGTCGCTCCTCGAAGGGATGGCCGCCGGCCGAACCGTCGTCGCGACCCGGATCGGCGGGCCCCCGGAGTTCGTGCCCCCCGAGGCCGGACTGCTCGTCGACCCGCTGGACGTCGACGAGCTCGCCCGGGCCCTCGACGCGGCCGCGCGGCTTCCGCGCCCGAACGAGGCCGCGCGAGCCGCCGCGGCGGCCCACGACGTCAGGCGTCAGGCGGAGCGGATCGAGGCGATTCTCGAGCGAGCCGCTGCAGGTCGGCCAGCCTGAGCTCGACGAGCGGGCGCACCGAGTCCTCGAGTCCGGCCTCCCGTGCGGCCTCGAGCGCCTGCTCGTAGCTCTCGCGAGCCTTCTCCGCCGACACACCCTGCTTGAGACGGTTGTCGCCCGTGACGAGCAGCTTTTGAATACGCTCGCGCGCGGCGTCGCCGTCCACGCCCGCAGGGTACCAACCCCCTATTCGCTCACACCGATGCCCAACCGCGTCCGCGTCCTGATCGCAGACGACCACAGCCTCTTCGCCGACGCGCTGGAGGCGATCCTCGCGACCGACGAGCGCTTCGAGGTCATCGGCCAGGCGCGGGACGGCGAGGAGGCGCTCGGGATGGCGCTCGCGGAGAAGCCGCACGTGGTGCTGATGGACATCTCGATGCCGGTCATGGACGGGATCGAGGCCGCCGGGCACATCCGGGAGCGGCTGCCGGGCACGAAGGTGCTGATGCTGACCGGGTCGGACGCGCCCGCCGACGTCACGAGGGCGCGCGAGGCCGGCGCCGCCGGCTACGTCACGAAGGACCGGATCGCCGCCGAGCTCCTGGAGGCGATCGCCGACACTGCGGAGGCCTAACTGGTTCGCTACTCTCTTCGCCGATGCTCCAGGTCGCCGCCGTCATCCACGTCCTCCTCTCGATCTCGTTGATCGGGCTGATCCTGATGCACTCCGGCCGGGACACCGGTCTCGGCGGCATGGGCTTCACGCCGCAGTCGCAGGGCGGGACGCACATCGTGGAGCGCAACCTGACGCGGGTCACGAACGTCGTGGCGATCCTGTTCTTCACGAACACGGTCGTGCTCTACCGCCTGCTCGCCTGACGCGTGCGCACAGTCTGCGCGGTCGCCGCGGCCGGGCTGATCGCCGTCCCGGCGGCGGGGGCGAAGACGATCCGCGTCGCGGTGACGAGCCTCGACGATCCGTCGATCGAGCGCTCGCTCTTCCCGACTGCGGCCGAGCTCTGCCCACGCGCAGTGCAGGTCGCGCCGAAGCGGTGGCGTCTCACGTGCCGCGATCCGCGCCACGTCGCCGAGGAGCTCGGCGCCCGGGCGACCGGCGGGCGCACCGTCGTCGTCGAGACGCCGTTCGTCTGGCGTCGGTTCCCGCTCGCGCTCCGGACGAAGATCGTCCACGTGCCGCGGTTCCACCGCGTCAACGCAGGCCCGCGGCGGATCGAGGTCGGCAGGCCGGGGCTGACCCTCGACTTCGTCCGCATGGAGCCGCACGCGGCCGCGCAGGCGTTCAGACGGGGAGAGGTCGATGCTGCGCCGGTTGCGCTCGGCGACCTCAAGGCGGCTCTGGCGGATCCCGTCGTCGGCCCGCGCGTCCACGTCCGACCGGTCCGGGCGCTCGACCTCGTCCGCTTCGACCTGCGGCGCGGCGCGCTGGCCGGGCGTCCGGACACGCGCCGCGCCTACTGGGCGTCGGCCGACCGCCTCGACTACGAGGCGCTCGTTCCGGAGCGCGCGGCCCGGCGCGCCTGGGGCCTGCTGCCGGACGCGCCGCCCGAGCGCCCGCCGCTCCTGGGCGCGTTCCGCCGGCACGTCCGCTCGCTGCGCCCGGTGCGGGTGCCGCTCGGCGCACGCGGCGAGGTCGCGCAGTACGGCGCGTCGCTCGTCGCGTCGAACTGGCGCGAGGTCGGCCTCGGCCCGCGCGTGGTCGCCGACGCGCCGGACACGTTCGAGCGGCTGCGCGCGGCGTACGACGCGCCCGAGGCGCTGTTCCTGGCGCTGCAGCCGAGCCCGTCGCCGCTCCTGCGGCGGGCGCTCGCCGCCCGCGATCCGCTGCCCGCCCTCCGCCGGCTGGACGCGAGCCTGCGCCGCTCGGCCGCCGTCGTGCCCGTCTCGTGGGCCGCGTCAGCGTGGCTCGTCTCGCCCCGCCTGCGGGGCTGGCGGCAGGATCGTCTCGGCGCGGTCGACTACACCCGCCTCGGCCGCTAGATGATTGATTCCTAACCGGCGTGGTTCCGGGGAGGGAATGCATCAAGCAGCGTGGCCGACTCGGTCGGCGGTAAGGCTTGAGCGCCTTGGCGGCGGTCGAGGCGGCCGCGATGCGCCGCGTGCAGGCCCCCAGCCGGGAATGCGCTGGTTAGGAATCAATCGTCCAGGCACCGCCTCCGGAGTCCGTCGGTACAATGCGCCCGTCCTCGAGCGCTGGTGGCGGAATTGGTAGACGCGCTAGGTTGAGGGCCTAGTGGCCTTAAACGGCCGTGGAGGTTCAAGTCCTCTCCAGCGCATGAACCAAGGCCTTCGCTCCGCGAAGGCCTTTCGCGTCCCAGGGGCCGTTTAGGACGACTTGACGTCGTCCGGAGGAGTTCTTACTCTTCCAGCGAACACACGTTCGTCCAGTGCCACCAGCCATCGAACCGGAGGCCATCGTGCTCACCGACCGGCAGCAGGAGATCTGGAACTTTCTCGTCGACTACGTCGATCGCCACGGGTACCCGCCGACCGTGCGCGAGATCGGCGAGGCCGTCGGGCTCGCCTCGCCGTCGACGGTGCACGCGCACCTCGCGAACCTCGAGCGGGCCGGCCTGCTGAAGCGCGACCCATCGAAGCCCCGCGCGCTCGAGCTCGTCGGCCGCGAGCGCCGCAAGTCCGCGTCCGCGGCGTCCGTCGCCGAGCTCCACAAGCTGCCGCTCGTGGGCGAGATCGCAGCCGGCGGCCCCCTCCTCGCCGAGGAGAACATCGAGGAGCACCTCGCGGTTCCCGAGACCCTGAAGGGCGATTTCCTGCTGCGGGTCAAGGGCGACTCGATGATCCAGGCCGGCATCCTCGACGGCGACATCGTCGTGGTGGAGCGCGCCGACGACGCGCGCAACGGCGAGATCGTCGTCGCCCTGGCGGGCGAGGACGAGGCTGCCGACGAGGCGACGGTCAAGACGTTCTACCGCGAGCAGGACCGCATCCGCCTGCAGCCCGAGAACGATTCACTCGCTCCCATCTACACGCCGTACGTGAAGATCCTCGGCCGGGTGCGAGGCGTGTTCAGGACGCTCTGATGAACCGGACGGCCTCATGACATCGGTGACGCCGCTCCACCGGACCCTCGACCAGGAGCTGATCGCCCTGGCGCGCGGCCTGAGCCTCGAGTGCCTCGTCTGCGGCGAGTTCGTCATGCACGCCCGCGGCGGCACGGTCTTCTGCCCGGAGTGCGGCAGCCAGCTCGGCAGTTCGGCCGTGTCGGAGTCCGGTGTCGGCTCGAGCGTCCAGGCGTGAGCCCTAGCTCACGAGCGTGTAGACGAAGTCGTACTTCGTCCCTCCGGCCCGCGACCTGAGTTGCATGGAGCCTCGCGCGCCGGCGTAGGCCTTGGTGCCGCCGGTGACCGCGAGGGTCGAGTTCTTCTTGTCGTAGAACGGCCCCTCGACGGTGATCTGCCCGCCGGTGAGGAAGACCGTCCACCAGCACTCCCAGGCGGAGCCGACGACGGTCCGGATGCACATGCCCTGGTCGTGTCCGGTGCGGGCCTTGTCCGCCTTGTTGAAGAGCGGGTTGGCAAACGTGAGCACGTCGCCGGCGGAGTCGCCCTTCGCGCCGGTGTCGGTGACGGCATCGGTGTTCGCGTGCTCGATCACGTGGATCGTCGTCGTGGCCGTCCCGGCACCGTGGGCGCGCGCGGCCGCGAAGGCGGCAATTCCGGCAATGCACGCGAGCGTCGTGAGGGGGAGCAGGCGCTTCATGGAGAACCTCCTGATCGTTGACGCCCCAGTAAATCTCGGGGGACGACGAGTTGGAAGCACCGGGGCTACAATTCCTCTGCAGGCCGGGTGGCCGCGGGGCGCCTCGGCGCCTCGAGGAAAGTCCGGACACCGCAGGGCAGGACGCTGGCGGAAGCCAGGCGGCGAAAGCCGACGGAAAGTGGAACAGAAAGGAAACCGCCACCGATCGATCTCCGGAGCGGTCGGCGGTAAGGGTGAAACGGTGGGGTAAGAGCCCACCAGCGCCGTGGTGACACGGCGGCTAGCCAAACCCCGTCCGGTGCAAGGCGAACAGGCCCCGATACGAGGTAGCCCGCCCAGGGGCCGGGTCAGCTGCAAAGAAGGATGGTCACCCTCGACAGAATCCGGCTTACAGGCCTGTTACGGAAAAAGCCCTGGTAACGGGGCTTTTTCTATGCCTACCGGGTCGTTCAATGGCGCTGGCCGCATGCCGGAGGCGATCCAGTACTGCGGAGCGGCGACCTCCACATCGCTTACCAGGTCGTCGGCGACGGGCCGCTCGACCTCGTCTGGGTCCAGGGGTGGGTCTCCCATCTCGAGCTGATGTGGGAGCAGCCGGAAATACGCGTCCTTCCTGCGGCGGCTCGTCGCCTTCAGCCGATTTGACGACGACGACGGCATGCCGCCGCGCCTTGCCGGTGGCGTCGAGGTCGAACGGCTGGACGGCCTCGAGCCGCTCCGGCTCCTCTAGGGCGATGAGTGCAACGAGGTCGAGCGCGTCGTAGCGAGAGCCTGCCCATCTCGCGCGCGGCGGTCTCCGCCACGAACAGGTTGCGCTGCTGGATCGCGCGGTGAAGTCCGTGTGCCGAATGATCCGGGAAAACCCCGATGCACCGGCGCGGCTCAGGTGGAGATTCCTCTGGCACGACCATGGATGGGAGGTGCGTGATGAACTGCGGTAAACACTTATCCGGTCGCAATCGTTGGTTGATGGTCCTGGCGGTGGTTGGCCTTCTCTCCGTGATGTGGGCCCAGGCTGGGCTCGCAGACACGCAGCAGGGGCAAGCACCGACGTGGGTCATTACCACCTACATCTGGGATGACGGGTGGATTCAGCATGCGTCGTGGGAGACGTCGCATCACGGTGATGATGTGCGGATCCATATCGACGGGTGGAACTGGATGCCGGAGTACCCGTCGCTGTCTGTTCGGTATGACAATGTCCGCGCATTCGGGGACGTGGACATCCCCACTGGCCCAGATGGTCTGCTAGACGACTTCGAGGATGGGAGCATCGCTCCCTTCTGGTCTACCGGTTCCTCGCCAGGCGCAAGCGTGACGGAAACCGGAGGCGCGCTGAGGGTCGATATCCCCGCTGGTCCATGTCTCACATGCCCAGACCCCTCAAATAACCACGTGGCGTGGGCGGAGACAGGCTTCGTCCTCCACGGAGAGTTCGACGTCCAGGTCGACTTCTCCGTTGACCCCGCGTTCCATCAGCACGGTTTGGGCGGAAGCCAATGCGAAGCTGTTCCTCTTGGATGAGGAAGGCAATGCACTGGAGGCGAGCATTCGCTCAGGCTTTTACGCATCGATAGAGCTGCCGTCCGGCGGGCAGTCGACCTTCCAGCACTTGACGCCCACGGATGACCAAACAGGCCGACTCCGCATCGTGAGGACGCTCCTGCCCGCCGACGCGACGCCGCCGGTGATCACCGTCCCGGCCGACATCACGGTCAACGCGACCAGCCCGGCTGGAGCGAACGTCACCTACACCGTGACGGCTACGGACGAGAATCCCACGAACCCGATCGTGACATGCACGCCCGCATCCGGGACCACATTCCCGATCGGCGACACGAACGTGGCTTGCACCGCGAGCGACGCCTCCGGCAACACAGCGACGGCGAGCTTCACGGTGCATGTGAAAGGAGCGGCCGAGCAGCTCTCCGACCTGGCCACAGCCGTTGAAGGCGTAGGGTTGGGCAAGAGTCTCTCCCCAACGGTGGCGGTGACACAGTGGCTTGTCGCGCACGGTCAGGCCAAAGCGGCATGCGTCACGCTCACAGTGTTCAACCTCGAGGTGCGGATACAGTCCGGCAAGACGATCCCCAAGGCGCGGGCGACCGCATTGATCGCCGACGCGAACCGGATCAAGAATGTGCTCGGCTGCTAGACGAGCCGACTGAGACGCACGCAACTACGGAAGGCCCGCCCCGGCGGGCCTTCCTCCCTTTCTGGCGACGTCGCTGCGATCACAAGCTCGGTTGACGCGTCAGAATCTGCCGCATGCCGGAGGCGATTCGGTACGCGCGGAGCGGCGACCTCCACATCGCTTACCAGGTCGTCGGCGACGGGCCGCTCGACCTCGTCTGGGTCCAGGGATGGGTCTCCCATCTCGAGCTGATGTGGGAGCAGCCGGAATACGCGTCCTTCCTGCGGCGGCTCGCCGCCTTCAGCCGCCTGATCCTCTTCGACAAGCGTGGCACGGGTCTCTCCGACAGCGTCCGCACCGACGAGCTTCCGACGCTCGAGGAACGCATGGACGACGTACGGGCGGTGCTCGACGCCGTCGGCTCCGAGCGGGCGGTCCTGTTCGGCAGCTCCGAGGGCGGCCCCATGTGTGCGCTCTTTGCCGCGACGTATCCCGAGCGGACGTCGGCATTGGTCATGTACGGGCCGTACGCGAGGTTCCTCTCCGACCCGCCCGACTACCCGTGGGGCTGGCCCGCGGACGACGTCGAGGACTTCATCCGGCTCATCGAGGACTCGTGGGGAGGCACGCGCAACCTCCTTACCCTCTGGGCGCCGGACAGGGCCGGAGACCCTGCGGCGGTCAGCTGGTTCAATCGCTACCTCCGAATGTCGGCCAGCCCGGCGACGGCGGCCGCGCTCACGC
Source organism: uncultured Actinomycetes bacterium (assembly GCA_963746655.1). GTDB lineage: Bacteria > Actinomycetota > Thermoleophilia > Gaiellales > Gaiellaceae > CAVPGP01. The sequence goes on along the minus strand of CAVVCG010000005.1, from coordinate 70,832 downwards.
GCATGAACGTCAGCATCGACGTTCGGCATGTCCTTCCGGCGGTCAAGGTTCCGACCCTCGTCGTTCACCGCTCGGGCGACCGGCTCGTCGAGCCGGGGCACGGACGCTTCGTCGCGAGTCAGATCCCGGGCGCGCGGCTGGTCGAGCTCGAGGACGAGAACCACCTCTGGTTCTGGGGCGATCCCGGAGCCGATCCTCGCCGAGGTCGAGGAGTTCCTGACCGGGATGCGTTCGACCCCCGAGCTGGACCGGGTCCTCGCGACGGTGCTCTTCACCGACATCGTCGGCTCGACGGAACGTGCCGCCGAGCTGGGGGACCAGCGGTGGCGCGACCTGCTCGGGGCTCATCACGACCGTGTCCGTCGCGAGCTCGAGCGCTTCCGGGGTCGGGAGATCGACACGGCGGGCGACGGCGTGCTGGCGGCGTTCGACGGGCCGGCGCGTGCGGTGCGCTGCGCCTCGGAGATCCGGACCGCCGTCCGCGAGCTCGGGCTCGAGCTCCGGGCGGGGATTCACACCGGCGAGTGCGAGCTGCTCGGCACAAAGATCGCCGGGATCGCGGTTCACACGGGCGCACGTGTCGCGGGCATGGCCGGCGCGGGGGAGATCCTCGTGTCGAGCACGGTCAAGGACCTCGTGGCGGGATCGGGACTCCGCTTCGAGGAGCGGGGCGAGCACGAGCTCAAGGGCGTGCCCGGCCGCTGGCGGCTCTTCGCGGTCGTGGCGTAGCTCCGCGAGGCGCAAGACAGCACCCGGTGGGTTTCCTTGACAGGTGACCGAAAGGTCACTAAAGTCCCGCGCGTGGAAAGTGTTACCAGCGAGTCACATGTCCCGGCGCCGTCCGAGGAAGCGGTCTTCAAGGCGCTCGCCGATGCGACCCGGCGGAAGATCCTCGACCGGCTGTTCGAGCGCGCCGGCCAGACGCTCGGGGAGATCGAGGCCGCCTTCGAGATGTCGCGCTTCGGCGTGATGAAGCACCTCCGAATCCTGGAGCATGCGGGGCTCGTGACGACCCACCGGCACGGCCGTGTGAAGCTCCACTACCTGAACGCCGTGCCGATCCTGGAACTGCAGGAGCGCTGGATCCACAAGTTCGCCGCGGACGTCTCCGCGGCCCTTCTCGGCCTTCGGGCCGAAGTCGAGAGAGGAGCAAGCATGGCAGCGACCGAGACTGCCGCGGCCGGTGACGTCGTCGACCTGGAGGCGAAGCCGTCACACGTCTTCGCGATCTGGATCCGCGCGACGCCCGAGCAGGTGTGGGAGGCGCTCACGAGATCCGACTACACGCTGCAGTACTACTTCGCGAGCACGGTCGAGTCGGACTTCCAGCCGGGCTCGTCGATCGTGTACCGCATCGGGGACGACACGGCGATCGTCGGCGAGGTGCTCGAGTGCGACCCGGCGAAGAAGCTCGTGTGCACCTTCGACGCCCGCTGGGACGACGACGTGCGAGCCGATCCGCCCTCCCGCATCTCCTGGGTCGTCGAGCAGGCGGGTGAGGGCGTCTCCAAGCTGACGGTCGTCCACGACCGGTTCTCGGAGAAGACCGCAACCTACAACCAGGTGGGCGAAGGAATGTCGTACATCCTCAGTGGCCTCAAGACGCTGCTCGAGACGGGCGAGCCGATGATGCAAGCCATGGGCTGATCAGGCCAAGCTTCTGCCACGGAAAAAGCCCTGGAAACGGGGTTTTTTCCATGAAAGAATCCTGATGACGTGCGCGTCGCAGCGATCTACGACGTCCATGGCAACCTCCCGGCGCTCGAGGCGGCGCTGTCCGCGATCGACAACAGCGGCGTCGAGCTGATCGTCGTCGGCGGCGACATCGCCTGGGGGCCTCTGCCGCGCGAGACGATGGAGCGCCTCCTGACGCTCGGCGAGCGCGCCCTCTTCATTCGCGGCGACGCCGACCGCGATGTCGTCAGGTCGCTTGCTGCCGAGCCGGATCCGGATGACGAGGTCGCTGTGGAGAGTCGTTGGTGTGCCGAGGAACTGAGCGAGGAGCAGCTCGCGTTCCTGACAGGGCAGCCGGAAACGTTGGCCGTCGACGTCGACGGGTTGGGGCCGACGCTCTTCTGCCACGGGTCGCCGCGCAGCGACAGGGATCGGATCACGGTGGCGACACCGGCCGAGAGGGTCCTCCCGATGCTGGCCGGGGTCGGCGAGCGCGTGATCGTCTGCGGCCACACGCACGCGCAGTTCGATCGTCGGTTCGGCGACTACCGGATTGTCAACGCCGGCAGTGTCGGGTTGCAGTTCGGCGAGCGCGGCGCCTACTGGGCCATCCTCGGGCCGGACGTCGACCTCCGCCACGCCGAATACGACTACGACGACGCCGTCGCTCGGATTCTGGCGAAGCCGGGCCCACTCGCGGACAAGTTCGCCGAGCGTGTCCTCGCGCCGCCTCCGGCAAGCACGGCAGTCGAGCGGTGGGGCGATCTGCCTTCTTGACCTGACTTGGCCGTTCCAGGATTGTTGGTGACGGCCCTGCGGGGCTGGTTCATGGATGTGCGAAGACCGAAGTGAAGGAAGACCGACGAAAAGGGGGCACCCATGCCGCTGAAGTTCGTTAGCCGCGAGGAATGGGGCGCGAAGGCGCCCAAGGCCGTTACGCCGCGCGCGCCGTCCGACCTGGCCGGTGTCGCGGTGCACTGGTTCGGCGACCCGTCTTCCGCGGCGTCGCACGACGGCTGCATGAAGTTGCTGCAGGGCGTCCAGCGCACGCACATGGCGCCCGGAGGGCTGGGAGCCAAGAGAGGCGGCTCCGACATCGCGTACAACCATGCCGTCTGCCCTCACGGGTTGGCATTCACGCTGCGTGGATTCGGCGTCCAGACCGGTGCGAACGGCGACGCGAAGTCGAATCGCGCGTACGCGGCGGTCGTGTACATGGCCGGGGCAGTGGGCAAGACGAGCGAAAAGCCGACGAAGGAGGCCCTGCCGGTCCTCGCCGAGGTCATCCGCATGTGGCAGGCGAAGGGTGCGGGGCCGCTCGTCAAGCCGCACCACTTCTTCACCGGATCGGACTGCCCGGGGCCGGATCTCATGAAATGGGTCGAGATCGTCCCGCACCCCTGGGCGGCCGGCGGCGGAGGTGTCGTCCCGGTCCCGCCCGTGGAGGACGAGACGCCTCCGTGGCTGCTCGACTTCGTCTTCTGGCGGCTCGCCGAGGACGCCGATCCGAAGAAGCGGCCGAAGAAGCTGCCGAAGCCGATCCCCGAATCGGCGTGGGAGGCGGCGGCGCGCATGGACCGGATGGCCACCCTGATGGGCCCGCCGGAGGCGTTTCTCGACTGGGCCGAATGGCGCCGGCAAGGGCGCGAAGAAGGCGGAGCGCCCGCGCAGTCTCCCGGCCGAGATCCCGAAGTCCTGGTTCGACGCGCTGAAGCGGCTCGAGCGGATCTTCAAGGGCACCAAATAGGCGGGTAAGGCGGCCTCAGCCGCCTCCGCCGAGGACCACGCGCTCCCACTCGACCGGGTCGCCGATCCCCACGTCGAGGCCGTGTCGTTCCAGCTCCCCGATCAGGATCAACCGCCGGTAGGCCGAGAAGTTGAGGACGTGGGCCGCCATCGCGCCGTACGTGAAGCTGCGCGGCGGGTCGCAGGTGGTGTCCACGAAGGCCGCATCCCAGTCGCTCCGCGCGTCGACGTCCCGCATCAGAAGCGCGAATTCCGAGCCGGCGGCATCGAGGCGCCGGCGGAGCGCGTCGACGCTCAGGTCGCCCCGATCCGGCATGGTCTCGCCCTTGACCGAGGCGGTCCACATCTCCTTCGTGAAGACCAGCCGGTAGAGCAGGCCTCGGATGCTGGGGCAGCCCGGCTCGTGGGCAAGCGGCTCGAGCTCGAGACGCTCGTCGAGTGCGCTGTCCGGGAGCTCCGAGGCTGCATCGAAGAGGAGCCGGGTGAGCCAGAGGTCGTGCTCGAGCTGGCGCTCGGTGAGATCCATGGTGTGCCTCCTGTTTCGGTCGCTGTCGAGAGAGAGCCCGCCCGGCGGATGGAAGTGGACGCCGTTCGGGGCAGACAGGCGGAAGCCGCGCCGTTCGCTCGACGGGTACCGGCTCGGCGCCGTACCGAACGCGCGTCCGAAGGCCCGCGTGAATGCCTCCGTCGACCCGTAGCCGGCGTCGAGCGCCGCCTCGGTGACCGACGCGCCGTCCGCGACGATCTGCCATGCCGCCCGCTCCAGCAGCAGTCGTCGCCGGAAGGCTCCCGGCGACTCGCCGAGCGCCGCGCCCAGGAGGCGGTCGAAGTGGAACCGGCTCAGGTGCGCCCGCTGTGCCAGCGCCGTCCCGTCGACGGCCTCGTCGAGGCTCTCCACGATCAGGTCGATGAAGCTGCGGAGGCGGTCGGGGCCCGTGACGATGCTCATGCCGCAATGATCCTGCGCCCGCGCGCATGGTGCCTGATCGCGTTTGCGAACTTGCGCCGCGCCGTCCCCCTAGGCGCGCAGGGTGACCTCGAGCGCGGTGCCGCGGCCCGGCGCGGAGACGATGCGGAACGCGCCGCCGATCGAGGCGGCGCGCTGGCGCATGTTCTTCAGGCCCTGGCCCGCGGAGCCGTCCGGCTCCTCGAAGCCGGAGCCGTTGTCGCGCACGACGACGACGCGCTCGCCGTTCCGCTCGCGGATGCGCACCTCGGCTCGGCGCGCTCCGGCGTGCTTGCGCGCGTTGGCGAGCCCTTCCTGGACGATGCGGAAGACCTCGATCTGCTCGTCGGGGCCGAGGTGGATGTCGCCGTCGATCTCGAGGTCGACCTCGAGCGCGCCGTCGGCGGTCAGGAACTCGACGTAGCGGCGGAGCGCCGCGTCGAACGGCGCCCTGCCCGACGCGGAGGACAGCGCCAGCACCGCGAACTTCGCCTCCTGCTGCGCCGCGGCGGCGGCCTCCTTCAACTGCGGCAGCGTCGTGCTCAGGTCGGCGCCCGCCTCGAGCATGCTCGCGTGCGTCGAGACGGCGAACAGGTACTGCGCGAGGCCGTCGTGGATCTCGCGCGCGACGCGGGCGCGCTCCTCGGCGACGGCGCGGCCGAACTCGCTCGAGCGGATCGCGCGCCAGACGCCGACGAGCAGCACGCCGTACGCGAGCACGCGCAGGAAGTCGCCCTGCGAGACGTAGCCGTTGCCGTTCAGCGGCGTGAAGATGAGGAAGAGCGAGGCGAAGAGGGCGAGCGTCGCGCCGAGCGCGAGCCAGCGGTCGAGGTCCTCGCCGTGCCTCCGGAAGCGGAGCCCGAAGCCGACGGCGGCGAGCAGGTCGAGCAGCGCCTGCACGGCGAGCGCGATGGTCAACAGCAGCGGCAGCGCGTGCGAGCCCTCGGGCGAGAGGTCCGGCAGCGAGGCCGCGAACGAGCTCGAGAGCACCCAGATCACGGCGAGGCAGATCGCGATCACCGCAAGCCCGTTTCCCAGCGTCCGCCTTCGCGAGCGCACGCGCCCGTGGATCACGGGCGCCAGCGCGATCAGCGCGCGGCCGAGGATCAGCGCGCCGACCCCGGCCCACGCCTCGACGCGCGTGAGCGAGTCGCCGCTCATCACGGGCGCGACCCCGAAGGCCAGCAGCGAGCCCGCGACCGCCGTGAAGCCGCAGCAGAGGAGCAGGTCGAGCCGCCTGCCCTCGACCTGGAAGCGCGCGCCGTTCAGGATCGCCACGAGCGCCGCCGCCAGCATGATCACGGTGTCGACGACCAGCCGCAGCTCCGGCAGGTAGTGCGAGGTGCCGATGCTCGGGTACGCGACGAAGAGCGCGAGCGCGGCCGCGAGCAGCCCGATCAGCAGAACCTCGCCCCAGAGCCAGGCCTGATAGTGGTCTCTCTCGTCTGGCCTCACGTTCACCCTTGTCGGCAGATGGGCACTTGCCGATAAGTGCTTCCATGCTCATGAACGAACGCGTCCTGATCGTCGACGACCATCCGCTCACGCGCAGCGCCCTCTCGTCGCTGCTGCGCGGGAACGGGTTCGACGTCGTGGGCGAGGCCGCCGACGGCCGCGAGGCGATCGAGCGGACCGAGGAGCTGCAGCCCGATCTCGTCCTGCTCGACCTGACGATGCCGGAGCTCGACGGCCTCTCCGCGCTGCCGCGCCTGCGCTCGGTCGCCGCGAAGTGCGAGGTCGTGGTGCTCACCGCGTCCGAGAGCGAGGACAACCTGCTCGCCGCCATCCGCGGCGGCGCCGCCGGCTACCTGCTGAAGAGCGAGTCCCCGGATCGCATCGTCGGCTTCCTTCGCGGTGTCGTCCACGGCGAGGCGGCGCTCTCCGGCACCGTCGCGCGGCGGCTCCTCGACCAGGTGCGCGACGGCGGTGGGCGCAGCGGGGCGGTGCCCGACTCGATCGCCGCGGTGCTGTCCGCGCGCGAGCTCGAGGTCCTGCTCCTGCTGGACGAGCACCTCGGGACCGACGAGATCGCGAAGCGCCTCTTCATCTCCGAGCACACCGTCCGCTCCCACGTCAAGAGCCTGCTCGCCAAGCTGAACGTCTCGTCGCGCCGCGAGGCGCTCGAGGCGCTCAACTCGGCCAGGCGTTGACAGCGGTCCTCCCCCACGGTGGGTGACCCGACTCACCCAGGCGAGGTCACGAGCCGGATGCGGCGCGAGACGATGATTGCACCACGAGAACTTCTTGCTCCATGCGGCGGGGCATTGTGGTGGCACACAACTGAACGGCCGGCTCGCGAGAGCCGGCCGTTTAGTCTCGAACAGAATGACGCTTCGCCGACCGGGTGCGATGGGCGGTGCGAGTCAAGGACGCAGGGAGCCCCGATAGCAGCGCTATCGGGGCGACTGAGGACGAAGGATCGCGCCGTCCGGCGCGGCCGGACGGCTCAAGGCTTCATTCTGTTTGAGAACCTAGTCTCGAACCCCTCCAGCGCGGACTCGACCAGGCCGGGGAGCGTGCGCGGGTTGTACCCGCCCTCGAGCACCGCCGCGACCCGCGGCGCGAGCGCGGCGCAGCGCCGCGACAGCTCGCGGAACCCCGCCGCGGTCAGCTCGATGTCGGCGAGCGGGTCATCCACGTGCGCGTCGAAGCCGGCCGAGACGATCAGGAGCTCCGGATCGAAGCGCCGCACCTTCCGCTCGACCTCGGCGAACGCCTCGAGGTACTCGCGGTCGCCCGCTCCCGGGGGCATCGGGATGTTGAGGGTCGTGTCGTCCTGCTCGTCCGGCCCGCCCGTGCCGGGATAGAAGGGCCACTGGTGCAGCGAGACGAAGAGCACCGATGGGTCGTCCCAGAAGATCTCCTGCGTCCCGTTGCCGTGGTGGACGTCCCAGTCGACGATCGCCACGCGCGCCAGGCCGAGCTCGGCCTGGGCGTGGCGCGCCGCGACGGCGACGTTGTCGAAGATGCAGAAGCCCATCGCGCCGGACGGGCGCGCGTGGTGGCCCGGAGGGCGGACGAGCGCGAAGCCGCCGAGCTCGACCGCCTGGATCGAGGCGCCGGCCGCCAGCAGGGCTGCGCGTGAGGTCGTCTCGGTGGAGATCGTGTCGCGGTCGAGCCAGCCGCGCACCGCGGCGACCGCCGCGACGTACGCCGCGTCGTGACAGCGGAGGACGGCGTCCTCGTGGCAGGGCGTCGCCTCGGTCCAGTCGGAGAAGTGCGCCAGCAGCGCCTCGATCCGCGCGCCGTTCTCGGGGTGGTCGCCGGTCGGGTGGAGGACGGCGAAGCTCTGCGACGTTACGAGCTCGATCGGCGGACCGCCTCGGCCAGCTCGCTCAGCGGCCGCTCGCCCTGGACGCGTCCGAGCAGGTAGCAGAGCAGCGGCGCGTTCGTCCGGTCGCCGCTCTCGTGCGCAGCGGTCCGGGCGAGGTCGAGCAGCGTGCGCTCGTCGTCGGTGCTCAGCTCGACCTCCCCGCCCATGGCGGCAAGTGCGTCGCGCAGCCAGGCGTCCATCAGGCGCGCTCCTCCAGCCGGCCCGCGAGGGCTCCCAGTCCGAGTGCGCCGGCGGCCTCGGCCGCGGCAGCCCAGTTCGGGGCCTGGTCGGGGAGCTCCGGGATCGGCGCGTCGGCGTCCATGGTGGCGATCCGACGATAGAGCCTCAGCTCGTCGGCAGCCGACGAGAACCGCCCCGCCTCCAGCGCCGCCTCCAGGGTGGGGAACTCCTGCAGGATCGCGGCCGCCTTCTTCGGCCCGACTCCGGGCGCGCCCGGGATGCGGTCCGAGCTGTCGCCGCGGAGCGCGATCAGATCAGGCACCTGCTCGGGCTCGATGCCGTAGCGCTCGCGCACCTCGTCCGGCCCGATGCGCGCGATCTCCGACACGCCGCGCACGGGCTGCAGGATCGTCACGTCGTCGCCGACGAGCTGGAACGCGTCGCGATCCGAGGTCGCGACCACGGCCGTCCCCCCGCGGCGCCGCTCGGACGCGACCGCTGCCGCGAGGAAGTCGTCGGCCTCGTAGCCGGCGCCCTTCGCGGAGACGAACCCCCAAGAGGCGATGAACCCGGGCAGGAGCTCCAGCTGCTCCAGCAGCTCCGGGTCGAACTCGCGCCCGCTCTGATAGGCGGGCAGCTCCTCGTGCCTGTAGGTGGGAACCTCGAGCGTGTCCCAGCCGACGACGACGGCGCGCGGCTCTTCTGTCTCCCACAGGCGCAGGAGCATGTTCGAGAAGCCGACGAGCGCGCCCGCGGGCCGACCCCCCGCGCGGCGGATCTGCTTCGGCAGCGCGTGATAGGCGCGGTGCGCGAGGGAATCGCCGTCGACCACGAGGAGCGGACGGCGCGAATCGCCGCTGCTCAGAGCGAGGCCTCCAACTGCTCGATCTCGCCGCGCAGCCGTTCGGTCGCCTCGGCCGGGTCGAGGCCCTCGACGTCGACGGGCGGGCCGTACGCGATCCGCAGCGGCCCCAGACGGCGCAGGTCGTCCGTCCCGCGGATTCCGGCCGGGATCAGCGGCACGCCTGCCTCGATCGCGATTCGCGCCGCGCCCGAGTGCCAGCTCGGCTGCCACTTCTTGCGGAGCCCTTTCCGCCGGCGCGTCCCCTCGGGGAACATCGCGATCACGTGGCCCTCCTGTGCGAGTCGCACGGCGGTCCGGATCGCCTCGAGATCCGCCCGGCCACGGTGCACGGGGAACGCCCCGCAGGCCGTGAGGATCCGGCCGAGCGGGAACCAGTAGAGCTCCGACTTCGCCATGAAGCGGAGGAAGCGCCGCGGGAAGAGCGGCAGGCCGAGCGGCCACGGATCGAGATTCGAGATGTGGTTCGCGGCGAGGACGAAACCACCGGACGGGGGAAGATTCTCGACCCCCTCGGCACGAAGACGAAACAGGAATTTGAGAAACGGCCAGGAAACGAAGCCGATCGCCAGGTAGAGAAGGCTGGGGCGGTGCGTCACGGCCGCAAGTATCTCCCGGCTAAGGTGTTTTGCGTTTGGCTGACAAGATCGCAACCCAGAACGGGCGCAAGCTCGTCATCGTCGAGTCGCCCGCGAAGGCGAAAACCATCGCGGCGTACCTCGGCGAGAACTTCCTGGTCGAGTCGAGCATCGGCCACGTCCGCGACCTGCCGAACCGCGCCGCGGAGATCCCGGCCGCCGAGAAGCAGAAGCCGTGGGCGCGCCTCGGCGTCGACGTCGACCACGACTTCGAGCCGCTCTACATCGTCAACCCCGACAAGAAGCACGTCGTCACCGACCTGAAGTCGAAGCTCAAGGGTGTCGACGAGCTGCTGCTCGCGACGGACGAGGATCGCGAGGGCGAGGCGATCGCCTGGCATCTGAAGGAGGTCCTGAAGCCGAACGTCCCGGTCCGGCGGATGGTCTTCCACGAGATCACGAAGGACGCCATCGAGCGCGCGCTCGGCGAGACCCGCGAGATCGACGAGCGCCTCGTCGACGCGCAGGAGACCCGCCGCATCCTCGACCGGCTCTACGGCTACGAGGTCTCGCCCGTGCTCTGGAAGAAGGTGATGACCGGGCTGTCCGCCGGCCGCGTCCAGTCGGTCGCGACGCGCATGATCGTCGAGCGCGAGCGCGAGCGGATCGCGTTCGTCGCGGCGGAGTGGTGGGACATCGAGGCGACGCTCGACCCGGGCGCGTTCACCGCCAGGCTCGTCTCCGTCGAGGGCAAGCGGATCGCGCGCGGCCGCGACTTCCGCGACGACGGCACGCTGCGCGACCCGGAGCTCGTGCGCCTCGAGGAGGCGGCCGCGCGCGGGCTCGTCGAGCGGCTCCTCGGACAGCCGTTCGTCGTCCGCAGCGTCGAGGAGAAGCCGTATCTCCGCCGCCCGGCTGCCCCGTTCACCACCTCGACGCTGCAGCAGGAGGCGAGCCGCAAGCTCCGCTTCTCCGCGCAGACGACGATGCGCGTCGCGCAACGGCTCTACGAGCGCGGCTACATCACCTACATGCGCACCGACTCGACCACGCTGTCGCAGTTCGCCCTCGACCAGACCCGGAGCCAGGCCCGTGAGCTCTTCGGCGCGGCGTACGTCCCCGACCGGCCGCGCACGTACGACAAGAAGGTGAAGAACGCGCAGGAGGCGCACGAGGCGATCCGCCCCGCGGGCGAGCGCTTCCGCCGCCCCGCCGAGGTCGCCCGCGAGCTGGACAAGGACGAGGCCGCGCTCTACGAGCTGGTCTGGCAGCGGACGATCGCCTCGCAGATGCAGGACGCGAAGGGCCAGACCGTCTCGGTCCGGATCGGCGCGACGTCGAGCGACGGAGAGGACGCCGAGTTCGGCACCGCCGGCACGGTGATCACCTTCCGCGGCTTCCTGGCCGCGTACGAGGAGGGTTCCGACGAGGACGCCGCGGAGCGCGAGGAGGAGAAGCGCCTGCCGCCGCTCGAGGAGGGCCAGGAGCTCGAGGCGACGGCGCTCGAGCCGGAGGGGCACGCGACCACGCCGCCGCCGCGCTACACGGAGGCGTCGCTCGTCAAGTCGCTCGAGGAGCGCGGCATCGGTCGCCCGTCGACCTACGCCTCGATCATCGGCACGATCCTCGACCGGGGCTACGTCTTCAAGAAGGGCACCGCGCTCGTCCCCAGCTTCACCGCCTTCGCCGTCGTCCGCCTGCTGGAGGACCACTTCGGCCGCCTCGTCGACTACGACTTCACGGCCCGCATGGAGGACGATCTCGACCGGATCGCCGCGGGCGACGAGGAGCGCGTGTCGTGGTTGCGCCGCTTCTACTTCGGGGACGGCGATCCCGAGGAGGGCCTGAAGCACCTCGTCACCGACCTCGGCGAGATCGACGCGCGGGCCGTCAACTCCATTCCGATCGGCGACAGCGGAATCACGCTGCGGATCGGTCGCTACGGCCCCTACATCGAGCGCGGCGACGAGCGGGCGAGCGTCCCGGACGACATCGCCCCCGACGAGTTGACCGTCGAAGCCGCCGAGCAGCTGCTCTCGGCCGGCTCGGACGAGCGCCAGCTCGGCACGCACCCGGAGACCGGACGGCAGATCGTCGCCCGCAGCGGGCGCTACGGGCCCTACGTGACCGAGGTCCTGGAGGAGGGCGAAGACGGGAAGCCGAAGACCGCGTCGCTTTTCCAGGGCATGTCGGTCGAGACGATCACGCTCGACGAGGCGGTGCGCCTGCTCTCGCTGCCGCGCGCGGTCGGCACCGACCCGGCCGACGAAGCGGAGATCGTCGCGCTGAACGGTCGCTACGGGCCGTACATCAAGAAGGGGGCCGAGACCCGCTCGCTCGAGAGCGAGGAGCAGCTGTTCACGATCTCGCTCGAGGACGCGCTGGCGCTGCTGGCCGCCCCGAAGGCGCGGCGCGGTCAGCGCCAGGCCTCGGCCTCGCCGCTGAAGGAGCTCGGCCCGGATCCCACCTCCGGCAAGGCGATCGTGCTCAGGGAGGGCCGCTTCGGCCCCTACGTCACGGACGGCGAGACGAACGCCAGCCTGCGCAAGCAGGACGCGATCGAGGCGCTGACGCTCGACCGCGCGCTCGAGCTGCTGGCCGAGCGGCGCGCGAAGGGCCCGAGCACCCGCTCGAAGCGCTCCCCCGCGGGCTCGAAACGGGCGGGTACCGCGTCGAAGCGCAAGGGCACCGGCCGGAAAAGGGCTTCCTGAAGCCTCAACGAGCCCCTAACAAAAGCCACAAACCTTTCGGCGCAGACTACGTCTGTGAAGCTGAGAGGCGCAGAATGAGCGTCTGCGGTAGCAAACCGTTCGGCAGGCGCCGCGGAATAGGGTTATGCGGCCGTTCGTTGGCAGGATTGTGCTCGGATGGCGCAGTCGGATCCCCTGGCAGCGGCAGGGATAATCCCTTATGGTGCGAAAGTTTGTAACTTCGATGGTGCAATACTTTGTAACTTCGGCATGACGGGTAAGACGAGTAGAGCGAAAGGACATCGAGTACCGATTTGACGCAGAACCAGCTGACCGAACTGTTGGAGACCGAAGGCGCCAAGACGCTGCTCGAGGGAGCAGAGGAGCGCGGCTGGGTGTTGCCGGCCGAGCTCGAGGCGTTCGCGCTCGAGCATGAGCTGTCGGACATCGACGTCGAGGAGCTGACGCGCGAGCTCGAGCGGATCGGGCTCGAGATCGGCGAGCCGCGTGTCGTCGCGAAGAACATCGAGGACGAAGAGGAGGAGAAGCCGGCCGAGCAGCCGGCAGCCGTCGCCCCCGCCGCCGCCTCGGGCGCCGCGGACAGCCTCCAGCTCTTCCTCGCCGACGTGGGCCGCCACAAGCTCCTGACCGCCTCCGAGGAGGTCATGCTCGCGAAGGCGATCGAGCGCGGCGACGTCACCGCGAAGCGTCGCATGATCGAGTCGAACCTGCGGCTCGTCGTGTCGATCGCCAAGGGCTACCGCGGCCTCGGCGTGCCGTTTCTCGACCTGATCCAGGAGGGCACCCTCGGCCTGAACCGCGCGGTCGAGAAGTTTGACTGGCGCCGCGGCTACAAGTTCTCGACCTACGCGACATGGTGGATCCGGCAGTCGGTGCAGCGTGCCGTCGCCAACCATGCCCGCACGATCCGCGTGCCCGTCCATGTGGTCGAGCGCCAGCAGAAGCTGGGCCGCGCCGCACGCCGCCTCGAGGTGGAGCTGGGGCGCGAGGCCACGAAGGAGGAGCTGGCCGAGGCGACCGGGCTGCCGCTGCAGCACGTCGACGAGGCGCTCGGCGCCGCGTCTGCGTCGGTGTCGCTGAACCAGACCGTCGGTGCGGACGACGAGGGCGAGCTCGGGGATCTCTTCGCCGACCGCGAGGCCGCCGATCCGTTCGACGAGGCCGAGGAGTCGCTGCGAAAGCAGGGCGTCCGGCGTGCGCTCGACGCGCTCCCGGAGCGCGAGCGCCGCATCCTCGAGCTGCGCTTCGGCTTCGAGGGCGAGCCCTGGACGCTCGAGGCGATCGGCCACGAGCTCGATCTCACGCGCGAGCGCGTGCGTCAGCTCGAGGGCCAGGCGCTTGCACGGCTCGCGGCTCTGCGTGAACTGGCAGGCCTCGCCGCCTAGCGAGACGCCCGCCACGAACCGGTTCGAGAGAGGCGCCCAAATGGGGCGCCTCTCTTGTAGACACTCTGCCTGCATAGTGCTAGCGTTATGCGGGTGGCAACGCTCCACGTGCGCAACGTCCCGGAGCCGCTCTACGACGCGCTCCGCGTGTGCGCGGAGCAGGAGGGCCGCTCGATCGGCGCGCAGACGGTCGTCCTCCTCGAGGGTGCGCTCGTGACGGGCGTCCGCCCGCGCGGCTGGCGCGGCGGCCGGCGCAGGCAGGGTCGGCGCGGGATGTTCCAGCGGTTCACCGGCCCGGCACGCGAGGCGGTCCGGCTCGCGCAGGACGAGGCGCGGGACCTCGGCCACGACTACATCGGCACGGAGCACCTGCTGCTCGGCCTGCTCCGCGAGGAGGGAGGGGTGGCGGCGAACGCGCTCGAGCAGCTGAACCTCGACCAGGCGAGGCTGCGCGCCCGGATCGACGAGATCGTCGGACGCGGGACGGGCACCCCGCCGGGCTACGTCAGGTTCACGCCTCGGGCGAAGAAGATCCTCGAGCTCGCGCTGCGCGAGGCACTCAGCCTCCGGCACGACTACATCGGCACCGAGCACATCCTGCTCGCGATCCTGCGGGACGGCGAGGGTGTTGCTGCGGAGTCCTTGCACGAGCAGGGCATCGACGAGCAGAAGGTCCGCGGCGTGGTGATCGCGATGCTCGCGCGCCCGCCCTTCGAGTCCGAGGCGCCTGCCTCCGAGGCGCCCGACTACATGGCGGTGACGCTCGAGGGCCCGGCGGAGCGCTGGACCGAGTCGCTGAACGAGCTGGCCGAGCAGGGCTGGGAGCTCTTCTCCATCACGCCCGTCGGGAACGAGACGCGCGCCGTGCTTCGTCGGGCCTAGATATCTCCGCCCGTCATACGTGGCACGGGACACCTCTCAGGCCCGCCCGTATACTCGCCCCAGCTTCCGCCCAGAGGGCGGTGGGGAATCCAAAGAAGGAGCCACACGTGAGGAAGATGGCACTGAGGGTCGTCCTCCTGCTGGGCGCAGCCATGCTGGCGGTCGCCGCGGCGGGCTGCGGCGGAGGCGGCAACGAATCCGCCGGAACCGGCGGCGGCAACGGCGGCACGATGGTCTTCGCGGGCGCCGCCGACCCGGTCGTGCTCGACGGCGCACTCGTCTCGGACGGCGAGTCGATCCGCGTCATTCAGCAGATCTTCGAGGGTCTCGTCACGCTGAAGCCGGGCGGCACGGAGATCCAACCGGCGCTCGCCACGAGCTGGGAGGCGAGCCCGGACGGCAAGACCTGGACATTCCACCTGCGCGAAGGGGTCAAGTTCCAGGACGGGACGGACTTCAACGCAGCGGCGGTCTGCACGAACTTCGACCGCTGGTACAACTTCAAGGGCTCGTTCCAGAACTCGTCCGCCACCTACTACTGGCAGACCGTGTTCGGCGGGTTCAAGCAGAACGAGCCGGAGAACAAGGCCCTCGGCGGAAGCCTCTACAAGAGCTGCACCGCGACGGACGACAAGACCGCAGTGATCGAGCTGACGAAGCCCTCGGCCTCGTTCCTGGGGGCGCTCTCGCTCAGCGCCTTCGGCATCGCGAGCCCCGAAGCGCTGAAGCAGTACGGCGCCGACGAGGGCAAGGTCGACGCCGACGGCGTCTTCCATCCGACCGGCACGTTCGGCACCGAGCATCCGATCGGCACGGGTCCCTTCAAGTTCGATTCCTGGACGCGCGGGGACAAGCTCACGCTCGTCAAGAACGACGACTACTGGGGCGACAAGGCGAAGATCGACACGCTGATCTTCCGGCCGATCTCCGACAACGCCGCGCGCCTGCAAGCGTTGCAGTCGGGCGAGATCCAGGGCTACGACCTCGTCGAGCCGCAGGACGTCAGCACGATCGAGGGCGACTCGAACCTGCAGGTGCTCGACCGGCCGGCGTTCAACGTCGGCTACGTCGGCATCAACCAGGACTGCAAGCCGTTCGACAACCCGAAGGTGCGCCAGGCGCTGGCCTACGGGCTCGACCGGCAGGCCGTCGTCGACTCGTTCTACGCGGGCCGCGGCACGGTGGCGAAGAACTTCATGCCGCCGGAGGTCGTGGGCTACAACGACAACGTCACGGAGTACCCGTTCGACCCGGCGAAGGCGAAGCAGCTGCTGCAGGAAGCAGGCGTCTCGACGCCGGTCACGGTCGACTTCTGGTACCCGACCGACGTGTCGCGCCCGTACATGCCCGACCCGAAGAAGAACTACGAGGCCTTCGCGGCCAGCCTGAACAAGTCCGGCTTCAAGGTCGTGCCGCACTCGGCGCCGTGGAGCCCTGACTATCTCGGCAAGGTCGACGAGGGCAAGGCATGCGTCTACCTGCTGGGCTGGACGGGCGACTACGGTGACGCCGACAACTTCGTCGGCACGTTCTTCCAGAGCCCGCAGAAGGCCTGGGGGACGGTCAACCATCCGAACCAGCAGGTGATGGACATCCTGAACAAGGCCGAGATCGAGACCGACGCCGCAAAGCGGGAGGACCTGTACAAGCAGGCGAACCAGCTGATCTCCGACTGGGTGCCGGGCGCCCCGTACGTCCACACGAAGCCCGCGCTCGCCTTCGCGGCGAACGTGTCGGGCTACCAGCCCAGCCCGGTGGGACTCGAGATCTTCAACACCGTCCAGATCGGGTAGCGATCGAGCAAGCGACAGGAGCAGCCGGCGGGGGGTAGCGAATGCTTCGGTTCACCATTCGCCGGCTGCTCTTGCTCATCCCGATCCTGATCGGGCTCTCGCTGCTCGTCTTCTTCTGGATCCGCGCGCTCCCCGGCGGGCCGGCACAGGCGCTGCTCGGCGAGCGGGCGACCGAGGAGCGGATCGCGGCGATCGAGAAGCAGTACGGGCTCGACCGGCCGGTCTACGAGCAGTACTGGCGCTACGTGAAGAAGACGGCGTCCGGCGATCTCGGCGACTCGATCGTCTCGAGGCGGCCGGTCACGGACGAGCTGAAGGAGCGCTTCCCGGCCACGATCGAGCTCGCGGTGGCCGCAATGATGTTCTCGATCTTCTTCGGCATCCCGCTCGGGTTCTTCGCGGCCAAGAAGTACGGAGGACCGTTCGACCACGCCTCGCTCGTCGCGTCGCTGATCGGGATCTCGATCCCGGTCTTCTTCCTCGGGATCATCCTCAAGTACATCTTCTCGGTGAAGCTCGGCTGGCTGCCGACGGTGGGGCGGCAATCAGTGCTGATCAACGTGCCGCACCCGACGAAGTTCTACATCCTCGACGCCATCCTCGCCGGCAACCCCGAAGCCCTCTGGGACGCGATGATGCATCTGATCCTGCCGGCGATCGCGCTCGGGTCGATCCCGCTGGCCGTGATCGCGCGGATCACCCGGGCCGCGGTGCTCGACGTCCAGAACGAGGACTACGTTCGAACCGCGCGGGCAAAGGGGCTCGCGCCGCGGATCGTCGACTCGAGGCACGTGATGCGGAACGCGCTGCTGCCGGTGTCCACGATCGTCGGCCTCCAGGTCGGGCTGCTTCTCTCCGGCGCCGTGCTGACCGAGACGGTCTTCGCCTGGCCCGGCATGGGCACGTGGCTCGTACAGGCGATCCGCGACCGCAACTATCCGGTGATCGAGGGCGGCGTCCTCTTCATCTCGTTCGTGTTCGTGCTCGTGAACCTCGTCGTCGACCTCACCTACGCGCTCGTCAATCCGAGGATCCGGGTCTCGTGAGCGTCGCCGAGATCGAGGCCACGGAGATCGGCTACGAGGCGCCGTCCGGGCTCTGGTCGGACGCGTGGCGGCGCCTTCGGCGCAACAAGGGTGCGCTCGTCGGCTTCGTACTGGTGGGCATCTTCCTCAGCGCCGCGATCCTGGCGCCGCTGATCGCGCCGCACAGCCCGCTGGAGCAGAAGCTGAACGGGCGCCTCGCCGCGGAGGGGCCCTCGTGGAGGTATCCGTTCGGCCTCGACGCGCTCGGTCGCGACGAGCTCTCGCGGATCATGTACGGCGCCCGCTACTCGCTGCTGATCGGCATCGTCTCGGTCGCCGTCGGCATGTCGGTCGGGCTCGTCCTCGGCGCGCTGGCCGGCTACCTGGGCGGCTGGGTCGACTCGGTGATCATGCGCTTGATGGACGTGATGCTCTCGATCCCGGGCCTCTTGCTCGCGATCGGGATCGTCGCGATGCTCGGCCCGGGCCTCTTCCAGATCATGATCGCGGTCGGCGTCACGAACGTGCCGATCTTCGCTCGGCTTCTCCGCGGGTCGATCCTCGCCCAGCGCGAGAACGACTTCGTGCTCGCAGCGCGGTCCGTCGGCGTGCCGCACCGCCAGATCCTCACCTCGCACATCCTCCCGAACGCGATCTCGCCGGTGATCGTGCAGGGGACGCTCGCGCTCGCCACGGCGATCATCGACGTCGCCGCCCTCGGCTTCCTCGGCCTCGGGCCGCAGGATCCGTCGACGCCGGAGTGGGGGACGATGCTCACCGACACCGTTCGCTACCTGCAGAGCTACCCGCACCTGGCCATCATCCCGGGGATCGTGATCGTCCTCTCCGTGCTCGGCTTCAACCTGATCGGCGACGGGCTGCGCGAGGCGCTCGACCCGAAGCTGCGGGGCCGCGCATGAGAGAGCCGCTCCTCTCGGTCGAGGATCTCCGCGTCGAGTTCTGGACGGAACGCGGCACGGTCTACGCGGTCAACGGGATCTCGTTCGACATCGCGCCCGGCGAGACGCTCGGGATCGTCGGCGAGTCCGGCTGCGGCAAGTCGGTCACGTCGCTCGCGCTGCTCGGCATCCTGCCGCGCGCGGGGAAGGTGACGCGCGGGACGGCGAGCTTCGGCGACCGCGATCTGCTTACCCTCACGGATGCTCAGCTCCGATCGGTTCGCGGCCGCGAGGTGGCGATGATCTTCCAGGACCCGATGACCTCGTTGAATCCGGTCCTGACGATCGGCCGCCAGATCCGCGAGCCGCTCGAGACGCATTTCGGCATGGAGAAGGACGCGGCGAACAAGCGGGCCGCGGAGCTGCTCGACCACGTCGGGATCCCGAGCCCGAAGGCGCGGCTCAGGGACTACCCGCACCAGTTCTCCGGCGGGATGCGGCAGCGCGCGATGATCGCGATGGCGCTTGCCTGCGAGCCGAAGCTGCTCATCGCAGACGAGCCGACGACGGCGCTCGACGTCACGATCCAGGCGCAGATCCTCAACCTGCTGAGGGAGCTCGTCTCCGACCGCGACACGGCGTTGATCCTGATCACGCACGACCTGGGCGTCGTCGCCGGGATGTGCGAGCGCGTGAACGTCATGTACGCCGGCACGTTCGTCGAGACGGGCACGGCCGAGGATCTCTTCGCGGGGCCGCGGCACCCTTACACCCTGGGATTGCTCGAGTCGATCCCGCGCCTCGACGCTGTGCGGAAGAGCGCGCTGAAGCCGATCGCAGGCGCGCCGCGCGACATGCTCAGCGCCCCCACGGCGTGTCCGTTCGCGCCGCGCTGCCGGTTCGAGGTCGAAGAGTCGCGGCGGCGAGTGCCCGCGCTCGAGGAGATCGCGCCCGGGCACCGGGTTGCGTGCTTCAACCCCGTGCCCGAGGACGAGTGGAAGCGCGAGCGCGAGGCGATCACGGCGTGAGCGAGGACATGCCGCTCGTCAGGCTCGAGGATCTACGCGTCTGGTTCCCGATCCAATCGGGCCTCGTGCTCGACCGGCACGTCGGCGACATCAAGGCGGTCGACGGCGTCTCGCTGGAGATCGGCCGCGGCGAGACCGTCGGCCTCGTCGGCGAGTCCGGCTGCGGCAAGTCGACGGTCGGCCGCGCGACCATCCGCCTCTACGAGCCGACCGGCGGCCGGATCGAGTTCGACGGCCAGGACATCACGAGCCTGAAGGAGTCGCAGCTCAGGCCGCTGCGGCGCCGGATGCAGATGATCTTCCAGGATCCGTTCGCTTCGCTGAACCCTCGTCACTCGGTCGGCCGGATGGTCGGCGAGCCGATGCGGGTGCACGGCCTGGCGAAGTCGAGGAAGAACACGAGCCGGCGCGTGCTCGAGTTGCTGGAGATCGTCGGCCTGCCGGCCGATGCGGCGAGTCGCTACCCGCACGAGTTCTCCGGCGGCCAGCGGCAACGGATCGGGATCGCGCGGGCGCTCGCGGTCAACCCCGACTTCATCGTCGCGGACGAGCCGGTTTCCGCGCTCGACGTCTCGATCCAGGCGCAGATCATCAACCTGCTCGAGCAGCTGCAGCACGAGTTCGAGCTGACGTTTCTGTTCATCGCGCACGACCTGGCCGTCGTGCGGCACATCTCGGACCGGATCGCGGTCATGTACCTCGGCTCGATCGTCGAGGTGTCGCCGGCGGACGACCTCTACGACGATCCGCTCCACCCGTACACGATCTCGCTGCTGTCGGCGGTGCCGATTCCCGACCCGATCGTGGAGCGGCAGCGCGAGACGATCCTCCTCGCCGGCGACCTGCCGAGCCCGGCGAACCCGCCGCACGCGTGCCGATTCCACACGCGCTGCCCGTACGTGCAGCCGACGAAGTGCCGCGACGAGGCGCCGCCCTTGCGCTCACTTGGCGACCCGGGCCACGTCGTGGCCTGCCACTGGGCCGAGGAGATCAAGGCGGGACAGATCCACCCGCAGGAGCGTGAGGTCGTCTTCGAGCCGTCGCTGCAGCCGACGGGAGCGTATGAGCCTCCGCCCACATAGCTGCGGCGTCGACGTCGCTCCCGTTCGTGCCGAGCCGGACGATTCCGCCGAGCAGGTGACCCAGGCGCTTCGCGGCGAGCCCCTGCGCGTCGGGGAGCAGCGGGACGGCTGGTGCCACGTGGTCACCGCGTACGACTATCCCGGCTGGATCCGCGCGGAGGCGCTGGCGACGGGGGAAGGCGCGCTGCCTGCCGAGCGCGCCGGCGATCCCGTCGAGGAGGCGCGCGGCTATCTCGGGTCGCCGTACCTCTGGGGCGGGATGACGGAGCGGGGCATCGACTGCTCCGGGCTCGTGCACATGGCCTACCGGCGGCTCGGCCGGCTGGTGCCGCGCGATGCGGACCAGCAGGAAGCGGCGGGGGCGTCCGTCGCGGACGACGACCTGCGCGTGGGCGACCTGATCACCTACGGGCCCTCGGACGGCGAAGCCGACCACATCGCTTTCTGGCTCGGCGGCGGCCGCATCCTGCACGCGACCGCGCGCGACGACTCTGGGCGTGGTGGAGGAAGAGGAGCCGCCATTCCTCCGGGCGGGGCGTCGGAGACTGATCCGGCTTTAACCGCAAATTGCGGAGATTCTCTGGGGCACCCCGGCCCACCACCCAGTGTCGATCCTAGTCGGCCCGGCTGAACGGAACTGTGACGATTCAGCGACAAGAGTCACGGTTCAGCGTCGCCGATGCCGAGCGCTCGAGCGCCATTGGCGGCCAGCAAGTGTCCTCATTCCCTTGAACGGGTGAGAAGTCGTGCTAAAGCCGCATTCCTGCAGAGCCGATCATGCCTTCGTGGACGCTGCACAGCGCAACGAGATCCTGAGCCGGTACATGGACCACCAGCGCCGCTTCGAGGCGGCCGCCGCGCGCCGGACGAACGGCGTGGGCGCGGTGATCCCGTTCCAGCCGCCGGTTCAGGAGTTGGAGCAGGAGCCGACGAACCGGGAGATCGAGGTCCTTCAACTGATCTCGGACGGCCTCGTGAACCGCGAGATCGGCCAGCGCCTCTTCCTCAGCGAGGAGACGGTCAAGTCCCACGTCCGCCACCTGCTCGCCAAGCTCCAGGCGCGCAGCAGAGCCCACGCAGTGGCGGTTGGCTTCCGTCGCGGTCTGATCAGCTAAGGCCCGAGGGCTCCCCAGCCCGGGCCCAGCTGCCCTCTTCCGACTTTCCCCCGGTTATCCACCGGCTGTGGATATCCCCCGAACAAGGGATGCCATGACCGTTGTCAAACCGGAAACTGCGTCGGCCTTACCAGGTGATGGCGCCGCCCGCGACAGCGGCGCGCGAAACGACACGGCGGACGATCTTGCGCATGGAAGAGCCTCCTCGATTCGGGAACTGACGGCAACGCGAGCTTATAACCCTTTTGGGGGATATGCAAGGTTTTCAGGACAGAATTCGTCAACTTGAAAATGATGCGGGCGGGCGGCTCGTCCTTCTATGGGTGGGCGTCGGTGCATTAGCGGCACTTATGGTGGCCGCCGTGCTCGTCGTCCTCGGATACGGATACGTGAACAACTGGGCGGTCGCGGCACTCGCGATCCTCGCGGCGATCGCGGATCGAGGCCACGTCGAACTGAGTTCCCGCGTGAAGGTGTCGATTTCGCTCCTTCCGACGCTGTTTGCGGCGGTTCTCTTCGGGCCGCTTGCCGCAATGACGGTCTTTGCTGCTGCGCTCCTCCTCCGAACTGATATCCCCCCAATGGGACGCGTCTCATTCATGGCTACTCGAGCGCTGACGGGTGCGGCAACTGGCCTTGCGGCGATCGAATCCGCCAGACTGGTCGGCAGCGGCAGCCCGGTTGGGCAGATATTCATTGCCGCGAGCGTCGGCGCAGTGACGGCAGAAGTGCTCGACGTTTCATTCGCGTCGATCACATACCGGCTGCGCGGTCACGGTAGTCCCCTGAAGGCGCTTGGCGAGTTGATACCTGTGGCGGTCGCCTCCGTTCCGTTCTACGCACCGGTCGTCGCCGTCTTGACACTGACCTATAGGGAAATCTCGCCTTGGACGCTGCCACTTTTCTTCGTCCCCGCCCTCGCCGCCCAGAGATGGTTCATTCTCTATCGGGAGCAGCGCCGGTTGGCGGAGGATCTTTCGCTGGCCAATAGTCGTCTTGAGAGTGCGAACTTGTCTTTTGCCAGTGCCCTTGTCGCGACGCTCGATGCGCGCGATCGCTACACAGCCGGCCACTCTGCTGTGGTCGCGATATATGCGCGTGATATCGCTGCTCGGATGGGTTTGAGCATAGAAGACCAGAACCGTGTCCATCTCGCTGGGCTGGTGCACGACATTGGAAAGATCGGACTCTCGGCAGGACTCTTGGAGAAACCTGGAGCTCTTTCACTTGAGGAGCGTCGGCAAATGGAGCTGCATTCCGAGATTGGTGAGCGGATCCTCGCCAAGGTCGACGACTATGCGGAAATCGCATCAGTAGTCCGACACCACCACGAACGCGTGGACGGGCAAGGATACCCAGACGGTCTGAGCGGATCGGAAACGCCTCTTCTCTCACGAATTATCGCGGTGGCTGATGCTTACAACGCAATGACATCTGATCGCCCGTACCGCGATGCCATGCCCAGTCGGGTTGCACGTTTACGCCTCGCGCAAGCTGTTGGGACCCAGTTCGATACGAGCGTAGTGGCCGCTTTCGAAGCGATTCTCGCCACTTCGTCGGAGGCGTATCGACTTGGAATCCGGGAAGATTTCCAGATCACAACGCGAGAGCTCGCAACCAACGAGCCACCTGTAGTGGCCGTTGTCGCCTAGCCGTCCAGCCGTCCGGTCGCGACGAGAACCGCTTCGGTTCTCGACCTGACCCCCAGTTTCTCATACACGTGTCGGAGGTGTGTCTTGACGGTCACCTCGCTGATATACAGACGCGAGGCAATCTCACGGTTACGGAGTCCTTGAACGACAAACGCGAGCACCTCGGTCTCCCGCGGCGTGAGTGAGGACGGATTTTCGTCCAAGCTGCCTTTATGACGCAAGCCAAGTTGCGCGAGCATGTTGGAGTCGTCTGCAGCCGATGTGATCGACTCGATCAGCGTCCTCCAGCGCGGCTTTGCCCAAGCGAGAACGAGCAAGTCCGGGACGGCTCGGTACGTGAAGACTAACCCATCAAAGTGGCCAAGCCTGTCTAGCGTGGATAGGAGTCCATCGACGTCACGCTCCTGAACGTTCCCGTCTCGGAGCTCGATGATGAAGGATGTCAGGGCCTTCAGACCTTCGATCTGTGCATCGAGAAACCCTCCTTCCTTCATGTCGAGTGCCAAACGTGCGTTGGTCGTGTCGCCCGCGACAGCTAGCGCCAACGCACGTGTGGCTACAAACTCTGCCCGAAGGGCATTGATCGGCACTTTGTCCAAAGGAACATCGCTAAGATCTTGCGCCTGCTGAAAATGCCCTTTCGCCATCTCAATCCTCGAGCGCAGCGCTCGGACGTTGTACAGACAGTAGTTGTCGCCGGTGTCTCGAGCGTCTTTGATTACTTGTCGGGCGCTGGCATCGGCGCGACGGTACTGCCCCAGGCCCGCGTAAGCGTTCGACAAGACAAATTCGGCGTATGGGACCACAAAGCGGAGTTTGTACGTGGTGGCTTCATGAAGGAGACGCTGGGCATGTATCAGCGCGCTCTTGTACCGTCCAAGCTGGCAAAGTGCCCCGCCCATCGCATTCAGGTACGCCGTTCGTATCATGGGATCGTCGATCTGGCCCAATAGCGCGCTCCCGGCCTCCGCCTCTCGAACGGTTTCCTGTAGACCTCCACGGCGCCATGCATGCATCACCTTTTGAGTCAGAAGCCGCGTTACTTCCTCGGGCGACCCCGCACCCGCTTCCTCGAGTTCCGCGAGCAGTGTCGTTGCGAGCTGGGGATCGCACTCGAAGGCGGCAAGAAACTGGCCCCACCGGGCCTGTCTCAGCTGCTCAGGTGACTTAGCCAGGCGTCGGGCCCGGGTAAAGAGTTCGAAAGAAAACTCGTTCCGCGACGCCATGTGGGCTGCTGTCCCAGCAACGCAATAGGCGACCGGTGCCAAGAGGGATTCCTCACTCGCCTCCGCGGCTCTTAGGGCGACAAACTCTGCGGTGTCAAATCGACCTTGACGTACAGCGATCTCTGCTTCTGCGAGGTCGATAGCCACGGACGAGATGTGGCGACTGCGTGCTGTTTCGACGCAGCGAGTGAGTGTTGAGAGTCTTCCGCTCGCAAGAAGTGGCTCGCGCGCCGCCGCGATGATCTCGGTGAGTTCGAGATCCAAGTCGAAGTTGAGCGCGACTTCGAAGGCCTCGGTCGAGAGGCCGGCGTCCATAAGCTGAGCAACAGCTTCGGTTACCACGTGCTGATATCCATTCTCCAGTCGGAGTTGAGTAGACAAGAACTGGCGGAGAAGCGGATGTATCTCCGGCGAGTCTCTCGGATGGAGCGATGAATCCAAGTACCTGTCCAGCTTCGATCGCCTCCGCGCCCACGAGGAACAGCATTCTCGATCACCGAGCGTGGCAATCCGTTCAGAAGAGCCACGTGTTGAAGTGGTTGTCTTAGGTCGATGGGGATTGTCTCGTACAGCTCCTCCGCAAAGAAATCGTGTAGCTCTGATGGAAGAGCGGCGATTTGCCCGATCCTCGTCTCAGTCCGGGAAGCCATGGCGAGTACCGCGGGCCAACCATTCACTTGGCGGATGAGTGTGGCGGCGTCTTGTCTTCTCGCTCCGCCAAATAGCTCGATACCCTCGTCCACAGTCATGGCCAGCCAGTTCTGATCAAGTTCGATCGCTTGGCCGTAGACGAGATGTCGACTCGTGAGCCACGTAGGGCGTCGCCTGCTTGCGACGAGGACATTCAGTGGCGCGAATTCAGATATCGAGTGGAAGAAGTCCTCGGCCGGTTTGCTGGTCATTATGCGGTGATAGTCGTCCAGAACGAGCCAGGCGTCGCTAGGCCAGCCGAGAAGGTCCTCGGCCAAGAGTTCAGCGAGTTGCTCGGCCTCCTCTTCAGGCGCACGTGCGGACACCACGCGGCTCCGTACGCGTGCCCCTGCACCGGGGATGAGACTGGTGCAGGCGTCTGCAATCCCAGTCGCCAGCGCTGCGACGTCGGCGGATGCAATTGTCGCGGTGTACCACGCACTCATCCTCGATCGAGCCCACTGGCGGGCCAACGTCGTCTTCCCGTACCCAGCGGGTGCGACGAGCAGGATCAGTCGACCGGTGGCTTCGTCCAGCTTCCGGAGCAAGCGCGGGCGCTCGATGATGTGCGGCTGCGTGTCGGTTGTCGCGGTCACCGCCGCCATCCCCTCTCCTCTGCGGCACCCCCTGCCTGACGTTAGCAACGTGGGTTACGAAGTCAACGCTCCCGGGACTGCTGCGCCCGCGGCCAACGGACGGCCGCGGGCGCAGGTGCCGTCAGCCCCCGTTCTCGGCTTGCGCCGCAACGAGGCTTTTGTGGAGCGGATCGTCCCCGGTGACAATCCGGTACGCGACCGGAATTTGTCGCCGCCGGGTTACGCCGAGCTTTTGGCGTAGTGCGTCACAGTGCGCCTTCGCGGTTCGGGGGGAGATCCCGAGGCGCTCGCCGAGCTCGTCGTTGGAGAGGCCGGCGGCCAGGAGCTCCACAACCTGCCGCTGTCGCTCGGTGAACTGGGGAGACGCGGCTTCCGGGGTCATTGCGCGAGGCTACTCGGGGCCTCGCCGCCGGGCTATTGACCGAAGGGCGTAATCCCGGCCCGCTACGACGCGGCGGCGAGGTGCTCACCGCGGACGAACGACGCCTCGTGGCCGCGGAGGTTGGCCTCGTGAAGCTCCGCTTCATCGAGGGCGCCGATCCGTGCAAGCAGGTCGAACTCGTCGCGCAGGTGCGTGCGCATCATCTCGGGGCCGTCGGTCGCGATCGTGAAGGCGATGCCTGCGTCGACGAAGGCTCGAAACGTCTCGCGTACCGCGTCGAGGTCCGGCAGCGCCTTCGTCAGCAGGTTGGACGTGGGGCAGATCTCGAGCACGATCCCGGCGTCCCGGAGCGCGGCCATCAGATCGGGGTCGCGGGCGGCAAGGATGCCGTGGCCGATTCGGTCCGGGCGGAGCGATTCGACCACCTCGGCGATCTCCTCGACGCCGAACTCGCCGCCCTCCTCGCCGACATGGATCGTCACCCCGAGGCCCGCGTCGCGGGCGGTCTGGACATGCTCCTCGATCTGCCGGTAGTCGTAGCGCCCGCCGCCCGGCCGCGGCCCGGCGATGTCCACGCCGACGACGCCCCGTGACGCGTACTTGATCGCCTTCTCGACGATGATCGAGTTCTGCCCGGCGGTGAATGTCCTGTCCATCATCAGGATCAGGCCGGCGCGAACCTGCGGGTACTCCAGGCTTGCGCGGTCGAGGCCGCGGACGGCGGCCATGATGATGTGGTCGAGGTCGCGCTCGCCGCCGCGGTTGCGCTTCATCGGGTTGAAGCGGAGCTCGAGCGTCGTGATCCTCTGGGAGCGGTACGCGCCGCCGATCGCCCCGTGGACGCTGCGCTCGACCGCGATCGGGCTCGACTGGATGAGCTCCGTCCAGTGGTAGATGGCGTCGAGCGCGTCGAGGCTCGCGACCCCGTGCGGGTCGGAGACCGTGACGAGGCGGTCGAACTCCCAGTAGTCCTTGACCGGTAGCGCGATTCCCTGCTCGTGGGCGAGCGTCCAGAGGATGTCGGACGAAACCGATCCGCCGAGGTGCGTGTGGAGCTCGGCGAGGCCTTCGTCCAGCATCGGGCGAGTCTAGCCGCCTCGTCGGAGCCGAAAGATCGCCTTCAGGTGGCGCTTCTGATCTCGCGCGCGCGTGCGCGCGGCGGACCCGTCCCTAACCCCCACCCACCCACGGGGATGACGAGGATAGCCGCCCCGCCTGAACGTGTCTGTGACGATTTGGCACCAAGTTCGTCCGGGCGGATCGACCGCTTTGGAGGCGGCTGCACGGATTACGGTTCGGCCCATGCGGGAGATCGTCACGTCGTCGCCCGAGCAGACCGAGGCAGCCGCCGCGGAGCTCGCCGGTGGGCTCTCGTGCGGGGACGTCGTCACCGTCTCCGGCGAGCTCGGCTCCGGGAAGACCACGTTCGTTCGCGGCGCCTGCCGCGCGCTCGGCGTTGCAGGCCCGGTGACGAGCCCGACCTTCACGATCGGCCACCGCTACGAAGGCGCCGGCGGACACGTTTCGCACATCGACCTCTATCGCTTCGTGGACGTCGGAGCGGCGGAGTGGGGCGACCTCGAGCCCTACTTCGAGGACGCGATCGTCTTCGTCGAGTGGCCCGAGGCGGGTGAGGGGTGGCTGCCCGATCCCGCCGCCCACGTGACGTTGCGGCATAGTGCGATCGACCGACGGACGATCACGATCGAGCCGTGCTGATCCTCGCCTTCGACACCGCCACGAGGGTGGCGACCAGCGCGCTGCTGCGGGACGGCGACGTGCTCGGCGAGCGGCGGTCGAGCGCGCGCGCAGTGCTGGCCGACGCGCAGGCGCTTCTCGCGGGCGCGGGAGCGACCCCGGCCGACGTCGACGCGCTCGTCGTGGGCACCGGGCCGGGGAGCTTCACCGGGATCCGCATGGGTCTCGCCACGGCGCGCGGTCTTGCCCTCGCCCTCGACATCCCTGCTGCCGGAGTGTCCACCCTCGACGCGCTCGCGGCCGGAGCGCCGGGTGCCGTGCCCGTGATCGACGGGGGTCGCGGAGAGGTCTTCACGCTCGTCGACGGCGAGCCGCGCGCACTCCCGCCCGAGCAGCTCCACGCGGCCGGGAGGACACTCGTCGGCGGCGGCGCGATTCGCTATCGCGAGGCGTTCGAGGGTGCATCGATACCGCCCGACGACGACGAGCGTCACGTCCCGCGCGCGCGCTTCCACGCGCAGCTCGCGCGCGAGTTCGGACCTGCCGACGCGATCGAGCCGCTCTATCTCCGGGCTCCTGATGCAAAGGAGCGGCAGCCCTGATCGAGATCAGACCGCTTCAGCTCGGCGATCTGAACGCGATCGAGGAGATCGAGCGCCGCTCGTACCCGACGCCGTGGTCGCGCTCCATGTTCGCGAGCGAGCTGGCCAAGCCGTCCTCGCTCTGCATGGGCGCCACCGACGGCGACCGCCTCGTCGCCTACCTGATCATCTCGAGGTACGTCGACGCCTGGCACGTGATGAACGTTGCCGTCGATCCCGACTACCGCCGGCGAGGCATCGCCTCGATGCTGCTCGAGCGCCTCTTCGAGCGCACCGCCGACGACGAGCGGCGCGGCTACACGCTCGAGGTGCGGGTCTCGAACGCAGGCGCGATCCGCCTCTACGAGCGGCTCGGGTTCGAGGCGCGCGGGATCCGCCGCGGCTACTACACCGACAATCGGGAGGACGCCCTGATCATGTGGAAGGACCCGGTCCCGGCGCGTGTCGATTCTGGGGCTCGAGACCAGCTGTGACGAGACCGCGGCCGCGCTCGTCGAAGACGACGGGCGCATCCGCGCCAACGTCGTCGCCTCGCAGGCCGACCTGCACGCGCGCTTCGGCGGCGTCGTCCCGGAGATCGCCTCGCGCCGGCACCTCGAGCTCGTGAGCCCGGTCATCCGCGAGGCGCTCGACCAGGCGGGCGCGACGCTCGACGACGTCGACCGCGTCGCCGTCACGCAGGGCCCGGGCCTGATCGGGGCGTTGCTCGTCGGGCTCCAGGCGGCGAAGGCGCTCGCCTGGGGGCGCGGGCTGCCGCTCGTCCCCGTCGACCACCTGCGCGGCCACGTCGCCTCCCTCTACCTCGAGCCGCTCGACCTGCAGCCACCTTTCCTTTGCCTGCTGGCGAGCGGCGGCCACACGCTGCTGCTCGATGTGCGCGACCGCTCCGGCTTCACCGTCCTCGGCAGGACGGTGGACGACGCGGCCGGCGAGGCCTTCGACAAGGGCGCGCGCATGCTCGGGCTCGGCTACCCGGGCGGGCGGGAGATCGACCGGCTCGCGCGCGAGGGCGATCCGGCGGCGTTCTCCTTTCCGGTCGCGCGCATGCCGGGACTCGACTTCTCGTTCTCGGGTGTCAAGACCGCGCTCCTCTACACGGTGCGCGACCTCGGCGACGAGGCCGGGCTGCGCACCGCCGACCTGGCGGCGAGCTACCAGCGGGCGATCGTGCGGGCGCTCGTCGAGCGGACGCACCGCGCCGCCGCCGAGACGGGTCACGATCGGATCGCGGTCGTGGGCGGCGTGGCGGCCAACTCGGCGCTGCGATCCGCGCTGTCGGAGGCGGCCCTGGCGCCGCTCGACCTGTGCACCGACAACGCGGCGATGATCGCTTCGGCGGCGAGATATGCCGAGGCCGTCCCGGTTCCCGGGTACCTTGCGCTTGATGCGTACGCCGCGTCGCCGTGACCGACTCGTCGGCCTGATCGTCCTGGGCGCGATCGTCGCCGCGTTCGTTGTCGTCTCCGGCGGCGGCAGCACCACGAGCGTGACCGCGCCGACCGCCGCCAGCTGGCGAGGGCTCGTCGGAGCTCCGCGGCCTCAGACCTCGACCGGTCAACGCGTGATCGTCGTGCTCAACCATCCCTCGCTCGGCCAGCGGGTCGAACAGGCCGGCGGGACGGCGACAGAGGTGCAGGAGCGCGCCTGGACCTCGGGGGCGTTCGCCGCGCAGTCGCAGCTGATCGCCTCGCTCTCGACCCTCGGCGTCTTCGTCCGGCCCGAGTACAGCTTCGCGCGAGTTCTGAACGGCTTCTCCGCAGCGCTCGATCCGCGTGCAGTGGCGATGATCGAGCGCTCCCCCGACGTGGCAGGCGTCTACCCCGTGCGCGCCGCGTTCCCGGCCTCGATCTCCGAGAGCGTGCTGCGTGCGCGCTCGTACCGGCCCACGCGCTCCGGCGTCGAGCTGCCGGGCTACGACGGCCGTGGCGTGACCATCGCGCTCCTCGACACCGGCGTCGACCACGCGCACGAGTATCTGCGTGGGCGCGTCCAGGACGGCTACGACATCGTCGGGCCGAACGACGCCGCCATCCCGCAGGCGAGCCCGGACGACCCGTCGCAGCTGGAGACGCACGGGACGGAGATGGCGGGTCTGCTCGTGGGCGCAGGCGGCCCGGCCGGGCTCTCCGGCGTCGCGAGCGGGGCTTCCGTCCTGCCGATCCGCGTTGCGGGGTGGCAGCAGGACGCCTCAGGGCGCCACTCGGTCTACGCGCGGACCGATCAGCTGCTCGCCGGCCTGGAGCGGGCGGTCGACCCGAACGAGGACGGCGACGCGCACGACGCGGCGCGCGTCGTGCTGATCCCGCTCGCGGAGCCGTTCGCGGCCTTCCCCGACAGCCCCGAGGCCCGCGCCGCCGCAGGGGCGCTCGCGCTCGACGCGGTCGTGGTCGCTCCCGCGGGGAACGACGGCGACGCGGGTCCCGGCTTCGGCAGCATCGCGGGGCCGGGCGGCGCGCCGGCGGCCGTGACCGTAGGCGCCGCCGACGGGCGGCGCTCCGACCAGGGCCTGCGGGTCGTCCTGCGGCGCGGGCTCCAGGTTCAGTACGACCGGATCGCGCCGCTGCTGAACGGCGTCGGAGAGTCGACGCCGCGCACGCTCGGCGTCGCCGCGCCGCGGCCGAGCGGCGCCGCGATCCTCCGCTTCTTCGACCGCAAGGGCTTCAGCCTCGTCGCGGGCAAGGCCGCGGTCGCACCGGCGGGCGAGGATCCCGGCGCCGTCGCCGAGGCGGCGGCGCACGCGGGCGCGGCCGCGGTCGTCCTCTACGGCCGCGACCTCCCGGCCGGGTCGCTCGGCCTCGACGAAGACGTGCGGATCCCGGTGGTCTCCGTCCCGGCCGAGTCGGCGCTCGCCCTCGTCGCGGCGAAGCGGCTGGGAGCCGACGTCTCGGTGTCGATCGGCCGGCTCCATCGCCAACAGAACACGGGCTCCGGGCGGCTCGCCGAGTTCTCGTCGCACGGGCTGGCCTTCGACGGGCGCGTGAAGCCGGAGCTCGTGGCGCCGGGTGTCGCGCTGGCGACCGCCGAGCCGGGATCGACCGAGGACGGCTCGCCGCGCTTCGTGACGGTCAACGGCTCGAGCGCGTCGGCAGCCGTGGTCGCAGGAGCCGCCGCGCTGCTCGCCCAGGCCCGGCCGGCGCTCACCGCGGGCGAGCTGAAAGGGCTGCTCGTCGGAACGGGGCGCCGGCTCGCAGGCGAGCCGATGACCGGCCAGGGCGTCGGCCTCGTGGACGTCGGCGCGGCCGCGTCCGCGGAGGTGTCGGCCGAGCCCGCCGCGCTCGGCTTCGGCGCGGCCACCTCGAAGACGTGGAGCGCGACGCGGTACGTCACCGTGACGAACGTCTCGTCGCGCCGACTGCACATCGGGATCGCGGCCAACCCCGAGGGAGGCGAGTCCGAGGTGCTCTCGTTCGCCATCGCGCCCGCCCGCTTCCTTCTCCGCCAGGGGCAGAGCCGCACCGTCCGCGTGACGGCACGCCTCGCTGCGCAGCCGAACGCGGAGCTCGTCTCCGGCTCGCTCGCGATCGGCCCGGACGGCGGCCAGCCCGTGCGCGTCCCCTGGGCGATCGACTTCCGGCCCTACCGCGGCTCCCTGCTCGCGGGGATCCGGCTCTCCGACCGGTCGTTCGCTCCCAACGACTCCGCGCCGTCGGTGCTCACTCTCCGGGCAGGCGCCGTCGTCGAGCACGGAAAGCATGTGGCGATCGTGCCCGTCGCGCGCCTCGACGTTCGCCTCTTCGGACCCGACGGCGAGGATCTCGGCCTCCTCGCCCGCCTGCGCGACCTGCTCCCGGGCCGCTACGACATCGGCCTCACCGGACGCGACCCGATCGGGAAGAAGCTCCCGCCCGGCACCTACCGCCTCCGGGTCGACGCGTTCCCGTTCACCGCCGGACGCCCGAGCCGATCGGCCCTCGGCTTCGTCATCGAGTAGAGTCGCCCGCGGCCTACGACAAAGGAGTCTCCGTGGCAGTCGTCGCGCCTCAATCACACCTCAAGGAGAACCCGTTCGAGATCGCGCAGAAGCAGCTGCGCAAGGTCGCGGCGGCGTTCGACATCGACGACAGGCTCGTCAACGTCCTGCAGGAGTGCAAGAAGGCGGTCTCCGTCTCGATCCCGACCTCGATGGACGACGGCAGCGTGCGCGCGTTCCAGGGCTTCCGGGTGCAGCACAACATCGCGCGCGGCCCGTCGAAGGGCGGCATCCGCTACCACCCGGACGTCACCCTCGACGAGGTGAAGTCGCTCGCCATGTGGATGACGTGGAAGTGCGCGCTGATGGGTCTCCCGTTCGGGGGCGCCAAGGGCGGGGTCGTGTGCGACCCGAAGCAGATGTCGCGTAGCGAGCTCGAGCGGATGACCCGCCGCTTCACGAGCGAGATCATCAACGAGATCGGCCCCGAGAAGGACATCCCGGCCCCGGACGTCGGCACGAACGCGGCGACCATGGCCTGGATCTTCGACACGTTCTCGATGAACAAGGGGCACTCGGTGCTCGGCGTCGTGACCGGCAAGCCGTTGACGATCGGCGGCTCGCTCGGCCGCGAAGAGGCGACTGCGCGGGGCGGGCTCTACACGCTTCAGTCCGCGATCCAGAAGCTCGGCTGGGAGCTCGCGGGCCAGCGCGTCGCCGTGCAGGGCTTCGGCAACGTCGGCTCGCACCTGGCGAAGTTCCTCGCCGAGCTCGGCGCGACGGTGATCGCGATCTCGGACTCGCGCGGCGGCTTCACCAACCCGAACGGGATCGACATCGCCGCGGCGCTGCAGCACAAGGCCGAGCACGGGTCGCTGCAGGGTCTCAAGAACGCGGAGCCGATCACGAACGAGGAGCTGATCGTCCTCGACTGCGACATCCTCGCGCCCTGCGCGCTCGAGCAGGTGATCACGCCGGCGAACGCCGACCAGGTGAAGGCGAAGATCGTCCTCGAGGGCGCGAACGGCCCGACGACCCCGGAGGCGGACGAGATCCTCGAAGGCAACGACGTCATGATCCTGCCCGACGTGCTCGCGAACGCGGGCGGGGTCGTCGTCTCGTACTTCGAGTGGGTGCAGGGGCTGCAGGAGTACTTCTGGAAGGAGGACGAGGTCAACCTGCGCCTGAACGAGATCGTCACCCGCGCCTTCGACGAGACGTGGGCGACCAAGGAGGAGCGCGACGTCTCGATGCGGCTCGCGGCCTACGGGCTCGCGGTCGAGCGCGTCGCCGAGGCGACCACCACGCGTGGCCTCTACCCGTAGACGGGTCACGCTCTTCACGGCCGAGGGCTGCCACCTGTGCGAGCGCGCGCGGGAGCAGCTCCTCGGCCTGCGCGACGAGCTGGGATTCGACCTGGAGCTAGTCGACATCGGCGGCGTGCCGGAGCTCGAGGCGACGTACCGCGAATGGCTCCCCGTCGTCGAGATCGACGGCGCGCGCGCCTTCGTCTTCTACCTCGACGAGGCCGGCTTCCGTCACAAACTCTCCCGCACGTAAGGAGTTTGTGCGTTCTCCTGCGTTGGATTGATGCGGTTAGGCAGAATGCCTCGCGACTGTTACGAACTCGTGGAGAAGGAGGGACATGGCGGATCGTCTCACCGTGGGCGTCGCAGCCCGCCTCAGCCGCTACCTGCAGGTGCTGACGCAGGCGAAGAAGATGGGCAAGGACCGGATCTCGTCCCAGGAGATCGCGGACTACACGAACATCAACGCCACCCAGATCCGCCGGGACCTCTCGGCCTTCGGCAAGTTCGGCAAGCGAGGTGTCGGCTACAACATCGACTCGCTGCTGGCGGAGATCCGGAAGATCCTGCGGACGCAGGGACAGCACAACATCGCGCTCGTGGGTGCCGGCCGGCTGGGCGAGGCGATCGCCAGCTCACCGATCTTCGCCGAGCACGGGATCAACATCGCCGCGATCTTCGACACCGATCCGGGGAAGCTCGGCCGCCAGATCGACGGGAGCCCGGTGGTCGACTACTCGCGGCTCGGCGAGATCGTGCGCGAGCGGAACATCGTCGTCGGCGTGCTCGCCGTCCCGGCGGGCGGCGCGCAGCAGGCGGCCAACGACCTCGTCGAGGCGGGGGTGCGGATCATCTTCAACTACTCCGAGGCGCTGCTCGACGTCCCCGGGGACGTGACGGTGCACACCTCGAACCCCGCCGTCGAGCTACTGCACGCGCTCTATTTCCATCTGACCTGACGCCCCTGGCCGGCTGCGGCTACACCGGGCGGAGCCCGGCTCCGCCGCCGCCTCGCCCCGTCAGCCGCACGCCGCTCTACGGGCCCGTGCGTCTGCACTGTGCCCTCCGGCGCCGAACGCCTGACGAGGCGCCAGAGACGTCAGCCCGCCTTGAGGCGGCGCAGTTAGCGGCGGATCTTCTCGCAGCCCGAGAGCTTGTCGCGCTTGTCCGCGCGAACGATGTCCTTGCCGGCGCCGCAGGCGACGACGTCGCGCCTGCCGTCGCGCGCGTCGATCGAGTCGTTGCCCGGGCCGCCGGCGAGGCGATCCGCACCGGGGCCGCCGACCAGGGAGTCGTTGCCCGGTCCGCCGTCCTCGCGATCGGCCCCTGGACCGCCGGAGAGGCGGTCGTTGCCGGCCTCGCCCGCGAGGGAGTCGTCGCCGGCCTGGCCGGCGAGCACGTCGTCGCCGGGACCGCCGTGGATGTCGTCGTTCCCGGCGCCCGCGGCGACCGTGTCATTCCCGTCGCCTGCGGCGACCGTGTCGTCCCCGTCGCCCGCGTCGATCTCGTCGTCGCCGTCCTCGGTCTGGATGTCGTCGTCGGCCTCGTAGCCGGTGACGTGCTCGTTGCCGTCCTCGTCGACGTCGTAAGCTCGGGGCCTCGTCGACGTCCTCGTCGATGGAGATGTCGCCGTCGTCGAGCGCCCCGTCGTCGAGAGCGCCGTCGTCGTCGGTCGCGACGTCGTCGTCTGCTGCAGCGTCCTCGTCGGTGGCAGCGTCGTCGTCGGAGGTCGTGACGGTCGTCGTGGTGCCGCCGTTCTCCTTTGCCGCGGCCGGGAGCGCAAGCGCGACCGAGCCGCCGCAGAAGGCGAGGACGAGCAGGATCAGGACTGTGCGGACGAGCTTCATGCAGACTCCTAGGCCTCGGCTGGGTATCGGTTTCCTATCGGTGGAGGAGCGCAGAGCTTGAGGATCCTGCTGTGGCACGGGTACCTCCTTGGAGGGACGGGCTCGAACGTCTACACGCGCGCTCTGGCCCGGGAATGGAGCCGCGCGGGGCACGACGTGACGATCGTCTGCCAGGAGCGTCATCCCGAGCAGTTCGACCTCGGCGGCGCGCGCGTCGTGCGACCGGAGCTGCCGGGCGGGCTGCTGCCCACGTTCGTCCTCGACCGCTACGAAGGGCTCGAGGCGCGGCTGCTGCAGGACTTCACGCACGAGGAGCGCCGGGCGTACGTCGAGGCGAACGCGGCCGCCCTGCGTGAGCTCGGGCCGGCCGATCTCCTGTTCACGAACCACGTCCTCCTCGGCGGCCCCGTCGGCGCCGCGTCCGGGCTGCCGTTTCGGGTCAAGGCGCACGGCTCCGAGCTCGAGTACTCGATGCGCGGCAACGAGGATCTCTCCGCCTGGGGGCGGGAGTCGCTCGCCTCGGCGAGACGCCGTCTACGTCGGCTCGCAGCACATCCGCGAGGTGCTGGAGGAGGTCGTCGGGCGGGTCGAGCGCGTGCACGAGGTGCCGCCGGGGGTCGACGTCGACCGGTTCGTGCCAGAGCCGAGGGAGGAGGCGCTGCGGGCGCTCGTCGACGAGAGCCGCCGCGACCCGCCGAACGGCGGCGACGAGCGGAAGCCCGACGACGGCAACGCGGCCCGCTTCGAAGCGTTCCTGGCCGGCGACGGGCCGACCGTCGTCTACTTCGGCAAGCTGATCCCGCAGAAGGGTGTGCAGCTGCTGCTCGAGGCGATGGGCCGGCTCGACTCGGGCGGGCTCGACGCGCGGGCCGTGATCGTCGGCTTCGGCCCGCAGCGCCACGAGCTCGAGCGGCTGGCGCTCGAGGCGATGCCGCCCGGACGGACGCTCTTCACCGGCCCACTCGAGCACCGGCACCTCCGGCACCTGCTGCCGCTCGCGGACGTGACGGTCGTCCCCTCGATCTTCCCCGAGGCGTTCGGGATGGTCGCGGCGGAAGCGGCCGCGGCGGGCTCGCCGCCGCTCGTCGCGCGGCACTCCGGCCTCGCGGAGGTCGCGGCGGGGATCGCCGCGGAGTACCCGGAGGACCGCCGCGAGCTCGCGTCGTTCGAGCGCGGCGACGCGGCGGATCTCGAGGCCAAGCTGCGGGCGCTCCTGGCGCTGTCGCGCGAGGAGCGGCAGGCGCTCGGCCTGGCCGCGCGCGAGGCCGTCGTCAAGCGGTGGAGCTGGGCGTCCATCGCCGGACGGCTACTGGAGCCACTCGGCTAGCCTTCGCCGAAATGGGCGACGAGCAGCGCGTCTCTTGGCAGGAGCTGCTGGCGAACGCACGAGACGCGTTCGACGGCGGCACCGACTTCACCCTCGCAGTCGAGGAGGAGTTCGCGCTGCTCGATCCCGAGACGCTGGAGCTGACGAACCGCTTCGAGGAGCTCCAGGCCGCGGCGCGCGAGACGCCGCTCCAGGAGCATCTCGTCGGCGAGCTGATCGCGTCGGAGGTGGAGGTGCGCACCGGCCGGACCGACGACGGCTTCGGCGAGGCCGCCGGGAAGATGGCGGAGCGCCGCTCGCAGCTCGTGAGCCTCGCGGACGACCTCGGGGTCAAGCTCGCCGGGACGGGCACGCACCCGTGGAGCCGCTGGCAGGACCAGCGGATCATCGACACGCCGCACTACCGGCTGAACGACGAGCTTCTCCGCTACGTCGTCTGGCGCAACAACAGCTTCGGCCTCCACGTGCACGTCGGGATCCGCGGCGCCGACCGCGCGGTCGCGGTCCACAACGCGCTCCGGAACTACTTGCCGGAGCTGCTCGCCTTCTCGGCCAGCTCGCCGTTCGTCGAGGCCGTGAACACCGGCCTCCACTCGGCGCGGACGCAGATCTTCACGCGGATGTTCCCGCGCTGCGGCGTCCCCGACCCCTACGCGGGCTGGACCGGCTTCGAGGACTACGTGCGCTTCCTCTACGAGACCGGGTCGATCACCGAGCACACGCAGCTCTGGTGGAGCGTCCGGCCGCATCTCGCGTTCCCGACGGTCGAGCTCCGGATCTGCGACGCGCAGCCGACGCTCACCGAAGCGCAGTCGCTCGCGGCGCTCATCTACGCCCTCAACGTCCGTGTCGCCCAGGCCGTCGACGAGGGCGAGCCGCTTCCGGACCTGCCGCACCGCCTCGTCGAGGAGAACATGTGGCGCGCGATCCGGTACGGGCTCTCGGGCGGGCTGATCGACTTCGACCGCGGCGAGGTCGTCCCGGCCCGGGCGCGGCTCGAGCAGCTCGTCGAGTGGGTGCTGCCCGCGGCGGAGGAGGTCGGCGCGGCGCCGTACCTCGCCGTGCCGGCGGCAAACGCGGCGGAGCGGCAGATCGCCCAGCACGCCGAGGGCGCGACGCTGCGGGAGATCTACGCCGACCAGGTGCTGGAGCGCGAGGCGGTCGGTGGCTGAGGGCGAGACGCCGACGGTCGAGGAGCTCGCCGACCAGCTGGCGGCGTTCAAGGTCGACGACTTCCTCGTCTCCTCCGCCTCGACGCTGGTCGCGATCGCGTTCGGAAAGCTCGACGTCGGCAAGCCGGAGGAGGCGCAGCTCG
This sequence comes from uncultured Actinomycetes bacterium, assembly GCA_963746655.1. GTDB lineage: Bacteria > Actinomycetota > Thermoleophilia > Gaiellales > Gaiellaceae > CAVPGP01. The sequence continues at coordinate 33,061 of CAVVCG010000005.1, read as the reverse complement.
CGATCGAGGCGCTGCGCGCGCTCCTGCCGGTGCTCGGCCCGGCCGCGCCGGAGCAGACGAGGCGGGACCTCCAGCAGGCGCTGGCGAACCTGCAGCTCGCCTACGCCGCGGCGGTCTCGGCGCCCCAGGAGCCGGCGCCAGAGGACTCGCCGCCCCAGGAGCCGGCGCCAGAGGACTCGCCGCCCCAGGACTCGGCACCTCAGGACTCAGCCCCGCAGGACTCAGCCCCGCAAGACGACGACCCGCCCGCGGCCGCCGCCGGTCCAGATCAGCCTGATCCGGACTGACGCGACGTCGTCGTCGTAGCGCGACTCGCGCAGGCGCCGGTCGGCGTTGACGCGGTGCACGAGGCTGTAGATCCCGCCTGGCAGCCCTCGCACGTCGAGCGACTGCCCCTCGAGGAACGGGTCGTACGCGTCGCCGTAGCCGACGGAGATCCCCATCTCGACTCGCTCCGCGTGCGGCTCGCCGCGGCCGCAGTCCCGCAGGTAGGCGGGGCCGCTGCGCGCGCCTGCGCGGACGCGGTCGAAGAGGCAGAAGCCGGTCTTGCGGTCGCGCACGAGCAGCTTGCCGCCACGCCGGAGCTCGTAGCGCTCGAAGCCCAGCAGGTGCCAGTGCGCGTGGCCGGGAGAGTGGACGTAGCGGGCCGTGCCCACCCCCGGGTAGAGGCGGATCGCCCCGTCCCGGCGCAGGACGACCTGCGCGGCGCGGCCGCGGAGGACGGAGACCGTCATCGGGCCTGCCCCGAGGTTGTCCACGCGCGAGCCGAACGCGAGCCGCCCGTCTCGGAGCACGACGTGGTACGGCGGTTGCTGGACGAGGTTCGGCAGGCGCTCCGGCGAGGGCCCCGAGAGCAGCAGCGGCAGCGTGAGGAGGAGGGCCATCGAAGGCTCTACACCGGCGCACCGTCGCCGGTGCCTCCACTAAGCTCGCCGGCCAGGGCTTGTGATAGAAGAACCGGCGCGCCGACGCCCGTCGGCGCTGACTTTGTGAGGAGCGGAGGAGGATGGACTTCTTCAACGACCACGCGGTGCTCTTCGCGCTCGTCTGCGCGTTCATCGCGATCGCCTACGGGCTCTATCTGACGTGGTGGCTGCTCAAGCAACCGCAGGGGTCGGAGCGGATGCGGGAGATCTCGCGGGCGGTGCAGGAGGGCGCGGCCGCGTACCTCCGCAAGCAGTACACGACCATCGCGATCGTGGCGATCGTGCCGTTCCTGGTGCTCGGCTTCTACAACGAGCTCGGCTGGGGCACGGCGTTCGGGTTCCTGGTCGGCGCCGTCTTCTCCGCCGCCGCCGGGTTCATCGGGATGAACGTGGCCGTGCGCTCGAACGTGAGGACGGCTGAGGCTGCCAAGCACGGCCTGACGCCGGCGCTCAACGTCGCGTTCCGGGCCGGCTCGGTCACGGGGCTGCTCGTCGTCGGGCTGGGTCTGCTCGGCGTCGCCGGCTACTACTGGGTGCTGACCGCCTGGTTCGGCATCTCGCGCGACGCGGCGATCGACGACCTCGTCGGACTCGCCTTCGGCGGCTCGCTGATCTCGGTCTTCGCGCGTCTCGGCGGCGGCATCTTCACGAAGGCCGCAGACGTCGGGGCCGACCTCGTCGGCAAGATCGAGGCCGGGATCCCCGAGGACGACCCGCGCAACCCGGCCGTGATCGCCGACAACGTGGGCGACAACGTCGGCGACTGCGCCGGCATGGCGGCCGACCTCTTCGAGACGTACGCGGTCACCGCGGTCGCGGTCATGCTCCTCGGGACGCAGTTCCCGGCCGGCGACCTGGCGCTCTATCCGCTCGCGATCGGCGGCATCTCGATCATCGCCTCCGTGATCGGGACGTTCTTCGCGCGCGTCGGACGGGGTCCGAACGCGATCATCAACGCTCTCTACAAGGCCGTGCTCGTCGCCACCCTCCTCTCCGCGATCGGGCTCATTCCCGTCACGCTGGCGTTCGACGGCGGCAAGTTCACCTTCTGGGAGCTCTATCTCTCGGCGCTCGTCGGCCTGATCGTGACCTTCCTCCTCGTCGCGATCACCGAGTACTACACGGGCACGCGCTGGGGCCCGGTCAAGTCGATCTCGAAGGCGTCCCAGACCGGCCATGCGACGAACATCATCGAGGGTCTCGCCGTCGGCATGCAGGCGACGGCGCTGCCGGTGGTCGTGCTCGCGTCGGGCATCCTCGTCGCGCATCACTTCGCCGGCCTGTACGGGATCGGCGTCGCCGTGATGGCGCAGCTCTCGATGACCGGCCTGATCGTCGCGCTCGACGCCTACGGCCCGGTGACCGACAACGCGGGCGGCATCGCCGAGATGGCGGACCTCGACGAGTCCGTGCGCGCGATCACCGACCCGCTCGACGCGGTCGGCAACACGACGAAGGCCGTCACCAAGGGCTACGCGATCGGCTCCGCCGCGCTCGCCGCCCTGGTGCTCTTCGACTCGTACACGACGGGCCTGAACGACGAGGGGATCAACGCGGTGTTCTCGCTCTCCGACGCGTGGGTGATCGCCGGCCTCTTCATCGGCGGTCTGATGCCGTTCCTCTTCGCGTCGCTCGCGATGCAGGCGGTCGGCCGCGTCGGCGGCCAGGTCGTGGAGGAGGTGCGCCGCCAGTTCCGCGAGCACCCGGGGATCATGGACCGCACGGAGCGGCCGGACTACTCGCGCGCGGTCGGCATCGTCACGGGCTCGGCGATCAGGTCGATGCTCGCGCCGGCGCTGATTCCCATCGCGTTCCCGATCATCGTCGGGATCATCAGCTACAAGATGCTCGGCGGCCTGCTGATCGGGACGATCGTGACGGGCCTCTTCCTCGCCATCGCCATGACCTCGGGCGGCGGCGCGTGGGACAACGCGAAGAAGCTGATCGAGGACGGCGCCTACGGCGGCAAGGGCTCGGAGGCCCACGCCGCCGCGGTCACGGGCGACACCGTCGGCGACCCCTACAAGGACACCGCCGGCCCGGCGATCAACCCGATGATCAAGATCACCAACATCGTGGCGATCCTGATCATCCCGCTGATCGCCAGCATCCACGGCTAAGCAACAGACTGTTACATGGGTTTCGAGGGGCCGCGCGCGCGGCCCCTCGGCGTCTGCCCCCGGGGACTAGAGTCCCGCCGTGCCCAGACGTCGGCGGCAGCAAGGCCTCGAGCGGGTCCTCGGGACTCCGGCGCTCTTCGCCACGGCGTACGGCAACGTCGGCTCGTCGATCTACTACGCGCTCGGCGTCACGGCCGGGATCGCGCTCGGCCTGACGCCGCTCGTCTTCGTCATCTCCGGGCTGATCTTCGCCGCCACCGCGGCGACCTACGCCGAGGGCACGGTGCGCTACCCGGAGGCGGGCGGCTCGGCCTCGTTCGCGCGCCACGCGTTCAACGAGCTCGTCTCGTTCGGGGCCGGCTGGGCGCAGATGCTCAACTACATCATCACGATCGCCATCTCGGCGTTCTTCGTCCCGCACTACCTCTCCATCTTCTGGGAGCCCCTGAGGACGAACCCGTGGGACGTGATCGTCGGCGTCGGCGTCGTCGTCTTCCTCGTGGCGCTGAACATCATCGGGATCAAGGAGGCCGCGGGCCTCAACATCGTCCTCGCGGTCATCGACTTCGCGACGCAGATCCTGCTCGTCCTGCTGGGCTTCGTGCTCATCTTCAGCCCGCACACGCTCACCACGAACGTGCACTGGGGCGTCGCGCCGACGTGGAGCGCCTTCGCGCTCGCGATCCCGGTCGCGATGATCGCCTACACGGGAATCGAGACCGTCTCGAACCTCGCTGAGGAGGCCCGCGATCCGACGCGCTCGATCCCCGGGTCGATCCGGCTCGTCGCGGTCGCCGTCTTCGCGATCTACTTCACGCTGCCTGCGGTCGCGCTCTCCGCGCTGCCGGTGACCCAGGACGCGGACGGCGACTGGGTGACGAAGCTCGGCCTCCCGCCGGAGGACGGCGGCTTCGAGAACGACCCCGTGCTCGGGCTGGTCCAGAACCTCGGACTGCACGGCACGACCCTCGACGTGACCAAGATCTACGTCGGCGTCCTCGCGGCGACGATCCTCTTCATCGCCACGAACGCGGGTGTGATCGGCGCCTCGCGGATCACCTACTCGATGGCGAGCTACCGGCAGCTGCCGGAGCGCTTCCGGCGCCTGCACCCGAAGTTCAAGACGCCCTGGCTCTCGCTCGTCGTCTTCGCCGGGATCGGCGGCACGCTCTTCATGCTGCCGGGCAACGTGGACTTCATCGGCCGCATGTACGCCTTCGGCGCGATGCTCTCGTTCACCGTCGCGCACGCCTCGGTGATCCGGTTGCGGCAGAAGCACGCGGGCGAGGAGCTCGTGTACCGGGCCCGGCCGAATGTGTCGGTGCGGGGCGTCTCGTGGCCGCTCTTCGCCATCATCGGAGGGCTCGGCACCACGGTCGCCTGGCTGGTCGTCGTACTCCAGGATGCGCCGACCCGTTACGCGGGGCTGGCCTGGCTCGCGCTCGGGTTCGTCGTCTACGCGGTCTACCGCCGCCGTATCGGGTACCCACTCACCGAGACGGTGCGGGCGCCCGTGATCATCGGGCCGTCGGCGGCGCTCGAGTTCCGCTCCATCCTCGTGCCGGTGGTGGAGGGGCGCGAGTCCGAGGAGGCGGTCGACGTGGCGTGCCGCCTGGCGAGCGAGCGGGGGAGCAGGATCGTGGCGCTGCGCGTGATCGTCGTCCCGCTCGAGCTGCCGCTGGACGCGCCTCTGCCCGACGAGGAGCGCCGCGCCGACGAGCTGCTCGACCACGCGCGCGACATCGGCGAGCTCTACGGCGTCACGGTGATCGGTCGCCTCGTCCGCGAGCGGCACGCCGGCCGCGCGATCGTCGACGAGGCGAACCGCCGCCAGTCGGAGATCGTCGTCCTCGGGACGCCTCGGATGCTGCACCCCGGCCGGAGCGCGATCTTCGGCAAGACGGTCGAGTTCGTGCTGAAGAACGCGCCGTGCCGGGTGATGGTGGCGGCCACGAGGCGCGCGGCATGATGTACCGCGAGATGACCAGGCTCCTAGCCGTCGCGACGGCGCTCGTGGGCCTGGTGATGATCGTCGTCACGGCGCGGCACGGAGGCGGCGTCGGGTACTTGCTCGGCGCGCTCTTCATCCTCGCCGGCCTCGGACGGCTGTTCCTGGTCACGAGGTCGCGGCGTGGCTAGGAAGCTGCCGGCGCTGCAGCGCGTCCTCGGCGCGCCGGCTCTCTTCTCCGTCGTCTACGGCGAGGTCGCCTCGTCGATCTACTTCGCGCTCGGGATCGTGGCGTTCTACGCGCTCGGCTTGACGCCGCTCGTGCTGCTCGTCGTCGGCGTCCTCTTCTTCATCGTCTCGCTCTCGTACGCCGAGGGCACCGCCACCGTGCGCGAGACGGGCGGCGCCGCGACGTTCGCGCGCAAGGCGTTCAACGACCTCGTCGGCTTCGGCACCGGCTGGGTCCTGTTCCTCGACTACCTGATCGTGATCGCCCTCTCGGCGCTCTTCCTGCCGCACTATCTCGGCATCGCCCTCGGACTCGACTGGCTGGACGAGAACCCGGGCGACGTGATCGTCGGCGCGCTCGTGATCGTCCTCGTCGCCGGGGTCCGGCTCGTGCGCCGGCCGGCACTCCACCGGATCGGGGTTGTGGTGGCAGTGCTCGACGTGATCACCCAGGCGCTCGTGCTGGTCCTCGGCTTCTCGCTCGTGTTCTCGCGTGAGGCGCTGACGCGCGACCTGGCGCTCGGCACGCATCCGAGCTGGCACGACATCCTCTTCGCGCTGCCGCTCGCGATGCTCGCGTACACCGGACTCGAGACGGTGGCGAACTACGCCGAGGAGGCGCGGCAGCCCGGCCGCGACCTGCCCCGGAGCCTCTTCGCGGGCATCGGCACGGTCGTCACGCTCACCGTCGCGGTCGCGCTCGTGGCCCTGGCGGCGTTCCCGGCGCCGAGGGGCGGAGAGACCGAGCTGGGGACGACGTGGCTGCGCGCGCCCATCATGGGCGTCGTCGAGGAGATCGGCACCCACCTGCCGAGCATGCTGGCCGACATGCTCCGCGTCTACGTCGGCGTCACGGCGGCGCTGATCCTGCTCGCCGCCGTGACGACGTCGTTCTCCGGCTTCGGCCGGCTCGCCTACTCGCTCGGCGAGCACGGAATGCTGCCGCGTGCGTTCGGCCGGCTGAACCGCCGCACTCTCGTCTCGCCCTGGTCGCTCGTCTCCGTGACGACGATCTCGATCGTGATCCTCGTTTCGACCTCGTTCGCGAAGGACGACGTCGCGTTCCTGGCAAGCCTCTTCAGCTTCGGCGTCCTGCTCGCGTTCACCGTCGCGCAGCTGGCGGTGATCCGGCTGCGGTTCACAAGCCCGGAGCAGCAGCGCCCGTTCAGGGTGCCGTTCTCGATCGCCGGCGTGCCCGTGCTCGCGGCCTTCGGAGCCGTGTCCACGTTCGCGCTCTGGATCGTCTCGATGGCGACGCATTCGGGCGCGCGCTACGCGGGCCCGGCCTGGCTCGCGATCGGCGTCGTCATGTACGTCGTCGTCCGGCGAGGCCGCGGCGAGGGCCTGACCGAGAGCGTTCTCTCTCCCGACGAGCAGGAGCTGCCCGAGGCGCCGTTCTCGTCGATCCTCGTGCCGATGAAGCTGGGGCTGATCGGCGAAGAGATGGTCGCTGTCGCGATCAAGCTCGCGCAGGAGCGAAACGCGACCGTCGAGGCGTTGCACGTGATCCGCGTGCCCCTCGACAAGTCGCTCGACGCCGAGCTCCCGAGCGACGACGAGCGCGCGGCCGAGTCGTTGACGGAGGCTGCGCTGCTGGGACACGAGCACGGCGTCAACGTCGTCGTCAACACCGTTCGCGCGCGCTCGATCGGCGACGCGATCGTCCGCGAGGCACTGCTCCGCGGGGTCGACCTGATCGTGCTCGGCTCGGCGCCCCGCTGGCGCCGGCAGTCGCGGTTCTTCTCGCCTACGGTCGAGTACGTGCTCAAGAAAGCGCCGTGCGAGGTGCTGATTGTCGCGTTTCCGCAGGGAGTTCTGGAACAGGAGGCCGCGCTGGCTTGAACGCTGAGCTACGCTGAGATCCTTATGAAGGCCATCGTGATCGGCTGCGGCCGGGTGGGCTCTGCGATCGCGCTCCAGCTCGACCGCGGCGGCTGGGATGTCAGCGTGATCGACGAGCGCGAGGAGGCGCTCAACCGGCTCGGAAACGACTGGGGCGGAGGCTTCCTGATCGGCCACGGCATGGACGCCGTGCTGCTGCGCGAGGCCGGGATCGAGGAAGCCGACGCCGTCGTCGTCGCGACCGACGGCGACAACACGAACATCGTCATCGGCCAGGTCGCCCAGAAGCTCTTCGGCGTCGACTGCGTCGTCGTCCGCGTGCTCGATCCGGCACGTGCGGAGTTCTACGCGTCACGCGGCATGCGCACGGTCTGCCCGACCTCGAACGCGATCTCCGTCCTCACGGAGGCCGTCCGCTCGTGCGAGGTCCGCCCCACGCGACAGGTGGTCTCCGGCTAGATGTACATCCTGATCGCCGGCGGCGGGAAGGTCGGCGCCAACCTCGCCCGGACGCTGCTTCGCATGGGCAAAGAGCTGACGATCGTCGAGCAGCGTGCGGATCGGTTCGACCGGCTCGAGTTCGAGTTCGAGCACCAGGTGATCAAGGGCGACGCCACGGAGCTCTTCGTGCTCGAGAAGGCCGGGATCGGCCGCCCGCCCGACATCGTGGTCGCGGCCACCGGCGACGACGAGGACAACCTCGTCATCTGCCAGCTCGCGCGCGAGAAGTACGGCGTCGAGAAGGTGATCGCGCGCGTGAACGACCCGCGCAACCAGCCGTACTTCGACCTGATGGGCATCTCGCCGACCGTCTGCGCGACGTCCTCGATCATGGCGCTGATCGAGCACGAGGTGCCGGAGCACGACCTCATCCATCTGTTGGAGCTGCGGAAGGAGAACCTCGAGATCGTCGAGGTGACGATCGACAAGGGATCCCCGTCCGACGGCAAGCGCCTCTCGAGGCTGCAGCTCCCGGACGGCGCCCGCCTGATCTCCGTGATGCGCGAAGGCCAGTCGGAGATCCCCGACGACGACACGGAGCTGCACGCGGGCGACCAGGTGCTGGCGATTCTCCAGCCTGGCAAGGAGGACGAGTTGCGCCGCGTGCTGCTCAAGAAGCACTGAACACGCGCCGCCTCATCGCTCTCGCGACCGCCGCCATCGGCGTGGTCGGGATCGTCTCCGCGCTGACGCCGGAGATCGCCGCGCGGACGGAGCTCGTGCAGGGGATCCTGCCGCCGGGGTTCCCGGCTGCCGCCCGGACGATCGCGCTCGCCGGTGGACTGCTGCTGGTCTGGCTCTCGCGCGGCCTCGCCCGGGGCCGCCGTCGCGCCTGGCAGCTGGCCGTCGTGCTCGTCGTCGTCTCGGTCGCGGCGCACCTCGCCAAGGGCCTCGACTTCGAGGAGGCGCTGGCCGGGCTGCTCGTCCTTGCCGCGCTCTGGCGCACGCGAAGGCGGTTCGCCGCGCCGGGGGACCCTGCGACCGTGCGGCCGCTGCTCCTCGCGGCGGGGGCCCTCGTGCCGGTGCTCCTCGCGCTCCGCTACTTCGACCGGACCCGCTTCGAAGACGTCTCGGACGGGCTCGCCGTGGTCGCCGTCGCGATCGGGGTCTGGGCGCTCTGGCTCTGGCTCCGGCCGTTCGCCTCGCGGGTCCAGCAGGAGGCACGCGAGCGGGCCGCGGTGGAGCGCCTCGTGCGGGAGCACGGCCGCGACAGCCTCTGCTACTTCGCGCTCCGCGCAGACCGGAGCTGGTACTTCTCCGCCAGTCGCCGCTCGTTCCTCTCGTACCGCACGCTCGGCGGAGTCGCCCTCGTCGCCGGCGACCCGGTGGGCGACCCCTCGGAGCACGCCGAGCTGCTGCGCTCCTTCCGCCGCCACGCCGACGCCCGCGGCTGGCGCGTGGCGGTCGCCGGCGCGAGCAAGGAGTCGCTGCCCCGGTACGCCGAGCTCGGCTTCCGCGCGCTCTACCTGGGCGACGAGGCGGTCGTCCGGCCGGGCGAGTTCTCGCTCGAGGGCCGCGCCATCCGGAAGGTCCGGCAGTCCGTCACGCGCCTGCGCAGGGCCGGCTACAGCGTGCAGGTGCTGCGCGCTACCGAGGTTCCCGAAGCCATGCGCAGCCAGGTCCGCGAGGTCTCCGAGGAGTGGCGCGGCGCCTGGCCCGAGCGCGGCTTCTCGATGACGATGGACTCCTTCTTCGCCTACCCGGACGCCGTGCTCGCCGTGGCGGCCGACGAGCAGGGGCGCGTCGGCGGCTTCCTGCATCTCGTCCCCGCACCCGCGAGCGCCGGGCTCTCGCTCTCGACGATGCGCCGCCGCGGCGGGACGCCGAACGGGCTGATGGAGTACCTGATCGTCGAGACGATCGACTGGGCGCGGCGCGAGGGCGTCGAGGAGCTGTCGCTCAACTTCTCCGTCTTCGGCTCGACCGGCTCGCGGACGCTGCGCTTCGCGCTGCTGAAGCTCGACCGGCTCTTCCAGCTCGAGCGGCTGCGCAGCTTCAACGCGAAGTTCCACCCCGAGTGGCGGGCGCGCTATCTCTGCGTCGAGCGGTGGACCGACCTTCCGGCCGCAGGACTGGCGTACCTGCAGGCAGAATCTCTCCTCACGCCTCCCGGCCCCTGGGCCCGCACGACCGATCTCGCCGCCCGTTGAGAACCCTCCTCGCCGCATTCGTCCTCGTCGCTGCCGTCGCGGTCCCGACCGCCCTCGCGCGCGACTCGCGCCACGAGGCCGCCTTCCGCGTCTTCGCGCGCGGCTTCGACTCGCCGGTCTACCTGGCGTCGACCCCGACCGAGCCCGGGAACGTCTACGTCGTCGAGCAGCCGGGCGTGATCCAGGTGCTCGTGAACGGGAAGCGCCGCGCGACGCCGTTCCTCGACATCCGCGACCGCGTCAAGAGCGGCGGCGAGCAGGGGCTCCTCTCGATGGCGTTTCACCCGAACTACGCGGAGACGGGTCTCTTCTACGTGGACTACACCGACCGGAACGGCGACACCCGGGTCGTCCAGTTTCGCGCCTCGGGCGGCCAGGCCGTCCTCTCGAGCGCCAAGCAGCTGCTCTTCGTCGACCAGCCGTACGACAACCACAACGGCGGCCAGCTGCAGTTCGGCCCCGACGGGCTGCTGTACGTCGGCATGGGCGACGGCGGCTCCGCCGGCGACCCCGAGAAGCGCGCCCAGAACCTTCGCTCCCCGCTCGGCAAGCTCCTGCGGACGAACGTCGCCGCCGCCAAGCCGAGCTGGAAGATCGCCGGGTACGGGCTCCGCAACCCGTGGCGCTTCTCCTTCGACCGCGCCACCGGCGACCTCTGGATGGCCGACGTCGGCCAGGGCGACTGGGAGGAGATCGACTACCGGTCCCGCAGCCAGCTGAGCCGGATGTGGAACTACGGCTGGAACGTGTACGAGGGCCGGCACAAGTTCTCGGACAACCCGCTCAACTCGCGTGCCCCGCTCGTGTTGCCCGTGGCCGAATACAGCCACTCGCTCGGCTGCTCCGTCACGGGCGGCTACGTCTACCGCGGCACCGCGGTCGCCCTCCCTGAAGGGGCGCTACTTCTACGGCGACTACTGCTCCGGGAAGCTCTGGACGGCCAGGCGCACGGGGACCGGCACGAGCGCCGCGCAGTTCGGCGGGAGGATCGACCAGCTGACCTCGTTCGGCGAGGGCACCCGCGGCGAGCTCTACGCGCTCTCCGGCAACGGCACGATCTACCGGCTGGGCTAAGAAGCTCTAACAGAACGAAGCACGGGCTGTCTGAGCGCGCTGGTCGGCGCGTTGCGCCGTCCTCGGTTGTGCCGATAGCGCTGCTATCGGCACGCCCTGCGTCCTTGCATCGCACTCGCCCAGCACGTCCAGCCAGCGCGTGGTCATTCAGTTAGAGCTTCGAACGCCGGCTGGGCGGGCCCGCCCGCGGCCCGCTACCCGGTCCGGCGGCGACGGACCTGCGGCCCCTGCTGGCCGAGCGCTGCGTAGGCGAGCGCCTGCAGCGACTCGTTCAGCGTCCGCAGCTCGTGGGCGATCACCGTCAGCTCCTCGCGCTGGTCGAGTCGCTTGTTCAGGCGCTCGAGCTCATGTGCGACCTTGTCGATCCGGCCGAGGATCGCCTCGAGCCGGCGGTCGTCGACTTCGCCGTGACTCATGCCGAGATGGTAGTCAGTTCGGCGACCGAGGCGACGACTCGCGTCCCCGGGCCGAGCCGGCGGACAAGCCGCTCCTCGGCGCCGGACCCCGCCTCGACGGCGTCGAGCCGCCGGGCCGCGCCGAGGTGGGCGAGCGCAACGCGCGCCAGCTCCTCGGGCGCGTCCGTGAAGGCGCCGAGCCGGACGCCCGCTCCGGCGAGCCTGCGGAGCGCCGCGCTGGCCGCCGCGTTCGGACGCAGGTAGACCGGCGCGTGGTCCTCCGCAAAGCGCTCCAGCAGGGTGCGCCAGTTGCCGAGTGCCTCGTCGAGCGCCGCGGCCGCCTCGCCGCGGTCGTCCGGGAGCTCGACGTCGACGCGCGAGCGCCGGCCGAGGTCGTCGAGCCACGCATTCCAGAGCGGGCGCGTGTCACCGAGAACGGCGTCGAGGTCGAGCGCTAGCGCCGCCAGCGGAGCACCCCGATTCCGAGCAGGGCGCCGGCCGTGTCGATCGCCCAGTCGACCGGCGTCCCGTGCCGGCCCGCGACGAAGGTCTGGTGGAGCTCGTCGGTCACCGCGTACGCGGAGGCGAGGGCGAGCGCCGGCAGCTCGCGGCCGAGCGCCCGGTAGAGCAGCACCGCCAGCACCGCGTACTCCAGCATGTGCGCGCACTTCCGCAGCACGTAGTCCCAGGTCCCGAGCCCGGTGCCGAGGGACGGGACGGCGGAGAAGGCGAAGATCACCGCCGCCCAGAGGACGACGGGCAGCCAGAGCGGTCAGCGGCCGGGGAAGGGTCACGGGCCTCGATGCTAAACTCGCGCGGCAACCAGGCGAGCGGTAAGGGAACCCGGTTCGAATCCGGGACGGTCCCGCCGCTGTGAGGGGAGATGCCCCGCGCCACGAGCCACTGGCCTTGACGGCTGGGAAGGCGGCGTGGGGGGAGCCCCAAGTCAGAAGACCTGCCTCTCGCCGCAGACATCGAACCCCTCGCGGAAGGAGGATTCGTGCGCTCACGCACCCTTGTCCTGGCGGCCGTCGCCGCACTCGTCGTCGTCCCCGTCGCCTCGGCGGCATCCGTGCACGTGCGCGTGGAGGGAAAGACGCAGACCCTCTACGGGCCGACCGAGCCCACGCTCCAGGGCGGAGCGAACGCGCTCCAGGCCCTCGACTCGGCGTCGCTCGCCGGCGAGCTCTACTACCACGTCACCACGACGTCGTTCGGCCCCTACGTCGACCAGGTGGGCCGCTACGGCGGCGGCGCCTCGAGCGGCTGGGTCTTCAAGGTCAACGGCGTCTCGCCGCCCGTAGGCGCCGACCAGGTTCAGCTCAAGGACGGCGACGTCGTGCTCTGGTACTACGCCGACTTCGGCCCGACCGGCGGGCCGCCGACGCTGCAGCTGCGCAAGGCGGCGGGCAACGGCTGCTACACGGTCGTGGCCCAGGACGACGGCGGCAAGACGGTCGCGCAGTCCGGGATTGTCCTTCGCGTCGGCTCGAAGCGGAGCGTCAACGTCACCGGGGGCAAGGCGTGCATCGGCCCGCACCCGGGGCTGCTCGTGCGGGCGGTCGCTCCCGGAGCGGTCAGGTCGAACGCCCTGCCGTGAGACGCTCCGCGCTCGTCGTCCTCGCCGCCGCGGTCCTCGCGGGCTGCGGCGGCGCCGAGGCGGGCGGGGGCGGCACCGCGACGGTCTGGGTGACACGCGACCGCGGAGCCCAGGTGCTCGTGCAGAAGTCGGTGCCGGCCGGGCTGACCGCGATGCAGGCGCTCGACCGCGTCGCCGACGTGAAGACCCGGTACGGCGGCCGCTTCGTCCAGGCCGTGAACGGGATCGAGGGGAACGCGGGCGCCCGGCGCGACTGGTTCTACTTCGTCAACGGGATCGAGGCCGACCGCGGCGCCGCGGAGGTGCGGCTCCACCCCGGTGACGTCGAGTGGTGGGACTACCGGTCGTGGGAGGGCGACGCGATCTCGGTGCCCGTGGTCGTCGGTGCGTTTCCGAAGCCCTTCGACGCGCGGCGACACGCTGGTCGTGACGAGCTGCTGCCGCCGTGCCGCCGCGGCGCTCGCGAAGGCGGTGCACGCCGGTGCTGCCGGTGACCGGCCGCGCTTCCGGATCGAGGTCCGCACAGGCTCGCCGGTCTTCCGCGGCACCCGCGACGGGAAGACGTACCGCTTCGTGATCGGAGCACGCGACGCGCTCCGGCTGGCTGCGGACCCGAGCCTCGCGCGGTTCCGCTACGAGGGCCTGCGGTGAGACCGGCTGCCTCGCTGGCGCTGCTCGCCGCTGCAGTGGCGGCTGCGCTGCTCGCCGAACACTGGCTCTCGGTGCTCGCGCTGACGGCGGCGCTCCTCCTCGTCTGCCTGCGGGCACCCCGTGGGCGGCGGTGGCCGTACCTCGTCGGGACGCTGACCTCGGCGCTCGGGGTGCTCATGCTGAGCCCGCTGGCGGCGTCGGTCGGATCGCATCCGATCTGGTCCGGGCCGACGATCCCGGTGCTGGGGACGCTCGACGTGACGTCCGAGGAGCTGCGCATCGCCGCGGTGCAGGCGCTCCGGCTCGCGGCCGTCGGGCTCGCGTTCTCCGCGTATGCCCTGTTGCTCGACCACGACCGGCTCGTCCGCTCAGCGGGGTTTGCCCGGCGGACGACGCTCGGCGTCGCGCTCGCGACTCGGCTCGTGCCGACGCTCGAGCGCGACGCGGCGGGGCTCGTCGAGGCGCTGCGCGGGCGGGGGGTGGAGGTGGCCGGCGTCACGCGGCCGGGCGCGGCTCCTCTCGCCGCTCCTCGCGGGCTCGCTCGAGCGCGGCCTCAACCTCGCTGAGGCGATGGAGGCCCGCGGCTACGGGCGCCCGGGCCGGACGCGCGTGCCGGAGCCGCCGTGGGCGGCCCGTGACCGGCTCGCCGCGGCGCCGCCACGCTGCTCGTGGTGTTGGGGGCGCTGTGGCTCTAGCCCGGGTCGAGGAGGTCCGCTTTGCGTACCCGCACGTCGAGCGGCCGGCGCTCGACGGCGTCTCGCTGGAGGTCGAGGCCGGCGAGGTGGTTGTGCTGCTCGGCCCGTCGGGCTCCGGGAAGTCGACCCTGCTGCGCGCCCTCGGCGGTCTCGTGCCGTGGTTCCACGGCGGCCGCTTCTCCGGTCGCGTCCTCGTCGACGGACGGGATACGCGCACGACACGCCCCGCCGAGCTCGCCGGCACCGTCGCGACGCTCTTCCAGGATCCGGAGGACCAGGTCGTGATGACGCGCGTCGAGAGCGAGGTCGCGTTCGGGCTCGAGAACCTCGGCGTCGCGCCCGACGAGATCGCTGGACGGGTGGCGTCCGCGCTCGACCTGGTCGGAGCCGTGCACCTCTCAGGCCGCGCCGTCGCCGAGCTCTCGGGCGGCGAGCTCCAGCGCGTCTGCCTCGCGTCGGCCCTCGCGCTCGAGCCGAGGCTGCTGCTCCTCGACGAGCCGACGTCGCAGCTCGACCCGGAGGCGGCGGCCGGGCTCGTCGAGCTCGCGGTCGAGCTCGCCCGCGAGCGGGGCACCGCGGTCGTCCTCTCGGAGCAGCGGCCGGATCGGCTCGTCGGCGTCGCCGACCGGATCGTCTTCATGCGGGAGGGGCGCATCGCGGGCGACGCGCCGCCCGCGTCGTGGCTCATTCCCCCGCGGCCAAGTAACAGTCTGTTGCTTGGAGACGTGGTGTGCCGCGTCGAGAACGTCGGCTTCGCGTACCGCGACGGCTTCCCGGTGCTCGCCGGCGTCGACCTCGAGCTTCGTAGCGGGGAGGTCGTGGCGCTCATCGGCCCGAACGGCTCGGGGAAGACGACGCTCGCGAAGCTCGCGGCGGGGCTGCTGCGCCCGGCGTCGGGGCGTGTCGTCCGTTTCGGCCGCGCGTCGTACCTGTCGCAGGATCCGGGCCGGTACCTCGTCCGCGAGCGCGCCGACGAGGAGGTCGGGCTGGCCGTGGGCGGTGACCTCGGCCGCGCGCGGCACGCGCTTGCGTCGGTCGGGCTCGCCGGCCGGGAGGAGCGCCATCCGCGAGATCTCTCGAGCGGCGAGCGCGAGCGGCTCGCGCTGGCGTCGGTGCTCGTGACCGAGCCGGACCTGCTCGTGCTGGACGAGCCGACCCGCGGCGTCGATCCGGAACGGAAGGCGGAGATCGCCGGCCTCCTGCGCGGGGCGGCGCCGGGTCGCGCCACGCTGGTCGTCACCCACGACCGCTCGTTCGTCGCGTCGGTCGCCGATCGCACCGTCTCGCTCGAGTCGCACCTGGAGGGCGCGCTTGCCTAGGCTCGTCGTCCTCGCCGCCGCCGGAGTCGCGTTCGCGGCGGCGGTGTGGACGGCCGTGGCGCCGGCCGACTCCGCGCTCTCGCTCCTGCTCGCGGCCGCGGCGCTCGTCGTGGCGGGGGCGGCGTGGTTCGAGTCCGGCCCGGACTCGGCCCGGGAGATCGCCGTGGTCGCGACGCTGGCCGGCGCGGCCGCAGCCGGACGGGTGCTCTTCGCCCCGATCCCGGGCGTGCAGCCGGTGACGGTGATCTGCGTCGTCGCGGGCGCCGCGCTCGGCATGCGGGCCGGGATCGTGATCGGCGGGCTCGCCGCTTTCGTCTCGAATCTCTTTCTGGGCCAGGGACTCTGGACGCCGTGGCAGATGCTCGGCTGGGGGGCGTGCGGCGCCGCGGGAGCCGCGCTCGCGCCGGTGCTGCGCAGCCGTCTCGCGCTCGCCCTCGCCTGCGGCGTGCTCGGCTTCGCGTTCAGCATGCTGATGGACGTCTGGACGTGGCTCAGCTTCTATCCGCACACGCTCGCCGGGTTCACGCTCGCGGTCGGGAAGGGGCTCTGGTTCGACGCGGCGCACGCGATCGGCAACGTCGTGATCGCGCTGGCCGCCGGGCCTGAGCTTCGCCGGATGCTCGACCGGCTCGGGCGGCGCCTGCACGTTGAGGTGGCGTGGGCGTCCTAGCCGTCGCCGCCGCGGCGCTCGCACTCGCGAGCCCGGCCTCGTTCCTCCAGGCGCACCAGGCGGAGGACGGCGGCTTCGCGGACGCGAACGGCAAGCCCGACACGGCGCTCACGTCCTGGGCGGCGCTCGGGCTCGCGGCGGTGGGCGCCGACACGGGCCGGGCACAGGAGTACCTGCGTGCACACGAGGACGACCTCCGGTCGCAGACCGACGTCGCGCTGACCGCGATGGCCCAGAGCGCGGCCGGCGACACGCATCTGCTCGACCGGCTCTCGGCTCGTCCCTCCAACCTGACGAACGCGGCGATCTGGACGATCCTCGCCTACCGGCAGGCGGGACGACCCGCGCCCGGCGCCCTCGTCCAGGCAGTGCGCGCGCGACAGCACCGGACGGGCGGCTGGGCCTGGCTCAAGGGCGGCCGACCGGATTCGAACGACACCGCCGCCGCGATCCAGGCCCTCCGCGCCGCGGGCGTGGGCGGCCGGCCGATCGCACGCGGGCTTGCCGCGCTCGGCACCTTCCAGAACAGGGACGGGGGCTTCGAGCTGGCCCACGGGCGCGGCTCGGACGCCCAGTCGACCGCGTGGGCGATCCAGGCGTACCTGGCCGCGGGCAGGAAGCCGCCGGCGTCCGCATCGCGCTACCTCGCCCGGCTCCGGCAGCAGGACGGGAGCTACCGCTACTCGGCGAAGTACGCCGTCACGCCCGTGTGGGTGACGGCGCAGGTCCTGCCGGCGCTCGCGGGCAAGCCGTTCCCGATCCGCTGAGACGTGCGTCCTTGGTCGCTCCGTACCTGGTCGCCGACCAGGTACGCAAGCAGCGAGGTCCGAGCAAGTTCGCTTCTGTGCAGGGATTTGCCGTTTTGAAGCAACGAATTCGTACCTGGTACGCGACCAGGTACGGGGGATCCGGCGGCGAGCCCTACCCGCGCTCCACGTCGACGACCGTCACCCACGGGCGGTAGCCGAGCTTCGTGTTCACCGCCAGCATGGGCGCGTTCGTCTCGTCGTTGAACGCGTGCACGCGCTCGACGCCGTGCTCGGCCGCCCAGAGCAGCCCGGCCGTCTTGATCGCGGTGGCGAGCCCCTGGCCGCGGTACTCGCGCAACGTCCCGGTGAAACCGTTTCCGGCCCGGGCGCCGTTGACGCGAAGGTTCGTCGCCGCGGCAAGCCTGTCGTCGACGATCGCGGCGAAGCTGCCCTCCCGCGAGAGCAGTGGATCTTCCCAGACGTCGGCCTTCCACTGCTCGAACGGGAGCTCGAACTCGCCCTCGTTCGGCATGTCCTTCGTCGTCTCCACGTCGAGCCGGTAGAGCTCCTCCAGTCGGTCTTCGAGCTCGCCGTAGGGGACGACGCGCGGGTCCCGGTCGCCGTGGACCGTGCGTGGATCGACGGCGGAGATGCGCTTCCGGGAGACGACGTCGAAGCCGCGCGCGAGGGCGAAGGCAGACGCGCTCTCCGCGGCCTGCGTGCGCACCTTCGTCGCGCCGAGCTCTTCGAGGTGGGCCTCGGCGATCTCCCAAAGCCGCGACCCGGTTCCCCGCCCGCCCGCGTCCGGATGGACGAAGACTCCGCCCGAGGCCGCGCCGGGTGTCGTCGTCCACCACGTGCGGAACGCGCTCGCGAAGCCGACCACGCGCGCGTCCTCGACCGCGACCCACTGCGCCATGCGGGCGCTCTCGGGGGTCGAGGCGAGCATGTGCTGCCAACCGGCGACGTCGTTGAGCGCCCACGGCATCGTGGCCGTCATCACGTCGACGCAGCCTTGCGCGTCGTCTTGTTCGTAGGGACGGATCTCGGCGTCAGAGGTCACGGCCGTACTCGACGACGCGGGCGACCGGCTCGTAGCCGAGCTTCCGGTTGATCGCCAGCATCGCCGCGTTCCGCTCGTCGTTCGTCGTCGCGATCGACACGATCCCCTGGTCGGCCGCCCAGCGGATCGAGGCGAGCTTGGCGAGCGTTGCGAGGCCGCGGCCGCGATGCGACCTGCGCGTGCCCGTGAAGTTGTTCATTGCGCGGCCGCTCTCGAGATCAGCGGCGAGCAATGTGGTCGCGACGACCCTGCCGTCCTCGACCACTGCGAAGCTGCCCTCCTTCGCGGTGCGCGGGCTGTCCCAGTAGACGAGCCACTCCTCGAGCGGCACGTCCGTCATCGGCTCCGAGAGCGGCACGTCCTCGGTCGCCTCCAGGTCGACCTGCCAGAGCTCCTCGACCGGAACCTCGGTCGCGACGACCACACTCACCCCCGCGGGCAGCCGGTCGAGCCCCGAGGTGTCGACGAGCCGCGGATCGACGGCCGAGAGCGTCTCGGTCCCGCAACAGGGCGTAGCCGCGCGCCCGCGCGAAACGGACGCCCTCGTCCCGCTCGTGGAAGTTCGCGAGGATCCGCTGCCGGCCGAGCGACGTCGCGTGGCCCTCGGCGAGGTCCGCCAGCCGGGTGCCGAGGCCGCGCCCGCGCCAGGGCTCGCCGACGATCACCTGCGCGAACGCCGAGCCTTCCTCGCCGCCCCAGAAGTTGAGCGCCTGCCTCGGCGCGGCCGACGAGCTCACCGTCGAGCTCCGCGACCCACGACACGTACCGGGCTCGCTCTGGGATCCGCTCATGCCACCAGCGCCACGCGTCGACGCGCGAGACGAACCAGGGGTTCGACTCGCGGAAGAGCGCGATCACGCCAGGCCCGTCGCGGTCGACGTCGACCGGGCGGATCAGGACGTCCGCAGCAGCGTGCCGTCCCGCTGCAGCCGCCTCTCCGCCACGAGCCTGTCCGTCTCCGGCTTCCATGGGAACCACGATCGTACTTCGCCCTCGGGCGCCTCGACCGCCGCGCGCACGGCAGCGACGACCAGCGCGTCGAGCGACCCGTCGCCGGGCGGGACGACGTGGTCCCAGCGGACGAGCTCCGACGTGTGGGCGTGCGGCTCCATCAGCACGCTTCGTGCGAGGACGGCGCCCACCCGCTCGAGCCGCTTTCGGGCCGGGCGGATGTCGAAGCCGAGCTCGTCGCGCAGGTCCTCGAGGAGCGCCGGCCCGTGCCGCAGGTGCTCCACGAGGCGGCGCGCCTCGTCGCCGTGCCCGCCCGCCTCCGCGCGTTCGAGCTCCGCGCGGCAGAGCGGATCCGCGAGCCGCGCAGTCTCTGCGGAGAGAAAGAGCCCGCGCCCCCGGAGCATGTGTGTCCAGACAACGCCCTCCCGCTGCCGCAGCTCGAACCCCCACGGCCACCTCGTCCGCGGCCACGAGCCGAAGCCGCGGGCGCCCTCCTTGTAGGGCGGCTCGTGGCACGCGCCGAAGAGCGACGGCAGCGAGCACGACGCCGTCAACGTCAGCATCCCCCGCTCGCGGAGGAACTCCTCGGCCTCGTCGAGCGTCGCGAGCGCTCGGTCGGGCGTCAGGCGGAGGAGCCGAGCGCGTGACGAGTCTGCCGTCACAGCGCCCTCATTGTGACGCTCGCCGTCAGCGCTGCAACGTCAGGTCGACCGGGCGTGTCCCTCCGAGCGCCACCTGCTTCCCGGCCACGCGAAGGTCGACGTTCCACGGGGCTCCGAGCCGCGCCAGCAGCGGCCGCGTGAGGCCGAGCCGAAGCGTGCGCCCCTGCGGGACGATCCCCTCGAAGAGGACGCGGCCGTCGGGGCGCCGGAGGCGGAGCCACGTCGTGCCGCGAGGGGTCGAGAGAACCGCGACCCGCGGCGCCGCCGCGACCGGCCGTGGAGCCGGAGTCGCCGGCACCCGCGCGGCGGCAGCCGCCGCGGCAGGAGCGCGATGCGGCTGCGCGAGCGGCCTCGGCGTCGAGCTCCGTCCCACCGCCCAGAGCGCGGCCACGATCACTGCGGCACCGAGGACGAGCGCCGCCCGGCGGCCCGGTACGAGCCCCCTCGCCGGCATCGCACGCGCGACCGACGGCCGCGCCACCATCTCCGCCTCGGGTTGCGGCATCCGCTGGTCGAACTCGACCACGAAGAGCTCCTCGTCGAGCCCGAGGAAGGCGGCGTACTCGCGGAGGAAGTTGCGGGCGTAGACGGCAGCGGGAAGCCGCTCGAACTCGTCCGCCTCGAGCGCCTCGAGATGACGCACCCGGATGCACGTGGCCGACGAGGCCGCCGGGAGGTCGAGCCCTCTGGCCCTCCGCGCCCGCCGCAGGTTCTCGCCGATCTCCAGCACGACCGCACCGCTTTCGCGTCTGTCCCCGCTTTGTCACCTTCGCCCTGCGCGTTAAACACCCCGGCTACGATCGGAGCGATGCCCGTCGCCTCGCCCGAGACCTATCTCGCCGACCTGAATCCGGCCCAGCGGGAGGCCGTCCTGACCACGGAGGGCCCGCTCCTCGTCGTCGCCGGCGCCGGCTCGGGCAAGACCCGCGTGCTCACGCACCGCGTCGCGCACCTGCTGGGCGCCGTGGGCGTGGAGCCGAACGAGATCCTCGCGATCACCTTCACCAACAAGGCCGCGCAGGAGATGCGCACCCGCCTCGAGGGGATGCTCGGCCCCGTCGCGCGCGCGATCTGGATCCTGACGTTCCACGCGGCGTGCGGCCGCATGCTCAGACGAGAGGCGCAGCGCCTCGGTTACCGCTCGAACTTCACGATCTACGACCAGGCCGACCAGGTGCGGCTCGTCAAGAGCTGCCTGGAAGAGCTCGAGCGCGACCCGAAGCGGTTCGTCCCGCGCGGCATCCACGCGCAGATCTCGAACGCGAAGAACCAGCTGATCGGCCCGGAGGAGTACGCGGCGCGGGTCGCGCTCGTTCTACGACCAGACGGTGGCCGACGTCTACTCCCTCTACCAGCGGCGGCTGTTCGCCTCGAACGCGGTCGACTTCGACGACCTGCTGATGCTGACCGTCGACGTGCTCGACCGGTTCCCCGAGGCCGCAGCGCGCTGGCAGAAGTCGTTCCGCTACATCCTCGTCGACGAATACCAGGACACGAACCACGCGCAGTACCGGCTGCTGCAGCTGCTCGCGGGCGAGCACAAGAACGTGTTCGTCGTCGGCGACCCCGACCAGTCGATCTACGCCTTCCGCGGCGCGGACATCCGCAACATCATGGAGTTCGAGCACGACTTCGGCGCCACGAAGACCATCGCGCTGGAGCAGAACTACCGCTCGACGAACTCGATCCTGCGCGCCGCCAACGCCGTCATCCGGCACAACCGCGAGCGCAAGGAGAAGAACCTCTGGTCCGAGCTCGGCGACGGCGAGCCGGTCGAGGCGCTCGAGGTCGAGGACGAGCACGCCGAGGCGCGGTTCGTCGCCGCGCGGATCGCCGCGCTCGTCGAGGAGGGCTTCTCCGGCGAGGAGATCGCCGTCGTCTACCGGACGAACGCGCAGAGCCGCGTGCTGGAGGACGTGCTCGTCAGGCAGGGCGTCGCGTACCAGGTGATCGGCGGGCCGAAGTTCTACGAGCGGGCGGAGATCAAGGATCTCGTCGCGTACCTGCAGGTGCTCGACAACCCGCTCGACGCGGTCTCGCTGATGCGCATCGCGAACCGGCCGCGGCGCGGGATCGGCGACACGTCGATCGCGCGGCTCGTGACGTTCGCCGACGCGCACGCGATCTCGCTCTTCGAGGCGCTGGGCCGCGCCGACGACGCGGCGCTCGCCGCGGCGCCGGGGAAGGCCGTCGCGAGCCTGCACACGCTCTTCCAGTCGCTGCAGTCGGCGGTGCAGGAGCAGTCGGTCCCGGAGCTCCTCGAGACCGTGCTCGAGCGGAGCGGCTACCTCGACGCCCTCGAGGCCGAGCGCACGATCGAGGCGCGCGGCAGGATCGAGAACCTCGAGGAGTTCGTCGGCGTCGCCAAGGAGTACCAGGAGCGCGCGGATGAGCCGAGCCTGTCGAGCTTCCTGCAGGAGATCTCGCTCTACTCAGACCAGGACGCGCTGCGCGGCGAGGAGAGCCTCGTCACGCTGATGACGATCCACAACGCGAAGGGCCTGGAGTTCAAGGCGGTCTTCATGATCGGGATGGAGGAGGGGATCTTCCCGCACTCCCGCTCGATCGAGGAGAACGACATCGAGGAGGAGCGGCGCCTCGCGTACGTCGGCATGACGCGGGCGAAGGAGCGGCTGGCGATGACGCACGCGTCGTCGCGCGCGCTCTACGGAAACCGCGGGTACAACCTGCCGTCGCGCTTCCTCGACGAGCTGCCGGACGACGGCGTCGAGCGTGAGCGCCTGCGGCCGGCGACGTGGTCGCAGAAGCCGTCGTTTGCAGTGCCGCGCGAGAGCGTGCCGGAGCTCTCGACCGGCGACAACGTCCGTCACGGCACGCTCGGCGAGGGTGTCGTGACACGCAGTGGAGCCCGGAGGGGTCGTCACCGTCCGCTTCGCGGACGACGGCAGCGAGCGGCGGCTGATGCTGGAGTACGCGCCGCTCGAGCGGATTCAATAGCCGAATGGCGATCAGCGTCGCCACGTGCTCGTCGATCGAGGAGCTGTCTGCGAGGGCTGGCGGCGATCGGCCACTACTTCGGCTCCGAGCAGACCGAGGAGGCGACCGAGCAGTTCTCCCACAACCTCGCGCCGGAGCGCATGCACGTCGCGCGCGACGGCGACCGGATCGTCGGCGGCGCGGGAGCGTTCACGTTCTCGACGACCGTGCCGGGCGGCGCCGAGGTGCCGACGGCAGGCGTGACGGTCGTGGGCGTCCTGCCGACGCACCGCCGCCGCGGGGCGCTCACGGCGATGATGCGCGCGCAGCTGGAGGACGCTCACGCGCGCGGCGAGCCGCTGGCGGCGCTTTGGGCGTCCGAGTCGACGATCTACGGCCGCTTCGGCTACGGCCTCGCCTCGTTCTGCGGCGACATCGAGATCAAGCGCGAGTTCAGCCGCTTCGTCGTCGAGCCGCCGGCGGGGACGGCACGGCTCGTCGACGTCGAGGAGGCGCTCGAGCTGCTTCCGCCGCTCTACGACCGCATCCGGGCGTCGTGGACCGGCATGTACACGCGAAGCCGCGCCTGGTGGGAGCACCGGAGGCTGAGTGACAACCCGGCCTGGCGCCGAGGTGGCGGGCCGCAGCAGATCGTCGTGCTCGAGCTTGACGGCGAGCCGCAGGCGTTCGCGCTCTATCGCGTCCACGCGGGCTTCCAGGGCTTCGTCAACACCGGCCACGTCCACGTACGCGAGGCGCTCGGCGTCACGCCCGAGGCGATGGCCGCGATGTGGCGCTACCTGCTCGACCTCGACTGGGTGTCGAAGGTCGAGGCCGGCCTCGTGCCGCCGGATCATCCGCTGCTCTTCCTGCTGGCCGAGCCGCGCCGTATCGGGCTGCGGCTCCACGACGGTCTCTGGTGTCGCCTCGTCGACGTCGGCGCCGCGCTCCGTGCGCGGACGTACGCCTCCGACGAGGCGGTCGTCTTCGAGATCGCCGACGAGTCGTGCGCGTGGAATGCGGCCCGCTGGCGGCTGGCGGGCGGGCAGGCGGAGCAGACGGACGAGCTGCCGGACCTCCGCCTGGACGTCTCCGCGCTCGGCTCGGCGTATCTCGGCGGCGTGACGTTCCGCCAGCTGGCGGCCGGCCTGCGCCTCGTGGAGCTGAAGCAGGGCGCCGTGGCTCGCGCCGACCGCGTCTTCGCCACGGACGCCCACCCGTGGTGCCCGGAGGTGTTCTGAGCCCGGCTGGTCTGTCGCGACGCCTAGAAGCTGACGGAGCGTGCGCCGAGCGTCGTCGCGAGCGTTCGGTGTGCCGTCGAGGTGCCGATCAGCGTGGAGCGCGCCGGGTCGACTTCGTGGGCTCGCGCAAACGCGAGCGGAAGCCCGGGCAGCGGCGGCCTGCACCAGCAGGTCGGCGGCCCGCCCGGGTGCGCGCAGAGCGCGCTCTCGACCGGGCCCGAGACCGCGGCTCCGAGCCGCTCGGCGCTCTCGGCCAGGGCGTCGGCGGCGCCACCCGGGCAGCCAGTCGAAGACGAGATGGGGCGCAGCAGGGTCGGCCTTGTTCCACCGCGTCTCGCCAGCTCGGCTCCCTCATCGCGGCGGCCGCGACGAAGACACCCGCGCTGGCTGGTGCGGAAACCGGCCGCGCGCGCGAACGGCACGCGCTCCACGCCGGCGAATCCCTCGTCGTCCGCGGGCGGCTCGAGCTCCCGGAGCGCTCGCATCTGGGAGGTCGGGGCGATCAGGCCCGGCTCGGCGCGCGACAGCGCCCGGAGCTCTTCCGGCGAGGGCAACCGGCCGAAGCGCTCGAGCAGACGTTCGACGAGGTTGACCTGCGCCTGCGCGAGCGGCGTGTCGAGCCAGACGCACCGCACGGGAACGCGATGCCGGCCCGCCACGTCGACGACGTGGCTTCGCGACGCGCGGGTGAGATACGTGTTGTCGAGCACGACGCGCCGGTCGCCTGCCGACAGGTGCTCGTCGAGCGCGTCGGCGAGCTCCCGCAGCGTCCCGCCGCGCTCGTCTCGGTTGAGGCGGAGGTAGCCCTGGTCGACGTACTCCGCGGCGACACGGCTCTTCCCGGCGCCCGGAATGCCGACGACGAGGACGACGTCCGCGTCGATCGTCGTCCGCGACCGTGCGCGGCGGGCGGGACGCGACTGCCCGAACGCGCGCGCGAGCGTGGCGCGGCCCTCGTCGCCGAGGTCGAGCGAGGCCGCGCGCGCGGCGGAGGTCGCCGACTCGGGCCGCCGCGCACCAGGGATGGCGACGATCCCCGGCGAGAGGCCGAGCACCCACGCCAGCGCGACCTCGGCGGGGGTGGCGCCCGTGGACGCTGCGACCTCCGCCAGAGCCCGGTCGCGCGTCAGTCGCCTCGCCCGACGCGGCCCGCCGAGCGGCGAGTGGGCGATCACGGCTACGCCGGCCTCGGCACAGCGTTCGACCGCTCCGCCCCGCAGCGCGCTGTCGTCGTACGGGCTCAACGCGACCTGAACCGCCGAGATCGGTGCGAGCTCGAGCGCCCGCTCCAGCTGAGGCCGGTTGACGTTCGCGACACCCACGCGCCCTACGAGCCCTTCCTCGGCGAGGCGGGCCAGCGCACGAAGCGAGGTCGCCCAGGGCGTGCGCGGATCGGGCGCGTGGATGAGGTAGAGGTCGATCGCGAGGCCGTCGAGCGCTTCGAGGCTCGCCTCGCAGTCGCCGCGAATCGACCCTCGCCCTGCCGTCCGGGATCCAGCCGCCGCCCGTTCTCGTCATGCCGCCTTTCGTCACGATCCGTGCGCTCGCATCCGCCCCGCAGCGGCGAAGCGCGCGGGCGAGCAGTCGCTCGTTGTGCCCGAGCTCGCCCGCGTCGCGTCCGTACGCACGCGCGGTGTCGAAGACGGTGACACCCGCGGCCGCCGCCGCGGCGACGGTGTCGAGCGCGCGCTCCTCGTTCGCGGCGCTCGTCCGTCGACAGCCGCATGCAGCCGAGGCCGATGCGGAGCTCTGACGCGTCAAGCCAGTCGGGGCGACTCAGAACGGAGAGGCTACGCGACCCGCCGGGCCGGCATCACGCGGCCGGCGGGACGTTCTGGTTCCGTCGCAGGACGTTCTCCGGGTCGTAGCGGCGCTTGAGCTCCTGCAGCCGCGCGAACGACTCGTCGCCGAAGGCAGCCCGCACGCGCTCGAACGGCTCGTCGGCCGGCATGTAGTTGACATAGCTCCCGCCGGTCGCCGACCACGGCTCGAGCGCCGCTGCCGTCTCGCGGGCCCAGCCAATCGACTCGTCGTCGAGCGCCGGGTCCCGCCATGCCGCAGTGGCGCTGACGTTGAAGGCTGCTCCTCGGAACCCGACGGCTCCCGCGGGCGCGGCGGCGCTCTTCGGCCCTCCGTGCAGCGACTCGATCACGATCTCCCCCGGCGGGCGACCGAGCGCGAGGATGCGCTCGAGCAGCTCGTCGATCAGCTCGTCGGGCAGCTCGTCCACGAAGTGCCCCTTCCAGTAGTGGCGGTGCACGCCGAACTCCGACCCGTTCACGCGCTGCTGGTCGAGGAAGGAGTGCGCGCGCAGGGTGTCGTCGACCAGGCCCGGCCCCGAGCGCAGCCTGTCCAGGTCGGAGCCCGCGCCCGTGGAGCAGGGGAAGATCGTCACCGAAGGGGCCGCGGTCTCGTCCATCGAGATGGCGGCCTGGAAGCTGAGGTCGCGCGGCCCGGTGGCGGAGACGTCTCGGAGCCGGCGGAGCGCGTCGCGCGCGCCCGAAGCGTCGAACGTGAGTTGCCCGCCGACGACGGTGCCGAGCGGATGTAGGTGAAACTCGAGGGACGTCGCGACGCCGAAGTTGCCGCCCCCACCCCTGAGCGCCCAGAGGAGCTCGGGATTCTCCTCCGAACTCGAACGGACGACCGATCCGGCGGGTGTGACGAGCTCCGCGGCGACGAGGTTGTCGCACGACAGGCCGTGCTGCGCCGTCAGATGACCGATCCCACCGCCCAGCGTGAGCCCGCAGACGCCGGTCGATCCGACCACGCCGCCGGGCGTCGCGAGGCCCACCGCCTGCGTCGCCGTGTCGAAGTCGAGCCAGGTCGACCCGCCCTCGGCGCGGGCGGTGCGCGCGTCGGCGTCCACCTCGACGCGACGCATCTCGCGAGAGGTCGATCACGAGCCCGTCGTCGACCACGCAGTGGCCGGCCGGGTTGTGCCCGCCCCCGCGGACGGCGACCTCCAGGCCGCGAGAGCGCGCGAAGTCGAATGCGGTCGCGACGTCCTCAACGCCGACGCACCTCGCGATCACAGCCGGCCGTCGGTCCACGAGCGCGTTGAAGCAGACGCGCGCCGCGTCGTACTCCGGGTCGCCCGGCCCGATCACGGCGCCCGCCAGCGAGCGACGCAGCTCGGCGAGGTTTTCGTGCTCGTCTCTTACGGCCACCCGAGAGAGAACGTACCCGTTGCTCGGGTACAATGCGCCGACCCTTCCACGGCGGCAGCAGGTCGCGACGTGGAGCCGGGGCGGTTAGCTCAGTTGGGAGAGCCCGGGCGCTACCGCTGGTATGTGTGGCCCGGTTTCGGCGCGCGCAGCAAGACGCGCTACGGGCCGTTGCTTGGCGGCAGCTTCTTCTTCGTCGCGCGCTGACGGCGGCATTCGGCGGGTCGATCGGCCTCAGTAGGGGTCCTGTTGGCGCAGAGCGGTCCGGGTCCAGTCAGCGTGGGAAGGTGACGAGACGCGGGCTGGTGCTTTTCGCGGCGATGTGTGTGATCTGGGGTATTCCGTACCTGCTGATCCTGGTCGCGGTCCGCGATGTCAGCCCGGCGGTGCTCGTGCTCGCGCGGACGGCGATCGCGGCGCTGCTTTTGCTGCCGTTCGCGGCTTGGCGTCGAGAGTTGCGACCGCTCGTCGGTCGCTGGGCGCCGCTGCTGATCTTCGCGACGATCGAGATCGCGATTCCGTGGGTTCTGCTCGGCGCGGCGGAGCAGCGCGTCTCGAGCTCGCTGACGGCGCTGTTGATCGCGGGCGTGCCGCTGGTCGGGGCGGTGATCGCGCGGACGACGGGCGACCGGGAGCGGCTCGGCGTCCAGAGCCTCGTCGGGCTGCTGGTCGGGCTGGTCGGCGTCGCGGCGATCGTCGGGTTGAACCTCGAGGGCGCGGGCGTCCTCCCGCTGGCCGAGATCGCGGTCGTGGCGGTCTGCTACGCAGCGGGGCCTGCGATCCTGCAGCGCTACCTCGCCGACCTCCCGGCGCTCGGCGTGATCGCGGCGTCGCTCGGGGTCACGGCATTGGCGTATGTGCCGATCGCGGCCTTGAGCCTCCCGAGCGAGGCGCCCTCGCCGGCGGCGATCGCCTCGATCCTGACGCTGGCCGTCGTCTGCACGGCAATCGCGTTCGTCTGCTTCTTCGCGCTGATCGCCGAGATCGGGCCGGTGCGGGCGACGGTCATCACCTACGTCAATCCGGCGGTCGCCGCGATCCTGGGCGTCGCGATCCTCGGGGAGCACTTCACCGTCGGCATGGGCGTCGGGATTCGCCCTCGTGCTCGTCGGCTCCGTGCTCGCCACCCGGCCGCGCATCCGACCGGAGAGCCCGGGCGCGGCACTCGACGCGGCGGCCGACACGGCCTGACTCAGGCGATCAGACCCGCTTCCGCCACGAGAAGCCGAAGAGCGAGAAGCCGCCGCGGCGACGCCCCTTCGAGTCGACGCCGACCTTGGCATGCCGCGGGCCGGCGCTGACGCTCGGGCCGCGACGGCTGAGCGACATCCGCACTCCGGGCAGGAGCTTGACGCTCTTGCGGAAGCTAAGACCCACTCGGCGCCTCGCATCGCATGGCCCGGCCGGCCGTCGCCGTCGTCTTCTCGTTGCCGCAGAGCATCGCCTTCTGATTGTCACGCTCTCGGCCGCGTGAAGCTAGGCGTTCGGCCGCTAATCCTGAGGGAGATCCGGCCCAAACGGAGGGGCGCAGACGTCCGGTCGTGAGCGAAGGCCCGATCGGCCTACCCTCGGCCCCACTTCTTGCTTACGCCTCGTCGTCGGCCGCGTCGGCGTCAGCGGCGAAGTCGACGAGATCGAGCTCGAGCTCGAACGCTCGCACCATCTTGCCGAGCGCCGATGGACGACGACTTCCGTGTTCTTGATGTCGGCTGCGGCCAGGGGACGATCACATTGAGTCTGGCGGAGAGGGTCGCTCACGTCGTGGCCGTCGATCCGGAGGCGGAGGAGTTCGCAGACGCCCGGTGCTACGCCGCCGGGCACCAGATCAAGAATGTCGAGTTCCGGGTCGGCAGCGTCTACGGACTCGACTTTCCGGACGATCACTTCGACGCCTGTCTCTGCCACTCGATGCTGGAAACGCTCGACCGCCCGCTCGACGGCCTCGCCGAGATCAAGCGAATCCTCAAGCCGGGCGGCGTGCTCGGCGTCGCCTGCGTCGAGTACGGGGGCTTGATCCTCACAGGGCCGAACCACGAGCTCCTGAGACGGTTTTACGCCATCCGCGAACGAGTGTGGCTGCTCGAGAGTGCTGCCGATCCCTATCGCGGTCGACAGCTCCGCGGCCTGCTGGAGCGCGCGGGCTTCGACCGTGTCGCCGCGACGTCGAAGTACTTCTGCTACGGCACCGGCGAAGCCGTGGAGTCATTCGGCCTGGCACGGGCGGAAGATTGCGGCGACAGCTGGTACGCGCGCGCGGCGAGAAAGCACGGACTCGCAACGGCGAGCGACCTCGACGCAATGAGCCGGGCCTGGCTTGAGTGGTCGAAGTCATCGGACGCTTACCTGGCCTTCGCCTGGTGTCGAGCGTTGGGATGGAAACCAAGTTAGGAGAGCTTGCGAGGAGCTCTCCGCAGCCATCGCACGCCTCCTCCGGGCACCTTCCTGGAGCAGCCCGACGCCCTGGTTCAGCGCGGCGCCCGCGGCCTCGGCCGTGAAGCCGAGGCGACTGAACAACGTGGCCGCCTCGCCGCTGGCGAGGCTACGTCGCCGAGCCAAGCCGTCAGGTCTGCGCGATCACGAGCACGACGGTCGTGACGGCGAGCGCGATGCCGCCGACGGTGAACAGCCCGACGATGCGGAACCGCAGCGGTGCGTGCCCGCCGGTTCGCAGCGCATTCTCCAACTCGCGCTGGCGCTGTGCGCCGACGATCAACAGCCCGACCGCGAGAGACGCGTAGCCGCAGCCGAGCAGAATGTACGGCCACGCTGCGACCTCGAGCAGTTCCGGGGCGAACCGGCCCACAGCGAGCGCCCCGGCGCTGGCGCCCAGCGCGGTGCGCCACCACGCCAGCCAGGTGCGCTCCGCGGCCATCGACGTCCGCCGCTCCTGATCGAGATCGGAGGGCGACGTCGGAACTGGAGCCGGTTCGTCTGCGGCGTCGGTGTGCTCTGAACCCGGCGGCGGCTGCGGCTGCGCCATAACCGGATCTAACACATTCGTCCGGTGGGCGGTACGGGAGGCGCCGATCCTTGTTGGGTAACGTCAGTGGACGCGAAGGATCCGCCGGCAGGGCCGGTACTCAAGCCTCCCCCAAGGAGGGGTTCGTTGAGCGGCCCGACTCGACGAGTCGAGACAGGAGTCCCTGCGTTCACAACGTCCGTAGGCAGGATATCTAGTAGGAATACGGGCTTTCGGCGTCTCGAGGATCTGAACCTCATCCACCCCGCCGGTGCGGATACCCGTCCTAGTGTCGGAGGAATGTGAGCACGGCGAGCACGCGCCGGTGGTTCTGCTCGCTCGGCGGCAGGTTCAGCTTCGAGAAGATGCTCGCCACGTCCCCCTCCACGTCGCGAAGGGTGACGAAGAGTTCCTCCGCGATCGCCTGGTTCGACTTGCCCTCTGCCATCAGGTCGAGCACCTCGCGCTCGCGCGGCGTCAGCTCCGCGAGCGGATCGGACGAGCGCCGGCGGCCGACGAGCTCGCTGACGACGGCCGGGTCGAGCGCTGAGCCGCCCTCCCCGACTCGGCGGACCGCGGCGACGAACTCGTCGACGTCCGAGACGCGATCCTTCAACAGGTAGCCGACGCCCTCGGCGCTCTCGGCGAGAAGCTCCATCGCGTACGCAGGCTCGACGTACTGCGAGAGCACGAGTACGCCCACGTCCGGGAACCGCTGCCGGATCTCCTGCGCGGCGCGCAGACCCTCGTCGGTGTGCGTCGGTGGCATGCGGATGTCGACGATGGCCACATCCGGCTTATGCATCGGCACGTGCCGCAGCAGGTCCTCGGCGGTTCCTGACTGCGCGACGATCTCGAACCCGACGTCCTCGAGCAGGCGCGCGATGCCTTCTCGCAGCAGGACGGAGTCGTCGGCGAGGACTACGCGCATCGTCTGCGCGGGGCCGGCGTTGCACGACGGTTGGAAGTCGGTGCGGAGGCCATCAAGGCGAACTTAACCGGGCTCGCCCTCGGTGCGGCGAACATCGCCTTCGGCGCCGACCGCCTCGACCTCCCATTCCGCCCCGCACGCATGCAGGCGGTGAATGCAGATGCGGCCGATCTCCTCGGGCACGCGCGGGTCGAGCCGAAGCTCGCCGTCGCGGGCCTCGAGACCGAGCATCGCCTGTACGAAGACGAAGGGGGCCGCAGTGGCCCACGCCTGGGGGCTGCAGGCCGTGGGGTACGGGACGGGAAAGCGGCTGACCCAGCGCTCGAAGCCCGCGAACGCCTCCGGAAGCCGGTAGCCCGTGAAGGCGGCCGCCTCCAGCTGCGCCAGGGCGATCCGGTTCGCCTCGTCGCGGAAGCCTGCGCGCGCGAGTCCGAGCGCGACGATTGCGTTGTCGTGCGGCCAGATCGTGCCGATGTGGTAGCCGATCGGGTTGTAGCCGCGATCGTCGGTCGACAGCGTGCGGACGCCCCAGCCCGAGAACATCGCGTCCGACATGAGCTGAGCGGCGACGAGACCTGCGCGCTCCTCGGGAACGATCCCGGACCAGAGCAGGTGCCCGATGTTCGAGGTCATGGAGTCGATCGGGCGCTTGTCGCCGTCGAGGCCGACGACGTAATAGCCGCCGCGGCCCTCGGACCAGAAGTCGTCGTTGAAGCGGCCGTACAGCTCTTCGGCCTCGCGCTCGAGCCGCTCGGCGAGGCCGACGTCAGCGCGGAGCCGCCGGGCAAGCTCGGCGACGCGCAGTTTCGCGTCGTAGACGTAGCCCTGGATCTCGGCGGTCGCGATCGGCAGGTGCGGGATCGTCCCGTCGGCGAACTGGACGCCGTCCCACGAGTCCTTCCAGCACTGGTTGCCGAGGCCCTCCCGCGACCGCGTCTGGTACTCGACGTAGCCGTCGCCGTCACGATCGCCGTAACTGTCGATCCAGGCGAGCGCGGCGACGACCTTGTCCCATCGCGCCAGAACGAACGCGTCCTCGCCGGTGAAGCGCCAGTACTCCGAGAGGAGGATCAGCCAGAGCGGCGTCGCGTCGGCGGTGCCGTAGTAGGGGCTGTGCGGCATCTCGCCCAGCCGCGTCAGCTCGCCGCTGCGGACTTCGTGCAGGATCTTGCCCGGCTCCTCGTCCCTGAAGTCGTCGATCCGCATGCCCTGCAGGGCGCCGAGCAGGTGAAGCGCGCCGCGGGCGAGCCCGGGGCCGACCCAGAGCGTCTGCAGCGACGTGATCAACGTGTCCCGGCCGAAGAGCGTCATGAACCACGGGAGCCCGGCGGCCGGGAGGACGTAGCTCTCGCCGAGGAGGTCGCCGCTGATGCGCAACGCAGCCAGGTCGACGACCGACTGCTTGAAGACGCTGGTGAGCAGTGCGCTTTCCGCCTCGAAGCGCGGAATGCGTTCGAGCCAGCCGCTCAGTGGCTCCTCGACGGGCTGCTCCCTTCCACCGAAACCCTCGGCCACCGGCTCGAACGTCACGTTGTTCACCCGCACGCCGACCTTGACCAGCGTCAGGAGCAGGCAGCGCGGTGGCAGCTCGAGCGCCCAGACGACGTCCGTCCCGTCGATGCGGGGCCGCGCGGCAGCGACAACGTGCTCCGTGGCCCCCTCGACGATCTCGCTGCTCTCGATCCGGATCGTCGTCTCCGCGAGGAACCCGGGCACCTGGTACCGGAAGCGCAACGAGCCTCGGCCGGCACCGGCGGCGGCCACGATGCTTGCGCTGCGGTCGCGGACGCCGCTCTTGATCTCGAAGAGATCGGCGAAGTCCGCCCCGCAGAGGAGCCGCAGCTCGCAGCTGATCGACTCGGACGCGGTGTTGAAGACCGCGATCTGCTCGAGGGCGCCGTCGCCCACGAGCCGCAGGCGGCGGACGGCGACGCTGTGGGCACGGAGTCGGGGTGTGTCGGGATTCGTCAGGAAGAAGGCCGCGGAGTCGTAGTTGACCGGCCCCGACTTGAGCAGCAAGAGGGGCCGTCCGTCGAGCCGGAGCTCCCACCGGCAGACGAAGCGCGAGTCCTCGTGCACGAGACCTCCGATGGAGCCCGGCGCCACGTCGCCGCGCGAGTCCGAGAACATAAACGTCCGCCCCTCCAGGACTGCGATCGCGTCGGGGCCCAGTTCCGCGGGGCGCGGTCGCTCGTCCTCCCCCGTCGAGGGCGGCCGGGGCTGCGGATACGGGTCGAGCGGCGTCGGGCGCCGTCCGACCGCCGCTGTCTCTTCGCCGGCGC
>CAVVCG010000004.1:0-7537 GCA_963746655.1 uncultured Actinomycetes bacterium | reverse complement strand
CGGGTCGGTCCG
Organism: uncultured Actinomycetes bacterium; assembly: GCA_963746655.1. GTDB lineage: Bacteria > Actinomycetota > Thermoleophilia > Gaiellales > Gaiellaceae > CAVPGP01. Next base: position 7,525 of record CAVVCG010000004.1, on the reverse strand, counting down.
CGGAGGAGCGCGGCCCCGGCGAGGAACGCCTTCAGCGCCCGGCCCGGTCGGGTGTCGAGCAGGTTGAGCCCATTCGCCGAGAGCGAGACGAGCGCGGCCCCGGAGAGCGAGCGGGTCGCGGCGAGCGCGAGCACCGGGATGCCGACCGCCTTGAGCGCGCCCGTGGTGCGCCCCGACCCGAGGTGCTGGCGGAAGCCGCGCTCCGGGCCACTGAAGAGGTCGTCGGCCAGGCCGATCAGCGCGATCCCGGCGACGCTGAGCCTCACGCTCCGGGGTGCGCGGGCGCCGCCGAGCGCGACCAGCGCGCCGACCAGTGGCAGGCACAGGCCACGGTAGTTGCGGGCCAGCGGGCCGCACGCGAGCGTTGCCTCGAGGAGCTGGCGGCCGCGATGGAGGAAGCCCGCGGCATCGCGCGCGGTGGGCCGGTGGCCGAGCGGGAGCTCGAGCTCCTGAACGGTGAGCCCCTCGCGGACCGCGTCGATCGTCATCCGCACCTCGCAGCCGAATCCCGGCGCCGTCGGGAAGCAGGCCTCGCGCGCGGCCGGCGACAGCGCCCGCTGGCCCGAGAGCGGCTCCCGGGCATCGAAGCCCGAGCACGAGCGAACGAGGGCGCGCGCGGCGCGCTTGGCGAGCCCGAAGCCTCCGCCCTGGCGCTCCGCGAAGGCGGCGATCGCCAGGTCGGCGTCCACGTCGAGCAGCGGCGACGGATCGCCTTCGAGGTCGGCGTCGCAGAGGAGGAGCGGTCCTGACTCCGCCTCGCGCTCTGCGAGTGCAAGCGCCTGGCCCTTGCCGAGACGCGGCAGGCGGACGACGCGAGCTCCGGCGCGTTCCGCGGCAGCTGCGGTCCCGTCGCGCGAACCGTCGTCGGCCACAAGCACGTCGGCGTCCGGGAACCTGATCCGAAGCGCGCGCACCGCGGGCTCGATCGACCGTTCCTCGTCGCGCGCGGCGACGAGGACGGTGAGGCGTTCAGCCACGCGGACGCGTGATGATCGGGAACGGCGGGAACGACTCCTTGGCAGTCGCCTTGAGCCCGTACTGGCCAGGCTGCGCGCCTGCGAGGAGGAGCACGACTCCGAGCTGGCCCGACAGCGTGTCGACGTCGTCCACGCTCGAGAGCCCTGCTCGGCGGAAGGCGCCGACGGCCGAATGGTCCGCGTCGGTTGCCTCGACCCCGACAGCCGGGACGCCCTTCGAGCTCAACCCCTTGTAGAGGCCGAGCAGGAACTTGCTGGTGCCGCCCTTCTGCGGCGGGACCGTGCGGGCGACGATCACCCCGTCGACGGGCTGCTTGCCACCGGCCTGGTCGTAGACGAGCGTTTCGGTGAGCGTGTCCCACAGCGGCATGTCGCCGCCGTCGACCAGCTCTTCGCCGAGCGCCTTGCCGAGGCTTTCCAGCTTTCCCTTGCCGATGTAGCTCTGACCGTCGGTCTGGCTCGCGAGTCTCGCATCGACCGTCGACGCGTCGATCGGCATCTTCAGGGCCCGGAGACGAACCTGCTGCGCGCCCGAGTCGGAGAGCGCGCGGTCGATGGACTTGCCCACATCGCCGTGGTCGGTCTTGCCGATGAATACGACCGCGATCCGCTTGTTGTGCAGGCGGTTGCGCACGAGCACCGGATACGTCTCTCTCACGTAGAGCTGGGCCGCGCGCTGTTCACGGTCCGAGAGAGCGGAACGCTTCGAGGCCTGATCGAGCTGCGTGCGGAGCTGGGCGACTCGCTGCTCGAGCAGGGTCTTTTTGGCCCGGTCGAGCAGGCCGCGATCGGCAATGCCGACCCCGACCAGGATCCCGATCACGAGCGCAAGGAAGACGGCCGTGAGCGAGGCGACGTGATAGCGAAAATCGAACATCTCAGAGCTCAGCCGCAGTCTGGCACAGCGCGTGAAGCCGGTTGAGCGCCGAGCGCGGCAACGATGCGTTGAGGCGAAGCCAGGCGCCGTCGACGGTGAGTGTCGCCTGCGTGTGGTCGTCACCCGTCGGCTCGAGGACGAGCTCCGCCTCCATGTGATCCTCCGTGAACAAGAAGCGAACGAGCTCGTTCGTCCGCACCTCGAGAATCATGAGCATGCGGGTCGTGCTCGGGCCGCCGAGGAAGCTGCCGAGGAACCCGCGACCCTGCGGCCGGACGGTCACCTCCCAGCGCGCACCCGGCGCGAGCCCACGACGGTCCGGGCGGACGCCGTGGACCCCCGGCCACCAGTCGGAGAGGTGATGCGGCTCCGCGAGGAACTTCCAGACGTCCTCGCGGGGCGCCAGAAGTTCCCGGGTTGCGGCGACCTTGGACATGGCTGAAGTGTTGCGATTTCGGCACAGTTTCGTGTGCCACGGTTGCGGATTTCGCCGTTACGATCGCCTCGGGGAGGAGGTCGGGGCTACCGGCCCGGGGACACGTCGAGAAGAGGCGCGGCCGTCAGCTCAGGCCGAGCAGGCTGCGGATCCGGTCGCTCAGCAGGCCGATGAAATGACGCAGGCCCGGCGATGCGAGGATCGCGACGACGACCGCGGCGAGGCCCGCCAGCGCAAAGGCGATCAGCGGCCAGAGGCCGACCTGGCGGCTGACAAGGCGGGAGACGCCCTTCGCGTCGACCAGGATCTCCCCCACCTTCAGCCGCGTCACGAACGTGGAGGACATTCCGGCCCGATCGCGCTCCAGGAACTCGACCAGGTTGAAGTGCGTCCCGACGGCGACGATCAGCTCGGCCCCGCGCTCGTAGGCGAGCAGCAGCGCGACGTCCTCGCTGATCCCGGGGGCTGCGACCGAGCTGAACTCGAGCCCGAGTCGCTCGAGGCGCGCCGCGCCGGGGGCGGCGCCGTCCGTGTACGCGTGGACGACCAGCTCAGCTCCCGAGCGAAGCGCGTCGTCCGTCACGGAGTCCATGTCGCCGACGATCACCTGCGGCCGGATGCCGGCCTCGAGGAGCGCGTCCGCGCCCCCGTCGACGCCGACGATCACTGGCTTGAACGCCCTGACGTACGAGCGGACCGTGGCGAGGTCGCGCCTGTGCCCGGGCCCGCGGGCGACGACCAGAACGTGCCGCTCGCGGAAGCGCGTCTTGAGCGCTGGAAAGTCGATCCCCTCCGCCAGCAGGCGTCCCTCGTCGCGGAGGTAGCGAAGCGTGTTCTCGGCGAAGACCTCGAGCGCACCGGTCACACGCGCCCGCTGCTCGGAGAGCGCGGTCTCGAGGTCGCGCGCCTCCAGCGACCGGCCCGACGCGAGACAGGTGCCGTTGCGGAAGACGCTCGCGCCGCGCACGGTGACGTGCTCGCCGTCACCTACCTCGTCGAAGAGCGGCGCCCCGGGAGCGTCGATCAACCGCACGCCCCCTCGGACGAGCAGCAGAGGCCCGGGATTCGGGAAGCGTCCGCTCTGCGAGTTCGCCACGTTGACGACCACCCGGACCCCCGAGTCCAGCAGCTCCTCGGCCGATACCCGGTCGAGATCGAGGTGATCGATGATCGCCACGTCGCCAGGGCCGAGGCGGCGGACGAGGGCCTTCGTTCGGCGCCCCAGGCGGGCCGTGCCCGTGAACTCGACGAAGCTCACGCGCCCTGCTCCGCCTGGACAGCGGCGATGAACTCCTCGCCGCCGAGCATTCGTCGGATCTCCTCCGCCCGTTCGGCTTCGTCGAGAGGCTCGATCCTCGTGTGCGTCGGATCGCCGGGCACCTTCTCGACGCGGAAATGCCGGTCGGCCAGGCTGGCGATCTGCGGTAGATGGGTGATGGTCACGACCTGCGCGCGCTCGGCGAGACGGCGCAGCGTCTCCCCCACCGCGTGCGCGGTCTGGCCGCCGATGCCGGCGTCGATCTCGTCGAAGACCATGGTTTCGCCGCCGCCGACCGCGGCGATCGCGAGTGCGATCCGCGAGAGCTCACCACCCGAGGCGGTCTCGGCAACCGGCGCAAATGGAAGCCCTGGGTTCGGCCGGATGAGAAAGCTGACGGCGTCGCTTCCAGTGGGGCCCGGCGTTGCCGGCTCGAGCTCGACGCGAAATTCGCCCTCGCCGAGACCGATGCCCTGGAGCTCCGCGGCAACCGCGGCCGCGAAGGGCTCGACCGCCTGCTCCCGTGCTTTTCGGAGCCCGCCGGACAGCTTCTCGACCCGCTTCTTCGCCTCCGCCAGCGCCGCGGCCGCGGCGGCCAGCGGGTCCGCTCCGCCCTCGACCGCGGCGAGCTCACGCCTTGCCTCGGCTGCTCGTTCGAGCAGCTCCTCGTAGGTCGCGCAGCGGAAGCGGCGCTTTGCCTCCGCGATCCGGTCGAGCTCGACTTCGATCTGCTCGAGACGGTCCGGCTCGGCCTCGAGCGAGGCGAGAAAGCCGCGGAGCTCGGATGCTGCCTCGCGGAGGCGCATCTCGATGTCGCGCAGCTCGCTTGCCGATCGCTCGAGCTCCGGCGCGAGCCCTTCGACCGGAGCAAGCGCCCGCTCCGCGTGAGCGGCCAGCCCGGCCGCGCCGTCGCCGTCCTCCGGCGCGAGCGCCTCGCCGGCGGCGGCCACCCCGGCCGCGAGCTCGGTGACGTGTCGCAGGCGCTCACGCTCTGCGCGTAGCGACTCCTCGCCATCCGGCTCGAGGCCCTCGGTGTCCTCGACGAGCGCGCGCAGCTCCACCAGCCGTTCCTCGGCCGCCGCCGCGCCACTGGCAAGCTCGTCGTGGCGGCGCCTGGCGGCTCCCAAGTCGCGCCAGGCGGTTCGAAGCTGCGCCCGGCGCGTCGACTGCTCGTCGCCGGCGAACCCGTCGAGCACGTCGAGCTGATAGCCGGGACGGGACAGCCGGCGCTGCTCGAACTGGCCGGACATCGCAATCAGCCGCTCGCCCGCAGAGGCGAGGTCGTCGCGGGCGGCGCTTCGACCCCAGGCGTAGGCGCGTGTGCGTCCATCCGCGAAGACGCGGCGTGCGAGCACGAGCCCGTCCTCGTCCTCCGGCCGGAGCTCGGACAGCGCAGCCATGTCTTCGTCATCGAAGAACCCCGTCGGCGGCTCCAGCTCGGCCTCGACGTACGCCTCCTGGCCGTCCTGGCCGACGAACGCGTCGTCACCCCGGGCTCCGAGGAGGAGACCGATCGCCTGCGCGAGAATCGTCTTGCCCGCGCCGGTCTCGCCGGTGATCGCGTTCAAACCGGGCGCGAATGTCAGCTCGGCCTCGCGGATGAGGACGAGGTTCTCGATCCGAAGGCGTCGGAGCACGGTCTGGATGCTACGCCGAGAGCCCGTATGGGGCGACCCGCTCAAACAGCCGGTTCGCGTCTATATGTTCACGCGCGCCCCCGGGTGGGAGGGGGTTAGGGACGGTACCGGCCCGGCAGTGGCGCCGTGTGCCGATTGTGTGCCGATTTCCGTCGTCGGCGAGCCCGCCGGACGTTACGAGGCGAAGATCCGGCGGTAGCGGCTGAAGAACGTGCTCTCGGGAAGCGTCGCGAGCAGGCTGCGTTCCTCGGCGAGCCGGGCCACGACGCCGTCTCCTGGCCCGAGCTCACCCACGCGGTGGCCGTCGGCAAGAACGGTGGCGGAGACGTCTGCGCTCCGGTTCGTCACTGCGAGCTCCCGCCCGCGCGGCACGACGAGCGGGCGGCCGTGCAGCGAGTGCGGCGCCACGAACGTGACCGCCATCGCGTCCAGCCCCCACACGAGCACGGGGCCGCCGTTCGAGAGGTTGTAGGCCGTCGACCCCGACGGGGTCGAGCAGATCAGGCCGTCGCACGGAAGCGATCCGAGGTCCTCCCCACCGACCGCCCACCCGAGCTCGATCATCCGGCCGAGCGTCGAGCTCGTCACCACCATGTCGTTCACGGCCGACTCGCGCTCGCCGCCTGCCCCGACCTCGAGCTCGAGGGCCGGCAGCTCGACCACGCGGTAGTCGCCCGCGAAGGCCCGGGCGAGCCCGTCCTCGAGCGCATCCCCCTCGCACGCGGCGAGGAAGCCGACCCGCCCGAAGTTGACGCCGATCACCGGCACGCCCGTCCCGAGGAACCGCTTGAGGGCGCGCAGCATCGTGCCGTCCCCGCCGAGAACGACGGCGAGATCGGCGACGTCGACGTCCCCCTGATCGCCCCCGAGCCGGTGCTTCTCGACCTCCTCGTCGGGATAGAGCAGCTCCACGCCGGCCGCGCGCGCGACTCCCTGGAGGCGCTCGAGAGCGGCCCCGATCCTCTCGGGCTTGCCGTGCGTGATGACCGCCGCTCGCGCGACCTCAGCCGATTGCATCGTCGATCCAGTGCTCGAGCTCATCGGGAATCTCCGGCTTCTCGCGGTGAACAAGGTGGAGGAAGAACTCGCGGTTCCCCTTCGGGCCGGGCAAGCCGGAGTCTACGACGCCGACCGTCTGCGCCCCCCACGCGACCGCCGCCTCAACCGTCGCACGCAGGACGCCGCGCCAGACCTCCGGGTCGCGGACGACCCCGCGTGGCGCCTGCGCTCGCCCCGCCTCGAACTGTGGCTTGACGAGGACCATCGCCTCCCAGCCGGCCGCGGCCAGTGCAAGCACCGGCGGCAGCACCTTTCGGACGCCGATGAACGAGACGTCGCACGCGACGAGGCTCGGCGCGTACGGGAGCTCCCGGAGATCGCGGGCGTTCGTGCGCTCGAGGACGATCACGCGCGGATCCTCGCGCAGGCGAGGGTGCAGCTGGCCGCGGCCAACGTCGAGCGCGATCACCCGTGCGGCCCCACGCTGGAGGAGCACGTCGGTGAAGCCTCCCGTCGACGCACCGACGTCGAGGCAGTCCTTGCCAGCCGGGTCGACTCCGGACGCATCGAGCGCGTGCGCGAGCTTCTCGCCTCCCCGCGAGACGTACGGCGGCGGCGAAGTCACCGAAAGATCGGCAGACTCCTCCACCTGCTGGCCCGCCTTCTCGTACCCGGGGACGAGGCCCGCGAGCACGAGCGCCTGCGCCTGCGCTCGGCTCTCGGCGAGGCCGCGCTCGACCAGCAGCACGTCCAGGCGCTTCTTCGTCAACGCCTCTACTGCGCCGCCGAGAGCACGGCGTCCCAGGCGAGCCTCCGAGGCGACGACGCCGAGCGCGGTCGTGTCGAGCAGGGCGTCGCTTTCCAAGGCTCCGGTCGACACGGCGAAGAGCACGTCGCCGTCCTCGAGCGCATGGAACGGCTGGATCGCGCGCGCCATCGAGGCGTGCACCTGGCGTCCGAGCGTGCGGAGCTGGCGGGCATCGAGGCGAAGGTTCGTCGCGACCACGGTCAGCGTGGTGTTCCCGGGCGGCGTACGGACCGGCCGTCCGTCGGCCAGCCGCTCCTCGAGGCCGGGCACGAGCTCGCGCCGCAGTCCGCTCGCCTCGTCGTAGTGGCCCCGGACGACGTTGCCCTGGCGGTCGATGATCGCGCCGATCGCGTTCACGACCGTGAAGACGGCGACCTTCGTCTCGCCGACCTGGCGAAATGCCCCGCCCTGACCGGCCGGCTCGCGCTCCTCGTAAGCGAACAGCTTCCCGGCGGTGGCGGAGCGCCCGGCTCCGCGAGCGCCGAGCGGGAAGACGCCCGGCCGCGCCGATCTCAGCGCCGCCCGGCCGAGCT
>CAVVCG010000003.1:0-38584 GCA_963746655.1 uncultured Actinomycetes bacterium | reverse complement strand
ATCACCCGCTCGTCCGCCTCCTGCGCGAGGTCGAACGGCGCGCTCGATCTCGTACCTGCGCGTGCAAAAGGGCGACGACCTGGTGGAGTGGCGCCGTGCGGTCTTGAGGACGTCCGCGCGTTCGTCTTCGACATCGACGGGACGCTCGTGCACCGGACGGGCCCGGAGGAGGTGCACGCCATCCCCGGCGCGCGCGAGGTCCTCGACCGGGTCGCGGCGTCCGGCCGCCCGTTCGCGGTCTTCACGAACGGCAGCCACGTCGCGCCGGACGCGTTCGCGCGCCAGCTGCGCGCCGCGGGGCTGCCGGTCGAGGACGGCCAGGTGCTCACCCCGCTGTGCTCCGTGCAGAGCTACCTCGACCGCTTCCGCGGCGAGGCTCACGTCCTGCCGTTCGCGACCGAGGCCGCGCACCGCTACCTCCGGGAGGTCGGCGTCCACCTCGTCGACGACGGGAACGGCACCCATGTCGACGCCGTCTTCGTCGCGCACGCCGACCGCGTGGACTTCGAGCAGCTCGAGCGGGCGGCGCGCGCCGTGATCGCGGGAGCGCGCCTCCTCACCGGCAGCTACGTCCCGGCGTACGCCGGCGCCGACGGGCCGATCCTCAGCCGCGGCGCGATGATCACCGCGGCGATCGCGAAGGCGAGCAGCGCGCGGCCCGTCGTCGTCGGCAAGCCGTCGCAGGCGGCGGTGCGCGTGATGCGACGGCGGCTCGGCGTCCGCTCCGAGGAGATCGCGATGGTCGGCGACGACTTCCGCCTCGACGTCGCGCTCGGACGGCTCGGCCGGTCGACGACCGTCCTCGTCCGCAGCGGCATCAGCGCGGACCTCGACCTCGACCGCGTGCCGGAGACGCAGAGGCCCGACCTGACCGTCGGAACCGTCGCGGAGCTGCTGGAGTGGCTGTGACGCGCGCGGTCGCGATCGTCGAGCCGGGCGGACCGGAGGTCCTGCGCGTCGTCGAGCGCGACGTCCGCGATCCGGGGCCCGGCGAGGTGCGTCTCGCCGTCCGGGCCGCCGCGGTCAACCCGACGGACATCGGGTTGCGGCAACGCGGCGACGACGGGACTCCGCCGCCGTGGGTGCCCGGCATGGACGCGGCCGGCACCGTCGAGTCGGTCGGGGCCGGAGTCGAGCACCTCGCGGTCGGGGACGAGGTGATGGCCGCGGTGACGCCGCGACGCCCGGAAGGCGGCGCGCAGGCGGAGCTCCTGGTCGTGCCGGCCGCTTCGGTCGTCCCGATCCCGGCGGGCGCCACGCTCGAGCAGGCGGCGACGCTGCCGATGAACGGCCTGACGGCGCTCCGCGGCCTGGAGCTCCTCGACCTCGAGCCGGGCGCGACACTCGCCGTCACCGGCGGCGCCGGGCTCCTCGCGTCCTACGTGATCCCGCATCGCGAAGCTGCGCGGGCTCCGGGTGCTCGCCGACGCGGGCCCGGCCGACGAGGAGCTCGTGCGAGGCTTCGGCGCCGACGTCGTCGTGCCGCGCGGCGACGAGTTCGTCGAGGCGGTGCTCGCGGAAGCTCCCGGCGGCGTCGACGCCGTCTTCGACACCGCGCTGCTCGGTCGCGGAGCATTTCCCGCGATCCGCACCGGCGGCGCGATAGTCGTGGTCAGGGGCTGGGACGGCGACGACGTCGAGAACGGCATCACGATCCACCCGGTCTGGGTCGGGGACGTGCTCGAGCGGACGGACTGGCTGCAGCGAGCTGAGCGAGCTCGCGGCCCGCGGCGTGCTGGCGCTGCGCGTCGCCGCCACGTTCCCGCCCGAGCGGCGCCCGACGCGCACCGGCAGATGGAGGCCGGCGGCCTGCGCGGCCGCGCCGTCATCGTCTTCGACTCCAGAGGGATGTCGTGAAGAAGAGCGCTCCGCAGCAACCCGGGTCCCCGTCCGAGTTGATCGACGCGAGGATCATGGAGCTGGACGACTGGCGGGGCGAGACGCTCTCCCGGCTCCGTGCTCTCATCAAGCAAGCCGACCCCGAGGTGGTCGAGGAGTGGAAGTGGAGAGGGACTCCCGTGTGGTCTCACGACGGGATCATCTGCACGGGCGAGACCTACAAGAGCGTGGTGAAGATGACCTTCGCCAAGGGCGCGTCGCTGGAAGACCCTTCGGGCCTGTTCAACTCGAGCCTGGAAGGCAACGTCAGGCGCGCCATCGATTTTCGCGAAGGCGACAAGATCGACGAGAAGGCTCTCATGGCTCTCGTTCGCGCCGCCGTTGCCCTGAATACGTCGCGCAGCGCCTAGGCGTCTACGTGCCGACTAGGCCGGCGGGCTTCCGCGGTCGGATCAGTCTCCGGCTTCGTACTTGAACGAGATGTCGAGGCGAACCCGGTACTCGGCGATCTTCCCGTCCTTGATCGTCACGTCGAACCGTGTGGCCTCGGCGACGCGGAGGTCGCGGATCGTCTGCGCCGCGGTCTCGACGGCGTTCCGCGCGGCCGCCTCCCACGAGTCCGAGCTTGCCCCGATCACCTCGGTGACGCGATACACGCTTTCGCTCATGACTTCCTCCTTCGACTCCGTTTCAGGGTCACCGGCTGGATCTCCGGCCATCTTCGCCTACATCGAGCGATAACTCCACCGGCGGCTTCAGCGAACCGTCCCCGGCGCCCGCTGAGGCACAGGCGGCCGGCATTCCTATACTCCCAGGGGAATCCCCTGCTCAGGAAGGACGCTGCGTGGAGCACGGGTGGGGTACGGGATCGGCTTCGGTGGAGGCGGCCGCTGCTGTTCGCCATGGCTGCGGCGGGCCTCGTCGGTCTGGCTGTCGCCGCGGTCCCCGCGCCCGCTTCGAGCGACCGGACGATCCGACTGCTCTTCGCCGGCGACGTGATGCTCGGGCGAGGCGTGGCGGCCGCGCGGCCGATCCCGGAGGGCTCTTCGCGGGCATCCGGTTCGAGGTGTCCTCGCGCCGACCTCGCGGTCGCGAACCTCGAGTCGCCGCTGACCGTGCGCCCGCACGATCCCGCCGCCGGTCCGAACGCGCTCGAGGCGCCGGCCGGCGTCGGCGCGGCTCCTCGCGGCGGCGGGGTTCGACGCGATCGGGATCGCCAACAACCACGCGGGCGACGCGGGCCCGCACACGGTGACCGACACGATCGGCGCGCTCTCCAGAGCCGGGATCGTCGCCGTCGGCGGCGGCCCGTCGGCCGCACGGGCCTTCGAGCCGAGGATCGTCGAGGTCGGCCCGGCTCCGCGTCGCGCTGCTCGCGTTCGACGCGACCGGGCAGGGCCCTCGCGCCGGGCCGGCGACGCCGGGCGTCGCCTCGTGGGACGAGCGGCTGCGCGCGCGAGGCGGTCGCTGCGCGCGCGCTCGGAGGCGGACGTCGTCGCGGTCGGCATCCACGGCGGCGCCGAGTACGTGCCGGCCACCGATCCCTACGTCATGCAGCTCGCGCGGCAGCTCGCCTCCTGGGGCGCCGACATCGTCTGGGGTCAGGGGCCGCACGTCGTCCAGCCGATCCGGGTCATCCACGCCCGTCACGACGGCCGCCCGACGATCGTCGCGACCAGCCTCGGCAACCTCCTCTTCGACCAGCACATCCCCGGCACGCGGAAGAGGAGCGCTCCTCGAGGTGCTCGCGGGCGCCGACGGCGTGCGCGCGTTCCGGATCGGGTCGGCGCGCGCGGCCGCGCCGGTGGAGTTCCTCGGCTGGAGGCTCCCGCAGGGCGATGCGGTCGCGCTCGGCGGCGAGTGGTGGACGCTCGCCCGGCCCGTCAGGCCGCTCGCGACGGAGCGGCCGCGCTCGCTCGCCGGCTTCAAGGGCGAGGTCGTCGACGCGGCGCTCGGAGATCCCGAAGGAAACGGCGGCCGGCAGCTCGTCGTCGCCTTCCGGCGGCCCTTCCGTCCCACGAACGTCAGCGCGCTCGTGCCGCGGCACGAGCTGGTCGACCGGCGCGGGCTCACGGCTCACGTCGGCCTCTACCGCCCGCGCGACCTGCGGCCGCTCTGGGTGGCGGGCACGCTGCTGCGCCCGGTCGCCGCCGTCGCGGCCTGCGACGGCGCGATCGCCGTCGGCTACTCGACGCTCAACGGCAGCGCGATCGTCGGGACCGGCGCCTGGCGCTGGGGCGGGTTCGGCTTCCTCACGCTTCCGGAGCTTCCCGGGCCCGGCGTCGCCGCGTGTGCGAACGTCGACGGGCGGCTCGACCCGGTCGTGCTCGAAAGGAGCTCACGATGACGAGGCACCGGCTCTGCTCCGCTTCCCTGCTCGTGGCTCGTCGCCGGGCTCGCCCTCGCGGCGGCCGGCTGCGGCTCGAGCAAGCCGCGGCGACGCGCCGACGACGACGGCGCCGGCGACGCCCTCGGCGTTCGCGCTCCCGACGTCCGCAGGTGCGGTTCGGCACCTATCGCGTCGTGCCGCTGCTCGGGAGCAGACGCGCCGGCCGTACGCAGGGCCCGCGACGCCGCACTCGCTCGACCGGCGTGACGATCGTGCCGGCGGTCCGCACGCGCCCTGAAGAACCCGGGCGTCGCCGACGCGCTCGCGAAGAACGGGTTCGTCGTCGTCCCGGCCGACATCCGCCTGTTCCAGTTCGCGTACGAGGGCAACGTCTACGCGGGCTGGCCCGTGTTCGTGACGACCGACGTCGCCTACCACGAGTGGCACCTGGTCTTCGACAAGATCCTGCGCAGCCTCGAGCAGGAGGTGCTCCTGCCGAAGCTCGAGACGCTCGTCTCGGGCTCGCTCGAGGCGGCGCACGCGCAGAGCCTGGAGCTCGCCGGCACGCCGCTCGCGGACGCCGGCCTCGCGCGTCGAGCAGCTCTTCCAGGTCGCCGCCGCCGAGCTCGGCATGCCGGTCGACGCTCGGCCCGCTCGCGCAGAAGGAGAAGGCGCTCATCGACGCGCACAGCGCGACGGAGTCCTCGCCGCTCCTCGGCGTGAAGGTCGACTACTCGCTCTTCACGCCGCGCGGCCACTACACGCGGAACGCGGAGCTCACGCGCTTCTTCCTCGCCATGTCCGTGCTCGGCCAGCTGCCGTTCTGCCTGCCCGGCACGACGGACTGCCCCGGCGGCGTGGAGCCGGCGCGCATCGGGCATCCTCGCCTCGCGCACGCTCGCCGCCGATCCGGAGCTCGTCGCGCTCTGGCGCTCGACTCTACGAGCCGACCGCGTTCCTCGTCGGGCGCGCGGACGACTACACGCCGCTCGAGGTGGACACGGCCGCGCAGGACGGTCGACCCGACCTGGCTCGGCGATCCGACGCCGCTCGCGAACGACGCGACCGTCGACGAAGGTGATCGCGGCGCTCGTCGCGGCCCGGCCGGTGCAGATCAACCCCGAGAAGGCGGCGATCCGCTACCTCGGCACACGCTTCGTGATCGACTCCTACGTGCTCGACCAGCTCGTCTACCCGAACGTCGGCACCGCGGACAAGCCGCGGCTGATGCCGTCGGCGCTCGACCTGGCCGCCGTCCTCGGCTCCGACTTCGCCCACGCAGCTCCAGAGGAAGGCGGGGCGAGACGAGCTACGCGAACTACGACAGCCAGCTCGCGAAGCTCACGCAGGCGGTCGCTGCACGGCCCGCGCGCCGACTGGGGCTCGACCGTCTACGACGCGTGGCTCTACGCGCTCCAGCCGATGTTCGTCCCGCACGGGAACGCAGTTCCCCGACTTCATGCGCACGCCGCTCTGGGCGGCGAAGGACCAGCAGTCCGGCCTCGGCTCCTACGCCGAGCTCAAGCACGACACCGTCCTCTTCACGAAGCAGTTCGCCGCGGAGGGCGGCGGCGAGCCATTCCGGCCCGCCGCGAACTGGGTCGAGCCCGATCCGGTCGCGTTCGGACGCCTCGCGGCGGCGGCCGAGCTGCTGCGCCAGGGCCTGAGCGAGCGCAAGCTGCTCACGCCGCGTGCAGTCGGCGCTGCTCCGCGACGAGATCGGGCTGTTCACGTTCCTCGAGCGGATCGCCAGGGACGAGCTCGCGGCGAAGCCGATCTCGAAGGCCGACAACGACCGGCTCACGAACATCGGCGGCGAGCTCGAGTCGCTGCTGGTTCCGCACGAGCGACGCGGCGCACGGGCAATCTCCCCGCGGCCGACCAGGCCGACGCCATCGTCGCCGACCTCGGCAGCAGCCCGCAGGGCGTGCTCGAGGTCGCGACCGGGCGGATCGACCGCATCTACGTGCTCGTGCCCGACGACAAGGGCACGTTCGAGGTCGCGCGTCGGCGGCGTCTACTCGTACTACGAGTTCACGAACCCGCCCGGTCAGCGCCTGGACGACACCGCCTGGCGCGCGCAGCTCGACAAGGGCACGCAGCCTGCGCGCCCCACCTGGGAGGGCTCCGTTCCTGGCGGGCAAGGAGGAACCGCCGCCTGCTACCGGCCCTTGATCACGGCGCGTGTGCCGCCGCGACGACGGCGCGCACGTAGCGGGCGACCGCCGTCGGCGAGGGCCGGCCCGCGGGCAGCTCCGCCGCGAACGCGGTCGTCCCGGGCAGCGTGTTGTTCTGCCACGAGATCGCGCTGCCGGCGAGCTGCGGCATCGGGTGATACGGCAGCCCGGAGACCCGCGCGAACGCCTTCTCGACCCGCCGGTCGCCGCCGGAGGCCCAGACCATGTCCAGATGCTGGTGGAACCAGATGGTCAGGTGCGGGTGCAGCCGGAGGATCAGAGCCTGCGCGATCCGCGCCTCGCGCTCCGACAACGGCCGCGGGCCCGACTCGTAGACGCCGTCCATCGGCCGCCAACGCCACGGGAAGTTGCGGTTCAGGTCGACGCCGTGCGCGTTCCGGCGCGTGCCCGCGGCGACGCCGTCGGGGTTGAGCACGGGGACGATCCAGAGGTCGAGGTCGCGCGGCGAGAGGCGCTCGAGAGCCTGCGCGATCGCGACACCGCCGGTTTCGTCGCCGTGGATGCAGCCGACGACGAGCACCGGCGTCCCGGACGGGTTGCCGACCTCGACCGCCACGATCGGCCGCCCCTGCCAGGAGCGGCCGAGCAAGACCGTGCGCGTGGAAGCGCCTGCAGGCAGTGCGCACACCGCCAGGAGCAACGGGACGAGCGCGAAGGTCCTCACGCAACCAGCATGGTGCCAGCGGCGTCGACGGTCCGGGACCCGGGGCGGGCGGGTTTGGCCCGCCCCGGGCCCGAACCGATCCGGTCGACCGGCTACCTCGTGAAGCGTCGAATCGTGCTGACGCCGTCCAGGTAGCCGGGGCCGGCCTGCGTCCTCGTGAGATACACCCGCACGTAGGAGGCGCCGTGTGGGAGCTTCACCTTGAACCTCGCGAACGAGTTCACGTTGAGGACGACCCTGTCGAGCGTGATCCAGCGGCCGCTCGTCGTGCGACGCTGGAAGAAGACGACCTTGCCCGCGAACGAGGTCACCCCTGCGCCGCCCGTCACCTTCGTGCTGAAGACCCCGAGCTGGAAGCCGAGTCCCACCCGTGGATGCACGTCGATCGTGATCGCGGGCCCGGTCGAGGTGCTCGTCTTCGCCGTGTAGCTCGTCCGGATGCCCGGCCGGACGCTGAAGCTCCACTGGCCGCTGCCCGTGGTCGTGGCCGTGCCGATCGGAGTCGCCGCCAGCTGCCCGTACGGGAGCGCCAGGATCGTGATCGGCTCACCGGCCTTGTTCGTCGAGACGGTGCCGCTCAGCAGCGAGGCTGCGCAGCAGGTCACCACCGTCTTCGAGGCGGTCATCGAGGTCGTGACGACCACCACCGGCACAGCAGTGACGACGGCCGTCCGGTCAGAGGTCGTGACGGCGACGCCGTAGGCGTTGGACGCTCTCACGGCGACGCGGAGCGTGTCCCCGACCACGGTGCTGCGCACCCGGTAGGTCTGGCTTCGCTCGCCCGAGAGGTTCGAGCAGCTCCCGCCGCCGCTGTTGCAGCTCACCCACTGGTAGGTGTAGCGGTCCGGGATGCCGGCGGTGTACTTGCCGGGATCGGCGAAGAGCAGCTCACCGACCACCGGCTTGCCGGTGATCGACGGTGGGGTCGTGCTCTTCGGGGCCGCCGCGGCCGACACGACGGCGCTCGGCTTCGAGTTCACCGGTCCCGTCGTCCCGTCGGCGTTCGTGGCGGTCACGAGCACGATCACCGTGTGGCCGGCATCGAGGCTCGTCAACGGGTAGCTCTTGCTCGTCGCCCCGGCGATCGTGGCGCAGCTCGCTCCGTTCACGTCACAGCGAAGCCACCGGTAGGCGTACGACGTCGGATGGTTCGACCAGCACCCGTTGCTGGAGGTGAGCGTCCTGCCGGCGGCGGTCTGGCCCGAGAGCGTCGGCGCGCACGTATTCACGGGCGCCACGAGCGACCGGGCGCCGGCCGCCGGTGCGAAGAGCGCGGCGGCGAGAACGAGCGCCGCCCCGGTGGTCCAGCCGTACTGTTTCAGTGCCTTGAGTGCCTTGTTCATTGCGATCCCTCCCAAGCTCATGTGGTCGCCGCCCAGACTGGCCGGCTGAAGCCGCTAAACCCGGTTGCTGAGGGTGAAGGGGGGATCGATTCCTGTGATCCCGGAAAACGCTTCGCAAGGCCGATTCGTGTGGCCTGCACGACGGATTCTAGCGCGGTGCTAGGCGAGCAGGTGGCTCAGCACGAGGGCGAGCACGTTCATCGCCAAGACCGCGAAGCTGACCGAGGTCAGGAACGCCGTAGCGAGCACGAACGAGTGGGTGTTGGGATCGAGTCGCATAACCGCAGTGGAGAGAGAGGAGCCTGGCTCGCCGCCCGAGCCCGGCCCCTCTTTGTGGGACGACCCACGCCGCATCGGGGCCGTCCCTGTCCTTCGAAGCGTCTCGCCTGCTCCCGCCGCAAGGGGAGCAGCCGCAAGAAGAGTTTTAGATGCCGGCCGCCACTTCACGGATCACCCGCAAGGTGGTTCATGGGCCTACTTCACTCGTCGCGCCGCCGCGGCGCTTCGGCGATGCTACTCGGCGTGATCCGCGTCGGCACCTGCTCCTGGGCGGACGAGTCCTTCACCAAGGTCTGGTACCCGCCCTCGGTCCGAAGCGGCGAGGCGCGCCTGCGCTACTACGCCGAGCGGTTCGACACCGTGGAGGCGAACTCGACCTACTACCGGCTCCCCGACCCGGGCATGGTCGCCGGCTGGGCGGAGCGGACGCCGCCGGGCTTCGTGATGCACGTGAAGGCGTTCGGGCTGATGACCCGTCACCCGGTGCGGCTCGAGCAGCTGCCGCCCGACCTGCGCGAGGCGGCGGCGACGGACGAGCGCGGCCGCGTCGACCATCCCTCCGAGGAGCTGCGCGCCGAGGTCTTCCGCCGCTTCGCCAACGCGCTCGAGCCGCTGCGGCTCACGGGCAAGCTCGGCGGGATCGAGCTCCAGTTCCCGCCCTACATCGTCTTCCGCCCCTCCTCGCTCGCCTACATCGAGTGGGCGCAGGCGCAGCTCCCGGGCCACGAGCTCCTGGTCGAGTTCCGCCACCGGAGCTGGCTCGACGACGCGAACCGCGCCGAGACGCTCTCCTTCCTCGAGCAGCGCGGCCTCACCTACGTGATCGCCGACACGCCGCCCTCGATCCTCCCCACCGTCGTCGCCCTCACCACGGGCACCGGCTACGTGCGCTTCCACGGCCGCAACGCCGACACCTGGTTCAAGCGCACGCGCAGCGCCGCCGAGCGGTTCGACTACCTCTACTCCGACGCCGAGCTGCGCGAGTGGGTGCCGCAGCTGCGCTCGCTCGCCGAGCAGGCCGAGGTCGTCTACGCGATGTTCAACAACAACGGCCGCTCCCAGATCCCGGGGCCGCCGGGGCTGCTCGGCGAGGCGGAGGAGGAGACCGTGGCGCAGGCGCCGACGAACGCGGCGACGCTCCTGTCGCTACTCGCCGAGGGTTGAGTAGCGGCCGCGGTGAAAGATCAGCGGCTCGCCCTCGTCGGCCGCCGCGTCGATCACCCGGCCGACGAAGATCGTGTGGTCGCCGCCCTCGTAGGTGCGATCGAGCTCGCACTCCAGCCAGGCGAGCGCCGCGTCGAGGATCGGCGCGCCGCCCGTCCCGCGCCGGTACGGGACGCCCGCGAACTTGTCGTCGTGCTTGGCCGCGAACGGCGGCAGAGCGCCTCGTTCTCGGCCCCGGCGCGGATCACGTTGATCACGAAGGTGCTCGCCTCCATCATCCGCGGGTGCGTGTTCGCCGCGCGGTCGAGGCAGACGAGCATCAGCGGCGGGTCGAGGCTGAGGCTCGCGACCGCGTTGGCGGTGCAGCCGAACTGGCCGTCCTCGCGCGCTCGTCGTGACGATGGTGACGCCCGTGACGAAGGCGCCCGCGACCTCGCGCAGCCGCTCGGGAGAGACGCTGGGAAGAGCCTCGCGGCATCCCCCGATCGTACTCACTAGGCTCTCCGCGGATGGCCGGAGCTCGTCCTGATCACCGGCGGCGCGGGCTTCATCGGCTCGTACCTCGCCGACACCTTGCTCGCGGCCGGTTATCGCGTGCGGGCGCTCGACAACCTCACCGCGCAGGTGCACGAGGGCGGCGCCCGCCCCGACTACCTGAGCCCGGAGGTGGAGCTCGCCGTCGGCGACGTGCGCGACGCGGAGGCCGTGAGCCGCGCGCTCGACGGCGTCGACGCGGTCGTCCACCTCGCCGCGCGCGTCGGCGTCGGGCAGAGCATGTACGAGCTGGCCGAGTACACGGGGACGAACGAGCTGGGGACGGCGGTGCTCTGCGAGGCCCTGATCGAGCGGCCCGTCCGGCAAGCTCCTCGTCGCCTCCAGCATGAGCGTCTACGGCGAGGGATCACGGCGCGGCGCGCGCTCGCGCGAGCAGCTCGAGCGCGGCGAGTGGGAGCCGCCCGGCGGCGCTCGACGCCGCTGCCGACGCCCGAGACGAAGCAGCCCGAGCTCGCCTCCGTGTACGCGCTCTCGAAGTTCCAGCAGGAGCGGCTCTGCCTGCTCTTCGGCTCGGCGTACGGCGTGCCCACGGTCGCGCTGCGCCTCTTCAACACCTACGGGCCGCGCCAGGCGCTCTCGAACCCGTACACGGGCGTGCTCGCGATCTTCGCCGCGCGGCTGCTGAACGGCCGGCCGCCGCTGATCTTCGAGGACGGGCTGCAGCGGCGCGACTTCGTCTCGGTCCACGACGTCGCCGCGGCGTTCGCGCTCGCGCTCGACTCGCCCGCCGCCGACGGCCGGGTGCTCAACGTCGGCAGCGGCTCGAGCGTCACCGTGCTCGAGCTGGCCGAGCGGCTGGCCGCGGTGATGGGCGTCGACGTCGCGCCCCGAGGCGACCGGGCGCTACCGCGTCGGCGACATCCGCCACTGCTTCGCGGACATCACGCTCGCCCGCGAGCTGCTCGGCTACGAGCCGCGGGTCGAGCTCGAGCAGGGCATGGCCGAGCTCGTCGAGTGGCTCGCGGGCCGCGTCGCGATCGACCGCGTCGACGCCGCCGCCGAAGAACTCTCCTCCCGCGGTCTCACCATCTAGAGTCGCCCGGATGCGGGACAGGGCGCGCGTCGTCGTGATCGGAGGCGGGGTCGGGGGCTGCTCGATCCTCTACTGGCTGACCAAGCTCGGCTGGACGGACGCCGTCCTCGTCGAGCGGGCCGACCTCACCTCGGGCTCGACCTTCCACTCGGCGGGGCTCGTCGGCCAGCTGCGCGGCTCGCTCTCGCTCACGACGATGATGATGAGCTCGGTCGAGCTGTACCGGACGCTCGGCGCCGAGGTCGACCTCGAGACGGGCTGGCGCGAGGTCGGCTCGCTCCGGCTCGCGTCCTCCCCGGAGCGGCTCGAGGAGCTGTCGCGCCAGGCCGGCTGGGCGCAGACCTTCGGCCTCCCGCTCGAGCTGATCTCGGCGGAGGAGGCGCAGCGGCTCTTCCCGCCGATGTCCACCGAGGGCGTGCTCGGCGCGGCCTTCCTCCCCACCGACGGCTACATCGACCCCTCGCAGCTCACGTTCGCGCTCGCCGAGGGCGCGCGGCGCGGCGGCGCCGAGATCCTCACCAACACGCGCGTCACCGCGATCCCCGTCGAGCGAGGACGCGTTCAGGGCGTCGTCACCGACAAGGGCACGATCGAGGCCGAGGTCGTCGTCAACGCGGGCGGCATGTTCGCGCAGGAGCTCGGCGCGCTCGCGGGCGTCAACGTCCCGCTGATCCCGATGGCGCACGAGTACCTCGTCACGAAGCCGACCGGCCTGCCCACCGACATGCCGACGATGCGCGACCCGTCGCTGCTCGTCTACTTCCGCCCCGAGTCGGGCGGGCTGATCATGGGCGGCTACGAGCGCGACCCGGCGCCGTGGTCGCTCGACGGGATCCCGGCCGACTTCAACGGCAAGCTGCTCGCCGAGGACTGGGAGCGCTTCGAGCCGCTGCTCGAGAACGCGATCCGCCGCGTCCCCGACCTCGAGGGGATGGACGTCGTGCGCCTGATCAACGGGCCCGAGGCGTTCACGCCCGACAACGAGTTCATCCTCGGCCCCACCGACGTGCGCGGCTTCTGGGTCGCGGCCGGCTTCTGCGCCCACGGGCTCGCGGGCGCCGGCGGGATGGGCAAGCTCGTCGCCGAGTGGATCGCCGAGGGGGTGCCGTCGCTCGACGTCTGGGAGATGGACTCGCGCCGCTTCGGCTCGGCGTACCGCTCGCGCGCCTACACGCTCGCGCGCACGACCGAGGTCTACTCGACCTACTACGACGTCAAGTACCCGGGCCACGAGCGACAGGCCGGGCGGCCGCTGCGAGTCTCGCCCGCCTACGCGCGCCTGGGCGAGCTCGGCGCCGCCTTCGGCGAGAAGTCGGGCTGGGAGCGCGCCAACTGGTTCGAGCCGAACGCCGCCCGCGGCGACGAGTCGCTGCGGCCGAAGGGCTGGGCGGGCCGGCTCTGGTCGCCCGCGATCGGCGCCGAGCACCGCGCGTGCCGCGAGTCGGCGGCCCTCTTCGACGAGACCTCGTTCGCGAAGATCGAGGTCTCGGGCGAGGGCGCGGCCGCGTTCCTCGAGTCGCTCTGCGCGAACCGCGTCGCCCGCGACGTCGGCGCGATCACCTACACCCAGATGCTCAACCGCCACGGCGGGATCGAGTGCGACTTCACGGTCACGCGCCTCGCCGAGGACCGCTTCCGGATCGTCACCGGCACCGCGTTCGGGCAGCACGACCTCGCCTGGATCCGCGCCCACGCGCCCGAGGACGGCTCGGTCACGGTCGCCGACGTGACCTCGCAGTACGCGTGCTTCGGCCTCTGGGGCCCGAAGGCGCGCGA
This sequence comes from uncultured Actinomycetes bacterium, assembly GCA_963746655.1. Classification (GTDB taxonomy): domain Bacteria; phylum Actinomycetota; class Thermoleophilia; order Gaiellales; family Gaiellaceae; genus CAVPGP01. The sequence goes on along the minus strand of CAVVCG010000003.1, from coordinate 25,404 downwards.
GATCCTGCAGCCGCTGACCCCGACGCCGCTCGACTTCCCGTACATGCGAGCCGCCGAGCTGGCAGTCGGGCCTGTCCCCTGCCTTGTGTTGCGTGTCACCTACGTCGGCGAGCTCGGCTGGGAGCTCTACTGCCCGAGCGAGCTCGGCCTGCGCCTCTGGGACGAGCTGTGGGCGGCGGGTCGCGAGCACGGCCTCGTCGCGGGCGGCTACAAGGCGATCGACTCGCTGCGCCTCGAGAAGGGCTACCGCGTCTGGGGCGCCGACATCACCCCCGACGACACGCCGTTCGAGGCGGGGCTCGGCTTCGCGGTCAAGCTCGACAAGGGCGAGTTCATCGGCCGCGAGGCGCTGCTCGGCAAGCAGGAGCCGGAGCGGCGGCTCTGCTGCCTCGTCCTCGCCGACCCGCGCACGGTCGCGCTCGGCTCCGAGCCGGTGCGCGTCGACGGGCGCCCCGTCGGGCGCGTGACGAGCGGCGGCTACGGCTACACGGTCGAGCGCTCGATCGCCTACGCCTACCTGCCCGCCGCCGACGCGGTCCCGGGCAGCGAGGTCGAGGTGGAGAGCTTCGGCGAGCGCGTCGCGGGCGAGGTCGCCGCCGAGCCGCTGCTTCGACCCGGCCTCGGAGCGCGTGCGGTCGTGAAGGCGGTCGAGCGTGCTCTGGCCCGGGCGAGACGCCCGCATCGAGCCGCTGAGCGGCGGGATCACGAACCGCAACTTCAAGGTCGAGGTGGACGGCGAGAGCTACGTCCTGCGGATCGGCGGCCGCGACACCGAGCTGCTCGGGATCGACCGCTACAACGAGCACGAGGCGAGCATCGCCGCGTCCCGCGTCGGGATCGCGCCCGAGGTGCTCCGCTACCAGAGCGGCTACCTCGTGACCCGCTTCATCGAGGGCGAGTCCGGCCGGATCGACAGCGTCGAGGAGGTGGCGCGGATGCTGCGCCGGTTCCACGACTCCAAGCGGATCGGCGGCCGCTTCGACGCGTTCCGCGTCGTCGAGGCGTACCGGGCGACCGCGATCGAGCACGGCGTCCCCGTGCCCGTCGACTACGACCCGGCGCACGAGATCGCGCGCACGATCGAGAGGCTTCGCAGCGGCGTGCCGCAGCGCCCGTGCCACAACGACCTGCTCGCGGCGAACTTCATCAACGACGGCACGCGGCTCTGGATCGTCGACTGGGAGTACGCCGGAATGGGCGACCCGTACTTCGACCTGGCGAACTTCGCGGTCAACAACGAGCTGGACGAGGACGCCGAGGCGCGCTTCCTCGCCGCCTACGGCGCCGACGACCTCGACGGCTTCGTCCTGATGCGGTTCATGAGCGACTTCCGCGAGGCGATGTGGGGGGTCGTCCAGCAGGCGCTCTCGGAGCTGGACGTGGACTTCAAGGCCTACGCGGCCGAGCACTTCGAGCGGCTGGCGCGGACGGCCGCGGAGCCGCGCTTTCGCGAGGCGCTTCAGACGACGTAGGCGCAGCCGTCCCAGTACGCGGCGAGCCGCGGCCGGCGCCGGCCGTGCAGCTCGACGTGGAGCTCCTCGGGCGCGCGGGCCAGGCGCGCGTCGAGGAAGACCTCGAACCCGTCGCCGCCGACCGCGCGGAACTCGCGCTCGGGAGCCTCGGTCGCGGCCTCGAGGAAGGTCAGGCTGCCGCTGCAACAGCGGGTCGACCTGGCCCAGACGAACAGCTTCCCGCCCTCAGCCTGGACGCGCTCGACGACCTCCGGAGCCGCGATCACGTGCACCCCGGAACGGTACCCGCGAGGGCCGGCCGAGCCGGCCCTCCGTCTCGATCAGCTCCTTCGTGCTCGGCGCGCTCGGCGCCGGTCGGCTCGAGCTCGTCGTGCAGGTGCGTCCGCAGCGGCTTGTCGGGCCGCCCGATCAGGAAGTAGATCGCGCCGACGATCGCGATGATCGCGATCACGGACGAGCGTGATCCAGTCGAGGTTGAAGTAGGCGCGCGGGCTGGCTCAGCCCGGTCGGGTATACCACGTTGACCAGCATCAGCGCCCAGGTACGCGATCGCGAGGATGATCACCGGCCACCCCCACTTCCCGAGCGTGAACGAGCCCTCCGCGACCCAGCCGCGCCCACGCGCGACAGTCGCCGCGATCACCGTCAGCAGGAAGGCCAGGTAGATGCCGCTGACGCTGAACGACACGAGCGAGACGAGCGCGTTGGTGTTCGCCGGGTAGGTGACGAACCAGACGTGGTAGTTGTGGGTCGGCGCGACGTACACGAGCAGCACGAACAGCACCGTGATCACGGCGCCCGCCAGCAGCGCGTTGATCGGGCGTCTTGAAGCGCTGGTTGACCCGGGAGATCCAGCGCGGACCCCGGCAGCGCGCCGTCACGGGCGAAGGAGAAGGCGAGGCGGCTGCCCGCTCCCTGCACCGAGGTGCCGCACGAGAAGAACGCGAAGATGATCACGAGCAGGCAGCCAGTCCTGCAGCCAGCTCGGCAGCGTCGAGAGGATGAACGGCACGCCGCCGCCCTTCACGGTCGCCCCGACGGGATCCGTCTCCGGCATCGCGAGCAGCAGCGCCGCGATCAGGATGAACGAGGCGAGCCCGCCCCAGAGCAGCGCCCAGCGCATCGCCTTCGGCACCTTGCGGCCGGGGTCCTTGGTCTCCTCGGAGATGTCTCCGGCGGACTCGAACCCGTAGAAGATGTAGACGGGCGCCAGCACGGCGATGAGCGCGGCGCCGGTGAGCCAGTTCCCCTGGAAGTCCAACCCGAGCGCGTTGCTCGCCGCGTGCTGCGCGTCCTGGGTCGAGAACAGGAAGCCGAGGCCGTGGTTGAAGCCGTGGATCGCGAGGATGATCGCGATCCCGAGCGTGCCGACGATCTCGACGTAGACGCCGAACTGGGCGACGCGGCCCATGACCTTCGCGCCGGTGATGTTCAGCGTCGTCTGGATCGCGAGCAGGATGACCGTGATCATCAGGATCGTGTTGTGGTCGGCCGGGTTCAGGTTCCAGCCGAACCAGTTGTGGGTCAGGCTCGTGACGTAGCTGACGACGCCGGTGTCGACCGCGGCGACGGTGATCAGGAGCGCGATCCCGTAGAACCAGCCGACGAACCAGCCGTAGGCCGGGCCCGACCGAGAACTTGCTGTACTGGTAGAGCGCCCCGGCCACCGGGTAGTGGCTCGCGAGCTCGCCGAACACGAGCGCGACGAAGAGCATCCCGATCACCGGGATCCAGGTGAGCCAGACGTAGGCGGGGCCGGCGGCCGCGACCCCCAGGACGAACAGCGAGTAGATGCCCACCATGGGCGAGAGGTACGTGAACGCGACCGAGAAGTTCGCGAAGAAGCCGAGCACGCGGTTGAGCTGCGGCTTGTAGCCGAGGCTCGCGAGCCGGGCGTCCTCGCTCTCGACGCCGGCCGGAGCCGGGGACGCTACGTCGTGCATCGGGCCCTCCTGTCTCGCGCCGCCAGAGGCGCGAATCTATGGCGTGGCCGAATCGGGGTCAAGGTGGATCGCCGAGGGCCGCTCCCCCGTCGTCCGGGAGAGCGGCCCTCGGCAGAGGACTACGGCGCCTCGTAGCCGGTGTCGGCCGGAAGCAGGAACTCGTCCTCCTGCTTCGCCTCCAGCAGCTCGAGCTCTTCCTCGGTGCCCATCCGCACCGGGCCCTTGAACCACTTGTGGGCCGACAGCACCCACCAGCCGCCGAAGCAGATGCCGATGCCCGACGAACCAGAGCACCGTGTAGTTCGTGAGCGTCCACTGGAAGTTGGCCGACCACGGCAGCCCGTCGTAGAACAGCGGCATGCAGAACAGGACCGTGACGATCGCCACCCAGGCGATCGCGATCGAGTCGATCCACTTGTAGTGGCGGCCGAGGCTCCACGCGCCGTGCTCGAACTTGTCGCCGAGCCGGAGCCGGAGGAAGACGGGCAGGATGAACGCGATGTAGAGGCCGATCACCGCGATCGCCGTCCCGGCCGCGTAGCCGACCAGGTAGTTCCAGATCGCCGGCACCATCAGCAGCCCGGAGAGGACGCCGATCGCGAACACTGCGTGGACGGGCACACGGTGCTTGGAGACGCGCCGCCAGAACTGTGTGCCCGGGCACGGCCCCGTCACGCGAGAACGCGAACATCATCCGCGAGGCCGACGTCGTCGACGCGGTCAGGCAGAAGAACTGGGCGACGACGCAGATCGCCAGCAGCGCGTCCGACCAGTTCTCGCTCATCGACTCCCTCCAGATCCACGGCACCACCGCCCCGATGTTGTCGAGTGCGCCCTGGGTGCTCGGGATCGCGAACGTCACCGCGACGAGCAGGACGAAGCCGAAGATCGCCGAGACGACCACCGACATGTACATCCCGACCGCGGCCATCCGCGAGGCCTGGTGGGTCTCCTCCGCCATGTGGGCGGAGGCGTCGAAGCCGGTCATCGTGTACTGCGACATCAGCAGGCCGAGGCCGAACACGAACCAGAAGATCAGATGGCTGAAGCCGGTCACGTTGCCGCCGTAGCCGGTCGCGTTGACCGTTCCGGTGAACACGTACGAGGCCGACTGGTGGTGGTTCGGGACGACGATCAGCACGATCACGATGAACGCGACGCCGATCATGTGCCAGTAGGCCGAGAAGGTGTTGAGGAACGCCGTGATCCGCACGTCGAAGACGTTGATCAGGCATACCGCCAGCAGCAGGACCGCGTAGAGCGCGTAGACCGTCTCGTTGTAGTTGAAGCCGAACCAGTCGTTCATGTGCTTCTCGAACGAGAACAGGTCGTCGAACAGCACCGTCGCGAACGTCGCGAGGCCGTAGCCGATCGCCGCCGTGACGGCGATCTGCCCGATCAGGTTGAACCAGCCGGTCGCCCAGCCCCAGCCCGGGCTGCCGAGCTTCGAGGCCCAGTAGTAGAGGCCGCCCGCGGTCGGGAACGACGACGCGATCTCGGCCATCGCGAGCGCGACGATCGTCGCCATCAGGCCGACGAGCAGCCAGCCCCACGTGACCGCGATCGGGCCGCCGCTCTCGAACGCGATGTAGTAGGAGGTCAGGCAGCCCGCGAGGATCGAGATGATCGTGAACGAGATCGCGAAGTTCTGGAACCCGCCCATCGCGCGGAACAGCTCCTGCGCGTAGCCGAGCTTGTGGAGGATCTGCTCGTCCTCCGAGGTCTTGATCGCGCCAGGTGCGGGCGCTTCGCTGCTCATGCTGCCGCCTCCCTGCTCGTTGATTTTCGGATCCCGGCCTCCGCAACGGCGGGAACTCCGGGTTATTCACTCCCGAAGCCCGTATCCCTGTCAAGTGGCGAAGCCGGTCCCGGCCGCATGGGCGGAGTGTCGTCGCTCGACCGGACGGATATATGCTCGCTCGCATGCTCAGCTACGACGAATTGAAGGAGCTGGTCGAGAGCGGCGAGGTCGACACGGTGATCGTCGCCTTCACCGACATGCAGGGGCGCCTGATGGGCAAGCGCCTGCACGCCGAGTTCTTCCTCGCGGAGATGGACGGCGGCCACGACGTCGAGGGCTGCAACTACCTGCTCGCGCCTCGACATGGAGATGGACCCGCAGCCCGGCTACCAGATCGCGAGCTGGGAGCGCGGCTACGGCGACTTCGGGCTCGAGCCCGACCTCGCCTCGCTGCGGCGCATCCCCTGGCTCGAGGCGACGGCGCTGATCCTGGCCGACGTCGTCTGGCACGACGGCTCGCCGGTGCAAGCCCTCCCCGCGGCAGGTGCTGAAGGCGCAGGTGGAGCGGGCGGAGGCGCTCGGCTTCACGCCGAAGCTCGGCTCCGAGCTCGAGTTCTTCCTCTTCAAGGAGACCTACGCGGAGGCGCACGCGAAGCACTACCGCGACCTGACGCCGTCGGTGCCGTACATCCTCGACTACCACATCCTCGCCTCGACCTACGACGAGCCGCTGCTCCGCCAGATCCGCAACGGGATGCAGGCCGCGGGGATGCAGGTCGAGACCTCGAAGGGCGAGGCCTGGCCCGGCCAGCACGAGATCAACTTCCGCTACGCGGACGCGGTCACGATGGCCGACAACCACGTGGTCTACAAGAACGGCGCCAAGGAGATCGCGCACCTGAACGGGTGCTCGATCACGTTCATGGCGAAGCCGGACCACGCCGGGATCGGCTCCTCCTGCCACATCCACGCCTCGCTGTGGCGCGGCGACGAGAGCGCGTTCGCCGGCGAGTCCGACACCTTCAAGCAGTTCCTCGCCGGCCAGATCGCGTGCGCGCGCGAGCTCGCGATCTTCTTCGCGCCGACGATCAACTCGTACAAGCGCTACGCCGCCGCGAGCTGGGCGCCGACGACCCTGGCCTGGGGCCACGACAACCGCACCTGCGGCTTCCGCATCGTCGGCAAGGGCCCGGCGCTGCGGGCCGAGACGCGCATCCCCGGCGCCGACGCGAACCCGTACCTCGCGTTCGCGGCGATCATCGCCGCCGGCCTGCACGGGATCGAGAAGCGAGCTGCCGCTGCCGGCCGCCTTCGAGGGGAACGCGTACGAGTCGGACGTCGAGCGCTTCCCGCACTCCCTCCGCGAGGCGATCGCCGCGCTCGAGAGCGGCACGATGGCGCGCGCCGCGCTCGGCGACGAGGTCGTCGACCACTACCTCAACTACGCGCGCACCGAGCAGGAGCTGTTCGACAGCGTCGTCACCTGCTACGAGCGCGAGCGCATGTTCGAGCGCGGCTAGAGTCTCCGGAGGGATGCGGCCGGTCATCGGCATCACCGCCTACGCGGAGCAGGCGCGCTGGGGTGCCTGGGACCTGCCCGCGGCGCTGATCCCGCTGATGTACGTGCAGAAGGTCGACGAGGCGGGCGGACGGGCGCTGCTCGTGCCGCCGTCCGAGCACGGCGTCGAGGAGACGCTCGACGCGCTCGACGGGCTGATCCTCTCCGGCGGCGCCGACCTCGACCCGGACGTCTACGGGGCCGACCCGCACCCCGAGACCACGGGCACGCGCCCCGACCGCGACGCCGCCGAGCTCGCGCTGCTCGACGGCGGCGCTCGAGCGCGACATGCCGGTGCTCGCGATCTGCCGCGGCAGCCAGGTGCTGAACGTCGCCCGCGGCGGCGACCTCGTCCAGCACCTCCCGGAGGTCGTCGGCGGCGAGCAGCACAAGGAGACCCCGGGCGTCTTCGCGGACCACGACGTCACGGTCGAGCCGGGAACGACGCTCGGCTCGCTGCTCGGCGAGCGGGCGCCCGTCAAGTCGCACCACCACCAGGGCTTCGGCCGCGTCGGCGAGGGGCTCCGGCCGGTCGCCTGGGCCGAGGACGGGACGCTCGAGGCGGTCGAGGACCCGGACCGGCAGTTCGCCGTCGGCGTGCTCTGGCATCCCGAGGCGGGCGAGGACGACGCGCTCTTCCGCGCGCTCGTCGAGCAGGCGCGCGACTACCGCGCGTCTAGCCGGTAGCGAACGGCGGCGCGGTCGCCGGGTCCGAGAGCGGCGGCGCCTCGGCCGGAGCCGCGGGCGGCGCGAGGCTGGGGCACCTCGCGCAGCGACGGGCGCGGGCGGAGCGGCGCGGGCGCGCGGCGCGGCCGGAGCCACGGGAGCGGGAGCCACGGGGCCGGAGCCGCCGGGCACCGGAACGGGCAGCTGCCGGACGGGCAACGGCCGCAACCGGAGCGGCGACGGGAACCGGCGGAGCCCAGAGCCGCGGCGATCAGCCGCGACTGAACCATCAGCGCCGACTCGAGCCGCCTCTCGATGTCCACCTGGAAGAGCGCCGTCTGCGCCTGGACGCGAAGACGGAACGCGCGCCCCTCGCCGACGACGTACCCGACCAGCACGCCGGCGAGCGCGCCGAGCAGGATCGTCGCGAACCCGAAGATCGCCGGGATCGGCCACACCGACGCGAGCGGGGTCAGCGGGACGGCGCCGAAGATCACGCCGACGACGCCGCCGACGACCGCCGAGCCGACGCGAACCGAGTCCGCCTTGCGCAGAAGCTGCTGCGCGAACTGCTCCATGATCGCCGGATCGAAGGTCTTGGTGTTGTCCACGGACCACATGATCGGCTGGACGGGCCGAAGCGCTTGAGAGCGGCTTTAGACTGGCCCCGTGACGCTCACGATCCTCAACCCGGCCACGGAGCAGCGGCTCGCCCAGCTCGAGCGGGCGGGAGTGGAGGAAACCGACGCCGCCGTCGCGGCCGCGCGCGCGGCGTTCCCCGCCTGGCGCACGGTCGCGCCGACCGACCGGGCGCGCCTGCTGCGACGGCTCGCGACGCTCGTCGAGGAGCACCACGAGGAGCTGGCGCGGCATCGAGTCGCGCAACGTCGGCAAGCCGATCTCGGGCGCGCGCGGCGAGATCGGCATGGTCGCGCAGGTCTTCCACTACTACGCGGGCGCCGTCGACAAGCACTACGGCGAGACGATCCCGGTCGCCGGCGGCGTCGACATGACCTTCCGCGAGCCGCTCGGCGTCGTCGGGCTGATCGTGCCCTGGAACTTCCCGCTCAACATCGCGAGCTGGAAGCTCGGCCCCGCGCTCGCGTGCGGGAACACCGTCGTGCTCAAGCCCGCCGAGCTCACGCCGCTGACCGCGATCCGGCTCGGCGACCTCGCGCTCGAGGCCGGCTTCCCCGAGGGCGTCGTCAACGTCGTCGTCGGCAAGGGCTCGGTCGTCGGGCAGCGGCTGATCGAGCACCCCGACGTCGCCAAGATCGGCTTCACCGGCTCGACCGAGGTCGGGCAGGAGGTGATGCGCGGCGCGGCGGGGACGGTCAAGCGCGTCACGCTCGAGCTCGGCGGCAAGTCGGCCAACGTCGTCTTCGCCGACGCCGACCTCGAGAAGGCCGCCGCCGCCGCGCCGTACGCCGTGTTCGACAACGCGGGCCAGGACTGCTGCGCGCGCTCGCGGATCCTCGTCGAGCGCTCCGTCTACGACCGCTTCGCCGAGCTGCTCGTCGAGGCGACGCGCAACGTGAGGGTCGGCGACCCGGAGGACGACGCGACCGAGATGGGCCCGCTCGTCTCCGCCGCGCACCGCGAGACCGTCGCCTCGTTCGTCGAGGGCGACGCCGCTCTTCCAGGGCGAGGTGCCCGACGGCCCCGGCTTCTGGTTCCCGTGCACGCTCGTCGAGGCGTCGAACGACGACCGGATCGCGCGCGAGGAGGTGTTCGGCCCGGTCGCGGCGCTGATCCCGTTCGCGGACGAGGCCGAGGCGGTCGCGATCGCGAACGACACGCCGTACGGGCTCTCCGGCTCGATCTGGACGCGCGACGGCGCCCGGGCGCTGCGCGTCGCGCGCGCGCTCGAGACCGGCGTCCTCTCGGTCAACTCGAACAGCTCGGTGCGCGTCTCGACGCCGTTCGGCGGCTTCAAGCAGTCCGGCTTCGGCCGCGAGCTCGGCATGCACGCGCTCCAGGGCTACTCGGAGGTCAAGAACGTGTTCATCTCGACGGAGGCGTGCGGTTCACGTCACCGGAGCGATGTGGCATGCCACTGGAGACGATCGCTCGACGGCAAGGTCTGCGTGATCACGGGCGCCGCGGGCGGGATCGGGCGCGAGGCGGCGAAGCTCTTCTCCGACGAGGGCGCGACGGTCTGCGTCGCCGACGTCAGCGCCGAGACGCGGCGAGCCGGCCGCGGCCGAGTGCCGCGACGCGTTCTTCCACCAGGTCGACGTCTCCGACGCGGCCAGCGTCGAGGCGCTCTACGCGGCGGTCGCCGAGCGCTGCGGCGGGATCGACGTCCTCTACAACAACGCGGGGATCATGCCGCCCGACGACGACTCGATCCTGACCACCGAGCCCGACGCGTGGGACCGCGTCCAGGCCGTGAACGCGAAGGGCGTCTACCTCTGCTGCAAGTACGGGATCCCCCACCTGCTCGAGCGCGGCGGCGGCTCGGTGATCAACGTCGCCTCGTTCGTCGCGCTCGTCGGCGCGGCCACCTCGCAGATCTCCTACACCGCGTCGAAGGGCGCCGTGCTCTCGATGTCGCGCGAGCTCTCCGTGCAGTTCGCGCGCCAGGGCGTGCGCGTGAACGCGCTCTGCCCGGGGCCGGTCGAGACGCCGCTCCTGATGCGGCTCTTCAGCGCCGACCCGGCCGCGTACGAGCGGCGGCGGATCCACCTGCCGATGGGCCGGCTCGCGCAGGCGCGCGAGATCGCGAACGCGGCGCTCTTCCTCGCCTCCGACGAGTCGAGCTACGTCAACGGCTCGACCTTCCTCGTCGACGGCGGCCTCACCGCCGCCTACGTCACGCCCGAAGGCTAGCGCTCCGGGAGCTCGAGCGCCCCGCGCCTGGTAGTACGCACGCGCCTGCGCGCGGAAGTAGCCGCCGTCGTCGTCGGCGGTGAGCGAGCGCGCGCGTGTTGCCGTCGATCGGCTGCGGGTTCGTGACGCCGTCGTGCCGGCCGTCGCAGGCGCAGGTCGTCCCGTCCGCGCCGCCTCCGAACAGGAACCCCACGTAGCCCGCGTTCGCGTACGCGCGGAGGTGCGCGCGGCCCGAGCCGCCGAGCAGCCACTGGACGCGGTTGTCCTGGAAGTGGCCCCAGGTGTTGTCCATCGCGCTCATCAGCGTGTTCCCGAGCGGGATCTGCCAGGCCGCCATCCGCACGCCCGCGAGCTTCACGAAGGTCGCGCCGTACAGCAGGTGCCGGTGGAAGTCGGCCGGCGTGAACCACGTCTTCGCGTTGCCCTGGATCTTCTCGTAGAAGCCCGCGTCCCGGTCGGAGAAGTCCTCGAAGGAGAGGTCGAACTTCGCGTGCAGCGCCAGATAGAACTTGGCCGACTCGGTCGCGTAGGCGCGCACCGTCGCGTCGGGCGGATCCTCGTAGACGATGTCGTGCTTCGTGCCCCAGCCGCTCATGTGGTAGGCGAGGATCACGTTCGGGGCGAGCGAGTTGCGCAGGCTGACCCACTGCTGCGCGAACGCCGAGCCGAGCGCGACCGCGTTCGCCTGCTCGAGGTAGCCCCAGAGATCGGGCTCGACGTGGACGACGACCGGCTTCGTCCCGCGCACGCGCTGGAACAGCAGGCGCACGTCCTGCCAGTACGCCTGCATCAGCTGCGGGTCGCGCAGGTGCGAGAGATCCGTCTGCGCCTCGTCGCCGCCCTGCGGGTTCGACTGCAGGAGCATGTAGTAGGTGAGCACCGGGATCGTCGCCGTGCGCCCACGAGTCCTGGACGTACATCGACGCGAACGAGCCGCCGGGGTTCCACGTCGCCCAGCCCTGCCCGGTGTTCACGCCTCCGGCGAGGTACTGGTAGCGGAAGCCGAACGGCGCCGACTTGCGGAGCGCGGCCGCTCCGCCCGGCGAATCGGTGAGCCCGAGCTGGAGCGTCTTCGGCCAGCCGTGCGGCAGCGGCGGCAGCTTCGCCGCGGCGGGCGCCGCGAAGGCGAGGAAGGCGAGCAGCGTGACGACGACGCGCATGCCCTTGAGACGCCGGAGCGCGCGGAAACCTGCTCGCTCATCAGCTCGTAGACGCGCGCGCGGGCCTCGCGGCCGGCCCGGGTGAGCGCGAGCACCTTGACGCGACGGTCGCCGCCGGCGCTCCGCCGCTCGATCAGGCCGCGGGCCTCGAGCCGGTCGGCGATCCCGGTCACGTTCGAGGCGTCGCAGACGAGGAGCTCGGCGAGCGCGTTCATCGGCAGCGGCCGCTCGGGATCGAGCAGGCGGAGGGCGTGCGCCTGCGCGAAGGTCAGCCCGAGCTCGCCGAGCGCGGTGGCGACGCGCGTGCGCTGCCGTTCGTAGACTTCCCTCTGTGAGCGAGCAGCACGCGATCGAGGCCGAGAGTCTCGTCCGGGAGTTCAAGAAGGGGCCGCGCGCGGTCGACCACATCGACCTCGCGGTCGCCCCGGGCGAGATCTACGGCTTCCTCGGCCCGAACGGCGCCGGCAAGTCGACGACGGTGCTGATGCTGACGACGCTGCTGCCGCCCACGTCGGGGACCGCGCGCGTCGGCGGCTTCGACGTCGTCAAGCACGGGCCGGAGGTGCGGAAGGTGATCGGCGCCGCGCTCCAGGAGGCCGCGCTCGACCCGCTCCTCACCGGCCGCGAGCACCTGCGCCTGCAGGCGAGCCTCCAGGCGCTCCCGCGCCACGAGCGCGGGCCGCGCGCCGACGAGCTGCTCGAGCGCGTCGGCCTCGCGGACGCGGCCGACCGCAAGGTCCGCGGCTACTCGGGCGGGATGAAGCGCCGGCTCGACCTCGCGCTGGCGCTCGTCCACCGCCCGCGGATCCTCTTCCTCGACGAGCCGACGACCGGCCTCGACATCCAGAGCCGGACCGCGCTCTGGGAGGAGGTGCGGCGGCTCGCGAAGGACGAGGGCGTCACCGTCTTCCTGACGACGCAGTACCTCGAGGAGGCCGACGTGCTCGCCGACCGCGTCGGGATCATCGATCACGGCCGGATCGTCGCCGAGGGCACTCCCGCCGCGCTCAAGGCCGAGATCGGCCGCCCGACCGTCGAGGTCGTCCCCGCCGACCCTGCCGAGGAGGCGCAGCCGCCGCGATCCTCGCCCGCTTCGGCGAGCCCGTCGCGTCGGTCCGCGGCGTCGCCGTGCGGCTGCGGACGGGACAGGCCGACCTCGCCGGGATCGTCCGCGCCTTCGACAGCGAGGGCCTCGCGGTCGGGCAGCTCCAGCTCCACCAGCCCTCGCTCGACGACGTGTTCCTCGTCAAGACCGGCCACTCGCTCGAGGGCGCCGACGACGAGGCGGAGCCGGCGGCTCGGCGGGCTCGCGATGGAGCCGGCCTGACCTGATGCTCACGATCGCCGACCAGGTCTACCTGCTCGCGCGCCGCTCGGTGGTGCGCACGCTCCGCCAGCCCGCGAACATCATCGCGCCGATCGTCTTCCCGCTGATGCTGCTGGCCGTCAACTCCGGCGGCCTGAAGGCGGAGACGCACCTGCCGGGCTTCCCGACGACCTCGATCACGGCCTTCATCCTCGCGGTGCCGTTCATCCAGGGCGCGCTGTTCGCGACGATGAACACGGGCACCGACCTCGCGCGCGACATCCAGACCGGGTTCCTGAGCCGGCTCTCGCTGACGCCGATGCGCGGGGTCGCGCTGCTCGTCGGCCAGCTCGGCGGCACCGTCACGCTCGGCCTGCTCCAGGCGGTCGTCTACATCGCCGTCGGCCTACGCGGTCGGCGTCCGCTTCGCGTCGGGCCCGCTCGGCGTGCTCGTGCTGCTCGCCTTCTTCGTCCTCGTCGTGCTCGCGTTCGGCGCGCTCGGCCTCTTCGCCGCGCTGCGGACCGGCTCCGGCGAGGCCGTGCAGGGCCTGTTCCCCGCGTTCTTCGTCTTCCTGTTCATCTCCTCGATGGCGATCCCGCGCAACCTGATGTCGGTCACCTGGTTCCGGGACGTCGCGACCGCGAACCCGGTCTCGTACCTGATCGAGGGCGTGCGCAGCCTGATCGTGATCGGCTGGGACGGGCAGGCGCTCGCGCTCGGCTTCGGGATCGCCGCCGTCCGTCGCGGCGATCGCGATCGCGCTCGCCGCCTGGTCGCTGCAGCGAGAGGCTGGCGCGCTCGTGAAGCGCCTCTCGGTCGCCCAGGGCGTCGCCTGGCGGAGCCTGCACAACTTCACCCACAACAAGTCGCTGTTGATCCCGTCGCTCGTCTTCCCGCTCTTCTTCTTCACCGCCTTCGCCGGGGGCCTCTCCGGGATCTCCGCGCGCGCCGGGCTTCGACTTCCCGGCCGGCTACACCGCGTTCCAGTTCGCCTTCGTGATCCTCCAGTCGGCGGCGTTCGCCGGAGTCTTCACCGGCTTCGGGATCGCGCGCGACTTCGAGAGCGGCTTCGCCCGGCGGCTGCTGCTCGCCGCGCCTCACCGCAGCGGGATCGTGCTCGGCTACGCGATCGCCGCGCTCGGGCGCTGGATCGTGACCGCGTCGCTCCTGACCGCGGTCGCGTTCGCCGTGCGGATGAAGGTCGGCGGCAGCGGGATCGACCTCCCCGGCCTCTACCTGCTCGCGATCATGGTCAACTTCGCGGCGACGCTCTGGGCGGCCGGCGTCGCGATGCGGCTGCGGACGATGCAGGCCGGCCCGATCATGCAGATGCCGGTCTTCCTGATCCTCTTCTTCGCTCCGGTCTACGTGCCGCTCGCGCTCCTCCAGGGCTGGATCCACAGCGTCGCGGTCGTCAACCCGATGACGCGGATCCTCGAGTCCGGCCGCGGCTTCGTCGCCGGCGAGCCGACTCAGGTGTTCGCCGCCTTCGCCGTCGCGGCCGCGCTCGGGGCGGTCTTCCTGCTCTGGGCGATCCGCGGCCTGCGCAGCGCCGAGGCTGCGGGCTAGCGGCCGAGGTACGCCTTGCGCAGGTCCTCGTCCTCGAGCAGGTCGGCGGCCTTGCCCTGGAGCACGATCCGGCCGGTCGAGAGGACGTAGCCGCGGTCGGCGATCGAGAGCGCCATGTTCGCGTTCTGCTCGACGACGAGCATCGCCACGCCGGCCTCGTGCACCTGCTGGATGATCTCGAAGCTCCGCTCCACCAGCACCGGCGCGAGGCCCATCGACGGCTCGTCCATCAAGAGCAGCTTGGGGTGGCTCATCAGCGCGCGCCCCATCGCCACCATCTGCTGCTCGCCGCCCGAGAGCGTGCCCGCGAGCTGGCTGCGCCGCTCGTAGAGGAGCGGGAAGAGCCCGTAGACCTTCTCGAAGTCCTCCTTGCGCCCGGTCTCGTCGCGGTTCAGGTAGGCGCCCATCTCGAGGTTCTCGAGCACGGTCATCGGCCCGAAGAGGCGGCGGTTCTCGGGCACGATCGCCATCCCGCGACCGATGCGGTGGCTCGTCGTGCGCCCGGTGACGTTCTCTCCGTTGAACTCGACGGTGCCCGTGCGCGGCTTGACGAGCCCGAGGATCGTCTTCAGCGTCGTCGACTTGCCGGAGGCGTTGCCGCCGAGGAGCGAGACGAGCTCGCCCTCGCCGATCTCGATCTCCACGTCCTGGAGGATGTGGATCTGCCCGTAGTAGGTGTTGATGCCCGAGAGCTTGAGCAGGCTCATTTTGTCTCCGCCGCCTTCGGTCCCGAGGTACGCCTCGACGACCTTCTCGTCGGTGGCGACCGCGTCGAACGAGCCCTCGGCGATCTTGACGCCGTGGTCCAGCGCGACCACGCGGTCCGAGATGCCCTCGACGACGTGCATGTCGTGCTCGATGACCAGGATCGTGTAGCCGCCGTCCGTGCGGAGCTTGCCGATCAGCTCGGTGATCTCGTGCGTCTCGGCCGGGTTCATCCCCGCCGCGGGCTCGTCGAGCAGGAGCAGGCGCGGGCTCGTCGCGGTGGCCCGGGCGATCTCGAGCCGGCGGCGGTTCGCGTACGAGAGGCTGTAGGCCGGCTGGTCCCAGCGGTAGCCCATCAGCCGCTCTCCGAAGAACGCGAGCTTCTCCTCGGCGAGCCGCGAGATCTCGCGCTCCTCGCGGCGCATCCCGGGCGTGCGCAGCATCGAGCGGAAGACGCCCGCGTGCGTGCTGCCGTACTCGGCCGTCATCACGTTCTCCCGGACGGTCATGTTCAGGAACAGCCGCAGCGTCTGGAACGTGCGCGCGATCCCGCGCTGGGTGATCTGGTGCGGCTCGAGCCCGACGAGGTTCTTGCCCTCGAACACGATCTCCCCGGCCGTCGGCCGGTAGATGCCCGTGATCACGTTGAAGAGCGTCGTCTTGCCGGCCCCGTTCGGCCCGATCACGCTCACGATCTCGCCCTCGCCGACCTCCAGGTCGAGCCTGTCCAGCACGGACAGGCCGCCGAACGCCATGGAGACGCCGCGGAGGTCGAGCAGCGCGCTCATACGATCTCCACGCGCGAGGTGCCGAGGATCCCCTGCGGCCGGGTCGTCATCACGCCGACGAGCAGCGCGCCGAGGAGGACGAAGCGCGTCACCTCGGGCTTCTGGGCCAGCACGTTCTCCCACACGAAGGCGCCCATGTAGAGGGTCGGGATCATGAAGAGCATCCGCTGCGCGCCCTTGAGCGTGGTCAGCGCGAGGACCATCGCGATCAGCGCGATGTAGGCGATCGCCTTGCCGCTGCCGAGCGTGGTCGGCACCGCGACCCAGTGGCCGATGAGCCGGCCGACCGAGTCGGTGCCCTGCGTGGCTCCCGCCGTCCAGGACGGGTCGATCGCGTGGGCGCTCAGACGCACCACGACGCCGAAGGCGAGAGTGCCCGCCACCACGATGGCGAGCCACTTCCACGGCCGCAGGAAAGCGAGCAGCGCCGCCAGCACCGCCGCGTAGAAGACCCAGCGCGAGTGCTGCGGCGAGCGCAGCACCTCGAGCAGCACGTTGACGAGGACCGCGCCGAGCACGACGCCGGCCTGGCTCCCCGCCCCGCCGAGGATCACCATCGCGTAGATCGTGATCAGGAGCGGCAGCGCGAAGCTCTCGGGGAAGACGCCCGCGTTGAGCGAGGCGAAGAGCGTCCCGGTGAGGCCGGCCGTCGCGGCGCCGAACGCGAACGCCATCAGCTTGAGCCGGTTGACCGGCATGCTCATCAGCTCCGCCGCGAGCGGGTCCTCGCGCAGCGCGCGCCAGGCGCGCCCGGTGCGCGAGTCGTTGACGAAGCGCAGCGCGACGAGGACGACGACGAAGAAGGCGAGCGCGACGTAGAGGTACCAGACGTTGAAGACCCCGAGGTGCGCGACCGGCAGCCGGTGGCCGAAGAGGTTGATCGGGTCGACGCCCGCGATCCCGTTCGCGCCGTTGGTGAGGTTGACGCCGAAGATCGAGTTGCCGTTGATCATGATCGTGAGGAAGGCCTGGAGGAAGAACAGCGTCACGATCGCCAGGTAGTCGCCCGAGAGCCGCCGCGAGGGCAGGCCGACGAGGAAGCCGAGGATCGCCGTCGCCACCACCACCGTCGGGATCGCGACGAGCGTCGGCAGGTGGACGTCGAACTGGGACGAGTCGAGCCAGGCGTAGAGGTAGGCGCCGAAGCCGTAGAAGGCGACGTAGCCGAGGTCGAGCAGCCCGCCCCAGCCGACCACCACGTTCAGGCCGAGCGCGAGCAGCATGTAGAGCAGCGTGTCGAACGCGACGCGGTGGACGTAGCCGCTCGAGCTGAAGACCGGGATCAGCGCGACGAACGCCACGAACAGCCCCCACCGCAGCCACCAGGGCAGGCGCATGAAGGCGTCGGCGCCCGGGCCGAAGAAGCCCTTGCGCTGCCGCCGCTCCTCGGAGCGGGCGACCCATTCGTCGCGCCCGATGCCCGGCTCGGTTCTGCCTCATACCTTGCCTCCGCGGGATGTCCGCCTTTCCGAGCAGCCCGGTCGGGCGCACGATCATCATCACGATCAGGATCGCGAACACGAACAGGTCCGACCAGCGGCCGCTGAGGTAGCCCTGCGTCAGCGACTCGAACATGCCGAGCAGGAGCCCGCCGAGCATGGCGCCCGGGATGCTGCCGATCCCGCCGATCACGGCGGCCGTGAAGCCCTTCAGCCCGGCGTTGAAGCCCATCAGCGGCGAGGCGTCGGCGCGCAGGGCGAACATCACGCCGGCCGCGCCGGCGAGTGCCGAGCCGATGATGAACGTGATCACGATCACCCGGTCGACGTCGATGCCCATCATCGACGCCGCCTCGCGGTCGTACGAGGTCGCGCGCATCGCCTTGCCGATCTGCGTCCTGTTCACGAGCAGCGTCAGCGCGATCATCAGGACGAACGCCGAGAGCGATGATGATGATCCGCAGCAGCGAGATGTGCAGCGGGCCCCAGTGGAGCCGCTTGAAGAAGAGCACCCCGCCGCCGAACGAGAACGCGTCGTAGTTGCGGTGCGACGCGCCGAAGAGGAGCTGCGCGCTGTACTCGAGGAAGAACGAGACGCCGAGCGCCGAGATCAGCGGCGCGATCCGCGGCGCGTTGCGGAGCGGCCGGTACGCGAACCGCTCGATCGCGACGCCGAGCCCCGCGGTGCCGACCATCGCGACGAGGAACATCAGCACCATCACGAGCCAGATCGAGATCACCGGGTTCGGCGCGCCGCCGAGCGCGGAGAGGACGCCGAAGCCGATGTAGGCGCCGATCATGTAGACGTCGCCGTGCGCGAAGTTGAGCAGCTTCAGGATCCCGTAGACCATCGAGTAGCCGAGGGCGACGAGGGCGTAGACGCTGCCGAGCGTGAGGCCGTCGACGAGGAACTGGACGAGCTTGTCCAGCTCATCGGCGAGGCGGGATTCTGTCACGAAACGACGTGCGGCCCGGCGCACTGCCGGGCCGCACGTCTCAGTCCACTTCCGGTGACTCAGCCGACGAGCTTGTAGCTCCCGTTGGCCTGGATCTGGAAGATGTAGAACTTCGCGCCGATCGGGGTCGTGGGTCTTCGAGAAGCCGCTCCACGAGCCGCCGAGGATCCACTGCTTGACCGTCACCTTCGGGACCTGCGCGAGCACGGCAGCACGCGTGACCTTGCCGCCGCCTGCGTCGCAGGCCGCCTTGATCGCCATCATCGCGATCTGCGTGGCGCCGTAGGTCGGCGGGCCGAAGCTGCCGACCGTCTGTCCCGGGATTCGCCTTCAGCCAACCGGCGACGAGCGCCTTGTCCTGTGCGATGCCGGTGATGTCCGGCGCGAAGTTCGACACGTAGCGCGCCCGGGAACTTGAACTTGTCCGGGTCGTTCGTGCCGTCCGAGCCGAAGATCTTGGCCTTCTTGCCCTGCTCGGCCATCTGCTGGGCGAAGATCTGCGCCCGCGGCGGCCTGCTGCCACGGCAGGAACACGACGTCCGTGTCGCCCGGGACCTTGGTGACGATCGACGAGAAGTCGGTCACCGACTGGCTCACGGAGTCACGGATGACCGTGACGCCCTTCGCCTTCAGGCGCGTCTCCGGCCGCATCGGCGAGACCGGTCGAGTAGGTCTCCTGGTCGTCGACGATGTAGACCTTCTTCGCCTTCAGCGTCTTGATCATGTAGTTGGCGTCGCTCGGGCCCTGGATGTCGTCGTTGGGCACGTCGCGGTAGAAGCTGCTTGCCGACCGTCTGGCTGCCGATCGTCAGAGACGTCCGGGTCGCCGACGGCGAGATCGCCGCGAGACTCGGCCGCGGAGAACGTCGGGCCGGTGGCCACGACCGCACCCGAGGTCGACGGCCCGATGATCGCCATCGTCTTGGGGTCGGAGACGTACTTCTGCGCGAGCGTCGACGCGAGCGCCGGGTCGAGCTGGGTGTCGCCCTGGTAGAGGCCGACCTTGAGGCCCAGCAGCTTGTTCTGCACCTGAACGGCGTACTTGGCCCAGCTCAGCTGCTCGACGCCGAGGAAGCCGGCATCGCCCGTCAGCGGGGCCATGATCGCAATCTTGGCCTTGGAGCAGGGGAGCGCGGCCGCGGACCGACCGGCCGCCGCGGGAGCCGCCTTCTTGGCCGGCGTCGCGTAGGCCGCGGCCACGACCGCGAGCGCTGCCACCGCAGTGAGCAGCGCAAGAAGTCCTGTCCTTCTCTTCATCGAACCCTCCTTGATGATGGATCCAGCAAGAGCATCTGTATGAGACGAATGCCGCGCACGGTTAGTTGCCGTCCGGCGGCGTCGTACGTCCGCGAAGCCGGGCTCCCCGACGGGTGGAACACGCCCATGATCCGCATCACCGCCGGGCCCGTGTTCTCGATGCAGTGCACCTCCTCGGGAGGAAGATGGAAGCAGGAGCCGGGGCCGATCGGCGTCTGCTTCCCCGCGATGTGAGCGATCCCTTCGCCCTCGACGATGTAGCCCACCTCGTCGTAGGGGTGGCTGTGGTCGGGAGCGCGGTAGGGCTGGACGATGCCGATGAACTGGGTCACGTCGAAGCAGCCCGCGTCCTCGTTCACGAGATACCGGTACGTGCGGTGGTCGTCGGCCCGCAGCTCGGGCTGATCGGCGAAGCGGACGGTCACGCGCCGCTCGCCGCGGGCGGCCTCGCGGTCCTCGGGCGCGCGCACGCCCACGAGCACGAGCGGCTCGGGGCCCGGGTTCTCGACCTCGCGGGTCTCGCCCGGAGCGAGGAAGACGCCGGTGTCAGGCTCGAGCGCGTGCGCTTCGCCGTCGACCTCGATCGTGCCGCGGCCCGAGACGACGTAGAGGACCTCCTGGTGGCCGTCGAGCACGTGCGGGCGCGAGCGACCGGGCTCGAAGCTGATCACGACGCTGCTCCAGCCGCTCGCATCCGTTCGCGCCGTCGAAGACGACGCGCGTCTGCGCGGTGTCGCCCTCCGCCGGCCGCGGAGGGAGCGTTGTCGAGTCGATGACGTAGTCCACAGGCATTTGATAAAAGCGTGAAGCAGCGCAGTTTCCTGCCCGCAAGCGGCAAAGTCAATCGACTAGCCTTGCCGGATGGAGACGGGACTCGCGGGCACGAGCGTCCTCGTCACGGGCGCCTCGGGCGGGATCGGAGCCGCGTGTGCACGCGCGTTCGCCGCCGAGGGAGCGCGGGTCGTCGTCCACTACCACCTGGGCCGGGAGCGCGCCGAGGCGCTGGCCGCCGAGCTCGGCGGCGCGCAGATCGTCGGCGCCGACCTCACCGACGAGGCGCAGGTCGACGCGCTCTTCGAGGCGGCCGGGCCGCTCGGTGCGTGCGCCGCGGTCGCAGGCGTCTGGCCGCGCGAGGACGTGCCCGTGTGGGAGATGTCGCTCGAGCGCTTCGAGGAGACGCTGCGCGCGAACCTGACCGCGACGTTCCTGACCGCCCGCGGCTTCCTGCGCCAGGGCGGCCGCAGCCTCGTCCTCGTCGGCTCGACCGCCGGCCTCTTCGGCGAGGCCGGCCACGCCGACTACGCGGCCGCCAAGGCGGCGATCCTCCACGGCCTCCTGCCGAGCCTGAAGAACGAGGCGACCCGGATCGCGCCCGACGCGCGCGTCAACGCCGTCGCGCCCGGCTGGACCGAGTCGCCGATGACGCGCGGCCTCGTCGATCCCGAGGCCGTGCTCCGCGTGAGCAGGACGATGGCGCTCCGCAAGGTCGCCCGGCCCGAGGATGTGGCGGCGCAGGTCGTCGCGCTCAGCTCCGAGACGATCTCGGGCCACGTCACCGGCCAGATCGTCACCGTCGCGGGCGGCATGGAAGGCCGCGTCGTCCTACGAATGACGCGCCGCACAAAGCGAAACGGCGGGCCAAGGCCCGCCGCTCCGTCGTACCCCGTCCGCAGGAATGGTTGCCGTCAGTCCCGGGTCGAGGAATCCTGGCCAGTGATCGGCGCGAAAGGGCTGCGCCTTGAGTCCTGATTCACAGCGCCAGGACGGGGCCGCCGCCCGGCCCCGTCTGGCGGTCTCCCTAGGGAGGCCGCTTGGCCGAGGTCCCGGCCGCAACGGGCCCCGGCTTAGCTAGTCCCGAGAGGGCCCCCGCCGCATCGGGGCCCGCTCTCGGTGTGAACGCAGTATCGGGGAGGGGGTGTCGGTTGATCCATCACCCGAACTCGGTTGACTGCGGCGGTTGACTTTCGGGCCGCTAGCCTGGGGCGCATGAGCAGGTTTCCGAGCGCCTGGCGAGCGGGCCCGTGATCGTCGGCGACGGCGGCATGGGCGCGCTGCTCTCGAGCGCCGTGCCGCGCCTGCGCTGCCCCGAGGAGGCGAACGTCCGCGCGCCGGAGAGCGTCGTCTCGGCGCACCTGAGCTTCATCCGCGCGGGGGCCGATCTGATCGAGACGAACACCTTCGGCGCGAACCGGCGCAAGCTGGCCGCGCTCTACCTCGAGGACGAGCTGGAGGCGATCGTCGGCGCAGGCGTCAAGTGCGCGCGCGACGCGCGCGAGGTGTCGGGAAAGGACGTCTTCGTCGCAGGCTCGATCGGGCCGCTGCCCGAGCGCGGGCCCGACGACGCGGAGATCTTCGCCGAGCACGCGCGCCTCCTGGACGGCCGCGGCGTCGATCTCCTCGCGATCGAGACCTTCACCGACCTCGACCAGCTCGTGACCGCGATCGAGGCGGCGCGCTCGGTCTCCTCGCTGCCGATCGTCGCGCTCCTCACCTTCGACGACGACGACGCGGAGACGCTCGCCGGGGTCACGGCCCGAGAAGCGGCCGAGCGGCTGCGGGGTCTCGACGTGGCGGCCTACGGCGCCAACTGCGGCGCCGGCCCGACGGCCGCGCTCGCGGCGCTCGGCGAGATGGCCGGCGGCGGAGCCGTGCTCGCGACCGCCCCGAACATCGGCCACGCCAGCCGCTCGGGCGGCCGCATCGTCTTCCCGCACGCGACCCCCGACTACTTCGGCGAGTTCGCGGCCCACGCGCGCGCCCTCGGCGCCGGGATCATCGGCGGCTGCTGCGGCACCACTCCGGCGCTGATCGCCGCGATCGCCGAGGCCGTCGCCGGGGACCGGGCTCCGACGACGCCGCCGGTGCTCGCCCACCGCGACCTCGTCCCCGCCGCACCTGCCGAGCACGGCGAAACGGGTCTGGCCCGCGCGCTGCGCGAGGGCGAGTGGGTCGTCTCGGTCGAGCTCGACCCGCCCCAGGGCGGCAACAACGAGGCGATGCTCGCCGTCGCGCGGCGGCTCGAGGAGTCCGGCAAGGTCGGCTTCGTCGACATCAACGACAACCCGATGGCGCGGGCCCGGATGAACGCGCTGATGTCCGCCGTGGCGATCGAGCGCAGCTGCGGGATCGAGACGATCCCCCACGTCACCCCGCGCGACACGACCGTGATGGGCCTCGAGTCGGTGCTGCTCGGCGCGCACGCCGAGGGCGTCCGCAACGTGCTCGCGGTCACGGGCGATCCGCCCACCGTGGGCGACTACCCCGGCTCGCAGGGGGTCTACGAGGTGGACTCGATCGGGCTCGTGGAGCTGCTCGGCCGCCTCAACGCGGGCGACAGCCGGTCGGGGAAGACGATCGACGCCCCCACCTCGTTCTTCGTCGGCGTCGCGGTCAACCCCTCGGCGGACGACCTCGACTCGGAGCTCGAGCGCTTCGAGCGCAAGGTCGAGGCGGGCGCGCAGTTCGCGATGACGCAGGCGCTGTTCGAGCTCGAGTCCCTCGACGAGTTCCTGCGGCGGCTCGGCGGCGCCTCGCCGATCCCGCTCCTCGTCGGGATCTGGCCGCTGCGCAGCCACCAGCTCGCGCTGCGCCTCCACAACGAGGTGCCGGGAATCGTCGTGCCCGACGAGGTGCAGGAGCGGCTGAGGGCGGCCGGCCCCGACGCGGCGGAGGTCGGGCTCGAGCTGGCGCGAGAGCTCTACGCCGAGTGCCGCGGGAAGGCGGCCGGCGTGTACGTGATCCCGCCGTTCAAGCAGCCCGAAGCCGCGCTCGACCTACTCGGCTAGAATCGTGCGGCGCCTGGGGGCGTAGTTCAGCTGGTTAGAACGCCGGCCTGTCACGCCGGAGGTCGCGGGTTCGAGTCCCGTCGCTCCCGTAGAAACGTCCTGCAAATAGCCCTAGTCTGTTGTCACTACTGACACGGCTCGATCGGCTTCGGGCAGCAAACGATTTACAGCGTCGCCGAAGAATCAGGCGCCGCCGGCTTCCGGACGCCGTCATCGGCCTGCGCCGCTGAGCCGCGCCTTGACGTGCAGCGTCGCGGGCGGCCGGATCATCCCGAGCTGGCCGCTGCTCATGCCGAGCTGCCGCTGGTCGACGGTCGTGGTCGCCTCGACCTCGAGCGCGTCGTCGACCTGCTGCACCGTCGCGTCGAACTCGAGCGGCACGACCTTGCCCGCCGCTTCGAGATCGCCCTCGACGTGCAGCGTCCCGTCGCGTGCGTCGCGCACGCGGGTCGACGACGAACCGCACCTCCGGGTGCTCGGCGACACCGAAGAAGTCGGCCGACCGCAGGTGCTTGTCCCGCGTCCGGTTCCCGGTGTCGAGGCTGTCGGCGTCGATCGTCAGCTCGATCTTCGTCCCGTCCGGCCCGACCTCGTACGAGCCGTCGAAGCGGTCGAAGCGGCCGCGAACGGTGGTCGAGGCCCCAGAACGTCTTGACGGCGAAGTCGACGGACGTCTCGCCGCGGTCGACGCTCCAGCGCGTCGACGTGGCCGCCCTCTCCTCGCTCTCGATGATGGTCATCGCATCTCCTTTCGTGGATGTGCGGCGAACGGTGGCGGGGAGCGATGCCAAGCCAATGCCAGGTCGTCGGCGCCCACTGCCACGGAGGTCGTCACCGGGCGGCGCGCGACCGCGCGTGCGCGGCCCGGCGCCGCTCTCACCGCGTCGCGCCGCCTCGCGGAGGGCACGCGTCGCTCCCCGGTCAGGCCGCTGCGTTCGTCGTCGGCGGTGGCTCGATCAGCACCGGTCGCCGCGCGTGCGTGGTCACGTCGTGCGACACGCTGCCGCGGGCGACCTCGCGGAGCCCGCTGAGACCACGGGCGCCGATGACGATGCCGCCGCGTCGAGCTCGTCTGCGACGTCGACGATTCCCTGCCACGCCGTCGGCGCGATCCTCGCGCGCGCCTCGGCGTCCAGGCCGGCGTGACGCGCACGCGCCGCGCCGGCCTCTGCAAGCCGGAGCGCTCTCGACCCTGTTCCCGTCCTCGAAGGCGGTTCCGGGGACGGGCGAAGCAGTCGCGGCGATGCCCTCGGCGAACGTCATCGCCGGTTGCACGTTCAGCACGACCGCCGGTCGCGGGCCGAGGAGCGCGGCGGCCGCATCGACCGCACGTTCCGCGTCGTTGGAGCCGTCGTAGCCGATGAGGATCGCGCGCGACTTCGGTCGTTGCCTGCTGCATCACGGCCGCCGCCTTCGTTCTCGGCTTCGCCCTCCGCGGCCGCCACGCGAGCTGGCGCTTGGCGACGCCCGCGTGGGCCATCAGCGCGCCGACGCACATCGCGACGAGTGCAGTCACCAGAGCCGGGTCGATGTTTGCATCTCGCTCTCCTCCCCCTAGCCCTGCGCGACGGACTTCGCCGTCGCCTGTGGCCTGACGCTCTTCTCCAGCTCGACGACGACGTGCCGCAGCTCGAGCGCGAATGCGATCTGCATGACGCCGGTCACGAGCGCGAACGCCGCGATCAGCGCCAGCAGTGCGACCGCTCCCGCGCCCGGATGGCCGAACATGATCACTCCGAACGCGATCGAGAGCAGTCCGCCGAGCACCATCAGCAGCGACCGTCCACCGCTGAGCGGGAGGGCGAACGAGAGGGCGATCTCGAAGATCCCCATGGCGATCGCCCATGCGGCGATGGCGTAGAGCAGCCCGAGCGCCGAGAGGTCGGGCCAGACGAAGACGACGACGCCGACCGCGATTCCGACCAGGCCCTCGAAGACGAGCCACGCGCGCTCACCGCCGCGAATCGGCAGCTTGAACGCTCCGACGATCGTCGCGAGTCCGGAGACGAGCGCGAACGCGCCGAACAGCGCGATCAGCGCAGCTCAGGCCGATGTTCGGCCAGATGAGGATGACGACGGCGAACGCGATCGCCAGAGCGCCGCGCAACGCCGTGACCTTCCAGATGTGTGCGAGCGCCTGCTCGCCTTCCTTCAGATGTGTGTCGAGGTTCATGTCTCTTGCTCCTTTCAGTTCAACTTCTTGGACAGTTCGGCGGCCTTCTGTTC
>CAVVCG010000002.1:0-32310 GCA_963746655.1 uncultured Actinomycetes bacterium | reverse complement strand
TGTAGGTGCCGCCGAGGAGGGCGAGCGGCGTGCGGAGCAGGATCAGCAGGTCGGTCCTGGGCGAGCGATGGTCGACGTACCAGACGTCGAGCTCGATCCGCTCGTCCCACGAGAGCGAGGCGCGGCCGTGGATCTGAGCCCAGCCGGTGATCCCCGGCAGCACCTCGAGCCGGCGCCGCTGCCGCTCCGAGTACCGCTCGACCTGATAGCGAAGCGTCGGCCGCGGCCCGATCAGGCTCATGTCGCCGCGGACGACGTTCCAGAGCTGCGGCAGCTCGTCGAGCGAGGTGCGGCGGAGGAAACGGCCGGCGCGCGTGATCCGGCTGTCGCCCTTGTCGACCGCGTAGCCGGCGCCCTGCTGCTCGGCGCCGACGACCATCGTCCGCAGCTTCAGGAGCTCGAAGTCGTGGCCGTCCTTGCCAACGCGGGTCTGCTTGAAGAGGACCGGGCCGCCGCCGTCGAGCTTGACCGCGAGCGCGGCGGCCGCGAGCAACGGGCTCGTGATCGCCAGGCCGGCGCCCGCGATCGCGACGTCGAGTGCACGATTCAGCGCGTCCCCTCCGCTGCCTCCCACGTCGCGGGCACGCCGCGGCGGAGGTAGTTCCAGAGCGAGACGACGGTCGCCCAGGTCACGAGCGTGTAGTAGCGCGCGATCCCGACCCCGACGGCCGCGGCGACGAGCAGCAGCAGCTGCGCCCCGAGCATGAGCTGGTAGACGAGTCCCTCGCCCACGAGTGCGAGCGAGGTGGCGAGCAGGACGAGGTGGAGGAGCCCGCTGCCGTACCGGAGCAGCCGGTGCGAGATCACCTCGACGAGGTAGCCGAACGGCAGCCGCTTCAGCATCGAGCCGCGCAGGGTGATCTCCCAGCAGTGCTCGAACATGCGCACCTTGCGCCGGTACTCGGTCTCGTTCGACGGCGTCGGCTTCTCGAATGCCTTCGCCAGCGGCTCGTAGACCGCGCGGCGCCCCGCCTGCACCATCCGGTAGGGGAACGAGAGGTCGTGGCCCCACTTCGGGTCGACCTCGACGTAGTCCGACCGGCGCACGGCGTAGATCGAGCCGTTGCCGCCGGTGACCGACCCGAGCCGCGACTCCGCCTCGCGCTGCACCAGCTCGTAGCGCCAGTAGAGGCCCTCGCGGTTCGAGCCGTCGGCCGCCTCGAGCACGAGCCGGCCGCACACATAGGCGACATCCGGGTCGGCGAAGTTGGCGACGAGCTGCCGGAGCGCGTCGGGCGCCCAGGTCGCGTTCGCGTCGGAGAAGGCGACGATCTCGCCCCCGGTCTCGCGCACGGCCCGGTTCTGGGCGGCAACCTTGCCGCCGCGCGGGTTGACGATCAGCCGCACCCGGTCGCCGAACCGCTCCACGAGCTCGTGCGTCCGGTCGGTCGACGCATCGGAGGTGACGACGACGTCCAGCTTGTCGGCCGGGTAGTCGAGCGCGAGCAGGTTCTCGAGCCGCCGCTCGATCACCGGTTCCTCGTTGTAGGCGGCGACGATCACGGTCACGTGCGGCTCGATCGCCTCCTTGCGGACACGCCGCGTGCGGACGCGCGCGAGCGCGGCGGCACCGAGCGGGTAGACGGCGTGCGTCCAGAGGAGCGCCCCCAGCGAGAGCCAGAACAGGATCTTGAGCACCAGCACGGGCCGAGTCTAGTGCTCCCTCAGGCGATGTCCGCCGGCCCCTGGCCCGTGGGCACGCATCGCGCTGCGGCGTCCTCGGTCGCGCTCATAGCAGTGGCTATGAGCGCTCCCTGCGTCCTTGCATCGCTCGGTGCCCACGACCCAGTGCCTCGACGGTCATCACCCGAGGAAGCACCGAGCCGACGGTAGGATCCCCCGCGTGTCGGCTCGCGTCTGCTTTGTCGTCGGCGCGCGGCCGAACTTCATGAAGTCGGCTCCGGTGTACCGGGAGCTGGCCGCGCTCGATCCCTCCCTGGAGCTCGTGCTCCTGCACACGGGGCAGCACTACGACGACGCGATGTCGGACGTCTTCTTCCGCGAGCTGGCGATGCCGCGGCCGGACGAGTTCCTCGCCGTCGGCTCGGGAACCCACGCCGAGCAGACCGCAAAGGTCCTCGTCGGCGTCGAGCGGGTCCTGAGCGAACGCGAGATCGACCTCTGCGTCGTCGCCGGCGACGTCAACTCGACGCTCGCCGGAGCGCTCGCGGCGGTGAAGCTCGGCGTCCCGATCGCCCACATCGAGGCCGGCCTTCGCAGCTTCGACCGCGCGATGCCGGAAGAGCACAACCGCGTGCTCACCGACCACCTCAGCGACATCCTGCTGGCCCACTCGGAGGAGGCGATCACGAACCTGCAGCGCGAAGGGATCACGTCCGGCGTCCACCTCGTCGGTAACACGATGATCGACTCGCTGCTCGAGCACCTCGACAGGGCCCGGGAGCGGCAGAGCTGGGAGCAGTTCGGGCTGCAGCCGGGCGAGTACGCCCTCGTCACGCTCCACCGCCCCGCGCTCGTCGACGACCCTGCGAAGCTGACGGCGGTCACCGATGGGCTGATCACGCTCGCCCGCGACCACCCGGTCATCTTCCCGGTGCACCCGCGGACGCTCCGCAACCTGGAGTCGACCGGCGACGACGCGCGCCTGCGCGACTCCGGCGTGCTCGCGACCGAGCCGCTGGGCTATCTCGACTTCCTCTGCCTCGAGGCGGACGCCGCCTTCGTCCTGACCGACTCCGGCGGCATCCAGGAGGAGACGACAGCGCTCGGCGTTCGCTGCTTCACGCTCCGGGACTCGACCGAGCGCCGGGTGACCGAGGAGCTCGGCACGAACACCGTCCTCGGCGCGAAGCCGGAGCGGATTGCCGAGATCCCGAAGCTGCTCGAGCGGCCGAAGCCGGGCGACGTGATCCCCGGCTGGGACGGCAGCGCCGGCGCGCGGGCGGCGGCGGTCTTGTTCGACCAGCTCCCGTAGCGATGCGGGTCCTGATCCTCGACACCGTCTACGGCGCCTTCCTCGACAGCCACTACCGGTCGAGCCCGGCGCTGGACGCCGCGTCGTACGACGAGCAATGGCGGGCGCTCATGGACACGCACTTCGCCACCGCCGACGCGTACTCGCACAACCTCGCGAAGGCCGGCGTCGCCGCGCACGAGGTCGTGGTCGACGCCGCGCCCCTGCAGCAGGCCTGGGCGCGAGAGCACGGCGTCGACCTCGCCGGGGACGCCCTCGTGCTCGAGCAGGTTCGCTGGTTCGAGCCAGACGTCGTCTACCTGCAGAACCTGAACGTCCTCGAAGACGAGACGCTCGCCGCGATCCGGGGCGACGGGAAGCTGCTCGTCGGCCAGATCGCGAGCGCGGCTCCCGGCACGGACCGCCTCCGCGCCTTCGACCTCATCCTGACGTCGTTCCCGCACTACGTCGACCGCTTCCGCGCGCTCGGGGTCGGCTCGGAGTACTTCCGCATCGGCTTCGACCCGCGGATCCTGGACGACCTCGACGCAGCCCCGCCCACGCGCGAGATCGTCTTCGTCGGCGCCCTCAACCGGCTGCGTCACCGGCGCGGGAACAGCACCTTCAACCGCGCCGCTCGGCAGGTGCCGATCGAGTTCTGGGGGTACGACCTCCGCGGCTGGCCGCCGTGGTCTCGCATCAGGCGGCGAGTACCGCGGCCAGGCCTGGGGGCTCGACATGTACCGGCTCCTCCGCGACGCGCGCATCTCGCTCAACCGGCACATCGCCGAAGCGGAGGGCCACGCGAACAACATGAGGCTGTACGAGGCGACCGGTGTCGGCTCGCTGCTGCTCACCGACGAAGGGTCGAACCTCTCCGAGCTCTTCGAGCCCGGGCGCGAGGTCGTAACGTACGCCGGCGTGGACGACCTGATCGAGAAGGCACGGCACTATCTCGCGCACGACGAGGAGCGGCGGGCGATCGCGTCGGCCGGCCAGGCCCGGACGCTGCGCGACCACACCTACGAGCTCCGCATGCGCGAGCTGGCGGAGATCCTGAGGAGCCACCTGCCGTGATCCGCCCCGATCTAGCCGACGCGTTCGCCGGCAAGCGCGTGCTGATCACCGGCGGGCTCGGCTTCATCGGCTCCAACCTCGCGCGCGAGCTGCGTCGAGCTGGGCGCGGTGGTCACGATCGTCGACTCGCTCGTGCCCGAGTACGGCGGCCTGCTCTACAACGTCGCCGGCGTCGAGGACCGGCTGACGGTCAACATCTCCGACGTCCGCGACGAGCACAGCCTCCGCTACCTCGTGCGCGACCAGGACGTCCTCTTCAACCTCGCCGGCCAGACGAGCCACCTCGACTCGATGACCGACCCGTACACCGACCTCGAGATCAACGCCCGGAGCCAGCTCTCGATCCTCGAGGCGTGCCGGCACGAGAACCCGCAGATCACAGTCGTCTTCGCGAGCACGCGCCAGCTCTACGGACGCCCGCAGCGCCTTCCGGTCGACGAGAGCCACCCGATCGCGCCCGTGGACGTGAACGGGATCAACAAGGCCGCCGGCGAGTGGTACCACCTCCTCTACGGAGACGTCTACGGGATCCGCACGAGCGTGCTGCGGCTGACGAACACCTACGGGCCGCGCATGCGCGTGCGCGACGCCGGCAGACGTTCCTCGGCATCTGGATCAGGCACGCGCTCGCCGACGAGGAGATCCTCATCTACGGCGACGGCAGCCAGCGCCGCGATCTCACGTACGTCGACGACGCGATCGCCGCCTTCCTGCTCGCGGCCGCGCGAGACGAGGCGGCGGGCCGGGTCTACAACCTCGGCGGCGACGGTCACGTGTCCCTGCTCGAGCTCGGCGAGACGCTGACCCGGATCGCGGGCAGCGGCCGGATCCGGCTGATCCCCTTCCCCGAGGACCGGAAGGCGATCGACATCGGCGACTTCTACGCCGACTACTCGGCGATCGAGCGCGAGCTCGGCTGGCGCCCGGAAGTCGGCCTCGAAGAAGGTCTCGCGCGGACGCTCGACTACTACCGCGAGCACGGCGACGCCTACTGGAGCGGACGAGTGAGGGTCCCGTTCCTCGACCTGACGCGCGAGACGGCGTCGCTGCGCGAAGAGCTCGACGCTGCGATCGCGCGCGTGCTCGACAGCGGCCACTACATCCTCTCGGACGAGGTCGACCGCTTCGAGTCGGCGTTCGCGACGGCCTGCGGCCGCCTCGCACGCCGTCGGGGTCGCATCGGGAACGGATGCGATCACGATCGCGCTGCTCGCGGCCGGCGTCGGCCCCGGCGACGAGGTGATCACGGCGGCGAACACGTGCATCCCGACGATCGTCGGGATCGAGCGCGCCGGCGCGACGCCGGTGCTCGCGGACGTCGACCCGGCGACCTACACGCTCGACCCTGCCGAGGTCGAGCGTCGCCTGACGCCGCGGACGAAGGCGATCCTCCCCGTCCACCTCTACGGGCAGCCCGCCGACATCGAGGCGCTGCTCGCGCTGGCGCGTCCGCTGTCGTCGAGGACTGCGCCCAGGCGCACGGCGCCACGATCGGCGGCAGGCCGGCCGGCTCGCTCGGGGTCGCGGCTGCGTTCAGCTTCTACCCGACGAAGAACCTCGGCGCGCTCGGGGACGCAGGAGCCGTCGTCACCCGGTCGGACGAGATCGCCGACCGCGCACGCCTGCTCCGCAACTACGGCGAGCGGGAGCGCTTCGAGCATGTCCTGCATGGGCTGAACAGCAGGCTCGATCCGATCCAGGCGGCCGTTCTCTCCGTCAAGCTCGGCCACCTTCGCGCGAGCGTCGACCGGCGACGGCGGCTTGCGGCGATCTACGACGAGACGCTCGCCGGCACAGCACTGACGACTCCCGCAACCGTCGCCGGCCGCGACCATGCCTATCACCTCTACGTCGTGCAGTCTCCGGACCGCGACCGGTTCAGGGTCGCACTGGACGAGGCCGGCATCGGCACAGCCGTGCACTATCCGACGCCGGTGCACCATCAGCCGGCGTACCGCGAGCTCGACGTGCCCGGCGGCTTCCCGGTCGCGGAGTCGCTCTGCGAGCGCGTCGTGAGCCTGCCGCTCTCGGAGACCCACACCGACGAGGAGATCAGGACCGTCGCAGAGGCGGCCGCACGGCTCTCAGCCGCCTGACACCGCGAGCAAGTGCTGCTCCAGCTGCGCGACAACGGCATCACGACCGTGCTGCGCCGTCACGTGCGCCTGCGCCCGCGCGCCCATCTCGGCCCCGCCGGCGAGCGCCGCCGAAACCGCGCCGAGGATCTCCTCGTTGCGGAGCGGCACGACGAAGCCGCCGCCGCTCGCACCGAGGCCCGGAATCTCCGACTGCTCCGTGACGACGACCGGCGTGCCGCAGGCGGCCGCTTCGAGTGCTGCGACGGAGGTCTCCTCCCAGTGCCGCGGCGTCAGGCAGAAGACGTCGGCGTCCGCGTAGGCGGCGAACCGATCCGACCCGTAGAGCGGGCCGGCAAAGCGGACCGCACCGGCCGAGAAGAGCGGCGCGAAGCGGCTCCGGAGCTCGTCGAGCTGGCCGTCGTCGCGCCCGACGACGGCGAGCACCGTGCCTGACTCGAGCAGAGGCTCCACCGACTCGATCAGCACGTCCAGCCCTTTCAGCCTGTTGACGCGTCCGAGGAAGAGCAGCAGCGGCGTCTCCGCGGAGACAGCGATCGACTCGCGAAACGATCCCGCCGCGGGCGCGTCGGCGAGGTCGAGAGGCGGCAACGGCAGCGGGAGCTGCACGATCGCGTCGCGCCGGCCGCCGAACTGCTCGTAGAGGCGGGCCTCGTGCGCCGTCTGGGCGAAGAGCAGCGCCGCCCCGCGGAGCATGGGACGCACGAGCGCGGCGTCGTAGACGTCCTTCACCCTCCCGCGCAACCCGCTCGAGCCCGGGAGTGAGCCGTGTGCCGACAGGGCGAGCGGTGTCCGCCTCGCCCGGGTTGCGAGATACGCCGACGCCGTCAGGTAGGTGCGCACGTCGGTCACGTGCACGACGTCGTAGCCCTGGACCTCGACCGCCAGGCGGCGCACGAGCCCCCGCGGCAGATACTTCTTCGTCCGCCACGCCAACGAGTTGCTCAGGTTCGGCAGCCGCCGGACGCGCACGCCGTCGAGCACCTCCTCGCGAGGCGTCGCCCGCCGCTCGTCGTCGAGCACGTCGGTCGTGAGCACGTCGACCACGTGCCCGCGCGCGGCCAGCCCGGAGGCGAAGTCGCTCATCACCCGCGGCGGGCCGCCGTACGCCCACGCCGGGGCGTAGTACGGCGTGACCTGGAGAACCCTCATGAGCGAGGCGCGAGGAGCCCGCGGACGACCTCTCGATAGCGGCTGAGCGCAAGGAGACGATCGGCATTGCGGACGACGTACTCCCGCCCTGCTGCACCCATCGCCTCGAGATCGAGCCGGCCGTCGTGCGCGTCGCGGATCGCCGCGGCGACGAGGTCCGGCCGGTCGGCCGGCACGACGACGCCGCAACCGACCTCACTGACGAGCCCCGCCGTCTCACTGTCCTCGTCCGCTGCGACGATGACGGGGCGACCGGCCGAGAGGATTCCGTACAGGCGGCTCGGAACGACGTAGCCCGAGAGCCCAGGCGCCAGCCCGACGTAGTGGACGTCCGCGGCGGAGAGCGATTCGCTGAGGCGCTCGCGCGGCTGGTATTCGAAGAAGCCCACCCGATCGGCCCCGAGCTCCTTTGCCAGCTGCTCCAGCTCGCGGCTTCGGGCGCCGAAGCCGATGATCGGAACCGACAGCTCGTCGAGGTCGCGCAGGTGCGTCGTCGCGACGATCAGCTTGTCGAGGTTCTGGGCGTGCCCGACGTTGCCCGAGTGCATGACCACGAAGCGGCCGTCGAGCCCGGCGTCGCGCGACCACTCGTTCTGCTTGGGCTGCGGCGTGATCGACGCGGTGTCGACCCAGTTCGGGATCACGATCACACGCTCGGGCGGGGCACCCTTTGCGATCAGCCGCTCGCGCATCCGCTCCCCGATCGCCACGACCGTGTCCGCTCGACGCAGGTAGAAGCCGACGAGCGCTCGGAGCGGCGCGATCACGAGCGGGTTCGTCAGCCGCCCGAGCTCCGTTGCGATCTCGGGGAAGACGTCCTCGCTGATGACGAGCAGCGGGACGCGC
Source organism: uncultured Actinomycetes bacterium (assembly GCA_963746655.1). GTDB lineage: Bacteria > Actinomycetota > Thermoleophilia > Gaiellales > Gaiellaceae > CAVPGP01. The sequence goes on along the minus strand of CAVVCG010000002.1, from coordinate 24,225 downwards.
CTCCGCCGCGCGATCAGGAGGCCGAGATCGCCGACGATCGGCGGATCGGTCATGCAGAGCACGAGGTCGGGGCGCGCGGCCGAGCGCGCTCGGACGAGGCTGTCCAGAAGATAGGTGATGTAGTTCATCGCCCGGAACCTGAGCTTCGTCCGGTCGAATGCGGTCGAGCGTGTGCGGAGCACGCGCACGCCGTTCAGCATCTCCTCTGACGGGAGGTCGGCGCGGCCCTGCAGCCGTCCGGTGACGACGGTCACGTCGAACTCCTCCGCCAGTGACTCGCAGAGGTCGGCGAGCAGGTTGGCGGTCGCCTCGACGCCTGGCTTGTAGTACTGGTTGAGCACCAGGATGTGTGGTCTGCGGTCGGCCATCGGCGCAGGCTACCGCCCGCGCTGAGCGAGCTTCCAGGCGGCCTTGCGCGCTCGCTCGCGGAGACGAAGCGTCGAGCCCACGTAGCGTCTGACGGCGCCGCCGGGCTGCAGGCGGTGGCTCGCGTCGAAGATCGTGTAGATCCGGCCGCTCCCGCCGGCGAGATCCTCGTTCCGTCGCGCCTCGCCGCCGAAGTGGGCTTCTTCGAACCCACCCGGGACGTGCGCGTAGTCGTGCCGCTGGTGGACCGCGACGACGGCGCGCGTCGCGTCCACGACCGGGCCGCGCTCGCGCGCCCGCCAGACGAGCCAGTTGTCGAAGCGAGCCCGGCCGACGACGAACGGCGGCACCGGATCGAACAGGCCCGGCGGTGAAGACGAAGTAGTCGATCGCGGTCGGGCCGCGCGAGCGTCCCTCGTCGAGCGCGCGGCGCCGCAGCTCGGCCCGGCTCGCGCCGTCCAGGGCGAGGTCGTCCCGGACGTCGAGGTCGCGGGTCTCGCCCGACGATCAGAAAGCGATCGAACGCCGTCGCGACCGAGGCGACGGCGGGCACGAAGTCGTCGAGCAGGAGCACGTCCGCGTTGACGAAGCAGCGGAGCGGATGCTCGGCGACCTCGTCGACGCGCGCGAACGCATCGTCGATCCGCGGTGTTCCCTGCTCGCTGAGCGCGACATCAGGCAGTGGCCGACGCCGAGCTCCGCGCGCCGGCGGCGACCCCCGGCTCGTCGCCGACGAGCACGACCTGCACGCCCGGCCCGAGCGAGGTCCAGCTCCTGACCGCGTTGCGCTGGATCGTGCCCAGGTGCCCGTCGAACGCCTTCGGGATCGAGAACAGCGTCAGCACGTCGTCAGCGCGCCAGGAGGAAGGACTGCACGTCGCCCTCGACGCCGACGCTCGCCGCGACCCGGCGCCCGTGCCGTGCCGCGACGTCACGCAGCTGCTCCGGCGTCAGCGTCGAGCGGTACGTGCGCTGACCGCGGTAGCCTGGGACGACCTCGACCCGCGGCCGGCGGCCGATGCGCTGGCGGTGGAGGACGACCCAGGGCGCGTCCGCCGCGCAGAGCGCATCGAGCACCGGCTCGTAGTCGGCGAGCACGTCGAGGAGCGCACTGGCAAAGACGACGTCGAACCCGTCGAGCGCGTGCTCCTCGTGCACGTCGCGGCGGACGAACTGACGCGCCGGCCAGCGCTCCTGAGCCCTTGCGACCACCGCGTCGGCGTAGTCCGCCCCGGTGTACTCGAACCGGCCGGTCGCCCAGCGCTCGAGCAGCTCGCCGTAGGCGCCCATGCCGCAGCCGATGTCGAGGAACGTCGCCGGCCGCGGCAGCCGTTCCTCCCGAACGAGGATCTCGAGCAGCTCCCGGAACGCGCGGTACGGCGCCACGTCGTCCGGATGCTCGAGCTGGCTGTTCGTCAGCTCCAGCATCTGGCTCGCCACATCCGGGCTCGTCCAGGTGTCCCGGTACCGGGCCTTCGCGCCGGGCAGGCGGTCGCGCGGGTCGGCCGCGCGCACGAGCAGCAGCACCCTGCGCCCGCCGCCGCGCAGGGCACGCGAGAGCCTGCTCGCCGCGGTCGACGCCTGAGTCACGGCACGATCGTAGTCGGGCGAGCCGTTACGCTCGGCCGATGGCGCAGCTGCTCCACCGGGTCGGACGGAAGGCGCTCTCGCTCACGGGGTTGAGCGTCCAGCGAGCAGGCGATCCGTTCGCCGGCCTGGTCGCCGCCGGCCTGGCGCCGCGGACGATCCTGGACGTCGGCGCCGCCCTCGGGGACTGGTCGCGCACGGCCGTGAAGGCGTTTCCGGCCGCCCGCGTCGTGCTCGTCGAGCCGCTCGCCGAGTTCGCGCCCGTCCTGCGCAGCCTCGCCGGCACCCTGGCCCGAGCCGACGTCGTCGAGGCTGCCGCAGGTGCGAAGGCGGGTGAGCGCACCTTCAACGTGCACGAAGATCTGGTCGGGAGCTCGCTGCTGCGGGAGTCCGAGGGCCCACAGGTCGACGGCGTCCCCCGCACGGTGCGGACCGTCGCGCTCGACGACTTGGCGAACGAGCTCGGGCTCGAGCCGCCGCACCTGCTGAAGCTCGACGTCCAGGGGGCGGAGCTCGACGCGCTCGCGGGCGCGACCCGCGTCGTCGGAGCATCGCTCGCGGTCCACGTCGAGGTCTCGTTCTTCCCCTTCTTCCAGGGCGGTGCGACCTTCGAGGCCGTCGTCGCGGCGCTCCGAGAGCACGGCTTCGTCGTCTACGACGTGCTCAACCTGGCGCGGCGGCCGCTCGACGGAGCGCTGGCGCAGGCCGACCTCCTCTTCGTGCCGGAGGGGAGCCCGGCGCGCCGCGAGCACTCGTACGCTTCCCCGGCCCAGCGCGCACGACAGAACGAGCAGTTCGCGGCCGCGATCCGGCGGCGCATCGAGCGCGGCGGATGACCGGCCCAACGATCAGCGTCGTCACGCCGAGCCTCAACCAGGGAGCGTTCCTCGCCGAGACGATCTCGTCGGTCCTCGACGGAGTGACGCCGCCGCACGAGTACGTCGTCGCCGACGGCGGCTCGACCGACGACTCGGTCGACGTGCTCGAGTCGGTCTCCGACCGGCTCACGGCGTGGAGCTCGGAGCCGGACGACGGCATGTACGACGCGATCCAGAAGGGCTTCACGCGGACGACGGGAGACGTGATGGCGTGGCTGAACGCGGGCGACACCTACCAGCCGTGGACGCTCTCGGTCGTGCAGGAGCTCTTCGCCTCGTTCCCGGACCTCGAGTGGCTGACCACGCAGCGGCCGCTCACGCTCGACGAGGCCGGGCGCGTGGTCGCGTGCGAGTTCGTCGGCGGCTACGCGGCCGACTCCTTCCGGGCGGGGGTCAACCTCCCCGGCGGCAGCTGGTTCGCCCGCGCCGGGATCCAGCAGGAGTCGACGTTCTGGCGCCGGAGCCTGTGGGAGCGCGCCGGCGGAAGGATGGCGAGCTCGCTCCAGTTCGCCGGCGACTTCGAGCTCTGGCTTCGCTTCTTCGACGCCGGCGCGACGCTCGTCTCACTCGACGCGCCGCTCGCGGCCCACCGTGTCCACACCGGCCAGAAGACGACGACGCTCGACGCCTACGTCGCCGAGGCCGAGGCCGCGCTCCGGGATGCAGGACACGGCACTCCGGGCAGGTCGAGCCTGCGGCGGCTCGCGTACGTGACGCTGGGCCGCCGCCCGCTGCGGCGGCTGCCGCGCCTGCTCGCCCGCGGGCTCGTCGCCGCCGGCGCGCTCTCCGAGGTCGACACGATCGTGTGGCGCGACGGCGGCTGGCAGCGCGCCCGCGACTACGCCGTCTAGCGGCGCGCGCGCAGCCTGCTGCCGACCCGGACGCGCGTGTACGCAGAGAGCTCGCGGAGATCGGGTTCGGCGATGCCGGCATCGAAGCCGGGCTCCAGCTGCCGCAGCCGCTCGTAGGCGTCGATCAGCCTGCGCACGTAGGGCTCCCACAGCAGCCGCGCCGTGGCGTCGAGCGGGTAGCCGGACCGCCAGAGCAGCCGGCCCGCCGCGGTCGCCGTCGCCTCGTACGCGCCCGTACCGGTGCCGAGCCGGCCCGTGACGCCGCCCGGCCGGAAGAGCTGCAGGCCGTGGTGGTGGAAGAAGACGAGCGGCACGTCGTCGACCAGCAGCCGCCCGGTTCGGGGATCCTCGCGCACGTCGTAGAGCTCGAGATTCCAGGGCGCAAGGCCCGCGCCGGGATGCTGCAGCACGTGCACGCCCTGGAAGCGCTCGGGCCAGTCGTTGAGATACGCCTGGTCGCCGAACTTGCCGTCCTCGAAGACCGCATAGCACCACTCGAGACAGCGCTCCCGCCACCACGTGAGCGCTTCGAGCCCGTTCGAATCCCGCGTGAACGTCAGCCACTCGACGTTGTAGATGCCGCTCGTCTCCTCGAACGCCTGCCAGCGCGGGGCATAGCGGTGCGGCACGATCGTGACGCTGCTCGCACCGATCTCGTCGAACACCATGCTCGGGCCCGAGAAGAACTGCAAGTCGGCGTCGAGGTAGGTGATCGAGTCGAGCGCAGAGTCGCGCTGGAGTGCGTGCAGGCAGATCGCCGGCGTCGCCGTCCAGAGGTACTCGACGGGACTTCTCGTCGGCTGGACCGCGGCCAGCTCCGGGTCGTCCAGCTCCAGCTGGGCCCGCGTGATCGCCTCGACGCCGGGCAGGTCGAGCCGCTCCAGCAGGCGGGCGCTCCGCTCGTCCATGCAGTACGCGCGCAGCCGGAAGGCCTCCCCCGTGTCGACCAGAGAGCCGTGCAGGACGAGCGCTCGTGCGAGGTAGTTCGCGTCGAAGAGAGTGCAGAACTCGTGCATGCGTCACGGCAGGATACGGAGTGTCCGACGCACGTCCGCGGGCGGCTAGAGTCCGCCGGTGCCTCGATCCGCGCTCCGCCGAGCCCGTGCAAAACTCGCCACCGTCAGGCCGATTCCGCAGCTTCGCGTCGTGCGCACCTACAGCAGCTCGGCGCGGAAGCATCCGCTGACCGCGCTCCGGTACCTCGTCGCAGGCGACGAGACGAGCAACTTCACCTACGAGATCGCCAACCGGGACGAGCTCGCCCGCGTGGTGGCAGGCGCCCTGGGTGCGCCCCCGGCGGAGATCCGGTCCCTGATCGCGGAGGCCGATGCGGACGTCGATCTCAGGCGCCGCCTGCAGGACCACACCCTGTTCGGTCGACGGCTCGGCTGGTACGCGGCGCTGCGCTGGTCGAAGCCCGAGCTCGCAGTCGAGACCGGCACGGCCGACGGGCTCGGCACCGCCTTGCTCGCCCGGGCAATCGAGCGCAATCTCGAAGAGGGGGCCGAGGGCCGCCTGCTCTCCTTCGACGTCGTTCCGACCGCGGGCCGCCTGCTCGACGATCACCTCCGCCAGTTCGTGACCGTGATCGTCGGCGATGCCGTCGAGGCGCTGCCGCGCGCTCTCGAAGGCCGGCGGATTGGCTACTTCGTCCACGACAGCCTCCACACCTACGAGCACGAGCGCGCCGAGTTCGAGCTCGCGACGGCGCACGCTGACGACACGATCATCCTGATCAGCGACAACGCGCACGCGACGACGGCTCTCGCCGACGTGGCCGCTGAGAACGGCGCCGCCTACGCCTCGTTTACGGAGCGTCCGGTGCGTCACCTCTACCCGGGCGCCGCGCTCGGCATCGCCGTTGTCAAGCGAGTTGAGCGGTGACGGACACGCCCCGGATCAGCATCATCACGCCCTCGCTCAACCAGGGGTCGTACCTGGAGCGAACGATCCGCTCCGTCGTCGACCAGGGCTATCCCGACCTCGAGTACATCGTCGTCGACGGCGGCTCGACCGACGAGTCGGTGTCGATTCTCGAGCGCTACGACGACCGCATCGCCTACTGGGTGTCGGAGAGCGACTCGGGCCAGGCGCACGCGATCAACAAGGGTCTCGCCCGGGCGACCGGCTCGCTCGTGGCCTACATCAACAGCGACGACTACTACCTCCCCGGTGCGTTCGCCGAGATCGCCCGACACTTTGCCGACCCCCGCGTCTCGTGGGTCGCGGGTTCGTGCCGTTACGAGTACCCCGACGGGTCGCTCGAGACATTGTTCCGCCCTGCGTCACCCACCGGTTCGCGGCGGTCGTGGATCCGCGAGGTCTGGTACGTGCCGCAGGCGTCCTCGTTCTGGCGGCGGGAGGTGTTCGAGTCCCACGGCGGCGTCCGGGAGGACCTCTCGTTCGTCTTCGACACCGAATTCGGCCTTCGGCTCGCGCTGGCCGGGGTCACCCCAAAGGTGATCGACGAGACGCTCGCGGTGAGGCATCTCCACGACGCCGCGAAGTCGGCGGACAAGTCGCAGTTCGAGCGGGAGTGGTCGCGCGTGGCCCCGGAGCTCGAGGCTCGCCTCGACGGACGGGATGCCGTCGCCGACGTGCTGTTCAGGGCGAGGCGGAAGGCCCGTCTGACGCTCCGGCGTTAGAGCTCTCAAAGAGGTGGTTGTACGGCCGGAACGACGCGTGCGCCTCCTCTCGATAGCCACGCGCGGCAAGCCACTCCGTCAGCGGCGCGAGGGCCGTATCGTCACGCGCCTCGAGCAGAACGGCCGGCCGGCAGGCCGCGAGCAGTTCCTCTGCGCCTGCGAGTGCCCGTGCCTCGGCTCCTTCGACGTCGAGCTTGAGTAAGGCCACGCGAGGTCGGCCGGCCGACGCCCACACCGCGTCGAGCGTGATCATCTCCGCGGTCGTCTTGGCGGTGGCCGGAGAGCGCTCGTCCGGTTGCAATCCCGAGTAGGCGGAATCGGCGGCGACGAAGAATTCGACTTCCCCGCTCGTCTCGCCCACCGCAGCCGTCTCGACCTGGACGTTCCCGAGGCGGTTGAGGGCGATGCTCGCCCGCAGGCGCTCGACCGTGGCCGGATTCGGCTCGATCGCGATCACCGTTCCGGTCGGGCCGACGGCGCGGGCGAGCGGCACTGCGAACAGGCCGATGTTCGCGCCGGCGTCGACGACGGTGTCGCCGGGACGCACACGCCCGACGGCCCAGCGCAGCTCCTCACCTTCGACGTCGGCGCCGTGGAGCAGATCCCAACCGGTCGACTCGGTGAGCCGAGCGCGGACGAGTCCGCCGCCGGGGACCGTCGTAGTGAAGTCGGCAGCCTCGGGCGCAAGCCGCGGAAACACCTCGCGCATCACGAAGGTCTTGCCGCGCTCGGTGGGCGCGTGGAGGAGCCACTGCCGCGCCAGCCAGGCGATCGGCCTCTGGGCGAGCGCGATCACGCGGCGCGGACGAACAGGCCGTTGACCTGCAGCAGCTCACCCGTCTGCGGGTCGGAGTGGACGGCCTCAAGGCCCGCGAGCACGAACCCTGCCGTCCGAAGCCACTCGACCATCTCGGCGAACAGCGGCTGCCCGTCGTAGAGCGGCAGGAACGAGAGCTCGCACTCCAGCGCCTTCGCGACAGCGAGCGTCGCCGGCGCGCCCCGCAGCACCTCGAGCTCGAATCCCTGCACATCGACCTTCAGGTACGTCGACGCGGTGGCGACGCAGAACTGCTCGTTGAACGAGTCGAGGCGCGCCACGTCGACCGGCTCTGTGCCGATGTACTCGGCTTCGGGGGCGCTCGAGGTGTGGCGGGCGTCGATGGCGAGCAGCGAGCTGCTCGACGAGTTCCGGCTCAGGTTGATCGTGGCGCGGCCCTCGTCGGACCCGAGCGCGACGTTCACCGGCTCCCAGCGAGGGTCGTCGCTGCACCCGGCGGCGAGCGCGGCAAAGGCGTTGCTCGTCGGCTCGAAGGAGACGATCCGCCCCTCGTACCCGTCGGCGCGGAGCTCGCGGCCGAAGGCGCCGTCGTTCGCCCCGACGTCGAGCACGAGATCGATGCGGAGGTCGCGCATCAGGGCGGCCCTCCACCTACGCGCCTCGGTCGGCGGCCCGAGCCGTGAGATCTCGTACCCGAGCCGGCGCGCGGCGCGCGCGGCGACTCCTCGCAGGCGCGTCAGCGGCCGAACCATCGTCGCCGTCAAAGCGCGGGCGAGCGGAGCTCGGCACCGGCACGATCGCCCGTCGACCACGCATGGGCCACGACGAATCGGCCGTGAGCGGTCGACGGGAGGCGGCCCGTGCCGAAGACGTCACTCTCAAACACGTCGAAGTAGATCGCGTTCCTGACCTTGTCGGACAGCGTTCCGTTGACTCGGACGTAGAGATACAGCGAGTAGCGCCCGCTGAGCAGCGGCAGGGACGGAATGGTGCACACGAGATCCCCGGTGGGACCGGTCGCGACGAGATCATCTCCAGACACTTCGCTCGAGCACACGAACATCGGCTCGGAGAACGGACCTTCAACCGCAAAGCTCGCCATCACGGACGCCTGCGAGGGCGCCCCGGTGTAGCTAAGCGTGATCGTGCACGGCTCGCCGGTTCGCACAGTCCCGCCCCCCGGTCCCGCGATCTGGATCGCCTCGATCCGGAGTGGGCCCTCTCCCTCTCGATCCTCTCGGTGGCCCAAGGTTTCGCCGGCCTGTACCTGGACGGCCGAGAGGTAGTGCTCGAGAACCTGGTCCACGTCTCCGTCCTCGATGAGCCGCCCTCCCTCGATCAGCACCGCACGGTTGCACAGCGCCGACACCGAGGCCAGGTTGTGGCTGACGAAGACGATCGTACGGCCGCTGTGCGCGATCTCGCCCATCCGCCCGATGCAGCGCTGCTGGAAGGCCTGGTCGCCGACGCTCAGCACCTCGTCGATGAAGAGGATCTCGGGCTCGAGGAAGGCTGCGACCGCGAATGCGAGGCGGACGTACATGCCGCTCGAGTACCGCTTCACGGGCGTGTCGATGAAGCGCTCGAGCTCGGCGAAGTCGACGATGTCGTCGAACTTCGCGCGGATCTCCGCGCGGCGCATGCCGAGGATGGCGCCGTTCAGGAAGACGTTCTCGCGTCCGGTCAGCTCGGGGTGGAACCCGGTCCCGACCTCGAGCAGCGACCCGACGCGGCCCCGGATCACGGCGCGCCCCTCGGTCGGTTCCGTGATTCGGGCCAGCACCTTCAGGAGCGTCGACTTGCCCGCGCCGTTGCGGCCGACGACACCGACGATGTCGCCTTCGCCGATCTCGAGCGAGACGTCCTTCAGCGCCCAGATCTCGCGCGCGTCGGGCTCGTGTGTCGGGACGGCGCCCGAAGAGGCGGCCGACGACGTTGCCGAGATCCTCGGTCAGCCGGCTGTAGCCGCCGATCGAGTCGCCGAGCAGATAACGCTTGCCGAGCCCCTCGGCGTGGACGACCGTATCCATCAGATCACGTCCGCGAAGGTCCGTTCGACGCGGCGGAAGTAGAGGAAGCCGGCGACGATGAGGACGACCGCGGACAGGGTGGAGATCACCCAGACCTCGGCCGGCAGCCCGCCTGTTCCGAGCAGGGCCGAACGGAAGCCCTCGATGCCGGCCACCATTGGGTTGAGCGCGAAGATCAACCGGTACTGCGAGCCGACGACGTCGAACTGGTAGGCGACCGGCGTCGCGAAGAGCCAGAGCTGGATCAGGAACGGCAGCGCGTAGCGGACGTCGCGGTAGCGGACGTTCAGCGCGGACAGCAGCATTCCCGCCCCGATCGCAACCGCGACCACGTACGCAGCGAAGACCGGGAGCAGGACTGCCGTGGGTGCCGGGGCGATGCGATAGCCGACCATCAGGATCAGCAGCACGAGGAAGCTGATCGCGAAGTCGAGCAGGAACGAGCAGGCGGCGGCGACGGGCGCCAGGATCCGCGGGAAGTAGATCTTGGAGACGAGGTTCGCGCTGCCGACGAGGCTGTTGGCCGAGGCAGCGAGCCCGTTCGAGAAGAACATCCACGGCACCAGCGCCGAGAAGGCGAAGATCGGATAGGGAATCCCCGGCGGGCCGACACCCGCGAGCTGTCCGAGGAAGATCGTGAAGACGACCATCAGCAGCAACGGCTGCAGCACCGCCCACGCCGCGCCGAGCGCCGTCTGCTTGTAGCGAACCTTCACGTCCCGCCACATCAGGAAGTAGAAGAGCTCGCGGTAGGCCCAGAGCTCGTCGAGCCGGAGTGAATAGCTGCGGCGTCGCTCGATGACGACCGACGGGGGTGAGGTGACTGCGCTCACCGGGTGGACAATAGCGGCGTCATCCTCCGTTCCCGGCCGCTGCGTAGGCGTCGCGGAGCGCACGTGCTGCGACCTCCGGAGCCAGGCTGCTCTCGCGCCGTCTCCCGTGCGGCAGCGCCGAGGTGCGCGCGCCAGTCGGCGTCTGCGAGCAGCTGCTCGACCACCTCGCGCAGCCGCCCGACGTCGCCGGGCGGCACGAGGACGCCGATGACGTCGACGAGGCCGCCGACCGCCGTCGCCACCACCGGCCGGCCGTAGGCCATCGCCTCCCGCGCCACGACGCCGTAGCCCTCGCGGCGCGACGGGACGCACACGACCGCCGCCCGCTCGTAGTAGGGGCCGAGCTCGGAGCGCGGGACGAAGCCGACCGCCTCCGGCACGTCGACCGGGCCGGCGCCGACGATCACGCGCGGCAGCCCCTCGGTCGCCGCCAGGAACTCGTGGATGCCCTTCTCCGGCGAGAGGCGGCCGACGAAGAGCACATGTGGCGGCTCGTCCGGCTCGCCGACGGCCTCCGGGATCTCGACGCCGGTCGGGACGATGCGAACCTCGCGGGCGCCCAGCTCCCGCGCCGAGCCGGCCAGATACTCGGAGGCGACGATCGCGAGCCGCGCGCGGCGCAGCAGCGGCCGGAAGAGCCATGGCGCCTTCCGCGCCAGCTCGACGTCCGTGCCCCAGAGCTGGACGACGTACGGCTTCCCGGTCTTCAGCGCCGCCAGCGCGGACGGCAGCCAGTGCGCGTGGACGAGGTCGGCGTCCTGCGCCGCCCGTCGCGCCGCCCAGGCGTAGTTGAAGAGGAACGCCGGCAGCAGCAGCGCCAGCCACGGCCGCCGGCGCAGGTTGCCGGCGATCCCGTGTCCGTACGCGATCCCGAAGTGCCGGAACGACGCCGGCGAGACGACCTCGACCTCGACCCCCTGCGCCCGCACCGCCTCGACCGCGTCGCGGACGAAGAGGCCGGCCACGTCCCGCTCGTCGCGCGGGTACGAGGTCGTCAGGACGACGACCTTCACTGGCAGCCGGCGGGCGAACACGATCGGCGCCGCGAGCGCGAGCAGCGCGAACGCGAAGAAGTAGTAGAAGGACATCGTCAGGTAGAAGGCGTTCGCGGCGATCGTCCCCACGAGCGCTGCCGTCATCCCCCACGCGAGCGGCCGGATCCGCGGCGATCCGAGCGCACGCCCGATCGCCCGCAGCCGCCCGAGCCGCTTGAAGAGGTAGACGAGGAACGCGGCGAAGAGCGCCGTCCCGAGCAGCCCGGTCTCGACGAGCGTCGCGACGTAGAACGAGTGCGGGCCGAAGTTCGTCCGCCCGGTGACGAACTCGTAGTAGACGGAGAAGTTGTTCAGTCCCAGCCCGAAGAGCGGATGCGACGAGAGCACGTCCGGGATGAAGCCGTAGACGTCGAAGTGCGTCGAGGTGCCGTTCGCGGACGTGTCCACGCGCGAGCGCAGCACCTGCTCGAAGAACTGCCAGCGGGCGGCGAGCACGATCCCGAGCACGACGGCGACGCCGCCCAGCGGCAGCAGGAACTCCGGCGTCGCCAGCCGGTGCCGATACGGGATCGCGAGCACGAGTAGGCCGGTGCCGAGCCCGAGCAGGCCCGAGCGCGACAGCGTCGCCAGCTCGACGAGAAGCAGGAACGCGAGCACGAGCGCAAGCGGCAGCTTCAGCCGGTGTCCGCGCTCGAGCCGCAGGTAGAGCGGCGTCAGCATGAGCAGCGGGATCACGAGCTCGATCCCGAGGTGGTTCGGGTCCCCGGTGAGCGCGTTCGGCCGGAAGACGCTGGCGCCCTCGATCGCGCCGTAGATGTTGATCTGGCTGGCGCCGCCGGTGATCGGCGAGAGCAGCGACTGGTCGAGATTGATCCCGAGCACCTCCGCCGTGCCGAGCTGAACGATCCCGTAGACGGCGTTGGCGACGAAGCCGGCCATGAAGACGGCGAACGTCGTCCAGTAGAAGCGCTCGCTGCGCCGCGCCAGGTACGCGAGCCCGACGACGAGGAAGCCGAAGTGGAGCAGGAACTTGAACATGCCCTTCGCCCACTGCGCCAGCGCCTGCTCGGTCTCGAGGTTGAAGAAGCCGATCAGGTAGACCGCGAGGAAGGCGACGAAGAAGAGCCCGGCGACGGCGGCGCCCCAGGCGAGGCTGCGGTCGCCGGTGCCGACGCGGGTGCCGACCCAGGCGACGAGGAAGATCCCCGTCAGGACGTCCGAGAGGCTGAGCGTTCCCGCGACCTCCCACTGCAGCTTCGCGAACGAGACCGTGAAGACGGTGGCGAGGAAGAGGAACTCGACGACGAGGCCCGGTCTCGACCTGTTCACAGCGCGCGGACCAGCTCCGCGAGCTCCTCGGCGCGGGCGCGCCGAGAGAGGCGGTAGCGCGTCTCCTCCGGGATCTCGGTCGCACCGAGGCCGCCGTTCGCGAAGCGCGCGTGCAGCTCGGCCAGCGCGGCCTTGATCGCCTCGATGTCGTCCGGCGGTGCGACGACCCCGGCGCCCGTCTCGCGGATCAGGTCGGCCGCGGCACCGTCGGGCGGCACGACGGCGAGGATCGGCCGCTCGGCGGCGAGATACTCGAAGACCTTGCCCGAGAGGACGCCCTTGCCGCGTCCGCCCGCGTCCGGGATCAGGAGCAGGAGCGCCTCCGAGTCCCGCTGCAGCTCGAGCGAGGCCTGACGCGGCGCATACGGGATCAGCTCGAGCTTGTCGCCGAGCCCCCGTTCCGCCGCCCACTCGCGGTCGGTCGAGCGGAAGTCGCCGAGGAAGCGCGCCTGCACGTCGAGGCCGGACTCGTCGAGCGCGGTCAGGAACGGCCGGGGGTCGCGCTTGCCGAAGAAGCTGCCGGTATGCGTGATCCTGAAGCGCTTCCCGGGCGTGTAGTCGAGGCCGGCGAAGTCGTCGAAGTCGCAGCCGTTCGAGATCGTCACGACCTTCCCCTTCGGCGAGAACCCGTGCGCCTCGTCGGCGATCGCGTCCGAGACGCAGGTGATCGCGTCGGCCGAGTGCGCGACGAGCCGCGCGACGCCGACGTCGACCTTCTCCTTCGCCCGCACGGCCATGCTCTCCGCGCGCCGGTGTGGATGTGCCACGAGCGAGTCGCGCAGGTCGGCGACCCACTTCGCGCCGGTCGCCTTCTTCACCGCGGCGCCGACGAGGTGGATCGAGTTCGGCGGCGAGGTGGTGACGACGACGTCGATCCCCTCCCTGCGCGCGATCCGGATCGCGGCGGGGATCGCGGTCAGATTCCAGCTCACGTTCTCGTCCGGGACGAGCAGGCGCCGCGATGCGAGCCTCGCCTGCACGAGCGCGCGCTCGAGCCCCTCCTTGCCGTGCAGCTCCTCGGCGGGCTTCCGCCCCTTCGGGCCGAGGTAGCGGGCGCGGTGCACCCAGGCCTGCGTCGGCTGGCGGAGGTCGGCGTCCTGGTGGATCCACTTCGAGTCGTCCGGCGCCAGCACGTGCGTCTCGATCCCGAGCGCGGGCAGGTACTGCGCGAACTTGAGCGGTCGCTGGACACCGCCGCCGCCGGCGGGCGGCCAGTAGAGCGAGACGAGCAGCAGTTTCACGCGCCCGATGCTACGGCACGACGTAGAGCGTGAAGCGGCCGTCGCGGTAGACGCTGTCGAGCTGCGGCGCGACGTCGAACTGCTTGCGGTCGACCACGAGCCAGTCGGCGCCGGCACGCCGCGGGATCTCGACGTCCCCCGTCTCGAAGAAGCGCAGCGCCTCGTCGCGGCGCTCGTAGGGGCGGTTCTTCTCCGTGTCGGCGACGTGACCGGGCGGCGCGACCGCGATGTAGACGGGCACGCGGGCCGCGATCTCGTAGCTCGTCTGCGGGTCGGAGTAGACGACGTCGCCGCGCGCAACGTGCTCGCGCAGCGCCTGGACCAGGCCAGGCGTGAGCGGGCTCGCCGCGCGTGCGTCCGACGGGCTCCAGTTCGCGGCGGCGTGCACGGCGACCGGGAGCACGAACAGCGCCGCCGCCCAGGCGGCGAGCTCCGGCCGCTCGAGCGGGACTTTGTGTTTCAGAAACACAAGCCCGACCAGGAGCGCGGCGACCCCGCCGCCGACGGCGAACCAGGTCACGAAGGCCGGGCCGCCCTCCTCGAGCCGGTACGTGAATTCGCCCGGGTAGGCGAGCTGCAGCGCGATCCCACCGACCAGCGCCGCCGGAAGGACGAGCCCTCGCAGCAGCGCCCCCAGCACGACGAATCCGCCCGCGAACGAGAACGCCAGCGGCCAGAAGCCCGCGGCGCGACGCGACTGCGAGATCGAGGTCAGGTCGGAGAAGGCGACGAAGAGGTGCGGCACCAGCATCACCGCGGCGACGGCGAGGAAGCCGCCGAGCACGTACGAGGCCCAGCGGCTCCGGAGCGCGAGGCCGGCGAGCGGGACGAAGAGGAGCGCCGCCACCGCGACGGCGCCGGCGCGGCCGAACACCTCGGGGGCCAGCCGGTAGCTCGTGTCCGAGAAGACGTCGAGCTGTCCCGCGTACTGCCTGAACGCACGCTGCAGCTCCTCGCCGCCGGGGTCGTGCGAGCGGGTGTCGCGCACGACCGGGAGCAGCCAGACGAGATACGCCGCCGCCGGGACGACCAGCGCGGCGAGCGCGGTCGCGATCCGCCGCGCCTCGCGGCGCTCGACCAGCGAGCGGACGAGGAGGAAGCCCGCGAACGGCAGCCAGAGGAAGATCGCGTAGGTCGGGTGGACGACCGCGAGCACGAGCCCTGCGGCGGCGACGGACGCGAGCCCGCCACGGCCCGGCCTGCCGACGTAGGCAAGCGCGAGGGCGAGGGCAGCCGGAAGGAGGATCTGGCGCGAGGCCGTCGCCGGGAGCCCGAGCGCGGTGTAGGCGCCGCCGTGGTCCGGTGCCAGCGCCGTCACGGCGACGGCGCCGAGGACGACGGCGACGGCCGGGCTGACGCGCCGGAAGATCGCCCAGCCGGCCTCGTAGATGACGAGGAGCGCGACGGGCGCCAGCACGGTCGCCTCGTGCAGGACGACCTCGGCCGGATCGAGGAAGCCGACGCGGGCGACGAGCGCGAGGAACCCGTGCCAGAGCGGGAACGCGTAGCCGGGGTGGAGCCCACCGTCGGCGAACTCGTTGACCGCGTCGAGCGAGAGCGAGCCGAACGCGTCCAGCTTCTGCACCCGCGCGAGATGGAAGAGCCCGTCGCCGCCGATGTTCCCGGCGACGTGCCAGAGCAGGAGCCCGAGCAGCGCGCCGGACAGAAAGACCCAGCGGCGGCCCGGGATCCGCTCCGCACGCGGAGCGTTGCGCGCGAACGTGACCGCGACGACACCGGCCGCGAGCAAGAGAAGGAGTGTCAGCGACAGCGACGAGCCGACGGCGAACGTCACCGCCAGTGCGCCGAAGATGAGCGCGAGCGACCACGCCAGCGTCGCGGAGACGCTGCGGACGCCGAGCGCCCGCGCCACGAGCGCGCCCGGCAGCAGCAGCACGACGTTCGCGAACACGAGCTGGACGAGCGTCATCGGTCGAGCAGCTCCGGGATGCTCGCGGTCCCGAGCCAGTCGGCGGTCTCGCGGTACATGCGGCCGCGATCGCCGCGGAAGAGCAGCCCGCGCAGGCTCGTCGCGGCGCGCAGCAGCTTCCGTGCACGCTCGGCGTAGGCGTCGCCGTGGTGCTTCGAGAGGAAGCGAAGGTGGCCGCGGACGTTCTCGCGGAACATCAGGCCGCCGTGCGACGCGCCGCCGACGTGCACGCACTCGGCGCCCGGGAAGAAGACCACCTTCCAGCCCGCCTCCCGGAAGCGGTAGGCCCAGTCCGTCTCCTCGCTGAAGAGGAAGAACGCCTCGTCGAGCGGGCCGACCTGCTCGACCGCCTCACGCCGGACGAGCATGCAGGCGCCCATCAGGAACTCCGCCTCACGCACCTCCTGATGGTCGAAGCCGCCCGCGTAGAACGCGTTCAGCGCCTGCGAGCGAGGCGCGAGCTTGCGCAGGAAGAAGTACTCCGTCGCCAGCCGCCAGAGCGTCGGAAACCCACGCACCGACCGCTGCAGCGAGCCGTCCGGGTTGAGCAGCCGCGGCCCGACGATCGCGGCGTCCGGGCGCTGGTCGGCGAAGGCGACGAGCCGGCGCAGCGAGCCCTCCGTCAGCCACGCGTCCGAGTTCAGGATCAGGAAGTACCGGCCCGAGGCCGCCTCCATGCCGCGGTTCCAGCCGGCTGCGAGGCCGACGTTTTCCTGCTCGATCACGCGCGCCTCAGGCAGCTGCTCGCGGACGACATCGGCGCTGCCGTCGCTCGAGCCGTTGTCGACGACGACCACCTCCTCGCCGCGCACGCTCTCGAGGCAGCGCTCGACCCACGGGAGCGCGTTGTGGGTGACGACGACGACGCTCGCGTCAGGCATGGCGCGCGCGCGGCCCCCTGCGCAGCCCCTCCCAGAGGAGGATCAGCCCGCCGGGCAGCGCCATCGCGACGGTGACGAGGAAGAAGAGGAACCCGGCGGCGAAGGCCTGGTCCGCGTCGACGCCGACGTTGCCGAGAAAGCTGACGAAGAACGCCTCCCGCACGGCGAAGCCATTGAGCGTGAACGGGACGAGCAGGACGAGGAAGAAGAGCGGCCCCATCACGTAGTAGATCCGCGGCGAAAGCTCGATCCCCACCGCCCGGGCGGACGCCCAGATCGCGAGCACGCGCACGGCCTGGATCGCGACCGTGAAGAAGAAGAGCGAGATCAGGAGCCCCGGCCGGTCGCGGAAGGCGTGGACGCCGTCGTAGACGGCGCGAACGGGGCGCTCGAGCCGAAGCGCGCGCAGCAACGGCGCCGTCGCGCGGAGCAGCGGCCGGGCCGAACGAGAGAAGAAGAGGAAGGCGAGGAAGATCGTCCCGATCACGAACGCGCCTTCGATCCAGAGGTAGGCGCCGACGTCGTAGCGGCCGAGCGCGAGCAGGAACCCGAACGCGCCGAGCAGGACCGTCGCCGCGCCGCCGAGCGCCCGCTCGAGCAGCACGATCGCGGAGATCGCGCCGAGCCGTGCCGGGTGGCGCCGCGAGGTCTCGAGGATCCGCACGGCATCGCCGCCGATCGAGGTCGGCAGGATCTGCCCCGCCGTGTACGAGACGAAGTAGGCGCGCGTCAGCCACGGCAGGTGCTCGCGCATCCCCTGCGAGGCCAGCAGCCGCCGCCAGCGCTCGGCCATCGGGATCACCGTCAGCGTCATGATCGCGACTGCGAGCAGGAACCACCACGGGCTCGCGTCCGCGACCACCTCGGCCGTCTCCCGGATGTCGATCTTCCAGACCAGATAGGCGACCGCGAGGGCGGTGAGGAGCAGCGTCGCGGGGACGCGGAGCCGACGGCTCATCCGGCGGCGCGGTCGCGGATTCGCCCGAGGGCTTCGATCACGTCCGCGATGTCGCCGTCGGAGTGTGCGGGCGAGAGCGGCAGCGAGAGGATCTCGTCGCCGGCGCGCTCCGCGACTGGCAGGGACGGCTGACCGGGGAAGCGCTCGCGGTACCAGGTGAGCCGGTGCACCGGGAGGAAATGGATCGAGGTCGAGATCCGCTCGGCCGTGAGCGCGCGCTGCAGCTCGTCGCGGGTGAGGCCGAAGCGCTCGGCGTCGATGCGGACGACGTAGAGGTGGAGCGCATGGGTGTCGCGGGGGTCGCGCTCGAGCGGGTCGATCCCGTCCAGACCGGCGATCCCCTCGTCGTAGAGCGCGAACTGGCGCTTCCGCGCGGCGGTGTGCTCCGGCAGCTTGTCGAGCTGGACGAGAGCGATCGCCGCGAGCACGTCCGAGAGATTGGCCTTGTAGCCGGGGACAGTGATGTCGTAGAGCGAGCCGTCCCCGCGCCGCATCAGGCGCAGGTTGCGGATCGCGTCGGCGACCTCGTCGGAGTTCGTGGAGACGAGCCCGCCCTCGCCGGCGGCGATGTTCTTCGTCGCGTAGAGGCTGAAGCACGTCGCCGCGGACAGCCCGCCCAGCTTGCGGCCGCGGTAGGCGCTCTCGGCCGCGTGGGCGGCGTCCTCGATCACAGGGATCCCGAGCTCCCAGATCGGATCCATGTCCGCGGGCTGGCCGGCCAGGTGGACGGGCATGATCGCCTTCGTCCGCTCGGTCACCGCGTCGCCGATCAGCGCCGGGTCGATGTTGAGGTCGCCCTCCCGCACGTCGACGAAGACAGGCGTGGCGCCGGAGTGGACGATCACGTTGGCGGTGGCAGGCCATGTGATCGGCGACGTGATCACCTCGTCGCCCGCCTCGATCCCGAGCGCGACGAGCGCCAGGTGCATGGCCGCCGTGCCCGACGCGACCGCGAGGACGTGCTTTGCCTCCAGGTACTCGGCCATCCTCTCCTCGAGCAGCGCCGCCTTGGGGCCGGTCGTCAGCCAGCCGGAGCGGAGGGTCTCGGCGACCGCCTCGATCTCCTCCTCGCCGATCGAAGGCGGCTGGAAGCCCAGTGGTTGCTCGCGCGTCATTCGACGACGAAGCGTATTTCGTTCGCGGCGGCGCGAGCGCGCTCGAGCGCCTGCTCGCGGCTGTCGCCGACCGCGATCACGGCGCCCGCCCGGTCGGCGCCACGCAGAAGCGGGCCGAAGGAGTGGCCCGGCTCCCGGTAGAGCCGCACGTCGACCACGCCGTCCACTCCGTGCGCCGCCTCGCGACCCTCGACCTCGCGCAGCGTCCCCTCGGGCGCGACGAGGAAGCGGACGCAGGCGCCGCCCGAGAGACTTTGTGTTTCTGAAACACAAGCCTCGTTTCCGAGTGCGAAGTCGAGTGCCAGCTGGTTCAGCTTCACCCCCGTCGCGGCCTCGACGAGCTCGGCATCGTGGCCTCCGCCGAGGCGTGCAGCCAGCTCAACCACGCGGGATCCGTCCGGTCCGACGCGGATCTGGGTGTAGGTCGGCCCGTTGCGAACCCCGAGCGCGTCGGCGGCGGCGCGGGCGGCGTCGATCGGAGCTTGTGTTTCAGAAACACAAGGCCAGACGTGCGCCAGCGCGACGCCGAACGCGGGCGGGTCGGCGGTGACGCGGTCCGTGACGAGCAGGGGGTGGAAGACGCCGTCGACCGAGACCGCGTTGACCGTTACCTCCGGCCCTTCGACGAGCTCCTCGACGAGGCAGACCTCGCCGCGCGAGGCGTCGAGAGCGGCCGCGATCGCGGCCGGTAGCTCGGCCTCCTTTCGGACGAGGGAGAGGCCGCGCTGGCCCTGGCGGTCGGGCGCCTTGACGACGCACGGGATCGGCAGCCCGTCGACGATGCCGGAGACGAGCTGCGAGCGCGGCTGCGGCACGCCCGCCTCGGCGAAGCGGTCGCGCTGGCGCGACTTCGTCGTCGCGAGCGCGGCGGTTGCGGCATCGATCGGGTGCGGCAGCGCCAGCCGTTCGGCAACGCGCGCGGCGACGCCGACCGGCCAGTCCGCGCCCGGCGAGATGATCCCGTCCACGTTCTCCGCCCGTGCGAGCCGGTCGACGCCGGGCTCGTCCTCGGTCGAGACGATCGCCCGCTTGTCCGCGTACGCGAAGCCGGGCGCCGCGGGGTCGCGGTCGACGGCGATCACGAAGAGGTCGCGCTCGCGTGCGGCGCGCAGCAGCCCGATCTGAGCAGGCCCCGCGCCTAGGACGAGGAGACGCTGTCGCGCGGGGTCAGAGCCCGCCACCACACCTCGTTCTCGCGGTACCACTCGACCGTCTGCTCCAGGCCCCGCTCGAAGCTCGTCTGTGCGCGCCAGCCGGTCAGCCGCTCCAGCTTGTCGGTCGAGCCGATGTGCCGGTCGACCTGGCCGAGCCGCTCGTCGACGAAGACGATCTCGGCGTCGGCGCCGACGGCCGCGAGCACCGAGTCGGCCACGTCGCGTACGGAGATGTCGATCCCGGTGGCGACGTTGACGACCTCGCCGGCGAGCCCGTCGATGTCGGCGGCGATGACCGCCTCGATCGCCTCGGCGTCGTCGTCGACGTAGAGCCAGTCGCGGGAGGCGTGCCCGTCGCCGTGGATCGTCAGCGGCTCGCCCGAGAGCGCCTGGGTGATGAAGCGCGGGATCACCTTCTCCGGATGCTGGCGCGGCCCATAGTTGTTGAAGGGGCGCACGATCACGATCGGCAGCCCGTAGGTGACGAAGTACGAGTACGCGAGCCGGTCGCCGCCGGCCTTCGTCGCCGCATAGGGCGAACGCGGGTTGAGCGGATGCTCCTCGTCCATGGGCGCGTACTCCGCCGTCCCGTACACCTCGCTCGAGGAGATCAGGATGAAGCGCTCGACCCGCGTGCGCCGGATCGCGTCGAGCAGGATCTGCGTCCCCTCCACGTTCGTCGTCACGAACTCGGACGCGCCCTCCTCGATCGACTTCTCCACGTGCGACTCGGCCGCTGCGTTGACGATCACGTCGACCTCGCCGACGAGCTTCTCGACCAGCTCCGAGTCGCGGATGTCCCCGTGCACGAACGAAAGCCGCTCGTGACTCATCACGTCTGCGAGGTTCTCGAGGTTGCCTGCATAGGTGAGCGCGTCGAGCGAGACGACCTCGTGGTCCGTGTGCGCCAGCAGGTGGCGGATGAAGCTCGAGGAGATGAAGCCGGCTCCGCCGGTGACGAGAACGCGCTTGGAACTCATCTCAGCGGGACGCTTCGTCGATGGGACGTGACAGGCGGTGCGAGCGCAAGGACGCCGGGAGCCGGGATAGCAGCGCTATCGCGGCGACTGAGGACGCGGCGATCGCGCCGTCTGGCGCGGCCCGTCGGCTCAAGGCTTCGCGCTGAGATGAGTTCGTACTCACAGTTCCTCCGAGATCGAGTAGAGAGGCCTGCCTTCGACCTCGCGCTGGATTCTGCCTAGGTATTCCCCGACGAGCGCGAGGATGAAGCCTTGGATCCCGAGCACGAAGAGCACGGCGACGCCGCCGAGCAGCGGGCCGGGGAAGTTGGAGCGGTCGATCCAGAACCAGATCCCGTAGATGCCGAGCGCGGTCGCGAGCAGCGTGCAGGTGACGCCGAGGGCGATCCCGATCCACTGGATCGGCTGCGGCCAGAAGCCGGCGAGGACGTGCAGCGCCAGCCGGAGCAGGCGCAGCGGCGAGTAGCTGGATCGGCCGGCCCGCGCCGCGTGGGCGACGTCGACCTCGACGACCGAGGCGCCGCCGGAGAGGACGAGCGCCTTCGTGAACTTCTGCTTGCCGATCGCCGGCAGCATCGGCACGACGGCGCTGCGCCGGTAGGCGTTGAAGGCGCAGCCGAAGTCGGAGATCGCGACGCCGGTGAAGCGTCGGAGCATCCCGTTGATCAACCGCGACGGCAGCGTCCGGCCCCACGAGTCCTTGCGCGCGACGCGGCGGCCGCTCGCGACGTCGGCGCCGCCCTCGACCGCCGCGACCAGGCGCGGGATGTCCTCGGGCTCGTTCTGGAGGTCGCCGTCCATCGTCACGACGATCTCGCCCCGGGCGCGCGCGAGACCCGCGTGCATCGCCGGGTGCTGGCCGAAGTTGCGCTTGAAGCGGACGGCGCGCACGCGCGGGTCGGCGGCGTGCAGGCCCGCGACCGTGGCCCAGGTCCCGTCGGTCGAGCCGTCGTCGATCAAGATCAGCTCGAACGTCTTCGCAGCTTCCACTGCTGTGAGTGCCGTTACGGTGCGCCGGTAGAGCTCCTCGACCGAGTCCTGCTCGTTCAGGAGCGTCACGACGACGGAAAGATCCGGAGCGGCCATGGGTGGAGAGGAGCGTATAGACGCGGTCTGGCGCGACGTGCATCGCGGCCGGGTCTGGCGTGCGCAGGCCTGCCGGATCGTCGAGGAGACCCCCGAGCACGCGGCGCTCTGGATGCCGCGAGGCACCGTGGCGATGCTTCCGGTCGACGATACGGGCGCGCGGATCCGGATCCCGGGCAAGGCGTGGGAGCTCGAGCCGATCTCCAGCAAGCGCGACGCGCTCTGCCTCGGGCGGCCGGGTCGCGCGCACTCGATCTACCTCTTCTCCAAGCGCGACGGCGCGTTCGAGCACTGGTACGTCAACTTCGAGCAGCCGCTGCGGCGGACGCCGATCGGCTACGACACCTTCGACCACAAGCTCGATCTGATCGTGATGCCGGACGGGACGTACCGCTGGAAGGACGAGGACGAGCTCGAGCAGGCCGCCGCACTGGGGATCGTCGATGCCGCGGCGGTTCGAGCAGAGGCGGAGCGCGTCCTCGACGAGTGGCCGTTCCCGACCGGCTGGGAGGACTGGCGACCCGACCCCACCTGGCCGATCCGCAGCTGACGGAAGGCTGGGACCGGGTCTGAGGCGGCGGGGCCCGCTCGCTGCCTTCGTCGGGTTGGGGCTGCTCTGGGGCGGCTGGGCCGCGCTCGTCCCGGTGGTCCAGGAGGCCGTCGGGGCGTCGAAGGGGACGCTCGGGCTGGCGCTCCTCTTCGTCGCGGTCGGCTCGCTCCCCGCGATGCTCCTCACCGGCCGTGAGCTCGACCGCCGCGGCACGAGACATCCTCCCGTGGCTGATCGTCGGACTCGCAGTTGCAGCCGTGCTTCCGGCTTTCGCAGGCTCCGTGCCGGTGCTGGCTCTCTGCCTCGTCGCGCTCGGCGTGGGCACGGGTGCGACCGACGTCGCCATGAACGCCGCTGTCTCCGAGCTCGAGGTGCGCGAGGGGACGCGGCTGATGCAGCTCGCGCACGGGCTCTACTGGCAGGGGTTCTCGTCGCGGCGCTCGCCGTCGGGCTCGCGCGCCAGGCAGGTGCGGGACGCATCGAGGTGCTCGGCGGGATCGCGGCCGCGCTCCTCCTGGCCGCAGCCCGACGTCGGGCACGAGCGTGTCCCAGCGGCGCCCTCGACCAGCCGGCCGGGGCCGTCACCGCGCCGCGATCCCGATCGGGCTCGTCTGGCGGCGCGGCGTTTGTGATCGAGGGCGGGTGGAGACTGGGGCGCCGTCTTCCTCCAGCGCGACCTCGACGCGGCGCCGGCGATGAGCGCGCTCGCGCCGGCTGCCTACGGCGGGGCGATGATGCTCGGCCGTTTCTCGGGCCAGTGGCTGGAGAGCCGGCTCGGCGACACGGTGCTGCTCGCCGGCTCGATGGTCGTGGCGCTCGGCGGGCTCGCCGCCGCCGCGTTGGCTCCGAACCCGCCGGCCGCGATCGCGGCGTTCTTCGTCGGCGGCGCGGGGATCTCGATCGCAGCGCCCGTGCTCTTCGGCGCCGGCGGCCGCCTCACCTCGCCCGAAGAGCGCGGCAGCGCCCTCGCGACGGTGACGACGCTCGGCTACCTCGGCTTCCTCGTCGGGCCGCCGGTCGTGGGCGGTATCGCCGAGGCGGTCGGGCTGAGGGCGAGCTTCGCCGCGCTCGCCGTGATCGCGACCGGGCTCATCGTCGCGGTGCCGCATCTGCACCTGAACGGACGTGTCCCAGGGACTGTCCCCAGGACACGTCCTGAACAGCCGTTCGAGGCCGCCTCGAGCCTTCCGACCCGCGCGCCGGCCCGCTGCTTGCCGGGAACGAGGAGCGCGAGCAGCGCGCCGATGCCGACGACCGCGGCGCCGACCCAGGTCGCCGCGACGAGGCCGTCGGTGAAGATCGCCGGCGACTCGTAGCCACCGACGCGGGCAAAGATCGACGCGAGCACCGCGACACCGAAGACACCGCCGACCTCGCGAATCGCGTTCGACACGCCGGAGGCCTTGCCCTCGTCGCGCAGGCCGACCGCGCTGAGGACGATGTTGGCCACGGGCGCGAAAAACATGCCCATGCCGATCCCCGACAGGATGAAGGGCCCGACGAGCGACGAGTAGCTGACGTCTGCCTCGGAGACGGCCGCGATCCAGGCAAGCCCAACCGCCTGCAGGGCGAGTCCGCCGGCGAGGAAGGGCCTGCCGCCGATCCGGTCGGAGAGCGCACCGGCGATCGGCGCCACGACCATCGGCATCGCCGTCCACGGCAGCACCCGCAGCCCGGCCTCGAAGGGCGAGTAGCCCTGCGCGGTCTGGAAGAACTGCGAGAGCAGGAAGATCGAACCGAACATGCCGAAGTACATAGCGAACGAGGCGCCGTTGGCGGCCGCGAAGGCCCGGTTCTTGAAGAACCAGAGCGGCAGCATCGGCTCTTTCGCCCGGGCTGCCCAGGCGACGAAGGCGGCGAGCAGGGCGACGCCGGCTGCGAGCGAGGCGACGATCTGCGGGCTGCTCCAGCCGTCCGAGTTGCCGTGCACGAGACCCCAGACGAGGCCGAGCAGGCCGCCGCTTGCGAGCCCCAGGCCGGGAAGGTCGAGCGCCTTGTCGGGACCGTGTGACTCGTCGAGCATCCGGGCGAGCGGAAT
>CAVVCG010000001.1:0-3745 GCA_963746655.1 uncultured Actinomycetes bacterium | reverse complement strand
CGCGCGAGGTCTCCGAGCCGCTTCACGGGCTGAACGTACTCCAGGCTCGCGCCCCTCGCCTCCTCCCCGGGTAGGAGGCGGGATCGTCGGAACGTCGGTTCCTACCGGGCTCTTCGGCTCACGAGCGCGGTCGCGAGCTCGCTCCGAGAGTGGATGTCGAGCTTCCGGTACGTGCTGCTCAGGTGCAGCTCGACGGTCTTGACGGTGACGAACAGGGCCTGGGCGATGTCTCTGTTCGTCAGACCATCGGCTGCGAGCTGAGCGACGCGCCGTTCGCTTGCAGTCAATGCGTCCAGTCCGGTCAGGAGCTGCTTGCGTGGTCTGGAACCGGTGGCGGCGATCTCGTCGTTTCCACGCTGCGCGAGGGCAACAGCGCCCAATGTGTGGGCGAGGTCGACCCCTCGACGGAGCGGCTCACGCGCTTCCTTCCGGCGGTTCGCGCGCCGTATCGTTGCACCGAGGTCGACGAGCGCGTGCGCGTGCTCGAGGCGCGCCCCGGAGTCCGAGAGCACGACGATCGCCTCGCTTAGATGCTGTTCGGCCTTCTCCGGCTCGGCCCTGGCGACGCCCCGGAGCGCAGCTCCGATCGCGTACGCAGCGCCCCAGCCGCGTGCGAGCGCGAGCTCCTCCTCGGCGAGCTCCACGGCCTCGTCGACGCGGCCGAGCCGTTGCAGCGCCTCGACCGCAACCCCACGCCACGGAATGAATGCGGGGTTGTCCGAAGGAACCGTGGTTACCGTCTCACCGATGTCGATCGCCTCCTGGAGCGCCTGATCGAGGGAACCGGTCGCAAGACGCAGGCGCGCGCGGGAGAGCCGGAAGAACATGAAGTGGGTGTTTCTGGGCAGCGACTCGCCGAGTTCCGCGCCGTCGACGAGCTCAGTCGCGGCGTCGAGTTGGCCCTGCTCGCGCAAGACGTCGCCGAGGAAGCCGACGATGTACGGCCGCGCGAGCTCGACCCGGTGCTGATCGGCGAGATCGAGCGCTTCGCGGAGATCGGTGGCAGCCGAGGCGAGGTCGCCCTGGAACGCGAGGGTCCGTCCATGCCAGAGAAGTGAGAGTGCGGCAAGGTGAATGACGTCTCCACGCCGGCGAGCCGCGCCGGCTGCTCGCGAGAAGTGGGCACGAGCGGCGGCAAACTCGCCCGCGAACAGGAATGTCGTGGCGGCGTACGCGAACGCCGCGGCGCCTGCGTTCTCGAGGGTTCCCGAGGCGAGCGCGTTCCGAGCGAGTTCGACGGCTCTCGGCCGGTCCCGAGCGAGACGGCACTCGTACGTCGAGAGACCGGCGAGCAGCAGGTCGGTGCCCAATCCGCCCTGAAGCGAGCTCGTCTGCACGTTGGCGAGACGCGAGGCCGCGATCGGGTAGGTGTCCGGCTCCCACCAGGCGGCTCCGATCAGCTCGGCCTCGAGTCGTTCCGCCAGGTCCGGAAACTCCTCCCGAGGTACCCGCTCGAGGGCATCCGCGAGAGCTGCGATCGCTTCACGCGTTCGACCCGAGAAGAACAGAGCGCGTGCGTACTCGAGTGCGAGCTCGCCGCGGTGCTTGGGTTCGTCGACCGAGGCAAGCGCTCTACCGAGATGCTCGACCGCCGCTTCTCCTCTCGTGCGCCGTTCCGCTATCCCGAGCTCGACGAGCACGTCCAGGTGCAGGCGAGTCTCCGCCTGCTCCTCGAGCGCGCGCGTGAGGTACGCGATCGCGGAATCCGTCGCACCCTGTCCCAGAGCGCTCGAGGCGGCGTCACGAAGAGCCTCGACGACGAACGGATCCGCGCCACGCGGAACGTGCAGAAGATGCGCTCCGACGAGCTCTGGATGGGCGCCCGTCCCGAACAGGATCTCTGCCGCCTCTCGGTGCAAACGAGCGCGCTCGACCGCCCCGAGACCGTCGAGAACGGCGCTTCGGACGATGGGGTGCGAGAACTCCAAGGACGCTTCGGGCGCAACCAAGCCCGATCCGGCCAGCGCCTCCACCGCCCCGTGGAGTAGGTCCGGCTCGATCTGCGCAAGCTCGGCGGCGCGGGAGATGTCAGCCTCGTCGCCCAGGATGGCGATTGCTCGTCCCAGGCGCGTGGCGTCGGCGGGGAGGCGTGCAAGCCTGAGGCCGACAAGGCGGTTCACGCCCTCGGCAGCAAGGTCGTGGAGCCTGACCGCCTGTTCCGCGGTTGGCGGGATCGCCTCGTGGAGGATCGCATCCAGCAGCGCCCGGACGAAGAGGGGGTTACCGCCGGTCGCCTGGTCGAGCGCGACGCCGAACGACTCGTCGGGCTCCAGGCCGAAGAGCTCGGACGCGAGGGCCAGGGTCGACGCATGGCCGAGTGCCGTGGGGCGGAGCACGTCAGCCTGGGGGTCGGCGATCAGCTCGGCGAGCGGTGGCGACTCAGCCGCTGCGCGTTCGGTGCGGGCCGTCGCGACGATGACGAGCGGCAGGCCGTCGATCCGGCGGGCGAGATATGCGAGCCACCGAAGAGATGGAGCGTCGAACCAGTGGATGTCGTCCAGCCCGAGGACGGTCGGCCGTTCGAACGCGAGGTTTGCCGCCAACCAGTAGAGCCCGTGGAGGACGATGAAGGACGCATCCGTCAGGCCCTCCGTTCGCTCGCCGAGCTGCGGTGCGACGAAGACCGGCTCCGCGAGGGCGGCGGCTCCGGAGAGCAGCTGCTCGCGGGCGACGGGCGATGCCTCAGCGAGAACGGGCTCGAAGAGCTGACGCACGGCTCCGAAGGCGAAGTCGCGCTCGAGCTCGCCTCCGCGCGCGTGCAGGCTCCGCAGACCCATGTCGGCGGCGAGCGTCTGCGCCTCCCTGAGCAGACGTGTCTTGCCGATTCCGATGCCCCCCTCGATGACGACCAGTCGGCCGTCACCCGACGCAGCTGCGGTTAGCGCAGCGCGGAGGACCGCCAGCTCCCCCTCGCGCTCGAACAGCGATCGCGAAGGCGTTCGCCCGGCCGCGCTCACCGGTCGATCGTAGGAGAAGCCGGCCGGTCGGTCTACCCGTCGAAATTGCCGCCGCGACGCATGTCTGGGGTCGTGTCTGGGGTCGCCCCCGATGCGAGTGGGCCCGGGTCGGAGCCAGATTGGGCTTCGTCATTCACGACCCGACCAGGTGGCAGCACTCGACAGTCGAGGAGGATCAGGTGAGCGTCGCGTTTCCGCTGACCGAGGGAGCGATCGGGGCACCGCGCCGGCGCGAGGAGGAGCTGGGTCGGGATTCAGCCCCGGAGCCGCGCTCGCTCGTGCCGATGCTCGCGGCATGCGCGGCTCTGGCAGCGATCGAGCTTGGCGCTGTGGCGTGGATCACCCGTCGCGCTTTGCGCGGGCGGGCCGCCTCCTACTCGAGTAGGAGGCCGAATCGTCGTCCGGGACGAGCACGAATGCGGCCTCACGACGAGGTCATCGGGCCGGCACCGCCCTAGCTTCGTGGCATGGAGATTCGGTCACGAACGGCAGGCGATCCGACGGGATTGACGACCGGCCGCCCGCCCATCTCGGAGCAAGAAGGAGGAGCCATGACCCGTGCGTCCACCCACACCCGTGAGCTCGCCGCCCGCTCCAACGACGGCGTCCACGTCCTGTTGCTCTGGCACCCGGACGAGAACGCCGTGACCGTGTCCGTCGAGGACGCCCGTGTCGGCGACCGCTTCCAGCTCGCGGTCGCGCCCGACCGGGCCCTCGATGCCTTCTACCACCCCTTCGCCTACGCGGCCTAGGGGATCACCGACCACGCACGCACGAGACGACTTCGA